>NZ_VZOV01000001.1 GCF_008801915.1 Cupriavidus gilardii
CCTGTCGCTGGGCTGTCGTCTGCGCCATCCTGCACTCCTTCGTCATGGTTACCCGGTAACGTCCCGTATTGCGTACGTTACTGGGTAACGGCTCGACTCAACAAGGTGTGCTGGATTTAGCGGTTACAATTGATCTACCTCGCTTAAGTCGCTCGAATCTCGGTCTTTTAGGTGCTCCAGAACCTCGGTGAAGATCACCACATCGAAACGATCGTCGGGAAGCGGTAATTCATACCGCAGGTCAGTGGTTGTCCCCGTGACGACGGTTTCCGGATAGTTGACTGTGATAGCGAAGGCCAAAAAGCTAAGACCGCCTACTTCCAGGACTTCTTGTCCATTGCGAAGATGGGGCTCAAGCCGCCTGTACGTTGCAAGTAACCGCGTCCGATGTGTTCTGCAGTATTTCACATAGCCCGGCGCGTGCTGATGACCTTCGATCCAGTGATCAAATAGCTGGTCAGCTGACAGGTGCGCCAACCCTCGGGAAAAATAGCCGCGTAAATTGCTCGGCAAGTGCCAGATTGCCCAACAACGAAGCGGATCTGCGCTTGCCGGGTCGGTGATCGAATAGGCTTCGCGAAGGCGCGAGTCCCATTTCCATATGGCGTGAGCTAGGAGTGTGGTAGCGCCGGGTCGGCCGTCCTCGGTTCCAGGTGATAGAGAGGCCAGCGCCGTAATTGCCCAATCTGGCATTCTCAGATTGCTGCGTTGGCGCCAGAAGAACAGATACCAGCTTAGGAGTCCGATCTTCCCGTGGCTGGTGGTAAGGTCATAACGGGCTTTGAGGTCCGCGACGAAACACCATAGCGCGTACATCTCGTGAGTGATCGCGAATGGTCCCGCTTGCTCGACCCAAGGAGCAGGCCGGCTGAGCGTACGCGTGAGCCATTCACCGTCGATCTGGTGATCGGTTTCGCCTTCGCTGATTGACCAAAGCCACCACCCCAAATACCTGAGGACCTCTTGTTGTGAATTGAGAGGAAAAGCGTCGCGGAGATCGTCACGACCTTTCCAAAGATCGTAAGCCTCTGCGGAAATACCAAGGTCCGCAGCATTATCGAGATCTGGCGCCGGCGCGTTTCGCGTGAGCATATCGGGACCCCCAATTTTGCTGATTATTTTTCATGGCTACCCCCCCATAAAGGGGGGTCTTGCTACGAATGTGTCTCCTATTCGCGCGACGACGAATATACAACAAGCCCTTGGCGGAATTCGAAATCAGAATCTGTACCCGAGCGTCACCATGTGCGCGCCCTTGTAGCCGAGCGGGATGTTCTTGTTAGTCATGTCGCGCGGCGGCGTGTGGATGTAGGTGTATCGCAGCGTGACGTTGCGATAGGCCACGGACGCGCCGGCGACCCAAGTCCAATCCCACTTCGGGCTGTGGCTTAGGGTCTCGACTGACCCCTTCGGTCCCCAAGGGCTGGTGTCGGACACCACGGTCATGTGGGCCTTCCAGGTGCCGCGGTACAGCGCCGGGCCGGCCTCGATGCCGAATCGCCAGCCGTTGTAGGTGTAGTAGGGCTCCAGCGTCAGGGCAACGGCATGAAGGGAGCCCGACGAATTGAAGTGCCGGATTGGTCCGCACTCGCCGTTGCACTGCTTGGTGTGCGGGTTGTAGCCGCCGATGCCATCCGGGTAATCGGCTTCGTCCGGCGCGGCGTCTGACCACATGGCCGCGCGCCCGAAGTGCATGTAGCTGAGATTCGTCGCCACGCCGGGCAGCCATGAGCGCGGCTGATGCGGGATCGCGTCGAACGAGCCAGTGAGGCGCGCGGCCGGGAAGCGCAGATTCAGGTTGTGCCGCATCCCGCTCTGGAAGTACATGCCTTCGCCCAGGGGGGTGAAGGACGTCACGCCGATTCCAGGCTCGATGTGGAATCGGTCGAGGATGCCGGTTTGCGCGGTTGCGGTTCCAGCGATCAGGAAGACGGCTGATCCAAGTCCGAGAGCGGCGGCAGATCGATGGTAGCGCCGGCTGAGCGCATCCGATCGAGCACGCGATCGACGTCCTCCGGCGCGAGCTCGAGGCGAGCCATGGCGAAGAAAAGCATGTGCATGCCCATGTCGCGCCGATTGTTGGGGTCTTCCGACAGGTACCGGCGCCATTGTCGACCGTTGGCAAGGCCGAACAGATCGGCCATCTTGCCGCTGCTGAAGCCGAGCTCGTCCTTGAGGGCTTCGAGATCCGCCGGTGACGGAGGTGTGTAGGGCATTGATGGATCCAAGAGCGCGAGCAAACGCGCGAAAGAGGACTTTCATTTTCGGCTTTCCTTTCGGAGTGTCGAACCGCACGGGGTGCGCAGCTCAGTGCCATGAATCATAGTACCCAAAGGGTACGTCGTCAAGATATTCATTCACCAGCCCGCCGCAGAGCGGGCTTTTCTTTTTTCGGGGTCTACATGCGGCTGCCTACTCCCGTTGAAGCCACCGGCTACGCCGGATCGGTCGTCTCGATCGGCGCGTCTCTGACGCTGACCGATATCGGAATCATCGTCGGTATCGTCACGGCGCTTCTCACGTTCGGCTTCAACGCCTGGTACATCCGGCGCAAAGACAGGCGAGAGGTGGAGGAACACGCGGCGCGCATGCGAGCGCTTGGAGGCAGTCATGAACTCTGACCTTCGCACGCGGCTGATTGCGGCCGGCATTGCTGCCGCCGTCCCGCTGGTGGCTGCATTCGAGGGTCTACGCCAGACGGCTTACCTCGATCCTGTCGGCATCCCAACGGCTTGCTTCGGGGCGACCAAGGGCGTCCGGCTCGGCCAGGTGTACACGCGCGAGCAGTGCGACGATCTGCTGGCGAAGGACCTGCTGGAGGCGAATGCCGGCGTGAACTCGTGCGTTCGCGTGCCGCTCAGCGAAGGACAGCGGACCGCGCTGGTGTCGTTCGCCTACAACGTCGGGCGGGGCAAGTTCTGCGGCTCGACGCTGGTGCGCAAGCTCAACGCCGGCGACTACGTGGGCGCCTGCAACGAGCTGCCGCGCTGGGTCTACGCCAAGGGCGTGAAATTGCCCGGTCTGGTGAACCGCCGGGCGCAGGAGAGGGCGCTATGCCTTGGGTGAGGATCATCGCCGCCGTTGCGGCGCTCGCGCTGGCCTTCCTGGCAGGGTCCGAATTCACCTCGCGCGGCAAGGATGCTGAGATAGCCGAGATTCGGCGCGCGGCCGCGGTCGATCAGGTCAAGGCCGCTGACCGGGCTCGCGCCGAAGAACAACGCCGCATCGCGGCTCAATCGGAGATTGCCAATGCTGCGAAACAGGAAGCCGACAAGGCGCGCGCTGATGCTCGCGCCGCTGATGCTGTTGCTGGCCAGCTGCGCCAGCGTGTCGCCGAGCTCGTCGCTGCCGGCCGGCCCGCCCGCCATCCCGCCGGTGCCAGCGGAGGCGAGGCAGCCGGCGATACCCTCGGAGTGCTTGCCGACGTGCTCAGCCGCGCTGACCGCCGAGCGGGAATCCTGGCTGAATATGCTGACGCCGCCCGGATCGCCGGGCAAGCCTGTGAACGCGCTTACGACGCGCTGAGCCGGAGCGACGCACTCCATAGGTAGAAGCCAAGCGCACTGTATTTTTGTACAGTGCAGTCATGCCGTACAACCACGACTTCCAATTCCCCTGAGCAGCCCGTCTACGACCGGATCCCCGACGGCCCGTGCTACCGGTGCTCGAAGCCGCGCATCTACACCGAGTACGCTTACCGCGCCTGGTACCTGAAATACGAGTGCCCGATCGAGGAGCTGTGCCCGGGGCTCGTGACGTGCGAGCACTTCAGCCGGGAGCCTGGGGTGGATTGACCGCTGTTCAAAACGTCGCGTAAGTATCTGATTCTATTAGGACGTATCTGGCCGTTTTTGCACCTGTCTTTCGCGGGCCATTTTGCCGGTAAGTCGTTGACTTTAAACGGTAAATTGTTGTTCGACGGCTTATACCGAAATAGCAGTACACGTCGCGCCGCCCCGCCTTGCGTGCCTTGATCGGCGAGATGCGCTTCGCGTCGTCGGGTTCGCCACCGCCGTCCCATGCGCGCAAGCGATCGGCCCAGCGATCGAGCGCGCGGTCCGAATAGGCGCCGCCATACAGGGTCTCCGTGCCGTGCAGCCGCAGATAGACGAAATCGGCGGTCACGTCCTCGACGTAGGGCCAGTCGGCCACTGCGTCGGAAACCACCAGCGCGACGCGATGCTTGCGCAGCAGCGCGGGAAATTCCGGCGTGCAGAAGCTGGCGTGGCGGATCTCGATGGCATGCCGCAGCCGTCGTTTGCGCGTCGGCTCGAACCAGGGCTGCTTGACGCGGCCATCGTGCTGGCCGGCGAGCTTCCTCGCTTCGTCGGTGGTGCGAGGCAACATTGCCAGAAAGCGCTCCAGCCGTTCGGCCTTGAAGCTGAAATTCGGCGGAAATTGCCACAGGAAGGGGCCCAGCTTTTCCTGCAATGCCAGCACGCCGGAGGCAAAGAAGTTGGCCAGTGCGGGCAGCGCCTTTTCGTCGCGGAAGCGCAGCATATGGGTCAGATAGCGCGGCCCCTTGACGGCGAAGACGAAGCCCGGGGGCGTGGCCTCGTACCAGGCGCGATAGCTGCCGATGGTCTGCAACGAATAGTGCGAGCCGTTGATCTCGATCGTGTCGACGGCGCGCGCAGCGAATTCGAGTTCGCGCGCCTGGGCCAGTCCCTTCGGATAGAAGACGCCACGCCAGCCCTCGTAACGCCATCCCGAGATGCCGATTCGAATAGTCATCGGATTGCGCCGGCGAGGGGCCGATTCGCCTTGCGTCGTGGCGATGGCCTCGCTGGGCGACGAATGATCGATATGCGACGATCATAGGCGAATGCCGGCAAATAACAGGTGCCGCGACATCCACCGCGCGCGTAGGAACCGGCCTACGCGAGTCTCCGTTGCCGACCGATCCCTGCTGTGCGGCATGGCCCCTACATTGCACTTAAGCCGCAGCCGATCACGGCAACGCGCGGCAATTGCCAGGAGCTGGGTTATGTCGTTTGCACTATTCCTGATTGGACTGTTGATCCTCGTCGGCGGCATTGCGTGGGGCCTGATCACGGCCGGCGTGCCGGAGACCTACGTGGCGATCGCCTGTGTGATCGTGCTGGGTCTTGGCATCATGGGCGCGGTGTCGCGCACCCGTACCAAGGACCCGTCATAACGGCGCCAGGCACGCGGCCCATCCAGCCGGATCCCGGCGGTTCGGCCGCTGCGGGCGGGGCTAGGGCGACTGCCGCAGCGGCGGCGCCACCGTCCGGACCGCCGCCGCGCGTTGGCTCAACCACATGCTGGCGAGCACCAGCACCATGCCCGCCAATTGCGGCGCGCTGAGCCACTGATCCAGCAAGACCCATCCCAGCAGCACCGCGCTCAGCGGGCTGAGAAATCCCAGCGGCGCCACCACCGACGGCTCCAGCCGCGCGATGCCGCGAAACCAGAGCACATAGGTCAGCGCGGCGCCGATCAATCCCAGATAGAGAAAGCCGGCCACATTGGCCTGCGTCAGCTGGCCGAGCGGCGGTTCCACCCACAGCGCCACGGGCAGCAGCAGGATGCCGCCGGCCACCAGCTGCCATGCGGTGAAGGTCAGCGCGGAAACGGGCGGCTGCCAACGGCGCGTCAACACGGTGCCGAGCGCCATCGACGCGGCGCCCAGCAGGCCGGCGGCCACGCCGGTGGCGTCGAGCGCGGCCTTCGGCGTCAGCACCAGCAGTGCCACGCCCACCATGCCGCCGATCGCGGCGATCACGGCAACGGGCCGGATCGCGCTGCCGAGCAGCAGCCGGGAGAACAGGATCACGATCAGCGGTTGCACGGCGCCCAGCGTCGCGGCCACGCCGCCCGGCAAGCGATAGGCGCTGACGAACAACATCGCCCAGAACACCGAGAAATTCAGTGCGCCGAGCACCAATACGCGCAGCCACCAGCCGCGCTGCGGCAATCGGCGGACCCACAGCAACAGCAGCAGGCCGGCGGGAAGGGCGCGCAGCATGGCTACCGTCAGCGGATAGCCGTCGGGCAGCAGTCCGGTCGTGACGACATAGGTGCTGCCCCAGATCGCCGGGGCCAGGCCCGTCAGCAGCAGGTCGGTGGTGCGGTTCATGGTGGGCGCCTCAGGCGAAATCCAGCACTTCGGCCAGCGGCCGGCGCGGCTTTTGCGGCCAGTTGCCCGGCGCCGCGTGGCCGACCGCGACCAGAATGACCGGCACTTCGTCGGGCCGCAGCGCAAATTCGCGGGCCACGCCCTCGGGATCGAAGCCGGTCATCGGCCCGGTCGCCAGGCCCATGCCTTGGGCGCCCAGCATCAACGTCGCGGCGCCCAGCGATGCGCTGCGAATCGCTTCGTCGCGCCGGCTCTGCGGCCGCTCCAGATATTGGCCACGCGCCGCGTCGACCCAGGTCTGCACCATGCCGGCGGGCATCAAGCCAGCTTCCACCGAAGGCTGCAGGCGCTGCGCCAGCGCGGCCGGATCGGCCAGCACGCCGCAGACGATAAAGACGACCGCCGCGTCGGTGACCTTGGGCTGGTTCCATGCCACCGCGCGCAGCCGTGCCTTGGCTTCGGCGGTCCGCACCGCGATGAAGCGCCAGTTCTGCAGGTTGTAGGCGGTGGGGGCACGCGTTGCCAGCGCGGTCAGCGCTTCGATCTGCGCGTCGGACAGGGGACGGGCGGCATCGAAGAAATTGGCGGAGATGCGTTGCTCGATGGCATCGATCACGGGATGGCTCATGGTCGTTCTGGTTCCGAAAGTTCGTTGGATGTCGTGGTGCCGCGCTCGGCGCAATGGCCGTTCAGACGGTGTTTTGGGCAGTCATCTGGATGCCGTTTATTCACGGTGCAAGATTAATTGCGCTCCTCGCGCGTTGAAATATGCGATATGCTCACCACAATCTTTACTACTGGTGAATAATCGAGGCGAGTCGACGGTGGACCATCTGACGGCGCTGCGCGTATTTCGGGAAGTCGTCGAGCGCAACAGCTTTGCCGCGGCGGCACGGCGGCTTTGCCTGTCGCCGGCGGCGGTCAGCAAGAACATTGGCGAGCTGGAAGCGCATCTGTCGACGCGGTTGCTCCATCGGACGACGCGGCGGCTGAGCCTGACCGAGGCCGGCCAGCAGTACTACACGCAGATTGCGCGGATTCTCGACGAACTCGACGAGGCCGACCGCGCGCTCGGTCCGATGCAGGGCGAGCCGACCGGCACGCTGCGCGTCAGCGCGCCGATGTCGCTGACGCTGACGCAACTGGCCGATGCGATCCCGCAGTTCCTGTGCCGCTATCCGCAGTTGTCCCTGGACCTGCGCCTGGACGATCGCCGCGTCGATCTGGTCAAGGAGGGCTTCGACGTCGCCATTCGCGGCAGCGACAAGCTGGAGGATTCCAGCCTGGTCGCGCGCAAGCTGATGTCGATGACACACGTGCTGTGCGGCGCGCCGGCGTACTTTTCGCGGCATGGCGTACCGGATTCCCCCGAGGCCTTGCGTCAGCACGAATGCGTGCAGTTCAGCTTGTCGGGCCACGCCAGGCTATGGAGCTTTCGAAGGAGCAGCGCGCAGGGCGATGTCCAGGTCGACGTGCCGATCGATGGCCGCTACAAGGTCACGTCGAGTCTCGCGGTGCGCGAGGCGCTGCGGGCGGGCTTCGGCATCAGCCTGATTCCGTGGATCTATGTCCGCGACGACATCGAGCAGGGGCGGTTGGTCACCGTATTGGACGAATGGACCACCGTCGAGACGCATGTCTATGCGGTCTATCCGTCGCGGCGGTATCTCAATGCGAAGGTGCGCGCCTTCGTCGATTTTCTGATCGAGACGCTGGGCTGAAATATCGAGGACTGGCTCCAGGGCTGGCGCGCGTAGCTGACGGTCAGCATTTCCCATTGATGCCCGTCGGGCTCGTTCCAGTAGACAAGGCGCCCGCCTTGCCAGGTATCGACCGCATGATCGACCGGGCCATGGACTTTGCTTCGGTAGGCAATGCCGGCCGCCTGAATGCGCTCAAGGATGCGGTCGAATTCCTCTTCGCCGACCCGGAAGCAATAGTGGATGCGCGGGAACGGCTCTTCCCATTGATCGAAATCGAGCGTCAGGCCGTCGTTCAGGTAGACCGGGCAGAAGGGCCCGATGCCGGTTTCCGACCACGGCACGCCCAGCAGCTCCGCCACTTGTTTCGCCGCCGCGAACTTGTCGCGCGCGGGCACCATCAGGTGATCCAGTTCGATCGTCATCGTCGTCTCCGTTCGGGCGCGACACGATGGCTCGCATCGGGCCTGCGACCCTTAACCTGCGTTCAAGGCAGCCATGCCGCAGGGGGAGGGCAAGCCGTCCTGGACTGGCTTCGTCCTGTCCGACCCCCACCACAGACGGCTGCGCCCCATGACCTGTCTTCTTCCTTGCGCCGGCTTTGCGCCTGCCTGGCGCTGACCGTCGCCACGCCGCTGGCGAGCGCGCAGTCGGCATCCTCATCGACCGGCAACTACCCGGAACGTCCAATCCGCTTGCTGCTCGGTCAGGCCGGCGGGGAGTGAGCCAGTCCCCTTCATGAAGCGGACCCGAACCATCCAAGGCCGAACACAGCGGCTGTCGTGTACGATTGGTGCCGACCATTGGCAGGTGGGCTTTCCGATCATGGAAGTGCGTCTGTCGAAGCAGATCGATTCTGCCACCGCGCATTCGATCACCGAGACGCAGGCGTGCGATCGCCGACCTGATCCTTATCACGCATCGCAGCAAATCACGCCATGCACACTCCTTGTCATTGGCTAAAGTGGGAGAGCGATCGAAATGCTGGTGCGCGCCGTTTACTCGACAGTCGCTGCCGAGGAAATCGCCCGGATCGTCGAGAGGGCTTATGGCGGCGCTACCGCCGCATGCAGTCTCTTGCGCCGTGGCTTCAATGATGTGTACGAGGTCAGGCTTCACGATGGTCGGCATGGAGTGGCTCGGCTGAGCAGCCGGCGAGCGCGCGGCGAGCCCAATATCGGATATGAAACCGCCTTGCTGTTACATCTTGCGGGCGCCGGGGCGTTGGTATGCGTGCCTTGGCAGACGGTGGAAGGGCAGATGTCGGTGGCCGTCCCGGCAACGGAGGGCGTTCGTCATCTGGTCGCATTCGACTATCTTCAAGGCATTGCCCCATCTCAGGATGCCGCCAACGCCGAATTGCTTGGCAGAGGGCTGGCAATCCTTCATGTCTCGGGCCGCGGCTATCGCGGGCCGGCAAGCCTGTACGACCTGGAACTGCCACATTTGTTGGACCTGCCGCTGAAAGCCATATTGGAAGCGCCGACGATGGACCATGAATTGCGCGGTCATTTCTCGCACATTGCGATTGCCGCGGTCGACAAGTTGGGCGACTTGAGGCGCCTGTCCAAGGTCCATTGCCACGGCGACTGTCACGGAGGCAACAACGTCATCATGGAGCGCGTTCATGGCGTGCCAGAGGCAGCATTCTTCGATTTCGACGACGCGGGACCCGGTTTCCTGGCGTACGACCTGGCAGTTTACCTGTGGTCCATCCTGCAACGGATGAGCGCCGACAAGCCGCGGCTCGAGGAGAACTGGAAGTCCTACATGCGTGGATACCGCTCGGTTTGTCCAGTCTCCAAGGTCGATTTCGACGCGATCATGGCCTTTGTGGTGGTGCGACATGTCTGGTACATCGGCGAGTATGCGAGTCGAAGCCATGAATGGGGTTCAGAAAGGATCCCGCGTTCCTGGCTCGAGCAGCAAGTGCAATTGATGAAGGCCTGGCTGTCGCTCCGCACGCCGGAGTATTGATCGTTCTTTCGCCATGCCTGCCGGCCAGTTCCAGCCCCTCCCTTGTGCGTTGCCCGGCGTGCTCGCCGTCCAGGCCAGCTCGCGGCACCGCTTCGCCCGCCATACGCACGAACAGTTCGGCATTGGCGTGGTCGAACGTGGCGCGCAGCGCTCGGCCAGCGGGCGAGGCGAGGTTCAGGCGGTGGCTGGGGACATCATTACGGTCAATCCCGGCGAGGTGCACGACGGCATGCCGCTGGACGAGGCCGGGCGTTCCTGGCGCATCCTGTATTTCGACCCCGAGGTCGTTGCCCCGGTCTGTCACGATGTGAGCGAAGGGGCCGCGCGGCTTGGGGAATTCCGGCTTCCAGTGCTCAGCGATCGGACCTCGGCCGCCGTCTTCCTGCAATTGTTCGATGCGATGACAAGCGGCAATGCAGCGGATGCTGCCTTGCGTCGCGACAGCCTGCTGATGCTGCTGCTGGCGCGGACGATGGATTGCCGGCACGGCTTGCGGGAGTGCGAGGGCACGCCCGCGGCGATCGCCCATGCGTTGGCGCGTATCGACGACGATCCTTCGGTTCCCGTGTCGCTGGACGATCTCGCCAAGGCCAGCGGCCTGAGCCGCTTCCAGGTGCTGCGCGCCTTTAACCGTGCCACCGGGCTGACGCCGCATGCCTATCTGGTACAGCGGCGGATCGATCTCGCGCGCCGCCTGATCGCGTGCGGCCGGCCGCTGGCCGAGGCGGCGATCGGCAGCGGGTTTGCCGATCAGAGCCATATGACGCGCATCTTCGTGCGGAAATACGGCCTGTCGCCCAGCGCCTATGCCGCCATCGCCACCGGGCGGTCGTTGCGCTGACGGGCACCGCCTGAAGACGGCCTCCCCGCCGCTGCAATTTCGTTCAAGACGCCTGCCATGCCGCGGCCTAGCCTTAGGCATCCAACGATGCGGAGGCGGCCATGTCCGACAAGACCGAAGGTTATTTCTATCTGGCGCTGGCCATGATCCTGGTCGGCAGTACCGTCATTGCCAGCAAGGTCATCGCCGCGGGGCTGCCGCCGTTTACCGCGACGGCGCTGCGGTTTGCCATCGCATTGCCCGGCTTTCTGCTGCTGATGAAGCTGACCGGGACGCGCCTGCCGGCCATCGGCCGTGGCGACCGGTTGCTGCTGGTCCTGCAGGCGGTGGCGGGCAGCGTCGGCTATACCACCTTGCTGATCTCGGGCCTGCGGATGACATCCGCCGCTGACGCCGGCGTGATCATCGGCACGCTGCCGGTGGTATCGGCGCTGGTCTCGATCGTCGTGCTGAAGGAGCGCCCTGGCGTGGCCTTGCTGCTGGCCATTGGACTGGCGACCGCGGGCGTGGTCGCGGTGGCGGTGCCGGGAGAGGGTGCCGATGGCGGTCGGGGAACGTGGCTTGGCAACGCGTTGGTGATGGGCGCGGTGGTCTGCGAGAGCCTGTTCATTCTGCTGAACAAGCGGCTGCGCCAACCGCTGCAACCGCTGGCCCTGTCGACCGTGATGACGGCGATCGGCCTCGCGGCGTCGATCGTTCCGGCACTGCTGTTCGAGGCGCCATGGCGGCATGGGCTGCCAAGCGGCGCGCTGACGGCCGTGCTGTACTACGCGCTGGTGCCGACCGTGGCGGGCTTCGTGCTCTGGTATGCGGGCTCGGCGCGCACCAGCGGCACCGAGGCGTCGCTGTTCACCGCGCTGGCGCCGATATCGGCCGTCGCGATGGCGTTTCTGCTGCTGGGCGAGCCGGTCGGCTTCAGCCAACTGGTCGGCATCGGCTGTGTGGTGGTGGCCGTGCTGAGCCTGGTGCTGGCCGGCAGGCGCAATTCCGGGGCGCCACGCGCGGCGGGGCGCCGGCAGCGCAGGTGCGACCGCAATTGCAACCGCAGTGGCGGCCGCAAGTGCGGGCTAGCGCAGCGGCCGTGAGCGCGCGGCACCGTCCGCGGGCATATACGCTCGCGGCGTCGTGCCGAGGTAGCGGCGGAACATCGCGATAAAGCTGCTGACGCTGGCATAGCCAAGATCGATCGCAATCGTCGTGACGCTGTGGCCGGCGGCCAGGCGCTCCATCGCCGCCAGCAGCCGCATCTGCTGCCGCCACTGGACGATGGTCCAGCCGGTCTCGGCCTGGAAGCGCCGCGTCAGCGTGCGGCGGCTCATGCCGATGCGTGCGGCCCAGCCATCGAGATCGGTGTTGTCGTCCGGTGCGGCTACCATTCGCGCCGCCATCCGCGCGAGGCGAGGCTCGCGCGGCATCGGCAGGAACAGCGTCTGCGCCGGCTCGCGCGCGAACGCATCGGCGAACACGGCCAGGTAGTGCTCGAGGGCGGTGCCGGTAGGCGCCGCATCGCCGGTCAGCGCCGCCAGCAGCGCGTCCAGCAGCGGCGACAGCCTTGCCACCTTGACCGTGTCCGGCATCGCGGCACGGCTCCACGCGCCGTCAAAATACAGGCCGGTGCCGGTCATGCCCGCCTGCACGCTCGCGCCATGCATCATTCCCGGTGGGATCCATGCGATGCAGCCGGTCGGCATGACCCAGCGGCCGCCCTCGACCTCGATGGCGACCACGCCGGACTGGATCGTGAACAACTGTCCTAGTTCATGCCGATGCCGACGGCGCTCGCGGATGCCGGCATGCGACAGCCGGCGGATTTGCTTCAGCGACACGATCGATCGAATGGTGGCCCGATTGGAATATCGCCTGGCATTCTAGCGTTAGCGGGCAAGATGGAGCGGCTCTAGACTGGCTGTATCGCCAATACCACGGAGCCATTCGATGTCATCTGCCACGCCATCCCGATCGTTTGTGCGCAACAGCCGAGGCCGCGCATGAAGCCGGAAACCATGCTGCCGGACCATATCGATACCGTGCAGGCCAACGGCATCACCGTACGCAAGGGCAGTGTCGGCGCGTTCCTCGCGAGCTGGCGCGTGCTGTCCGATCCGGCGCAGTCCGACAAGAGCCGTGCCGCGGCGAAAGAAGACCTGATCGCGCTGATCCCGGCGCTGAACGCGCTGGGTCTGTTCGACGTGCTCGAGCCGCGCCATCCGGAACTGCGCGAGCTGATCGCACAAGGCCGCGGCGGCGCGTGAGCGCCCGCCGCGGCCTTGTGCCGGCTGGATGCAGCTGCGGGTGTAGATCAGACCAGCGTCAGCCGCACGTCGATGTTGCCGCGCGTGGCGTTCGAATACGGGCAGACGACGTGAGCCTTGTCCACCAGCGCCTGTGCGGTGTCGCGCGCGACGCCGGGAATCGAGATCTGCAACTCGACCTCGATGCCGAAGCCGGTGGGAATCTGGCCGATGCCGACGTTGCCGGTGATCGTGGTGTCCGCGGGCAGCGCGATCTTCTCGCGGCCGGCGACGAACTTCAGGGCGCCGAGGAAACAGGCCGAGTAGCCGGCGGCGAACAGTTGCTCGGGGTTGGTGCCGGGACCGCCAGCGCCGCCCAGTTCGCGCGGCGTGCTCAGCTTGACCTCGAGCGCACCATCGGACGAGACGGCACGGCCGTCACGGCCACCGGTGGCTTGGGCTTGGGCGCGGTACAGGACTTTTTCGATCGACATGGTTGGCTCCTTCAGGGTTGTACTTCGGGGTTCCACTTCAATATAGTGCGCTATTACATAGTGCGCGATATAAATCCGCCAAGGCAAGACGGCGTCGTCGCCCTTGCGGCTCAGTCGGCCGCGTTCTGGGCAATCTTCGCCGTCACGCTATCGAGCTTGCGCTTCAGGCTGGTCAGTTCCTCGACGCTGCACGCCGACGCGCACAACACCGACTCCGGCACCTTGCCGGCCAGCGTCTTCAGCGCGCGGCCGGCCTTGGTCAGGCTGACGATGACCTGCCGCTCGTCCGCCGCCGCACGGGCCCGCGACACCAGTTCCTGCGTATCGAGGCGCTTGAGCAACGGCGTCAGCGTGGCCGAGTCCAGATTCAACCGGGCCCCGATCTCCGACACCGTCAGCCCGTCCTGTTCCCACAGCACCATCATCACCAGGTATTGCGGATAGGTCAGGCCCAGCGGGCGCAGCAGCTTGCGGTACAGCTTGTTCAGCGCCAGCGAGGCCGAATAGACCGAGAAGCAGAACTGCCGGTCCAGCAACAGCGCGGTGGCAGGGTCGATTCGGGCGTTCGATGCGGCGTTCATGGAACGGAATATAGATCGTGCGCGATTGAATAGCAAGAAATTTATTTGTGCGACGGGATTCGCTCGAGAATCCCGTCCCCTCCATTCAGCCCGCCACCTCCATCAACGCATCGACCACCACCACGCCGTCGGGGCTTGCCATCACCGGGTTCAGGTCGACCGAACGGATCGCGCCGGCGGCGGCGTGGACCATCCTGCCGACCGCCACCGCGGTGCGGCACAGGCCGGGCAGGTCCACGGCCGCTTCGCCCCGCACGCCGGCCAGCAGCGGGGCGATGCGCAGCGTCCGCAGCGCGCGGGCGACATCGTCTTCCTCGCAGGTGGCCAGCAGTACCGCGGTGTCGCGCAGCACCTCGACATACTTGCCGCCGTCGCCGACCACCAGCACGGCGCCGAACACAGGGTCCCAGTGCGCGCCGATCATGCATTCGCGCTGGCCGCGCACCATCGCCGCGACGATGACGCCCTCGGCCTCGACGCCCATGCCGGCCAGCGTGGCCATCTGGCGATCGAATGCCGCGACGATCGAAGCGGCGTCATTGCAGCCGAGTGCCACCAGCCCGTGTTCGCTCTTGTGCGGCACCGCGGCGGCGCAGGCCTTGACCGCGACCGGCCCGCCGAGCGCACGCCAGGCCGCCACCGCCTCTTCGGCGCTGCGGCACAGGCGATGTGCGACGACGGGAACGCCGGCCTGCGCCAGCCTCGCAAGGCTGGCCGCTTCGCTCAGCGTGGCCGACGGCGACGAGACATCGAGCGCGGCCGCCGCCGGCGGTGCCGGCGGACGCGCGACCAGCTCCGCCAGCCGCAACCGGTGCCTGCGCCACTGGCTCAGCGCCGGCAGCGCCTCGCCGGCATTGGCATAGACCGGTACGCCGCGCTGCCGGAACGGGGCGGCCACGCTCTGCTGCCAGGCCGCCACCACGATCGGCTTGCCGCTGGTATCGGCAAAGGCCGCGGCATCGGTGGCAAAGCGTTCGATGTCGTAGCCCATGCCGGCCACCGGAATATCGAGCAGCACCATATCGGCCGCCGCGTCGCCGGCGATCACCGGCAACACATCGCCGAACAGCGCGCTGTTGGTCAGCAGGGCGGCGGTCACGTCGACCGGATTGGCGGTGGCGGCGAAGCCGGGCAGGCGCTCTGCCAGCGCGGACTGGGTCTGCGCCGCCAGCGGGGCCATCGACAGTCCGCACGATTCGGCGGCATCGGCCGCCATCACGCAACTGGCGCCGGAATTGCTGACCACCACCAGGCCACGGCCCTGCGGGCGCCAATCGCGCAGATACAGCGGCGCGCAGCGCGCCAGGGCATGGGCGTCGTCGACGCGCCAGATGCCGTGATGGGCGAGGAAGGCATCGACGGCGCGGTCCTCGTTGGCGATCGCCCCGGTGTGCGAGGCGGCCGCGCGCTGGCCCGCGCTGGTGCGCCCGGCCTTGACCGCGACGATCGGCACACCGCGTGCACGGGCCACCGCGGCGGCCTGCGCCAGCGTGGCCGGATCGTTCAGCGTCTCCAGATACAGCAGCATCAGCCGCACGTCATCATCGTGTGCGACGGCCAGTGCCAGGTCGCTGACGGTGACGTCCGCCTGATTGCCGGTCGCATGCATATGGCGCACGCCGATGCCCTGGTGCCGCAGCAGGCCGTAGACCATCGCGCCCATGCCGCCGCTCTGGCTGATCACCGCGACCGGGCCATCCTGCGGCGGTACTTCGATGAACATCGTCGAGAAGCTGGCGATCGCGCCGCTGCCGAAGTTGGCCAGGCCCTGGCTGTTCGGTCCGACCATGCGCAGACCTCCCGCGCGCGCGATATCGACCATCTTCTGTTGCTGGCGCCGGCCTTCCTCGCCCGCTTCGCCGAAGCCCGAGGCGATCACGATGGCTGCCGCCACGCCGAGCCGCGCGCAGTCGCTGACAGCCTGCACCGCGGCCTCGCCGGCCACCACGACGATGGCCAGTTCCGGCGCTTCGGGCAGCGCGTCCAGCGAGGCGTAGCTGCGCAGGCCCTGGATCGTGTCGCGCTGCGGATTGATCGGATACAGCGTGCCGCGGTAGCCGTGCTGCTGCATGTAGTGGATCGGCCGGCCGCCGATCTTGTGGATATGGTCCGAGGCACCGATCACCGCGATCGAGCGCGGCGTCAGCAGGGCCTGCAGGCCGCGGGGGAGAGAAGCCGGCATGTCGTTGTCCTTTGTCCTTGTCCTGAATATTGGTCGGTTGCGTAATGCGAGCGGTCAGTCGATGGTGGCGCCGGAGGTCTTCACTACGCCTGCCCATTTGTCGATCTCGGCGCCGAGGAAACGGCCCGTGGCGTCGGGCGACGTCCATTCCGCGCCGAAGCCCTGCGTGGCGAAACGCGAGCGGACCTCGGCATCGTCGAGTACGGTCCGCAGCGCCTTGCCGAGCGCTTCGATCACCGGGGCCGGCGTGCCGGCCGGCGCCAGCAGCGCGTTCCACGCGGTGGCCTCGTAGCCGGCCAGGCCGGACTCGGCAATCGTCGGCACATCGGGCGCCGCGGGCGAGCGTTTGCCGCTCGTCACGGCCAGCGCCTTGAGCTTGCCGTCGCGCACGAACGGCATTGCCGACAGCATCGTGTCGAACATCACCGTGGCCTGGCCGCCGATCACATCGGTCAGCGCTGGCGCGCTGCCCTTGTACGGCACGTGGGTCATGCGCACGCCGGCCATCGCGTTGAACAGCTCCGCCGACAGATGGGTCGATTGGCCATTGCCGGAACTGGCAAAGGTCACCTGACCGGGCTTGGCCTTGGCAAGCGCGCTCAATTCGGCGACATTGCGCGCCGGCGTCGACGGCGCGGTGACCAGCACCAGGGGACCGCGCGTCAGCAGGCTGACCGGCGCGAAGTCGCGACGCGTGTCGTAGCCAGGCTTGCGAAACAGCGTCATGTTGATTGCATGCGCGGTGGTGGCGACCAGCACGGTATAGCCGTCCGGCGCTGCCTTGGCGACGGCCTCCGCGCCGATATTGCCGCCGGCACCCGGCCGATTTTCGACGACCACCGGTTGCCCGAGCCGCTCGCCAAGCTTCTGCCCCACCACGCGCGCGACGATGTCGGTGGGACCGCCGGGCGGATAGGGCACGACCATCCGGATCGGCTTTGCCGGCCAGGTTTCCGCATGGCCGGGCCGCGGCAACACGGCGCACAGCGTGCCCAGCGCGAGCATCGGCAGCAGCGCGCGCAGGACCGGCCGCCTGGTAGAGGAAAACGGACGGGCGAGCGCGGCCCGCCGATGCTGTTGATTCGGCTGCATAGGTGTCTCCATCTGGTTGTTGTCGTGCTTGGGCAGCGCCTTCTTGCAGGCAAGCCGCAGCGCCGCATTTCCGCCGCTGCTCTGCGCTGCTCTTGCCGCTATTCCCGCCGCTGCTCCCGCAGAAATCGCAACAGCGTCCGTTCCCCATGCCGGAAGAACCCGGCGCGCACGCGGTCGCCGATCGCCACGCCCGGCTCGGCATGGCCCATCACGCGCGGCCCTTCGTCGAGCGTGGCCAGCACCAGCGTGTAGGGAACCAGTGCGCGGAAGGTGTCGTCCGGCGCCCGCGCGACCTCGGTCACCGCGTAGACGGTGGCACTTCCGGCGGCGTCGCGCCACGCGAGCCGGACACTGCCGCAGCGCTGGCAGGCGTGGCGCTCCAGCGATTGCGCCGTGCCACAGTCGCCGCAGGACTGATAGCGAACGCGGCCCGCTTCCAGACCGTCGGCATAGGGATGACGCCCCTGGCGCAGGACGTCATCGGCGGAATTGGCTGAGCTCGGCATTACAGGGCCTCCAGCACCAGGCTGACATGGGAAGACAGCACGCCGCCATCGGCATGGAACAGCGCGCGGCGACGCGGACCGATCTGGCGGTGCCCGGCACGCCCAGCGAGTTGCCGCGTCGCCTCGGCCAGATGCATCAGCCCGCCCGCGACGCCTGAGTGGCCGAACGCCAGCAGGCCGCCATGGGTATTGAGCGGCAGCGCGCCATCGATATCGAAGTCCCCGGCCAGCAGCCGCGCATGCGCACCACCGCGCGGCGCCACGCCGATTTCTTCGAGCAGCATCAGCAGCGTGATGGTGAACGAGTCGTAGATCGCCAGATAGTCGAGCCGGTCGACACCGATGCCGGCCTCCGCGAGCGCACGCGTGGCCGCGTCGCCGGCGCCGGTCGTCATCACGCTGTCGATCGCGCACAGATGCTGATGGCGGTGCGCCTGCCCCGCGCCGGCAATCCGCACCTGCCGACCGGATCCCGGCTCCGCCGACACCACCAGCGCCACCGCGCCATCGGAGATCGGGCAGCAGTCCGACAGCAGCAGCGGCGTCGCCACCGGCTTGGCGGCGCAGGCGGCGGCCGCGGTCAGCGGTTCGCGCAGATGCGCATCGAGATGCGTGGCCGCATGCTTGCGCATCAGCACCGCGAAATCCGCCAGGGCGTCGCGCGGCAGGCCGGTTTCCATCAGGTAACGCGAGGCCAGCAGTGCGTAGTACGCCGGCACCGAGGCGCCGTTCGGCACCTCGACTTGCGGCTCGCCGACCTGGGCCAGCGTCTGCACCGACTGGTCGCGGCTCTGTCCGCTCAGGCGGTTTTCGCCGGCCACCACCAGCACATGGCGGCAGCGGCCGGCGCGCACCAGCTCGCGCGCCAGCATCGCCATCGCTCCGCCGGTGGCCCCGCCGGCGGCCATGCCGTGCGCATAGGCGGGTTGCAGAGAGGCATATTCGCAGAAGCGGTCGGCCAGCATCAGATGCGGCAACGTGGTCGCGTAACCGCACAGCACGCCGTCGATGTCGCCGCGCGACAGCTCGGCTTCCGCCAGCGCGGCATCGGCGGCCTGCGCCATCAGCGTCAGCGGCGTGCTGCCGGGCAGCCTGCCGAAGCGGGTATTGCCGGCGCCGCGCAACCAGGCGGCGCGTTGCGTCGATTCGCTCATGTCCGGCCCATGTCAGCGCTTCAGCAGCGGGCACTTCGACTTCGACGGCGGGATGAACGCCTGGTCGCCGGGCACCGTCGCAAGCACCTTGTAGTAGTCCCACGGGTACTTCGACTCGGCCTGCGTCTTCACCTCGAACAGGTACATGTCATGCACCATGCGCCCGTCCTCGCGGATACGGCCGTTGGATGTGAAGAAGTCCTGGATCGGCATCGCCTTCATCTGCTTCATCACCGCGGCGGTTTCGTCCGTGCCGGCGGCCTGCACGGCCTTCAGATAGTGCATTACCGACGAGTAGACGCCCGCCTGGCTCATGTTCGGCATCTTCTTGAGCTTGTCGAAATACCGGCGCGACCATTTGCGGGTGGCGTCGTTCATGTCCCAATAGAACGCCTCGGTCAGCACCAGGCCCGCCGCGGTCTTCAGGCCGATTGCATGGATGTCGTTGATATACAGCAGCAGGCCGGCCAGCTTCTGCTTGTTGTCGCGCGTCAGGCCGAACTCGTGCGCGGCCTTGATCGCGTTGACGGAGTCCCCGCCCGCGTTGGCAAGGCCCACGACCTGCGCCTTGCTGGCCTGCGCCTGCAGCAGATAGGAGGCGAAGTCGCTGGCGCCGATCGGATGGCGCGCGGCGCCGAGCACCTTGCCGCCGGTTTCGTTGACCACGGTGGTGGCCGAGTCCTGCAGCGTGTGGCCGAACGCGTAGTCGGCAGTCAGGAAATACCAGCTCTTGCCGCCGCGCTGGACCATCGCGCGGGCGGTGGTGTTGGCGAGCGCATAGGTATCGTAGGCGTAATGCACGGAG
Source organism: Cupriavidus gilardii (assembly GCF_008801915.1). Classification (GTDB taxonomy): domain Bacteria; phylum Pseudomonadota; class Gammaproteobacteria; order Burkholderiales; family Burkholderiaceae; genus Cupriavidus; species Cupriavidus gilardii. The sequence continues at coordinate 19,664 of NZ_VZOV01000001.1, forward strand.
ATCGGCGTGCACAGATCGTTGGTCAGCCGCTCGGTGCCGGGGCCCGAGAACACCACGATCCGGTTCTTCTGCTTGGCGACTTCGAGCACGGCGAGCGCGGGCGCGGATGCCGCGACATCGAGGATCGCGTCGACGCGGTCCGTGTCGAACCATTCGCGCGCCTTGTTGGCGGCGATGTCGGCCTTGTTCTGATGATCGGCGACCACCAGCTCGATCTTGCGGCCCAGCACCTTGCCGCCGAAGTCGTCGATCGCCATCTGCGCGGCGGTGGCGCTGCCGCGGCCGGTCACGTCGGCATACAGGCCGCTCATGTCGAGAATCAGGCCGACCTTGACCAGATCGTCGGAGACGGTGGCCTTTGTCTGCGCCTGGGCGTAGGCAGTGCCGCCGAGCGACAGCGCGCATGCGCCCAGCATGCCGGCAAATGCGCGCGAAACAGGGCCGGCAATGCGCCGGCGTGCGGAAAACGGCTTCATATCGTGTGTCTCCTCCGGATCGTTGGTGTCGCCGCTCAGACGGTGGCGATCGGTGTGGTGGGCGAACCGACCGCCCCGGGCAGGCGTAGCGGCGGCGCCGTCAGCATGAAGCGGGTGCGGCCGTGCTCGCGCAGCCATTGCGCCAGTTCGCGCAGATACCAGAGCTCGCCCAGCGGCAGGCCAAGCTTGAACAGGCAGTGGTGGTGCAGCGGCAGCAGCGGATGCGGACCCGGACCGCTGGCGGGCTGCGCCGGATAGCGCTCGACCGCGTAGTTGTCGGCGATCAGTGCGGCGATGCCGGCATCGGTGATCCACTGCAGCAGCTTGTCGTCGCGTCCGTTCAGCGCGCTGCAGCTATGGTGAAGCACGTTCTCGTCGGGCTCGCGCCGCATCGACAGCACCACCTCGGCGAAGCCGGTGCGCAGCAGCAGCATGTCGCCGCGCTCGACCTCGACGCGGTCCGCTTCCATCGCGCGCATCAGCTCGTCGTAGCCGATATCGCGGAAGTCGGTGCCATAGCAGTGCGCCAGATCGACCAGCACGCCGCGGCCCTGCATGCCCTTGACGGCGAAGTTCTCGATGCCGAGCGCGCGCGCCTCGCTGTGTTCGTGATTGCAGCCGTGGGCGGCGAAGTGATCGTCGTCGGCATAGTCGACCGGTCCGACAATATGTTCGTTGGCGCGATAGCCGTTGTAGTAGACCCGCTCGGGGCGGCCGTCGCCGTCGGCATCGAACAGCGCGCCGACGTGGGCCAGCGAATCCCATTGCGTCGAGTACTGCAGCGACAGCAGCACCTGGTCGTCGCTGATCACGTCGGTGGCCTTGGGGTCGACCTTGGCGAGCGGGAAATTGACGTAGGGCAGGTCGTCGCGGAAGGTGGGACGCAGCACCGGCGGATGGCGGCGCGGATTGAGCTTGTTGCCGCCGGGATAGTCCAGCGGCAGCGACAGGCAGAAGCTCAGGCCCGCCTGGACCTCCTGCGCAGCCTTGCGTACCTGCTCGGCGCCGATCAGATTGAGCCGCCCGATCTGGTCGTCGGGGCCGAAGTCGCCCCAGGTCGAACCGTCGGGACGTTGTTTCCAGCGCATGCCTGATGTCTCCATGTCGGTGGTCCTCCTTGTTGTTGTTCGGGATGTCCTTTGCGTGGCCGGCGTTTGCGGCGGCAGCCCGCCGGCATGGCGGGGCGGATTCGATTACGGCGTATCGGCTGGCGACAGCGCGGCAGCCGTCGTGCGCGCGGCGGCGCCACGGTGCGGCCAGCGGTCGGGCTGCGGCGCCTCGATGGCGCCCAGATGGGCGACGATGCCGTCGGCCTCGCGCCGCAGCGCCTTGGCCATCGCGGCCTCCCGTTCGGTGATGCGCTCGTTCAGCGCGGCGATGCTCAGTGCCCCGAGCGGATAGCCGTCGGGCCCCGGCAACGCGATCGCGATGCCGCCCATGCGCTCGACCACCACATCGAGCAGCACCGCGTAGCCGCGCTCGCGCGTCGCCTCGACATGGCGCAGCAGCGCCGCCGTGCTCAGCCGCGGATAACGCTTCAGTGCCGGCGCCACGCAGCGCAGTACCGCCTCGATTTCGTCGTCGGGAAGGGCGGCCAGCAAGGCCAGGCTGCCGGCGCCCACGCCGAGCGGGCGGCGGCTGCCGATATCGAGATAGTTGGCGCGGATTGGAAAATTGCCGAAGCGCAGCTCGGTGCAGACCGATTCCCAGCCGCTCGGCACCGACAGGATCGCGGTGTCCTCGAACGCGCAGGCGAGGCGGATCAGCGCCGGACGGGCCAGGGGCCGCATGTCGAGGCGCCGCAGCGCGGCCGCGCGCAACACCAGCCATTCGGGGCCGGGACTGAAGGCCTTGGTAGCGGGGTCGCGCGAAACCAGCCCTTCGGCCGCCAGCGTGTCGAGCAACCGCAGCGCCGACGCCTTGTCGACGCCCGATGCCTGCGCCAGGTCGGTCAGCCGCGTATTACGCGGATCCGACAGCGCCCGTAGCAGCTGGCAAGCCTTGCGCAGCGACGATCCCTGCGTCGTCATCCGGCCGTCTCCCTGTTCTGGTCATTTTGCGGAATGAAACCGCAGATGCCGTTATAGGGCGACCACAGGGCTGCGTCATTTTGCGACGCATCAAAGTTTCGCCGCGTGAAACTCGATTGGCGGACTCGCAACGACGCTCGGCCGATGTGTCGGCCGTGTTTGCTTTACCGGACATTCGCCGGCAGAGGCGGAGAAATGTCCGGAATTCCGGATCCGAAGAAAGCTGGCTGGAATCATCAGGCGCAACAACGGGCCGCGGGCTCGACGGCAACACCTATCCCGAAAACACCGGCTCATCCCGATCGACCTTCGCCGCGGCCAGCAGCGCGTTCAGTTCGGGCACGCACGAACCGCAATTGCCGCCGGCCTTGACGCAGGCGGTGATCTCGGCCGCGCTGCGCAGGCCGTGCTGGCGGATCGCGTCGCAGATGGTATTGCGCCCGACGCCGAAGCAGGAGCAGACCGTCGGGCCGGCATCGGCGCCGGGTTGGGCCGCCTGGCCGATCAGCAGGCCGATGCGGTCCTCGTCATCCAGCAGGTCCTTGGCGAACAGGCTGCCGAGCCAGGCCCGTGCCGGCAGCACGTCGGGCCGCGTCGAGACATAGACGCAGGCCTGGAGCCGGTCGTCGACCACCAGGGCGGCATGGTAGATGCCGGCGGAGCGGTCCTCGTATTCGATCCAGTCCGCTTCCGGGTCGGCCGCGCCGAGCAGTTGGCGCGCCCAGGCGGCGCGATCGGCCACCGACTCGCGGCCGGCGAATTCGTAGCGCTGGAATTGCCGGCCCGTCACGCGCGTCCACCAGGTCAGCGCACCGCAGTCCAGCGTGTCGCGCGCCAGCGCGAAGCCGTGCCACGAGACCGGGAAAGGATCGATACGGACCGGGGTGTGCTTGAACTCGGGCTCACCGGACACCGGATCGACCACCGGATTGACCAGCGCGCCGACGCGCGCATCGGAACTGAACCGCCCATTCCAGTGAATCGGCACGAACACGCTGCCGCGCGGAATGCCGCCGCCATGGCGCACGCGCACCACCATCGCACCCCAGCGCGTCGACACCCGCGCGAGGCGGCCCTCGCCGACGCCGCACAGCAGTGCATCCTGCGGGTGCATGTCGACGAAGGGTTCGGGCAGGTGTTCGGCCAGGCGCGCCGACTTGCCGGTGCGGGTCATCGTGTGCCACTGGTCGCGCACGCGGCCGGTGTTCAGGATCAGCGGATAGTCCTCGTCGGTCGCGTGCACCGGTTTGCGCGGCGCGGTGGCGACAAAGCGCGCGCGCCGATCCGGATGCGAGAAGCCGCCGTCTGCGAACAGGCGTGCCGTGCCGGCGCCTTCCGCCCGCACCGGCCATTGCACCGGTTGCAGCGCGTCGTAGCCCTGCGCGTCGAGGCCGGCGAGGCCGCCGATGTCGAAGGCGCGCGGGACCGTGCCTGCGCTGCCGCCCTGATTTCGGTACGCCGACAGCCGCGCATGCTCGTCGAAGATCTCGCGCGGCGAACCATAGTCGAAGCCGGCAAAGCCCATGCGGCGCGCCACCTGGCAGACGATCCACCAGTCGGCCCGGGCCTCGCCCGGTGCGGGCAGGAAGGCGCGCTGGCGCGAGATGCGCCGCTCCGAATTGGTCACCGTGCCGTCCTTTTCGCCCCAACCCAGCGCCGGCAGCAGGATATGCGCGCTGTCGTTGGTATCGGTGCGGGTGACGATATCCGACGCGATCACCAGTTCGCAGCGCTGCAGCGCGCGGCGGGCCTGGTCGGCGTCGGGCAGGCTGACCACCGGATTGGTGGCCATCACCCACACCGCCTTGATGCGGCCTTGCTCGATCGCCTCGAACAGTTCGACGGCCTTCAGGCCGGGACGATCGGCGATGGCCGGTGCGTCCCAGAAGGTCTGCACCAGCTCGCGATGGCGCGGCTCGGTCAGCTCCAGATGGGCGGCGAGCATGTTGGCCAGGCCGCCGACCTCGCGCCCGCCCATCGCGTTCGGCTGGCCGGTCAGCGAGAACGGGCCCATGCCCGGCTTGCCGATGCGGCCGGTCAACAGGTGGCAATTGATGATGCTGTTGACCTTGTCGGTGCCCGCCGACGATTGGTTGACGCCCTGCGAGTACGCGGTGACCACGCGCGGCGTGCCGGCAAACCACTGATAGAAGGTCAGCAGATCGGCCGGATCGATCTTGCAGGCACGGGCGACGGCAGCCAGATCGGCCTCGCCCGCGGCGGCCTGCAATGCGGCCGCCAGCGCGTCGTCACCATCGGTATGCGCCTGCACGAACTGCGCATCGATGGCGCCTTGGCGATGCAGATGATGCAGCAGGCCGTTGAACAGCCAGACGTCGGTGCCCGGTTTTACCGGCAGGTGCAGGTCGGCCAGATCGCAGGTGGCGGTGCGGCGCGGATCGATCACGACCAGCTTCATCTGCGGGCGTTCGGCCTTGGCCCTGGCCAGCCGCTGGAACAGGATCGGGTGGCACCACGCGGTGTTCGAGCCGACCAGCACGACCAGATCGGCCAGATCGAGATCCTCGTAGCAGCCGGGCACGATGTCCTCGCCGAACGCGCGCTTGTGGCCGGCCACGGCCGACGACATGCACAGCCGCGAGTTGGTGTCGATATTGGCCGTGCCGATGAAGCCCTTCATCAGCTTGTTGGCGACGTAGTAATCCTCGGTCAGCAGTTGCCCGGAAACATAGAGGGCGACAGATTCGGGGCCATGGCGCGCGATGATGTCGCGCAGGCCCGAGGCTGCACGGTCGAGCGCCTCGTCCCATGACGCCTGCCGCAGCGTGCCGTCGGCCGCGCGCAATTGCGGATGCAGCAGGCGGTCGTTCAGGCCGACGGTTTCGGCCAGTGCCGAACCCTTGACGCACAGCCGTCCCGCATTGGCGGGATGCGACGGATCGCCGGCGACCTCGACGGTGCCGTCGGCGTGCCGCTGCGCGCGAACGCCGCAGCCCACGCCGCAGTAGGGGCAGGTCGTCTGCACGCTCGTCACCGGCGTGGCACGCGCCGCGGCGTCTGCCGCGATGGCGACTGGAATATCGGAGAGTTTCACACCTTGCCCCTTGCTACTGGATTCCATGTTGGCGCCGTGATGTCACATTCGTCCCCGCGCACGCGGGGACGACGACGGTATCGCCCACCATGTCGTCACGCGGCCACCGCATCGCATTGCGCCTTGCCGAACAGCAGCCGGTTGCGCATCGCGCCGATCGGCGTACCGTTCTGAATCAGCTCGAAATACCACGGACCGTCCTGCACGTCGCCATACAGCACCGCGCCGGCCAGGCGGCCCTGTTGCAGCACCAGGCGCTTGTAGACGCCGCGGCGCGGATCACGCAGCACCAGGTCCTCGCTGTCCTCGCCGCCGACGATATCGCCGGCCGAGTACAGCTCGACGCCGCTGACCTTCAGCCGCGTGGCGGTGGCCTGCTGGACATAGCGCCGGTGCCCGGCGCCGGCCAGATGCGCCGCGCAGACGCGCGCCTGATCCCAGATCGGTGCGACCAGTCCGAAGGTGGCCTGGCGGTGCTGCACGCATTCGCCGACGGCATAGATGCGAGGATCGTAGGTCTGCAGCGTGTCGTCGACGACGATCGCGCGCTCGCAATGCAGGCCGGCGGCGCGGGCGAGTTCGGCGTTCGGGCGCACGCCGGCGGCCATCACGACGAGATCGGCCGGGATCTGCGTGCCGTCTGCCAGGCGCACGCCGGTAACCCGCTTCTCGCCGAGAATCTCGCTGGTATTGGCCCCGAGCAGGATACGCAGGCCGCGCCGTTCCAGCGTGCGCTTGAGCAGGGCGGCGGCGTTGGCGTCCAGCTGGCGATCCATCAGCGCGTCGCCCAGATGCAGCACGGTGACGTCCATGCCCCGGCGCAACAGGCCGTTGGCGGCCTCCAGCCCGAGCAGCCCGCCGCCGATCACCACGGCATGGCGATGCGCGCGCGCCGCGGCCAGCATCGTTTCGACATCCTGGATGTCGCGGAACGCGATCACGCCGCCGAGTTCGTGTCCGGGGACCGGGACGATGAAGGGCCGCGAGCCCGTGGCCAGCAGCAGCCGGTCGTAGCGGACCTCCTTGCCGGACTGCGAACGTACCAGGCGGCGCGCGCGATCGATTGCCACCACCGGATCGCCGGCCAGCAGCGTGATGCCATGGCGCGCATACCACTCGCGCGGATGCAGCATGATGTCGTCGACCGTCTTCTCCCCGGCCAGCACCGGCGACAGCAGGATGCGGTTGTAGTTGCCATGCGGCTCGGCGCCGAATACGGTGATGTCGTACAGGTCGGGCGCGAGCGCGAGCAGCTCTTCGACGGTGCGCATGCCGGCCATGCCGTTGCCGACCACCACCAGGCGGGGCTTGCCGGTGCGGTTCATGCCGCCACCCATACCTTGCCGTCGTAGACGCGCGCCGGATAGGCCGGCACCGAATGCTCCGGCGCCTCCAGGCATTCCCCGGTGCGCAGGTCGAAATGCTGCTTGTAGATCGGCGAGGCAACCACGAGCCGGTCGCCGAGGTTGCCCACCAGACCGCGCGAGAGCACCGCCGCATCGGCGTTCGGATCGTAGTTGTCGATCGCGAAGACCTGGTTGTCCGGGCCGACGCGGAACACCGCGATCTGACGATGCCCGACCAGCGCGCAGACGCCGGTGTTCGGCACGATGTCGCGCAGCGCGCAGACCGCGGTCCACTGTTCGGATGAAGCGTGCGTGGCAAGCTGGCTCATGATGATTTCCTCGGCTGCGTAGGGCATGGCGGCTGAAGTGGCGGCTGAAGTGGCGGCTGATATCGTTCGGATGGCGAATGGTCCGGTTACGCTACCGGGTCCGCCTCGGCGACCCGATCCATGCGGACCAGCGGCACCGCCACAGGGCGCTGCGCCGGCACGCCGCCGCCGGCCACGCGTTGCAAGTTCCGTTCCTCCGGTGTGGCCGGCCGGATCTGGCCGCGCTCCTGCACGAACACGACATGCTCGTCCCCTCGCTCGCTGTTGACGAAATGGTGGAAGCGCTGGCGCGTCTGCGGATCGGTGACGGCCTTCTTCCATTCGCATTGATAGGTATCGACCACCAGCTGCATCTGGGCCTCGAGTTCGGCCGCGATGCCGAGGCTGTCGTCGATGACCACGGCCTTCAGGTAGTCGAGGCCGCCTTCGAGGTTGTCGCGCCAGACGCTGGTGCGCTGCAGGCGGTCGGCGGTGCGCACGTAGAACATCAGCACGCGGTCGATGTAGCGGACCAGCGTGTCGCGATCCAGATCGCTGGCCAGCAGCTCGGCATGGCGCGGCTTCATGCCGCCATTGCCGCAGACATACAGGTTCCAGCCCTTGTCGGTGGCGATCACGCCGATGTCCTTGCCCTGGGCCTCCGCGCATTCGCGCGTGCAGCCCGACACGCCGAACTTGATCTTGTGCGGCGCGCGCAGACCCTTGTAGCGGTTCTCCAGCTCGATCGCCAGGCCGACCGAATCGCCGACGCCATAGCGGCACCAGGTCGAGCCGACGCAGGACTTCACCGTGCGCAGCGACTTGCCGTAGGCGTGGCCCGATTCGAAGCCGGCGGCGATCAGCTCTTCCCAGATCAGCGGCAGCTGTTCGACCCGCGCGCCGAACAGGTCCACGCGCTGGCCGCCGGTGATCTTGGTGTAGAGGCCGTATTTCTTCGCCACCCGGCCCACCGCGATCAGCCCGTCGGGCGTGACCTCGCCGCCGGGCATGCGCGGCACCACCGAATAGGTGCCGTCCTTCTGGATATTGGCCAGGAAGTAGTCGTTCGAATCCTGCAGGCTGGCGTGCTCGGGCTTGAGCACGAACTCGTTCCAGCACGAGGCCAGGATGCTGGCGACGGTCGGCTTGCAGATATCGCAGCCGTGGCCCTTGCCATGCGCGGCCAGCAGCGCGTCGAAGGTACGGAAGCCGCCGACTCGGACCAGGTGGTACAGCTCCTGGCGCGAGTAGGCGAAGTGCTCGCACAGGTGGTTGTTGACCGCCAGGCCCTGCTTCTTCATCTCGGCCTTCATCAGCTGCGTGACCAGCGGCACGCATCCGCCGCAGGCAGTGCCGGCCTTGGTGCAGGACTTCAGCGCGCCGATGCTGGTGGCGCCGCCGCCGACCGCGGCGCAGATCTGGGCCTTCGAGACGTTGTTGCAGGAACAGATCTGCGCGCCGTCGGGCAGCGCATCGACGCCGAGGCCGGGCCTCGCCTTGCCGTCGGAGGACGGCAGGATCAGGAATTCCGGGGATTCCGGCAGCGGCATCCGGTTCAGCATCATCTGCAGCAGCGTGCCGTATTCTGCCGCGTCGCCGACCAGCACGCCGCCGAGCAGATAGGTGCCGCACTCGGACACCACCAGCTTCTTGTAGACCTCCTTGCGCTCGTCGGCGAACTGGTAGACGCGCGCGCCGGGAGTGTGGCCGTGCGGGTCGCCGAGGCTCGCCACGTCCACGCCCATCAGCTTGAGCTTGGTGCTCATGTCGGCGCCGGTGAAGGCGGCCTCGTCGCCGAGCAACTGGCTCGCGGTCACGCGTGCCATGTCGTACCCGGGCGCGACCAGGCCGAAGATCTTGCCCTGCCACAGCGCGCATTCGCCGATCGCGAAGATGTCCGGGTCCGAGGTACGGCACTGGTCGTCGATCACGATGCCGCCGCGCTCGCCGATCGCCAGGCCAGCGGCGCGCGCCAGTTCGTCGCGCGGGCGGATGCCGGCCGAGAACACGATCATGTCGGTGTCCAGGTGCGTGCCGTCGGCAAAGCGCATCCGGTGCGTGCCGTCCTCGCCGTCGACGATCTCGACGGTGTTCTTGCCGGTATGCGCGGTGACGCCCAGCGCCGCGATCTTCCGCCGCAGCATCTGGCCGCCGGCATCGTCGACCTGCACCGCCATCAGCCGCGGCGCGAATTCGACCACATGGGCCTGCAGGCCCATGTCGCGCAGCGCCTTGGCACATTCCAGGCCCAGCAGGCCGCCGCCGACCACCACGCCGGTGCGCGAGCGCGCGCCGCATTCGCGCATCGCTTCCAGATCTTCGATGGTGCGGTAGACGAAGCAGTCGGCGCGATCGCGGCCCGGCACCGGCGGCACGAACGGGTAGGAACCGGTCGCCAGCACCAGCTTGTCGTAGTGCAGCGTCTCGCCGGTCGACACGGTAACCGTGCGCGCGGCGCGGTCGATCGCGGTGGCGCGCGCGTTCAGCCGCAGCGCGAAACCGGTCTCGTCGAAAAAGCCCGGCTCGACCAGCGACAGGTCGTCGGCGCTCTTGCCCGCGAAGAATTCGGACAGGTGAACGCGGTCATAGGCCGGGCGCGGTTCCTCGCACAGCACGGTGACCTGCAGGTTGGCGCCGCCTTCGTCGCGCGCCTGCGCCAGGCATTCGAGCAGTTTGTGGCCGACCATGCCGTGGCCGATGATGACGAGCTTCATGATGCGTTCCTTGTTCGTGGGCGCCTGCGTGGGCTTCTCGTGGTGCGTTGTTGTCGGGAGTAGGGCGGGCGGTATCGGCTAGCTGGCGAGCGCGTTTTCGAGCAGTGCCTGCTCGCGGGCCTTGTGCTCGGCCGAGAAGCGCACCGCCACCGCGCACAGCGCCGACAGCACGACCAGCACGCCGAGCACCATCAGGGTCTGCTGCAGGCTGCCCAGCCCCTTCATCAGCAGGCCGGCGGCGACCGCGCCGACGTTGCCGCCCGCGCCGATGATTCCGGACACGCCGCCCAGCGCCTTGCGGTCGATGAACGGCACCAGCGCATAGGTCGCGCCGCAGGCCATGTGAGTGAACAGGCCGAAGGCCAGCATCGCGATCACCGCCAGCACGACCGAACTCGATTGCGAGAACCACAGCAGGCCCAGGCCCTCGCCGAGCATCAGAACGAACAGCAGCGTGGTGCGGGCGCTCAGGCCGTGCGTGCGCGCGACCCTGTCCGAGGCCCAGCCGCCCAGCGCGCGGGCGAACAGCGCCAGCAGGCCGAAGCTGGCGGCGGCCAGTCCCGCGGCCTTCAGCGACAGCTCGAAGCGGTCGACGAAGTACATTGCCGCGACGTTGTGGATGAAGATCTCGACGCCGAAGCAGGCGCCGTAGGTCACGAACAGCAGCCACACACGATAGTTCGCGCTGGCGGCGACGAAGCTGGCCCAGCCGCCCTTCTTGCCGCCGTCGATGGCGATGCCCTGCGCGCGCAGCTCGGCGTAGTTGCCCTGCGGGCAGTCCTGCGTGAAGCGCCAGTACAGCGCGGCCATCAGCAGCATGGCAATGCCCGGCACCAGCAGCGCCACGCGCCAGCCCATCGTCTCGCTGACGCCCAGCATCAGCACGCCGGCCAGCAGCAGCGGCATCAGGCCCTGCGCGGCGCCGCCGCCGGCATTGCCCCAGCCGGCAGACGCGGCATTGGCGGTGCCGACCACGTTGGGCGCGAACATCACCGAGGTGTGGTACTGCGTGATCACGAAGCTCGCGCCGATCGCGCCGATCAGCAGCCGGAAGAACAGGAAGGCCTCGTAGGTCTGCGCCATCGCCACGCCCAGTACCGGAATCGAGCCGAGCACCAGCAGACCGGTATATGCCTTGCGCGGTCCGTACCGGTCGCACAGCGGGCCGATGATCAATCGCACCAGGATCGTCACGGCGACGGCCGCGATATTGATGTTCGCGACCTGATCGGGCGTCAGGCCGAATTCGCCGCGCAGCATCGGCATCAGCGGTGCGCAGGCGAACCAGGCGAAGAAGCAGACGAAGAACGCCATCCACGTCATATGGAAGGCCCGCATCTGCGGCGTGCGGAAGGAGAACAGCGCGATGCGGGTCGCTTTGCTTTGCGCGCTGGAATTCAGGCTTGCATCCGGGCTGAGGGTCGCTGCCATGCTGGCTCCAAGAAAACAAAAGGCGTCCCGAGAGCCGATGCGGTCAATGCGATCGATTCAGGGGACGCCGTTGTCCTGACGCCGGCGGTGAAGACCGCCGGCGCGCTGTGTGTCTGGAGCGGGCCGCCGTTGGTCCGCTCGCGTCACAATTCAGCAAGCGGCATGCCAGCGCGTTTTGTGCTGTTCGATGCGGATACAGCGCTGCCGCAGCGCGGCGAAGGTCACGCGATGCGCGCTGTTGGGGCGGGGCGGCACGACGATGGTGCGCCGCAATGCGCGGCGGCGGTGCGCGGGGTCAGCCGGCGCTGGCGAGATCCGGCGCGTCGGGTGTGGCGTCCGCTTGAGCGGCGGAGGGCGACGCGTCCGAGTGGTCTGCCCGGGCCGGCATCGCATGACGCGAGCGCACGGTCTTCAAGTCGTTCAGGGGCACTTCATTGCCGGCTTCGTCGATCAATGCGGCGTGGACCTTCAGCCCGCTGGTGGCCGAGCGAACCTCCACCAGGCCGCAGCCGTCCCGCAGATGGCGATCGCCCCACTGCATCAACCCGATCAGCACGGGCAGCAGCTCGACGGCGGCCCGCGTGGGCCGGTAAGCGAAGCGCTCGCGCGCGCCCGGCTCACGGTAGCTGACCCGACGCAGCAGGCCCGCCTCGGTCAGCGTCTTGAGCCGGGCGGACAGCACGGCCGGGGAGCATTGGAGCCGGGACAGGAAGTCGTCAAAGCGGCTGACGCCGCTCAGCACGTCGCGAAGGATCAGCATCGACCATTTCTCGCCGATCAGGGCGAGCGTGCCGGCGATCGAACAATGACGGAGGTCTTCGGAGGTCGGTTCCATGATCGCAGCATAGCAGGCTGACTTCATTTGCAAAAGTCAGGATCTCGCCTATACTCTGGCTACGATAAATGAAGTCAGGATGCCAGCCATGCCCGCCGTCTTGCGTGCCGCCGAGATCGCTCCCTTCCTGTTTGCCAAGCCCCTGGCCTTCGGCGACTTTCCGCAGACCTGGACCCTCAACGGTGGACAGAGGTTGACGGCGCGGGCCGTGCGTCTCGACGACTTTGTCCGCCAGCGGGCCTTTGTCGACGGACTGTCGCGCGAGAGCCGCTACTTCCGTTTCCTGACCGGTGGGCTGGTGTCCGACGATCTGGTCGGGCAGTTCGTCCGCAGCCGTTCCGCGCTTGTGCTGACCGTCCGCGGCGATGGCGATGGCGAGGAAATCATCGTCGCCAATGGGGAATACGCGGTGGGGGAAGGGGGCGTCGGCGAACTGGCCCTGGTCGTCACCGACCGCTGGCAGGGGCGCGGTATCGGCCGCCGATTGGTGCGGGCGCTGGTGCAGGGCGCCCGCACGCAACGTCTGCGTGTCTTGCGTGGCGAGGTATTGAGCGAGAACCGCCGCATGCTGGCGATCCTGCGCGAGTACGGCTTCTCGGTGCGGCTGCATCCGGGCGATGCGTTGCTGCACGAGGCCACGCTGACACTGAGCTCCCCGGCCCGGCAGGCCACCGAGTGGCTGCCGGAGGATTGGTTTGCGATGCGCTGAGCCGCGGCGGCGCGTTCAGCGTTCAGCGCCTTCGGCGCTTTCGGCGAGGATCTGCCGGATCGCCTGTTCGAACGCTTCCGCCGGCTGGCCGCCGGTGACCAGGTAGCGATCGTTGAAAATGATCGACGGCACCGACTGGATGCCCATCGACTGGTATTCCCGCTCCTCGGCGCGGACCTCGTCGGCATAGTCGCCGTTCTCGAGCACGCGGCGCGCCGCGGCACCATCGAGGCCCGCGGATTGCGCCGCCTCGGCCAGCACGCCATGGTCGCTCGGATCCTTGCCCTCGCCGTGATAGGCCCGCAGCAGCGCCAGCTTCAGCGGTAATTGCCTGCCTTCCAGGCGGGCCCAATGCAGCAGGCGATGCGCGTCGAACGTGTTGTAGACGCGCTCGCGCGGACCGAACGAGAAGCCGACGTCGGCGCCGCGCTCCCGGATCATTGCCTGCGTCTCCGCAATCTGCGCCGGCGTGCGGCCATATTTCTTGCCGAGATAATCGACGATGGCCTCACCGCCGGGCCCCATGTCCGGGTTCAGTTCGAAAGGGTGCAGCACCACCTCGGCATCGACCTGATCGCCAAGCCGGGACAGCGCCAACTGCAGCGAGGACAGGCCGACCGCACACCACGGACAGGCGATGTCGGAGACGAAGTCGATTTTCAGGGACTGGGGCATGTGGGGGTTCCTGACAGAGGAGTGGATCCGAACAACGGTCGGAATCTTCAATCCGAGCGCGACAGGGTAGCGCGAATATCCGAACCCCGCAGGAACGGCTTGCATGGAGCGATTCAGGTGCTGCTCCAACCCTGGGCCTTCGTGGGAGGCGCAATCAAGCGCAATTCGCATGGTTGCCGCGTCTGTGCTGCTCGTGCAACGGCAAGCTCGTGCCAAGCTTTGGCGATGGCTTGGTACTGTACTTTTAACGCTGCAGCACACCAGAAGTCATGAGGATCCTTCGCTAGTTGTTCCTCTGTTTCCCTGGCAAACGCAATCAAGGCCTTTACATGCTGTTCAAGAAATTCGGCGCTCACAATGCGATCTCCACGAATCCTTTCGCTGTAATCCGGTCGTGGCAAAAACCAAACACGCCAGACCAGTAAGCCTCTCTCTGGAAGCGGTCGCCGCTCCAGGGTCCCTCCATAAAAAAATCCAGCCCAAACTCACTGTCTACGTGGTCCTTGTCGATTAGCGGTCCAAGGAGTTCTTTTGTAGCCTGTGTCATCTCGCCCTCCACTCGGGGATTCCAAAGGATGCAATCGATGTCGCGCGGGCCGGGTTTTTCCGTGGCGAACGAGCCGTCGAGCCAGAGTGTTGCCTTGACACCAAGGGACTGAAGCCTCTTTATCCAGGCTTCCAGACGAAGGTACAACTCTCGCCGCCGCCCATCGCGCGGAAACCGTTCCACCGCGACGGCGCGAAAGTCCGGAAGCGTAATCCTGTGACGCCCGGGAGGCCACAAAGGCGGATAGTCCTGCTTGGGCAAGGCTTGTTCCCTCACTAGCGAGTGCCTGGCAGTTCGCGCAGTGGGGCACGATTTGTCCAGACGGAGCCATTTGCGACCCTTTCATACAGAAAGGAGGTCACGAATATACTGTGCATCCATACAGCCAGTGCGGCGCATCGGGACAAAAACGAACAAGAATGCCGATTCGCAGAACTACCGGTCCTTACCCTGTCCGGGTCCATCGCCCTACTAGACGACCGGTCTAATTCTGCTATCATTCGATCCCATGCCACCCTCCACCACCGCTGACGTCCGCCAGCACATTCTCGACACGGCCAAGCCGATCATGCTCCGCAAGGGTTTTTCGGCGGTGGGGCTGAACGAGATCTTGCAGGCCGCCGGGGTGCCGAAGGGGTCGTTCTATCACTATTTCGGCTCGAAGGAAGCGTTTGGCGAGGCGTTGCTCGAATCGTATTTCGCCGACTATCTGGCGCATCTCGAGCAAATGCTGGTGCGCGGCGAGGGCAGTCATGGCCAGCGGCTTTTGCGCTACTGGACCGAGTGGCAGAACGCGCAGAATGCAGAGGATCCGGAGGGCAAATGCCTCGCGGTGAAGCTGGGCGCCGAGGTGTGCGACCTGTCGCAGGCGATGCGCGGCGTGCTGGAGCGCGGCACCGGCCAGATCGTGCAGCGGCTGGCGGCCTGTATCGAAGCGGGTTTGCGCGATGGCTCGCTGCGCGGAATCGACGACCCGTATGAGCTGGCGACCACGCTGTACCAGTTATGGCTCGGCGCCACGCTGTTGGGGAAATTCCGGCAGGACGGCAAGCCGTTTGCGCTGGCGATGGCCGCGACGCGGCAATTGTTGAAGCTGTCGTAGCAAAGCAGGGCCGGCGGAAAAGAAGCCGCCGGTGGCGACGCGGAAGGCGCGTCGCTTTTTTTGACTTCGTTACTAGACGACCGGTCTAATTCCGGTCTTCGTCCGACTGAACCGACAAGGATTCGCACATGAAACTGCTGATCGTACTGACTTCGCATGACCGTCTTGGCGACACCGGCCAGAAGACCGGCTTCTGGCTGGAAGAGCTGGCGGCGCCGTACTACGTGTTTCGTGATCAGGGCGTCGACATCACGCTGGCATCGCCCCAGGGCGGACAGCCGCCGCTGGATCCGAAGAGCAGCGACCCGGCCTCGCAGACCGACGCCACCCGGCGTTTCGAGGCCGATGCCGAGGCCCGCGCCGCGCTGTCCTCGACGCGCAAGCTGGCCGACGTGTCGATCGACGATTTCGATGCGGTGTTTTACCCGGGCGGCCACGGCCCGCTGTGGGATCTCGCCGAAGACCGCCATTCGATCACGCTGATCGAACGCGCCATCGCCGCCGGCAAGCCGGTCGCGGCGGTGTGCCATGCGCCGGGCGTCCTCCGCCATGTCAAGGGCCCTGACGGCAATCCGCTGGTCCACGGCAAGGCGGTGACGGGCTTTTCGAATACCGAGGAAGCGGCGGTCGGCCTGACCGATGTGGTGCCCTTCCTGGTCGAGGACGTGCTGAAGGCCAATGGCAGCCGCTACGAGAGGGCCGCCGACTGGCAGCCGCATGCCGTCACCGACGGCCTGCTGATCACCGGCCAGAATCCGGCCTCGTCGGAGGCCGTCGCGCATGCGTTGCTGGACGCCGTGGCGGTACGAGGCCGTTGAGCCGGCCGCCTTTTCCCCATTTGCCAATCTGGCAATTTGCTGTTTTGCCTTACCCGCTGCTGTTTCGATCTCACTGAAGGAAAACGATAGATGTCCGCGCTGTTCCAACCGTTCAAACTGAAAGATGTCACGCTGCGCAACCGGATCGCGGTGCCGCCGATGTGCCAGTACGTCGCCGAGGATGGCGTCATCAACGACTGGCACAAGGTGCACCTGGCCGGCATCGCGCGCGGCGGCGCGGGTCTGGTGATCGCCGAGGCGACCGCCGTTTCGCCGGAAGGCCGTATTACGCCGGGATGCGCCGGCCTGTGGAACGACAGGCAGGCAGAAGCCCTGGCTCCGGTCGTGGGCGCGATCAAGGCCGCCGGTGCGGTGCCCGGCATCCAGATCGGCCATGCGGGACGCAAGGCCAGCGCCAACCGGCCCTGGGAAGGCGATGATCACATTCCCGAGGGGGATCCGCGCGGCTGGCAGACCATCGCGCCGTCGGCCGTTGCCTTCGGGGCCGGCCTGCCGAAGGTGCCGCGCGCGATGACGCTCGACGATATCGCTCGTGTCCGCGCCGATTTTGTCGCAGCGGCCGAACGGGCACGCGACCTCGGCTTCGAATGGCTGGAGTTGCATTTCGCGCATGGCTATCTGGCGCAGAGCTTCTTCTCGCCGCACTCCAACCAGCGCGATGACGCGTACGGCGGCTCCGCCGAGAACCGCGGCCGCTTCCTGGTCGAGACGCTGGCGGCGGTGCGCAAGGTCTGGCCCGAGCGCCTGCCGTTGACCGCGCGTTTTGGGGTGATCGAATACGACGGCCGCGACGAGGAAACGCTGAGCGAAGCGATCGCGCTGACGCAGCGGCTCAAGCAGGAAGGGCTGGACATGCTCAGCGTCAGCGTCGGCTTTTCGACGCCGGAGGCCAACATTCCATGGGGGCCGGCATTCCTTGCGCCGGTGGCCGAGCGGGTGCGGCGCGAGACCGGCCTGCCGGTGGCGTCGGCCTGGGGCATCGATACGCCGCAGCTCGCCGAACGCGTCGTCGCCCAGCAGCAGCTGGATCTGGTGATGGTCGGTCGTGCCCATCTGGCCGATCCGCACTGGCCGTACCACGCGGCCAAGGTGCTCGGTGTGGACCGCCCTTCGTGGACCCTGCCCGCGCCGTACGCGCACTGGCTCGAGCGCTACAAGGTCGCCTGAGCGTGACCAAGGCCCCGCCACGGCGGGGCGTCGCGCGTGCTCAAGCGGCGGTGCCGGTGCCGCGCGCGTCCGCCTTGGCCGGGCGGCGCGCGCCCGCCGTCGCGGTGCAGCCAATCGAAGCGACGATGATGCAGCCGATCGCCAGCCACTGCGTGGCGCTCAGCTGCTCGTGCAGCATCACCAGTCCCGCCAACGCGCCCATCGCCGGCTCCATGCTGAGCAGGATGCCGAAGGTCCGCCGCGGCAATCGCTTGAGCGCGACCATCTCCAGCGAATACGGAATCGCGCTGGACAGCACGCCCACGGCCAGCCCGGCCAGCAGCAGCGCCGGGCTGAACAGCGCCGTGCCCGCATGGGCCAGGCCGAACGGGAATACCACCAGCGACGCCATCAGCAAGCCTAGCGAAGTCGCCTGGCCCCCGTGCGCATTGCCGGCGCGTTGGCCGAAGATGATGTAGAGCGCCCAGCCGACCCCGGCCGCGAGCGCGTAGCCGATACCGACCGGATCGAGATTGTCGGTGTGTTCCCGCAGCGGCAGCAGCAACAGCAGTCCCGCCACCGCGAAGGCGATCCAGACGAAATCGATCGCCCGCCGCGACGAGGCGATGGCCACGGCCAGCGGTCCGGTAAATTCGATCGCAATCGCCAGTCCAAGCGGCACCGTCCGCAGCGACATATAGAACATCAGATTGGTCGCGCCCAGCGCCGCGCCGTACAGCGCAATGGCGCGCGCATCCGCCCCCTTCAGCGGCCACCGCCACGGCCGCCACGCCACCAGCAGGATCAGCGCGGAAAACCCGACCCGCAGCGCGGTAGTGCCCTGCGCGCCGACCGCATCGAACAGGCTTTTGGCAAACGACGTGCCGACGCACAGCGATGCCATCGACCCCATCAGGGCAAGCACGGCGGGCAGGGTGGAGCGGTCTTGGGACGATGGGGAGGACACGATTTCTTGTTGTTCAACTCGGCCGGCGAGCCGAGGGCTGGAACGATGCCGGCACGGAATAGGGAAGCCGCAAGTGTAGTGGAAGGTGGGGTGCGGGGCACACCGCGGGATGGGTGGAGTCTGGTTGCGCGGAACGACGCTGATCCGCTACCGGGGCAATTCACTTGGGGCCACGGCTACTGCGCCTCCGCGCTCCGCGCCGGCCCCGGTTGCGTTTCCCCGTTCTGTTCGATCTGCCTGGCCTTGCGCATCCCGCGCAGATTGAGCGCGGCCAGCGCGAACTGCAGCACCACCAGGGCGTAGGCGCTGGTGTGCAGGCCCCATACGACCCACAGCGCGTTGCTCAGCAGGAAGATCCAGAAGCCGATCTTCCGGCGCGTGGCGACTCGCGAACCGATCAGCCAGGTGGCCGCGACGGTGATGGCCATCGCGGGCCATTGCAGCATGTCGATCCAGTCCATCGCCTCTCCCGGTTGCGTGCCGGCCCATGCGGGCCAAACGTGGCCAGCATAGGCGGGCGCGGCGATGTCAGGACACCGGCGTCGGGCCGCATCGGCTGTCAGCCGATTCCGACAGCGACGCCGTTCGCACCTGCGATCAGCTGGCGAAGGTGACGTAGCCCTCGGGCGAGATCGGCCAGGCGGGGTTGTAGGCGACTTCCCAGAGATGTCCGTCCGGATCGGCGAAATAGCCGGAATAGCCGCCCCACGGCAAGGCGCGCGCCGGCGATACCAGTGCCGCGCCGCTGGCGACTGCCTGCGCGATCAACCGGTCCACTTCCTCGGGCGATTCGACGTTGTGGCCGAGCGCAGAGCCGCGCGCGCCCGGGCTCGATGGACCATGGATTTCCGCTTCGAATGAGCTCTTGTTCCACAGGCCGACGATAAAGCCGTTGAACTGGAAGAACGCGATATCGCCGTTGTCGAATACCGGCGACCAGCCCAGTCCACCGCAATAGAACGCCTTGGCGCGGTCGAGATCGGCGACGGGCAGGGTAACGACGGAGATGCTCTGTTTCATGATGGCCTCGCTGAATGGGCGGAACGGCATGCCGATGCGGCAGCCGGACCAGCGTCGAACGAAAGGCATCGCCGCAACAAGCGGGCAGGGATCGAGGCGGCAGACGAAGTGGACGCGCGCGACCCAGCCCGCTCGCACGCGGGCGAAGGTCGCGGGTCGGCGGGCGCCGACAGAACTCCGGGAGCCGGAGCGGGCGGACTAACCGATACCGCCGCTGTCTTTTTCGACCGTGCGATTTTAGCGCTTGGCGGTGGCGATACGGGCAAATCCTGCTTGCCTTTGCCTCCAATGTCCGGGCGGCGGCGTGGCTTTACATTTGCCGACCTCGTGCCTTAAATGTTCCGCACCAGCGCCCTCCGCCGATCCCGCCTTCCACCCTCATCCCTCGCAGGTCGCAGACCGATCGATCCGGGCACACACACCACGTGATGGCCATCACCCCGCCACCGCGCGGCCTCCAGGCCGGACAGCCTGTCGAGGACGCTGCGTCCAGAGCAAGACGAGAGGTGCGCCATGACCAGTGCGAGCAGGGAAACCATCGACCAATGGAAGTCGGGGATGCGGGGAGCAGTGTTGCAGGCCGACGATCCCGGTTATGAGGAAGCGAGAAAGGTGTGGAATGCCACGGTGGATTGCCGGCCGACAGCGATCGCGCGCTGTGCCGGCGCCGCCGACGTGATCAGCGCGATCGGCTTTGCCGCAACACATGGCATGCGCGCGGCGGTGCGGGGCGGCGGCCACAACATTGCCGGCACGGCGGTCTGCGACGAGGGGCTGGTGCTCGATTTATCCGGCATGCGGTCGGTCGTGGTCGATCCGCAGGCACGGGTCGCCTGGGTCGAGCCCGGTGCGACGCTGGCCGATTTCGACCACGAGGCGCAGGCATTCGGGCTGGCGACGCCGCTGGGCATCAATTCGACGACCGGCGTTGCGGGGCTGACGTTGGGCGGCGGTTTTGGCTGGATCAGCCGCAAATATGGGACGACGGTGGACAACCTGCTCGGCGCGCACATGATCACCGCCGATGGAAGGCACCACCGTGTCGATGCCGACAACGATCCCGACCTGTTCTGGGCCATCCGGGGCGGCGGCGGCAACTTCGGCGTGGTCACGCAGTTCGAGTTCGAGCTGCATCCGGTCGGCCCCGAGATCTACGGCGGCCTGGTGGTGTACCCGTTCGAGCAGGCCGCACAGGTGTTTCCGCGCTATCGCGACTTCATGGACGCCGCCCCGGACGAGCTCACGGTATGGGCCGTGTTCCGGCTGGCGCCGCCGCTGCCCTTCCTGCCGGCCGAGGTGCACGGCAAGCCGGTGATGGTGCTGGCCAGCTGCTATATCGGCCCGTCGGCGCAAGGTGCCGGCGCCATCGCGCCGATCCGCGAATTCGGTCAGCCCTATGGCGAGCATCTGGGGGCGATGCCCTATGCCGCCTGGCAGAAGGCCTTCGATCCGCTGCTGACGCCGGGCGCGCGCAATTACTGGAAGTCGCACAATTTCTCGCGGCTCGACGACGGCATGCTGGCCGTGCTGGAAGACGGGCTGGCGACGTTGCCATCGCCGGAATGCGAAATCTTCATCGGAGCGCTGGGCGGACGGGTCGGCCGCGTGCCGGTCGATGCCACCGCCTATGCGCATCGCGACGCCAACTTCGTGATGAATATCCACGGCCGTTGGCAGCAGGCCGACGACGACCAGCGCTGCATCCAGTGGACGCGCGGCCTGTTCGAGGCGCTGACGCCATTCGCGCTGGGAAGCGTCTACGTGAATTTCCTGACGCAGGACGAAACGGCGCGGGTCGATGCGGCGTATGGCGCCAACTATGCGCGGCTG
Source organism: Cupriavidus gilardii (assembly GCF_008801915.1). GTDB lineage: Bacteria > Pseudomonadota > Gammaproteobacteria > Burkholderiales > Burkholderiaceae > Cupriavidus > Cupriavidus gilardii. Next base: position 40,694 of record NZ_VZOV01000001.1, read on the forward strand.
GCGCAGATCAAGCGCGAATACGATCCGGACAATCTGTTCCGCGGCAACCAGAACATCCGTCCGGCGCAATAAGGCGTCGCGCACGTCGGCGCGCATGAAGTGTCACCATCGCGCTGCCCGACGCCGTGCGTGACGCGGCCTAGCCCGTCGCCATCCGCGGCGGCCTAGGCCGCGTGACGACGGCGAACGCGATCTGCGCGAGGCCGGCGGCCAGGCCCAGCGATACGCCGACCTGCCATGCCAGCGTGTACGAGCCGAGCGCGTCGAACAGCAGGCCGCCGCCGAAGGCGCCGACGAAGCTGCCGATCTGGTGGCTGAAGAACGCCACGCCGCCCAGCATCGCCTGCCAGCGCAGCCCGAAGGTCTCCGCGATCCAGCCGGCAACCAGCGGTGCCACGCCGAGCCACAGGAAGCCCATCACCGCGGCGAACAGCAGCGTGCTTTCCGGCGTCGGCGCCGACGAGAAGTACCAGATCAGCGCCAGCGAGCGCAGCGTGTAGATCCCGCCGAGCAGCAGCAGCTTGTTGACGCGCCCGCCGGCCCAGCCGAAGAACAGGCTGCCCAGCACATTGAAGCCGCCGATCACGCCGAGCGCCTGCGCGCTCAGCATCGCGTCCATGCCGCAGACATCGAGATAGGACGGCAGATGCGTGGTCAGGAAGACCAGCTGCATGCCGCAGACGAAGTACGCCAGCGCCATCACGAGGAAGGGCGCATGGCGCAGCGCGGTCCCCAGCGCCTGTCGGGCGTTCTGTTCGATGCCGCTCGGCGACACCGGCGCCGGCAGCCGGTCGACCCGGCCGGCGAACCACGCGGCCGGCAGCATCGCCAGCGCCAGCACGACGAAGGCGACCATGCCGACGCGCCAGCCGTAGCCCTGCGCTACGACCTGTCCGATCGGCGCGGCGATCAGCGCGCCCAGCGACCCCGCGGCCGACACGATGCCCAGCACCGTGCTGCGCAGCGTCGGCGAGATCGGGCGGGCGGCGACCGCCATCGCGATCGCGCTGCCGGTGCAGGCCATCGAGGCGCCGATCGCGACGCCGGCGCCCAGCGTGACGCCGATCATCCCTTCGGCCCCGGCAAGCAAGGCCAGCCCCAGCACATAGAGCGAGGCCCCGCTCATCATCAGCGGGCGAAAGCCCACCCGCACCGCCCACGCGCCGGCGATCGGCTGCAGCAATCCCCAGGCGAGGTTCTGCACCGCGATCGCGACGGTGAAGTCCGATACCGAGATGCCGATATCGCGCGTCAGCGGCGGCATGAAGATGCCCAGGCTTTGCCGCAGGCCCATCGCCAGGCTCAGCATCACGGAGGCGCCGATCAGGATCGGCAGGGCGGGGCGCAGCTCGCTGAGCAGCGAGGGGTTCAGGCGGGAGGAAGGCACGGCGGGGCTGTCTCGGCGAGTCTTGTCGTTATGGGTATGGAGGAACTGCGTGGCCCGGAAGGGCTTGCGGCGCGGCGGCGCGAGGCGGCGGGCGGGGCATGTCCAGGGACGACCGAGCGTAAGTCCGTCCATTCGGGGGTGTCAATTTTTCTCAAAGACGGACCGCGGCGGCCGCATCGTGGAACGAGCGCAGCAGCGGCGTGCGGCACGGAAATTGCTGCCGCCGCTCTGACATGACCTCCACGCTGCCCGACTCCATCCGGCGCCTGCTGCGCGAGCGCTTCGACATCCAGCAGCTGCGCCCCGGCCAGGCCGAAGTCATCGACAGCGTGCTCAAGGGGCACGACACGCTGGCGGTGATGCCGACTGGCAGCGGCAAGTCGCTGTGCTACCAGGTACCGGCGCTGTGCCTGGACGGCCTGACAGTCGTCGTCTCGCCGCTGATCTCGCTGATGCAGGACCAGGCCGAGAAACTCGAAGGGCTCGAGTTGGGCCCGGCGGTCGTCAACAGCGCGGTCGGCGATGCCGCCGCCGATGCCGCGCTGGACAGCGTCGCCCGCCGGGACGAGCGGATCGTGCTGACCACGCCGGAACAGCTGCAGGACCCCGAGGTCATCGCGTCGATCCAGCGCAATCGCGTCGCCCTGCTGGTCGTCGACGAAGCGCACTGCATCTCGCAATGGGGCCATGATTTCCGGCCGGCGTATCTCGGCATTCCCGAGGCGGTACGCGCGCTCGGACGGCCGCCGGTGCTCGCGCTGACGGCGACCGCCACCGACGCGCTGATCCACGACATCGCCGCGCAGCTGGACCTGCAGTCGCTGTGCGTGGTCAAGGCCGGCCTGTACCGGCCCAATCTGATCTATGCGGTCCAGCATGTCGCCGGCGACGACGAGCGGCTCGCGCAGGTACGCAGCCTCGTCGCGCGCGAGAAAGGCGCCGGCATCGTCTACACGGCCACGGTGCGCGAAGCCGAGCGGCTGCATGCGGGCCTGAAGGAGGCAGGGCAGCAGGTGGCGCTGTATCACGGCCGCTGCACCGCGGCGCAGCGCCGCGACAGCCAGGCAGCCTTCATGACCGGCGAATGCCGCGTGATGGTCGCCACCAATGCGTTCGGCATGGGCATCGACAAGCCCGACGTCCGCTTCATCATCCATGCCCAGCTGCCGGGCAGCCTCGATGCCTACTACCAGGAGACCGGCCGTGCCGGCCGCGACGGCGAGCCGGCGCGCTGCACGCTGCTGCATGACGAACGGGACAAGCGAGTCCAGCAGTTCTTCCTGTCGAACCGCTATCCCGGCGCCGATACGCTCGAACAGATCGTCGCGCAGATGCGGGACATCGATGCCGCCGAACCGCTGTCGCTCGACGCGCTGCATCAACGGCTGCCGAACGTGGCCCGGCGCAAGCTTCAGGTCGCGCTGACGATGCTGTGCGAGGCCGATGTCGCCCACCGTCACAAGGACGGCCGCTACAGCCGCCAGCCCGGCAAGAGCGACGCCCAGGCGGTGCGGACCATCGCAGCGCAGTACGCCGAACGCAGCGACAAGGACCGCGCCACGCTCGAGGCCATGCTGCACTATGCGCGCAGCGGCCGCTGCCGCTGGGCGATGCTGCTGGAGTACTACGGCGAGCACGGCGGCCCGGAGCGCTGCGGCACCTGCGACAGCTGCGTGCGGGCGGCCGAGGCCGCGCGCCATCCGGTCGAGCCGCTGCCCGAATCGAAGCGCGGCGCGAGCGCCCCGCGTTTCGCCGAAGGGGACAGGGTGCGCGCGCGCCGCCATGGCGTCGGCACCGTGGTCGCGACCACGCGCGAACGCGTCGATGTGCGCTTCCCGGATGGCACGGTCCGCCGCTTCGTGCCGCGCTATCTGAAGCGCGAGGCCCAGGCGGCAAGCCCTGCTACATGACAAAACCGTCAGGCTGGCGCCAGCGGCCTGACCGGCATGGACGGCTAGCATCGGTGCCGCCCGATGTATTCCGATTCCCGCCATGCCCGCCGATCCCACCTTCGCCGCATCGCCCTCGCCGGCTGCACCGGTTTCGTCTCTTCCCTGCAGGCTGCGCGCCACCTCGCTGGTCCTGCTGACGGCACTGACCGTGGCCGCCTGCGGCAGGGGGGAGGCCCCCGCCGCCGCCCGGACCCCCGAGGTCGCCTATGTCACGCTGCAGCCCCAGCCGGTGACGCTCAGCACCGAACTGCCCGGCCGCACCGTGGCCTACCGCGTCGCCGAGGTCCGGCCGCAGGTCGACGGCATCATCCTGAAGCGGCTGTTCAAGGAAGGCAGCGAGGTCCGGCAGGGTCAGCAGCTGTACCAGATCGATCCGTCCACCTACCAGGCCGCGCACGCCAGCGCCGCCGCAACGCTCGAGTCGGCCCGGCAGACCGCACAGCGCTACGAGCGGCTGGCACGCGAGCGGGCGGTCAGCCAGCAGGAATACGAGCAGGCGCGAGCGGCCTGGCTGACGGCGCAGGCGGCGGTGGACCGCGCCGCGATCGACCTGCGCTACACCCGGGTGCTGGCGCCGATCTCCGGGCGCATCGGCCGCTCCTTCGCCAGCGAGGGCGCGCTCGCCACCAACGGCCAGGCCAACGCGCTGGCCACCGTGCAGCAGCTCGATCCGATCTATGTCGATGTCACGCAGCCCTCGTCCGCGCTGCTGGGCCTGCGCCGCGATCTCGCGGCCGGTCGTCTGGAAGCGGCGGGGGAGAACGCGGCCCGCGTGCGGCTGATCCTCGAAGACGGCAGCGAGTACGCCGAGCCCGGCCGGCTGGAGTTCACCGAGGTGGGGGTGGACACCGGCACCGGCTCGGTGACCTTGCGCGCGGTGTTTCCCAATCCGCGGCACGAGCTGCTGCCGGGCATGTTCGTGCGCGCGCGGATGCAGCAGGGCGTGCGCCCGGCCGCCATGCTGGCGCCGCAGCGCGGCGTGACGCGCGACGCGAAGGGGCAGGCCACGGCGCTGCTGGTCAATGCGAACGACGAGGTCGAACTGCGCCGGATCGACGCCGAACGCGTGATCGGCGACAACTGGCTGGTCAGCGGCGGCCTGCAGCCGGGCGAGCGCCTGATCGTCGACGGGCTGCAGTTCGTGCGGCCGGGCATGAAGGTGCGTGCGCTGCCGCTGGCGGGGGCAGCGCCGGCCAGCGCGCCCGCCTCCGCAGTCGCGGCCCCCCCGGCGCGCGCCGCCGTCTCGCAGCGTTGAACGGAGCGCCCCGATGTCCCGCTTCTTTATCGAACGCCCGATCTTCGCCTGGGTCATTGCGCTGGTGATCATGCTGGCGGGCGCGCTGTCGATCGGCGCGCTGCCGGTCAGCCAGTATCCGGCCATCGCGCCGCCGACCATCGCGATCCAGGTCAACTACCCCGGTGCGTCGGCGCAGACCGTGCAGGACACCGTGGTGCAGGTCATCGAACAGCAGCTCAATGGGCTGGACCGGCTGCGCTACATCTCGTCCGAGAGCAACGGCGACGGCAACATGACCATCACCGTCACCTTCGAGCAGGGAACGAACCCGGACATCGCGCAGGTGCAGGTCCAGAACAAGCTGCAGCTGGCCACGCCGCTGCTGCCGCAGGAGGTGCAGCAGCAGGGCATCCGCGTGACCAAGTCGGTGCGCAACTTCCTGATGATCGTCGGCGTGGTGTCGAGCGACGGCAGCATGACGCGCGAGGACCTGGCCAACTACATCGTGTCGAACATCCAGGACCCGCTGTCGCGCACGCCGGGCGTCGGTGACTTCCAGGTGTTCGGCGCGCAGTACGCGATGCGGATCTGGCTCGATCCGGCCAGGCTGACCGCCTACCAGCTGACGCCGTCGGACGTCCGCGCCGCGATCCAGGCGCAGAACGTGCAGGTCGCTTCGGGCCAATTGGGCGGGCTGCCATCGGTCGCCGGCCAGCAGCTGAACGCGACAGTGGTCGGCAAGACGCGCCTGCAGACGCCCGAGCAGTTCCGCGAGATCCTGCTCAAGGTCAACGGCGACGGCTCGCAGGTCCGGCTCAAGGATGTGGCCGAGGTCGGCCTCGGCGGCCAGGATTACAACATCAACGCGCAGTACAACGGCCGCCCCGCCTCCGGCATCGCGATCCGGCTCGCCAGCGGCGCCAACGCGCTCGATACCGCCAAGGCGATCCGCGCAACGCTGGGCGAGCTGGAGCCGTTCTTCCCGCCGGGCATGCAGGTGGTCTATCCGTACGACACCACGCCGGTGATCTCCGCGTCGATCGAGGGCGTGGTGCGCACGCTGCTCGAAGCCGTGGTGCTGGTGTTCCTGGTGATGTATCTGTTCCTGCAGAACGTCCGGGCTACGCTGATTCCGACCATTGCGGTCCCGGTGGTGCTGCTCGGCACCTTCGGCGTGCTGGCGGCGTTCGGCTATTCGATCAATACGCTGACGATGTTCGGCATGGTGCTGGCGATCGGGCTGCTGGTCGACGATGCCATCGTGGTGGTCGAGAACGTCGAGCGGCTGATGGCCGAGGAAGGACTGCCGCCGAAGGAGGCGGCGCGCCGGTCGATGGGGCAGATCCAGGGCGCGCTGGTCGGCATCGCGCTGGTGCTGTCGGCGGTGTTCCTGCCGATGGCGTTCTTCGGCGGTTCGGCCGGCGTCATCTATCGGCAGTTCTCGATCACCATCGTGTCGGCGATGGTGCTGTCGGTGCTGGTCGCACTGGTGCTGACGCCGGCGCTGTGCGCGACGATGCTGCGCCCGCTGCCAAAACATGGCGATGGACATGGACACGGCGCGCCCAGGCGCGGCCCGCTGGGCTGGTTCAATCGCGGCTTCGAAGCCGCCACGCGCGGCTACGAGCGCGGCGTGGTGGCGGTGCTCAATCGGCGCGGCCGCTACTTCGCCGTCTACCTGCTGATCCTGGCGCTGGCGGCGTGGATGTTCACGCGGATCCCGACCTCGTTCCTGCCGGACGAGGACCAGGGTGTGCTGTTCGCGCAGGTGCAGACGCCGCCGGGCGCGTCGGCGCAGCGCACGCAGCAGGTGCTCGACCGGCTGCGCGACTATCTGCTGCAGGAAGAGGGCGGCGTGGTGCAGTCGCTGTTCACCGTCAACGGCTTCAATTTCGCCGGCCGCGGACAAAGTTCCGGCTTCGCCTTCGTGCTGCTCAAGCCGTGGCACGAGCGCATCGGCGAGGCGACCAGCGTGTTCGATCTCGCCCGGCGCGCGCAGGCGCGGTTCAGCGGCATGCGCGATGCGATGGCCTTTGCCTTCGTGCCGCCCGCCGTGATGGAGCTGGGCAACGCGACCGGCTTCGACGTCTATCTGCAGGACCGTGCCGGCGTTGGGCGCGGGGTGTTGATGCAGGCGCGCGACCGCTTTCTGCAGCTCGCCGCCCAACGTCCCGAATTGCAGCGGGTACGGATGAACGGGCTGAACGACGAGCCGCAATATCGGCTGGAGATCGACGACGAGAAGGCGCGCGCGCTCGGCGTGTCGCTGGCCGAGATCAACAGCACGGTGTCGATCGCCTGGGGCTCGAGCTACGTCAACGATTTCATCGACCAGGGCCGCGTCAAGCGCGTCTATCTGCAGGGCCGGCCCGATGCGCGAATGCATCCCGATGACCTCGCCAAATGGTTCGTGCGCAACGACCGCGGCGCGATGGTGCCCTTCACCGCGTTTGCCAGCGGCAGCTGGGGCCATGGCTCGCCCAAGCTGCAGCGCTACAACGGCGTGGCGGCAATCCAGATCCTGGGCGAGCCGGCGCCGGGCCACAGCTCCGGCGAGGCGATGGCCGCGGTCGAGGCCATCATGGCGCAGATGCCGGCCGGCGTCGGCCATTCGTGGAGCGGGCTGTCTTACGAGGAGCGGCTCTCGGGCGCGCAGGCACCGGCGCTGTATGCGCTGTCGCTGCTGGTGGTGTTCCTGTGCCTGGCCGCGCTGTACGAGAGCTGGACCATTCCGTTCTCGGTGATGCTGATCGTGCCGCTGGGCATCGTCGGCGCGCTGGCGGCGACGCTGCTGCGCGGGCTGCCCAACGATGTGTTCTTTCAGGTCGGCCTGCTGACGACGATGGGGCTGTCGGCCAAGAACGCCATCCTGATCGTCGAGTTCGCCAAGGCGCTGCACGACCAGGGCAAGGGCATCGTCGAGGCCGCGATCGAGGCAAGCCGCATGCGCTTGCGGCCCATCGTGATGACATCGCTGGCCTTCGTGCTCGGCGTGGTGCCGCTGGCGACGTCGGTCGGCGCCGGCTCGGGCAGCCAGCATGCGATCGGCACCGGCGTGATTGGCGGCGTGATCACGGCGACGGTGCTGGCGATCTTCTGGGTGCCGCTGTTCTATGTCGCGGTGCACCGCTGGTTTGGCGGCCGGCGCGGCACGCCCGCCAGCGAAATTTCGACAAGGACCGCGTGAAGAACCTTACCGCCCGCGTATTTGTTACTCGCGGGTGCGACGCGCAGGCCCGGGCGCATCGGTGCCACCGCAGCCCGCGCCCCGCCCCACGCGCGCGCCGACAAGGTATTGCGGCCCCGGCTGCGCATCCGTATCGGCCAATGGCAGGCTTCTTGCAGCTTGACTCCAGACATCGTGACGTATGGAGGACACCATGGCACAGCAACGGCAGGGTGGGCAGGGCGGACAAGGCGGCGGTGCGAAACAGCAGAACCCCGCCACCGATCCGGCGCAGCGTCCCGATCCCGAGGGCGCCAATACCGATGAAACCGTACAGGCGGAGGAGCGCGCCGCGGGCGGCGTGTCCGGGAGCGGCAACACGCTGGGCGACGGCATGACCGCCGGCGGCGCGGAGAACGTCGAGGAGCGCAAGGTCTTCAAGCAGGAGGACCAGCAGGACCAGCAGGGTCAGCAGGGCAAGAAGCCGCAGGGCCCGGTGAAGATCGCTGTCGCGGGAGACGAACACGGGGACGAGGACGCAACCAGCCAGTAGGGCGCGATCGCATCGATCCATCGACGGGGGCCCTCACGTCCCGCGCGTCGGACGTCAGGCACCCACAGCAGAGGAGCATCCGATGAAAACCACCTGGGTCCTGGTGGCCGACGAGGCCATCGCCCGTATTCTCGAAGGGCACAAGCCCGGCCAGGAACTGGCCTGCATCGATGAACTGACCGACGCCGGGGCGCATGCCGACGCCGCCGACCTGCGTCGCGACGCGTACGGACGCCGCGCCGGTGCCGGAGCGGGCCCCGGCGCGGGGCCGGCGGTGGGCGGCGGGACCGGCCGCCAGCGTGCGCCGTCGAGCGTCACGTCGTCGGCCGGCGAGGACGAGCTGCATCTCGAGGCGGAGGGCTTTGCCCGCCGTGTTGCCGAGCATCTGGCCGACGCGCTGCAGAAGCAGCGCTACGACGAGCTGCGCATCGCCGCGGCCCCGCGTTTCCTGGGCCTGCTGCGCAAGCACCTGCCCGCGCAGGTCGCCAACGTGGTGACCGAGGAAGTCGACAAGGACCTGGTGCATCTGCCCGAGCGCGAACTGACCGAACGGCTGTTCGCGGCCAGGTTCGCCGGCGACCGGTCCGGCGGCCAGGCCGCGGGCTGAGCGCGAGGCCGCCATGCCGCGCCGCGCGGTGGGCGCGGTCCGTAACCTCTACGGACTGCTGAAGGACACGGTCAGCGCGTGGATCGACGACTACGCGCCCAGCATGGGCGCGGCGATTGCCTACTACACGGTGTTTTCGGTGGCGCCGCTGCTGCTGATCGTCATTTCGGTGGCGGGCGTGGTGTTCGGCGCCGAGGCGGCGCGCGGGGCCATCGTCACCGAGCTGCAGGGCTTTATCGGTACCGAGGGCGCGAAGGCGATCGAGGACATGCTCGCGGCCGTCAGCGAACCGGCCACCAGCACGCTGACGACACTGGCCGGTCTGGTCACGCTGCTGATCGGCGCGACCACGGTATTCGCGGAACTGCAGAGCGCGCTCGACCGCATCTGGCGCGTGCCGGAACGGCAGAAGAGTTCGGGACTATGGGGATTGCTGCGCGCGCGCGTGCTGTCGTTCGGCATGATCCTGGGCATCGGCTTCCTGCTGATCGTGTCGCTGCTGGCCAGCGCCGCGCTGGCGGCGCTGTCGCGCGGATGGGCGCCGCTGTTCGGCGAAGAAGAGGCCCTGGCCCATGCCGTCGATTTCGTCTTCAGCCTGGCGGTGATTACCACGGGCTTCGCGATGATCTACAAGATCATGCCGCGCGCCCGCGTGCGCTGGCCGGACGTCTGGCTGGGCGCGCTGGTGACCGCGCTGCTGTTTACGTTCGGCAAGTTCCTGATCGGCCTGTATATCGGCAAGACCGGCGTGGCCTCCGGCTACGGCGCCGCGGGCTCGCTGGTGGTGCTGCTGGTCTGGGTCTACTACTCCGCGCAGATCTTCCTGCTGGGGGCGGAATTCACCTGGCTGTACGCGCACCGCTACGGCTCGCTGCGCGGGCAGCAGCCGGCCGAGCGGACGGTGGCTGTCAAACCTGGCCGCTACGTCGAGCGGCAGGAGCTCAGGGGCCCGCCCGAAGGGCAGGGGCGGCACCAGGGGCCGTGAGCCCCATGTCGCCGAAGCACGCCAGGCAGTGCCACACCTTCTTCAGATCCTGAGAGTCGTGGTTGCCGCCGCGGGCCGCTTCGCCGATCAGCGCGGGCGTCAGCCAGCCGTCGCGTGCCAGCGCGCAGCCCAGTTCGACGTAGCGCGGGCCGCGATAGTCCGGGTGGCGGCGCAGCTCGTCAACCGACAGCATGAAGCCCGCATGCCATTCCAGCGCGCAAGGCAGTGCGCGTGCCATCGTCTCGACCTCCGTGCCGCGATAGCAGGGATCGAGCACCAGCGCCTCGACATCGCGCGCCAGCTCGACCGGCCCGTGCACCTGTGCCTCGATATAGTCGTCCAGTGGATCCGGCTGCGGCGTGGCTGCCAGCGCCATCAGGCCCATGCGCTCGGCCACGCCGAACGCGGTGGGCTCGTAGACGCTGTCGGGATAGCAGAAGGTGGTGCGGCCCAGCACCGCGCCGGTCAACCGCAGATGCGCCGAGCCGAAGCGCGGCGAGCCCCCGGTCGCGCGGCGACGGAAATTCAGTGCGCCGTACTTCGGGCGCTCGGCCGGCGCGGCGTCATCGTAGGCACCGCCGAACAGCCGGCTCTCCCACTGCCAACGGTCGCCTCCGGGATGCGCGGTCAGGCCGCCATTGCTGGTGCCGGTCTCGAACTGCGAGCGATAGACCCCGTCGTTGGCGAGCGCCTGCAGGAACGGCATGCCGTGGTGCAGGCGGTCGGGATGGAAATTGAGCGTGACGCGCAGCGTCGGGTCGACCGGCTCGCCGAGGCTGCGTGCGGCGACATGGGCGAGGGCGCGCGCCTGCGGAGAATCCGGGGGCGGCACCCATGCATTGCGGGCATCGATGGCGTGGACGGGCATGACGGTCGCTCGGCGTTCGGCTTGCTTGCGGCTTGATCTTGCGCTCACCGCGTCGGCGCTCACTGCGCGCCTTGCATTCTAACGTCGCCGATGTCGATGCCGATGCCGATGCCTGTCCTTCGTCCCATCAAGCCTGCATGCCGTCCAGCACCTTGTCCAGCGTCAGCGGATAGCTGCGCAGCCGGATGCCGGTCGCGTTGAACACGGCGTTGGCCAGCGACGCTCCCGCCCCGCAGATGCCGAGCTCGCCGACGCCCTTCGCCCCGAGCGGATTGGCCTTGTCGTCGTATTCGTCGAGAAACACCGCGTCGATGGCCGGGATGTCCGCGTGCGCCGGCACGTGGTAGCCGGCCAGGTCGCGGTTGACGAAGGCGCCATAGCGCGGGTCCACCATGGTCTCTTCCATCAGCGCCGCGCCGACGCCCCAGATCATGCCGCCGATCATCTGCGAGCGCGCCGTCTTCGGGTTCAGGATGCGGCCGGCCGCGAACACGCCGAGCATGCGCCGCAGCCGGATTTCGCCGCTATCGATGTCGACGCCGACCTCCGCGAAATGCGCGCCGTAGGCGTGCTGCGAGTAGGTCTGATATTCCGGGCCGCGCTGCACTTCGCCGATGACGCCGAGACCGTCCGGCATCGCACGGGCCAGCAGCGCGCCGACCGGCTCCGATCTGCCGCCGGCATGCAGGCGGCCGTCCGCCAGGCGAGCCTGCGCCGGGTCGGTGCCGAACAGCGGCGAGGCACGGTCGGCCGAGGCGACTTCCGCCAGCCGGCGGCACAACGCCGCGCAGGTATTGAACACCGCCGAGCCGGTGCTGGCCGCGCCCCACGAGCCGCCCGAGCCCGGCGTCGGCGGGAAGTCGCTGTCGCCCATCTCGACCTGCACCGCCTGCAACGGCAGCCCCAGCGATTGCGCCGCGATCTGCGTCAGGATCGTATAGGTGCCGGTGCCGATATCGGTCATCGACAGCCGCACGCGTGCGGTGGCATCGCGGTACAGCGTGACCTCGGCCTTCGACGCCTGCAGGTAGTTGGGCCGGATCGCCGCCGACATGCCGTAGCCGATCAGCCAGCGTCCATCGCGCATATTGCCCGGCGTCGTCGGCCGGCGCGACCAGCCGAAGCGCTCGGCGCCCTCGCGCATGCAAGCGACCAGTCCGCGCGTGGAGAACGGAACGTTGCGCTCGGGATCGACACGGGGCTCGTTGCGGATGCGCAGCTCGATCGGGTCCATCCGCAGCGCATGCGCCAGCTCGTCGACCGCGCACTCCAGCGCCAGCGCGCCCGGGGCCTCGCCCGGCGCGCGCATGATGTCCGACGGCGGCAGGTCCAGCCGCACCAGCCGATGGCTGGTGCGCCGGTTCGGCGCCGCATACAGCGAGCGCGTAAAGGCCGCGGTCTGCTCGGCGAATTCGTCGTACATCGCGGTCTGCTCGATGACGTCGTGCGCCAGCGCCGTCATGCGGCCATCGCGGCCTGCGGCCAGGCGGATGCGCTGGCGCGTTTCGGTGCGATGGTTGGTGTTGGCGAACATCTGCTGCCGCGTCAGTGCGACCTTGACGGGCCGGCCCGTCATGCGCGCGCCGATCGCGGCCAGGATTGCGTCGGCATGGGTCGGCACCTTGGAGCCGAAGCCGCCGCCGACATGCTTGCATACGACGCGCACGTTCCCGGTCGGCAGATTCAGCGTGCGGGAGACCGCGATCCGGCAGGTGTCGACCATCTGCGTCGAGGTGTGGATCAGCAGCCGGTCGCCGGACCACTGCGCGATGGTGCCGTGCGGCTCCATCGGGTTCACGTGTTCGTACGGGGTCGTGTAGGTGGCATCGATCCGCACCGGCGCGGCGGCAAACGCGGCATCGAAGTCGCCGACCGCGGTGTCGTGCGGCATGCCGGCATTGATGCCGTCCGGCACGTAGGCGTTGCGCAGCTCGGCCGTCATGTCGAACTTGCCGCCCCATTCCGGCGCGTAGCGGACCCGTACGCGCGCGGCAGCGTCGCGCGCGGCCTCAAACGAGTCGGCGATCACCAGCGCGACCGGCTGGCCGTAGTGGCGCACCTGGTCGCTGTCGAGCATCGGCTTGGGCCGCTCGAAGCGCCGCGCCACCTTGGGCGGACCATAGGGGGACTGGGCCGGCGCGTTGCGATGGGTGACGATCAGGATCACGCCGGGCATCTGCGCCGCATCCTCGGTATCGATGGCGGCGATGCGGCCGCGCGCGATCGTGCTTTCAACCAGATAGCCGTAGGCGAGCGGGCCATTGGGCACGTGATCGCAGGCGTAGACCGCCCGGCCCGTGACCTTGAGGCGCCCCTCGACCCGATCGACCGGCGCACCGATCCATTGCTGGCCGGCGTTCTGGCCCATGCTCCACGCCGTGTTCTGGCGCTGCTGAAGTTCATCCATGGTGGGCTCCGTCGCCTTGCGATGCCTGCGTCAGGCTGGCCTGCAATACCCGCCTGGCCAGCGGAATCTTGAAGTCGTTGCCGCCGAAGCCGCGGGCGCCGGCCAGCGCCGCATCGGCGGCCCGGGCGAACAGCTGCGCCGACGGCGCCTTGCCGGTCAGCATGGCCTCGGCCTCCGGCACCCGCCAGGGCCGGTGCGCGATGCCGCCGAAGGCCGCGCGCACGTTCTGCAGGCGGCCGCCTTCGGCCTGCGCGATCAGTGCCACCGACACCAGCGCGAAAGCGAACGACGCGCGGTCGCGCACCTTGCGGTACGACTGCACGCCGGGCGGGGGCGGCGGCAGTACGACTGCACCGATCAGCTCGCCGGGCGCCAGATCGGTTTCCAGATGCGGTGTCTGTCCCGGCGCGCGATAAAGCTGGTGGATCGGGATGACGCGCATGCGCCCATCGGGCTGCACGGTCTCGATGCGCGCGTCGAGCGCGCTGAGCGCGACCGCCATGTCGGATGGATGCACGGCGATGCAGGCCTCGCTGTGGCCGATCACCGCATGCATGCGGTTGCTGCCGCGCAGCGCCGCGCAGCCCGAACCGGGCTGCCGCTTGTTGCACGGCATTGCCGTGTCATAGAAGTAGGGGCAGCGCGTGCGCTGCAGCAGGTTGCCGGCAGTGGTGGCCTTGTTGCGGATCTGCGCTGACGCGCCCGACAGCAGCGCGCGCGTCAGCAGCGGATAGCGTTCGCGCACCAGCGGATGGGCCGCCAGATCGCTGTTGCGCACGGTCGCGCCGATGCGCAGCGTGCCGTCGGCACCGGCCTCGATGCGCTGCAGCGGCAGCGCATTGACGTCGACCAGCCGAGCCGGCCGCTCGATCTGCAGCTTCATCAGGTCCAGCAGATTGGTGCCGCCGGCGATGAAGCGCGCGTCGGGCTGCGACGCGGACGCGATCGCGTCGCGCAGCGCCGTCGGGCGCTCGTAGCTGAATGGCATCATCGCTGGCTCCCGGCCGCGCTGCGGATCGCGGCGACGATATTCGGATAGGCGCTGCAGCGGCACAGGTTGCCGCTCATGCGCTCGCGCACTTCGGCCTCGCTCAGGTCCTGCAGCGATACCGTGCGGGCGCCGCCCAGGTCGGCGCTGGCATGGCTGGGCACGCCGTCCGCGACCTCGCGCAGCATGCCGACCGCGGAGCAGATCTGCCCGGGCGTGCAGAAGCCGCACTGGAAGCCGTCGCGCGCGATGAAGGCGGCCTGCACCGGATGCAGTTGCCCGTTGCGCTCCAGCCCCTCGATCGTCGTGATCTCGTCCTGCTGGTGCATCACCGCCAGCGTCAGGCACGCGTTGATGCGCCGGCCGTTCAGCAGCACCGTGCAGGCGCCGCATTGCCCGTGGTCGCAGCCCTTTTTGGTGCCGGTCAGATGCAGCGACTCGCGCAGCGCATCGAGCAGCGAGGTGCGGACATCGAGCGCGAGCCGATGGCGTTTGCCGTTGACCGTCAGCGTGACCGGTGCGTTCGGGGTGCCGCCGGCAGCCGGCATCGGCTCGCTGGCGGCGGCGCCTGCCGTTTGCGCGCAGGACGGAGCGGCCGGCAATACCGTGATGCCGCCTGCGGCCACCGTGGTGCCGAGAAACGCGCGCCGGCTGAGCCGCGGCGTGCCTGTATCGTCGTTGCGATGTCTCATCTGTGGGCTCCCGAGTCGAGGTGGCGGGGCGCGATGCTGGCGTCGATGGATCGGGGAGGAACCGGCACGGCAGCAGCGCGATCGGGCGCAGTTTGCGCAATCGCTCGAACGGCCGGTAGCCTCGGCGCGGTTGAAACCTCTTCAACCGAATGGCGGGGAACGAGGCGGGGCCTGGGGTTGGCGGCGATGGCGTCAGCGCATCGTCACGGCGCTGTCAGCGTGCTGACAGTTTCGGGTCAGCGGCCTGTCAGCGCGTTGCCGCGATACTGCAGCCAGGATGCCGCCGGGCGCGACGCGGGGGCGATCGAGCCCCACGCGGCGGGCGGCACTTGCCCCCAACTCGACCCGCACCGACAGGATGGCGCGATGGACCGCTTGCGAGCGCTGACCGTATTCGTGCGCGTGGCCCAGGCCCGCAGCTTCAGCCAGGGCGCGCGCGAACTGGGCATGACGCCGCAGGCCGCCAGCAAGCAGGTGATGCTGCTGGAACGGATGCTCGGCGTGCGGCTGCTGCACCGTACCACGCAGAAGGTCGGGCTGACCCGCGAAGGCGAGTTGCTGCTGGCGCAGTGCCAGCGCCCCGTCGAATCGCTCGAGGTGGCGCTGCGCCATATCGATGGCGACCGCGAGCAGGTGGCGGGCGTGGTGCGCGTCGCGGCGCCGTATTCGCTGGCGCGCAGCTATGTCGCGCCCGCGGTCGGCGAATTCGTGCAGGCCTATCCCGACGTCGCGGTCGAACTGATGGTTGGCGACCATCTGACCGACGTGATCGAGCAGGGCATCGATATCGGGCTGCGCACCGGCACGCTGCCCGACAGTTCGCTGGTCGCGCGGCGCATCGCGCCGCTGCAGCTGATCGTCTGCGCGGCGCCGGCCTATCTGGAACGGCACGGTGTGCCGAAGCGCATCGCCGAGCTGGAGCGGCATCGCTGCACCAGCTTCCTGCATCCGCGCACGGGCAAGGTGTTTCCCTGGGAATTCCTGGTCGATGGGGCGATCGAGACGCGCATCTTCGCGCCGTTCGTCGCGACCAACGATGTCGATGCCGAGGTCGAGGCGGTGGCCAGCGGCGCCGCGATCGGGCAGTTCTTCCAGTATGCGGTGGCGCAGCATCTGCGCGCCGGGCGGCTGGTGCCGGTCCTGCCGCAGCATGTCACCGAGCGCTACGGCGTGTTCCTGTACATGCCGGCACGGGCGCATGTGCCCCGGCGCAACCGCCTGCTGGCGGATTTTCTGGTGCAGACGCTGGCCGGACATCAGGATTTCCGGCGGCTTGCGCTGGAGATTCCGCCCTTGCGGCGGCGCGCCTGAACGACGCGCCGCCGCGGTTGCACTACGCGGCTGGCCTTACGACGCCGGACAAGGCAGTGCCGCCGCGATCTGCGGCCGGCCTTGGGCGATGGCCGGCGAATCGTCCGCGCCCACCGTGTTGTCGGTGAACCGGCAGCCGTAATCCGGCCGCGCCACCGTGGCCGCGTCGAGCACGTCGTCGCCCGCGGGTCTCGGGCCGCCCTGATCCCACTGCACCATCGCGTCGAACGCCGCCTTCTGCTCGGCCACGGTGAAGTCGCAATGGCTGACGCCGCGGATCGCCCGCTGCACCAGCCACTGCGCGGTGCCCTGCGCATCGGCCCGCCGCTTGTAGATCTGCTGCATGCTGAACGGCACGTACATGTCGCCGAGCGTATGCAGCGTGACGACCGGCACGTTGATGCGCGCGTTGGCCTTCGGGATCCAGCGCAGTCCGTCGCGCCGCAGGCGATTGGCCTCGGGGTCGGCCCGGGCGCGCAGGATGGTGTCGTTCAGCGTGGTCTCCTCGGCGGACAGCGCCGGATCGCTGTCGAGCTGATACACGATGCTGGTGGTCGACACGCCGTTGCGGTTCAGGATGCCGTTGATGGTGCCGTCGCCGCCGAACGTGCCCCACACCGTGTTCTGCACCGGGCCGGCAAAGCCCTGATCGAACATGGGGCGGGCGCCGCCGGTCAGGTTCTGCACGATCGCCTTGACCTTGTCGCCCTGCGCGGTGGTCGCGCTCGGGAACGTGGTGAACAGCGCGTCGCGTACCGCCGGTGCGATCTCGGCCCAGTTGGTCACCGGCCACGCCGTCGCCGGACGCCCCGCATACTGCTGCGCCGCCAGCTGATAGGCCGCGAAGTAGTCGAACAGTTCGGTGTCGCCCATCACGCCGCACATCGGCACCGCGCCGTGATAGCGGACCTTGTTGTTGGCGGTATCGAGCGTTTCCTGGTCGACGGCCGCGGCGGCGATATGGCCGCCCATCGAGTGGCCGACGATGTAGATGCGGCTGGGCGGCGCGAGCGGGCGCCGGTTCTGCGCGGCGATCTGCACGAAGGCCAGCGCCAGCGCATTGGTGTCCTCGACGCCGGCGCGCACGTCGTAGTAGTTCTTGCTGTAGCTTGACGCCGCCCACGCATAGCCGGCCTCGATCAGATGGCGGCGGATGCTCGGCGTGGTGACGCCCAGTGCCGCGCCGGTGCCGGCATAGCCGTGCGCGTACATCACCAGCTTGCCGTTCCACTGCTTCGGAACCTCGATCCGATAGCCGGAGCCCTTCAGCGTGCCGGTCCAGCGGTCGGTCTCCGGGGCGTTGGGCAGTGCCTCGAAGGCGAGGGCGGCTTCGTTGACGGTGAAGGTGCGGCTGTCCTGGGCGCGGGTCTCTTCCGGCTGGCGCGGGGGATCGTCGTCGTCCCCGCCGCAGCCGGCGAGCGGCAATGCGGCGGCCAACGCCAGCGCCAGGGCGGCGCGCGTGGTGAGCTGCATGGTTGTCTCCTCGTTATCTCGTTGTCGATTTCGGGAGGCCTTCGCCTTCATGCCGCACTGCCACATCGCTTCGTCACGAAAACGAACGACCGTGCACGAAGTCTAAAGACGAGGAGACAAAAAGTAAAAGAAAAGCCGCCCGATGTTTCGCGTAGCGAAATCAACGCCGGCGGCTTGGTCGTCGCCGCGGAAGCGCGGACGACGGTGAAAGATGCAGCTGTTCAGCCGCGCTTCGGAATTTCGAGGCCGCGGATCACCGCCGGCCGCGCGACAAAGGCGTCGAGCACGCGTTGCACCTGCGGGAAATCGTCGAAGCCGACGAGCTCGCGGGCCTCGTAGAAACCGATCAGGTTGCGGATCCACGGGAAGGTCGCGACATCGGCGATGGTGTACTGGTCCCCCATGATCCAGTCGCGGCCCGCCAGATGTTTGTCGAGCACGCCCAGCAGGCGCCGGGATTCGGCGACGTAGCGGTCGCGCGGGCGCTTGTCCTCGTATTCCCGGCCGGCGAACTTGTGGAAGAAGCCGAGCTGGCCAAACATCGGGCCGACGCCGCCCATCTGGAACATCACCCACTGGATGGTCTGGTAGCGCGCCGCTGGATCGGCGGGCAGCAGCTTGCCGGTCTTCTCGGCCAGGTACAGCAGGATCGCGCCGGATTCGAACAGGGCCAGCGGCTTGCCGCCCGGGCCGTCCGGATCGAGGATGGCCGGAATCTTGTTGTTCGGATTCAGCGACAGGAATTCCGGCGACAGTTGATCGTCGGTGTCGAATCGCACCAGGTGCGGCTCGTAGGGGAGCCCGATTTCCTCCAGCATGATCGACGCCTTGACGCCGTTGGGCGTCGGCAGCGAATAGAGCTGCAGCCGGTCGGGATGTTGGGCGGGCCATTTACGGGTGATCGGGTATGCGGAAAGATCGGGCATGGTTCCTTGGGTTGGGCTTGAGCCTGGGCTGGACAGGGCGCTCGCCGCCACGGCGGGCACACGCGATCATAAGCGCATTGGCGGCCGGGCGCCGGGGCGGCGCCTGGCGCGGACGTCGGCGGATCGTCGGTCTGGGCCGCCGGCCGTTTTGGTACGATGCACGCTTCCCGA
This sequence comes from Cupriavidus gilardii, assembly GCF_008801915.1. Lineage (GTDB taxonomy): Bacteria > Pseudomonadota > Gammaproteobacteria > Burkholderiales > Burkholderiaceae > Cupriavidus > Cupriavidus gilardii. Next base: position 59,417 of record NZ_VZOV01000001.1, read on the forward strand.
ATCCGCAGTACTCCGTGTGAAGCGTCTTTCCCTACTCAGCGCCGGCCATGCCGGCGAGCGCGCGCCATGATGCGCGACCGTCTGCGCAGCACCCTCGCCGACTGGCGTGCGCGGCTGCGCCGGCCCACCGGCCGCCAGATCGCCTGGGGCGTGGCCGCGGTGCCCGTCCTCTTTCTCGCCTATACGCTGGTGCTGGTGCCGTTCACGCCCGGCATCAGCGATATCCGCAAGGCCAAATCGGAACGGCCGGCCCAGGTGCTGTCGGCCGACGGCAAGCTGCTGGCCGAGTTCAAGCGCGCGAACCGCGACTGGGTGCCGCTGGACAAGATCTCGCCCAACGTGGTGGCGGCCTTGATCTCGACCGAGGACCACCGCTTCTACGAGCATTTCGGCCTGGACTGGCGGCGTACCGCGGCGGCGGCCTGGTACACGTTGTCCGGCGACCGGCAGGGCGGCTCGACGCTGACCCAGCAGCTGGCGCGCAATCTGTATCCGGAGGAGATCGGCCGCGCGGCCAGCGTGACGCGCAAGATCAAGGAAGCGATCACCGCGCTGAAGATCGAGGCGCTGTATTCGAAGGACGAGATTCTCGAGACCTATCTGAATACGGTGCCGTTCCTGTACAACGCGACCGGCATCGAGATGGCGGCGCGCACCTATTTCGACAAGCCGGCCGACCGCCTCGACGTACTCGAGAGCGCGACGCTGGTCGGCATGCTGAAAGGCACCAGCTACTACAACCCGGTGCTCAATCCCGAGCGCGCGGTCGAGCGCCGCAATACCGTGCTGGCGCAGATGGTCAAGCGCGGCAAGCTCAAGAGCGCGCAGTTCGAGGCGCTGAAGAAGCGCCCGCTGCGGATCGACTTCGAACGGCAGACGCCGGAGGAGGGGCCGGCGCCGCATTTCGCGCAGCAGCTGCGCAAGTGGCTGATCGACTGGGCCGACCGCAACGACTACAACATCTACACCGACGGACTGGTCGTCCATACGACCATCGACTCGCGGCTGCAGGCGATGGCCAACCAGGCGGTGGCGCGCCAGGGGGCGCGGCTGCAGGGCATCGCCGATGCCGCGTGGTCCCCGCGCGGCGGCTGGAGCGCGAACCGCGCGCTGGTCGAGGCCTTCATGCGCGAGACCGCCCAGTACCGGGCCGCGCGCGAGGCGGGTCTGAGCGATGCCGATGCGCTGGCGCAGCTGCGCAAGGACGGCGACGCGATGCGCAAGCTGCACGAGCAGAAGACGCGCATCCAGGCCGGCTTTCTTGCGCTGGATCCGCGCAGCGGCGAGATCCGCGCGTGGGTCGGCAGCCGCGACTTCGCCGACGATGCCTTCGACCACGTGCAGCAGGCGCGCCGCCAGCCCGGCTCGACCTTCAAGCCCTTCGTCTATGGCGCTGCCTTTGCGCAGGGCATCGGCCCGGACACGACGTTGCGCGACGAGGCGGTGGAGATCCGGCTGGCCGGCGGCGAGGTCTGGCGCCCGACCGACGGCGGTCCGCCGAGCGGGCGCGACCTGACGCTGCGCGACGGCCTCGTCTATTCGAAGAACACCATCACCGCGCAGCTGATGCAGCAGGTGGGCCCCGTGCGCGTGGCCAATCTGGCGCGGGCCATGGGCGTGCGGCAGAGCCGGCTCGATACCGTGCCGTCGCTGGCGTTGGGCACCAGTCCCGTGACGCTGAAGGAAATGGTCGCGGCTTACGGCACCATCGCCAACGGCGGCGCCTATCTGCAGCCGACCATGGTGACCCGCATCGAGGACCGCGACGGCCATCTGCTGGAGTCCTTCCGCCCGGCTTCGCCGGAGCGCGTGTTGCCGCCCGCCGTCGCCTACACGCTGCTCGATGTGATGCGCGATGTGGTCGATCGCGGCACCGGTGCCAGCATCCGCAGCCGCTATGGCATCCGTGCCGACGTCGCCGGCAAGACCGGCACCACGCAGGACAACGCCGATGGCTGGTTCATCCTGATGCATCCGCAACTGGTGGCCGGCGCCTGGGTCGGCTTCAACGACGCGCGCGTGACGCTGCGCAGCGACTACTGGGGCCAGGGCGCGCACAGCGCGCTGCCGATCGTCGGCGACGTGGTGAGCCGCGCCTTGCGAACGCGGACCATCGACCAGCGCGTGCGCTTCGAGAACCAGCAGCAGCCCGGCATGCTGGATCCTTGGCTCAAGTCGGTGGAAGGCTGGTGGGCGCGCACCTTCGGCCCCGCGTCGGAGCCCGAGGCGGCGGCCGAGGTCCACGTCGCGCCGGCACCGGCGGCGCGGCACGAGCCACCGGCCGACAGCGGCATGGCGTCCGAGCCCGAGGTCCTGGACCAGGCCGAGCCGGTACCGGTGCCGACCGATCCGCAGGCATCGGCGCCGTTCGGGGAACCGGTGCCCGGGTCCGGCCAGCCGGCATCGGCCGCGGCAGCGCCTGGGGCGATCAACGGAACGAACGGTGCGGCTGGCGCGGCCGGCACCAATGCGGGGCCGAATCCGGGGGGCTACCCGGGCATCTATCCGGGAGCGGCTGTCGGTACGGGCACCGGCGCGGGCACTGGCAGCGGCACTGGCACCGGCACTGGTACCGGCACTGGTACCGGCACTGGTACCGGCACCGGCACTGGTACCGGCAACCCCGCGCCGCCCGCGGTGCAGGGCAATGGCGCCGCGCAAGGCGCGGCCAACGGAGCGGCCGGGGCACGGCCATCGGCAACGTCGCCCACGCCGTCTGTTGCGCCGCTGCCGCAAGCGGCACCGCCCGCCGCGCCGTCGGCCCCGCCATCCACGCCGGCCGCACCGCCGGCCCCGGTTCCAACACCGGCCCCGGCACCGCCGGCTACCAACGGCACGGCGAGCCCCAATGCCCCCGGCTGACCGCGGTAGTCGCCGCAGTGCCCCATGCGCTATGCTTGCGCGATTTGGTGAGGATAGGCGCGCACAATGGGCATCCTGAGCTTGAGCAACCTGGTCGCGGAGTTCCTGCTCGCGTTCTCCGCGCTGCTCAGTATCATCAACCCGTTCGGCATGGCCTTCGTGCTGTTCGACCGGACGCGCTTCCTGACCGTCGAGGAGCGCCGCAAGCTCAGCCGTCAGGTCGCGATCAATTCGCTGATCGTGCTGCTGGTGACGTTCTTCCTCGGCACCGCCATCCTCGGCTTCTTCGGCATCTCGCTGCAGGCGTTGCGCCTGGCCGGCGGCTTCGTGGTGGCGTTCAGCGGCTGGACCATGCTGAATGCGCCGACGCAGCCGGCCGAGAAGCGCATCGAGTCGGTCTCGACCGGCGATGTCACGCAGATGGCGTTTTTCCCGCTGACGATCCCGCTGACTACCGGTCCCGGGTCCATCGCCACCGCGATCGCGCTGAACGCCAGCCGCAGCCGCGAATGGCGCGATGCGATCGAGTCGGCGGTGGTGTCGGTGACGGTCAGCGTGGCGGTCGCGATCGTCGTCTACGTCGTCTACAGCCGCGCCGAGCTGCTGGCCCGCGTGCTCGGGCCGGAAGGCACCAATGTCGTCACGCGACTGTCGGCCTTCCTGCTGCTGTGCATCGGCGTGCAGATCATGATGACCGGCATCAGCGAATACCTGACGTCGTTGCCGGGCCTGGGCTGATCCGCGCGGCAGCCGTCGGCACGCCGGCTGCCGGTCAATCCAGACGGAACTGTCCCACCGCGCCGGTCAGCCGCGCCAGTTGCTGCTGCTGGCGCGCGACCTCTTCGGCGGTCTGGTCGACATGGTCGGCGTTCTGGCGCGCTGCCGCGTCGATGCCGGCGATATTTCCATCCACCTGATCGATGCCGGCGCGCTGTCCGCCGGTGGCGAGCGCCATCTGGTCGACGATGGCCGCGAGCCGCGCGACGCTGGCCTCGAGTTCGCCCATCGTGCTGCCGGCGGTGCCGACCAGCGCCGAGCCCGCGCGTGCGCGATCGACCGATTCGCCGATCAGCGCGCGGATTTCCTTGGCGGCCGCTGCGCTGCGCTGGGCCAGCGTGCGCACCTCGCCCGCCACCACGGCAAAGCCGCGGCCCTGCTCGCCGGCGCGCGCGGCTTCGACCGAGGCGTTCAGCGCCAGGATATTGGTCTGGAACGCGATGCCGTCGATCACGCCGATGATGTCGGCGATCCGTTCGCTGGCGGCATGGATTTCGCCCATCGTGCGGATGACCGAGCCGATCACCTCGCCGCCCTGCGCCGCCACCGCGCGCGACGTGCCCGCCAGCGTATGCGCCGCCTGCGCGTGGTCGGCGTTCTCGTGGGCGCTGCGGCGCAGTTCGCTCATCGCCGTGACGATTTCCTCCAGCGCGTGCTGCTGGCTGTGGGTGCGTTCGGCCAGCACCGCATTGCGCTGCAGGATGTCGCCGGAGGCGGCCGCCGCCTCGGCGGCGCTGTCACGCACCTGCAGCAGCGTGCCGCGCACCGCATCGAGCGTGGCCTGGAACGAGCGCGCCAGCGCGCTGACAGGCTGCGGCTCGCCGGCGCGCGCCGGCGTCAGCGTCAGGTAGCCGGGATCGCGGCCGATGCGCGCGGCCAGCGCCGCGAGCTCGCCGGCGGAGCGGGCGTCGGCCTCCATCCGATAGGCCAGCACCACCAGTACCGCTGTCTGCACCACGACAAAGGCGGCATGCAGCAGCACGATGCCCAGGCCCGGCTCGGTGAAGCAGATCACGCCCCAGCCCCACGTCTGAAAGTAGTTGAAGCTCAGGTGGTGCACGGCGATCAGCGCCGCCGCCAGCAGGATCGGGCGGAAATCGCGATACGCGAGCAGCACGGACAGCAGCACGAATACCGCGAAGTGGTACTCCGCCTGTCCGTGCGCCTGGTGGATCAGCAGCCCGACCATCGCCATCGAGATCGCCGCGGTGGCCAGCCGCGTGCCGAGCCGGCCCGGCAGCGCCGCGGCCCACAGGCTGGCCGCCGCCGACAGCGGCAGGCCGACCGCCAGGCTCGGGCCGACCGTACCGTAGCGCCAGCCCGCCAGCAGCGAGGCGGCCCACAGCAGCCAGATCGTACCGACCAGCAGGCGGTCGGCGCGACGGTGAACGGCGGCCAGCAGCGTGCCGCCGGCCTCCGCCTCGGCCATCTGTTGATCCGGTCGGGCCGCGGCGCGATCCGTTTCGGCGCGCAAAGCCAGTGTGCTGCTACCCATTCGATCCCCCTGTCGTTGCAATCAGTACGCACTCGTCGTGGATGTTGTTATCGCGGCTGCACGACGGCATGCCGCCGCACCGACGATATCGGCAGATTCGGCGCGGACCTGAGGCCGGATGCGGTCATCGTTTACCCGCAGGAAGACGGGGTTTGCCGGTAAGGATTGCCAGCGCCGTTGTAAGGACGCATCGGCGGGCCGGCGTCGCGCGGATCGGCGTGCGGGGGGTGAGCTGGCAGCGGGCCCGCCTGGGCGGCCGCCAGGGGGCATATGGCGGCGGCGGCATGAAAGTTGCGGCCGCACGGCCAGGTGCCACGCGAGGGCGTGGCGTTCGCCAACCTTTGCCAGACAGGAGACAGCCCATGGCCACACCCGAGCAACTCCCGCCGCAGCATCAGGACCGGCAGCCCGGCCTGGAAAGCGAAATGCATCCGAAGCCCGACAGCGGCGCCGACGACTATGTCGGCAGCGGCCAGTTGACCGGCAAGGTCGCGCTGATCAGCGGGGGCGACAGCGGCATCGGCCGCGCCGTCGCGGTGGCGTTCGCGCGCGAAGGCGCCGATGTCGCGGTGGCCTATCTGAACGAGCACGAGGATGCCAGGGAGACCGCGCGCCTGGTCGAGGCAGCGGGCCGCCGCTGCCTGCTGATGGACGGCGATCTGGGCGACAGCGCCCATGCCGCGCAGGTGGTCGAGCGGACCGTCAAGGAACTCGGCAAGCTCGACATCCTTGTCAACAACGCGGCCGAGCAGCATCCGAAGCAGCAGCCCGAGCAGATCGACGAGGGCCAGGTCGAGGCGACCTTCCGCACCAACGTCTTCGCGATGTTCCACCTGACCCGCGCCGCGCTGCCGCATCTGCAGCCGGGCTCGGCCATCGTCAATACCACGTCGGTCACCGCCTATCGCGGCAGCGCGCACCTGCTCGACTACTCGTCGACCAAGGGCGCGATCGTCTCGTTCACGCGCTCGCTGGCGCTGCAGGTGGTCAAGCGCGGCATTCGCGTCAATGGCGTGGCACCGGGGCCGATCTGGACGCCGCTGATCCCGTCGACCTTCCCGCCGGAGCAGGTCGAGAAATTCGGCAAGGAGACGCCGATGGGCCGCCCCGGCCAGCCGTTCGAGGTGGCCGCCGGCTTCGTCTTCCTCGCCTCGCGCGCGGCCAGCTATATCACCGGGCAGGTGCTGCATATCAACGGCGGCGAGGTGATCAACGGCTAGCGCGAAGGCAAGTTTCGTTGTGGCAAGGGAACCGAGGGGCCGGGCCGGCACCGGCCCGGCGGGGTGGCGTTCGCGCTTGACGTTCGGGGCTCGGCGTCTAACCTGAAGGCTTGCTGGGGTAAGCTGCGCATTCGTGCAGTGCGCCGCCATCGCGGTTGCCCGGTCCAGTCCTTGCCACCATGGCCCACAGCTATCTCGGTACGCGCCACTACTTCGCCACGCAGCGCCGCACCCTGGTGGCGCTGCTGTTCGGCGCGATCCTGTTCCCCGCGGCGGTGCTGGCAACCTGGGCGTGGCTGTCGCTGCGCGCGGACATGTCCGAGGCCGAGCAGCGCTCGGCGCGGCTGGCGCGGGTGATCCAGGAGCACGCCAGCAAGGTCTTCGAAGGCAATCACCAGATCAACAGCCGCATCCGCGATGCCACCGCCGGCTGGAGCAACGCGCAACTGCGCCAGCACGAGGACGACATCCACACCCGTCTTGCCGATATCGTCGGCGGGCTGCCGCAGGCGTCGTCGCTGGCGGTCTACGACGAGCAAGGGTTGCTGCTGGCCAGCAGCCGCTTCTATCCGGTGCCGCGCGTATCGATCAGCGAGCGCGAGGATTTCCGTGCGATCGTCGGTGGGCTGCGTCCGTTCGACGTGACCGGTGTCGTCACCGACAAGGTGGTTCCCGAACGCGTGATCAACGTCAGCATGCCGCGGCTCGGGCCCGACGCGAATGTCGCCGGACTGGTGTCGGTGGCAATGCGCCCTTCGTATTTCGCCGACTTCTATCGCGACGTGCTGAGCCAGGAGACGGGCGCCGAGGCCGCGCTGGTGCGCAGCGATGGCGTGGTGCTGGCCGCGTATCCGGACAGCGTGCCCGAACAGGTGCCCGATGCGGTGCGCGAGGGACTGCAGCAGGTATCCGAGGGTTCCGGCGACAGCGTCGCGCGGATGGCGGGTCCTGGCGGCGACGACAGCATCGTCGCGCACTGGTCGATCGGCGGCGGACAGCTGCACGCCGTGGTCGGCATTCCGATGCGCGTGATTCACGCCCAGTGGCGGCACCGCCTGTATATCGGCGCGACCGTGGCGGCGATTCCCGCCTTCGCGCTGTGGGCGCTGGCCTGGATGAGCCTGCGCCGGCTCAAGCGCGAAGAGCAGTCGTATCTGCGATGGCAGGAGGAGGTCACGCGCCGCCAGGAAGTCGAGGAACGCTATCGGCAGTCGCGCAAGCTCGAGGCGGTGGGACATCTGATCACCTCGGTCGCGCACGACTTCCGCAACGTGCTGTCGGTGATCTCGTTCAATACCGATCTGATGATCACGCGTCCCGATGTCGCGCGCGAGAAGGCGCTGGCCGGCATCAAGCGCAGCGTGGCGAGCGGCGTCGCGCTCAGCAACCAGCTGATCGGCATGGCGCGCAAGCGCCAGCACCGCAAGGAGGTGTTGCTGCTGCCGCAGGAGGCCGAGGGCTGGACGCCGCTGATCCGCTCCGCGCTGGGGCCGCGCGTGCAGCTGCGCTACGAGGTCGACCCGGCCTGCTGGCCGGTCTGCGCCGACCGCAACGAGCTTGAACTGGCGATGATGAACCTGGCGTCGAACGCGCGCGACGCGATGCCCGGCGGCGGTCAATTCGTCGTCGCGGCCTCCAACGTGACGCTGGACGGCAGCCGTCCCGGAGGCGTGCGCGGCAATTATGTCTGCCTGTCGGCGCGCGACAACGGCAAGGGCATGCCGCCCGAGGTGGTGGAGCGGGTCTTCGAGCCGCTGTTCACCACCAAGACCGCGGGGCTGGGCAGCGGCCTCGGCCTGGCGCAGGTGCACGACTTCTGCCGCGAAGTCGATGGCGTCGCGGTGATCGAGTCCGAAGTCGCCAAGGGCACGACAGTGCGGCTCTATCTGCCGGCCTGGGAACATGGCGACAGCCATGCGCGGACGCGCTGGGGGGCCGGCGCCAGCGCCGTGCTGATCGTTGCCGATCAGCCGCGCAGCGTGCAGAGCGCCGTCGAATCGCTGCAGGCCACCGGCCACCGGGTCACGCTGGTGCGCGACGAGGCCGAGGCGATGGCGGCGACCGACCGTTACGGCTTCGATCTGGTGATCGCCGATGCGCGCCTGGGTCCCGCGCTCGGGGGACTGGCGCTGCGCGACCGGCTGACTCGCAGCTTTCCCTTCCTGCCGGTGATCCTGATGACCGACGACGCCGACATGATCGCGCTGGCGTCGGTTTCCGGGCTGCCGTTCCTGCTCAAGCCATGGAACGCGCAGACGCTGGTCAAGGCCGGCATCCTGGCGCCGACCCGCGCGGCGGACGGGCAGTCGAGCCCGTCGCGGCTGTAGCGCTCGGCCGCGCCTGCCCGCTGCCGTTCAACCGGTGCGGCGCAACAGCGCGACCGGCAGCGGATCGAGTATGTCCGCGACGCGCAGCCGGCCGTTCGGCGCGGACAGCATGCGCCCGGTCAGCGCATCGGTCCAGCGGCTGGCGCCTGGCTCGCCGACGCACAGCAGCGTGTCGCCCCATGCGGCCGGCGCGATCGCGGGCCGGTCCTGCACCAGCCGGGCGTCCAGCCGCGCGGTGATCGCGATCGCGCGATCGTCGCCGCGCCGCCGCTCGAACGCCAGCAGATGCGACGCCGCCGGGCCTTCGCCATGCAATTGCCGGTAGCCGCCATCGCGGAACAGCGCGGGCTGTTGCTGCCGCGCGGCCAGCAGTGCGCGCACCAGCTGCACCTTGATGCGGCCGTCGCGCCATTGTTCGAGCCACGCTTGCCAGCCCGCCGAGCAGGCCAGTGCCGCGCGCAGCGAGTCGTAGTCGACGGGGCGGCGGTTGTCGGGATCGACGAGGCTGAAGTCCCAGCCCTCCGTGCCCTGATACCGGTCCGGCACGCCTGGGGCGGTGAGTTGCAGTAGCGTCTGCGCCAGGCTGTTCAGCGCGCCGGCCGGTGCGATGCGTTGCGCGAAGCGCGCGATGCCGCCGAGCAGGTCGCTGTGCGCCATCGCCTGCAGCAGCCCCGCATAGGCCTGTTCGTAGCCCTCGTCGGGCCGCGTCCAGTGGCCGTGCCGCTTGGCTTCGCGCACCGCCTTGGTCTGCCACGCGCCGACGCGCTCGAGCAGTGCCTGCACGGCCGGGTCGCCGGCATCGCGGTCGGCGCGCAGTTCGGGCGGCCACGCGCCGACCAGGGTTTGATACAGCATCAGCCGGTCGGCGCCATCGGGACCGGCGCGCTGGGCCGAATCTGCGAGCCGCAGCGCGCGGGCTTCCCACTCCCCGACCGCGGCCTGCCATTCCGGCGCGAGTTCGCTCAGCACCGCCAGCCGCATCCGCATGTCCTCGCCGCGCTTGTGGTCGTGGGTCGCGGTCGCCAGCATCGCGTGCGGCCAGACCTGCGCGCGCACCGCCATGCGGGCATGGAAGCGGTCCGGCGGCATCGCCAGCGTGGCGGGGTGGCTGCCGACCTCGTTGCGCGACAGCAGCCGGCCGTAGCGGTAGAACATCGTGTCTTCGGCGGCCTTGGCGGCCAGCGGCGGCATCAGTTGCTGCACGCGGGCGCGCGCCTCGCGCAGCGCGGCGTCGCCATGCGGACCCGCGCAGAGCCAGGCCAGCAAGCGATCGACGGTCGCGCTGTCGTCGGGACGGACCGCGCGCCGGGCCAGTTCGGCGGCGGCCTCCAGCCGCAGGCGGTCCTCGCGCGACCACGCGTGTTCTCCCAGATAGGTCCGGTAGACCTCCAGCGGTTCGAGCAGCGCCGCCAGCGCGCGGCGCCAGCTCGCCAGCGTCAGGTCGCGCGTGGCGGGCTCGGCGCGGGCACAGGCATGCAGGCGGCGGCAGGCGCCTTCGAATTCGGTGACCAGAAAGCGCGACAGCAGGTGGCGGCGTGCCTCGCGCACCTGCTCGCCATATTCGCGGCTGTCCCCGCTGACCTGCTGCCACAGTGTGGTCAGCGCCGTTTCGCCGGCGCCGTCGTGCAGCACCGCGCCGACCTCGTCCATGAAGTCGTAGCCGGTGGTGCCGTCGATCTGCCATTCGGTGCGCAGCGTTTCGTGCTCGGCCAGGATCTTTTCGATGACGATCCAGGGCCGCGCGCCGCGCGCCGCCATCGCGGCGTTCAGTTGCCCGCGCAGCTGCTGGCAATAGCCGCCCGGGTCGGCCAGGCCATCGACATGATCGACGCGCACGCCGTCGATCAGGCCATCGCGCGCAAGACGAAGCACCAGCGCATGCACGTCGTCGAACACCTGCGGCTGTTCGACGCGTACCGCGACCAGCTCGCTGACCTCGAAGAAGCGCCGCCAGTTCAGTTCGTCGGCCGCGGTACGCCACCAGGCGAGCCGATAGTTCTGCTGCTCCAGCAGCGCGTGCAGCCGCTCGACTCCGCCGGGCGCCGCCGCATCGAAGGCGTCGCCGCCGGCGTCGAACGCGGCCATCGACTCGTCGGACAACGGTACCTCGTGCTCGCCGTACTGCAGCCAATGGCGCTGCCCGTCGCCGCGGACCGCAATTTCGCCGGCCTGCAGCGTGTCCCAATACGGGCGTCCCAGGATCGGCAGCAGTACCTTGCCATGCAGTTCGGGATCGGGCGAATGCCAGTCGATATCGAAGTGTCCGGCGTAGGGGCTCTCCGCGCCGCGCGCCAGCACGTCGGCCCACCAGCGGTTGTGGGTCGAGCTGGCCGCCATATGGTTGGGCACGATATCGATGATCACGCCCAGCCCCGCGGCGCGCGCGCGTCCGGCCAGCGCCTGAAAGCCGGCGTCGCCGCCCAGCTCGGGGTTGATCCGCTGGAAATCGGTGACGTCGTAGCCGTGCGTCGAGCCGGGCTTGGCCGCGAAGATCGGCGACAGGTACAGATGGCTGACGCCGAGCGAGGCGAGATAGTCGACCTGGCGCTCGGCGTCGGCGAAGGTGAAGCCCGCATGCAGCTGCAGCCTTGCCGTGGCGCGCGGCACCAGGGTGTGGCCGCGGTCGGCGGCGTGATCGGCGTCGGAATGCGATTCGTTGCTGGAGGCTGACGACATGGTGGCAAGCGGCCGGCGTTCAGCTGGTAGTGTCTTCGGACCGCGTCTGCTGCCCGGATTGCAGATAGGCGACCGTGGCGCCGGCGGACAGCGTGCCCGCTTCGAGCAGACGCGCGGCGCCGGGCTCGCTCTCGGCCAGCAGCTCGCCTAGCGGCGCGTCGCCGCAGGAAACGACGGCGTCGCCGAGGTTGGCCCACAGTGTCAGCAGCGCGCCGTCCCCCAGGCGCCAGCTGGCGCGCACCGCCGCGTCGCCGAGCACGGCGGCGCCTTCGCTGCGCGTGCCCGGCAGCCGCGGCAGCAGCTCGCGCCGGCGCAGCGTGATCAGCGACTTGTAGTACTGCGCGTATTCGCCGTCGGGGTCGAACTCGGGGCGCGATGCCTCGAAGGTGGTCGGCGCATTCGGGTCCGGAATGCTGTCCGCGCGCGCGCCGTCGGCAAAGCCGGCCATCGAGCCGAATTCGCGGCGGCGGCCTTCGCGCACGGCGTCGGCCAGTTCCGGCGGATGGCTGGTGAAATAGAGGAATGGCGTCTGCGTGCCGCCTTCCTCTCCCATGAAGACCATCGGGATCTGCGGGCACAGCATCTGCAGCGCGATCGCGGCGCGCAGCGGGCGTGGCCGGGCCAGCGCCGCGATGCGCTCGCCGAACGCGCGATTGCCGATCTGGTCGTGGTTCTGCAGGAAGCTGATGAACGCGGTCGGCGGCAGATGGGCGCTGCGCTGGCCGCGGTGGACGGGCTTGTCGCCGCCCGATTCGCGCGTGCGATGCGGCGACGCCTCGCCCTGATAGGCGAAGCCCTCGGCCAGCACGCGCGCCAGATGGCGGGTGGTGGGGCCGAGCGGCTGGTGGTCGCCCCGCGGTGCCGCGTCCTGGTCATAGGCGCGGCCGTAGTCCGGACCGGGATGGCTGCCGGAATCGGCGCGATGCGCGGCATCGGCGCCGGCGCCGAATTCGGGCGCGACCACCGCGCCATAGTCGGCGTAATAGCCGTCGTGCTCGCCGGTCAGCAGCACATGCAGCACGTGGTGTGCGTCATCGTTCCACTGCGCGTCGTAGCCGCCGGCCAGCAGCGCGGCGTCGTTGTTGTCGTTCTCCAGCACCAGATGGATCTGGCGGCCGGCGCAGCGCTGCCGCAGCGTCGGCGCCAGTTCGGCCAGCCAGCCCTCGTCGGCGATCGCATGCACCGCGTCGAGCCGCAGCCCGTCGAAGCGGAAGTCCTGCAGCCAGTAGCTGGCGTTCTCGGTGAAGAAGTCGCGCACCTCCTGCCGGCGGAAGTCGATGGCCGGGCCCCACGGCGTGCGCACATCCTCGCGGAAGAAGGCGCTGGCGTAGCGCGGCAGATAGTTGCCCTCGGGGCCGAAGTGGTTGTAGACCACGTCCAGCAGCACCATCATGCCCAGGCCGTGCGCCGCATCGATCAGCGCCCGCAGCTGGTCTGGCGTGCCGTAGCTCGATTCGGGCGCGAACGGCAGTACGCCGTCGTAGCCCCAGTTGCGGCTGCCGGGAAACTCGGCCAGCGGCATCAGCTCGATGGCGGTAAAGCCGAGTGCCGCCAGCCGCGGCAGTTCGCGCATCGCGCCGGCGTAGCCGCCGCACAGGCCGACGTGCATTTCGTAGACGATGGCTTCGTGCCAGGGCCGCCCCTGCCAGTACGGATGGCACCACTGATAGGTGGCCGGGTTGACCACCACGCTGGCGCCGTGCACGTCGCCGGCCTGGGCCCGCGAGGCCGGGTCCGGCACGATGGTGCCGTCGCCCAGGCGGAACCAGTAGCGCGCGCCCTCGCAACAGGCCACGGTGGCCTCGAACCAGCCGTCGGCGGCCGGCGTCATCAGCACCGGGCCGGCGTCGTGGATCTCGAGCCGGGGAATCTCGCCCTCGGCCGCCATATCGGGCGCCCACAGCCGGAAGCAGGTGCGGCCGTCGGCCAGCCGCAACGGTCCGAAGCGCGGCTGGCTGGCCGGCGCCGCTTCAGGCGCGCTGCCCAGCGGCGCGGCCGCCGGCGCGGTGCCCAACGTTTCCCAGCCGCCGCGCGGCTGGGCCGCGGCCGCCGCGGCAGCGGGATTCGGCTCTACGTTCATGATGATTTCCGTATCGATGAAAGGCGGACGGCGGCAGCGGCGATGGCGCGCGGCCCGCGCACCATGCCGTCCCGCCGGCCTCGGACATCAGGCGGCCGCCGTGGGCAGCGCATCGCCGAATCCGCCGTTGTTGGCAGTCGCGTTGGCCTGCGCGGGAACCGGGCCGCGATCGACGCGCGCGCCGCGGCTGCGCCGCCGCGACGGCGAGGCCTGGATCGCCAGTTCCGGCGCCGGCTCCGGCGCCATGGCACGGGCCATGGCGGGAGCGATGGCGGGCGTGGCGCGCGGCACCGGCTGCGGGACGCGTTGCGGCTGCGGCGCGGCTTCGACCTGCGCCACCTCCGCTGCCCGCTGCGTGGCGCGCTGCATCGCCAGCGCCGATGCCAGCGCAGGCGACAGCGCGCTGTACAGCGACAGGTATTGCTCGGCCGGCCGGGTCCAGCAGAACAGCGACTGCATGCCGGCGCGCTGCAGCACCTTCCACGCGCGCGGCCGCCGCAGCCATTGCAGCGCGCGCTCGATCGCCGCGCTCATTGCCTCGACGGTCTCGCCGTCGAACAGGAAGCCGGTGGCGCCTGGGCGCGGGGTCGAGCCGTGGCCGGCGTCGCGGACCGTATCGACCAGGCCGCCGACGCGCGAGGCGACCGGTACGGTGCCGTAGCGCATCGCATAGACCGGTGTCAGGCCGAACGGCTCGAAGCGGCTGCCGTGCAGCAGCACGTCGGCGCCCGCATGCAGCAGGTGCGCGGTTTCTTCGCGATAGCCGATCGACACGCCGACGCGCTCGGGATGACGGGCGGCCAGCGCCTCGAAGCCGCGCTCGATCGCCGCGTCGCCGCAGCCGAGCACCGCGAACTGCACGGTGTCGTCGGCCTGCAGCGCGCGCTCGATGGCACCGAGCGCGACATCGGCCATCTTCTGATGCGTCAGCCGGCTGCCCATCGCGACCAGCGGCGCGGCGGGATCGGCCGGCAGCCCGAAGCGGTTTTGCAGCGCCGTCTTGCAGGCGCGCTTGCCGGCCATCGAATTGGCCGTATAGCAGTGCGGCAGCAGGTCGTCGCTGGCCGGGTCCCAGTCCTCGGTGTCGATGCCGTTCGGGATCGCGCCCAGCACATCGCGCCGCGCCTGCAGCAGTCCCTCGAGCCCGTGGCCGAACTGCGGCGTCAGCATCTCCTGCGCATAGTTGTGGCTGACCGTGGTGACGCGGTCCGCGTAGCGGATGCCGGCCTTCAGGAAATTGAGCCGGCCCCAGAACTCGACGCCGTCGGCGCTCAGGCAGTCTTCCGGCAGACCCAACTGCCGCGCCAGGCACAGCGGGAAGATGCCCTGGAAAGCGAGGTTGTGGATCGTCAGGATGCTCGGCGTATCCAGCCCGGCGGCGCGCATCAGCAGCGGCGTCAGTCCCGCATGCCAGTCGTGCGCGTGCACGGCCGCGGGCATCGGCAGCGGCGTGCGGCCGGCGGCGATCGCGGTGGCGGCATGGGCCAGCGCGGCAAAACGCTGCGGATTGTCGGCGAAGTCGCGCCCGGTCGGGTCGGTGTACGGCGTGCCGGCCCGATCGTAGAACGACGGGCAGTCCAGCAGGGCGACCTGCACGTTGCTGCCCGGCATTCGGCCGAGCATCAGTCGCATCTGGCTGTGGCCGGGCGGCAGCGCCAGCCCGGGCGCGTGGTCGCCAAGCTTGAGCGCGCCGAGACTGCGCAGTCCCACGGCGCCGGCCAGGGCCTGCGGATAGCCCGGCATCAGGATCGTGACATCGAGGCCCCGCTGCTGCAGGGCGCGGGCCAGCCCGCTGACGACATCTCCCAAGCCGCCTGTCTTGGCCAAGGGCATGGCCTCGGCCGCCACGAATAGCACGTTCGTGTTCAAGTTGATCTCCGCCATTCTGAATGCGCTGGTGGTGGGGCGGCGGTCGGGCTGCACCGCCGCTGCTGCGCTTCACTTGCGGAGCGTCGTGCGGGCCCCGGCGCGTGAAGCGTTGGAGCCATGCGAATGGCATGCCAGCGTGGCGTGTTTTTCGCAAAGGCTTTGCGTTCAACGGTTTGCGTAACCGGTTCGTAACTGTTGAAACAAGCGCTGCGTAAAGGCTCCGCCGGCCGATGTAAGAACTACATGCCTGGGCCGCCCTTGTGGCGCGTGCCGGCGGTGCTCATCGCCGCGCGATGCAGCAGCGGCACCGGCACCGGCTTGACGCGCCAGATCCGCTCGCAGTACTCGCGGATCGCACGATCGGACGAAAAACGCCCCGAGCGCGCGCACGACAGCACCGACATCCGCTGCCAGCGCGGTTGGTCGGTGAAGGCGGTCGACACATCCTGCTGGCAATGCAGATAGGACGCGAAGTCGGCCAGCAGCATGTAGGGGTCGTGCTGCAGCAGTCCGCCGAAAATCGGCTGGAACACCGACGGATCGCCGCGCGAGAAGAACCCCTGGGCGATCAGATCGATTACCGCGCGCAGCTCGGCGTGACTTTCGTAGCAGGCGGCCGGCCGGTAGCCGGCGGCCTTCAACGCG
Source organism: Cupriavidus gilardii (assembly GCF_008801915.1). Taxonomy (GTDB): domain Bacteria; phylum Pseudomonadota; class Gammaproteobacteria; order Burkholderiales; family Burkholderiaceae; genus Cupriavidus; species Cupriavidus gilardii. Next base: position 75,368 of record NZ_VZOV01000001.1, read on the forward strand.
TAGACCTCCGAGGCCGAGAGCCCGAACGGGAAGAAGTGATCGGCGCCGATCGCGTCGCGCAGCTCGATATTGGCCCCGTCCATCGTGCCGATCGTGATCGCGCCGTTCATCGCGAACTTCATGTTGCCGGTGCCCGAGGCCTCCTTGCCGGCCAGAGAGATCTGCTCGGACAGGTCCGCCGCCGGGTAGATCTTCTGCCCATAGGTCACATTGAAGTTCGGCAGGAATACCACCTTGAGCCTGTCGCGCACCTGCGGATCGCGGTTGATCACGTCGCCCACCGAGGTGATCAGCCGGATCATCAGCTTGGCGTAGTGATAGCCGGGGGCGGCCTTGCCGGCAAACAGGAACGTGCGCGGCACAATGTCTGCGTTCGGGTCGGACTTGATCCGGTGGTATAGCGCGACGATATGCAGCACCGCCAGATGCTGGCGTTTGTATTCGTGGATGCGCTTGACCATCACGTCGAACATCGACGCCGGATCCACGACGACGCCGGTGGTCTCGCGCACCAGCCGCGCCAGGTCCTCCTTGTTCTCGCGCCGCGCCGCCTGCCACCTGTCGCGAAAGCCCGTGTCGTCGGCGTACGGCTCCAGCTCGCGCAGCTTGTCGAGGTCGCCGATCCACCCATCGCCGATCGACTCGCACACCAGCCGCGACAGCCGCGGATTGGACAGCGCCAGCCAGCGGCGGGGCGTGACGCCGTTGGTGATGCTGGTGAATTTCTCCGGCCACATGGCGTAGAAATCCTTCAGCACGTCCTCGCGCATCAGCCGCGAATGCAGCTCGGCGACGCCGTTGATGGTATGGCTGCCGACACAGGCAAGGTGCGCCATCCGCACATGGCGCTGTCCGCGCTCGTCGATCAGCGACAGGCGCGACAGCTGCGATTCGTCGCCGAAGAAGCGGATCCGGACCTCGTGCAGGAAGCGCGCGTTGATCTCGTAGATGATTTCCAGATGGCGCGGCAGCGTGCGCTGAAACAACGGCAGCGGCCACATTTCCAGCGCTTCCGGCAACAGCGTGTGGTTGGTATAGGCGAAGGCCTGGCGGGTGATCTGCCAGGCCTCGTCCCAGGGCACATCGTGCTCGTCGACCAGCAGCCGCATCAGCTCGGCGATGCCGATGGCTGGATGGGTGTCGTTCAGCTGGACGGCGAACTTCTCGTGAAAGCGCGTGACCGGAATGCCATGCGCATCGAGCAGCCGCAACATGTCCTGCAGCGAACACGACACAAAGAAATACTGCTGTTCGAGACGCAATTCCTTGCCTTGCTCGGTCTCGTCGTTCGGGTAGAGGACCTTGGTCAGGTTCTCCGAAGTCACCTTCTTGCTGACGGCGCCGAGATAGTCGCCGCGATTGAAGACGCCGAAGTCGAAGGCCTCGGTCGCCTCCGCCCGCCATAGCCGCAATGTGTTGACCGTGTTGACGCGATAGCCCAGGATCGGCGAGTCGAACGGCACGCCGACCACCGTCTTGGCCGGCACCCAGCGCACCCGGTAGTGGCCGCGATCGTCGGTGTAATGCTCGGTCTGGCCGCCCAGCTTGACCTGGACCGCCCATTCCGAGCGCTGGATCTCCCAGGGATTGCCGTGGCGCAGCCAGGTATCGGTGCTCTCGACCTGCATGCCGTCGATGATCGACTGATGGAAGATGCCGTACTCGTAGCGGATGCCGTAGCCGAGCGCGGGGATCTGCATCGTCGCCAGCGAATCGAGGAAGCAGGCCGCCAGCCGGCCCAGGCCGCCGTTGCCTAAGCCTGGCTCGAGCTCCTGCGCCAGCACCGTGTCGAGGTCCAGGCCAAGCTCGGCCATGGTTTCCTTGACCTCGTCGAAGATGCCCAGGTTGACCAGGTTGTTGCCCAGGTGGGGGCCCAGCAGGAATTCGGCCGACAGATAGGCGACGGTGCGCGAAGGCTGGCCCAGGTAGGTCTCGGCCGTACTGATCCAGCGCTGCACCAGCCGGTCGCGCACGGTATGGGCAAGTGCCTGATACAGATCGTTGGGACTGGCAAGGCCCGGCAGCTTGCCCTGCGTATAAAAGACATGGTCGAGGAAGGCGCGGCGGATGGTCGCGCCGGACATCGCAGTGCGGGTGTCCTCGTGGCTGTCTGGGGGCATGGTCTCGGCGAGCTGCGCCCGGGCGGCTTGCGGCATGGCGGTCCTCCGGTTGGAAAACCGCAAGCAGCTGCAAGAGGCGTACCTTGCCGTCGGTAAGCGCGTTTTGCTTGACCAGACGGGCATCGGCGCCGGGCAGGTCTTGCCAATTATTGGCGAGTTTGTAGAAAACGGTTAGATCTGACGAGGGAAGTGTTCGGCTCCTCCCGCTGGCGGGAGAGGGAGAACCCATTTGGCGGCGCGCGTGTTGTCCCCATGTCATCCCATTCCTACAAAGGATTGCGCGCGCGGCGGGATGCATCGGGCGCCGCCCCGGACTAATGTCGGAATGCCATCCCCCGCAATGCCGCAACGACGGCGCAACAACGGACCGACAGGGCGCTGCAGGGAAGGGCGGAGACGGGAGCCACGATGCGCGCTTCGACGCCAGCCGCTGAAAGCGTGACAGCAGGAACGACTGCAGGATCGACGGGAGCGACCGCGGCAACGACGACGGCGGCGCGCGAGGCGCTGCCGCCCGGCGTCCGCTATGTCAACGACACGGGGCCGGGCATTACCCGGCGCCTGCTGCGCGGCCGCTTCGCCTACTTCGCGCCGGACGGCACCCGTATCCGCGATCGCGACACCATCGCCCGCATCGACGCGCTGGCGATTCCCCCCGCCTACCAGGACGTCTGGATCTGTCCCGATCCGCGCGGCCATATCCAGGCCACCGGCCGCGACGCGCGCGGCCGCAAGCAGTATCGCTACCACCCGGCGTGGATCGCGCTGCGCGACGAAAACAAGTACGACCGCCTGCTGGCGTTCGGGCGCGCGTTGCCGCGGCTGCGCCGGCGCGCCCGGCGCGACCTGCAGCGCAACGGCATTCCGCGCGAGAAGGTGCTGGCCGCCGTGCTGCTGCTGCTCGACGCGACGCTGGTGCGGGTCGGCAGCCGGCGCTACGCGCGCCAGAACCGCACCTACGGTCTGACCACGCTGCGCCGTCGCCATGTGCAGGTGCGCGGCAGCCGGCTGCGCTTCCTGTTTACCGGCAAGAGCGGCGTCGAGCATGACGTGACGCTGCAGGACCGCCAGCTGGCGCGGCTGGTGCGCACCTGCGCGGACCTGCCGGGCCAGCACCTGTTCAAGTACCGCGACGAGGACGGCCAGCTGCGCGAGGTCGGTTCCGACGATGTCAACGCGTACCTGCGCGAGCTGGCCGGCGAGGACTTCACCGCCAAGGACTTCCGCACCTGGGCCGGCAGCGTCCACGCACTGGCCGAGCTGCGCAAGGCGCCGGCGGCCGAGACGGACGCGGCCCGCAAGCGCGCGGTCGCCGCGACGATCAAGATCGTGGCCCGGCGCCTGCGCAATACGGTAGCGGTATGCCGCCAGTGCTATGTCCACCCGGCGGTGGTCGATGCCTATATGAACGAGCGGATGGCGGCCTGCGCGCAGTGCCGTCGCGCCGTCGCGGCGCTGAGCATGGATGAGACCCGGCTGCTGGCGTTGCTCGAAGCGCAGGGCGCGGCGGCGGGCGGCCGCGGCTAGCGCGGCCTCACGAGGGCTCGCTGTGCTCGAGCAACTCGTCGATGGTGCGGATCAGCGCATCCGGCGCGCACGGCTTGCGGCAGTAACGCACGTTCGGATTGGGCACCTCGGGCAGCGTCTGGATGCTGGTGAAAACGACAATCGGTGTATGACTTAGCGACGCGTCGCCGAGCAGCAGATGGCATAGCAAGGCACCGTCGCCGCGCGGCATGACCCAGTCGGTGACCACCACCGCTGGGTGCAGCCGCTGCGCGGCATCGAAGCCGGCCAGTCCATCTTCGGCCAACTCGACGGTAAATCCCGCGCGGCTCAGGGCACTGGCCATCGCGTGAGCCACGGCGGGATCGTCGTCGACGACGAGTACGGTTCGCACGGTGATACCTTGTGTTGGCAGATCGCAATGGTGTCGCCGTTGCCATGCAAGCCGCGCGCCAGGGTCATGCTTGCCGCCGCGCGGCAACCGGGGCGCGCCAGCGGACGGTGCGGTCTTCCGTCCGGCGTTCAACTCTTCGGGGCACGCCCCGTGCGCAGCGCATCGATGCGCCGCTGCACGCCCGGCTGGCCGAACAGCGCCTGCACATCGAAGCGCAGCCGGCGCTGCCAGTTCGGATGGCCGCTGGTAGTGCCCGGCAGATTGGGCTGCTCGACGTCGGCCAGCAAGTCCTCGACGGGCACCAGCCGCAGCGGCGTGCGCGTGCGCGACAGCCAGGCGAGGATCGTGGCGACCGGCGCGCGGTCGGGGTCGGGCGCCTCGCCCCTGGCCAGTCCGGCATCGCACAGCGCCTGCCACAGCGCCTGCCGGTCGCGGGCGCGCTCGGCGCGCGCGCCTGCCTCGGTGACATCCGGGCCAAGCTGGTCCAGACGCGCGCGCCAGGTGATGTCCTGCCCCGCCCACCAGCCGGCGATGGTCGGCAGGTCGTGCGTGGCCGAGGTCGCCACCGCGTTGGCCGGCCAGCGCTCCGGCGGCACGAAAGGCGCGGGAGCCGGCGGGGGCTCGGCCGCCTTGCCGTTGTCCTGTTTGTCCGGCTGCTCGCGCTCGAACCACAGCACGTCGATGCCCAGCATGCCGCGCTCGGCCAGCGTGGCGTTGAAGGTGTCCGGCACCGTGCCCAGGTTTTCGCCGATGATGATGGCGCGATGGCGCCACGACTCGAGGGCAATCAGCCGCAGCAGGTCGTCCATCGGATAGCGCAGATAGGCGCCCGATTCCGGCGGCATGCCCTCGGGCACCAGCCAGACGCGCGCGAGCCCCAGCGCGTGGTCGATGCGCAGCCCGCCGACATGCGCGAGGTTCGCCCGCAGCATCTCGATGAAGCCGGTGTAGCCGTGCCGGCGCAGGCCGCGCGGCGAAAACACCGTGATGCCCCAGCTTTGGCCCAGCGCGTTGTACACGTCGGGCGGGGCGCCGGCGGAAAACCCCTGCAACATTTCGTTCTGCCGCGTCCAGGCATGGCTGCCGGTGGGGGCGGTGCCGACCGCCAGATCGCCGATCAGGCCGATCGCCATGCCGGCATCGCGCGCGCTGCGCTGCGCCGCGCGCAGGCCGTCGTCGGCCAGCCATTGCAGGAACACGTGGTAGCCGATCTCGTCGGGAAAGGCGCTGGCGAAGGCCGACAGCGCCGCGTCCTGCGGCGAGCGATGCGTGACGGGCCAGCGCCGCCAGTCGCCGGCCACCTGCAGCTCGGCGCGGGTGCCGGCCTGCGCCACGTGCTGGGCCTGCAGCGCTTCGAAGGCAGCGTGCGCGAGCAGCGGCGTGCCGCCATTGGCGCGGAACTTGGCCAGATCGTCGGCGGCGTCCGCGGGCAGCAACTGGTCGCGGTGGTCCCACAGCCAGCGCGTGATTTTCAGCCGTGCCTGCGCGACCGCCGGCCAGTCGATCTCGGCCTTCGATTCCAGCGTCTGCATCAGCCCGCCCAGCTGCAGCGCCGAGATCGCGCGCGCCACCGCCGCCTGGCCGAACACCGGCGCCGGATCGGCGTACAGCACGTTCAGGAACAGCCGGCTGGACGGCGAGTATGGGCTGTAACGCTCGGGAAAGGCCGCAAAGCCGGCGTGCAGCGGACTGATGGCGACCGCGTCGGCGCCTTCGCGGGCGGCCGCCTCGGCGAACATCGCCAGCGCGCTCAGATCGCCGATGCCGGCCGGCGCGCCGCGGCGCAGCCCGTAGACCTGTACTGACGGGCCCCAGGGCTTGCGGCTGATCCGCTCCTGCTCGGACAGGCCGATGCCGCGCAGCGCGTCCTGCACGCCGAAACAGCGCAATGGCGCGACCGCCACCTTTACCTCGACATCGCCCATCAGCAGCCGATGATAGCCATGGCTCTGCACCGCGGGGACGATCAGCGCGCCATGCGCATCGCGCCGCGCGACGCCGGTCTGCACGCTGCCGTCTTCCAGTTCGAGCCGGAACGGCTGCTCCTGCCGGGTATGGACGAGCGGCACGCGGATCGGCTTGCCCTGGTCGGCGGTCAACAGCGGCGCCAGCGCGGTGGCGGCATCGTCGGCCAGCATCCGGGCACGCGAGGCCTCGCACTGGCCGATGGTCCTGCACGGCAGATCCAGCCGTTCGAGCACGGCCCGCAGCGATGCCTCGGGGACCACGCGTTCGCGTCCCTGGGCGTCCTGCCAATGGACCAGCAGGCCGGCGCGCTGGGCGAGCAGATGCAGCGATGCGAGCGCGGCATCGGGATTGGCTTGGCGCGGCATGGTGAGACTCCTTTGTGGCTGGCTGGTCGGGATGGCGGACGATGGCAAGGATGGCCGTTGAACCGGGTCCGTCCGCTACGACGGCCCCGACGGCGCCAGCGTGGCGGCCAGCAGCACCGCGGCATGCGGCGCGACAGGCTGGACCGGGTGATCGAGCGGCGCTTCGGGCAACTCCGGCCGGGCGCTGTCGAACAACCGGGACCAGATCAGCGCCGGCGGCGGCAGCTGGTATTCGACCGGCTCGGTGCCGGCGTTCAGCAGCAGCACCGTCACATGGACCTGGCCGTTGGCGTCGCGCGTCGCGCGCCTGAGCGCCAGCGTCCGCTCCTCGGGATTGGACCACTGTTCGGGTGTCAGCGGTTGGCCGTCGACGCCGAACCAGCCGATATCGTGAAGTCCCGGTGCGAATTCCTGACGACCGTGCAGGAAGTGGCGCTCGGCATAGGCGGGCAGCCGCGCGCGCAGGCCCAGCAGCCGGCGCACGCACTCGACCATGCCCCGCCCGGTGGGCGTCCGTGCCTCGTCCCAGTTCAGCCACGACAACTCGTTGTCCTGGCAGTAGGCGTTGTTGTTGCCCTGCTGCGTGCGCAGCCATTCGTCGCCGGCGGTCAGCATCGGCGTGCCTTGCGACAGCAGCAGCGTGGCCATCATCGCGCGCGCGACCTGGCTGCGGGTGGCAAGGATGGCCGGATCGTCGGTCGGGCCTTCCACCGTGCCGTCGGGGCTCCAGTTGGCGCTGGCGTTGTCGTCGGTGCCGTCGCGGTTGTCCTCGCCGTTGGCCTCGTTGTGCTTGGAGGCGTAGCTGACGAGGTCCGCCAGCGTGAAGCCGTCATGCGCGGTGACGAAGTTGATCGAGGCCCAGGGCTTGCGGTGGCGCCGGTCGAACAGATCGGCCGAACCGGTCAGCCGCGCGGCCAGATCGCCGCGCTGGCCGGGGTCGCCGCGCCAGTAGCGCCGCACGGTGTCGCGGAACTTGTCGTTCCATTCGGCGAAGCCGGGCGGCTGGTTGCCGACCTGATAGCCGCCCGGACCGAGGTCCCAAGGCTCCGAGATCAGCTTGACCCGCGACAGCACCGGGTCCTGCAGCACCGCGTCGAAAAAGCCGGCACCGGGATCGAAGCCGTTGCCCTCGCGGCCCAGCGTGCTGCCCAGGTCGAAGCGAAAGCCGTCCACGTGGTAGCACTGGACCCAGTAGCGCAGCGAATCGAGCACCATCTGCAGTACGCGCGGATGCGACAGGTTCAGCGTGTTGCCGCAGCCGGTGTCATTGATGTAGTGGCGCTCGTCGCCCGGCACCAGCCGGTAGTAGCTGGCATTGTCCAGTCCGCGCCACGACAGCGTCGGACCCAGCTCGTTGCCCTCGCAGGTGTGGTTGTAGACCACGTCGAGAATCACCTCGATGCCGGCCGCGTGCAGCCGGCGGATCGCGACCTTGACCTCGTTGAGCTCGCCGCCGCTCAGGTAGGCCGGTTCGGGCGCGTAGTAGCTCAGCGTGCTGTAGCCCCAGTAATTGCGCAGACCACGCTGGACCAGGAAGCGGTCCTGCAGGAAGGCGTGGATCGGCAGCAGCTCGATCGTCGTCACGCCGAGGTGGTGCAGGTGGTCGACGAAATGCGGGTCGGCCAGCGCCGCGAAGGTCCCGCGCTGATGGGGCAGCAGATCGTCGCGCCGCATCGACAGCCCGCGCAGGTGCGCCTCGTAGATGACGGTGCGCTCCCACGGCACAGCCGGGGGACGGTCGTCGCCCCAATGAAAGCTTTCGTCGACGACGATCGCCTTGGGCATCATCGGCGCGCTGTCGCGCCGGTCCGGCGTCAGGTCGGCGCGCGGGCTCTGCAGCCGGTAGCCGAACAGCGCATCGGCCCAGCGCAGCGGCCCGGTCAGCTTGCGCGCATAGGGGTCCAGCAGCAGCTTGGCGGGGTTGAAGCGATGGCCGTGGTGCGGTTCGTACGGGCCGTGCACGCGATAGCCGTAGACTGTGCCGAGCGCGGCGTGCGGCAGATAGCCGTGCCAGACCTCGTCGGTGCATTCGGGCATCGTCAGCCGTGCCAGCTCCTTGCGGCCGTTGCGCGAGAACAGGCACAGCTCGACCCTGGTGGCGTTGGCCGAGAACACCGCGAAGTTGATTCCCAGGCCGTCCCAGTGGGCGCCGAGCGGGTAGGGTTTGCCGGGAAGCAGCGTGCTGGCGATCGGGGAACGCGACAAGCAGGACCCTCCTAGTCGGGCAGATGGCGCAGCAGCAGCGTCGCCAGCGGCGGCAGCGTCAGCGACAGCGAGGCGGGCAGCCCATGCGACGGCTCGGCTTGCGCGAACAGTTCGCCGCCGTTGCCGACATTGCTGCCGCCATAGCAGGCGGCATCGGTATTGACGATCTCCTGCCAGCGCCCGGCATGCGGCACGCCGAGCCGGTAGCCGGGCCGCGGCACCGGCGTCATGTTGACCACCGCGAGCACCACGTCGCCGCTGTCAGGCGCCGCGCGGCGCAGATAGGCGAACACGCTGTTATGGCTGTCGTCGCCGATCACCCAGCTGAAGCCGCCCGGATCGTGGTCGCAGGCGTGCAGCGCGGGCAGCTCGCGATAGACGCGGTTCAGGTCGCGGATCAGCATCTGCATGCCGCGATGGCTGGGATGGTCGAGCAGCGCCCAGTCGAGCTGGCTCTCGTGGTTCCATTCGAGCCATTGCGCGAGCTCGCCGCCCATGAACAGCAGCTTCTTGCCCGGGTGGGTCCACATGAAACCGAAATACGCGCGCAGGTTGGCCAGCTTCTGCCAGTGGTCGCCCGGCGCCTTGTTGATCAGCGAGCCCTTGCCGTGCACCACCTCGTCATGCGACAGCGGCAGCACGAAGGCCTCGGACCACGCGTAGACCATGCCGAAGGTCATGTCCTGGTGATGCCAGGCGCGGTGCACCGGATCGTGCGACAGATAGCGCAGCGTGTCGTGCATCCACCCCATGTTCCACTTGAAGGTGAAGCCCAGCCCGCCGCTGTCGACCGGCACGGTCACGCCCGGCCACGCGGTCGATTCCTCGGCGATCGTCATCGCGCCATGGCAGCGCTCGCGCACCACCGTGTTCAGCTCGCGCAGGAACGACACCGCTTCCAGGTTCTCGCGTCCGCCAAAGCGGTTCGGCACCCACTGGCCGGCCTTGCGGCTGTAGTCGCGATACAGCATCGAGGCCACTGCGTCGACCCGCAGTCCGTCGATATGGAATTCGCGCAGCCAGTGCAGCGCGCTGGCCAGCAGGAAGCCGCGCACCTCGTTGCGGCCGAGGTTGTAGATCAGCGTGTTCCAGTCCTGATGGAAACCTTCGCGCGGGTCCTGGTGCTCGTACAGCGCGGTGCCGTCGAACTGCGCCAGGCCGTGTGGGTCCGTCGGGAAATGCGCGGGCACCCAGTCGAGGATCACGCCGATGCCGGCCTCGTGGCAGCGGTCGACGAAGGCGGCGAAGGCCTGCGGCGGCCCGAAGCGCGCGGTCGGCGCGAACAGCGACAGCGGCTGGTAGCCCCACGAGCCGCCGAACGGATGCTCGGTGATCGGCAGCAGCTCGATATGGGTAAAGCCCAGGTCGCGCACATACGGAATCAGGCGTTCGGCCAGGATCTCCCATCCGCGCGAAGGATCGTTGACCTCGCGCAGCCACGAGCCGGCATGGACCTCGTAGATCGACATCGGCGCCGAATAGGGGTCCTGGCTGGAGCGGCGGCTCATCCAGGCCTGGTCGGTCCAGCCGAACGGCGGTGCCGACACGCCGGTCTGCGTGACCACCGACGCGGTGCCGGGCGGCAGCTCGGTCGCCAGCGCCAGCGGATCGGCCTTGTCGGGCAGCGGATGGCCATTGGCGTCGCTGAGGTCGAACTTGTAGCGGCTGCCGGGCTGTACGCCGAGTCCGGCCGGCACGAACAGCTCCCACACGCCGGCGCCATAGCGCAGCCGCATCGGATGGCGCGCCGGATGCCAGCCGTTGAAGTCGCCGATGACCGAGACGCGGCTGGCGTTAGGCGCCCACACCGCGAAGCGCACGCCCTCGATGCCATCGACCGTCATCCATTGCGCGCCCAGGCAGCGGCCCAGCTCGAAATGCCGGCCTTCGCCGATCAGGTGCAGGTCCAGCTCGCCGAGCAGCAGGTCGAACGAATACGGATCGGCGCTCAGCTGGCGGGTGCCGTCGCCCCAGGTGATATCGAGCCGGTAATCGCGGCGGCCCAGCTTGTCGGGCAGCGTGCCGGCGAAGATGCCGCCGGCGTGGATGCATTGCATCGGACCGATCGCGTTGCCTGCGTTGTCGGCCAGCGCGACCGACTGCGCGCCGGGCAGGCAGGCACGCACCACCATCCGCTCGCCCTCCCGGTGCGGGCCGAGCAGCGAAAACGGATCGGCATGCCGCGCGCCCAGCAGGGCGTCGAACTGGGCGGCGGTGTGTTCCGATTGCCCGTGCGGGCCCCGCGTCGACGCGGGGCCGGAAAAAGTCGTCGTGGCCATGATTGCGTCTCAGACGTGAGGGGCGGGAGGCGGCGAGGCCGGCGGGGGCGCGGCCGTGCCGGCGGGCGCGCCGGTCAGCGTGCGGATCAGCCGCGCCAGTCCGTGCACCGGCAGGTCGATCCAGGTGACCCGATTGTCGGCCTCGTACTTGACCTCGTAGGCGGCGCGCTCGAGCAGGAACAGGTCGAGCAGCGGCTGCATCTGGCCGGGAGCGGCCCACGGGTGCAGCGCGGTCTCGGCCACCTCGCGGTAGCCGCCGAGGAAGGCCTCGGTGGCGGTCTGGCGGAAGCGCTCGAGCAGGCCTTCGCGCCGCTCCGCCTGCGCAGGCGGCAGCGTCGAATGCGTGCGCTCGCTGCGGTCGGTGCCGACCGTCGCGGCGGCATAGTCGAACGAGCGCAGGATGCCGGCCACGTCGCGCAACGGCGACGTCTTGCGGCGGCGGTAGGCCAGCGGCAGGCCCGGCTCGCCCTCGAAGTCGATGATGTAGGTGTCGTTCTGCGCGATCAGCACCTGGCCCAGGTGCAGGTCGCCGTGAATACGCGTCTGCAGGCTGCCCGGTGCCGCCGCGGCCAGCGCGGCGACCAGCTCGGGCAACCGTTCGCGGCTGTCGAGCACCGCCTGCACGTCGGCGCGGTAGCGCTCGCCGATCGCGCCCTGCGGCGGCTGGCCGGCGCCGGCGCTCATCAGCTGCAGCGCGGTGTTCAGCGCGGCCATCGCATCGTCGGTCCACTCCCGTACCTGCGCCTCGCCGGCCGGCACCGGCGCGAAGGCCTCGTCTTCGCTGGGCCGCGCCAGCACCGCGTGCAGCTCGGCCAGGCGCCGGCCCAGCGTCGCCGCCATCGCCGCGAAGCCATGCATCGCTTCGGTGAACTCGTCGTCGCCGTTCTCGTTCTCCATCGGCAGCGCATCGTCGATCGCGCGGCCGATATAGTCGAGCGTCCAGTTCCAGCCGTCGCCCTGGTTCAGGATGTAGCCCTGCAGCAGCATCAGCGTATGCGGCGTACCGTCGGCGCCGGTGCGCACCACTTCGCCGAGCAGCGCGGCGGCGTTGGCATAGCCCTGCTCGGTCAGATAGCGCGTCATCTCGGCTTCCGGATGGATGCCGCCGGAGACGCGCCGCACCAGCTTGAGCACCGCCGAGTTGTTGAACGACAGGGAACTGTTCGATTGCTCCGCCGACATCCACTGGACCGGATCGTCTTCCAGCGCCAGCGCCGCCAGGCCCGGGCCGCCCCGGAAGTGGATCTGCCCGTGCGGCGTGGCGATCTCGGTGCCGGCGCGCAGCGCCTTGACGACCTCGCGGGCGAAGCGTTCGACCACGAAGCCGTCGGTCGCAAGGCCGACCCGGCTGCCGCGGCGCACGCGCGCCATCGCGAGCCCGTGCGCCAGTTGCGGCACGCTCGCGCCGGGCGCGTCGTGGTCCCACAGCACGCTGACCGGCAGCTGGTAGCACTCGCTGCGCCCCTGCAGCGCGACCTCGACCTCGGACAGATAGATCGCTTCGCCGGGCGCGGCGGCGCCGAACGGCACCGCATAGGCAATGGTGACGCCCTGGATCTTCTCGCTCTTGGCGCCGAACCAGCGGCGCCGCGCGATGTAATCGGGCAGTACCTCGTTCGACAGGATGCGACGCGACGCTTCGGTCAGGTCGGCTTGCGCGGTGTTTTGCATGATCAGCGTGATCAGCTCGGGCATCTGCTGCGGCGCGTCGACGTGCCAGGACGGCGGCTGCGCCTCGGTGGACAGCACGAACCAGTAGAAGCCATAGGGCGGCAGCGTCAGCAGATAGGTCAGCTGGCCGATTGCCGGGAACGGGGTCGCGCCGAGCATCTCGACGGGCACCCGGCCCTCGAACTCGGACAGGTCCAGCTCGACGGCCTGCGGCGCGCGCGACAGATTGGCCACGCAAAGAATGTGCTCGCCCTCGTATTCGCGCAGATAGGCCAGGATCTTGCGGTTGCCGGGGAACAGGAAGCGGAAGCTGCCGCGGCCGAACGCCCGGTGCTGGCGCCGCAGCGCCAGCATGCGGCGCATCCAGTTGAGCAGCGAATGGGTGTCGCGCGACTGCGCCTCGACATTGACGGCTTCGTAGCCATACAGCGGGCCCTGCAGCGGCGGCAGCACCAGCCGCTCGGGATCGGCATGCGAGAAGCCGCCGTTGCGGTCCGGCGACCACTGCATCGGCGTGCGCACGCCGTCGCGGTCGCCCAGGTGGATGTTGTCGCCCATGCCGATCTCGTCGCCGTAGTAGATCACCGGCGTGCCGGGCATCGAGAACAGCAGGCTGTTCATCAGCTCGATGCGGCGCCGGTCGCGCTCCATCAGCGGCGCCAGCCGGCGGCGGATGCCCAGGTTGATGCGCGCGCGGCGGTCCGACGCATAGACCTCCCACAGATAGTCGCGCTCGCTGCTGGTCACCATCTCCAGCGTCAGCTCGTCATGGTTGCGCAGGAAGATTGCCCACTGGCAGTTCGGCGGAATTTCCGGCGTCTGGCGGATGATGTCGGTGATCGGAAAGCGGTCCTCCCGCGCGATCGCCATGTACATGCGCGGCATCAGCGGGAAGTGGAACGCCATGTGGCATTCGTCGCCGTGCGCGGGCCGCTCGCCGGTGGCCGGCGCGCCGCCGAAGTACTGCTGCGCGTCCTCGGGCCACATATTGGCCTCGGCCAGCAGCAGCCGCCCCTGGTAGTGGTCGTCCAGATGCTTGCGGATCTGGCGGATCACCGCATGGGTCTCGGGCAGGTTCTCGTTGCTGGTGCCCTCCCGCTCGACCAGATAGGGCACGGCGTCGAGCCGCAGCCCGTCGATGCCCATATCGAGCCAGAACCGCATCACCGACAGCACGTCGCGCAAGACCAGCGGATTGTCGAAGTTCAGGTCCGGCTGGTGCGAATAGAAGCGGTGCCAGAAATAGGCCCCGGCCACCGGGTCCCAGCTCCAGTTCGACTTCTCGGTATCGCAGAAGATGATGCGCGTGCCGCTGTAGGCCTGGTCGGTGTCGGACCAGACGTAGTAATTGCGCGCGGCCGAGCCTGGCTTGGCATGGCGCGCGCGCTGGAACCACGGATGCTGGTCGGAGGTATGGTTGATCACCAGCTCGGTGATCACGCGCAGCCCGCGCGCATGCGCCGCCGCGATGAAGCGCCGCGCCTCGGCCAGCGTGCCGTATTCCGGGTGGACATTGCGGTAGTCCGCGATGTCGTAGCCGTCGTCGCGGCGCGGCGACGGATAGAAGGGCAGCAGCCAGATCGTGTCGACGCCGAGGCTGACCAGGTAGTCGAGCTTCGCCAGCAGCCCGGCGAAGTCGCCGACCCCGTCGCCATTGGCGTCGTAGAACGACTTGATGTGCAGCTGGTAGATGACCGCGTCCTTGTACCACAGCGGATCGGCGTTCAGCAGCGCGGTGCTGCCGCGCTCGGAGAGGCGCTTCATGCAGACTCCTCGCGTCTTGGCTTGACATGCCACAGGGCGAACGGCAGCGCGTGCGGATCGAGCCGGATGCGCTGATGCTTGCCTTGCCACTGGAAGCGATGGCCGTGCATCAGATCCTCGGCGGCCAGCGCGCCGTGATCGGGCAGGCCCCACTCCCACAGCGGCAGTTCGATATCGGCCTCGCGCACCGCGCGCGGGTCCAGGTTCACCGCGGCCAGCAGCACGTCGTCGCCGAAGCCCGCGTCCGGGTCGTGCGAGGTCGGCACATAGCGCGCGAAGTACAGCACCGCGTCGTCGCTGGCATGCAGGAAGCGCAGGCCGAGGTGGTTCTGCAGCGCTGGATGGCTGGCGCGGATCTGGTTCAGCCGCGTGATCTCGGCAACGATATTGCCGGGCCGGTTCCAGTCCCAGGCGCGCAGCTGGTACTTCTCCGAATCGAGATACTCCTCCTTGGTCACGCCGTTGACCACCAGCGGCGTGCCTTCGCACAGCTCGAAGCCGTTGTACATGCCCCAGAGCCCGGACAGCAGCGTTGCCAGCGCGGCGCGGATCAGAAAGCCGGGCCGCCCCGAGTCGTGCAGGAAGTAGGGATTGATGTCCGGCGTATTGACGAAGAAGTGCGGGCGGAAGTATTCGCGCAGCGGCGTGCGCGTCAGCTCGGTCATGTACTCGATCAGCTCGCGCTTGTGGTTGCGCCAGGTGAAGTAGGTGTACGACTGGCTGAAGCCCAGCTTGGCCAGCCGCGCCATCATCTTCGGCCGCGTGAAGGCCTCGGCCAGGAAGATGGTGTCGGGATGGCGCTCGCGCACGTTGGCGATCATCCATTCCCAGAACGGCAGCGGCTTGGTATGCGGGTTGTCGACGCGGAAGATGCGCACGCCTTCGTTGACCCAGAACATCACCACGTCGCGCAGCGCGATCCATAGCGCGGGTGCGGCGCCGCCCTTGGCGTAGAAGTCGACGTTGACGATGTCCTCGTATTTCTTCGGCGGATTTTCCGCATAGCGCAGCGAGCCGTCGGGCCGGTGCGCGAACCATTCGGGATGCTCGCGCAGCCACGGGTGGTCGGGCGAACACTGGATTGCGAAGTCGAGCGCCAGCTCGAGCCCCGCTTCGGCACTGGCCGCGCGCAGCCGGCGGAAGTCCTCGATGGTGCCCAGTTGCGGATGGATCGCGTCGTGCCCGCCCTCGGGCGAGCCGATCGCGTACGGGCTGCCCGGATCGTCCGGTGCGGCCCGCAGGCTGTTGTTGCGGCCCTTGCGGTTGGCATGGCCGATCGGGTGGATCGGCGGAAAGTACAGCACGTCGAAGCCCATCGCGCGGATGGCCGGCAGGCGCGCGATCACGTCGTCGAAGGTGCCGTGGCGCTCGGCATCGCCGCTCTGCGAGCGCGGAAACAGCTCGTACCAGCTGGCGAAGCGCGCCGCCAGCCGGTCCGCCTCGACCGGCATCGCGACCGGATGGCGCGTGGCGAAGTGGCGCGGGTCGGCTGCCTGCATCAGCGTGCGGGTATGCGGCGACAGCAGGATCTCGAGCCGGCGCAGGTCGTCGCCGGCGGCCGCCTCCAGCTGCGCGGCGACGTCGCGCAGTGCGCGCGATGCTTCGCGCTCACCGCTGCGGCCGTGCCGCAACGTATTGGCGACCAGGCGCGCGCCTTCCTCGATTTCCAGCGTCACGTCGACGCCGGCCTGCTTCTTCTTGTTGACCTCGTCGCACCAGGTGGCAAACGCATCGTGCCATGCCTCGACGGTGAATTCGTGCCGGCCCAGCGCGGTCAGCGCGAAGCTGCCGACCCAGCGGTCATTGACGGTGGGCACCATCGGCGCCTCGTGCCAGCTTTCCTCGCCGGGGCCGCGCCACAGCACGACGGCGGCGAGCTTGTCGTGGCCGTCCATCCAGATATCGGCGCTGACCTCGACGCGCTCGCCGGTCACCCGGCGCACCGCGAAGCGGCCGTTGTCGCAGGCCGGGGCGACGTTTTCGATGGCGATGCGCGGCGCCTGCACGGCGGCGGCGACGCTGCGTTCGAGCGCGGCGCGCACCGAGGCGCCGAAGCGCTTGCCCTCGCGCCGGGCCGGCTCGGCCAGCGCCGCCGACGGGGCGGCATGGAACAGCTGGACGCCGGCCGGAGCCAGCGTGATGATGTCCAGCGCATCGAGCAGCGTGCCCGCCTCGACGCCGCCGCCCGGTCCGCCGTCGGCGGCCAGCAGCGTGCCCGCGCCATGCGGCAGGGCGCTGAGGATGCGATCGGCGCCGAGGCTGGCCGGCTGCTGCGTATCGGGATTGATCACGATGGCCAGCGGCAGCGGCGCGCCGGCGGCGGGAATCGGCAAGCGCGCCAGCGCGATCAGCGTGCCATCGGCGCCGCTCAGCTGGCGCACGGCCAGCGCAGGAGCCGGACCGCGCGCGGCGATCCAGGCGTTGGCATGGATCAGTTCGTGCGACAGGTCGTAGCTCAGGCCCGGGTCGGCATCCCCATCGCCATCGCGGAGGCCGGGCCGGTCGTCGGGCTGGTCGCGCGGAGGGTCGTCCTCGCAATCGCCGCCGCCGCATTCGAAGCCGGCGGGCACCAGGATGCCGTCGCCCAGCGCTGCCGCGGTCCACAGCGCGCGCCGTGCGGCCAGCGCGTCAAGGCCCCGGGCCTGGATCGCCGGCGCCGCCAGCACCGCGCCGAAGGGGCGCAGCCGGGCGATTTCCTCGGCCAGCCAGGGGCTGCGGTAGTCCCACCACGGCAGCGAGCAGAAGGCGCCATCGAAGCCCCCGCCGCTCAGATCGGCCAGCTGCGCCGGGCTGGTGCCGGGCGTCCACGCCAGCATCAGCGGCGGGCGCCGTGCGCCCGTGTGGCTGCCGCCCGTGCTTGTGTCACTGGTGCCCTTCAACGCGGCGCTCAGCCTGGCCCAGTGCCGTCCCGCCACGCGGGCCGGCGCCCGGCACACATAGCCGGCGATATCGAGCTCGGCCAGCCCCTGCAGCCGCTGGGTCCACCACGACACCAGCGCGGCGGCGACCCCTTCGTCGTGCCAGCGCAGCCGTGCGCCCGGCAGATGGTTGTCGGTGTCGCGCGGATCGGGCATCGCGCCGTCGTGCCGCCAGAGCGGATCGATCGGCGCGGCGCTGTCGGGATAGCGGTCCAGCGCCAGTTCGAGCAGGCAGGCGAGCCCTTGCGCCCGGCAGTGGGCGGCGAGCGCGGCCAGTGTCTCGGGCGGGGTATGCAGCGCGGAGGCGCCTGTCAGCAGCACATGATCGAAGCCGAGCGCCTTGGCCCGGGCCAGGGCCCCGAGGGTGCCGTCATTGGCCTGGTGGACAACATTCGGATCGATCTGGCAGATGCGCACGGATTGGCTCGTCGGAGGCGATGGACAGTCCGGGCACTGATGCGAAGCGCGTGCCAATATACCGCCGCGTCGGACAAGCACCGACGCGGCGGCGGAGCCGCCCTTGCTGGGCAAGGCATCGCGCAGGATTGCGGCAAGGACGCCGCTTGCCGATCTGACAAGCCACGAAATGTGGCCTGTAAAAACTACAGTGCCGCGCTGCAGAAAGTATCCGAAGGCGTATCCGCCGCGTGTATCCGCGGCAAGTATTCGCGCCGTCGGCGGGACGGGGCTCAGGCGGCCGGACGTCCGGTCGCCGCACCGCGCCGGCGCCGGCCGCTGCTGGCGGGCCGCCGTGCGGCCGCAACGGGGCGGCCGCCGTCTCCGTCGGCGGACATCGCGGCAACCGCGGCGCCGTCGACTGTGGCCGCGGCCGGCAGCGCGGCGCGGCCAGACGCCGGCACGGTGCATTCACAGCTGCGGCGGCACACCAGCACGCAGCCATGGCCTGGCTGCCGGCAGTAGTCGCGATGCAGCACCGCGGCAACGATGGCCGGATGGCAGGCCATCAGGCCCGGATAGGACTCCAGCGCCCACGGCCAGGACAGGCCGTCGTCATGCAGCACCAGCAGCGCCTGCGGCGGCCAGCCGGCTTGCGCCTGCGCCAGCGGCCCGCGCACCATCGCGCCGCCGTCGACCAGGGCCTCGCGCTGGCGCAGCAACGGTTGCACCGCGATCGGGCCCGTCACTTCGGTGCCAGCCTGTATCACGCAGGCGCAGAAGCGGCCGGCGCCGCCGACGCGCACGTGTCCGGCCTGCGCTTCGATCTGCGCGGCCGCCAGCGCCATGTCGCCGCCTCCGGGCAGCGTGGCGCGGACGCGATCGATCTGCTGCATCTGGGCACCGAAGCCCTGCAGAGCGGCGACGCGCCGCGCCGCTTCCGCGCCGCGGCCCAGTCCGAGCACCACCGTCGACAGTCCGCGCGCCGAATGGATGTTCAGACCGCCCGGGGCCGGATCGCCGTCGGACGGTGCCCATACGACCCCCACCGCCACGGCCGGCAGCGTCACCGGGCCGGGCCGATCGGCGGGGGACAGCGTCATCCGGATGACCGAACCGGCGGGGCTGTCGTATCGATCGAGCGCGGTCACCAGTTCGTACAGCGCGGCCAACCGGCCGCCCGCGCGGGCGCCGGCGTGCCTGCCATCGCCGCCTCGCGATGAATCGCACGAGCCGTCGCGGGGGCGGGGCCGGTCCACCGCAAGGATCTCGACCTGCGGCGCGGCGGCGCCAGTGACCTCTTCCTGCAGCGGCCGCAGGTGCAGCACACCTCCGCCGGCGTGGCCGAGCATGCCGGTGGCCGCGGCGACCGCTGCGCGGCCGAGCCGTTCGGTGGCGATTTCGCCGAAGCCGCAGCGCACCGCCAGTTCCGTGGCCGCGTCATGCGCGTGCGCGAGGTCGTCGGTGGCGTCGATCGCAAGTCGGGTCTGCATGGCTGCGTGGTGCGGTGAACAGGCGCGATCAGGTCTGGCCGGCGCGGGCTTCGCTGCCCTGCGCCGTGCGTTTGCCCAGCTCGGCAAACAGCGTGACGATCTGCTGGTTGAACGCCGGGATGTCGTCCGGCTTGCGGCTGCTGACCCAGTTGCCGTCGCGCACGACCTCGCGGTCGACCCATTCGCCGCCGGCGTTGCGGATATCGTCGGCGAGCGACGGCCAACTGGTCAGTGTGCGGCCCTTGACCAGCCCGGCGGACACCAGCAGCCACGGACCGTGGCAGATCACCGCGATCGGTTTGCCGTCGTCCTGCATTTTCTTGACGAAGCGCTGCGCGGCCTGGTCCATGCGCAGCGCATCGGCGTTCATGGTGCCGCCGGGCAGCACCACACCATCGAAGTCGTCGGGATGGGCGTCGGCCAGCGTCGCCTGCACGCCGAAGCGGTCGGCCTTCTTGTCGTGCTGGGCGCCTTGCACCTCGCCATCGTGCGGCGCAACGATGACGGTTTCGGCACCGGCCTGTTGCAAGGCCTGGCGCGGGCCTGTCAGTTCGACCTGCTCGAACAGGTCGGTGACCAGGAACGCGATGCGCTTGCCGGTCAGCGGATGATTGGCGTCGGGAGACGTGTTCCGGTTCATGTTGCGGTCCTCGTTGCGGTCCTCGTTGCACAGGGAAGTCGATACGTCGATTCATCGAATCGCCGAGATGGAGCCGGACGCGGCCCGACCTTGTAGCTTTTGCGGCCGGCGGTAAAAAAGCGCTCGCCGCCGCGCCGCCGGTCTTGCGGGATGGCGGCGTCCGTGCCCACTTCGGTCCAGAGCGGCAAGAAGCGTGCCCCCGAGGCGCAGGTGCCGGGCCACGTCGGCCGCAGTCCGATGGGCCCGCAGCGGCCGCTGGCATAACATCGTCTTATCGATGTGCCGGCCGATGGACTCGTCGGCAAGGCCATCGCAGCCGGAGTCTGCACCCCATGGACCTTGTCGTAGCGCGGCCCGAGGGCCTGTACTGCCCGCCGGGCGACTTCCATATCGACCCGTGGCGCCCGGTGGCGCGGGCGGTCATCACGCACGCCCATTCCGACCATGCGCGCGCCGGCAGCGGCCACTATCTGTGCGCGGCGCCAGGACGCGGCGTGCTGCTGTCGCGCCTGCCCGATATTCATCTGGACAGCCTCGGCTATGGCCAGGCCATCGTGCACAACGGCGTTCGCATCAGCCTGCATCCGGCCGGGCACGTGCTGGGCTCGGCCCAGGTCCGGCTCGAGTACCGCGGCCAGGTGTGGGTGGCATCGGGCGACTACAAGCTCGCGCACGACGGCACCTGCGCGCCATTCGAGCCGGTGCGCTGCGATAACTTCATCACCGAGAGCACCTTCGGCCTGCCGATCTATCGCTGGCAGTCGCAGGCCGAGCTGATGGCACAGATCCTGTCGTGGTGGCGCGCCAATGCCGAACAGGGCCGGGCCAGCGTGCTGTACTGCTACGCCTTCGGCAAGGCGCAGCGCATCCTGCATGGACTGATGACGCAGGCCGGCGAAGCGGGGCTGCCCGGTCCCATCGTCGAGCATGGCGCGATGACCGCGTTGAACCGGGCCTATGCCGCTGCCGGCGTGGCGTTGCCGGCGACGATGCATGCGTCCGAGTTGCCGGCGCGCAGTCCGCTGCTGCGCCAGGCGC
The DNA here is from genome assembly GCF_008801915.1 of Cupriavidus gilardii. Taxonomy (GTDB): domain Bacteria; phylum Pseudomonadota; class Gammaproteobacteria; order Burkholderiales; family Burkholderiaceae; genus Cupriavidus; species Cupriavidus gilardii. Next base: position 96,125 of record NZ_VZOV01000001.1, read on the forward strand.
TGGTGATCGCGCCGCCGTCGGCGCAGCGCTCGCCGTGGCTGCGGCGCTTCGGCGATGCCTCGCAGGCCTTCGCCAGCGGCTGGATGCGGATTCGCGGCACGCGCCGGCGGCGCGGCGTCGATCGGGGCTTCGTCATTTCGGACCATGCCGACTGGCCCGGCCTGCATGCCGCCATCGAGGCCACCGGCGCGCAGCGGGTCTTCGTCACGCACGGCTATGTGCATGCGATGGTGCGCTACCTGTGCGAAAGCGGGTTGCAGGCGCAGGGCTTCGAGACGCAGTACGGCGACGAGGAGGATCACGATCGGGACGAGCCGGATGGTGCGGCCGGTGCCAGCGGCCAGGGCGGAGCAACCGGCCAGGCGGCGGAGGCAGCGAACGGCGAAATGGAGCCCAATGCGGACGCAAATGCAGACGAAAATGCGGACGCAAATGCAGACGGCAAAGCGGGCGGCAAAGCGGGCGCCGTTTCCGCCGGCACGAGGGAGGCATCGTGAAGGCCTTCGCCGAGCTGTACGCCGCGCTCGACGCGACCACCTCGAACAACGCCAAGCTTGCGGCGCTGCGCGGCTATCTGCAGGCCGCGCCGCCGGCCGATGCCGCCTGGGCTGTCTATTTCCTCGCCGGCGGCAAGCCGCGCCAACTGGTGCCGGTGGCGATGCTGCGCACGCTGGCCGAGCAGGCGGCGCGCCTGCCGACCTGGCTGTTCGAGGAGAGCTACCAGGCCGTCGGCGATCTGGCCGAAACCATCGCGTTGCTGCTGCCCGAGTCCGAACATACCGACGATGCCGGTCTGGCCGAATGGGTCGAACAGCGGCTGCTGCCGCTGCGCGGCCTGCCGCCCGACGTGCTGCTGCCCAGGCTCGACGCGCTGTGGCGGCCGCTCGATGCGCAGGCGCGGCTGGTGCTGTTCAAGCTGATCACCGGCGCCTTTCGCGTCGGGGTCTCCCGGCTGCTGGTCACGCGCGCGCTGGGCGAGGTGGCCGGCATCGATCCGAAGCGCGTGGCCGAACGGATGGTCGGCTATACCGATATCTCGGCGCGGCCCGATGCCGAGCACTATCTGGCGCTGATTGCGCCGGACGGCAGCGGCGGGTACGGCCAGGACCTCGGCGATGGGGCGAACGTCCCGCGCAGCCGGGGCGGCCAGCCTTATCCGTTTTTTCTGGCCCATCCGCTGCAGGCCCCGCTCGAGCAGTTCGACGCGGTGCTGGGCCCGGTCTCGCAATGGCAGGTCGAATGGAAATGGGATGGCATCCGCGCGCAGATCGTGCGGCGCGACGGCCAGACCTGGATCTGGTCGCGCGGCGAGGACCTGATCACCGAACGCTTCCCCGAACTGGCCGAGGCCGCCGCGCCGTTGCCGGACGGCACCGTGATCGACGGCGAGATCGTGGTCTGGCGCGACGATCGCGTGCAGCCGTTCGCCTTGCTGCAGCAGCGCATCGGCCGCAAGAACCTGGGAGCGAAGCTGCTGCGCGACGCGCCGGCGGCGCTGCTGGCCTATGACCTGCTCGAATGGCAGGGCGAGGACTGGCGCCGCCGCGCACAGGGCGAGCGCCGTGCCGCGCTGGAGCGCGTGCTGGCCGCGCATCCGCATCCGTCGCTGCGGCTCAGCCCGCTGGTGCAGGCCGAGGACTGGCCGGGGTACGCTGTGCTGCGCGAGTCGTCGCGCGAGCTCGGCGTCGAGGGTTTCATGCTGAAGGCGCTCGATGCCGCCTATGGCGCTGGCCGGACCAAGGATGTCGGCGTCTGGTGGAAATGGAAGATCGATCCGTATGCGGTCGATGCGGTGCTGATCTACGCGCAGCGCGGCCACGGCCGGCGCGCCAGCCTGTACACGGACTTCACCTTCGCGGTATGGAGCGCGCCGCCGGGTACCGAGGGCCGGGTGCTGGTGCCGTTCGCCAAGGCGTATTCGGGCCTGACCGATCAGGAGATGCGGCAGGTCGACGCGATCGTGCGGCGGACCACCATCGAGACCTTCGGGCCGGTTCGCAGCGTCGAGCCGACCCAGGTGTTCGAGCTGGGCTTCGAAGGCATTGCCCGCAGCAGCCGGCACAAGAGCGGCATCGCGGTGCGCTTTCCGCGCATGCTGCGCTGGCGTACCGACAAGACGATCGACGAGGCCGACACGCTGCAGACACTGCAGGGCATGCTGCCCGCCGGCGAACGAGGGAAGGCGGCATGAACGCGCGCGTCGCCGATGCGCGGTCCGTGCCCGCCGCGCCGCTGGCGCAGGCGCTGCCGCAATGGTTCGCGCGGCGCGGCTGGCAGCCGTTTCCGTTCCAGCAACAGGTGTGGCAGGCGATCGCCGCCGGCCGCAGCGGCCTCGTGCATGCGACCACCGGCACCGGCAAGACCTATGCGGCATGGCTCGGCGCGCTGCTGCGCCATGGCGAGCCGGCGGCGCAGTCTTCCATTGCGCCGCCGCTGACCGTGCTGTGGCTGACGCCGATGCGCGCGCTGGCCGCGGACACCGCGCGTGCGCTGCAGGCGCCGCTGGCCGAGCTCGGCCTGAACTGGACCGTCGGCCTGCGCACCGGCGACACGGGCAGCAGCGAGCGCGCCGCGCAGGCGCGGCGGCTGCCGACCGCGCTGGTCACCACGCCGGAGAGCCTGTCGCTGCTGCTGACGCGGGCCGATGCCAGGGAAGCGCTGGGCCGCGTGCGCATGGTCGTGGTCGACGAATGGCACGAGCTGATCGGCAACAAGCGCGGCGTGCAGGTACAGCTGGCGCTGGCGCGGCTGCGCCGCTGGTGTCCCGATCTGGTGGTCTGGGGTTTGTCGGCCACGCTGGGCAATCTCGAACACGCCAGCGAGGTGCTGCTGTCCGGCATGCCGGCCGATCGGCGCGAACTGGTGCGCGGCAAGATACCGAAGCAGCTGATCGTCGATACGCTGCTGCCTGACGCCGCCGGACGCTTTCCGTGGGCCGGGCATCTGGGCCTGTCGATGCTGCCGCATGTGGTGCGCGAGATCGAGGCCAGCAGCACCACGCTGGTGTTCCTGAACACCCGCTCGCAGGCAGAGCGCTGGTACCTGGCGTTGCTGGAGGCGCGGCCGGATTGGGCGGGACAGCTGGCGCTGCATCACGGCTCGCTGGATCGCGACGTGCGCGAATGGGTCGAGGCCGGCCTGAAGACCGGCACGCTGAAGGCGGTGGTGTGCACCTCCAGCCTGGATCTGGGCGTCGACTTCCTGCCGGTCGAGCGCGTGCTGCAGGTCGGCTCGCCCAAGGGCGTGGCGCGGCTGCTGCAGCGTGCGGGCCGCTCCGGCCACGCGCCGGGGCGGCCCTCGCGCGTGACGATCGTGCCGACCCACAGCCTCGAACTGGTCGAGGCGGTCGCGGCGCGCCACGCGGTCAGGGCAGGGCGCATCGAGGCGCGCGAGTCGCCGATCAAGCCGCTCGACGTGCTGGTCCAGCATCTGGTCACGGTGGCGCTGGGCGGCGGCTTCGTTCCGGACGCATTGCTCGACGAGGTGCGCGGCGCCTATGCCTACCGCACGCTGACCGACGCCGAATGGCAGTGGTGCCTCGACTTCGTGCGGCAGGGCGGCAGCAGCCTGTCGGCCTATCCGGACTACCGGCGCGTGCAGCCCGACGAGGATGGCGTCTGGCGCGTGCCGGACGTTCGCCTTGCCCGCCGCCATCGAATGAGCGTCGGCACCATCGTCAGCGATGCGACGATGCAGGTGCGCTACTGGAGTCGCGCGGGACGCGGCGGCGCCTCCCTCGGCACGGTGGAGGAGGGCTTTATCGCGCGGCTGTCGCCGGGCGACTGCTTCCTGTTCGGCGGCCGGCTGCTCGAGTTGGTGCGCGTGCAGGAGATGACCGCCTATGTCCGGCGCGCCGACAAGGGCCGGCCCGTGGTGCCGCGCTGGAACGGGGGACGGATGCCGCTGTCGACCGAACTGGCCGACGCGGTCGTCGCCACGCTCGAGGATGCCGCCGCGCAAAGGCTCGATCCCGCGGATACGCCGGAGCTGCCGTTGATCCAGCCGCTGGTCGACCTGCAGCAGCGCTGGTCGGCCCTGCCGACGCGCACCACGCTGCTGGCCGAGACGCTGAACTCGCGCGAGGGCTCGCATCTGTTCCTGTATCCCTTTGCCGGGCGCTCGGTGCATCTCGGCCTGGGCAGCCTGCTGGCGTGGCGGCTCGGCTCGCAGTTGCCGACGACGATCTCGGTCGCCGTCAACGACTACGGGCTGGAACTGCTGTCGGCCGAACCGCTCGACTGGGCGCACTGGCTGCCGCTGGTGCTGGCGCAGGAACGGCAGCGCGATCTGGTCGCCGACGTGCTGGCCAGCCTCAATGCCGGCGAGTTGTCGCTGCGGCGCTTTCGCGAGATCGCACGGGTATCGGGGCTGGTGTTCCAGGGCTATCCCGGCGCGCACAAGAGCGCGCGGCAGCTGCAGGCCTCGTCGAGCCTGTTCTACGAGGTGTTTCGCAAGCACGATCCCGAAAACCTGCTGCTGGGCCAGGCCGAGCGCGAGGTCCTGAACCAGGAGCTCGATGCCGCGCGCCTGTCGCGGACGCTGGATCGGCTTGCGGAGCTGCGGCTCGATCTGCGCGTGCTGAAACGGCCGACGCCGCTGTCATTCCCGCTGATCGTCGAATTCCTGCGCGAGAAGCTGAGCACCGAGAAGCTGGCCGACCGCATCGCGCGGATGCTGGCCGACCTCGAACGCGCCGCGGGGCCGGAAGGGGAGAGCGGCGATGTGTCCGGGCCGACGAAGGAGCCGCCACCGGACCGCGTCGCGGAGATCGCGCGCTTCGGCATGGCCGATCATGCCGGCCGCTCGTCGTCGCCCTCATCATCGTCATCGTCCCGGCGCCGGCGCCCGCGCAAGGTCTCGAAGCCGCTGCCGCCGCTATGAGCGTGCCGATGTCATCCGCTTCTTCGTCCGCACGGCAGGTGGAGGTCGCCGGCGAGACGCTGTGGCTGCTGCCGGAGCGCGCGCTCTGGTGGCCGGCCGCCGCGATGCTGCTGGTGGCCGACGTCCATTTCGGCAAGGCTGCCGCCTATCGCGCGCTGGGCCAGCCGGTGCCGGCCGGCACCACGCGCGACAACCTGGCACGGCTGGCGGATCTGGCGGCGCGCTATCCGGCGCGCGAGCTGGTCTTTCTCGGGGATTTTCTCCATGCCCGCGCGAGCCGCACGCCGGCGGTGCTGGCGGCCCTCGCGGATTGGCGCCGCGGGCTTCCGTCGACGCTGCGCTGCACGCTGGTACGCGGCAATCACGATGCACGGGCCGGCGATCCGCCGCCCTCGCTCGATATCACGGTGGTCAGCGAACCGTGGCGGCGCGGACCATTCGCGCTGTGCCACTTGCCGGGAGCGGCGAACGGCGGCTACGAACTGGCCGGGCACCTGCATCCCGCCTATACGCTGCGCGCCGGCTCCGACTCGGTTCGTCTGCCGTGCTTCGTCTTCGATGCGCATGCCGGCATCCTGCCGGCGTTCGGGGCCTTTACCGGTCACGCGCCGGTCAGGCGGGCGCCGGACCGGCGCCTCTATGTGATCGGCGACGACCGGGTCTGGGCCGTGCCGGCGCGCTAGCGCAACGGGTGAGCCGTCGCGGTCGGCCTCATGGATGCCAGGTGGCCGGCGCGTCGATGCGCGGCGCCGGCCGCTGGCTTCCCGCCATCGCATAGGAGAGCCGGTTCGCCGCCTCCACCACGGTCTTGGCCATCTTCAGCAGCCGGGCCTCCGTCAGCCGGGAGGTCGGACCGGAGATGCAGATCGAGCCGAGCAGCCGCCAGTGCAGCCCGAACACCGGCGCCGCCACGCTGGACACCTCGGGCTCGCGTTCGCCCATCGAAAGATGAAAGCCCCGCTGTCGGATGGCCTCGTACGGCCGGCCTGACGCCCCGGAGAAGGCCAGGATCACGCGGCCCGGCGCGCCCTTGTCCAGCGGCAGCGTGGAACCGATCCGCACATGGTGCCGGATGGCCTGCGGCCCTTCGACGCGCAGCAGGCAGGCCCGTTCGTCGCCCTCCCGCACGTAGAAGGACGCGCTTTCGCCGGTCTTGCGCGACAGTTCGCGCAGTACCGGCTCGACCACTTCCTGCACGTTGAACGTGGCCTGATAGCAGGCGCCGAGCCAGCCGGCCGCGCGCCCCAGTCGCCAGTTTCCGTCCTCCTTCTGCACCAGGTAGTTGTGCGCGGCCAGCGTTCTGGCAAGGCGCAGCACGGTGGTCTTGTGGATTCCGGTGCGCCGGCTGATCTCGGCCAGCGGCAGATCGGCGTCGTTGACGCCAAACGCTTCCAGCACCATCAACGCCCGCGAGACGGCCGTCACGCCGCCCCGGGCGTCGTCGTCGTCGCGCTCCGCGGAGCCCTTCATCGCGTCCCCTCTGAAATGAAATGCGTTTTGCACAATGCAACGGCATTGTATGAGGTGAAACGACGCAACACAATGCATCAAAACCATACGGAGACAACCATGCAAGGGCCCTGCCGCTTACCGATCGCCGCCATCTGCCTGGCAACCGCGTTCGTCACTTCCACCGCTGCCGCCGCCGCTCCCGGCTATCCCGCCAAGCCGATCCGGGTCGTCGTGCCGTTTCCCGCGGGCGGCGGGACCGACATCATTGCCCGCGAGGTCGCGAACCGGGTGGCGCTGTCGACCGGATGGACCTTCGTCGTCGAGAACAAGCCCGGCTCGGGCGGCAACCTTGGCATCGATGCCGTGGCCAAGGCGGCGGCCGATGGCTACACGATCGGGCTGGGCCAGACCAGCAATCTGGCGATCAACGCCACGCTTTATCCCCGCCTTCCCTACAAGCCGATGACCGACCTCGCGCCGATTGCGCTGGTGGCCAGCGCGCCGCTGGTGCTGGCGACGTCGACGACCTCGCCCTACAAGACGCTGGGCGAAGTCATCAGCGCCTCGCGTGCCAAGCCATCGGCAATCAATTTCGCCTCGCCGGGCAACGGCACCGTGGCACATCTCGCCGGCGAGCTGTTCCAGAAAACGGCTGGCATCGAGCTGACCCATATCCCGTACAAGGGCGCGGCGCAGGCGGTCAACGATCTGATCGGCGGCCAGGTCGACCTGTACATGGCCTCGGTGCCAAGCCTGCTCGGCCATATCCGCAACGGCAAGCTGCGCGCGCTGGCCGTTACGTCGACCGGCCGCGTCGCGGACCTGCCGCAAGTGCCGACCTTCGCCGAATCCAACGTGAAAGGCTTCGAGGCCTCGACCTGGTTCGGTTTCGTGGCCCCGGCCGCTACGCCCAAGGACATCGTCGTGCGCCTGAATTCGGAGTTCAACAAGGCGCTGCAAGCGGCGGAGCTGAAGAAGAAGCTGAACGACCAGGGTGCAACCGTGCTCAGCGGTACGCCCGATCAATTCGGCGCGCTGATCCGTCAGGACATCGCGCGCTGGGCGGCGGTCGTCAAGGCGTCCGGAATCACGCTGGATTGACGTCTCCGGTCATCCCGCCCGCCGTCGCCATTCGATCGATCCGATTCCATCCGATTTCATCCCACCCTTTCTGCCTCACGGAGTAGCACCATGGCCCTGCCCAACATCCTGAAGTCGTTCGAGCGCGTGTCGCCCGATATCGTCGCGCGCGCCGCCCGATTTCAACCCGCCATCCTTGCCGACGTCGCGGGTCGCCGCGGTGCGGTGCACGGCCGCATCAAGCCGCTGCGTCCGCAGATGAAGCTGGCCGGCCCCGCATTTACGGTGGAAGTGCGGCCCGGCGACAACCTGATGATTCACGCGGCGCTGGCACTGGCGCAGCCCGGCGATGTGCTGGTCATCGACGGGAAGGGCGACCAGACCTCGGCGCTGATGGGCGCGATCATGATGAACGCGGCGCGGCAGCGCGGTCTTGCCGGCGTGGTGATGGATGGCGCAGTGCGGGACAGCCTCGAGATCGAGGCGCTCGATTTCCCGGTGTTCTCGGTTGGCACCAATCCCAACGGTCCGACCAAGGAAGTGGCCGGCCGCATCGGCCACCCGGTCTCGATCGGCGGCGTCACCGTGAATCCGGGCGACTTCGTCAGCGGCGACGCCGATGGCCTGGTGGTGGTCGAGCGCGAGAAGATCGAGTCGCTGCTGCCGCTGGCCGCGCACAAGGAAGAGGCCGAGGCCCGCCGGATTGCGCAGATTCGCGAGGGCAATACCAATGCGCCGTGGCTGGCCGCCGCGCTGGTGACCGCGGGCGTGCTGAAGGAAGGGGAGGTGCTGTAATGACCCGCTCCGTCATTCTGGTCACCGCCGCCGATCTCGCGCAGCCGGCGCTGGACCTGCTGCGCGACTACGACGTCGTGTTCGCCGGCAAGGCGCCGCAGCCCGACGATCTCGTGGCGCTGGCCCGGCAGATCAATCCGGCCGGCATCATCGTCCGCTACGGCAAGGTGGGGGCCGACATCATGGACGCCGCCCCGGCGCTGAAGGTCATTTCCAAGCATGGCAGCGGCATCGATGTGATCGACCAGGCGGCAGCCGCCAAGCGCGGGATCGCGGTGAAGGCCGCGGTCGGCGCGAACGCGGCGGCCGTCGCCGAACATGCCTGGGCGCTGATCCTTGCCTGTGCCAAGTCCGTACCGCAACTGCATGACAGGATGCGGGCCGGGCACTGGGACAAGGCCACCCACAAGACGATCGAGCTGTCCGGCCGCACGCTGGGTATCGTCGGCCTCGGCGAGATTGGCCGCCGCGTGGCGGTCATCGGGCAGGCAATGGGCATGCGCGTGCTCGCCTTCGATCCCTTTGCCCGCGCGGTGCCGGAGGGCGTCGAACTGGTGGAACTGCCGGTGCTCTATCGCAACGCCGACGTGGTGTCGCTGCATTGCCCGCTGACGGACGAGAACCGCCGGATGCTCGATCGCGGAACGCTGGCCACCTTCAAGGATGGCGCGATCCTCGTCAACACGGCGCGCGGCGGATTGATCGACGAGGCGGCGCTGGTCGAGGCGATGGCGGCCGGCAAGCTGTATGCGGCCGGGCTCGACAGCTTCGAAACAGAACCGTTGCCGTCATCTCATCCGTTCCGCGACGTGCCGCAACTGATTCTGTCGCCGCACATCGGCGGGGTCAGCGATGCCGCCTACGTGAAGATGGGCATCGGTGCCGTGCGCAACGTACTGGACGTGCTGGAGGCCACGGTCGCCACCTGAGGACTTCCTGCTGCTGGCGCCGCCATCGCGCCGCGCCAGCCGCGACACAAGATCGCCGCGGCCAACCGCGTTATGGAGACAACTGTGAAAACCACTTACCGCCTGGCTGCCGCCGCAGCCGCTATCGGCCGCACCATGCTGCTGGCCACGACCCTGACCAGCGCCGGCGCTGCGCTTGCAGCCTATCCCGACAAGCCCGTCCGCATCATCGTGCCCAACCCGCCCGGTGGAGCGGTCGACGTCGTGACGCGCAAGGTGGCGCAGCAACTGTCGGTCCAACTCGGCCAGAGCTTCGTCGTCGAGAACAAGCCCGGCGCTTCGGGCACCATCGGCACCGGCACGGTCGTCAATGCGCCGGCCGACGGCTATACGCTGCTCGCCAACGACAATTCGTACACGACGCTGCCCTACGTGTTCCGCAAGCTGAATTGGGATCATCAGTCCGCGCTGGTGCCGATCGCACCGTTTGCGTTCTCTCCGGTGGTGCTTGGCGTCAAGGCGGATTCCCGCTTCAAGGACCTGGCCGCGCTGGTCGCCCACGCGCGGGCGCACCCGGATACCGTGACGTTCGGCTCCGGTGGGGCCGGCAGCGCGCCGCACTTCGCGACCGAGGCGTTCCAGCAGGCCGCCGGCATCCAGCTGAGGCATGTACCGTACAAGGGCGCCGGAGACGCCATGGTCGGGCTGTTGTCGGGCAACATCGACGTGCTGGTGCTGTCGACGCCCAGCGTGCTGTCGCAGGTCAAGGGCAAGCAGATCCGCCTGCTCGCGATCAGCGGCAAGCAGCGGGCGGCAGCGCTGCCCGATGTGCCGACCTTCGCCGAGGGCGGCGTGCCGGGCTTCAGCCAGTTCAACTGGTCGGGGCTGGCCGCGCCGAAGGGGACGCCGCCCGAAGTCGTGCAGACGCTGCAGAAGGCAGTCCACCAGGCGCTCAGCACGCCGGACATCAAGGCGTTTCTCGCCAATATGGGTTCTCAGCCAGGCAATCTCGACACCGCCGGCTTTGCCAGCCTGATCCAGCGCGAGACCGCGCAATGGGCGACGGTGGCGCAGCGTGCCAACATCGAGAAGCAATGAGCCGGCGCGGGCCGACGGATAACAGGGAGCCGAACCGATGCTGTTACTGACCCAACCTGCGCTGCGCGATGCCGAAGTCTTCACGTCGCTTCCCGATGCCCTGCGATGCCGGGGCGTTGTCTCCGATTGGGCGCGCGCCAATCGCGGCGGCGCCGCGATCGACGCCTTCCTCGAAGGGCCGGTTTGGGCCAACGGCTGCCTGTGGGTCACCGACATCCCGTTCGGCCGGATCTTCCGGATTTCGCCACGGGGCGATTGGGAACTGGTCGCGCAGTACGACGGCGAACCGAACGGCATGAAGTGGCTCGGTGGCGATGCGTTCCTGATCACCGACTACCGCAACGGGCTGATGCTGCTCGATGCCCGCTCGGGCACCGTGCGGCCGTGGCTGGAGCGGCGCAACAGCGAGCGCTTCCGCGGCGTCAACGACCTGACCTTCGACTCGCGCGGCAATCTGTACTTTACCGACCAGGGGCAGACCGGCATGCACGATCCGACCGGCCGCGTCTATCGGCTGGCGCCGGACGGCAAACTCGACGTGCTGATCTCCAACGCGCCGAGCCCGAATGGACTGGTGCTGTCGGCGGACGAAACCGTGCTGTTTGTCGCCATGACGCGGGGCAACTGCGTCTGGCGCGTTCCGCTGCAGGCCGACGGTTCGGTCAGCAAGGTCGGCCAGTTCTTCGCGAGCTACGGGCCCAGCGGCCCGGATGGCCTGGTCATGCGTGCCGACGGTCATCTGCTCGTCGCCAATCCCGGCTTGGGCTATCTGTGGGTGCTGAACCCGCGCGCCGAGCCGGTAGAGGTGATCCGCAGCCCCGCCGGGACATCGCTGACCAATGCCTGCTTCGGCGGCGACGATGGCAGCACGCTGTTCATGACCGAATCGACCTCCAGCTCGATCCTGCGGATCGAAATGCCGCAGGGCGGCGCGCCGGTGCATGGCGCGGGGAGCGGCCGGTATGGCAGGTGAGGGCGCCGCGTTGGCGCACGCTTGCGATTGCCACATGCACGTCTACGACCGTCGCTACCCGGTCGCCGCCGGTGCGACGCTGCGGCCGCCGGACGCCACCGTGGCGGCGTATCGGATCGTGCAGCGGGCACAGGGTACGACGCGGACGGTCGTCGTGACACCGTCGACCTACGGCAGCGACAACCGCTGCACGCTGGATGCAATTGCGCAATTGGGCGCGGAAGCCCGCGGCGTGGCCGTCGTCGGCGCGGACGTGGCCGATGCCGAGCTGGATCGGCTGCATCGAGGCGGCATCCGTGGGATCCGTTTCAACCTGACGATGCCGGGGCCGGTCGATGCCGGTGCGTTGCCGGCGCTGGCCGCGCGCATCGCGCCCTTGGGCTGGCACGTGCAGCTCAATCTGCCGGCGGGGTGGCTGCCCGATATGGCCACGACGCTGCGGCGGCTGCCGGTGCCGATGGTGTTCGATCACTACGGCCATTTGCCGTTCGGCACCGCGGAGGCCGAGCGCGGCTACGGCGTGATTGCCGATCTGGTCCAGGCCGGCAAGGCATGGGTCAAGCTGTCGGCCCCCTATATCGAGTCGCGCGATGGTCCACCGCACTATCGCGACGTCGCCGAACTGGCATCGAGGTACATCGCGCTGGCGCCGCAGCGCATGGTCTGGGGCTCGGACTGGCCACACCCGACGCTGCGCGCGGCCGGTGCCGCGCCGATCGACGATGCGGCGATGCTGGCGCTGTTTCGAGACTGGTGCGGCAACGAGGCCGTCTGCCGGCAGATTCTGGCCGACAACCCGCGAGAGCTATACGGCTTCGGTCGATCGTGAAGAACATCAAGACATCAACAACATGAACAAGACAGAACAGGAGACCCTTATGGAAGGGAACCGCGGCATCCGCCGGCACCTTTGCTCGTCGCTGGCCTTCGCGATGCTAGCCGCATCCATCGGCGCACCGCTGTCGGCCTCGGCGCAATCCGACTGGCCGAGCAGGCCGATTACCTATGTCGTTCCCTATCCGGCCGGCGGGACCACCGACATCATCGCGCGGCTGGTTGCGCAGAAGCTCGGCAAGGCGTTGCAGACCACCGTCGTCGTCGAGAACAAGCCGGGTGCCACCGGGGCCATCGGCTCGGCCTTCGTTGCGCGGGCACAGCCCGATGGCTATACGCTGCTCGGCGCATCGACCGCGTCCCATGCCATCGGGCCCGCATTGAACCCACGGCCAACGTACGATGCCGTCAAGGGATTCACGCCGATCGCTCTGGTGGGCACGATTCCGAGCGTGCTGGTGGTCGGGGCCGACAGCCCGTATCGCGATGTCGCCAGCCTGCTTGCCGCCGCGCGCAAGCAGCCGGGCAAACTGAGCTATGCCTCCGGCGGTACCGGCACGATCCTGCAGATGTCGGCCGAGCTGCTGAAGGAGCAGCAGAAGCTGAACATGACCCACGTGCCGTACAAGGGCGATATTCCGGCGATCCAGGACGTGATGGCTGGGCATGTCGACTTCATGTTCGCACCGACGGCGCCCATTCTGCCGCTGGTGCAGTCCGGCAAGCTGCGGGCCCTGGCCGTGGCGACCAAGGCGCGCGTCGCCAACCTGCCCGCGGTGCCGACCATGGCCGAGGCCGGCGTGCCCGACTTCGAGGCGGAGCATTGGCAGGGAATCTTCGCGCCGGCGGGGACGCCGTCCGCGGTGGTGCTGCGGCTGAACACCGAGATCAACCGTGCGCTGAAGGACCCGGAGGTCGTGGCGCAACTGGATCGGCTCGGCATCAACGTAGTGGGCGGCACGCCGCAGCGGCTTGCCGACTTCCAGAAGGCGGACATCGAGAAGTGGAGCCGGGTCGGGAAGGCGGCTGGCGTTGTTCTGGAATGAGGTCGGACCAGCGATCAATCGACCCCGGATCGACCCTCAATCGGTGCGCGACCAGCCGCCACCCATCGCCTGGTACAGCGCCACGCTGGCATTGAGCCAGTCCGCCTGTGCCTGGATCAGGCTCAGCTCCGCGCTCAGCAGCCCACGCTGGGCATCGAGCTGCTCCAGATACGGCGAATAGCCGGCGCGATAGCGGTTGGTCGCGTGGCGCAGCGCGGCCGCGAGCGCGTCGCGCTGCTGGCCCAGATGCAGTACCTGCGCCTCCAGCTGGCGCAGCGCCGCGAGGTTGTCGTTGACCTCGCGAAAGGCGGTCAGCGCGGTGCGGCGATAGGCGAAGGCCGCCTGATCGCGCTGGGCCGTGGCGACCTGGGCGCCGGCCTCGATGCGCCCGCCCTCGAACAACGGTGCCAGGATGCTGCCGCCGAGCGACCAGATGCGGACCGGGCTGGCGACGCCGCTCGCATACAGCAGGCCGGCCGATCCCGACAGATGCAGCCGCGGCAGGAAGGCCTTGCGCGCGGCGCTCAGATTGGCATCGCTCGCGGCCAGCTGGAATTCGGCCTGCGCGATATCGGGCCGCCGCCGCAGCAGGTCGGCGGGCAGGCCGTCGGGGATCGGCGGGGGCCGCAGCACGGAGAGCGCGGCGCCCCGCGCAATCTCTCCAGATGGCGACTCGCCGATCAGCAGCAGCAAGGCGTTCTCCTGGCGGGCGACGGCCAGCTCGGCCTGGGGCACCGCCTGCGCGGTCGATTCGTACTCGGCGCGCGCTTGCGCGAACTCGAGTTGCGAGGTGTAGCCGGCATCGGCACGGCGCCGCGCCAGCCGCAAGGCATCCTCGCGGGCGGCCAGCGTCTGGCGTACCACGGCAAGCTGGGCATCGAGCGCGCGCAGCGTCAGATAGGCGCGCGCCGTGGCCGCTGCGACCGACAGCACCGCGGCGTCGTGCGCCGCTTCGCTGGCCTGCGTGCCGGCGCGCGCCGCCGTCGACTGGTCGGCCAGGCGCCCGAACAGATCGACCTCATAGGCGGCCTGGAACTGCGGCTCGAATGAATTCGAGATCGATTCCCTTCCGAGCGCATTGAGGCTGCGCGAGCGCCCGCCGGTCGCGGTGGCGTCGAGCGTCGGCAGCAACTGGGCCCGCGCCAGCCGCTGCTGCGCGCGCGCTTCGGCGACGCGGGCCGCGGCGATGCCGAGATCGGCATTGCTGGCCAGCGCGCGCTCGACCAACTGCGCCAGCACCGGGTCGCCGTAGCGGCGCCACCAGTCTCGCTCGAGCGGCGCGCTGGGACCCGGGTCGACGCGCCATGCGGGCGGCGGCGTCAGCGCAGCGCCGGCCGGCGGCTGGGGCCGCGGGCCCATGCACGCGAACAGCAGCGGCAGTGCCGCGGCGCACAGCGCCATGCGCAACGATGCCCGAATACGCGGGAGGCGGGTGGGGGCCGTCATCGCGTGCGGGACTCCGCTCCCCGCGTATCGACCTCGACCCGCACCGACATGCCGGGCCGCAGCCGCGCCGCGAGAGGCTGGTTCGGGTCGATGGCGATACGCACCGAGATCCGTTGCGCGACCTTGACGAAGTTGCCGGTCGCGTTGTCCGGCTGGATCACCGCGAACTCCGAACCCGCGGCGGGCGCCAGCTGTTCGACGCGGCCGGTCAGCCGGGCATCGTCGAGCCCGTCGACGCGGAAGCTCGCGGGCTGGCCCGGCGCCATGTGCGAGGTCTGTGCCTCCTTGTAGTTGGCGATCACCCACAACTTCGGCGGCACCAGGAACATGGCCTGCGTGCCGGCCGTGACGTACTGGCCCAGGCGCGCGCCGATCTGGCTCAGCTGCCCGTCCTGCGGGGCACGCAGCACGGTATTGGCCAGGTCGATCTCGGCCAGCTTCAACGCCGCGCGCGCCGCTTCGACTGCCGCCTGCAGCCCCTCGCGGCTGACCGCGACGGCCTGCACGTCCTGACGGGCAATCTCGGTGGCGGCGCGGGCCTGGCGCACCGCCGCCTCGGCCTGCCGCAATGCGGCGCGGGTCTGGTCGCGTTCGCGCAGCGACACCGAGCCGTCCGCCACCAGCTCGTCGACCCGCCGCATATCGGCCTGCGCCCGCAGCAATTGCGCCTGCGCGTTGGCAAGGCTCGCCTGCTGCGCCAGCACCGTCGCTTCGCGCGAGCGGCGCGTCTGGTCGGTGTTGTTCAGGTTGGCGATCTGCGTGTCGAGGTTCGCGCGGGCCTGCTCGACCCGCTGGCGATAGATGCGGTCGTCGATCTTGAGCAGCACATGTCCCGCCTTGACCTGCTGGAAGTCGCGCACCGGAACATCGGTGACATAACCGCTGACCTGCGGGCTGATCACGGTCGTCTGCCCGCGCACATAGGCGTTGTCGGTGCCCTGGATCACGCGCGTGAAGGGCGGCAGTCCCCACGCGTACAGGATGATCAGGATGCTGACGAGCGCGATCGCGACGACGATGATCGTGGCCCGCCGCGTGCCCTTGGGCGGCGACCAGCCGGTCGGCGGGGCCGAGGCCTGTTGGGGGACCTCGACGGGATCCTGCAGGCGCTCGTGCGAATCCGTCTGCCCGGTCCCGTGCGCGGAAGGGGCGGGGCCGGGTTCGCGGCGCGGCGTTGGGTCGGTCACCGGTGGCTCCAGATGTTGTTCTTGTTGTCGATGCTATTGCTGGCGCTGCCGCATTCTGGCCATCGCTTCCAGCGGCTCGGCCATCGGATTGTGGCCACGAATACGATCGCGGATATAGAGCGCCAGCAGCCAGGCGAAGGTCGCGGACGCGATGATGCCGATCGTCAGGAACACGTCGTTGAACGCCAGCACATTGGCCTCGCGCGTGACCTGCTGGGCCAGCAGCGCCGAACCCTCGGCCTGCCGCAGCGCGGGATCGGTCAGCACGCGTCCGTAGGCGCCGCCCAGCGCCTGGATGCGGGCTGCATCGAGCGGGTCGGTCAGCGTGATCGACTGCACCAGCGAGTGCGAATGGAATTTCTCGCGATGGATCTGAAAGGTGCCGAGCAGCGCCGAGCCGGCGAGACCGCCCAGCGCTTGCGTGATGCCGAACAGCGCCGAGAAGCTGACGATATGGCTCATGCCCCTGGACAGCGCGCGCAGCATGCCGATCAGCAGCGTCGGCCCCATGAAATAGACCGCGGCGAAGGCGATCAGCGCCTGGCTGAAATACATGTTGGCCGGCCGCGTCAGATTGTTGGAGTGCGCATCCATGAAGGCGCCGATCGCAATCAGCAGCAGGGAGATGCGGATCGGCCGCTCGAGATTCAGCGGATTGACCGTCAGCGCGCTGACCGCCAGGCCCGCGATGGTCGCCAGCGAAACGACGACGTACAGCGGCACCAGCTGGTCGTTGCCCATGCCCAGCGCGGTCAGCAACCCGACCGCGCCGTAGGCCTGCTCCGACAGCAGCACGCGCACGGCGATCGCCACCAGCGCAAAGCGCAGCATCGCGCGGCTGCCCAGCCAGCGTGTGTTCAGCAGCGGGTTGGCACGGTTATGCTCGATCCACAGGGCCGCGGTGATCAGCGCCACCGCTCCGCACAGCGCATAGCCGAGCCAGGCGGCCTCGGTCCACCACAGGATGCGGCCCTGGCTCAGCACCGCGCACAACAGCGCCATGCCGGGCGCGAACAGCGCGAACGTCAAGAAATCGAGCTTCTCGAAGGCGCGGATGCGCTCGCTGGGCGGCAGCCGCAGCAGGCCCACCGCGACCAGCGACAGCAGCGCGAGACCGAGCTCGAACAGGTACAGCGCCTTCCAGTTGCCGGCCTCCAGCATGCCGGAGGTCAGGACGCGGGCCAGCGGCGTGGCCAGTTGCGGCACGCCGATGCCCAGCACGATCGCCTTGAGCCGGTGCGCTGCCGGCATCGACTGGATCATGTAGTACAGCGCCAGCGTGCTCAGTCCGCTCGCCGCGATGCCATTGGCCGCGCGGACCAGCAACGCGGTCTCGAAGGTATGGACGAAGATGTGGGCAAGCGTGATGACGACGTAGCCGAGCAGGAACAGCCGCGCGAAATGCTGCAGGCCGTACTGCTGCCGGAACTTGATCAGCAGCATGCTGGCGCAGACGTTGGTCATCACGTAGACCGTCGACAGCCACGCCGCCTGGTCGCTGTAGAGACCGAACACGCCCTGGATATTGTTCAGGTTGGCGATCACCAGCGCGTTGCCGAAGCCGCCGGTCAGGCCGATCAGCACGCCGACACAGAAATAGCCGATGCGCCGTGGCATCGGATGATCGGGCGTCGCGGGAGAGCCCGGAATGGTGGGCCGCTCGTGCGGCTTGAACTGGTATTCGGCCGTGGCAGCGCCCATTGGCATGACGGGGAAGCGGGTTCAGCGAAGGTCCGGCGGGATCGATGATTGCCGCTGCCGGGCTGAAGTGTCAAGCCATCGTTTGCTGTCGGGGCAAGCAGGGACGGAACGCAGTCCGATCCGGTCGGCCATCGAAGACAATGGCCGGGACGTCGATCCCGGCCATCGATCGATGGAAGGCGGTCCGCTGTCAGGCGGCCATGGCGCGCCGTTCGTCTTCCGTCAGTTGCGGACCATCGAGCGTCACGCGCGAATCGTCGTGACGGAACTTGCGGATGATCGGCTTCAGTTCCTCCTTGATATGGTCCTCGCTGTAGCCGTTGAACAGGTGGCCGAGCAGGCCGCGGCGCAGATCGCTGGTGCCCATCAGCCAGTCGGCGATCGGGAAGGTCAGGTTCATGTTGTAGTGCATCATGATTCCCTGGTTGTGGTGCGCGGTATGGTGCCGGCGAATGGTGTTGATGAACGGCATGTTGCGCACGAACCAGTTGTCGTGGACATGGCAGCAGTAGTGGAAGACCTCGTAGACCAGGTAGTGCCCGACCATCGTCATGAAGACGATATAGGCGGCGTTGGCATTGATCAGCAGATAGGCCAGATAGCCGAGCAGACCGCCGCCGACGCCCAGCGTGATCAGCACGCGCCAGGGGAAGAACACGATGCGGAATTCGCGCGTGGTGTCGATCGTGGGTTCGTTGTCGGTGAAGTACTGGTGATGCTGGCGTGTGTGCCGCTCGTAGATGGCGCGCAGCGCAAACACGTCGATGCGCCGGTGCATCACGTACTTGTGCATGAACCATTCGACCAGATTGCCGGCGAGAAAGACCGGCAGCACCAGCAGCCACTCCCAGGTTGCGTTCTCCAGCCGCGTCGCGCAGTAATAGAGCGCCGCGATGCCGGCGGCGAAGATCACGCCGATATGCAGCAGGCCGTTGTACAGCGGGCTGATATCGGCCTTGTACTGCTCGCGGAATTTGCGTTGGCGTTCGCTCATCATGATGTTGTCTCCTGTCTATGCCGAACTGACATCGTACTAATATATTAGTAGTATATGGCGCGGTGTCAAACGATTTGTGTCGCGATCGGCCGTGCCGTGCCCATCAAGCAAACGGCCCTCGCAAGCGAGGGCCGTCGACGTTCTGTCGTCCCGCCTGCCCGCGGAACGACATGGCGGGCCGGTCAGCTCGACACTTCCTCGAGGCACCGGCCCTTGGTCTCGATGCCGAGCCACAGCACGGCGATCGCGGCGATCGCGAACGACAGCGCGCCCAGCGTGAAGATGCCGCCCTGGCCCGTGACGGGCAGCAGCACCCCGACCAGATAGGGGCCGACCAGCGAGCCGATGCGGCCGATCGACGAGGCGAAGCCGGAACCGGTGGCACGCGAGCGCGTCGGATACAGCTCGGGCGTGTAGGCATACAGCACCGACCACATGCCGAACAGGAAGAACTGCATGCACAGGCCGGCGGCGATCAGCTGTTCGACCGGCAGCTTCAGCACGGCCGCTTGCCCATACAGATAGGCGGACGCGGCGCTGCCGAGCAGCATCAGCGCACAGGTTGGCTTGCGCCCCCATTTCTCGAGCAACCACGCCGAGAAGATGAAGCCGGGAATACCGGCCAGCGAGATATAGACGGTGTACAGCACCGACTTGGTCACCGCGTAGCCGGCCTGTTGCAGCAGCGCACCGAGCCAGGTGGTCAGGCCGTAGTAGCCGAGCAGCGCGAAAAACCACACGCCCCACAGCATCACGGTGCGCCTGGCGTACGGGCCTTTCCACAGCTCGCCGAACATCGTCTTTCGATCGTGGACCGCGGCCGGCGCAAAGCCCTGCTGGACGGCGGGCAACGGCTTGCCGCTGGCACGCTCCACGCGTGCCTCGATGCCGGCCATCACCGCCTCGGCTTCGCGCTGCCGTCCCGCTCCCTCGAGCCAGCGCGGGGATTCCGGCACCATCCGGCGCACCACGAAGACGAACGCCGCCGGCAGCGCCATCGCGATGAAGATGCCGCGCCAGCCGATCACCGGCAAGGTCAGGTAGGCCAGCAGTCCAGCGGCGATAAAGCCGATCGGCCAGAAGCCCTCGAGGATCGCGACATACTTGCCGCGGCTCCTGGCCGGCACGATCTCCGACACCATCGACAGTCCGATCGGAAACTCCATGCCCATGCCGAAGCCGAGCAGCACGCGATACAGCATCAGCGAGGTCACGCTGTCCGCCAGCCCGCACATCAGGCTGCCCACGCCCCAGAAGATCATGCTGACCTGGAACACCGGCTTGCGGCCGAAGCGGTCGGCCAGCATGCCGGCCACGGCTGCGCCGGCAAACATGCCCAGAAAGCTGGAACTGGCAAGCAGGCCGGTCTGCGCCGCGCTCAGGCCGAATTCGGCTTTGATCGAGCCGAGCACGAAGGTCATCATGCCGAGGTCCATCGAATCGAAGAACCAGGCGGTCGCGATGATGCCGAACAAGGTGCGTTGATAGCGGGTCATGGGAAGGCGCTCGAGCCGCGCCGCGACTCCGGGGGTCAGCGCCACACTGCCTGCCGACATGTCCATGGTTGTCTCCTGTCGTTGTCGTGGGGCCGCCTGTCGGCGGTCTGACTAATATATTAGATGGATGCTATGGGTATGCAAGCTGCGTGCGGCCGCGGATGTGCCGGGATGGCGCCGGGAAGGCCGTGTTTTCAGCCGGAAAGCGTGATTGGACGCGGCCTGCCGGGCGCCGCTCGGGATTTGCCCTAGGCCACCCGGCGCGAGGTCGGAGCCGCTCGATGGGCGGCGAGTTCGCCGCGCCACGCATGCTCGATCACCTGCGCATAAGTGCCCGGCACGTCGTCGACGGGAAACGCCTGTGCCAGCCGGGTGACGCCCAATGCGTCGCGCGTCAGAGCGGGCAACGCGTCGCGCGGGACGCCGAAGGCCTGCAGGTTCGACGGGATGTCGAGCGCGTCGATCAAATTGCGCACGGCCAGCGGCACGCCGGCGATGCGCTCGGCGTCGCTGTCCGCGTCGACACCGAACAACGGCGCGAGCGCCAGCAGATCGGCGCCACGCGTGGTGCGCAGCGCGTCCAGCACATAGGGCAGCATCACCGCATTGGTACTGCCGTGCGAGCGGTGGGTCAGGCCCGCGACGGCATAGGCGATGCCATGCACCGCATTCAGGCCGGCGCTGCCGTAGGACAACGCGGCGTAGAGGCTGGCATAGGACATGCCGATTCGCGCTTCGATATCGCGGCTGCCGGCAGCACCGTGGCCCGTGTCGCCGACGTAGCCGCTGTCGCGATAGGCGCGCAGCAGGTAGCGGCTGCACAGCGCGATCGCCTCGCGGGCGAACAGCATCGTCAGCGCCGAGCGGCCGCTGTAGCCGGGATCGGCGTTGCCTTGCCGCGGGTAAGCCGCGCTGTCGACGGTCAGGTACGACTCGATCGCATGCGTCAGCGCATCGATGCCGGCATCCGCGGTCACGCGCGGCGGACAGGTGTAGGTGAACTCGGGATCGATCAGCGCGATCTGCGGACGCAGCGCGTTGTCCATCACCGCGATCTTGGTCGCGTTGTCGGGGTCGACGAGGATCGCGCCAGGGGTCGCCTCGGAACCGGTGCCGGACGTGGTCGGCAGCGCGACCAGCGGTATCGGCCGCGTGCCGGCGGGCAACGCACCGGCGAACTCGCGCACAGGCCGGCCTTCCAGCAACGTCAGGCTCAAGGCCTTGGCAAGGTCGATATTGCTGCCGCCGCCCAGCGCGACCAGATGATCGGGAACACGGCCACCGAGCCGCGCGCGCAGCGTTAGCGTGGCCTCGTCGCACAGCGTCGTGCTCGGATCCGGCATGCCGCCGTCGTAGACCACCGTCTCGATGCCCGCGGCGCTCGCGGCCTCGATGTACTCGGCGACCCACGGCGTGTGTTCGGTGAAGAAGGTGTCGGTGACCAGCACGCCGTGACGATGGCCGAGGCGCTGCAACAGCGCCGGCAATTGCGCGCGCGTACCGGCGCCGACGATCAGACGCGCCGGCGCGCAGAAGTAGACCAGGTCTTCGATTCTCATGGCAGCTCCAGGGGGATGGACGGAGAGGGGGCAGGCGTGTCCCCGGTGCGGATCGAGTCGGCGAGCTGTCGCAGCCACGGCGAGGCGAACTCGCAGACTGCATCGGCATGACCGGTCAGCAGGCCATGGCCGGCGCGTTCGATGGTGGCCAGACGGCCGGCGGGCAATCCATTGGCCAGCGCCTGCGCATGGGGCCAGGGGCAGTCGTCGTCATCGCGGCCATGAACGACCAGGGCCGGCATCGGCAGCGTAGCCAGGCGCGAACGCTGATCGGTCTGCCGGATCGCCTGCCACGTCAACGCGACGGCGGCGTGGTCGGCTGCCTCGCTCAACCCCAGGCGACGCTCGCGCGCGGCGATCTCATCCAGCAGTGCCGCACCTTCGTCGGCGCGAAACCAGCGCGTTTGGCACAGGGCAGGCGACCCCGACAGCAACCACAGCGCGAGCGGCGAGCGTGCCTGGCCACGGCCGTCGCGGTAACGGTCCGCGTACTGCAGCGCCACCGACACGCCCATGCTCCATCCCGCCAGCACGAAGCGACGCCCACCGGCATGCCGTTCCACGACCTCGCGTACCGCGGCCGCATAGCGCTCCAACGTGTACCCGCCGGCCGTCGCCGGCCGCGGCGCCGCCCCTCGTCCCTGCAGATTCGGCAGCACGAAGGTACAGAGCGCGCTCAATCGCTGCGCCACCGGCAACCACGCCGCCCGCGTCCCCTGGATGCCGTGCAGCGCCACCACGCACAACGGCCCGCTGCCGACTTCGATCACTTCCATGGAGTCTGCCGCCATGGTGTCTCCTGTACATCTAATATATTAGATGGATCATAGTAGTGTACAGAATGGCGGGATGGCAAGCGGACAGTCGGCATGGAGAGGGAGGTCAGTGGACTACCTGCATCGGCTCCATGCAGGTTTTCACTGAAATGACCCCTTTCAGCATTTGCTGAAAGGGCCCGTTTCAGTGAAAATCTGGCACACAGACTGTCGAGCAACGCGCCCCTTCCATCAGATGACGCTCACCGAAGTCGCGACCCAAGCACTTGAACGCGAGGCGACCGCGTTGCGCACGCTATTGCGGCAGGTGCCAGTGATCGAACGCCTCGAGTTGGCAACCGCCTTTCCCGAAGACTTGGGGCCGGGCGTTGTCGCCGACATTTGCGTCGAGGACCGGTGCCATACGCTGGTCTGTCGTGTTGTCACAAGCGGCCAACCCCGCCATGTGCGAGCCGCATTGCTGGAGCTTCGGCATCTCGCGGCGGTTGGCGGTCGGGACGACGCGACGCCAGTGCTGATTGCACCGTATCTCTCCGCCGCAGCGCGGGCCTTGTGCCGCGAGCACAATGCGGGTTACCTCGACCTCGAGGGCAATGTTCACCTCGTATTCGGCACCGTCTTCATCGAGCGGACGGTGACAAGCAAGCCGTTGGCCGAACGCCGCGACCTCCGTTCCTTGTTCAAGCCGAAGTCGGCGCAGATGCTGCGCGTGATGCTGCGAGAGCCAGGGCGCGCGTGGCGCGTCACGGCACTGGCCGAAGCCGCCGGCATCAGCCTCGGCCACGCCAGCAATGTCCGAGCCGGCTTGCTCGATCGCGAGTGGGCGAAGGTCTCGCGCGACGGTCTATCCCTGAGCGATCCCGATGCGCTGCTCGATGCCTGGCGCGACGCCTACGAGCCGCCGGTCGGCAAGCGTCACGGCTTCTATACGCCCCTGCATGGCAGTGCGCTCGAGCATGCGGTACGAGATGCGATGCGGACGCGGACCGGACTGATGACGCTTGCCTCATTCTCGGCGGCGCAATGGCTAGCCCCCTATGCCCGCACGGCGACGCAGTATTTCTATGCCGACGAGGCGGGACTCGAACAACTGCGCTCGGCGTTGAAATTGTCACCGGCATTGAAAGGCGAGAATGCCGTGGTGATGACGCTGGAGGACCATGGTCCGTTCCGCGATACGGTCGAGCCGGCCCCCGGTGTCATCTGCACGAGTCCCGTTCAGACCTACCTCGACCTCGCGAATGCCGGCGAACGGGGCAGGGAAGCGGCCGGTCATCTGCGGCAACATCAGCTCGCCTGGCACACATGAAATCCGGTGAACCGCAATCCGCGGTGGACTACGACGATCGCACGACAGCGGCGGTCCAGACGGTACTGATCGAAATCGGTCAGATTCTTGGCAGCTTCAAGGGAAAATTCGCCATTGTCGGCGGCGCGGTGCCCTGGTTATTGCTGGGCAAGACAGACGATATGCCGCATGTCGGCACCATGGACGTCGATCTGGGACTGGATGCCGAGGCCTTGGGCGACGGCCAGTATGCGACGCTGGTCGACGCGCTGAGGCAGCACGGATACGAAAAGCGCCGTACGCTCCGGCGCTTTCAGTTGGTGCGCGAGGTCCCTGCAATGGACGACGGCCCGCCGATCGATGTCATCGTCGATTTCCTGATGCCGCGGGATGCCGAGATCGTGAAGAACGTTCCGCCGTTGATCAGCGACTTTGCGGTACAGCGTGCCGACGGCACGGATCTCGCGCTGCGCTTCTACCAGATGGTGGCGATTGCAGGACCGATGCCGACTGGCGGGACCAATCGCGTGGAAATTGCGGTGTGCTCGATTCCGGCGCTGCTTGCGATGAAGGGGCATGCGCTAGCCGGGCGCTACAAACAGAAGGATGCCTACGACATCTATTACTGCATCCGCAACTACCCCGGAGGACCCGAGGCGCTCGCCCAGGCTTGCCGTCCATTGCTCGATCACCCGAGTGGCGCGATCGGCTTCGATTGCATCGCGCGCAAGTTCGATACGGTAGAGGGCTTCGGGCCGACCTGTGTGCGAAGGTTTGTCGAGGATACCGATGTCCTGCGCGACCGGACGCCCGAACAGTGGCAGCAGGATGCGTTCGGACAGGTCGATGCCTGGCTGCGGGCGCTTGGCTTGCGTCGCTGAGCGTCGCGGCCATATCGCTGCCGGGTTTCCCGCTCGCACGCAAAATGACTCATATACAATTTGCATTCGTCAAACATGCAAACGACGTCAATGGTCAAGAAAGCGGCGACAGTCAGGCGGGCGGCGGCCCATGTCGAGGATGACGGCAGCGAGAACGGGGCCGGGCCGCGGGGGCGGCTGACGGACCAGGCCTATCGGTGGATCGAGGAAGCGATCGTCACGCTGCAGCTTGCGCCTGGATCGTCGGTCTCCGAATTCCAGTTGAGCGAGATGACGGGCATCGGCCGCACGCCGATCCGCGAGGCGATTCAGCGGCTGGCGCGCGAGCATCTGATCGTGGTGCTGCCGCAGCGCGGCCTGCTGGTTCCGCCGATCGACGTGGCCAAGCAATTGCGGCTGCTGGAGACGCGGCGCGAGGTTGAGCGGTTGATCTGCCGCAGCGCGGCTCGCCGTGCCACGGTCGAGGAGCGCCAGGCCTTCCGGCGCCTTGCCGCCGAGTTCGAGCGCGCAGTCAAGAAAGGGGACGAAGTCGCGTTCGTGCGCGCCGATGCGGGTTTCAACGAGCTCTGTCTGCAGGCCGCGCGCAACGAATTCGCCGAGGGCGCGATGCGGTTGATGCATGGGCTGTCGCGCCGCTTCTGGTATTTTCACTACAAGCAGGCCGCCGATCTTCCGGAGATGGCGCGCCTGCACGCCCGTGTTGCCGCTGCCATCGCCGAGGGCGATGTCGATGGCGCGGGCGAGGCGCTCGACGCGCTGCTGGACAATATCGAGGACTTCACCCGCGCGACCGTGCTGGGCGACCGCCGCTAGGGGTTGCGAAGCGCTGCCGGCCCAGGCCATGCAAGACCATTCAGGCATTCGGCCGGCACGGCGCGGGTTTGCAAACAAGGAACCCACCAACGCATGCCACGTCGTCAGACTCGCCAGATCCGCCCGTTTCGCCCGTTTCGTCTGCTCCCGGCCCTGCTGTTCAGCCTGCTGACTGCCCCAGCCTTCGCGCAAGCCCCGACGCCGGCCGCGTCGACCGATCCCGTTCCGGCCGCGGTCGAGGTCCGCAATCTGACCACGCCGACCACCTGCGCCGAGGAGGACAACGTCTCCTTCGCGCTGTCGGCCCCGTCGATCCAGCGCTTCCGCGTCGAGGCGCTGCATCCCGCCTATATCGGCAAGATCCGCAAGGACAGCTCGGCGCCGGACTTCTCGGGCTGCAATTTCGGCGATACCCCGCATCCCACCGATCCGCGCCACACCTTCAAGCCGCGCAAGGTCCGCCTTTATGACGGCAAGGATCTCGCGATCGTGGGCATCACCTTCGACAGCTTCTGGCGGCCGCAGCGCGTGCCGGTCACCGTGGGCGGGCGCAAGGACGGCGGTTTCCATCTGATTCAGTTCTTCGACAAGCGCAAGGGCGCCCAGGGCAAGGTTGTCGAGACCGAAGTGCTGGTGCTCTATCCGTCGGACGGCTACTGGCGCGCCAAGCCGCTGCCGGCCGCCCATCTGCCCGACAACGCCTACGGATCGTCGTTCCTGATGGGGCCGGTGCAGCAGGACCTGCGGCCGATCGTCGATATCGCCCACATCGATATCGATCCGCGCCAGCGCACGATCGGCCTGCGCTTTACGGCCGGTGGCGGGGCGCAGGTGGCGATCCGCGAGATCAGCCGCACGCGTACCGCGCTCGACGTCGCCTTCAACCCGCCGTATCGCACGCAGGCGCCGTTCGCCATGCTGCGCTCGATGTATGTGACCGAGGACAACGCCGACATGAGCCGCGTGGCCTGGCAGGACCCGGCGGGTAAATCCGGCGATGCCACGGTCGCCGAGGTGTCGACCTGGCAGGCCGGCGATATCCGTTTCGGCCGTACCGTGCCGTCGCGGCACAACACCAGCGCCCCGGACATCCGTTTCAGCGATTTCCGTTGATCTGCCTGCACGGCCTGCCGCTTTTGTAAATCCGGCCACCGGAGCGACGTAGCGGCCAGCGTGCCATGGCACCGCCACCGGCGGAACGAAGTTTGCTTGATGACCCGGTCGGCCATGCCGCCGCGCACAGCGTTGCGCCGGGCGGCGTGCGCCGAGCCGCCATCAGGAGACCGCCGTGAACCAAGCCGCCCGTCCCTTTGCCGTCGTCACCGGTGCCTCGTCAGGCATCGGCTTCGAGCTTGCGCGCTGTTGTGCGACGCAAGGTTACGATTTGCTGATCGCCGCGGATGAGCCCGCGATCGACACCGCGGCAGTGGCGCTGCGCGATACCGGCATGGCCGTCGATGCGCTGTGCGTGGACCTGGCCGATCCGGCCGGCGTCGAGGCGTTGTATCAAGCCACGCGCGGACGTCCGGTCGACGTGCTGTGCGCCAACGCGGGCCGGGGACTGGGCCGCGCCTTTCTCGACCAGGACTTTCGCGATATCCAGCGCGTGGTGGAGACCAATGTCACCGGCACGCTGGACTTGCTGCACCGCATCGGCCGCGACATGCGCGATCGCCGCACCGGCCGGATCCTGATCACCGGATCGATCGCCGGCTTCATGCCGGGCACCTATCAGGCCGTCTACAACGCGACCAAGGCCTTCCTCGAGTCCTTCTCGTTTGCGCTGCGGCATGAACTGCGCGATTGCGGGGTCACCGTGACCTGCCTGATGCCGGGCGCGACCGAGACCGAATTCTTCGAGCGCGCGGACATGGTCGATACGCGCCTGGGCCAGCAGAAGAAGGACGATCCGGCCGACGTCGCGCGCCAGGGCTTCGAGGCGATGCTGCGCGGCGAAGGCGACGTCGTCACCGGCTGGCAGAACAAGCTGCGCGCCGCGATTTCGAACGTGACACCGGCCGATCTGCTGGCCGAACAGCACCGCCGCATGGCCGAGCCAGGCGGCGGCATCGAGCGCTGAGTCTGCCCGAGCGCGAGTTCGCCGCGAGCCAGATCGTCGATAAGGACCATTGCATAGCGGCCCTGCGCGTACTAGCGTCGTAGTTGTCGTTCCTCACCGCCGCCGATCCGGCGCCAGATGCGCGCCGGCGGACGCGTTCGCATCCCGGGCACAGAGCCAGCCCTTCCAGCCGATGCCCGACAACAAGGAGACAGCCATGCGACAGCGCACGACCTTCGATCCCGCTTTCCCCGCATCCCGGCCGCGCAGACGTTCCCGCGGCTGGCTGATGATGGCCACCGCCGCGCTGCTGCTGTCCGCGTGCGGCGGCGACGATGACGACGACCACCATGGCCACAAGCCGCCGCCTCCGCAGCCGGTGGCGGGCTGCGAGCTGAACGGCACGACCGGCGGCGAAGTGATCGTACTGCCCGGCGAGCCCGGCGCCCCCGAGGTGGCCACCGGCTACGCGCCGAAGCGCACGGTCTACGCGAAGACCTACATGGCGGTGACCAACAACCCGGTCTCGACCAAGGTGGCCTGCGACATCCTGAAGGATGGCGGCACCGCGGTCGATGCGGCAGTGGCTGCGCAGATGGTGCTGAACCTGGTCGAGCCGCAGTCGTCGGGCATCGGCGGCGGCGCCTTCATCATGCATTACGATGCGCAGACGAAGAAGGTCATCGCCTACGACGGCCGCGAGACCGCGCCGGCCGGGGCCGACGAGAACTATCTGCGCTGGAAGTCCTCGACCGACCAGACCCCGCCGCTGCCCAATGCCGTGCGCAGCGGCCGCTCGATCGGCACGCCGGGCACCTTGCGCGTGCTCGAACTCGCCCATCGCGACTACGGCAAGAAGACGTGGAAGGAGCTGTTCTCGCCAGCGATCAAGCTGGCCACCGACGGCTTCGCGATTCCGCCGCGCATGGCCGCGTCGATCTCCAGCGCCACCACCGTGCAGAACATCAAGCGCGATCCGGAGATGGCCGCCTACTTCCTGAATCCGGACGGCACCCCGCGCGCGGTCAATACGATCCTGAAGAATCCGGCGCTGGCGCAGACCTTCACCGCGGTGGCCGAGGGCGGGGCCGATGCGTTCTACAAGGACGGTCCGATCGCGCGCGCCATCGTCGACAAGATCCGCACGACCTACGACGGCGGCACCACGCCGGGCGTGACCACGCTCGACGACCTTGCCAACTACCAGGCGAAGAAGCGCGAGCCGGTCTGCACCACCTACCGGCAATACGAGATCTGCGGCATGCCGCCGCCGTCGTCGGGCGGCATCGCGGTCGGCCAGATTCTCGGCATCCTGGAGAACTTCGACATGGCCAGCCATGCGCCGACCAGCATGGACCAGAACGGCGGCAAGCCCAGCGTCACCGGCGTGCATCTGGTCGGCGAGGCGGGCAACCTGGCCTATGCCGATCGCAACCAGTACGTCGCCGACACCGACTTCGTGCCGTTGCCCGGCGGCAGCCCGGACACGATGCTCAACAAGAGCTATCTGGCCCAGCGCGCCGGCATGATCAGCCTGACCGCGGCGATGCCGCGGCCCGTGCCGGCCGGCAACTTCGGCGGGGCGCCGATGGGCGCGCCGATCATCGCCGAGCGCGGCACCACGCATCTGTCGCTGGTCGACAAGTATGGCAACGTGGTGGCGATGACCACGACGATCGAATCGGGACTGGGCTCGTACCACATGACCGGCGGCTTCCTGCTGAACAACGAGCTGACCGATTTCAGCGCGGAGCCGGTCGATGCGAACGGTGCGCAGATCGCCAACCGCGTGCAGCCGCTGAAGCGGCCGCGCAGCTCGATGTCGCCGACGCTGGTGTTCGAGCGCAAGGGCGACGGCAGCCGCGGCGACTTCAAGATGACCACCGGTTCGCCCGGCGGTGCCACCATCATCCAATACGTCGCCAAGACGCTGGTCGGCGTGCTGGACTGGAAGATGGACGCGCAGCAGGCGGTGTCGATGATCGACTTCGGTTCGAACAACGCGACGATGATCGTCGGCGGCGAGCATCCGAACGTCGATACCAGCACGCCGCAAGGCGGCCTGCCGGGCGACAACGACCCGCTGGTCAAGGGTCTGCGCAACCTGGGTCACACCGTCAGCGTGGGCAACCAGTCGAGCGGCCTCAGTGCGATCGTGCGCGAGACGATCGGCGGCGCGCCGGCGCTGGTCGGCGGTGCCGATCCGCGGCGCGAGGGCGTGGTGCTGGGCGATACGTTCCGGCCGTGATGGCGGCGCGTTAGCGCGGCAGTGAAGGGGCGGGTCGGGTCCTGTACGAGCAGGCCCGGCCCGCTTCGCTTGCAGCGCCGGTTCGGGCCGGCGCCGGCAGCGCCCCGGTACAATGGCCGCTTTCCGCTTGCGCGCTGACTCTTGAATCTCTCGTCCCCATGACCACGCTAGGAACGCCCCTGTCCCCCCGTGCCACCAAAGTGATGCTGCTCGGCTCCGGAGAGCTCGGCAAGGAAGTGCTGATCGCCCTGCAGCGGCTCGGCGTCGAAACCATCGCGGTCGACCGCTACGAGAACGCGCCGGGCCAGCAGGTCGCGCACCATGCGCGCACCATCGCGATGAGCGACCCCGAACAGCTGAAGGCGCTGATCGAGGCCGAGCGGCCCGATCTGGTGGTGCCCGAGATCGAGGCGATCGCCACGCCGATGCTCGAGGCGCTCGAGGCGGCCGGCACGGTGCGCGTGATCCCGACCGCCCGTGCTGCGCGGCTGACCATGGACCGCGAGGGCATTCGCCGGCTGGCGGCCGAGACGCTGGGCCTGCCGACCAGCCCATATCGCTTCTGCGATTCGCTGCAGGAACTGCGCGACGCGATCGACGGCGGCATCGGCTACCCGTGCGTGGTCAAGCCGGTGATGAGCAGCTCGGGCAAGGGGCAGAGCAAGCTTGACGGTCCGCAGGACGTCGAGCGTGCGTGGGAATACGCGATGGCCGGCGGGCGCGTCAGCCACGGCCGCGTGATCGTCGAAGGCTTCATCGATTTCGATTACGAGATCACCTTGCTGACCGTGCGTGCCCGCGGCGCCGACGGCGGCATCGAGACGCATTTCTGCGAGCCGATCGGCCATCTGCAGCAGGCCGGCGATTACGTCGAGAGCTGGCAGCCGCATCCGATGCATCCCGCCGCGTTGCAGAAGGCGCGCGAGATCGCCCGTGCGGTGACCGGCGATCTCGGCGGTCAGGGGCTGTTCGGCGTCGAGCTGTTCGTCAAGGGCGAGCAGGTCTGGTTCAGCGAGGTCAGCCCGCGCCCGCACGACACCGGCATGGTGACGATGATCACGCAGTGGCAGAGCGAATTCGAACTGCATGCGCGCGCGATTCTGGGCCTGCCGGTCGATACCGCGCTGAAGAGCCCGGGCGCGAGCGCGGTGATCTACGGCGGCGTGGAAGGGGAGGGCGTGGTGTTCGACGGCGTCGACGAGGCGCTGCGCGTGCCCCGCACCGATCTGCGGCTGTTCGGCAAGCCGGAGAGCTTTACCAAGCGCCGCATGGGTGTGGCGCTCGCCTACGATGGCGATGTCGAGACTGCGCGAGCCAACGCGCGAGAAGCGGCAGGCAAGGTGTTGCCGCGGCTGCCTGGATGATCAGCCGATGAGTGGATAGCAACCGCTATTTGCTCCCCTCTCCCGCTCGCGGGAGAGGGGCTGGGGGAGAGGGCAAGCGCGGCCGCCATGCCGGCGCCGTTGCCCTTCTCCCCAACCCGCTGCCCGGTGGTGAGAGGGAGAACACCATCGCCGTGCGCTCACGCCGCGGCCCGTCTCGTTGGCGCGCTCGTCTGCGCCATCGCCCGCGGCAGCCACATGCCGACCCACAGCCCGTGCGGCAGCGCATTGCGGGCCGCGATGCCGCCGCCGTGCGCCGCAATGCTGGCCATCGCGATGCTCAGGCCGAGCCCCGAGCCTTCGCCGTCCGGCCGCGCACCGTCGCGGACCCGATAGAAGGGCTCGAACAGATGCGGCAGCGCATCGGCCGGCACGCCCGGACCGCCGTCGACGATATCGAGTTCGAGCCGATCGCCAACGCTGCGCAGCGTCACGCGGATCGGCGAGGCCGGATCGGTGTGCCGGATCGCATTGCGCAGCACGTTGTCGATCGCACTGGCCAGGCGCACTCGATCGCCCATCACCATCGCGGGCGGCGGGGCCGTCCATTCGATCGAGACGCCACGCGCCGCGGCCTCGAAGCGCGCGTCCTCGACCACGGCCTGCACCACGCCGGCCAGTTCCAGCGGCTGCAACGGCAAGCCCTTGGCGCCGAGCCGGGCCAGCGTCAGCGTATGCGCGACCAGGCCGTCGAGCCGCTCGATCTCGCGCTCGATCCGATCGAGTTGCACCGACAGCCGGCCATCGTCGCGCCTGGCCAGTTCGGTCGAAACCTGCAGCCGTGCCAGCGGTGAACGCAGTTCATGGGCGATATTGCGCAGCATCCGTTCACGCGATCTGACCAGCGCCTCCAGCCGCGCCGCCATGCTGTCGAAATCGCGCGCCAGATGGCCCAGTTCGTCGGCGCGCGCGGCCAGCGCGGGCGGCATGCGCGCACGCAGATCGCCGCCGGCCAGCGCGCGGACCGCCTCGCGCACGCTCTGCACCGGCGCGGTGACATGGCGCGTCAGCGCCCAGCACAGCGGCGCGCTGACGGCCAGCGCGAACAGGCCGAGCGCCAGCATCACCGGCGACAGATGCAGCATCTCCCAACGCGAGGAGTCGAACGGCAGGAACACCAGCAGCAGATCCTCGCCGCCGGGCAGCGGGATCGCCTGCGGGTCCCACCAGGACACGCTGGCGCCCGGGGCCAGCGGCAGCGTGGCGCGATCGTGGTCGAGCGGCGCGCTCGCGGCGAGCGCATGGCGCGGGCGCTCCAGCGTACTGACCCAGTCATGCACCCGTGTCGGCAGGCGGCGCTCCAGGATATCGGCGTTGTGCTCGTCGACCAGGTAGATCTGCAGCGCCGAGAAGCGCGAGTCCATCGCGCGCACCCAGCGCTCCAGCCCCGGCCGCCCCTGCGTGCGCGCGATCTGCAGCGCGTCCTGCGTCAGGCTGGCCGGATTGAGACCGTCCAGCGCCTGGAAGCGATACCAGGCGACCGATGCGGTCAGCGCCATGCCGATCGCCACGATCGCGGCCATGCCGGCCCAGAAGGCGAGGAAGTTGCGCCAGAACAGCGGCAGCGATGCCATGGCTCAAGCCACCAGCACGTAGCCGCGACCGCGCTGGTTGCGGATGACCGTCGTGGCCCCGGACCCGTCCAGCCCCAGCTTGCGGCGCAGGCTGCTGATATGCGTATCGATGCTGCGGTCGTAGCGGTCCGGCACGCGCCCCAGCGCGTATTGGCCCAGCTGTTCGCGCGCAACCACCTGTCCCGGCGAGCGCATCAGCATTTCCAGGATCCGCGTTTCCGCGCCGGTCAGCGAGGTCTCGCCATGGGCCTGCACGGCCTTGCCGGATCCCGGGTGCAAGGTCAGCCCGCCAACCGTCAGCGTGTCGGCCGCACTGTCCGGCGTGATGTCGAAGCGGCGCAGCACCGCGCCGATGCGCGCCTTCAACTCACGTGGGCTGAACGGCTTGGCCAGATAGTCGTCGGCGCCGAGCTCCAGTCCGATCACGCGATCGGTTTCGTCGCCATGCGCGGTGAACATGATGACCGGGCGCTGCGAACGCGCGCGATGGCGGCGCAGCAGTTCGAGCCCGTTGCCGTCGGGCAGCATCAGATCGAGCAGCGCCAGGTCGTGATCGTCGCGCGCCAGCAGCGCCTCGCCGTCGGCGCCGCGATGCACGACCGAGAAATGCCAGCGCTCCGGCTCGAAGTATTCGCGCAGCATCTGCGTCAGTTCGACGTCGTCGTCGATCAGCAGGATGCGCCTTGGCGCTTCAGGCGAGCGTACTTGCATGCGAATCGGAAAGGGTAGGCACCGTCTCCGTGAGCGGCGATCGAGCCGCGATCGCGCGTCACGTCAAGAAGTGCAAAGAAGTCAAAAGCTGTCCAAAGCCCGTTGATGAGCCCGGCGGACCACATTCTAATATGAGAATGATTGTTATTCACAAGTCCGGTTACCTGTGACGTGCCGGGCATACGGGGAAATCGCGAGCATGGGCAGTAGCAGCAGTAGCAGCAATAGCGGCAATATCGGCAGGAAGGCGGGATCGGCGGGCAGTACGACAACGAGGGGTCAACGCAGGCCACCCGCCGTGGCACGAGTCGCCGCCACGCTGTGCGCGGGCGGCGCGGCATGGATGGCAGGCGGTGCGCTGGCGCAGCCGGCCGCCGGCGAGGCCAAGGCGCCGGCCGCGCCGGCCACGCTCGAGACCGTGGTGGTCACCGCCTCCGGCTACGAGCAGCAGATCAAGGAAGCGCCCGCGTCGATTTCGGTGATCACGCGCGAGGCGCTGGAGACGGGTGCCTATCGCGACATCAACGACGCGCTGATCGGCGTGCCGGGCGTGGTGGTCACCGGCGGCGCCGACCGGCAGGACATCAGCCTGCGCGGCATGGGGGCCAAGTACACGCAGATTCTGATCGACGGCAAGCGCCAGAGCTCGCGCGAGACCCGCACCAACTCGGACAGCGCCGGCGTCGAGGGCGGATGGACGCCGCCGCTGGCCGCGATCGAACGGATCGAGGTGGTGCGCGGGCCGATGTCGTCGCTGTACGGCTCGGACGCGATGGGTGGCGTGATCAACATCATCACGCGCAAGGTGCCGAAGCGATGGACCGGCGAGGTGCGCACCGATGCCACGCTGCAGCAGCACAGCGCCTCCGGCAACATCTACCAGGGCAACTTCTATCTGGCCGGCCCGCTGCAGACCGATCTGCTTGGATTGCAGCTGTACGGCCAGTACACGCACCGCGAGGAGGACGACATCGCCTACGGCTTCCGCGGCCGCGATACGCGCAACGTGACCGCGAAGCTCGCGCTGACGCCGAACCGCAACCACGACATCGTGCTCGAGGCAACCTCGATGCGGCAGAACATCGAGGAGACGCTGGGCCGCACCGTGGCGCCGCTGCAGCCTGGCGCAAGCTGTCCGCGCACCGGCTGCCCGGCATCGTCCGAGACCGACTACCGCAGCGAGAAATACGCGCTGTCGCACACCGGCCGCTGGGGCTTCGCGACCTCGGACAGCTATATCCAGCAGGAAGAGTTCGACAACCGCTCGCGCCGGATGAAGGTCAAGAACCTGGACATGCGCACCAGCTGGACGATGCCGCTTGGCAACCACATGCTGACCGTCGGCGCGAACTATCTGAACCAGCGCCTGAACGACCAGACCGGCAACCAGATCGCGGGCGGGCCGAACCAGGTCGAGCGCTATCAATGGGCGCTGTTCGCCGAGGACGAATGGCGGCTGACAGAGCGCTTCGCGCTGACCGGCGGCCTGCGCATGGACAAGGACGAGAAGTTCGGCGACCACTACAGTCCGCGTCTCTACGGTGTCTGGCAAGTGGCAGACCGCTGGACCGTCAAGGGCGGCGTGTCGACCGGCTTCCGCGCTCCCGACCTGCGCCAGACCGTGGCCGGATGGGGCCAGACCAGCCGCGGCGGCAATATGTACGGCAATCCGGACCTGAAGCCCGAGACCTCGGTCACGCAGGAGATCGGGCTGCTGTACGACAACGGCACGGGCTTCAACGCGGGCTTCACCGTGTTCAACAACGACTTCAAGGACAAGATCACGCGCGTCGCCTGCCCGCTCACGCAATGCACCGACGGGCCGAACCAGTTCGGCGCCAACCCGACGACCTACATGAACGTCGACAAGGCGTACTCGCGCGGCATCGAGGCGAACCTGAAGTGGCCGCTGGCGCGCAACTGGTCGCTGGTCGGCAGCTATACCTTCACCAAGTCGGAGCAGGAGAGCGGCCAGTACCAGGGCCAGCCGCTGAACCAGCTGCCCAAACACCTGCTGACGGCCACGCTGAACTGGCAGGCCACCGGCGCGCTGCGCGCCTGGACCCGCGTCAACCATCGCGGCAAGGAAAGCCAGCCGATCACCGGACCGTCGTCGAGCACCGTGGTAGCGCCGTCGTACACCTTCGTCGACCTGGGCGCGACCTACGCGGTCAACAAGAACGTGTCGGTGTTCGCCGGCATCTACAACGTGTTCGACAAGTCGGTCCGCTATGCCGACTACGGCTATGTCGAAGACGGCCGGCGCTACTGGATGAGCGTCTCGGTCAAGTTCTGAGGAGTCCGGCCATGCAATCGATTTCGTTCAACATGTCCGCCGCGTTCGCCGCGCTGTCGATCTGCGCAGCCTGCAGCGCGTTCGCGGCGGCACCGACGGCGACGTCCACCGCCACCGGCCACGCGCTGTCGATCGCCCATGCAAAGGGCACCACGACGCTGGCCGCGCCGCCCGCCAAGGTCGTCACGATGGACCTGTCCACGCTCGATACGCTCGATGCGCTCGGCGTGCCCGTCGCCGGCGTCCCCGCAACGAAGCTGCCCGCGCATCTGGTCCGCTATCAGGACGACAGCGTGGTCAAGGTCGGCACGCTGTTCGAACCGAATCAGGCGGTGATCGAGGCGATCGCACCGGGCCTGATCGTCGTCGGCGGACGTTCGGCCAGGCAGTACGAGGCGCTGTCCCGGCTTGCACCGACGGTGGACCTGAGCATCGATCGCGGCGACCGCATCGGCAGCATCGCCCGCCATGCCGACAGCCTCGGCCGCGTGTTCGGCCGCCAGCAGCAGGCCGGCAGTGCCGTGCAGGCCCTGCGCGCAAGCGTGGAGGCGCTGAAGCAAAAGGCCGCCACCGCCGGCACCGCGCTGGTGGTGCTGATCGCCGGCGAGCACATCAGCGCACAAGGGCCGGGATCGCGCTTCGGCACCGTGCACGATGCGTTCGGCTTCCAGGCGGCCCTGCCGGGCCTGAATCCGGAGGGCAAGGGAACGAAGCTGACGGTGCAGCAGGTCAGGGAGGCCAATCCCGACTGGCTGTTCGTGATCGACCGCGACGCGGCGGTCGGCAAGCCGCCGTCGGCTGCGCTCGCCTCGATCGACGGCGCCGCGCTGGGGCGCAATGCCGCCGGCAAGCCGGTGCGCGTGGTCAAGCTCGACCCGGTCCTGTGGTACCTGATGGATGGCGGCGGTGTGCGGGGGATGCAGCTGACGGTGCAGCAAATCAGCGATGTCCTGCGCGATGCCGTCCCGCCCCCAACTTCCGTCGTTCCCGCGCATGCGGGAACCCAGTGACTTTCGGCGAGGCCAGCGGATAAAGACGCTGGGCCCCCGCGTTCGCGGGGGCGACGGGATGTGGAACGGCGATTGCCGCGGGCTAGGCAGCGATCGCGGTTTCCGCGTGCATCTTCCCAAGCAGCCACTGCAGCCCCGCCAGATGCTGCTGGTCGTGGCTGCATAGATAGTGCACGAGGCTGCGGACCGTCAGCGGCCCGTAGCCCTCGAACTTTGCGGTGCGGGCAAGCTGCCGGTCGTCCAGCCCGGCGATCAGCGCGACGGTCTTCTCGCGCGCCGCGCGGAAGTCTGCGAGCGCCTGCCCGCCATCGGCCGTCGCATAGGCACGCTCGATTGCCAGCGCGTCGCCGTCGATCGACGGCAGCAGCGGGTGGGTTTCGCTCAGTGTGCGCTCAAGGCGCAGGTGATAGCCGTCGATCTCGATATCCCGAACGTGGCACAGCTGGCCGATCGGGGTGAACGGCTCGCTCGGCACGCCGTCCCAGCTGGCCGGCGACCAGTTGCGATGCGTGGCCGGAACGGCCCCGTAGAAGGCTTCCAGTTGGCGCGGGAAGTCGCGCAGGGCGGCAAGGGTGGCGGCGTCGATCATGTCGTGGGGGCGCTTGGGCTCGGCGTGGTAGAACGCATGGCGAAATGTACCGAGCGCCGCGGCACGTCGACAACCATGATGCCGCTGTTTCCCTCCGGCGGACCGGAACAGAGCCGCGCGAACCCGCGCCTCGGTCATGCGGCCGCCGCCTCGTCGCCGGCCATCCGGTCGATCTGCCGCATCGCCTTCTCGATTTCGTCGGCGTCGGTCGGCCTGACCAGCCGCGCCACTTCCTTGCCATCGCGCAGGAACACCAGCGTCGGCCACAGCTTGATGCGGAACGAGCGGCCGAGCGGGCGGCCGCTGCCGTCCTCGACCTTGATGTGCCGCACCTGCTGATGGCGCGAGAAGGCCGAGGCGATCGGCGCCTGCGCGCGCATGCAGTAGCCGCACCAGGGGGCGCCGAACTCCAGCACCGCGGCGCCCGGCAGCGCGTCGATATCCTCGCGTGGTGGCTCGATCGCCATATAGGTTTCGGACATGGCCATTTGTCGTCTCCGTCGTTGTCCTCGATATCCCAGAACTAGCGAAATTCACGCCAAGGACGGCTCAAGTGTGCGGCAGGGCTGACGTAAACCCTGAATGAAACCACACTAACATCAGAATTAAGCGGCTGCTGAGTCGCTTTTTTGATGATAGCCGTCCCCTGGCCCATCATGAACATCAGTCAACGTCTGCTTTTCACGCTGTTCTTTTCGCTGCTCGCCTTGCTGGTCGTCGGCATCGGCGGCATCTGGCAACTGAACCAGGCCGAACAACGCCTCGAGTACTTCAACGAAAACACGCTGACCAGTGTGCGTCGGCTCAACGCGATCAAGGACAGCACTACCGCGATCCGGGTCCAGCTGTACCGCCACGCGCTCGCCGACGATGCCGGCGCCAAGGACGAAGCCGAGAAGGAAGCCGCCAGGGCGATCGCACGTTTCGACGAGCTGGCGGCCAAATACGAGCGCGAGGACATCTCCAACGATGCCGACCGCAAGCTGCTGGAAGAAGACCGTGCCGCGCTGGCACGCTATCGCGCGCAGCATGCCGCGTTCTTCGCGCTCTCGCGCACCAACGACACCGCGGGACTGCACGCGATGCTGTCCGCGGGCGAGCTGCATCTCGCTTCGGCCGCGTTGCGCAAGCAGATCGACGCGCATCTGGACTTCAACAGCAAGATGGGCGACGACGCGGTGAGCGAGAACCAGCGCGCCAGCGCGATCGCGGTGCGCGTGTTCGGTACCGTGATCGGCGTGACCGTGCTGGTGGTCGCCGTGCTCGCATGGCTGCTGTATCGCCGCATCCGCGACAGCCTCGGCGAGATGCAGGCCAGCATGGAGCATGTCAGCGAAACGCTGGACCTGAGCCATCGTTCGCCGGTGCGCCGCCTCGACGAGGTCGGCCGCACCGCGCAGAGCTTCAACGCGCTGCTCGACCGCGTCGCCGCGGCAATGCGCGAGGTGCGGCAATCGAGCGATTCGGTCGGTGTGGCCGCACGCCAGATCGCGGCCGGCAACGCCGACCTGTCGTCGCGCACCGAGCAGCAGGCCGCGTCGCTCGAGGAGACGGCGTCCAGCATGGAAGAGCTGACCACCACGGTGCGCCACAACGCCGACAGCGCTCGCCAGGCCAGCACGCTGGCCGACAACGCCGCCGCCGTCGCGCAGCACGGCCATGTCGCCACTGGCCAGATGGTCGAAACGATGGGTGCGATCAGCACCAACTCGAACCGCATCGCCGAGATCACCGGCATGATCGAGGGCATTGCCTTCCAGACCAATATCCTGGCGCTGAACGCCGCGGTGGAAGCGGCGCGTGCCGGCGAGCAGGGCCGGGGTTTCGCGGTGGTGGCCGGCGAGGTGCGCACACTGGCGCAGCGCTCGTCGACCGCCGCCAAGGAAATCAAGGAGCTGATCGACGCTTCCGTGACCACGGTGCGTACCGGGTCGGCGCAGGCAGAAAGCGTCGGCGCGACCATGAACGAGATCCAGCAGGCGGTCAAGCAGGTGTCCGACATCATCGGCGAGATCGCCGCCGCCACCGGCGAACAGAGCCGCGGCATCGAGCAGGTCAACCAGGCGGTCGGCCAGATGGACCAGGTCACGCAGCAGAACGCGGCGCTGGTCGAGGAGGCGGCCGCCGCAGCGCATTCGCTGGATGAACAGGCGACGCGCCTGCTCGACACGGTGGCGATGTTCCGCCTCGCGGCGGGCCATGACGCGGCCATGGCGTCGAAGGCCCCGGCGGCTGCCCGCGCGCAGCTGGCGGCGGCTTGAAGAACTTGAAGGACCTGAAGGACCTGAAGGACCTGAAGGACCTGAAGGGCTAGCTCGCGGCGACCCGCTGTACGGTGCCGCGGTTGCCGTCGACGGCCAGCATGTCGCCGTCGGCGAGCTGCGACAGGATGCCCGGCAGATTGACCACCGCCGGAATGCCGAACTCGCGCGCGACGATCGCGCCGTGCGACAGGTAGCCGCCGGTCTCCATCACCAGGCCGCCGGCGCGCAGGAACAGCGGCGTCCAGGCCGGATCCGTACTGGGGGCGACCAGGATGTCCCCGTTCGCCATCGCGGTCGCCTGTTGCGGACTGCGCGCGACGCAGGCCGGTCCGCGCGCCTGGCCGGCGCCGACCGGCGTGCCGGCCCAGCGCCCGGCGGCCGCGTCGGCTACCGACGCGGCGCTCGGTTCCGCTGACGAGAACACCGCCGGCAACGCGCCCGGCTGTTCGACGATCACCGCAGGCTCGGTCTGCCTGGCCTGCCGCGCCAGCGTGTCGGCCCGTCGTGCCGCGCGCTGGGCGGCGTGCTGCAGTGGCAGGCGCCCTTCCGCGGCAGCGAGCAGTTCGAATGCGGTCAGATGGAACACATCGTCGGGCCGCTTCCATCCGGCATGCTCACCCCCATGGGCCAACCGCGTGCCCAGCGCCAGCGCGGTGCGCCGCACTGCTTCCAGATACCGCATCAACGCACTGCGCGCCGCTTCGCGCTGATTGCATTCGCGCGTGGCCACCCGCACCATCCGCCGCAGCAGCGGCAGCATCGCGGGGCGGGCCAACGGCGGGATCGCGGTACGCAGACGCTGCCATGCCTGGCGTGCGGCATCGCGCTGGCGCTGCCGCACTGCGTCGGCGTCGCTGCCGATCATGCCGAGCACGGTATCGAGCAGATAGTCGGGCGCCTCGCGCCAGCGCGGTTGCCGCACGTAGCTTTCCGCGGTGGCCCGATGGCCGTAGCGATCCAGGAACTCGGCGAACGCGCGCCGGAATGGGCTGTCCGCAGGCAGTTGCTGTGCCCACTGCGCGCCGATCCGCTGCGGACTGCGCAGCCACGCCAGCGCTTCGGCGTCGGCCGCGGCCGTTTCCGCCAGCGCGATCAGTGCGTAGCCCTGCTGCGCTGTCACGCTCGGCTCGCCCCCGGCCATCAAGGCCGCCGTCACGGCATAGCCTTCGCCGGGGCAGTACTTGTCGACCAGATCGACGAGCCCTGCCAGCGTGCCGCCGGCCGACCCCTGCAGGAAGAACAGCGGATCGGCCTGCGCCACCGTGCGGAACTGTTCGCGCAGCAGCCCGGCCAACGCGGCGGGCTCGTCCGGCAAGGCTTGCTCGCGCCACTGACGCGCCTGCTCGGCCGCGCGCGCCAGGGCGGCCCCGCCAAGGCGCCGTTGGCCCGGCGAGCGCGCCAGATACCGCAGCATGCGCAGGCCGCGTGCAAGCCGGTCGCGCGGGCCCGGCGGCGGCACGACGATTTCCGGCTGCGTGCCGCCGAGCAGGCGGTTGACGGCGTCCGGACGCACGCCCAGCGCGTCGTAGCACTCCCATTGCATCAGCGACACGTCCAGATACAGCCTGCCGTCGAACAGCGCCGCGTGCTCGGTCCCGGGCAGGATCGGATAGCCGGACAGCGCGAAGCCCAGCGTCAGCATCCGGTTGGCCATCGTGCGGCAGCCGTGCCAGTCAAGCGCGGACAGCGGGTCG
Organism: Cupriavidus gilardii; assembly: GCF_008801915.1. Lineage (GTDB taxonomy): Bacteria > Pseudomonadota > Gammaproteobacteria > Burkholderiales > Burkholderiaceae > Cupriavidus > Cupriavidus gilardii. The sequence continues at coordinate 137,163 of NZ_VZOV01000001.1, forward strand.
GGCATGATCTCGCGGGTATTGCCGCGCGACCAGTAGCGCGGCTGCTCGCGCAGTGCCGGATAGGTGTGCCGCGCCCGCGCGGTGACGGGCCGCGCCTGCACGATCCAGAAACGCTCGCCGTCCCAGACCCATTCGATGTCGTAACGGGGATTGGCGAAGTCGAGCGCGCCGGCGGCGTCGCGCGCCAGTTCGCCGAGCGCAATGGCCTGCGCATCGGACAGTACCGCCTCGGCGGCCCGCTGCGCAGGCGTGTCGATTACCGTGGTGCCGCCGCCGGACAGCAGCTGCGTCATCCGTTGCTTGCCGCCCAGGCGGCGCGCGATGACACGCAGCGCATCGCCGCCATCGGTGCTTTCGTTGCTCTGCAGCCGGTATTCGTCGCCATCGGCCTGCCCGCCGACCAGCGCTTCACCGAGCCCCCAATGCGCGTGGATCAGCATCTGGTCGTCGCGGCCGGACAGCGGATCGCAGGTAAAGGCGATGCCGGCCGCCACCGCCGGCAGCAGCGGCATCACGACCACCGCCATCGCCGGTGCTTCCCCATCGAGGCCGAGGCGTTGCCGGTAGGCGAGCGCCGCCGGCTCCCACACCGAATCCCATGCCGCCTGCACCGCCTCGGCGACGGCATCGACGCCGGTGACGTTCAGCCGCGACAGGTGGATGCCGGCGAACGAAGCCTGCGCCGAATCCTCCTGCGGGGCCGACGAGCGGATCGCCAGCGGGGTCCGTTCCCACCCACGCACTGCCAGCTCGCGTGCCAGCGCGTCGCGCAGCGCCCGCGGCACCGGATCGCCGGCCCGCCGGCCGCGGCTGGCATCGGCGTGGATCACGAAGCCATCGGGCACCGGCACGCCGAGCCGCGCCATCAGCGCCAGTTGCCAGCCCTTGCCGCCGGCGGCAGCCGGCCCTTGCGCGGCCGCGGCGGGCCAGTCGAGCAGCAGGGCGCTCATCGTGCGCGTTCCGGCTCGGCCGCGCGTGCCGCGCCGTGGAAGAACAGGTCGACGATGGCCGCGAACTCGGCGCGCAGGTCGCCGGCGGGCGCCGCAAGCCAGCGCATCAGCGCGCCCAGGTAGAGATGGTGGAACAGCGTCGCCAGTTGTCCCGACGGCAGGTCGCGCCGCAGTTCGCCGCTCTGCTGTCCCGCCGCCATCAGCGCATCGAAGGCGAGGTCCATGCCGCTGCGTCCCGGCGCGCCTTCACCGTCGCCCTGCTCGAAGCGGCCCGGTCCGAGATCCAGAAAGCGGAAGCGCAGGTAGTGCGGCAGGTAGCCGCGGCGCGCCTCGCACCAGTCGGCCGAGGCCGACAGCAGATAGCAGAGTCGTGCCTGGAAGCTGCCCAGTCCCTCCAGCGCGCAGCGCAATTGCTGAAGCCCGGCCGCCAGCTCGCCGTGGAACTGATGGGCCAGCAGCGCCTCCTTGACCGGAAAGTGGTTGTACAGCGTGCCCTTGGCGACATCGGCCTGCGCGGCGATCTGCTCCATCGTCACCGCCTCGTAGCCATGTGCCTCGAACAGATCGAAGGCGGTGGCCGCCAGATGGTCCAGCGTCTGGTTGCGCTTGCGCTGACGCCGCCCCGCGGGCGGCGGGGCGGCGCTGGCGTCGATGGGCAGGTCGAACGGGGTCCGGATGGGGCGCTGAGGCGAGGTTTCCATTTGCACGTCGCTTAAATTTGAACGTCGTGCAATTTTATGCTCCGTTCTCCTCTTGTCAAGGCATTCGATGACGGCTTACGCCGTCGTCTCGGCCTCCGTGTCGCCGATGTAGACGACCTTCTCGGTCATCGGATCGAACGGCAGCGAGCCGTGCTCGTGCACCACCAGCCACCGGCCGTTTCGCTTCTGCAAGCAGACCGTGATGCGGATCCAGGTGCCGCCGGCCGGATGGTCGGGCTCGTCCACCGGCGCGATGCGGCTCAGGCAATGGCAGAAGGCCAGGTCCGCGCCAACGGTCAGCACGATGTCCTTGCGCTCGGACCGGAAGCGCCGGGGCAGATACGGAAAGCAGGCTTCCCACGTGGCGCGGTACGCGTCCACGCCTTGCAGCGCGTAGGGCGGCTTGACGTCGAACAGCGCCACGTCGGGCGCATAGTTGGCCGTCATGGCGGCGGCGTCGCGCCGTTCCAGCGCGCGGGCCCAGTCCTCCATCATCTGCGTGATGGTGCGTTCATCGGTCTGCTGGTCCTTGCTAATGCTCATGATGTGCTCCTTGTCGGTTCGGTTTCGAACCCGCCTCCGGGCCTGTCGGTACGGCCGGCAGAGCGGCTCCTACCCCTTTGTCGAGCGGGAGCGTCGTAATTCGACAATCTCCAATCCGCCGTCGCCCCCGAGCAGGCGAGGGCCCAGTGGCTTGAGGCACCCTCGACAAGACACCGGGTCCCCGCCCGCGTGGGGCGCCGGAATTTCGTGTCTTAAAATGCACAGAACCGGGTTTGCCACCGCTGGCAGCGGCGGCAATCGGGCCGATACTTGCTGGAAGACCTGTCAGGTCGCAAACCATTGAGGAGTGCGTCATGAGAAGGGTTCGCCTTGTCATCGTGCTGGGTGCCGTCACGCTGCTGGTCGGCGGGTGCTTTCTGCTGGGCATGGGTGACCGCGCCACGCTGACGGTGGCGCAGGGCACCGGTCCGTCGCCGACCCTGCCGCCGCCGAACAAGACGCTGCTGCCGACCGTGGACATCGCACCGGCGATCGGCTGGCCGGCCGGCGCCCGGCCGACACCCGCGCCGGGGCTTGCAGTGACGGCCTTCGCCGATGGGCTCGATCATCCGCGCTGGCTCTACGTGCTGCCCAACGGCGACGTGCTGGTGGCCGAGTCCAATGCACCGCCCAAGCCGGAATCGGGCAAGGGCATCCGCGATTGGGTCATGAAGCTGGTGATGAAGCGGGCCGGCGCCGGCACGCCCAGCGCCAACCGCATCACGCTGCTGCGCGATACCGACCGCGACGGCGTCGCGGACAAGCGCTCGGTGTTCCTGCAGGGCCTGAACTCGCCGTTCGGCATGGTGCTGGTCGGCAACGACTTCTATGTCGCCAATGCCGATGCGCTGATGCGCTTTCGCTATCGCCCCGGCGCCGACCGTATCGACGAACCCGGCGTCAAGGTCGTGGATCTGCCCGCCGGCATCAACCACCACTGGACCAAGAACGTGATCGCCAGCCACGACGGCCGCAAGCTCTACATCACGGTCGGCTCCAACAGCAACGTCGGCGAGAAGGGCATGGAGATCGAACAGGGGCGCGCCGCGATCTGGGAGCTCGATCGCGCCAGCGGCAAGATGCGGCTGTATGCGACCGGCCTGCGCAATCCGAACGGACTGGCCTGGGAACCCGTGACCGGCCAGCTGTGGACCGCGGTCAACGAGCGTGACGAAATCGGCAGCGACCTTGTTCCGGACTACATCACCGCGGTGCGCGATGGCGGCTTCTATGGCTGGCCATACAGCTACTGGGGCCAGCACGTCGACGTACGGGTCAAGCCGCAGCGGCCCGAACTGGTGGCCACCGCGCTGGTCCCCGACTATGCGCTCGGTCCGCACACCGCATCGCTGGGAATCACGTTTGCCGACGGGCTACGCTGGCCCGAGCCGTTCCGCGAAGGCCTGTTCGTCGGCCAGCATGGCTCGTGGAACCGCAAGCCCAAGAGCGGCTACAAGGTGATCTTCGTCCCGTTCCGCGGCGGCGTGCCCAAAGGCGAGCCGATCGATGTGCTGACCGGCTTTCTCGATGCTTCGGAGCATGCCCATGGCCGCCCGGTCGACGTCAAGGACGATCGCCGCGGCGGACTGCTGGTGACCGACGATGTCGGCAACGTGGTCTGGCGCGTCACCGCGATGACGGCAAGACGCCGATGAGGAGCGGTGCAGCGGCATGGGCGGCCGGTGTCTTGCTGCCGCTGTCGGGATGGGCCGGTGCACAGCATGCGCCCGATGCGCCGGCACCGGCCGCCGAGCGCGCGCTGGCGCCGGTGGTCGTGACCGCCACGCGCGTCGATGCCCCGGTGTTCGATACCCCTGCATCGGCCGACGTGGTTTCGGGCGGCGCGCTGCGCGACGACAGGCCGCAGATCAATCTGAGCGAAGGGCTCGGCGCCGTGCCGGGCCTGCTGGCCAAGGACCGGCACAACTACGCGCAGGACCTGCAGTTGTCGATCCGGGGCTTCGGTGCGCGTTCGAGCTTTGGCGTGCGCGGCCTGCGGCTGTATGTCGACGGCATTCCCGCGACGATGCCAGACGGGCAGGGGCAGACCTCGAATATCGACATCGCGTCGATCGATCGCGTCGAGGTATTGCGCGGCCCCGCCTCGGCGCTGTACGGCAACGCATCGGGCGGTGTGATCCAGGTCTGGACCGAGCCTGGTGCGCGGCCGCCGCTCGTCGAAGGCAGCGTCGGCGCCGGCAGCTATGGCACGTGGCGCTATGGCCTGAAGGCCAGCGGCGCGCCCGCGCAAGGGGAGCCGGGCCTGGATTATCTGGTCAGCGCCTCGCGTTTCACCACCGAGGGATATCGCGACCACAGCGCGGCGCGCAAGAACCTTGGCAATGCGCGGCTGACGTGGCGACCCGATGCCGACAGCAGCTGGACGCTGGTGGCCAATGCGGTCGAGCTGAGCGCGCAGGACCCGCTCGGGCTGACACGGGCGCAGTTCGACGGCGCGCCGCGCTCGGCGCCGCTGGCCGAACAGTTCGATACGCGCAAGACGGTGCAGCAGGCGCAGGGCGGCCTGCGTCACGAACGCCGGATCGACGCCGACAACACGCTGATGGCGATGATCTACTACGGGCGGCGAGAAACCCGCCAGTTCCTGTCGATCCCGCCCGCGGCGCAACGCAGCCCGCTGTCGGCCGGCGGTGTCATCGATCTGGCCCGCGACTACGGCGGCGCGGACCTGCGCTGGACGCACCGTGGCCAAATTGGCCGCATGCCGCTGACGCTGATCGGAGGGCTCGCCTACGACTCGATGGAGGAAAGGCGCCGCGGCTACGAGAACTTCATCGGCAGCACGGAACAGCCGGTGCTCGGCGAGCAGGGCAGCCTGCGGCGCGACGAGCGCAATACCGTCTGGAATTTCGATCAGTATCTGCAGGCTTCGCTGGACCCGAGCCCGCGCTGGACCGTCGAAGCGGGATTGCGCCACAGCACGGTGCGCTTCTCGTCGAGCGATCGCTATATCGTCGGCGCCAATGGCGACGACAGCGGCTCGGTACGTTACGACAAATGGTTGCCGGTCGGTGCGGTGCGCTATCGCGCCAGCGAATCGCTGAATCTGTATGCGACCGCGGGACGCGGCTTCGAAACGCCAACGCTGAACGAGATCTCGTATCGGCCCGACGGTTCGGCGGGCCTGAATTTCGCGCTGCGCCCGGCCACCAGCACCTCGGTGGAGATCGGCGCCAAGCACAGGCTTGCCGGCGGCCTGCTGACGGCGGCGCTGTTCCAGACCCGCACCGATCAGGAGATCGTCACCGCCACCAGCAGCGGCGGCCGGGCCAGCTATCGCAATGCCGGCCGCACGCTGCGCCAAGGCGTGGAACTGGGCTGGAGCGGCGCGCTGCGGCGGCATTGGCAGGCGCAGCTAGCGTACAGCTATCTGGATGCGACCTTCCGCGACACGGTGCCGCCCGGCATCGTCGCCGGCAACCGTCTGCCCGGCACCGCGCGCCACGCTGTCTATGGATCGCTCGCCTGGGCCCCGCCGCGCGGCTGGCGCGCCGGCATCGATCTGCGCTACCTGAGCGCCGTGCCGGTCGACGATCGCAACAGCGATCGCGCGCCCGGCTATTTCGTGACCGGCATCCACGCCGGCTACACCATGCCCGTCGGCCGCTGGACCCTCAATGCGTTTGCGCGGATCGACAATCTGTTCGATCGCCGCTATGCGGGATCGGTGATCGTCAACGATGGAAATGGGCGCTATTTCGAGCCGGCGGCCGGCCGCAATGCGTTTGCCGGCGTATCGCTGTCGTATGCGTTCTGATTCCCCATCGCGGTAAATGCTCCGTTAATTGGAGGCGGCGGAAAAAAGCAAGAGCGTTCGCAAAAATGGATCGGTGTTTCAGGTCTTACAATATGTCACGCCTTTCCAGAGGGGCGGGAAATTATGCTCAAGATTCCCCATAAGGAAATCAAGGAGAGGGAAATGAGAACCAATTTCAAATACCGGGGGCTTGCATTCGGCGTCGCTGCTTCCGCTGCAATCCTGGCCGCCTGCGGTGGCGGCGGCGATGACGATGGCGGCGGCACCGGTACGCTCAGCGTGTCGATGACCGATGCGCCGGCCTGCGGCTTCGACCATGTCTTCGTCACCGTCGACAAGATCCGCGTCCATACCAGCGCCAACGCCGAGGATGGCACCGGCGGCTGGGCCGAGATCGATGTCAATCCCTCCCGCCGCATCGATCTGCTGTCGCTGCAGAACGGCACGCTGACCAAGCTGGGCCAGACCGTGCTGCCGGCCGGCCAGTATCAGCAGGTCCGCCTCGTGCTCGATCGCAATACCGGCAACTCGCTGGCCAATTCGGTGGTGCCGACCGGCGGCGCCGAACAGCCGCTCGATACGCCGAGCGCCACGCAAAGCGGGTACAAGATCATCCGTCCGTTCACCGTGCAGCGCGACACGCTGGTCGACCTGGTGCTGGACTTCGACGCGTGCCGCTCGATCGTGCAGCGGGGCAACGGCTCCTATGCGCTGAAGCCGGTGGTGACCGCGGTGCCGCTGGTGGTCAGCGGCGCGATCCAGGGCTACGTTTCGCCGGCGCAGGCCGGCGCCACCGTCTATGCCCAGCAGAATGGCGTGACCATCAAGGGTACGCTGGCCGACAGCAATGGCGCCTTCACGCTGTCGCCGCTGCTGCGCAGCAGCGATGCGGGCAACTACAGCGTCGTGGTGGTGCAGAACGATCGTGCGACCGGCGTGATCCAGAACGTGCCGGTCACCGCGCAGGCCACCACCACGGTGTCGACCTCGGCGGCGCCGATCGCGCTGCCGGCCTCGCCGATGCGCCGGATCACGGGCGCGGTGCTGCCCGCCTCGGCGCAGGCCTTCGTGCAGGCGAAGCAGAATGTCGCCGGCGCTCCGATCGAAGTGGCCGTCGCCAATGCGAACTTCGATACAGGCGCCTATCAGCTGAACGTGCCGGCCGCCGCCCCGCTGGTGGGGACCTATCAGCCGACGCTGCCGATCGCGCTGAGCGCGGATGCCGCCGCGGCAGGCAGGTACACTGTCACCGCAACATCGGTCACTGGCGCCACGCTGAGCACCGAGCGCGACGTCTCGGCAGGCGATGCGACGGCGAACTTCCAGTTCTGATCAGCTGAAATCCACATCAACGACAAGGAACATGCAATGAGTTCGATGAAGGCAATCTGCGCGCTGCTGATCGGCGCCGGCACGCTGCTCGGCGGCTGCGCCGTCTATACCCCGCACGGTGCGGTGGTCACGCCGGGCGCGGTCGTGGTCGATCCGGGCCCCGGCCCGTATCACTGCCCGCCGGGACAGGCGAAGAAGGGACGCTGCTGATTGCGGCGAGCGGTTGGCGATCCGCCGACCGCCACGGCAAGGATGGGCCTGCGGGCCCATCTTTTTTTGCCTGTTCTGCCAATACGGGCGACGGCAATGGCTCAATCGCGGATCAGCTTGTCGAGCTTGCCGTGGACGCTGGCCCAGACCTCGTGCTCCGGCAACGGCCCCTTTGCCTGCGTCAGCCGTTTCCATTCCGGCTTGCGGGCCAATTCCGCGTTGATGGCAACGAAATGGCGCTGGTCGTCGGGAAGCATCTCTTCGGAATAGATCGCGCCCACCGGGCATTCGGGCACGCACATCGAGCAATCGATGCATTCGTCCGGGTCGATCACGAGGAAATTCGGCCCTTCGTGGAAACACGACATCGGGCAGACTTCGACGCAATCGGTATAGCGGCACTGGATGCAGGCATCCGTTACGACAAACGTCATGGGGCAACGCGCAAGAACGGCGGGGACAACGAAAAACCCGATGCTAGCGCGCGAGCCGGCGGATGTGCCGGCCCGGGTTTGTGCGACACCATCAAAAACTTTCAAGCCATGCGATGACGCGGGCGGGTGCCTGCCGGACCGCCAATAAAAAGGGGCCGGTAATACTACCGGCCCAACGTCCTTGCACCCATGAAGAAGACAAGGTCGATATGATCGTTCGCGCGGCGGCGCGTCCTGGCGCCGCCGCATGCCCGCATGGCGGGCGTTCGAGGCTTCGCTTAGAAGCGGTGACGCATGCCGATCGTCACGCCGGTCTGGTTCTCGCCGGCCTGGGCGGTACCAGCGCCGTTCAGGCCCAGGTCCGAACCGTCCTTGTTGCGCACGTAGCCGACGTTCAGGTAGACGTCCGTGCGCTTGGACAGCGAGTAGTCGGCGGACAGCACGAACATCCACGGATCGGCACCGGTGTTCTTGGTGTCTTCGTAGTAGGCCGCGCCGGTCAGGCTGAAGGCCGGGGTGAACTTGTAGCGAGCGCCGGCCCAGTACAGGTTGCTACGGGTGCTGGTGTCGGTCAGCGCGCCGAGGCCTTCGTCGCGCATCCAGCGATAGCCGGCAAACACCTTGGCGGCGCCGAATTCGTAGGCGGTACCGACCGCCAGGCGCTTGGCCGCGCGGTCCTGCAGCGCGACGGTGGCGCCCTGGTACTGGTCGTAGGCGGTGCCGATCGAGAAGCCGCCCGCCGCATACGACAGGCCGCCGCCGAACTGGCGCGCCACCTTGGCTTCGCCCGGCACTTCACCGTTGTTGTCGCGGCCGAAGCTGTAGAAGCCCGTCGCGGTCAGGCCGCCGAACTTGCCGGTGTACTTGATGTTGTTGTCGGCGCGGCCGTTGAATGCCGAATCGACGCTGTTCAGCGAGTAACGCGGACCGACGCCCATCGGGTCGAAGGCGCCGAACAGGTCGTACAGCGCGTTCTGCTGACGGCCCAGCGAGATGGTGCCGAAGTTGCCTTGCAGGCCGACATAGGCGGCGCGGCCGAACAGGCGACCGCCCTGGGCCGAACGGCCGGTGTCGATGTCGAAGCCGCTTTCCAGAACGAACAGACCCTTCAGGCCGCCGCCCAGGTCCTCGGTGCCGCGCAGACCCCAGCGCGAGCCCGACAGGTTGCCCGAGTTCATGCGCACGGCGGTGTCGCCGCCGCCGGCGCTCGGCGCGTTGCTGATGACTTCGATGTCGGCATCGACGATGCCGTACAGCGTGACGTTGGTTTGGGCGGACGCTGCGCCGGAGGCGGCGGTGGCAGCGGTCGCGGCCAGCGCGAGGAGGGCTTTCTTCACGGTGTGTTCTCTTTTGACTGGTGATGGAAGACTGAAGAGGTCTGCCGCCGGCAGCGTGGCGCGGGTTCGACCCGTGAACCCCTGCCGGCGCAAACGGGGGCGATCTTCGCTTGCTTTTATGACACCTATAAGTAAGGTGAAAATCACGTTGTAAAAAAGCCGCAGTGCCATCCCGTTACGGCGTGCGGGGTCCGTGAAGACTTCGGATCAAACAGAGATGAAAAAGGGCGAAGCGCCGAAGCGCTTCGCCCTTGTGGCCATCGACGGCGAGCGACGGCCCGCGGCGGTTCAGCCGCCCTTGGCCAGACGGCCTTGCATGCGCTTGGCGCGATCGGCCGAGCCCGGGTGCGAATCGAACATGCCGGACTTGCCGCCGTCGAGCTTGGCCAGCTTCTCGAAGGCCGTCACCAGCCCCTGGCGATTGGCCTTGTTCCGTATTGCCCCTGGATTTTTATTGATTCGAATCAAGCGTGCCCGACGAATAAAGGCGGCGCATTGTACGATCGTTTTATATTCGGGATTGCACACAACGGTAATAGAAAAAACGCCGGTCAGGCCGGCGCTTTGTTGGAATCGAGGCGCAATTCAACGCTTGCGATTGACGAATTCCGCCATATAACGCTGCGGCTCGCCGGTATCGAACGCACTGCCGAATTCCGCGACGCTGTTGGCGATTGCCGTATCGACCGGCTGATCCTCCCATTCGCGCAGCAGCCGCTTCTGCTGGCGCACGACCGTCGGCCCGAAGCCTGCCAGCAGCAGTGCAACCCGCTCGACTTCGGCATCGAGCTCGGCCAGCGGCACCACGCGATGCACCAGCCCCCACGACAGCGCCTGCGCGGCATCGCACAGCTCGCCGGTCAGCAGCATCCAGGCCGTGCGGGCATTGCCGATCAGGCGCGGCATCAGCGCGGCGTGAATCACCGACGGAATGCCGACCTTGACCTCGGGCATGCCGAGGTTCGCGTTGTCGCCTGCGATCCGCAGGTCGCACGCCAGCGCCAGTTCCAGTCCGCCGCCCAGGCACCAGCCCGGCATGCGCGCGATCACGGGCACCGGGCAGTGCCGCACGGCGTCGCACAGCGCGCGCAAGCCGGAGATGAAGCGCTCGGCGCTGTCCCGCGTCAAGCCGGCCATCTCCTTGATGTCCGCGCCGCCGACGAATCCCTTGTCGCCGGTGCCGCGCAGGATCAGCACGCGCACCCGGGGGTCGGCGGCCAGCGTGCGTACCGCCTCGGTCAGCGCGGCGATCACCGGCGTGCCGAGGATATTGAGCGAGCCGGCCTCGCTGATGGTCAACGTGGCAATGCCGCGCGCGTCGACGGCGACGGCGGCGTGGCGGCCCGGATCGGCAACCGGTGTGGCGGTGGTGCTCATGGTGTCCTCACTGCAGTTTGGCGAACTGGATCTTGTCGACGACGCGTTTCCAGTGCTGGTTTTGATTGCGGATCAGGTCGGCGAAGGCCTTGCGCGAGGTCCACGCCGGAATCGCGCCCTGCTTCTCGATGGCGGCGATGACCTCGGGATCGGTCAGCGCCTGGCGCACCGCGTCGTTTAGCTTGTCCAGGATCGCATCTGGCGTGCCGGCCGGGGCGCCGAGGCCGAACCACGATGGATTGTTCATCGCCGGCAGTCCGGCCTCCGCGTAGGTCGGCACATCGGGCAGCAGCTTCAGCCGCTGCCTGGCGGCCACTGCCAGCGGCTTCAGCCGCTTGCCCTGGATCAGTCCCGACGAGGACGGAATATTGTCGAACACCACCTGGATCTGTCCGGCCACCGCGTCGTTCAGCGCCGGTCCCAGGCCCTTGTAGGGGACATGCAGCATGCGCGTGCCGGTCTCGCTCATGAACAGCTCGCCGTTCATATGGCTCAGGCCGCCGTTGCCCGAGGAGCCGAACGAGTATTTGCCGGGGTTGGCCTTCAGCAGCTTGATGAAGGAGGCCACGTCGGTCGCCGGGAACGAAGGGTTGACCACCAGCACGTTGGGCACGTCGGCCAGGTTGCTGATCGGCGCGAAGTCCTTGACCGGGTCGTACGGCGTCTTCACGTAGACGTTGGGATTGACCGCGTGCGAGCTCTCGACCTCCATGACCAGCGTGTAGCCGTCGGCCGGCTGCTTGGCCGCATAAGCGCTGCCGACCGCGCCGCCGGCGCCGGGCCGGTTTTCCACCACGACCGGCTGCGCCAGGATGGCGCCCATCTTCGTGCCGACGATCCGGGCCAGGATGTCGGTGGTGCCGCCGGCGGCGTAGGGGACGATCAGCTTGATGGGCTTGCTGGGATAGCTGTCGGCATGCGCGTGCGTGGCGACGGCGGCCGTGGCGGCCAGCGCGGCAATCAGCTGCATGGACTTGTGCGCGGCGGCGCGGTGCGGATGTTTCAAGGGTGTCTCCTCGTGGATGTTCGTATGGAAAGGAAAGAACTCAGGCGCCGTGCTCGCCGAGCAGCGGCGGCGCGGCGAGCGGGGTGGCCGGCGTGTCCGTCGACGAACCCGGCAGCATCGGATTGCGCACCATCGGAATGCGGCCGAGCACCGGATGTTCGGCGTGCCGCAGCAGGCGGCGATGCCGGACCTGCGGATGCGCGAACACTTCCTCGATCGAGTGGATCGGCCCCCATGGCACGCCGGCCGCATCGAAGGCATCGGTCCATTGCCGGCGCGAGCGGGTCGCGAATACCTGCGCCAGCAAGGCTCGCAATGCCGGCAGATTGGCGATGCGCGCGCTGTTGGTCCGATAGCGCGGATCGGCCGGCAGATCGGCCAGTCCGGCCACGTCGCAGAAGCGCGCGAACTGCGCATCGTTGCCGATCGCCAGGATCAGATGACCGTCCGCGCAGCGGAATACCTCGTAGGGCGCGCAATTCGGATGCGCATTGCCGCTGCGCGGCGGATTGCGCCCCGAGAACAGATAGTTGGCACCCTGGTTGGCGTTGAGCGCCACCGCGACGTCCAGCAGCGCGATGTCCAGATGCTGGCCCTCGCCGGTTGCCTGGCGCTGGAACAGCGCGGCCAGCACCGCCGACGTGGCATACATGCCGGTGCTCAGATCGACCACCGCGACGCCGGTGCGCAGCGGCCCCTCGCCGGGCTCGCCGTCGGGCTGGCCGGTATAGCTCATCAGGCCGCCCATGCCCTGGAACACGTAGTCGTAGCCGGGCTTGTCGGCCATCGGGCCGCTTTGGCCGAAGCCGGTGATCGACAGGTAGACCAGCCGCGGGTTGCGCGCCTGCAGGCTCGCGTAGTCCAGCCCGTAGCGCTGCAGCGTGCCGGCCTTGAAGTTCTCGACCAGCACGTCGGCCTGGTCGGCCAGCGCCAGGATGGCGGCCTTGCCCTCGGCGGTGGTGAAGTCGATCGCCAGCGAGCGCTTGCCGCGATTGCAGCAGGCGAAGTACGCGGACATCCGTTCGCTGCCGTCGGCCGATTGCAGATAGGGCGGGCCCCAGCCGCGCGTATCGTCGCCGCGCTCGGGGTGCTCGATCTTGATGACCTCGGCGCCGAGGTCGGCCAGATTCTGGGTACACCAGGGCCCGGCAAGGATTCGGGACAGGTCCAGCACCTTGATGCCGGACAGGGCCTTGTGCAGCATGGGGTCTCCGCGTCGATTCGATCGCGGAGCAGTATATTTTTGCGCCCGGCGGCCAACCAGTCGAATGTCTTCAAGCCACCGTTCGCGGCAATTCAACGGTCGGGCGGCCGGTCACGCCAGCGCGTCGCGGGTCGCCGCCACGTGCGGATCGCCCAGCAGGAACTCGGCAAAGGCCTCGGCGAAGGCGGGCAGCTTGCCGGCGGCCGGCAGCACCAGATTCAGCCGGCGCCGCGCCCAGTCCTCGGCCAGGCGTACGCCGGCGACGCGGCCGTCGCGCAGCGAGGCCGCGGCGACGCTGCGCGGCACCAGCGCCAGCCCGACGCCGGCTTCGACCAGCGCCAGCACCGCGTCGAAGGTCGGCGCGTGCAGGCGGATATTGGGCGAGCGGCCGAGCCGGTGCGCGGTATCGCGCAGGAACACCACATTGCTGGTATCGCGGCCCGGGCAGACGAAGTCGTGGTCCAGCGCTGCGCCAAAGCGTACGCCGCCCGGCTGCGCCTCGGCCTCGCGCGCCAGCGGATGATCGGCGGGCACGGCCAGCATCAACTCGTCGACCGCATACGGCATCCATCGCACCCCCTGCGTCTCGACTTCGCCGGCCTGCACGCCGACATCGGCCTCGCCAGCGGCGATGGCGGCCGCGATCTCGAGGCTGGCCCGCTCCTCCAGATCGATATTGACCTCGGGATGGGCGTTCAGGAAGCGGCCGACGCTGGGCAGGATGAAGCCGTTCAGCGAACTGCTGTTGGCGATCAGGCGGATGTTGCCCTTCAATCCCGCGGAAAACCGGCCGAGCTCGCCATGCATTCGTTCGAGGCCGCGCAGCAGCTCGCGCACGTGGCCGAGCAGCGCGGTGCCGGCCGCCGTCAGCTCCATGCCGCGCGCCGCGCGCACGAACAGCGGCGTGCCCAGCGCCAGCTCGAGGTTCTTGAGCCGATAGCTGGCCGCCGACGCAGTGATATGGATGGCGGCGGCGCCGCCGGACAGGCTTTGCGATTCGGCGATGGCCTGGAACAGCCGAAGGTCCGTCAATTCGTAGCGCACCGGGTTCTCTCTGGCGGGTCGGTCGGCGGGCGGCGCCTTGCATGGCGCGCCCGGTGCCGCATTCTAAGCCCCCCGCCGCGGCGGCCGGCGTCGGCGCGCAGCGGCTACAGGCCGAACGGATACGTGTCCGGCATGCCGGTGCGCGCCGCGGTCGGCAACGGCGTCACGGCGTCGGTGCGATCGAACCAGGCCAGCGCATCGAACTGCTGCGGCAGGCAGGCAAACGCATAATGGCTGGCGAACTCGGTATCGGGCCGGTACACCACGCCGATGAAGCGCTCCTGGCGCGGCACCGTCAGCAGCGCGCGCGCCTGCTCGTGGACGCCTTCGCGCAGGTCGATGAAGCAGCTATCGATGCCGGTGCGCTGGAACAGCGCCTCGTAGCTGTCGGCGCGCGCGGGCACCACGTCCATCACCTGCATCGGGCCATCCCAGTCGGACGCCGCGGCGACGGTGCCGCGCGACGTCGAAAAGCCGATCAGCGCTGCTTGCTTGCCGAAGCGGGCTCGGCACAGCCGGCCGATATTGGTCTCGCCGTGGTCGCGGCCCATCGTGGTCGCGTCAGCATCGCCGATATGCGAGTTGTGCGCCCATACCACGGCCTTGGCGCCGGGCGCATGGGTGTCCAGCAGCCGCGCCAGCGTGTCGAACATATGGGTGTCGCGCAGGTTCCAGCTTTCCGGGCCGCCGTAGTACATCAGCCGGTAGTACTGCTCGGCCGAGGCGACCAGGTGCGCGTTCTGCGCGGCGTCGAAGAACGGCTCCTTGCCACGCGTCGCGTAGTCGAGCTGGCGCTCGAGCAGCGCCTGCAGCTGGGCGATGACTTCGTCCTCGCAATCGCGCGCCCGGCCGGTCAGCACCGCACGCCCATAGCGCGACGGGTCTTCGCGCCACGGCAGCAGGCAGCCGTAGCGCTCGCGCGCCTCGCGCGCGCCGTCGGGATCGACGCGGTTCAGATAGCCGAGCACGGTGGCGATCGAGCTGCCCAGGCTGTAGATGTCCAGGCCGAAGAAGCCGGCGCGCGTATCCGGCGCCCGTTCGGCGTTGTAGCCCCGCATCCATTCGACCAGCGCCTCCACCGACGTATTGCGCCACATCCAGGTCGGAAAGCGCCGGAACGGCGGTTCCTGGTGCTCGGCCGCTGGCAATTGCCGGACATAGCGGTCGATCGCCGCGGCATCGGGCCAGTCGGCCTCGACCGCGACGATGCGAAAGCCGTGCCGCTCGATCAGCCGTCGCGTGAAGGCCGCGCGGGCCTCGTAGAACTGCGCGGTGCCGTGCGTCGATTCGCCGAGCAACACCACGCGGCAATCGGCAAACCGGTCCACCACCGTGGCGAAGCCGGCATCGTCGATGGCCGGCAGCCGTTCGGCCGCCTCGGCGATCCGCTCGACGATATCGGTGTCGGCGAGCACCTGGCCGGTCAGGGGATCGTGCAGTGCGCTGGTCATGTCGGTCCTCCGTGGATGGTCGATGGTCTCGGTCGCGGTCTGGTCGATGGCTTTAAGTCGATGGCCTTCAACTCGATGGACTTCAACTCGATGGACTTCAATTGCCGGGTGGTTCGTTGCCGGCCTCCTCGGCCGTGCGCGCGACCAGCGGCACGAAGGCCACGCCGGCGAGATCCTCGCGCTCGAGCGTGCCGTCCTCGCGCTTGCCGATGCGCAGCAGCCGTTGCGCATGGCCCGGATGGCCGTGCGGCATCACCAGCGTGCCGCCCGGTGCCAGCTGCGCCAGCCACGCGGCGGGGATATCAGGGCTGGCCGCGGCGGAAACGATGGCGTCGTACGGCGCGCCCGCCTCCCAGCCGGCGGTGCCGTCGGCCAGGTGCACTTCGACGTTGTCGAAATCCAGCGCGCGCAACACGTCGCTGGCCCGCTCTGCCAGCCGCCGCCAGCGTTCCAGCGTGATGACGCGCGCCGCGATACGTGCCATCACCGCGGCCGCATAGCCCGAGCCGGTGCCGATCTCGAGCACGCGGGAGGTGGGATGCAGCCGCGCGGCCTCCACCATCCGCGCGACGATATAGGGCTGCGAGATGGTCTGGCCGGAGCCGATCGATAGCGGCGCGTCATCGTAGGCGGAATGGCGCAGCGCGTCCGGCACGAAGCGCTCGCGCGGCACCTCGCGCATTGCCGCCAGTACCGCGGGATCGCGAATGCCGCGCGCGGCGATCTGCAGTTCGACCATACGCTGGCGGTAGCGCTCAGGCTGTTGTTCGGGGCTGTTCAAGAGAGCAGGGGTCATGGCGGCATCGAGGGGCGGCGAGCGTGGCGCGCGCCGTGCCAGCCAGTCGTGCTGGCGTGTCGTGCTGACGTGTCTGGTCCGGATTGACGCATCGACCGTGCCATCGATGACGGGGACCATGCCGCGCGGATTCCATCACGTCGTTTCGCTGGCGTTCACGGGGCTGGAAGATCGTGCACGGGCCCGCGTACAAGCCGTGTAAATGCTCCCAACGCGTGCGCGTCGCCGCGGGCGCGATGCCGCTGGCGCCATTCTTGCGTACCGCTCGGCGTCTTTCCCCCGCCGTCCGGCGGCTTCCAAGGAGCATGACGATGAAGAGCAAAGCACCTCGCACGAGCGCGATCTCCGCTGACGTCACCGATGTCACCGATGTCACCGATGTGACCGAAGTGACCACCGGGCGCCTGGCCGAGCAGCGGCCGATTCCCGCGGTCACCGAAGTGCCCGACGCTTCCACCATGCTGGCGCGCGACTATCTGAAGCTGACCACGCTGGGCTGGAGCTTCTATGCGGCACTGATGGAAGAAGCGGGCTTCCAGTGGACCTCGTGGGCCTGGAAGTGGAGCCCCGACGAGCGCCTCGCGCAGCAGATCACCGCGCCGGCACCGGCACTGTCGATGGCGACGAAGTACGGGCAGACCGCATGGGAAATCGGCGCCGACATGCAGGGGCGCTGGCTCGATGCGTGGATGCGGTTCCTTACCTGGAATCCGGCGGCGATGTTGGGCGGGATGACGGGGACGGCGAACGTGCGCGCTGGCTCGTAGCCGCAGTCGTGCGCATGTTCGAGATGGGACGATCTACCGCTGGCGCTGGTGGAACGCTCGCCTCTGCTTGTGGGAGCACGGTGGCGGAGAGGGCAGGGGCGGTCCAGCGTCAGATATCGCTGTTGCGAACGACCTCTCCACCCACCCCTCTCCCGCCTCGCGGGAGAGGGAGCAACTCATCCAGCGCGCAGGCGCCGAAGCACGCTTACGGCGCGGTGCACGTGTAATTCGACGCCTGCGCCGCCGCTGCCGCGTCGTTCGCCGGTCCCGTGTAACGCGGATACTGCGGGTAGCGGCACAGCGGACGCGAGAACGCGGTGGCGCCGTTGTTCTCCTTGGTCGCGGTCAGCGTACCTGGCGCGTCGCCTTTGGTGACCCAGCTGTCGAGCGCGGCCAGCAGATCGGTCTGGTCCGCGCCCGGTCCGCCCGCGCAATGGTTGACGCCCGGTGCCAGGTAGTAGCGCACGAACTCGTCGGCCGATGCCTGCCCGCCCACCGCGGCGACCATCCCTTCGTAGTAGGCGTTGGTAGCCTTGAAGCTCAGTGCGGCATCGTTGGTGCCATGCCAGAGGATCAGCTTGGCGTTGCTGTTCTTCAATGGCCGCAGATCGGTATTGGTCGCGTCGTTCAGATTGGACAGGTTGGCCAGCGCGGCGACATTGCTGTCCCAGGTATAGGCCAGCGAGTTCTGCGAGCGGTCGCGCGCGAGGTAGTTCTTGACTGTCGTGTCCTGGAAGAGGAACTGCAGCGCCATGTTGACGTTGCCGTTCCCGGTCAGCCAGGCGCTCCACGCTCCCGGGTCGTCCTCGTTGCCGCTCAGCGCCCACCCGGCATTGGAATAGGCGCCGTTGGCCCATACCGCTGGCGAGGTCCACGATTGCACCGCTGCCAGTTGTGCATCCGACAGGCACGCATCGCCGGCATCGGTGCCGCCGGAGCAGCGAAGCACCGCCGGATCGAAGCTGCACGACTGCGGGTTGGACACCACGCCGTCCGCGATGCCATCCTGCGCATCGCAGGCATCGCGCACGGCTTTCGCCAGCAGATTGATCTTTGCCGCATTGACCATGCCGCCCGGCGCGGCGAGGGCCTTGGCGTTGCGATTGAAGGCGCCCATGAAGCCGACCCAGTTGTAGGCCGGCGCGCGCGCGATGATGCCGTCGAACAGGTCCGGATTGCGCTGCGCCGCCATCAGCGCCTCGCGGCCGCCGTTGGAGCAGCCCTCGAAGTAGGACCGCTCCGGCGCCTTGCCATAGGCGGTCTGCAGCATCTGCCGGGCCGACGACATCACGGTCGGTACCGACTGATGGCCGAACAGCGCGGCGGCGTGCGGATCGTCCAGCGCGAAGTCGGCCGACAGCACGTTGCCGGAATGGCCGGAGTCGCTGTTGACGGTGGCGTAGCCCTGCTTCAACGCGGTCAGGTTGGTGGGGACGTCGATGCCCGGGATCGACCCGTTGTAACCGCCGCCGCCGCCGTAATACAGCTTGCCGTTCCACCGGTCGGGAAGCCGCAGTTCCAGGTTCAGTTTCGGGGCGATGGTCGCGTTGACCTTGCAGAACAACGGCTGGGGTCCGTTTGCCGCGACGGTAGCGGCCGCCGTGACGGTCGCGCCCGCTATGGTCTTGCCGGCCAGTTGCGCGCACGCCTGCGCGGCATTGGCCGAGGCCGAGGGTCCGGGTTTGTGGTCGTCGTCGCTGTCGCCGCACGCGGCCAGCGCGGCCATTGCGACAGCAGTCAGGGCGATACGATGCCAACGGAAAGCGAAAGTCTGTGCCATGTCGTCTCCTTCGATGTCGTGGAGTCAGGCCAGGGCGGGCGCGACCTGCCCCTCGACACCGGTCTGGCACAGACTCGAGCGGCTGCTGCTGTTGCTGCTGTAGCTGATGTTGGCGCTGTTGCTGCCTGGGGCGGTCCGAAGGAAGAATAGACGCGAGGAGCGGGGCAGATTGTCCCCGCGCGGACAATCGCGCCGCCAGCGGATCGGGGTTTGCCCTAGGCTCGGCACTTGATGTGCTGCGCGGGCAGCCTGCCGGCAAGGGAACAGCGGGCGGTGCCGTGCCTCAGCGACGCCGTTCGTGCTCGATCAGCTGGGCCAGCAGCCGCACGCCTTCCTCGATCCGCTCCTCGGCAATCCCCGTGTAGCCCAGGCGGAAGTGCGGCGACGGTCCGTCGGCGGCAAAGAACACGTCGCCGGGCTCGATGATCACGCCATGCCGCAGCGCGACATCGCCGAGCTTGCGCGCGTCGAGGCCCGGCGGTCCCTCGACCCAGAACGACGACGCCCCCGGCGAGTTCTGCACCCGGCATTGCGGCAGGTGCCGCGCCAGCATGTCGCGCAGCACCGCCGCGCGGCGCTGGAAGATCGGCGCGACGCGCCGCAGCAGCGCGTCGTGGTGGCCCAGCGAGATGAACAGGGCCGTGGCGCGCTGGTTGTTGGCCGGCGGATGGCGCAGCATGTAGCGCCGCAGCGCCCGCGCCTGGCGGATCACCGAGCTCGGCGCGACGATATAGCCGAGCCGGATGCCGGGCACGAAGGACTTGGACAGGCTGCCGACATAGATCACGCGGCCCTCGCGGTCCAGGCTCTTCAGCGCGGGAATCGGCTGTGTCAGTGCCGGATTCTCGGTGTCGTAGTCGTCTTCGATCAGCACGACGTCGTGCCGGTGCGCCTCGGCCAGCAGCGCCTCGCGCCGGTCCAGCGGCATCGTCACCGTGGTCGGGCACTGGTAGCTGGGGGTGACGAAGGCATAGTCGCAGCGCGCCAGCTCACCCTCGGGACGCAGGCCCGAGTCGTCGACCGGCAGCGGCACCACCTCGCGCGCCCGCATGCCGAAGATCGCGCGGGCATCGCTGTAGCCCGGCTCTTCGAGGCCGACCACGGCGCCGCGCATCAGCAGATCGGCCAGCAGGTAGAGCGCATGCTGCGCGCCCAGCGTGACCATGATCTCGTCCGGATTGGCCCAGACCCCGCGGCGCGGCAGCACGTGCCGCTGCAGCTGCTCGATCAGCAGCGGATCGTCGCGGTCGATCAGGTCGGACGCCCAGCCGCGGATCTCCAGCACGGCCAGCGCCATGCGCGAGCATTCGCGCCAGTCCGCGGTCGGAAACAGCGCCGGATCGAACTGTCCATAGATGAACGGATACGGATAGTTCTGCCAGTCGTTGGGCTTGACGATGGCGCGCAGGCCGCTGATATCGGGCAGCCGTTCGCTCCAGTCGGGGCCGGTTGCCCCGCTGCCGCCGTCGGTGCCGGCCGCCGTGTTGGCGCTCGCGGCGCAGGCCGGTGGTGCCACGCTGGGCAATTGCTGGACGACGAAGTAGCCGCGCCGCGGCCGCGTTTCGAGGAAGTGCTCGTCGACCAGCTGCTGGAAGGCCAGGATCACGGTATTGCGCGCAATGCCAAGCGTCGCGGCCAGTTCGCGGCTCGACGGCAGCGCGCTGCCTTCGGGCAGCTGCCGCGACAGGATCGCCGAGACGATCTGCTGGCGCAGCTGGGCCTGCAGGCTCAGCCCCGAGTCGGCGGGCAATTGCAGCAGCCGATTCCAGAAGGTGTTTCCCTTGCCCGCCGTGGCCATGCCGTTCGCGCTCCGTATCGTCGGTTTCGTCCTTGGATCGGGGAGCATTATCGGATATGGGGCGGGGAGGGGGTATGGGTGGAAAGCCGGTGAGCGAAGGCGATGCGCCGCTGAAGGCTTTGTCCCTCTCCCGCTTGCGGGAGAGGGAGCGCGTTGGCGGTCGGCCAATCGCGCCGCACTGGCAAGCGCCTCAACTACAGCACATCATCCTTCAGGTGATACCAGTGGTACAGGAACCGCTGCCCCAGCCGCCGGAACGGGGCGAACGCCGGCGACTCGACCCACTCGCGCACATTGGGGAAGGGCAGCGCCGAACGGAAGATCGGCAGTTCCGGTCCCGGGTTCTTGCCGGCGATCATCGCGGCCATGCGGCGCCCAGCCTGGGCCGAGTACATGACGCCGTTGCCGCCGTAGCCCATCGCGTAATAGATCGTCTGCGCGGGATCGGGCCGGAAGATGCGCGGCATCATGTCGTGGCTGACGTCGACCCAGCCCCACCACGAGTAGTCGATCGGAATGCCTTTCAGCGCCGGGAACTTGCGCACCATGTCGTCGACCAGCTTCTGCTCGTATTGGGGCCGCGGCGCGTCGGTGCCGGTGATCGCGCTGCGGCTGCCGATCTGCAGGCGACCGTCGGGCATCAAGCGATAGTAATGGCGCAGGATGCGGGTGTCGGTGATCACCTGCGTCGTGCGAAAGTTGCAGGCCGCGATTTCATCGGGCGTCAGCGGCCGCGTCACGATCGAGTTCGACAGGATCGGGAACAGCCGGTTCTTCAGATGCGGATGCAGGTTCTGCGAGGTATAGCCGCCGGTCGCGACGCCCACCGCGCGCGCCCGCACGATGCCGCCCGGCGTGCGCAGATAGTGCACGCCGTCGCGCGTGGTCCAGTCGAGCACCGGGCTCGACGGGTGCACGGTCGCGCCCAGCGCGCGGGCACGGCGCAGATAGCCGAAGGCCAGCTTGCCGGCATGGATGCCGATGCCTTCGGGCTCGTGCATCGCCCCGGCCGCCTCCTTGTCGTCGACGTATTCGCGCTTGACGGTATCGGCATCGAGAATGCGGGCGTCGTAATGGAACACCTCGCGCAGCAGCCTGGCCTCCTTCTCCAGCGCCGGCATCGCCTCGGGACGGTGCGCGATGTACAGGTGGCCGCCGGGCTGCGGATCGCAGTCGATATCGCGGATCAGCGTCTTGAAGGTCTCCATGCCGGCGCACACTTCCTCGTGCAGCCGCAGCGCGGCGTCCAGGCCGTAGCGCTGGATCCATTGCGAGCGCTTGAGCCGGCCCGACGCGCATTGCGCCTGCCCGCCGTTGCGCGTGCTGCAGCCCCAGCTGACGCGGTTGGCTTCCAGCACGGTGGCCTTGATGCCGTGTTCCTGCGCCAGGAAGATCGCGCAGGTCAGCCCGGTGAAACCCGAGCCGATGATCGCGACATCGACGTCGACGTCGTGCGTGATCGGACCGTCGTCGGGCGGCGGCTCGCCGGCGGTGCCGATCCAGTAGGTCGGCGCGTAGTCGCGGCCCTGGCCGGGCGTCGGCGCGACCAGCGGGTCGTAGGCGGGATCGTAGGGCCGGGACGGACCGGTTGCCCGGTTTTGTCCGGTGTGGCCACCGGCCTGGCCCGGCGTCCCGTTCTCCCGTCCGATGGCGGTGATATCGGCAATGGCTTCCATCGCTGCGCTCCTGTTGGCGACGCGTTTGTCGACGCGTTCGATCAGCCGCGCGAACCGGCCGCCAGCGCGGGACGGTCCTTGCGATAGGCGTTCTTGACCGCGATCTTGCCGTCGCGGAAGGTGAACACGTCGACCATGCGCGCCTCGATGCGCGAGCCGTCGGCCTTGGTGCCGCGGAACGTCGATTCGCTGACGCCGCGGTCGCCGCAGACGAAATGCTCGCCATCGAGCCAGGCCGCGTCCGGGAAGGTCTGCCAGGCCAGCTGGAAGCCCTCGCGCACCGCCTCGCGGCCGCTGAAGGTGCGGCCGAACAGCTCGCCCCCGGCCACCGCGTGGAACACGCAGTCGTCGGTCATGAAGGACATCAGCGCGTCGATGTCGTGGCGGTTCCAGGCGTCGCTGAAGGCCTGCAGCGTGGCGGCGGTGACGCCGCCGCTGGCGCCACCGGCCTGCTGTCCGGACGGGTTGCTGTCGGCCGCGACGATGGCTTCGGTGCCGGCCTGCTTGCTTGCGTACTCCACTTGAATCTCCTCGATGTTGTTGCGGTCCGCGCGGCAGCGGACCCGGTCCTTTGCACGTTCCCAGCATAGGGAAGCGCCGGGATGCGCTGTAGGGCCAGTTGGATGGAATCGATTGGGCCAGCGGCTGCTGGCTCGGCTGGCCGTCCCCGGCGATCGCGGGGACGACAGGGCTAGCGCCGTACCGCCTGGGCGCGCGGCATGTCGCCCAGGTGCTGCTGGTGCGGGTCGATCTCGCTGTCCCGCAGCTCTGCACCGCGGCGGTACTGCCGACGCACCAGATAGACCAGCAGCAGGATGCCGAGGCTGACGACGCCGAGCAGCAGCGGCTTGCGCTGGTCCGGGATGAAAGCCATTGCGATCACGATGCCGGCCATGCCGATGATCGCCACATAGGTCAGATACGGATACATCCACATGCGCACGCGCAGCTTCTCCGGCGCCTCGCGCTCGAGCCGCGCGCGCAGCCGCAGCTGCGACACCGCGATCAGGATGTAGACGAAGATCGCCACCGTGCCGTAGGAATTGACCAGGAAGGCGAACACCGTATCGGGCGACACGTAGGACATCACCACCGCGGCATAGCCGAACAGCGTCGAAAACAGGATCGCGCGGACCGGCACGCCATTGCGGTTCAGTTTGGCCAGCGCGGCCGGCGCGTCGCCGCGGCGCGTCAGCGCGAAGATCATCCGCGACGACGCATACAGGCCCGAGTTCAGCGCCGACAGCACCGCGGTCAGCACCACCGCGTTCATCACCTGCGCGGCGCCGCGAATGCCCATCGCGTCAAGCGCGCTGACATAAGGCGTGGCGATGCCGGGCGAGTTCCACGGCACCAGGCAGACCACCAGCAATACCGAGCCCACGTAGAACACCAGCACGCGCGTGATCACCGAGTGGGTCGCCTTGGCCACGGCCTTCTGCGGCTCCGCGGTCTCGGCCGCGGCAATGGTGACGATCTCCGCGCCGAAGTAGAACCCGGTCGCGGCGACGGCGCCGGTCAGCACCGGCATGATGCCGTTGGGCGCGAAGCCGCCATGCGCGCTCAGGTTGGCGACGCTGGGCGCGGTATCGGGCCACATGCCGAGCACGAACAGGCCGGCCAGGAACAGGAACACGACGATCGCCGCCACCTTGATCGAGGCGAACCAGAATTCGAACTCGCCGAAGGACTTGACGGAGAACAGGTTGGTCAGCGTCAGCATCACCAGCAGCACCAGGCTGATGGCCCAGGACGGCACGTCGGGCAGCCAGTAGCGGATCAGGTCCGCGCCGGCCACCGCTTCGATGGCGACCACGATGACCCAGAAGTACCAGTACATCCAGCCGGTCAGGAAGCTGGCCAGCGCTCCGGTCTGGGGCTTGTCGCGCCATGCTTCGCGCGCGTATTCGTAGAAGGAGCCGACGGTGGGCAGCGCGCACGCCATCTCGCCGAGCATCCGCATCACCAGCACCACCAGCATGCCGGTCAGCAGGAAGGACAGCACGGCCGCCGGGCCGGCCGACTTGATCACCACGCCGCTGCCGACGAACAGTCCGGCACCGATCACGCCGCCGAGCGCGATCATCGTCATGTGGCGCTGTTTCAGGCTGTGCTTGAGGCCGCGCGAGCCCTCGGGGTTATCCAGCAATTTTTGTCTCCAGTGCTTCTCATGATGGTGTCGTCACGGCTTCGCTGTCTTTGTTTTGTCTGTCCGGGGCCGCATTGCTGCGGCGGCCCCCGCAGGCCGTGATCGCGCGGCGCGGCAGGGCCGCACCGCGCGCCTCGTTGCTTCCGTTATACGTAATCCTTGTACTTGTCGAGCAGGCGGACCGGCTTGGACAAGGCATCGCGGCGGAACGGATCGCCCAGTTCGCGGGTGCACATGATTTCCACGATGGTGGTCTTGCCGTGGTTCATCTGCAGGTCGATGGCCTTCTTCAGCGCCGGGCCGACGTCCTCGAGCCGATCGACCACGATGCCTTCGGCACCCATCGCGCGGGCGATGTTGGCGAAGCTCGGATTGTCCAGCTCGCCGGCGACGAAGCGGCGATTGTAGAAGTCCACCTGGTTCTTCTTCTCCGCGCCCCACTGGCGGTTGTGGAAGACCACCGCGGTGACCGGGATGTTGTGGCGCACGCAGGTCATCGTTTCCATCAGGCTCATGCCCCATGCGCCGTCACCGGCGTACGAGATCGCCGGCCGGTGCGGCGCGGCAACCTTGGCGCCGATGATGGTCGGGAAGGCGTAGCCGCAGTTGCCCCAGCTCATCGCCGCGAAGAAGCTGCGCGGCTTTTCGAAGCGCAGATAGCTGTTGGCCACCGAGTTGATGTTGCCGATGTCGGTCGACACCATCACATCGGCCGGCATCGCCTTCTCGAGCTCGCGCAGCACCTGGCGCGGATGCAGGTAGGTGCCGCCGTTCGGCGTGCGTTCGTTCTTCTGCTCCTCGATCATGTCGAGGCTGAACGGGTCGCGCTCGTGCGTCCACTCGTCCAGTTCCTTCTCCCAGGCGGCCTTCTCGGTAGCGATCTGGTCGGCGCGCGCGGCGCGGGTCGCGTCGCAGGCCAGCGTGCGGTTGGCCAGCCGTTCGGTCAGCGCGACGGCGGCCGCCTTGGCGTCGCCGCAGATGCCGACCGAGATCTTCTTGACCAGGCCCAGCATCTTGTGATCGGCGTCGATCTGGATGATCTTGGCCGTCTTCGGCCAGTAGTCCATGCCGTGCTGCGGCAGCGTGCCGAACGGTCCAAGGCGCGAGCCGAGCGCGACCACGACGTCGGCGCGCGAGATCAGCTTCATCGCGGCCTTCGAGCCCTGGTAGCCGAGCGGCCCGCACCACAGCGGGTGGCTCGCGGGGAAGGAGTCGTTGTGCAGATAGCTGTTGACCACCGGCGCGCCCAGCCGCTCGGCCAGCGCCTTGCATTCCTCGACGCCATCGGCCATCACCACGCCGCCGCCGGAAATGATCACCGGGAACTTCGCCTGCGCCAGCAGCTCGGCCGCTTCGTTCA
The DNA here is from genome assembly GCF_008801915.1 of Cupriavidus gilardii. Classification (GTDB taxonomy): domain Bacteria; phylum Pseudomonadota; class Gammaproteobacteria; order Burkholderiales; family Burkholderiaceae; genus Cupriavidus; species Cupriavidus gilardii. The sequence goes on from NZ_VZOV01000001.1 coordinate 162,856, forward strand.
GGCTCTGCTCGCCGCCGGGGCCGCGGTCCAGCCGGCGCGGCTGCGGAATCTCGGCCTTGATCTGGCCGTAGAAGTAGTCGCGCGGGATGTTCAGCTGGGTCGGGCCCATCTCGGACATCGCGCGATCGAAGCAGCGGCCGGTGAATTCGGCCATGCGCGCCGGATTGGTGACGTGGCCCTGGTACTTGGTGAACTCCTGGAACATCGGCAGCTGGTTCGCTTCCTGGAAGCCGCCCAGGCCGATGCCCATGGTGCCGGCCTCGGGCGTGACGATCACGACCGGGCTGTGCGCCCAGTAGGCCGCGGCAATCGCGGTCACGCAGTTGCTGATGCCCGGGCCGTTCTGGCCGATCACGACGCCGTGGCGGCCCGACACGCGGGCATAGCCGTCGGCCATATGGCCGGCGCCTTGCTCATGCACCACCGGGATCAGGCGGATGCCGGCCGGCGCGAAGATGTCCATCGCATCCATGAAGGCCGAGCCCATGATGCCGAACATATCGGTGACGCCGTTGGCGGCGAGGGTTTCGACAAACGCCTCGGAAGGCGTCATGGCCTGCGGGCCGGCGGTGGGGGTGTGGTCGGACATGCTTGCGGTCTCCGGTAGGTTGGGATCGTTGTGACTCGTAAAACGGTACGTTATGTACCGAAAACTGTTGTTTGGCTGAAATGTAGGACGGAGCTCGAGCATCGTCAATAGGAAAATCCATTATTCGGTATGAGTTGTACCTAAAAGTGAGACTGGGATAAGATAGCCTCGTGAACAGCCGGCGGCGGGCATGCGCCTGCGCGGCGCGTCGAAGTAGTCCAGCCTTATCCAGGAGAAACCGAAGTGGCGATCGACCTTGCCAGCGTGGCACCGGACCGCATGGTGTCGGTGCGTGAAGTGTTCGGCATCGACAGCGCGATGCGGGTGCCGGCCTTCGGCGTGCGCGACGACCACGTGCCGGAGATCGATCCGGGCTACCGCTTCGAACCGGAGGTCACGCTCGCGATCCTGTCCGGCTTCGTCAGCAACCGCCGCGTGCTGGTGCAGGGCATGCATGGCACCGGCAAGTCGACCCATATCGAACAGGTGGCGGCGCGGCTGAACTGGCCGTGCGTACGCGTCAACCTCGATGGGCATATCGGCCGCATGGACCTGGTCGGGCGCGATACCGTGGTACTGCGCGACGGCCAGCAGGTCACCGAATTCCAGGAGGGCATCGTGCCGTGGGCGCTGCAGCGGCCGATCGCGCTGGTGTTCGACGAATACGACGCGGGCCGGCCGGACGTGATGTTCGTGATCCAGCGCGTGCTCGAGCGCGATGGCCGGTTCACGCTGCTGGACCAGAACCGCGTGATCCAGCCGCATCCGTTCTTCCGGCTGTTCGCGACCGCCAACACGGTCGGGCTTGGCAACCTGACCGGCATGTATCACGGCACCCACCTGCTGAACCACGCGCAGATCGACCGCTGGAACGTGGTGGCGACGCTGGACTATCTGCCGCGCGAGGCGGAGATCGATATCGTGCTGGCGCGCGTGCCGGAACTGGCCGACGCGGCCGGACGCGAGTTGGTTGGCACCATGGTCGCCGTCGCGCAGTTGACGCGCGAAGGGTTTGCCGCGGGCGACGTGTCGACGCTGATGTCGCCGCGCACCGTGATCGCCTGGGCCGAGAACTGCCAGATCTTTCGCGATCCGGCGCTGGCGTTCCGGCTCAGCTTCCTGAACAAGTGCGAGCCGGGCGAGCGCCCGATCGTGGCCGAGTATTTCCAGCGCGGCTTCGGTACCGAGCTGGAGCCCTGCGGCGACGCGGCGGCCTGACGATGTCGACGTCGACGTCGACGAGCGCCGAGGCCGCGGACCCCGCGGCCGGCGCGATCGCGGAGCCTGCGCTGCCACCGTTGCCGGCGGCGGTGCAGCGCCGGCGCGAGGCGTTGTGCGCCGCCGTGCTGCGCGCGCTGGCGGGGGACGCCGCCTTGCATTACCGCGCGGGAAGGCCATGGCGCGGCCAACGGCCGCTGCCGCTGCAGGCGCCGCACCTGCTGACCGATGCCGGCCGCGATTCCTTCCCCGACCTGCGCGGCAGCGTGGACGCCGTCGCGCTGCGCCTGCGGCATGGCGATGCGGACCTGCATCGCGCGCTGCGGCCCGCCGACCCCGTCGCGCGGCTGCTGTTTGAACTGTTCGAGCAGTTGCGCTGCGAGACCCATCTGCCCGCCGGCATGCCGGGTGTGGCCGCCAACCTTCACGCCCGCTTCGAACGATGGTCGCTGGCGTTCCATCGCTCCGGGCTGACCGAAGGGCGTTTCGGCATCCTGGTCTACACGGTGGCGCAGGTGGTCTGGTCGCGGCTGTCGGGCCGGCCGGTGGTCGAGGAGACCGAGGACCTGATCGAGGCCACGCGCGCGGCGATCGTGCCTGCGCTGGGCACCGCGCTGGCCGGCATGCGGCGCACGCGCGCCGACCAGCGCGCCTTTGCCGAACACGCGCTGGCCGCGGCGGAGATGGTGGCCGGGATGCTGCGCGACGATGCCCGTCGCGCAGGCCTGGCCGACGACGATGGGCGTGAAGCGCACGAATCCGTGCGCGACGGCTTCTCGCTGCTGCTCGACTTCGAGGACGAGGCGCTGTTACAGGAAGCAGGCGGCGCCGGCTCCGGCGGTGCTCGTGCCCGCGCCAACGAGGCCCGTGCGCCGGCCTACGCTGCCTTTACCACCCGCTACGACCGCGAGCTGCGCGCCGCCACGCTGGCGCGGCAGGCTTCGCTGCAGGCATGGCGCGAACGCCTGGACCGGCGCATCGTCGGCGGTGGCATCAATCCGGTCCGCATCGCTCGCACGTTGTCGTCGGCCTTCGCGCTGCCGGCCGCCGATGGATGGTCGTCCGGCGACGAAGAGGGCCGGCTCGACCGCAGCCGGCTCGCGCAGCTTGCCTGTGCCGGCGGACAGCGGCGCATCTTCCGCCAGCCCCGCCTGCAGCCGCGCACCGATGCGGTGCTGGCGTTCCTGATCGATTGCTCGGGCTCGATGAAGGCGCATATCGACCAGATCGCCTTGCTGGTCGATGTGATGATCCGCGCGGCCGATGCCGCGGGCCTCGGCACCGAAGTGCTCGGCTTCACCACCGGCGCCTGGAACGGCGGCCGCGTGGCGCGCGACTGGCAGGCGGCGGGCCGCCCGCCGTCACCGGGCCGCCTCAACGAGGTCTGTCATCTGGTGTTCAAGGATGCCGACACCAGCTGGCGCCGCGCCCGCACCGGCATCGCCGCGCTGTTCAAGGCCGATCTGTTTCGCGAAGGCATCGACGGCGAAGCGGTCGACTGGGCCTGCACCCGCCTGCTGTCCCGCCCGCAGTCGCGGCGTCTTCTGGTGGTGGTATCCGACGGCAGCCCGATGGACCGCGCCACCGCGCAGGCCAACGGCGAGCGGCTGCTGGATGACCATCTGAAGGACGTGGCGGCCCGCCACGAGGCCCAGGGGCGGATCGAACTGATGGGGCTGGGCGTCGATCTGGACCTGAGCCCTTACTACCGGCGCCACTTCCCGCTGGACACCACCCGGCCGCTGGATACGGCGGCGATCGATGCCATTGCGAGGTGGGTGGGGAGTGGGGGGCGTGAGGCCCAACACTAGCGCCGCAGGTGCCCCGGATTCTTGGTAGGCCAGTCGCTGTTCATTTCCGCACCCGTCGCTTTTTGATCGCCGTGAGGTTCTCGATCCATGGTTCGATATCGTAGGCTTCTGCGGACAGCAACACCCCCAATTCCCGAAGCAGATGCAGAACCTTCCCCAATTGCGTTGTGGGTTTGCCGGCTTCGACATCGGTGATGAAGCTAGGCGACAGACTCGTTCCACGTGCCACTTCGTCACGGGTCAGTCGTTGAGACAAGCGGGCGGCGCGTACAAGTTGCCCAAGCGTTTCAGCGTCGGAGATGCGAACGATCATGGCGCCATACCTTAGAGGACCGGACTCGATCATAAAACGTCCGCTCGGCTCCTTTATGGCGATTTCAGGAGGGAAAGTTCCATAAAGGATACGAGCGGCTACGGTAGCCCTTATGGTTTTAAGCTGAATACGCCATAAACCACTGCCACAGCGCTCCCCCCATCAAGTACGCACCCAGCACGACCAGCACGCCAAACGCGAGCCTTCGGGTGGCTTCCGTCGACAACGGCGGCGGGAAGCGCCGTGCCGCGATCGTGCTCAGGGCCACGACCGGGAAGGCCAGTGCGGCCTGCAGCCACACGTCGCCGGCCAGCTCGCCTTGCCAGGCGCTGTAGGCGGTGCGGACGGCCGAAGTGGTGGTGAAGACCAGGATCAGCGCGCAGCGGATCTGCACCATGTTCAGCGGTTGGCGATAGAACTGGAAGATCAGCGGCGGCCCCGAGACGCCGAACAGGCCGCTGAGCAGGCCGCCGCAGACGCCGCTGACGAAGAAGCTGCCGTCGCCGGAGCGGCTGGGCAGCGCGGCGGGGCGCAGCGCGGCGCCGATGCCGCCATACAGCACGACCGCACCGAGCATCAGCTGCAGCACGCCGGCGGCGGTGCCGCTCAGGTAGTGCAGCAGCACGACACCGGCGACCACCGACGGCAGGATGCCGAGCGTGGCGGCCCGCACCGCGCGCCAGTCGATATGGTGCAGCTTGCCGGGCAGCGCCAGCGCGCCGTTGGCGAGCGTCAGCAGGCTGACCAGCGCGGCCAGCGTGGCGACCGGTGCCAGATGCAGGCCGCTAGCCGCGCCCATCACGATCAGACCCATGCCGAACCCGGTCACGGTCTGGAAATAGCTGCCGAGCCCGAGCAGGGCCAGTACCGGCAGCAAGGTTTCGACATTCATCGGGACTGCGCGGCTCCCGATGGTGGCGTGGCGGAAGGCAGGTCGATGGGCAGCGCCATCTGCGCGCGGGCATCGGTATCTTCGAGGTCCGCGGCCTGCGCCTGCACCACGGTCACCGCGATCACGTGGAAGATGTCGTCGGCGCTGCAGCCGCGCGACAGGTCGTTGGCGGGGCGCCGCAGGCCCTGCAGCATCGGCCCGATCGCCACCGCGCCGCCGAGGCGCTCGGCGAGCTTGTAGCCGATATTGCCCGCCTCCAGGCTCGGGAACACCAGCACGTTGGCGTGCCCGTGCACCTGGGATGCCGGCAGCTTGCGCTCGGCGATCTCGGCGACGATCGCCGCATCGAGCTGCACGTCGCCGTCGATCGCCAGGCCGGGCCGCAGCGCACGCACCCGCTGCGTCGCCGCGGCGACCTTGTCCACGGCGGCGTGGTGGGCGCTGCCATTGGTCGAGAACGACAGCATCGCCACGCGCGGCGTTTCCATCAGCAGGCTCTGCGCGCTGTCGGCGGCGGCCATCGCGATCTCGGACAGCGCCTCGGCGTCCGGGTCGATCACCAGGCCGCAGTCGGAGAAGATCAGCCCGCCCTTGAGCGAGTGGAAGGGCTCGCAGAACATCATCAGGAAGAAGCTCGATACCAGCCGGAAGGACGGCGCGATACCGATGACCTGGATCGCGTGACGCACCACGTCGGCAGTGGTATGGACCGCACCGGCCACCGAGCCGTCGGCGTCCCCGGCCCGCACCATCAGGTTGGCGAAGCATAGCGGCGCCAGCACGTCGCGTTGCGCCTGCTCGGGCGTCATGCCCTTCGATCGGCGCAGCGCCAGCCATTGCCCGGCGTAGCGGTCCCGCTGCGCAGCGCTGGCCGGGTCGACCACGTCGATGCCGTCCAGCGCGATGCCGTGCCGCTCGGCGGCATCGGCGATACGGGCGGCATCGCCGACCAGCACGATGCGCGCGATGCCTTCTTCCGCGGCGCGCCGCGCGCCCTGCAGCACGCGCGGGTCCTCCGCCTCGCACAGCACGATGCGCCGGGGGGACGAGCGCGCGCGCTCGATGATGCGGTGGATCGCTTTCATGGCGGATACGGTGAATAAAAAAGCGGGATGAAACGTACCGAAAACGGGATCTGACCGAAGCATAGGGCGGCCGGCCCTTTCGGTCAACAAAAATCTCGAAAAACGGTACGTTAGATGCACTAAAACGGGACGGAAGGGGCCGTCATGGTGCGAGCGACGAGCGCGCGCGGCTGGCCGCAGGGCCGAATACGGTGCCGTTCGGCGGCCGGTCGGCGCTTGGACCCACGATTGCCGCCCAGTGGCACTATGGCGCGCGCCACCCGCTGCCTACGATAGCGCTACCCAACGTGCAAGGCGTTGGCCGCCGATTGCCGCCACGATGCGGCGACGGCCGATCAAAGGACGCGACAGCCGTCCACTGCAAGGAGACATTGGCATGCGACCTGCTTCCAGTCTTCCCCTCCTCGAGTAGGCACCTCGCCGGTGCCTGGATTCTCCGTGCCGCTCCCTGGCTCCCTGCCGCGGCACGCAACCTGTCTTTCTTGAGGAATACGACGATGCGTTGGATCGAGCGTTGGATCAAGCAGTTCGCAACAGGCGCAGTGCTGGCCGCCGCCGTGCAGACGGGCGCGCTGGCACAAGCGAAGGAAGTGGTGATCGCCTACCAGGACATGGTGGTGCCATGGCGCCATGTGCAGGACGCCAAGGAGATCGAGAAGCTGACCGGCTACAAGGTGTCGTTCCGTCAGTTCTCCGGCGGCGGCGACGTGATTCGCGCGATGGCGTCGGGACAGATCGCGATCGGCGAGGCCGGCACCTCGCCGATCGCCTCCGCGCTGTCGCAGGGGCTGGACGTCGAGCTGTTCTGGATTCTCGACGACATCAACGCCGCCGAGGCGATGGTCGCGCGCAACGGCACGCGCATCGACAGCGTCGCCGATCTGAAGGCCAAGCGCGTCGGCGTGCCGTTCGTCTCGACCACGCACTATCACACGCTGGTCGCGCTGGAGCAGGCCAAGGTCGATCCGAAGCAGGTCCGCATCATGAACATGCGGCCGCCGGAAGTCGCCGCGGCCTGGCAGCGCGGCGACATCGACGCGACGTTCATCTGGGACCCGGTGCTGGCGCGAATCAAGCCGACCGGCAAGGTGCTGCTGACCTCGGGGCAGATCGCGCAGTCGACCGGCAAGGCCACCTTCGACGGCATGATCGTCAGCAAGAAGTTTGCGCGCGAGAACCCGGACTTCATGGTCAAGTTCGTCAGGATGCTGGCCGCCGCGGATGACAGCTACCGCAAGAACAAGGCCGCGTGGACCGCCGATTCGCCGATGGTCAAGACCGTCGCGAAGGTGTCGGGTGCCAGGCCCGAGGACGTGCCGGGCAGCATGTCGCTGTACGCGTTCCCGACGCTGGAGGAGCAGGCGTCGCCGCGCTGGCTCGGCGGCGGCGCGGCCAAGGCCCTGCAGTCGGCGGCGCAGTTCCTGAAGGAGCAGGGCACGATCCAGACCGTGCTGCCGGACTACTCCGCCGGCGTCAATGCCGAGTGGGTCAAGCGGGCGATGCGTTGAGCCCCCGCCTGTCCAGTTCTTTCAGCGATTCGCCAACGACCCCACAGGGAACCGAGATGGCCAAACTCGAAATCGACAACCTCAGCGTCAACTATGGCGGCGCGGGCGGCACGCAGACGCTCGCGCTGTCGCAGGTCAACCTGACCATGGAGCGCGGCGACTTCGTCGTCGCGCTGGGCGCCTCCGGCTGCGGCAAGACCACGCTGCTGTCCTGCATCGCCGGCTTCATGCAGCCGTCGGAAGGCGAAATCCGCCTCGATGGCCGCGCCGTCAACGGGCCCGGCGCCGAACGCGGCGTCGTGTTCCAGAAGCATGCGCTGATGCCATGGCTCAACGTCGCCGACAACGTCGCGCTGGGTTTGCGCATGCGCGGCGTCGGCCGTGGCGAGCGGCTGCGCATCGCACGCGACAAGCTGGCGCTGGTCGGGCTCGAGCATGTCGCCGACAAGCCGGTCTACCAGCTGTCGGGCGGCATGCAGCAGCGCGTCGGCATCGCGCGCGCGCTGGCCAACGATCCGGCGGTGATGCTGATGGACGAACCGCTGGGCGCGCTCGACGCGTTGACGCGCGAGTCGATCCAGGCGCTGATCCTGCAACTGTGGGCGCGCGAGCAGAAGATCGTTTTCTTCATCACGCACAGCGTCGAGGAGGCGCTGTTCCTGGCCACACGGCTGATCGTGATGACGCCGTCGCCGGGCCGCATCGCCCACACCTACGAGCTGCCGTATGCGCGCCGCTATATCGAATGCGGCGATGCCCGCGCCGTCAAATCCGATCCGGATTTCATTCGCCACCGCGAAGAAATCGTCGACCTGATCCATGCCACGCCACAAGGATAAGCCGATGCCTGCCACCGTTCAGAGCCTGCCGGGCGCGACGCGCGCGCCGGGCGCCGTTGTTGCCAACGAGATGTCTTCCACCACGACGACCGCCGCCGCGGCCCCGGCGGCACCGGCAGCACCTTCGGCGTCAGCACGCAAGATCCGCACGGTCTCCGGTTACCGGATGCCGGGCGAGGGCTCCAGTTCGCGCATTTCCGCGGTCACCGTGGTGTCGCTGCTGGTGCTGTGGTGGGTCGCCAGCCATTTCGGCTGGCTGCCGCCGCTGTTCCTGCCGACGCCGGAATCGATTGGCGCCGCCTTTGTCGATGCGTGGAACGGCAATGTGCAGGGCGGCCTGCCGCTGCTCGACCATTTCTGGGCCAGCATGGTCCGCGTGTTCGGCGCCTTCGCGCTGGCGGCTGTCACCGCGGTGCCGGTCGGCGTGCTGATGGGCGTGTCGCGCATCGCGCGCGGCGTCTTCGATCCGCCGATCGAGTTCTACCGGCCGCTGCCGCCGCTGGCCTATCTGCCGCTGATCGTGATCTGGTTCGGCATCGACGAGACCTCGAAGATCCTGCTGATCTTCCTGGCGTGTTTTGCACCGATGGCGATGTCCGCGCGCGCCGGCGTGCGTTCGGTGACGATCGAGCAGATCAACGCGGCCTATTCGATGGGCGCCACGCCGTGGCAGGTGATTCGCCATGTGGTGCTGCCCGCCGCGCTACCGGACATCCTGACCGGCATGCGCATCGCGATCGGCTTCGGCTGGACCACGCTGGTCGCGGCCGAGATGGTGGCCGCCACCGCGGGCCTGGGCCAGATGGTGCTCAACGCGTCGAACTTCCTGCGTACCGACGTGGTGGTGATGGGCATCGTGCTGATCGGGCTGATCGCCTATGGCTTCGACCTGCTGATGCGCGGCGTCGAAAAGTGGCTGGTGCCGTGGAAGGGAAGGGCTTGAAGGGCGGATGCGCGAAGCCGCTGGACGACTTCCCTCTCCCGCGAGCGGGAGAGGGAACACCGCATCGACGCCGGTGCGCCTGCCTCAGAACGTCGAGGCCAGGTCCGCCGCGGCCTGCTGCAGCCGCGGCACGAATTCCAGCGAACGCGACAGCGGCGAGCGTACCGTCGGCGCATGGACGGCAAGGGCGGCCACCACCTGCCCGCGCTCGTCGCGCACCGGCACCGCGACGCAGCTGATGCCGGCGACGAACTCCTCGTTGTCGACGCCGATCTGCTTGTGCGCGCAGCGGTCCAGCTCTGCCTCTAGCAGTTCGACATCGGTGATGGTGTTCTGCGTGAAGCGCTCCAGCGGCAGTTGCCGCACCAGCGCGCGGCGCTGTTCGCGCGGCAGCAAACCGAGCAGCAGCTTGCCGCTGGCCGAGCAGTGCAGCGGCACATGGGAACCGGGCTTCAGGTCCAGCCGCAGTGGCCAGGGCGCCTCCATGCGGTCCAGGTAGAGCACCGCGCTCTCGTGCAGCATGGTCAGGTTGACGGTCTCGCCGATATCCTCGACCAGCCGCGACAGGATCGCGTGGCGCAACTGGCGGGTGCCGGAATGCGTGACGATGGCCACGCCGAGGCGTGCCAGCCGCGGACCGACCGCATAGGCGTTGCGCGCGCCGGGTTCGCGGATCACCAGCCCGCCGGATTCGAGTGCGCCCAGCATCCGGTGCAGCGAGGCCTTCGGCGCCTCGAAGCCTTGCATGATCTCCGCCAGCGTCAGCGGCCGGTCCGCGGCGACCAGGAATTCGAGCAGCGCGAAGGCGCGCAGCGTCGGCGTGTCGCCGCGGTCGTTGGCCGCTTCGCTGGGCGGCGGCGGGGGCGGCACCGGGGCGGGCCGCGCAGCGGCCTTCGCCGCTGCGGCTGGATTGGCCTTGGCGGCTCCGCGCGCGCGCGGAGCGGACGTCGCGGCGGTGGTGGCGGTTTTCAAAGCGATTCCTCCGTTCCGGAAAACGAGACAAAGCGATTGTACTTCCGGATTGGGGTGTGCCGCCATGCGACCCCGGTACGGCACGGCGGCGCTCCGCGCCTCAGGCCCTAACGCGCCAGCTGCAACGTCACGATCCCCGCCAGTACCAGCGCGGTTGCCAGCAGCCGCCGCCGGTCGAACGGCTCGCGCAGCAGGAAGTAGCCCAGCAGCGCGGCGAAGATCACGCTCGATTCGCGCAGCGCGGCCAGCTTGGCGACCGGCGCCAGCGTCATCGCCCACAGCATCAGCGCATACGAGCCGACCCGGTTGATGCCGCCGATCCACGCGCGCTTCCACTCGGTGCGCAGCAGCGTCAGCAGCGTGCGGCCGCGCCGGACCGCCGCGTAGCCCGGCATGAACAGATGCGACAGCGTCTGCAGCCAGACGATGTACGAGAACACCTGACCGTGGCGCTTGACCGCGGTGCCGTCGATCACGGTGCCGCCCGCCAGGCAGGCGCCGGCCAGCAGCGCGAACCCCATCAGCTGCGGCGACTGCGTGCGCCAGCGCACCAGGCTGACCAGCCCGCAGCAGATCAGCGCGATGCCGACGTAACCGCCGGGGCCGAGGCGCTCGCTGCCCATCGCGAGCAGCAGCAGAGCGACCATCATCGGCGCGCAGCCCCGCATCAGCGGATAGGCCTGGCTGAAGTCGCCCCGGTTGTAGGCCGCCACCAGCGACAGCTTGTAGACGACCTCCAGGCAGACCGTCGCCAGCAGGAAGGGCCAGACCGCCGGCGCGGGCAGCGGCACCAGCAGCAGGAAGGGCAGCGCCGCCAGCAGGCAGAACGTATCGATCAACGCCATCGACGACAGCCGGTCGCCGCCGATCTTGACGATCGCATTCCAGGAGGCGTGCATCACCGCGGACAGCATCACGGCGACGAACGCCATCCAGTGGAAGTCGGCGGGAAGGGTCATGCCGCCCTGGCCAGCTGCGCCGCCATGTCGATGCCCATCTCCTGCAGCGTCAGCCCGATCGCGGACACCACGTTGCGCATTTCGTTGTCGTCGATCGCGCCGATGCAGCCGACGCGGAAGGTCTCGACCTGCGTCAGCTTGCCCGGATAGAGGATATAGCCGCGCTCGCGTACCTTCGCATAGAAGGTCTTGAAGTCGTAGCGCGGGTCGTCCGGCGCGTGGAACGTCACGATGATCGGCGCCTGTACCTCGGGACGCAGGAAGGGACGGAAGCCCAGCTCGCGCATGCCGTCGATCAGCGCGGCGCAGTTGCGGCGATAGCGCGCGCCGCGCACCGCTTGTCCGCCTTCGGCCAGATACTGGTCCAGCGCCGCGCGGAAGGCGGCGACCACGTGCGTGGGCGGCGTGAAGCGCCACTGCGTGGTCTTCTGCATATAGGCGTACTGATCGTACAGATCCAGCGCCAGCGAATGGCTGTTGCCCTGGCTGGCCTCCAGCACGTCCTTCCTGACCAGCACGAAACCCATGCCCGGCACGCCCTCGATGCATTTGCCGGTGGCCGCCACCAGCGCGTCGAACGGCATCGTGCGCGCGTCGATCTCGATCGCGCCGAACGAACTCATCGCATCGACGATCAGGCCCTTGCCGAGCCGCGCGCACAGCTGCGCGATCTCCGGCAGGGGATTGAGCACGCCGGCACCGGTCTCGCAATGGACCTGCGCCACATGGGTGATCGACGGGTCGGCGGCCAGCGCGGCCTCGATGGCCGCCGCGCTGGCGGGCTGGTCCTCGGGGATAGCCAGTTCGACCGCGGCGCGGCCGATCGCCTTGCAGATCTTCAGGATGCGCTGGCAATAGGCGCCGTTCTGCGGCACCAGCACCTTGCCGTCGCGCGGCACCACGTTCGCCATCGCCGCTTCGACGGAAAACGTGCCGCTGCCCTGCATCGGCACGCAGACATGGGTGCCTTCGCCGTGCACGATGCGAACCAGATCCTCGCACAGGCTGCCGGTGATGGCGTTGAAGGCGGCGTCCCACGAGCCCCAGTCGCGCAGCATGGCTTGCTTGGTCGCGAGCGAGGTGGTCAGAGGGCCGGGCGTCAGCAGAATGGGGTCGTTGCCGCGAATCATGGTCGAATCTCCTGGCAGGGTGTGGCGGAGCGGGAATCGTCTGTGGGTTGTCGGGCTCAGTCCGGCTCAGTCGCGTTGGCCGGCGCCGCGCCATGCCTGCGTGCGGCGCTCGAGCCAGCGCTGCAGGCCGTGGTATGCCAGGCACGCCGTGGCGCAGGTCAGCACGACCAGGGTCGCCATCGCCGCGGCTGGGCCGATATCGCCGGATTCGTCCAGATTGACGATCTCGACCGAGGCCAGCTTGGTGTCGGCGCCGTACAGGAACACGACCGCCGACACGGTGGTCATCGCATTGATGAACAGGTAGCGCGATATCTCGACGATCGCGGGCAGGCAGGCCGGCACGGTCACGCGCAGGAAGGTGGTGTAGAACGGTACCTTCAGCGAGGCGGAGACCGCCTCGAATTCGCCGTCGAGCTGCTTGAGGGCCGTGACGGCGGTCAGGTGGCAGGACGCGTAGTAGTGGACGATGGTGACGAGCACCAGGATGCCCAGCGTCTGGTACAGGACGTGGAGCGGATTGGCGGCCGGCACGAAGAAGAAGATATAGCCCAGCCCCAGCACCAGCCCCGGCACGCCCATCGGCAGCACCGCCATCAGCCGCACGAAGCCGCGCAGCCACTGCAGGCCGCGCGTCTTCTCCAGCAGATAGGCGGTGGTGAAGATGAACACGGGCCCGATCAGCGCGCAGGCCAGCGCCAGCTTCAGGCTGTTGAACCAGGAGGCGACGACGCCGCCCTCCACCAGTCCGACCCGGTAGTGGTTCAGCGACAGCGAGAAGTTGTAGGGCCACAGCTTGACGAACGACGCATAGATCGCCATGCCCATGACGGCGACCATCAGCGCGGCAACGAGCCAGCAGAACGCCGCCATCGCGAGGTCGAAGCGGCGGCTGCGGCGGGGGACGTAGGGCACCGAGCGGGCCGACATCTGCGCCAATTGCCGGCGCTGCACGCGCGCGTCGATGCAGTAGGTGATCAGCACCGGTACCAGCAGCATCAGCGCGACCACCGCGCCCTGCGAGAAGTCCTGCATGCCGATCACCAGCTTGTAGATGTCGGTGGCCAGCATGGGGAAGTTGCCGCCGATCACCTTCGGGATGCCGAAGTCGGAGATCGCATAGGTGAAGACGACCATCGAGGCACTGACCAGGCCATACCGCGCGGCGGGCACGGTGATCGTGAAGAACTTGCGAATCGTCGATGTCCCCAGCGCGTCGGCCGCCTCGTACAGCCTGGCATCGGTCAGCGACAGTGCCGTGATCAGGATCATCAGCGCATGCGGGAAGGTGGCGAACACCAGCGCGCCGACCACGCCGAGCGGCCCGTAGATCTGCACGTCGCCCATATGGGGCTTGAGCAGCCCCTGGTTGCCGAACCAGAAGATGAACGAGATCGCGGCGAGCAGCGATGGCGCCAGCAGCGGAATCAGCGCGAGATTGCGCAGCAGGCCCTTGGCGCCGATGCGGCTGCGCGTCAGCGCGTAGGCGAAAGTCAAGGCGAGCGGCACCGTGATCGCGGTGGCCAGCGTCGATACCCAGACGCTGTTCCAGACCGAGCGCCACAGCGCCGGCGTCGTCAGGTACGCGCGGAAATGCGCGATGCCGGCCAGCGTGCCGTCGCGGTTCTGCACGCTCTTGGCGAGGATCATCACGATCGGCGCCAGCACGAAGCACAGCAGCGCCAGCGCGGCGGCACACAACAGCGCGTGCGCGATGCGGTCGGTCCAGTGCGTACGGACCGTGCCGAGGACGGTGGCGGGCGCGAAAGCGGGAGATAGCGGCGTGACAGGCGGCGCGGGCGCCTTCGACAGGAGCAGGCTCATGGCTGGCGGAACACTCGCAGGCGGTCGGCGGGAATGGCCAGGCGCAGCGGATCGCCGGCGCTGGGACGCAGTTCGTGCATGTCGTTGAGCGACAGGTCGGCATAGAGCGGCGCCGCGGTGGCGCCACCGTCGGCCAGCTTCAGCGTCAGCCGCGAGAACGCGCCGAGAAAGTCGATCTTGTCGACGGTGGCGTCGAGCACGTTTTCGCCCTGCTGGTCGCAGCCGCGCACGCAGACATCCTCCGGCCGGAAGAAGACCTGCACGGTGTCATCGGTACAGCAGCCCGGCGGCGCGATGCATTGCAGGCGCCGTTCGCCCAGCCGCAGATGGCCGTCGCTGCCTACCGTCGCGGGCAGCATATTGGTCTTGCCGACGAAGTCCGCCGCGAACGGCGTGGCCGGGCGCTGGTAGATCTGCGCCGGCGTGCCGATCTGCTCGATCGCGCCGTGGTTCATCACGACGATGCGGTCCGCCATCGACAGCGCTTCTTCCTGGTCGTGCGTGACCAGGATCGTGGTGATGTTCAGCCGCTGCTGCAGCGCGCGAATCTCGCTGCGCAGCCGCACCCGCACGCGCGCGTCGAGCGCGGACAGCGGCTCGTCGAGCAGCAGCAGGCCGGGCGAGGTCGCCAGCGCCCGCGCGATCGCCACGCGCTGCTGCTGCCCGCCCGACAGCTGGCCGGGATATTGCGCGCCGCGCTCGGGCAGGCCGACCAGGGCCAGCAGTTCGGCCACGCGCGCACGCCGCTGCTCGCGCGGCATGCGCCGGTTGACCAGCCCGTAGGCGACGTTGTCCGCGACCGTCAGGTTGGGGAACAGCGCATACGACTGGAACACGATGCCATAGTCGCGCTCCATCGGCGGCAGCGTCGAGATGTCACGCCCCGCCTGCATGATGGTGCCGGCGGTCTGCGATTCGAGGCCGGCGATGATCCGCAGCAGCGTGGTCTTGCCGCAGCCGGACGGGCCGAGGAAACACAGCAGCTCGCCCTCGCGCACGTCGAGGTCGACATGTCGCAGCGCGGTGAAGCCGTCGGCGCCGCCGAACCGCTTGTGGATGCCTCTGAGGCTCAGATAGCTGTCGTGCCTGCCGGGGGACGTGGACATGGATGTGGGCTCCATCGGGTCAAACGAGGGCGGCGCGCCTGGCGGCCGCGGCGAGCTGTCGAGAGTGCGGCGTCCTACTGTTTCTCGGCCTTGGCGCTGTAGCGCTTCTGCCATTCGGTCAGCACGCGCTCGCGGTGCTTCGCGATGTAGCCGAAGTCGTTCTTGACCAGCATCTTTTCGTAGCCGGCCGGAATCGTGTCGATCTTGCGGGCCACGCCGGGGTAGGCCACGATCGCCCAGTCGCGCGCGAACAGCTCGTTGGCTTCCTTGCTGGCCAGCCAGTCCAGATAGCGCTGCGCGGCCTCCTGCTTTCTGGTGCCCTTGACGATAGCCGCGGCCTCGATGTCGTAGCCCAGTCCTTCGCGCGGGAAGATGATGTCGATCGGCGCGCCGGCGGCCTTGGTCTTGTGCGCGCGCAACTCGAACGAGATGCCGATCGGGAATTCGCCGGCGCCGGCCTGCTTGCACGGCTTCGAGCCGGAATGGGTGTACTGGGCAATGTTCTCGTGCAGCGCATCCATGTACTTCCAGCCTTCCTGCTCGCCGAACAGCTGCAGCCACGCGGTCACGTCGAGAAAGCCGGTGCCCGAGGAGACCGGGTTGGGCATCACGATCATCCCCTTGTAGATCGGCTTGGCCAGATCGCGCCAGGTCTCGGGCCGGGGCAGGTTGCGCTTCTTCGCTTCGATGGTGTTGAAGCAGACCGTCGCGCCCCAGACGTCGAGTCCGACCCACGATGGCGGCGTCGCTTTGTCGCTGTAGTCGCGCGTCAGCCGTTCGAAACCCTTCGGGCTATAGGGCTGCAGCATGCCTTCCTGCTTGAGCAGCTCCAGGCTCGAGGCGGCGAGGCCGGCGATCACGTCGGCCTGCGGGTTGGCCTTTTCGGCCAGCGCCTTGGCGGTGATCACGCCGGTCGAGTCGCGCACGTACTTCAGTTCGATATCGGGCGCGACCTTGGCGAAACCCTCGGCGTAGGGCTTCAGCGTCTCGATTTCCCAGGCGGTGTAGACGGTCAGCGTGGTCTTCTGCGCGAACGCGGCGCCGCTCAGAACTAGGGCGGCCGTGGCGGCGAGGGCTTGCTTGGCGAGTGTCATGGCGGTTCTCATTGTGGGGCTCCTTGTGGCATTGTATGTGCCAAGTTGTGTCAATTTGGTGAATTGTGTGCAGTGACGCGCGAAGTCGTGCACCACCTCGAATCACCGTGAAACCCTTGTGCATCAACACTTGCAAGACATACGCCCGCACGGAACCGCGCTTTGTCTCCGCTTCAGCGCTCGTCGGCGTCTTGGTTTGTTGACAATATACAAACCGCTTGCTTTAATCGCAACCAGCAAATGCACGCATGCCAGCCGGCCCTGGCCGGCTGCTGAAACGGCCCTGCGCCGCGTGCAACGCCATCCCCGGTAAGTCAGGAGTGTTCATGTCCCGCCAAGCGCCGCTGTCCAGCGAAATCGAGATCCTGCAGAGCCAGTCGCTGACCTCGCTGGTGCAGCGCGAGCTGGAGCGGCGCATCACCGCGGGCGAGCTTGCCCCTGGCGACAAGCTCAACGAGATCGAACTGGCCAGCGAGCTCAATGTGTCGCGCGGCCCGGTGCGCGAGGCCTTTCGCGCGCTCGAGCAAACCGGGCTGCTGCGTACCGAAAAGAACCGCGGCGTCTTCGTGCGCTCGGTGTCGCTGCAGGAAGCCGACGAGATCTATGCGCTGCGGGCCGTGCTGGACGAATACGTCGGCCGGCAGCTGGCGCAGTGCATCACGCCCGAAGCGCTGCGTGAGCTGCGCGCGATGATCGAGGCGCTGGGCGCCGCCAGCGCCGCGCGCGACCTCGACGAATATGCGCGGCTGAACTTCGCCTTCCACGATCGCATGGTCGAGCTGGCCGGCAATGGCAAGCTGCTCGAGACCTATCGACGCCTGGTCAAGGAATTGACGCTGTATCGCCGCGAGGCGCTGTCCGCCGCGCCGACCGCGATGCCGGCCTCGACCCGGGAGCATCGCGACATCGTCTCGGCGATCGCTTCGCGCGATCCCGAGCTTGCCGGCCGGCTGATGCGCGAACACGTCGAACGCGGCCGCGCCCGGCTGCACGCGGCGGTGCAGGGCCAGGCCGGAGCCGGCACGGCGGCGCCGCCCGACACGCTCGCAGGCCCCGCCTGAATTCATCATCGACTGACGGCGCCTGGTCTCTGCCGGGCGCCGTCCGACCCTTGCGCTTCCTTCCGACCAGGACCACCGACATGCCCGCCCCTCGCTCCGACTCCTCGCCCGGCAAGCCAACCGTGACCGTCAACCAGCGCACCTACCGATGGATGCAGCAGCCCGTGGTGGTGGTCTGCGTCGATGGCTGCGAGTTCGACTATCTGGAAGCGGCCGCCGCCAGCGGCACCGCGCCGTATCTGAAGCGGCTGCTGGCCGAGGGCGCGGCATTCCGCGGCGCCTGCGTGGTGCCGACCTTCACCAATCCGAACAACCTGTCGATCGTCTGCGGCGCGCCGCCGTCGGTGCACGGCATCTGCGGCAACTACTTCTTCGATCGCACGGCCAATGGCGGCCGCGGCGAGGAAGTGATGATGAACGACCCGAAGTACCTGCGCGCCGGCACCATCCTGGCGGCGTTCGCCGAAGCGGGCGCCAGCGTGGCGGTGGTCACCGCCAAGGACAAGCTGCGCCGGCTGCTGGGCCATGGGCTGCGCGGCATCTGCTTCTCGTCGGAGAAGGCGGACCAGGCCAGCGTCGAAGAGAACGGCATCGACAACGTGCTGGAGCTGGTCGGCATGCCGGTGCCCAGCGTCTACAGCGCCGAGCTGTCCGAATTCGTGTTCGCCGCCGGCGTGCGGCTGATGCAGACGCGGCGTCCCGACCTGATGTATCTGTCGACGACCGACTATATCCAGCACAAGTTCGCCCCCGGGTCGGACGGCGCCAACGCCTTCTACGCGATGATGGACCGCTATCTGGCCCGGCTCGACGAGCTCGGCTGCGTGGTCGCGCTGACCGCCGATCACGGCATGAATGCCAAGCACGACGCCGACACCAAGGCTCCGAACGTGGTTTTCCTGCAGGACCGGCTCGATGCCTGGCTCGGCCGCGGCGTGGAGCAGGGCGGCGCGCGCGTGATCCTGCCGATCACCGATCCCTATGTCGTGCACCACGGCGCGCTCGGTTCGTATGCGACCGTCTATCTGCCCGACGATGCGGGGGCCGGCGACGCCGCCGCGTTGAAGGCGAAGCTCGGCGATATCGAGGGCGTCGAGGCCGTGCTCGACAATGCCGAGGCGTGCGCGCGCTTCGAGCTGCCGCCCGATCGCGTCGGCGATCTGGTGGTGATCAGCGGCAAGCATGTGGTGCTCGGCACCAGCCGCAGCCGCCACGACCTGAGCGGCCTGGACGCGCCGCTGCGCTCCCACGGCGGCGTGTCGGAGCAGACCGTGCCGCTGCTGTTCAATCGCCCCACTGCCGGCATTCCGGGCAAGGCGGTGCTGCGCAACTTCGACATCTTCGACGTCGCGCTCAATCATCTGCATTGATCGGGCCCGGCCCGGCCGGTCCGAATCGCGTCACCCTTGCCTGCACCTCACGGAGCCCCGAACATGAACGCCCCCCAGTTTCCCGCCGCCCAGGTCAGCCCGCATTTCCGCGCCGAAGCGCTGCGTATCGACGGCGAGCGGGTCGTGCGCGACCGCGTCATCGAAGTGCGCAATCCCTACGACGGCACGCTGGTCGGCACGGTGCCGAAGGCGACCGTCGAGGACGTGCGGCGCGCCTACGCGGTGGCGCGCGCCTATCGCTCGACGCTGACCCGCTACGAGCGCGCCGCGATCCTCGATCGCGCCGCCGCGCTGCTGCGCGAGCGCACCGAGCCGGCCTCGGACCTGATCACGCTCGAGTCGGGTCTGTCGAAGAAGGATTCGCTGTACGAGATCGGCCGCGTCGCCGATGTGCTGAACTTCGCCGCCAACGAGGCGCTGCGCGACGACGGGCAGATGTTCTCGTGCGACCTGACACCGCACGGCAAGAAGCGCCGCGTGATGACGCAGCGCGAGCCGCTGCTGGGCGTGATCACCGCGATCACGCCGTTCAACCATCCGATGAACCAGGTCGCGCACAAGGTCGCGCCGTCGATCGCCACCAACAACCGGATGGTGCTCAAGCCGTCCGAGAAGGTGCCGCTGTCCGCGTACTACCTGGCCGATCTGCTGGTCGAGGCCGGCTTGCCGCCGCAGATGCTGCAGTTGCTGACCGGCGATCCGGCCGAGATCGCGGACGAGCTGATCACGCATCCGGCGGTGGACCTGATCACCTTCACCGGCGGCGTGGCGATCGGCAAGTACATCGCCGCCAAGGCCGGCTACAAGCGGGTGGTGCTGGAGCTCGGCGGCAACGATCCGCTGATCGTGATGGACGACGCCGACCTCGACCGCGCCTCCGACCTCGCGGTGCAGGGCTCGTACAAGAACTCCGGCCAGCGCTGTACCGCCGTCAAGCGCATGCTGGTGCATCAGGCCGTCGCCGCGCGCTTTACCGAGCTGGTGGTCGAGAAGACCCGGGCGTGGAAATACGGCGACCCGATGGACCGCGGCGTCGACATGGGCACGGTGATCGATGCCCAGGCCGCGGCGCTGTTCGAGGCGCGCGTCAACGAGGCGGTGGCGCAGGGCGCGCGGCTGCTGATCGGCAACCAGCGCGACGGCGCGCGCTACGCGCCGACAGTGGTCGATCGCGTCGATCCCGCGATGACGCTGGTGCGCGAGGAGACCTTCGGCCCGGTCTCGCCGATCATCACCTTCCGCGATATCGACGAGGCGATCCGCATCTCCAACGGCACGGCCTTCGGCCTGTCCTCGGGCATCTGCACCAACCGCATCGAGGACTTCACGCGTTTTGCCAACGAGCTGCATGTCGGCACGGTCAATCTGTGGGAGGTGCCCGGCTACCGCATCGAGCTGACGCCGTTCGGCGGCATCAAGGATTCGGGGCTCGGCTACAAGGAAGGCGTGCAGGAGGCGATCAAGAGCTTCACCAATCTGAAGTCGATCACGATGCCGTGGGGGTGAGGGTCGGGGTGAGGGGCGGGGGAGCGGGCAAGCGGCGTGCGGCGTTGCCCCGCCGTCCTGTCATGACGCTCGGCTAAAATTCCCGCACCTTCCACAAGCCCCGGAGTCCCCGTGCTGGCCGAACAACGGCAGAAATACATCCTCGACCAGCTGGCCGCCAGCGGCGCGCTGCAGATCGGCCAGCTGGTCGCCGAGCTCGGCGTGTCGCGCGAGACCGTTCGCCGCGACCTCAATGCGCTGGCCGCGCGCGGCCTGCTGGTGCTGACGCACGGCGGGGCGCTGGCGTCGAACCGCGCCGAGGCCGATACGCAGACGCGGGCGGCCGTCAATGCCGAAGGCAAGCGCGCGATCGGCGTGCGCGCCGCCGAGCTGGTGCCCGACGGCGCCTCGGTGATCATCGACTACGGGACCACCACTCATGCGGTCGCGCAGGCGCTGCTCGGCCACCACAACCTGCTTGTCTATACCAACGACCTTTCGATCGCGCTGCTGCTCGGGCGCCGCAACGGCAACCGCGTGGTCGTGCTGGGCGGCGAGCTGCAGGACAACGAGGACGCCACCAACGGCTGGGACACCGTCGAGCAGCTGTCGCGTTATCACGCCGATTTCGCCTTCATCGGCATCGGCGGCATCAGCAACGACGGCGAGGTCAGCGAGTATTCGCGGCCCGCGGCCGAGCTGCGCGGCCGCATGCTGCTGTCGGCCAGCGTGCCATGCGTGGTGGCCGACCATACCAAGTACGGCCGCCATACCGGCGTGCAGGTCAGGCACTTCGACAAGGCCGCCTATCTGATCAGCGACATGGCCCCCGAGGCCCCGCTGGCCGAGGCGCTCAAGCGCCGCGGGCCGGCGCTGCTGATTGCCTGAAGCGCGGGCCGGAACGCCCGGTCCGGCATTTTTTCGCTCGGGGTCACAACACTTTTGACTGTCGAAATTCACCATTTTGGTGCTAAAGTCGCGCTCCAACTCAAGAAAATCGACAGAGACAGCCGTGAGCCTTCCGACCCTCGAAGCCTTCCTTGCCGGCGTGGCCCGGCGCGATCCTGACCAGCCCGAGTTCCAGCAGGCGGTCAAGGAAGTGATGATGACCCTGTGGCCGTTCGTCGAGCGCAATCCGCGCTACGCCGACCAGGCCCTGCTGGAACGGCTGGTCGAACCCGAGCGCGTGATCCAGTTCCGTGTGGCATGGACCGACGACCAGGGCAAGGTGCAGGTCAACAGGGCGTTCCGCGTGCAGCACAGCTCGGCCATCGGGCCCTACAAGGGCGGCATGCGCTTCCACCCGACCGTCAACCTGTCGGTGCTCAAGTTCCTCGGCTTCGAGCAGACCTTCAAGAATGCGCTGACGACACTGCCGATGGGCGGCGGCAAGGGCGGTTCGGATTTCGATCCCAAGGGCAAGTCGGACGGCGAGGTGATGCGCTTCTGCCAGGCGCTGATGACCGAGCTGTATCGCCATCTCGGCACGGACACCGATGTCCCGGCCGGCGACATCGGCGTCGGTGGCCGCGAGGTCGGCTTCATGGCCGGCATGATGAAGAAGCTGTCGAACCAGTCGGCCTGCGTCTTCACCGGCAAGGGCCTGGCCTTCGGCGGCAGCCTGATGCGTCCCGAGGCGACCGGCTACGGCACCGTCTATTTCGCGCAGGAGATGCTGCACCGGACCGGCCGCGACTTCGACGGCCAGCGCGTGCTGATCTCCGGCTCGGGCAACGTCGCGCAATACGCGGCGCAGAAGGCGATCGAACTGGGCGCCAAGGTGCTGACGGTGTCCGATTCGGGCGGCGTGCTGCACTATCCGGAAGGCATGAACGACGAGCAGCTGGCCGCGCTGATGGCGTTCAAGAACGAGGAGCGGGGCCGTCTGTCGGACTTCGCCGAGCGCCAGGGCCTGCGCTTCGAGGCGGGCCGCACGCCGTGGCATGTGCCGGCCGACATCGCGCTGCCGTGCGCGACGCAGAACGAGCTCGGCGGCGAGGATGCGAAGCGGTTGCTGGCCAATGGCGTGTTCTGCGTGGCCGAGGGCGCCAACATGCCGTCGACGCTGGAGGCGGTGGACCATTTCCTGGCCGCGCGCATCCTCTACGCGCCCGGCAAGGCCAGCAATGCCGGCGGCGTCGCGACTTCGGGCCTGGAGATGTCGCAGAACGCGATGCGCCTGTCATGGCATCACGCCGAGGTCGACGCCAAGCTGCACTTCATCATGAAGGACATCCATCAGAACTGCATCCATCACGGACGCAAGGACGACGGCTATGTCAACTATGTCGAAGGCGCCAATATCGCCGGCTTCGTCAAGGTCGCCGACGCCATGCTGGCGCAGGGCGTGATCTGACGATCGGGTCCGTCGCGCGGGCGATGTAGCTTCTTGCCGGCGTTGCCGCGACGCCGCTGGTGGCGTGGCAATTCTGCAAGCCCGTGTAAGAACGCGCCGCCGGCGCGCCGCGATACCGCACCGCACAGCGGGCCTTCGGGCCCGCTTTCTTTTTTGTCAGTCGCTGTCGGCCTCGGCGCCCGCGGCCGGAATGGCTCTTGCATCTTGGCGCTGGCGCGGCCGGCATAGCGTGACCAGCGGCAGCGCGAGCCCGAAGGCGACATAGACCAGCGCCAGCGACCACGGCGACAGGCGCCGCTCGAAGCCAGGCGTCAGCCGTTTCGGCGTCAGGCGCAGGTCGACCACGCAGGCGGCGGCCGCGACCGCGAGCCCGGCCAGGATCGCCGCCGCGGGCCGCTGCGGCTGCGACGAGCGGCCCACCCAGGCTTCGTAGAACGCGGCCCAGAATACCGACATCGCATGATGGATCACGTATCCCACCGCGGTATAGCGCCAGGCCGGACCATTGGCATGGATCGCGCGATCGCCCCAGACCCAGTGGCTGACCGCATTGACCGGCGCCAGCGTGTTGCGGCAATCGAAATGGCCGCCGCAGGCCAGGGCGATGGTGGACAGCACGCTGGCGCTGGTGCCGGAGGCGAGGCTCCGGCCGACGAAATCCTGGATGGCGCTCATGTCGGTTCCTCGGAACGGGATGCGGCGACGGGCGGCACCGCGCGTCCCACGGTGCTGCTGACCGGCGCCAGCGGTTTTATCGGCGCCGCGATTGCCTCGGCGCTGGCACGCGCCGGCTGCCGGGTCCTCTGCGGCGTGCGCGACCCGGCGAAGGCCCCGCGCGACCTCGGCTCATGCGAATTCCGTGCCGTCGATTTCGGCGCGCTGACCGATGCGCAGGCATGGCTGCCGCTGCTCGACGGCGTCGACGTCGTCGTCAATGCGGTCGGCATCTTCGCCGAGCGCGGCGAGCAGACCTTCGAACTGTTGCACCGGCGCGCGCCGATCGCGCTGTTCGCCGCCTGCGCGCGCGCGGGCGTCCGCGCGGTGATCCAGATCTCCGCGCTGGGCGCGGACGAGCAGGCCACCACGCCCTACCACCTGAGCAAGAAGGCCGCCGACGATTACCTCGCTGATCTTGGCCTGCCCGCGGCGATCCTGCAGCCCTCGCTGGTCTACGGGCCGGGCGGCGTCAGCGCGCGGATGTTCGGCACGCTGGCGACGATGCCGCTGCTGCCGTTGCCCGGGGGCGGCAGGCAGCGCGTGCAGCCGGTCCATCTGGACGATGTGGTGACCACGATCGTAAGGCTGGCCACGATGGCCGACGGCAATCCGGGCGGTGCGGCGGCAATGCGCCCGGATTGGCAGCAAGGCCGCATCCCTGTGGTCGGACCGACTGCGCTGAACCTGCGCGACTATCTCGGCCAATTGCGCAGCGCGCTTGGGCAGCCCGGCCGGCTGCGCGTGGTGCCGATGCCCGACGCACTGGTCCGCGCCAGCCTGCCGCTGATGACGCGGCTGGCGCCCGGGCTGCCGCTGAACCAGGATGCGCTGGCGATGCTGGCGCGCGGCAATACCGGCGACCCGGGGCCGATGCATCGGCTGCTCGGCCGTCCGCCGCGTGCGGTTCGCGACTTCGTGCCCGCGCGTTGGCGCGAGGCCGCGCGCACGCAGGCCGTGCTCGGGTGGCAATTGCCGATCCTGCGCACCGCCGTCGCGCTGGTCTGGATCGTCACCGGCATCGTGTCGCTCGGGCTCTATCCGGTCGAGGACAGCTACGCATTGCTGGCGCGCGCCGGCGTACCGCAGGCGCTGCGGCCGTTGGCGCTGTACGGCGCGGCCGGCCTGGACCTGCTGTTCGGGCTGATGTGCTTCGCCCCCGCGCGTTGGCGCTTTCCGTGGATCTGGGCCGCACAGGCCGCGCTGATCCTCGGCTACACCGTGATCATCAGCGTGCGGCTGCCCGAGTTCTGGCTGCATCCCTATGGCCCGCTGACCAAGAACCTGCCCATGCTGGCCGTGCTGTGGCTGCTGGGTACGCTGGAGCGCAAGCGATGGACTACATGATCGTCAAATGGATCCACGTCGTCGGCAGCACGCTGCTGTTCGGCACCGGCGTGGGCAGCGCCTTCTATCTGCTGGCCGCCTCGCTGACGCGCGACAGCCACGCGGTCGCGGTGACCTCGCGCCATGTGGTGATCGCCGACTGGCTGTTCACCACCAGCACGGCAATCCTGCAGCCGGTCACGGGCTACATGCTGATGCGCATCGCCAATTTTTCATGGGAGCTGGCGTGGCTGCGCGTATCGATCGTGCTGTACGTCGTCGCCATCGCCTGCTGGCTGCCGGTGGTCTGGCTGCAGATGCGGATGCGCACCGTGTCCGCGGCAGCGGCGGGCGCGCGCACGCCGTTGCCGCCGGCCTACTGGCGGTACTTCCGCTGGTGGTTCGCGCTCGGTGTGCCGGCGCTGTTCAGCTTCCTGGCGATCTTCTATCTGATGATCGCCAAGCCGGCCACGCTGTTCTGAAGCGCGCGGGCGAAGCCGTCCCCGCGCCTGCCGCCCGCGGCTGGCGTCAGCGCGCGCCGGTTTCGCGCGGATCGGTGCTGGGCTCGCGCGCCTGGTCGATCGCCGCGCCGCCGCTGCCCTTGCGCTCGCGGCCCTTCAGCGGCGCGGGCGGTGGCGACGGCGCGGCGCCGGAGGCCTGGGTGCGTGGCGACGGCTCGTCCTTGCCGCCGGGCGGGTTGGGCAGCGGATCGCCGAGCTTGCCGAGGCCGCCCGGATTCGAGCGGATCGCTTCGCCCTCGCGGGTCGACGGCTGGGTCACGGCCTTGGGCTGGCGCGACATCTGGCTGCCGCTGCCGCGTTCGGATTCGGTCGGCACATTCGCCGGCTGGGCGGCGGCGGTGGCGGCCCATGCCGTGCCCAGCGCCAGCAACGCCGCGCAAACACCATGTCGATGGAACAGCATGATTTCTCTCCTCGCAGGGGGATCTCGACATGGACAAGCACAACGCGGGCCAAGGTAGGCCACTCAAAACTAAAACCTGCGAATCGAACTTAACAGTTCGCTAACACTTCGACCAACACTGCTGAACAGTATCGGCGAGCGACCCGGTACTGGCACCGCCAGGGCCTGGCGGTCCGATCGATCCCTTCGTCAGGAGCCATCATGACCGGCACGCCTACCGCCATTTCGCCCGCCGTCGTTGACCACCGGCCGCCGCGCGAGGCGGACACCGTTCCCCTGGGCAGCGCTGCGACGAGGGCGGTGCAGGCCGGCGGCAGCGCCGTCCGCCTGCGATGTCACCCTTCGCCGGCCAGACCGTTTCCATCGCGGTCGTCGGCAGACCGCGTGTCGGGCGCATGGCATGCGGTCGTGTCCCTTCTGCGGCGCAATTCGCCGAATGCGATGAAGCGGTGCGCCAGTTCGGAACTGCGTGCGGGTCCGGACAAGCCGTGTCGTGCCGGTGGCGGCATCCGACCGGCCGCGGCGGACCCGCCGCCGCAGGCAGCGCAGCGTGCCTCGCGGTCTCTGTTGCTCGATCTTCCCTTTGAGTTGCTGTGCGAGGTGCTGGCGAAGGTGCCGGCTTGCGACCGGCATTTCGCGTTCAGTGGATCGCCGCTGTCCGCCACATGCCGGTCCTTTCATCTCGCGTGCAACACCATCTCGACGATGCGGCAATACCAGGACGAAGATGCCATCGCCCGGCGTATCGCCGGCATGCGGCGGCCCGCTCAGGTCCGGTCGACCACCGACGTGCTGGCCATGCAGCCGCCTTCGGTACGGGAGTGGGCCATGAAAGCGATCGTGTCGATGGCGGGCGCGATGTCCCCGGAGAACAGGCGGTACCTGATCGTCGCGGCGCTCGAGCGGGCGCGAGAACACTCCGAATCGTGGGCCCTCGAGTTGATGCGCCATTTCGCCCGCTGGATACCGCATGACGACACCGCGTCTCTCGACATGCTGACCGACTTTGCCGTTCGGTTGCTGCCAGGCAACGACGAGATCCGCTTCGCCAGATCGCGCGTTCTTGCGCAGCTGGCGCAGAGAATCAATCCCGCCGACGTGCCCGGATCGGTCCGGCGGTGGGAAACGATCTATCGGGCCATGCCGCCCGATCTGCGCGGCGAGGACTATGTCGCGCTGCGCGGGCTACGTCAGGCGCTGAGCCATCTCGGCAACGACTTCGACGCCGCCTTCACGATCGGCGATCCGACGGACCTGCTGATCGATTTGCTGTCCCGGCTCGGCCGGTTGCGCGCAGCGGGATCGGACCTCCATATGGCTGCCTGCGGCGACGAAGAGCTCGCCTGTCTGCCGCTATCCGTGCCTGGCGCCGGGCCGTCGGCCTCGCGGCTGCGCGCCTGGACCGGCGTCCAGGCCAGGGCCGTACCGCAGGCCGATCGATTGCCTGCCCATATGGTCTAGTCCGCCAGTCCGCGCGCGAGGTTGCCGACGCGGCGGCCAACACGGTCCGGACATGCGCCTTCCCTGAAGCACCGCAGATCACTGGAGGAAACCATGCCGATCAACGCGTATGGTTCGGTTCTACATGAGGCATCGCCTCCGCGCCTGGAACACGTCGCCGGAAATCGGGAATCGATGGCCAGCGGTTCCGGCCGGCAATGGCCTCCGGCGTTCGCGACGCACGCCAGGCTGTCCCGGTCGAGGGAATGGCACCTGCTCAACGAGGTCACGTACGCGGTGTGGGGAGGCGCGACGACGGGAAGAGCCGGGCTGCAGGTCGGCGCGTTCGTCACCGGGAAAATCGACACGCTTTCCATCACGTCCGTCGTGCCGGCGACCAGCGAGGCCGGCGTTGCCGGCGCCGTCTTCGCCGTCGTCGAAGCGGCTGGGGTGTTCCACCTGACATGGAAGGCGGGCTGGAAGAAGGCGGAGCTGAACGAACGCCAACGGCAATACGCACAGGGTCATGCCCGGTTCGTCCAGGCCGATGCCGTGCGGCAGGGCCGGATAGGTTGGCTGCTGGCCAGGCAGCGGGAATTGCAAGCGCCTTTGCGGGGTTTGCCGGCCGGCGAAGGCGGCAATCTGTTGTTGCCGCCGGCCCGGCATGTGCCAGATGCCGGCGGTTCGCCGAGGATGCTGGCCGATATCGCGCTCGAACTGCGGGACGCCAGGATCGGGCTCGAGAAGCAGGCGCTGGACCTGAACAACGACCTCGAGCACTACGCCCTGTACGAGCAGGCGGCCAACGAACTGGGGCAGGCGGATGACAATATCCGGACGATGGGCGTGGCCGCCGCGCGTGACGTCGTCATTCAGTTGGGCGGCAGCGGATGCACCGTTGCCTCGGCGATCGGAAGGGCCGGCGTTCCGGGCGTGGACATGGCGGCGGTCGGCATCGCCGGTGGCGTGTTCAGCGTGGCGATGGGTGTGCTGCAGATGGCCGCCGGGTTGCTGAGCTGGTATCAGTCCGCGCGCCGGCTCGACGATCTCCGCGCAGCCCGTGCGCGCGCGTCGGAATGGCTGACGCCGGACCATCGACTGCAGCGCACGGCCGCCATCGCCGATGCCTTTTACGAAGCGGCGCGCAGCGAATCGGCGGAGCCGGCGCAACGAGGGCAACGTTCGCAGCAAGCGCGACAGGCGGAACTCGCCAGACGGGCGGACATCGAGCGCGCCAACGAACTGATCGACATCCTGATGCATCACCGCGAGCAGGCGTTCCAGGCCATCGAAGCGGCGGAGCGGAGCAAGGTCTGGTGGGCCAGGGTCCGCACGATATACGGTGCGGTGTCCGTCGGCATCGGTGTCGCCGCGATCGTGGCCACGACGGTATTCGCGCTGATACCACCGGTCGGCATCATCGTCGGCGCCGTCGCGCTGCTGGCGGGTACCGCGTGGCTGCTGGTTGCCTGTGTACGCCTCTATCGGGACCGGTGCCTTGGCCGCGCGGAATCGGCGCGAGATCGACAGGCTCGCGCGCAGGCGCAGCAATTCGCCGATGCCGGGCGTAACCCCACCGTGGAAGACCTGCGCGGCAACCGCCTGCTGGCCATCGACGTGCTGCTGCACACCTTGCTCGATCACGAGCAGCCGGTCGCCAGAGGCGCACTGTGGGAGATCCTGGCCGCGCTCGAGATGGACCGCGCCCTGATGCAGGCACTGGAGCTGCGCTCGTCGGTGCGGCTCGACGCCGTCTACGCCGATGACCGCCGTACCCTGATTGAAAGGACGCGGTGCTGCGCCTCTGCCACCGAAGAGGCGGCACTGAGAAAGATGATCGACGGCATGAGCGTGCGCAGCGACGACGCGGTGCTCGCGCTGCTGCGGCAGCTGTTCCAGGACTTCATCGAAGGCAAGACGCCGATGCGGCTGGAGTACCAGCGCCGCAGCGGCGTCTTCGCGTATCTGGGTGGGAAACTGCCTGCCGGCCTGCGCCGCTGGCTGGGGCTGGGCGGGGCCGACGCGGCACGGCGCGCGCCAGTGCCGACCACCGTCATGCCCCCGATGGTGCCGGCAATGGTGCCGGCGATGGTGCCCGCCACCGAGGCGACGGAGCGGACCCCGTTGGTCGCGGCGCCGGCAATGCCGATGCCGGCCGAGCCCTCGCCCGTTCGCGTGCAGTGACGCGGCCGGGCCGGCCGGCACGGCTGATCAGGCGTTCGTGCGGAACGGGTGGTACTGATACAGCCAGGTCTCCGACAGCGGCTTGCCGTTCAGACGAAGGAACAGCCGCATGTCGACCGGCTCGTCGCCATCGACGGTCAGGTCGAACTGCGCGCGCCAGTGGCCCGGCACGCCGTTGGGCACGGCCTCGGTGAAGATGTACGAGAACTTGCCGCGCGAGGCCCACAGCACGGCCTCGGGCTTGGTGCCGAACGGCAGGCCCTCGAGCGGCGCGCCCTTGAACTCGACCATGAACTTGCGTACGCCCGCCGGGCGCGGCTGGCCGGGCTGGCCGCCGTTGCCCATGCGCGTGGCCACGCAGCGGGCCAGCGGCGTCGGGTAGGGCTCGTCGGCCAGCCAGTGCAGGCGGTAGCGCAGGCGATAGGCGTTGCCAGCCTTGGCCGGCGCCTTCGGCACCCACATCGCGACGATATTGTCGTGAATCTCGTCATCGGTCGGGATCTCGACCAGCTGCACGGTGCCCGCGCCCCAGCCTTCGCGCGGCTCGACCCACAGGCTGGGCCGGCGCTCGTAGAAGACGCCGTCCTGGTAGTGGTCGAAATTGCGGTCGCGTTGCAGCAGACCGAAGCCGCGCGGGTTGTCGTCGCCGAACGCGGACGCGATGGTGCGCGGCGGGTTGTTCAACGGACGCCAGATGCGCTCCCCCGCGCCGGTCCACATCGCCAGCCCGTCGGAGTCGTGCACCTCGGGCCGCCAGTCGACGCCGGTGCGCTTGACCGACTCCGAGTACCAGAACATCGAGGTCAGCGGCGCCAGTCCCAGCCGGCCGACGTCCTTGCGCAGGAACAGCGCGCAATCGACATCCATCACCACGCCCTTGGCGCGTTGCATCGTGAAGCGGTAGGCGCCGGTGACGCTTGGCCCATCGAGCAGCGCGTGCACGGTGACGGTATCGCTGCCGTCGCGCGGCGCCTCGAAATAGAAATGGGTGAAGGACGGGAATTCCTCGGGCTTGTCCGGCTGGGCGACATCGACCGCGATGCCGCGCGCCGACAGGCCGTACTGATAGAGCTCCCCGATCGCGCGGAAGTACGAGGCGCCGAGGAAGGCGACCCAGTCGTTCTTGCGCCAGTCGAGCTTCTTCTGGTCGCCGAGCCGGCTCTCCTGGAAGCGGAAGCCGGCGAAGCCGCTGCCGCGCGGCAGCTTTCGCGCCGGGCTGTTGGCCGGCATGTCGAAATACGACTCGTCGTAGACGATCTCGCGCGCAGTGCCCGCGGCCCCTCCACTGGTCTCGACCAGATGCATCCGTACCGGCACGCGGAAGAAGGTGCCCAGGTGGAAGAACGTCACCGGGAACTGGCCCGGGCCATCGGCGAACAGCGCATCGTCGGTGCGATAGCGGATCTTGCCGTGTTCCTCGTAGTCGATCCTGGCCAGGATGTCGGCGGGCGGCGAGGGCGGCGCGACGTACGGCCGGCTCGCCATGGTGCGGGCCAGTTCGACCAGGCCCTCATGGGTGAACGGTTGGCCCTTGGCCAGCTTGATGCGGCCGGCGGCCAGCGCGGAAGCGGGAATGCCCAGTGCCGCGAGCGCAGCAGTGGCAGCGGCGGAGACCAGCACGGTCCGTCGGTTCATTTTCGGCATGCGGTGATTCGGCGTCTGGCGCCTTCAATGAAGTTGCAGAAAAGACGCCCGCTGGCGCAAAAAGTTCGACCGCTCCGTGGGGAAGCGGACGCCGCGGGCACGACAGAACGCAGCATGGTACCGCATGGTTCCGGCGCACTCGGCACTTGAAGAGATGCGCAACGGACGCGGACAAGGAGCAGACGAGACGCCGCTGAGACCGGGCTGAGACCTTGCCGGACGCTGGTTGCGAGGCTGCCTGGACCCCGCTGAACCTTTGCTCGGACTTGCCCCGAACGCAAATAGAGGTTGTGATTCCGCGCTTGTGAAATATAGTATGTGATATACCAATTCACCAAAAAAGCACGGGAGACAGCCATCATGAAGGTATGTATCTACGGCGCCGGCGCCATCGGCGGCTACATCGGCGCGCAACTGGCCAGGGCGGGCGTCGACGTCAGTTTTGTCGCGCGCGGGCCGCATCTGGCGGCGATGCAGGCGAACGGCGTCAAGCTGCTGATCGACGGCGAGGAGCGGATGCAGAAGGTGCGGTGCACGTCCGATCCGCGTCAGCTGGGCGAGCAGGACTATGTGTTCATCACGCTGAAGGCGCATTCGGTGCCGGGCGTCGTCGACCTGATGCAGCCGCTGCTGGGGCCGAATACCGCGATCGTCACCGGTGTCAACGGCATTCCCTATTGGTATTTCTATCGGCACGGCGGCGAACTGGCCGGCACCACGCTGCAGAGCGTCGATCCGGGCGGCCGGCAATGGAGCGGCTTCGGCCCCGAGCGGGCGATCGGCTGCGTGCTGTATCCCGCCGCGGAGATCGCCGCGCCGGGCGTGATCCGCCACGTCTACGGCAAGAAGTTTCCGCTCGGCGAGCCTGACGGCTCGCGCTCGGAACGGGTGCTGCGGCTCAGCGAGGCGATGATCGCCGCCGACCTGGAGGCGCCGGTGCGCGAGGATATCCGCAACGAGATCTGGCTCAAGCTGTGGGGCAATCTGTGCTTCAACCCGATCAGCGCGCTGACCCATGCGACGCTGGACATCATCACCTCCGACCCAGGCACGCGCGCCTTGTCGCGCCAGATGATGCTGGAGGCCAAGTCGATTGCCGAGCGTTTCGGCGTCCATTTCCGCGTCGATGTCGAACGGCGGATCGACGGCGCGGGCGCCGTCGGCGCGCACAAGACGTCGATGCTGCAGGACCTGGAGGCGGGCAGGGCGATGGAAATCGACCCGCTGTTGACCGTGGTGCAGGAGATGGGCCGGCTGGTCGGCCAGCCGACGCCGATGATCGACGCCGTGCTGTCGCTGATCAAGCAGCGCGAGCGGATGGCGCAGGCGGCGTGAGCGCGGCGGGGCCCGCCATGGCGGCCACCATGGCGCTGGCCGTGGTGACCGCCATGCCGGTGACCATGGCCGGGGCGGCGCAACGGGTCGGTTGCGTCGCCGCCACGGCAGGCGTCACGCCAAACCCATGGCACCATATCGAAGTGGCGGTGCACGCGTTCTGATATACCATATACAAAAATCGAAAGAGCGATCCCATGTCCGTGCAACCCGCGCAACGTCAAGCCGAGATGTCTTCCGCCACTGCCTCAGATGCGCCTCCCCCGGGCCTGGCGCTGTCCCTGCAGCCGATCAATGCCGGCGCGAGCCTGCGCGACCAGGCCTACGCGATGCTGCGGCAGGCGATCGCCGACGCCGACATCTACCAGTCGCGCGAAGAGATCCGGCTGGACGAGCGCGTTCTCAGCGAGGCGCTCGGCGTCAGCCGCACGCCGATCCGCGAGGCGATGACGCTGCTGGAGCAGGAAGGTTTCCTGCGCACGGTGCCGCGCCGCGGCATCTACATCATGCGCAAGACCAAGCGCGAGATCGTCGAGATGATCCAGATGTGGGCCGCGCTGGAAAGCATGGCCGCGCGACTGGCGACGCTGCATGCGACCGACGAGGAAATCTCGCGGCTGCGGCATATGTTCGACAACTTCCGCGATACCACGCCGGCCGAGCATATCGAGGAATATTCGGACGCCAATATCGCGTTCCATCAGGCGATCGTGCAGCTGTCGAAGTCGCAGATCATCATGGACACGATCAAGAACATCTTCATCCACGTCCGCGCGATCCGGAAGATGACGATTTCGCAGAGCGACCGCGCCGCGCGCTCGATCGTCGACCATCTGCGCATCATCGAGGCGCTGGAGCGGCGCGATACCGAGCTGGCGGAACGACTGGTGCGCCAGCATTCGCTTGACCTGGCGGACTACGTCGAGAAGAACTGCGATTTTCTCGACTGACGGCTGTCCGCGGCATGCCCCACAAGCATCGAAGGCCGGCTCGCCGGCCTTTTTTCATGTCGCCGCCTGAATCATGTCTCCGCGGCATCCTGTCCCCGCCGCATCATGGCCGCACCCGCATCACGCCCGCGCCTGCGTCGCCCGCACGAATTCCGAGGCCGACTCCAGCAGCCATTCCCGCACCCGCGACATCGCATCGCTGACCGGCTGCATCTCGGGATAGACCAGGTAGTATCCGCCCGATGACGGCATCGCCAGCGGCACCGGCATCACCAGTTCCCCTTCGTTCAGATAGCGCTCCACCAGGAAGCGCGGCACCAGCCCGATGCCCAGTTTCGCCCGCGCGGCGGCGATCACCATGCTGTGATGGTCGTAGCGCGTGCCGCGCATCGCATTGACGTCCTCCACGCCCGCCAGGCGCATCCATTGTTCCCATTCGAACTGGCGCGTCGACAGATGCAGCAGCTCCGCCCCGGCGATATCGGCCGGACGGATGCGCTTGCGGCCGCCGAAGTAGTCGGGATGGCAGACCGGCACCGACTCTTCGGGAAACAGCGGATCGGCGCGCGCGCCCGGATAGTGCGGTTCGCCGAAGTGAATGGCGGCGTCGAAATCCGTGCCGTCGAACAGGAACACGTCGGAGCGCGCGGTCAGGTTCAGCACCACCTGCGGATGGCGTGCATAGAACTCGGGCAGCCGCGGGATCAGCCATTCGACCGCCAGCGTCGGCAGGCAGGCCAGCTCGACGATGCCGCCGCTGCCCTCGTGCGCCATGATGTCCAGCGTATCGCGCTGCAGCTTGCGCAGCGTCTCGCGGACCTGCCGGCTGTACAGCTTGCCGGCCGGCGTCAACGTCAGCCGCTGGTTGACCCGATGGAACAGCTGCACGCCGAGCTGGCTTTCCAGCGTGGCGATCTGCCGCGACACCGCGCTCTCGGTGACGTAGAGATCGGCCGCCGCGCGGCGCAAATTAAGATGGGCGGCGGCGGCCTCGAAGGCGCGAAGACTGGACAGGCTGGGGACGCGAAAAGCCATTGGCGCGATGGTTGTGACGTGTTTGGACGTGGTTGGGAGGTCGGTGCAGAAGTTGATGCGTTTTTCTCATCAGCCCCGGCAAATTTCTCGCTTGAGCACGGTTCGGCGATGAGAAAGAATCGGCGCCGTAGCAAATACCAAAGCCAATACCAACACAGCAAGAGCCCCCGGAGGAGACCGCATGACACCGATCAATCCGTCCCGCATGCTGACCGCCATCGCGGCAGTCGCGCTGGCCGTGCCGACGAGCGCAGCCGTTGCGCAGGCGCAGGACTTTCCGAACAAGGCCGTCCGCATCGTCGTGCCGTACCCGCCGGGCGGGACGACCGATATGGTAACCCGGCTGATCGGCGATCAATTGTCGAAGGTCTGGGGCCAGCCGGTCATCGTCGACAACCGTCCCGGCGCCGGCGGCATCGTCGGCACCAGCCTGGCGGCCAAGGCGCCGGCCGACGGCTACACGCTGCTGATGGGCTCGGTCGGCGAGTTCGCCATCAATCCGACGCTGTACCGCAAGCTGGCCTACGACGTCGCCGACTTCGCGCCGGTGTCGCTGGTCGCCCGCGTGCCGAATGTGCTGGTGATGTCGCCGTCGTTCGCCGAGCGCTCGAAGGTGATGTCGCTGCCCGATTTCGTCGCCTACGTGAAGGCCCATCCGAAGAAGGTCAACATGGCGTCGGCCGGCAACGGTACCTCGACCCATCTGGCCGGCGAGCTGTTCCAGCGCATGACCCATACCGAGATGAGCCACGTGCCCTACAAGGGCAGCAGCCCGGCGATCTCCGACATGATGGCCGGCAATGTCGACGTGATGTTCGACAACCTGCCCGCCTCGCTCGAATTCATCCGCGCCGGCAAGCTGCGGCCGCTGGCCGTGACCTCGGCGCAGCGTTCGCCGGCGCTGCAGGACGTGCCCACGGTGGCCGCGGCCGGTCCGGTGCCGGGCTTCGACGCGACGCCGTGGTTCGGGCTGTTCGCGCCGAAGGGCGTGCCGCCGGCGGTGGCCGAAAAGATCGCCAAGGATCTGGCGGTCGCGCTGAACGACGCGAAGATCCTCGGCCGCATGCGCAATATCGGCGCCGAGCCCGCCTTCAACACGCCGGGCCAGTTCGCCGAGCTGGTCAAGCGCGACCGCGAGAAGTGGGGCGAGGTCGTGAAGCAATCCGGCGCGACCATCGACTGATCGCCATTCCCGCACGGCCTGCCGGCGACATGAAGCGCAGGCCGGCCGTTTTTTTTCACCCGTTTTGCTCTGCAAGATCTCCATGTCCGACCACATCCTCTCTCTGGTATCCGCCTGCGTGGGCGCGACCAAGGCTGCCAACCTGCTGTCGCTGATCGAGACGCCCGCGGGCCTGCCCGCCGGTGCCGCCGGCCAGCCCAGCCGTGCCGAAATCGCTCACGCGCTGAACGTGGTGCTGTTCGACGGCATCCTGACCCGCGTGCCGACCGGCCGCGAGTACACCGAGGATGTCGCCGCGGCCGGCGGCAAGGTCAATTTCGACCATGGCGCGCTGCGCACGGTGGCGTGGCGGGCCAATGGCCAGCTGCCTCCGGGCGAGGCCGCCTTCACGCGTTTCCTGCGGCCGCTGGGTTACCGCCTGAACGGCACCTATCCGCTGGACCGCATCGGCATGACCGGCCGCTCCTACGCGCACGAGGACGCGCCGGACGGCATCGCGCAGTTCTTCGTCAGCGAGTTCCACCCCGAGCGCTTCAGCTCGGAGCTGCAGGCGGCGGTCACCCGCGTGGTTTCGACCTCGGTCGACCCGCTGCGTCCGGACACGGTCGCGCTGCTGTGGAAGCTGGACCGCGACCGCACGCTGCCTTTGGCCGAGGCCGTCCACGTGATCCGCAACCTCACCGCCTGCTTCGAGCGCCATCACGCCACGCCGCGGCTCGAGGACTACCAGCGCATCCTGCAGGAATCGGCGGAGATGGCGTGGATCGCCACCGAGGGCAATGCCTTCAACCATGCGACCGACCGCGTCGAGGACGTGTTTGCGCTGAGCGACCAGCAGCGCGCGCTCGGCCGGCCGATCAAGGAGAAGGTCGAGGTCTCGGGCAGCGGCCGCGTCAAGCAGACCGCGTTCCGTGCCGATCCGGTGATGCGCGAATTCGTCGGCGCCGCGGGCGAGATCGTGATGCGCGAGGTGCCGGGCTCGTTCTACGAGTTCATCACGCGCGACCGCTACGCCGATGGCGGCAGCCAGACCAAGCTGGACCTGGGCTTCGATGCCTCCAACGCGCAGGGCATCTTCAAGATGACCGCGGCCACGGTCTGAGGCTGCGCAGATGTCGTCCAGCAAGGAGCTGATCGGGTATCTGTCGCAGGCCTATCCGGACCTCGACGTGCTGACCGATGCGACCGACCGCGCCGGCTACGAAACCGGCGCGCGCTACGGCGCCGGCACCGCCGCGGCGGTGGTGCGGCCGGCCACGCGCGAGCAGGTGCAGGCGGTGGTGGCCGCCGCACAGCGCTTCGGCGTGCGGCTGGTGCCCCAGGGTGCGAACACCGGCCTGGTCGGCGCGTCGACGCCCGATGCCGGCGGCGAGCAGATCGTGCTGAGCACCGCGCGCCTGAAGGGCGCCATCACGGTCGACCCGCTGAACCAGTCGGTGACCGTCGGCGCCGGCGTGCTGCTCAGCGAGCTCAATACGCGGCTCGCGCAATACGGCCTGTTCTTCCCGGTGGACCTCGGCGCCGACCCGACCATCGGCGGCATGATCGCCGCCAATACCGGCGGCGCGCGGCTGCTGAAGTACGGCGACGTCCGGCAGAACCTGCTGGGCGTCGAGGCCGTGCTGGCCGAGCCGGCAGGCGCGCTGCTCGACCTGAACCGGGCGCTGCGCAAGAACAATGTCGGCTTCGACTTCAAGCAGCTGTTCGTCGGCACCGGCGGCGCCTTCGGCGTGGTCACCGCGGCGACGCTGCGGGTCTATCCGCTGCCGGCGCAGACCGCCACCGCGC
The DNA here is from genome assembly GCF_008801915.1 of Cupriavidus gilardii. Classification (GTDB taxonomy): domain Bacteria; phylum Pseudomonadota; class Gammaproteobacteria; order Burkholderiales; family Burkholderiaceae; genus Cupriavidus; species Cupriavidus gilardii. Next base: position 199,955 of record NZ_VZOV01000001.1, read on the forward strand.
TGCTGGTCCCCACCGGCGTGGCCGAGCTCGAGGCGCTGCTGCTGGCGTTGAACGCCGAGCTGGGCGATTTCCTGTCCTCGTGCGAGGGCATCTCGCGCGAAGCGGCGCGGGCCGTGGTGCGCCACCTGGACGATGTCGAGGACCCGTTCGCCGAGCTGGATGGGGCCGACTACGCGATGCTGGTCGAGCTGTCGTCGACGATGCCGAGCCGCGCCGGCGGGCTCGATCTCGAGGCGCTGCTGATGGACTTCCTGGAGCGCCACTACGGCACGCTGATCGGCAACGCGGTGGTCGGCAAGCCCGAGGCGCTCTGGCGTCTGCGCCATTCGATCACCGAGTCGATCCGCCACGAAGGCAAGATCATCGCGCTGGACCTGTCGGTGCCGCGCTCGCGTTTCCCCGCGTTCCGCGCCGAGGCGCGCGCATTGATCGCCGCGCGCTGGCCGTGGCTGCGGATCTACGACTTCGGCCACCTCGGCGACGGCGGCGTGCACCTGAACATGGTCTGGCCGCTGCAGGATGCGCCGGCCTTCGACGAGGCGGTGGCGGGCGAGGTCCGGGCCGAGTTGTACCGGCTGACCGTCGAGCGCTTCGAAGGCAGCTTCAGCGCGGAACACGGCATCGGTCCGTACAACGAACGCTTCTATCGCGATTTCACCGCGGACGCCGTGCTCGACCACGTCGGCGCGATGCAGTCGCGGCTCGATCCGCGCCGCACGCTGAGCCGCCTGTGGCTCGGCAACGGCGAATGACGAGCCAGGTCGAATGACAAGCCAGGACACATCCATGTTCCCCTTTGCCTCGGCTTTCCAGCAGCCGGCCGGCTCGCCGATCCGCGAACTGTTCCAGTACCTGTCCCGCCCCGGCATGATTTCGTTCGCCGGCGGCTACCCGGCGGCCTCGACTTTCGATACCGCGGCGATCGGGCAATGCATGGCAGAGGCGCTGGCCGGCCATCCCGCCGAATGCCTGCAATACGGCGCCACCGAGGGCGTGCCGGCACTGCGCGAGGCGCTGAGCCGGCAGATGGGGCAGGCCGGTGCGCCGACGCCCGCCGAACGGATCCTGGTGACCTCGGGCTCGCAGCAGGGCTTCGACTTCCTGGTCCGCGCCTTCGTCGAGCCCGGCGTGCCGGTGATCGTCGAGGCGCCGACCTATCCGGCCGCGATCCAGGCGCTGCGCCTCGCCGGTGCGCGGCTGGTGCCGGTGCCGGCCGATGCGGAAGGGATCGATACGGACGCGCTGGAGCAATGCCTGCGCGACTGCGCGCCCGCCGAGCGGCCACGGCTGATCTATCTGGTGCCGACCTTCGCCAATCCGACCGGCGCGACCTTGTCGGTGCGGCGGCGCCAGGCGGTGCTGCGGCTCGCGGCGCAATACGAGCTGCTGGTGATCGAGGACGACCCCTACGGCTGTCTCGCGTTCGACGGCGCGCCGCCCGCCACGCTGCTGGCGATGGCCAATGGCGAGCCCGCGCTGCGCGATCGCATCGTCTATCTGGGCAGCCTGTCGAAGACGGTGGCGCCGGGCCTGCGGATCGGCTGGATGGCCGCGCATCCCGACGTGGTGCGGCGCGCGGTGCTGGCCAAGCAGGCCTCGGACCTGTGCACGCCGCCATGGATCCAGCGCGCGATGGCGGCCTATCTGGACGCCGGCCATCTGCGCGGACAGGTCGCCCGCATCATCGAGGTCTACCGGGACAAGCGCGACGCCATGGTGTCGGCGCTCGAGCGCGAGCTCGGCGGCCGCATCGACTATATGCGGCCAGGTGGCGGCATGTTCGTCTGGGCCTCGCTGCCGGACGGCACCGACTCCGCCGAACTGCTGCGCGAAGCGATCGAGGAAAACGTGCTGTTCGTCCCTGGCAAGGCCTTCCACGCGGCAACGGGACAGCCGTCGCCCGCGCTGCGGCTGTCGTTCGCGACGCCGTCGGTGGCGGAGATCGGCGAGGGCGTCCGGCGCCTCGCGCGCGCATTGGCCCGGGTCTGAAGGGCCCCGGCGGCCGTATTCCCCGGTAAGATCGCGAGGCCCTGCGTCGGCCTGCCCGCTTGCCGCTTGCCGCTTGCCGCTTGTCGCTTGTCGCTTGCCGGCCTGTTTTCCTGTCCGCCTTCCCGACTCTTCGATGGAATATCTGATCATTGCCGTTGGTGCCGCCCTCGCCGGCTTCGTGCAGGGCCTGTCCGGGTTTGCCTTCGGCATGGTCGCGATGTCGCTGTGGGCGTGGACGCTGGAGCCGCACATGGCCGCCGCGCTGACGGTGTTCGGCTCGCTGACCGGGCAGATCATCGCGGCGGTGCGCGTGCGGCGCGGCTTCGATGTCGCCGCGCTGCTGCCCTTCATCGCCGGCGGGCTGGCCGGCATTCCGCTCGGCATGCTGCTGCTGCCGTATCTCGACATGGCATCGTTCAAGACCGCGATCGGTGCCTTCCTGGTGCTGTGGTGCCCGGCCATGCTGATGGCGCGGCGGCTGCCGCCACTGCGCTGGGGCGGCAGGAGCGGCGATGCCGGTGCCGGCCTGGTCGGCGGCGTGATGAGCGCGATCGGCGGCTTCAGCGGTACCGTGCCGACGCTGTGGTGCACGTTGCGCGGCTATCAGAAGGATCGGCAGCGCGCCATCATCCAGAACTTCAACCTGACCATCCTGATGGTGACGATGCTGGTCTACCTGATCGCGGGCAACGTCACCGCCGAGATGCTGCCGCGGTTTGCCGTGGTCGCGCCGGCGATGCTGATTCCGACGCTGATCGGCGCGCGCGTCTATCACCGCATCGACGAGGCGCGCTTCCGCGCGATCGTACTGACCTTGCTGACGGCGTCGGGCGTGATGATGCTGTCGTCGGGCCTGCCGACCGTGCTCGGCCGCATCGGCTAGCGGCCGCGACGATCCCGCGGTACGTCTCTCAGGCCGGCTCGCTGCCACGCACGCGCATCATGCCAACCGCATGTTCGCGCTGGTCCGTACGAGCCACGAGGGCCGGCGCCAGCACGGCATCAGCTTGCTGCCCGAGTATCTGAACAGCAGGGCGTACACGATCTTCGGCGGCGCTGCCGAGGTACAGCTGGGCATCATTGCCAGGAGCGTGGTGGGGCTGTAGTGCGCCGCCGCCGCTGCCATCCGCAACGGCGGCGGTTCCGCACGAAGATGGCGCTATAGGCCCAACGCCTTCGCCATCGTCTGCCCCAGCTCGGCCGGCGAGCGCGACACGTGGATGCCGGCCGCGCGCATTGCCTCGATCTTGGCATCGGCGGTACCGCTGCCGCCCGAGATGATGGCGCCGGCATGGCCCATGCGCCGGCCCGGCGGCGCGGTGGTGCCGGCGATGAAGCCGACCACCGGCTTGTCGCTGCCGGAATCGCGCAGGAACTGCGCGGCTTCCTCTTCGGCCGAGCCGCCGATTTCGCCGATCATGATGATGCCTTCGGTGTCGTCGTCCTCGAGGAACAGCTTCAGGCAATCGATGAAGTTGGTGCCATTGACCGGATCGCCGCCGATGCCGATGCAGGTCGACTGCCCGAGCCCGGCCGCGCTGGTCTGCGCGACCGCTTCATAGGTCAGCGTGCCGGAGCGCGACACCACGCCGATCCTGCCGGGCCGATGGATATGGCCGGGCATGATGCCGATCTTGCATTGGCCCGGCGTGATCACGCCCGGGCAATTGGGACCGACCAGCCGGGTGCGCGAGCCGGACAGCGCGCGCTTGACCCGCACCATGTCGAGCACCGGAATGCCCTCGGTGATGCAGACGACCAGCTCGAGGCCGGCGTCGACCGCTTCGAGGATCGCGTCGGCCGCGAACGGCGGCGGCACGTAGATCACGGAGGCCTGGGCGCCGGTGCGCTGGGCCGCCTCGGCGACGGTATCGAACACCGGCAGGCCGAGGTGGGTCTCGCCGCCCTTGCCGGGCGTCACGCCGCCGACCATCTGCGTGCCATACGCCAGCGCCTGTTCGGTGTGGAAGCTGCCCTGCGCGCCGGTCAGGCCCTGGCACAGCACCCTGGTGTTGTTGTCGATCAGCACGGCCATCTCAATGTCCTCCCCGCTTGGTGTTGCGCGTGGCCGCGACGACCTTGGTCGCCGCATCGGCGAGGTCGTCGGCCGACACGATCGGCAATCCGGAATCGCGCAGGATCGCCTTGCCCAGTTCGACGTTGGTGCCTTCGAGCCGCACCACCAGCGGCACGGTCAGATCGACCTCGCGCGCGGCCGCGACCACGCCCTCGGCGATCACGTCGCAGCGCATGATGCCGCCGAAGATATTGACCAGGATGCCTTCGACATTGCGGTCGGCCAGGATCAGCCGGAATGCCGTCGCCACGCGCTCGCGCGTCGCGCCGCCGCCGACATCGAGGAAATTGGCCGGCTTGCCGCCATGCAGCTGGATGATGTCCATCGTGGCCATCGCCAGGCCGGCGCCATTGACCATGCAGCCGATATTGCCGTCGAGCTTGACGTAGTTCAGCGCATGGCGCGCGGCCTCCGTCTCGGCCGGGTCCTCCTCGGCCTCGTCCCGCATCGCCTCGATATCGGGGTGGCGGAACAGCGCGTTGTCGTCGAAGTTGAACTTGGCGTCCAGCGCCATCACGTGGCCGCTGTGCGTGACGACCAGCGGATTGATCTCGACGATCGACGCGTCGAGCTCGGTGAAGGCGCGATAGGCCGCCAGGAACAGCCGCGTGGCCTCGCCGACCTGCTTGCCGCGCAGGCCGAGCCCGAAGGCCAGGCGCCGCGCGTGGAAGGGCTGGATGCCGGTGGCCGGATCGATCGCCAGCTTCAGGATCTTCTCCGGCGTGTGCGCGGCGACTTCCTCGATGTCCATGCCGCCTTCGGTCGATGCCATCAGCGTGATCCGCGATGTCGCGCGGTCGATCAGCATGCCGAAATAGAGTTCGCGCGCGATGTCGCAGCCTTCCTCGATATAGAGGCGCCGCACCTCCCGCCCCGCAGCGCCGGTCTGCTTCGTGACCAGCACCGCGCCGAGCATCTTGCCGGCTTCCTCGCGCACCGCCTCGAGCGAACGCGCCACGCGCACCCCGCCCTTGCCGCCGGGATCGTTCTGGAAGCGCCCGGCGCCGCGGCCCCCGGCATGGATCTGCGATTTGACGACCCACAGCGGGCCCCCGAGCGTGCGCGCCGCGTTGGCTGCCTCGTCCGGCGTGAACGCAACCGCGCCTCGCGGCACGGCGACGTCGTAGCGCCGCAGCAGCTCCTTGGCCTGATATTCGTGAATGTTCACTGTCTCCTCACTGGGTCTGGTACGTCGTTGTGGTGGCTGACAGGATGGGGCGGCATTGCGCCGAGTGCCTGCTTGCATATGGTATGTAATATATCACTGCACAACAAGGCGAATTATCTGCCGTGCGGTACACGGATGCCAACGGAACCGACATTGATGCGGACCGGCACTAAGCGACAGTGTTTATAGAAGTTGGGCGAATTTATCGGCAAGAAAAAGACTGTTTTGCTGCGTTGCGTCGTCGAAATTCGCCGCCTTTCCCACATTTTCTCCTTGCTGACCTTTGATATATCACATACGGTATGTCATCAAGATCGCCCGAAACGATCGATTCGCGTCGCAAGCCGGCAGCCCTGCCGAGAAGAAGGTGAAGCGGTGCGTGCCCACACAACGGGGCCGCCCGGAGTCCAACGAGGAGACCAACACATGTCTGCAGTCGTATCGCTGCGGCCGGAATCGACGACGGCCGATGACACCTTGAAGCAAAAGAGCCGGGATGCCGGCATCGTGTCGGGCGGCCATCTGGTCGCGCGGGCGCTGAAGAACGAAGGGGTCGACACCATCTTCACGCTGTGCGGCGGCCACATCATCGATATCTACGATGGCTGCGTCGACGAAGGGATCCGCATCATCGACGTGCGTCACGAACAGGTCGCGGCGCACGCGGCCGACGGCTATGCGCGCCAGACCGGCAAGCTCGGCTGCGTGGTGACGACGGCCGGCCCGGGCTGCACCAACGCGGTCACCGGCATCGCCACGGCCTTCCGCTCGGAAAGCCCGGTGCTGCATATCGGCGGGCAGGGCGCGCTGACGCAGCACAAGATGGGCTCTCTGCAGGACCTGCCGCACGTCGACATGATGGCGCCGATCACCAAGTTCGCCGCGACCATCCCGAGCACCGAGCGCGTTGCCGACATGATCTCGATGGCCGCGCGCGAATGCTTCAACGGCGCGCCAGGGCCCGCCTATCTGGAGATTCCGCGCGACGTGCTCGACCGCGAAGTCGACGTCGCGCGCGCCGTGGTACCGCGCCCCGGCCACTATCGCGCCTCGACCAGGTCGATCGGCGATCCGCGCGACATCGAGAAGCTCGCCGACATCCTGGTCAATGCCGAGCGTCCGGCCATCCTGTTCGGCCAGCAGGTGTGGACCGCGCGCGGCCACGAGGAAGCGATCGCGCTGCTGCGCGGCCTCGATATCCCGGGTTACTTCAATGGCGCCAGCCGCGGGCTGCTGCCGCCGGGCGATCCGCATCATTTCGACCGTACCCGCTCGCAGGCCTTCGCCAACGCCGACGTGCTGGTGATCGTCGGCACGCCGTTCGACTTCCGCATGGGCTACGGCAAGCGCATCAGCAAGGAGTTGACGCTGGTGCAGATCGACATGGATTACCGCACCGTCGGCAAGAACCGCGAGATCGACCTGGGCCTGGTCGGCGATCCGGGCGCGATCCTGGGCGCGGTGCTGCAGGCCGCCAGCGGCCGCATCAAGCAGGACAAGCGCCAGGCGCGCCAGAAGTGGATGGGCCAGCTGACCGAGGCCGAAGGCGTCGCCACCGAGAAGCTGATGCCGCTGTTCCTGTCGGAGAACACGCCGATCCATCCGTACCGCGTCGCCTACGAGCTGAACAATTTCCTCGGCGAGGACACGATCCATATCGGCGACGGCGGCGATGTGGTGACGATCTCCGCGCAGGCGGTGCGGCCGCGCAAGCCCGGCCAGTGGATGGACCCGGGCGCGCTGGGCTCGCTCGGCGTCGGCACCGGCTTTGCGATCGCGGCGGGCCTGGCCAATCCGGGCAAGGAGGTGCTGTGCTACTACGGCGACGGCTCCTTCGGCATGACGGCCTTCGACATGGAGACCGCCAACCGCTTCGGCGTGCCGTATCTGGCCGTGATCGGCAACAACTCGGCGATGAACCAGATCCGCTACGGGCAGCTGGCCAAGTACGGCGAGTCGCGCGGCAACGTCGGCAACCTGCTGTCGGACGTGCCGTTCAGCCAGTTCGCGCAGATGCTGGGCGGCTACGGCGAGGAGGTGCGCGACCCCGCGCAGATCGCCGGCGCGCTGCAGCGCGGACGCGAGTCGATCGCGCGCACCGGCAAGTCCGCGGTGATCAATATCTGGGTCGATCCGCGCGAATACGCCCCGGGTACCAAGAACCAGACCATGTACAAGTAGCCGGCCGCCGGCCCCCGGGCCGACAGCGCGATCGCGGCGAGCGACACCGGATGCGCGGGTTTGCACAAGGCCCACGCATCCGGCGGGCGGCGCACGCCCTTGCAAGCCCTCGCGCGCGGGCCGTGCCGACCCGCTGCCGTGCAACCCACGATCCCACCATAGAGGCGAGGAGACGACGCCATGAGCAAGGCATTGGAAGGAGTACGCATCCTGGACATGACGCACGTGCAGGCGGGGCCGTCGGCCACGCAGCTGATGGCATGGCTGGGGGCGGATGTGATCAAGGTCGAGCTGCCCGGCCGGGGCGACATCACGCGCAGCCAGCTGCGCGATGTGCCGAACGCCGACAGCCTCTATTTCACGATGCTGAACTCCAACAAGCGCAGCCTGACGCTGAACATGAAGACGCCGGAGGGCAAGGCGCTGCTGGAGGACCTGGTCGAGCGCTGCGACGTGCTGGTCGAGAACTTCGGCCCCGGCGTGCTCGACCGCGCGGGCTTCGACTGGGACCGGCTGCGCGCGCTCAATCCGCGGCTGATCTACGCGTCGATCAAGGGCTTCGGCCCCGGGCCGTACGCCGACTGCAAGGCCTACGAGAACGTCGCGCAATGCATGGGCGGCTCCGCCTCGACCACTGGCTTCGAGGAAGGGCCGCCGACGGTGACCGGCGCGCAGATCGGCGATTCGGGCACCGGCGTGCATTGCGTGATCGGCATCCTGGCCGCGCTGCTGCAACGCGAGCAGACCGGCAAGGGCCAGCGCGTCGAGGTCGCGATGCAGGATGCGGTGCTGAACCTGTGCCGCGTCAAGCTGCGCGACCAGCAGCGCCTGGCGGCCGGCGCGCTGCGCGAATACCCGAACAAGGAGTTCGGCGATTACGTGCCGCGCGCCGGCAATGCCTCGGGCGGCGGACAGCCGGGCGCGGCGCTGCGCTGCGCGCCGGGCGGGGCCAACGACTATGTCTACGTGATCGTGCAACCGCAGGGGTGGGAACCGCTGATGCGGCTGTGCGGACGCGAGGACCTGATCGCGCATCCGCAGTTCGCCACGCCGGAAGCGCGCCTCAAATGCCTGCCCGAATGCTTCTCGATCGTCGAGAAGTGGACGCGCACGCGGACCAAGTTCGAGGTCATGGAAGCGCTCAACGAGGTCGACGTGCCGTGCGGCCCGATTCTGTCGATGAAGGACCTGATCGAGGACCGCTCGCTGTACGAGCGCGGCTATCTGGTCGAGGTCGATCATCCGCAGCGCGGCCGCTACGTGCAGCTGGGCTGCCCGATCAACCTGTCGGAATCGCCGGTCCAGGTCGAACGCTCCCCGCTGCTGGGCGAGCACACCACCGAGATCCTCGAATGGCTGGGCCGCACGCCCGCGCAGATCGAGGCGCTGCGCGCGGCCGGCGCGGTCTGACGCCGCCTTGCCCCGGGCGGCCCCGCGCCGCCCTTCGTTCGCAAACTCCGCTGCAACCATGACCCAATGGAGGTCTGACATGGCGTATGACAAGGACGCGGTGCGCAATATTCTCGCCACCGCCAAGGAACAGGGACGCACCGCGCTGACCGCGCCCGAAGGCAAGCTGGTCTGCGATGCCTATGGCATTGCGGTGCCGGGCGAAGGGCTGGCGACGTCGCCGGCCGAAGCCGTTGAACTGGCCGGCCGCATCGGCTTTCCGGTGGTGATGAAGATCGTGTCGCCCGACATCCTGCACAAGACCGAGGCCGGCGGCGTGCTGGTCGGCCTGGAGGACGCGCAGAAGGTCGAGCAGGGCTATCAGACCATCCTGGACAACGCGAAGCGCTACAACGCCAAGGCGGAGATCGTCGGCGTGCAGGTGCAGAAGATGATCGGCGGCGGCCAGGAGGTCATCATCGGCGCGGTCACCGATCCGTCGTTCGGCAAGCTGGTGGCCTTCGGCCTCGGCGGCGTGCTGGTCGAGGTGCTCAAGGACATCACGTTCCGCATGGCGCCCGCGAGCGAGCAGGACGCGCTCGGCATGCTCGACGGCATTGCGGCCGCCCAGGTGCTCAAGGGCGTGCGCGGCGCCGAGCCGGTCGACCGCGCGGCGCTCGCCAGCATGATCCAGCGCGTGTCGCAGCTGGTGACCGACTTCCCCGAGATCGCCGAGCTGGACCTGAACCCGGTGTTCGCGAGCCCGAGCGGCGCGATTGCGGCCGACGTGCGCATCGTGCTGGACCACGCGCCGCAGCCGCAGCGCTATCGCCCGACGCAGGAGCAGATCGTCGCGCAGATGAACCGCATCATGCGGCCCGACACCGTGGCGGTGATCGGTGCGTCGTCCGAGGACGGCAAGATCGGCAACTCGGTGATGAAGAACCTGATCAACGGCGGCTACCAGGGCAAGATCTATCCGATCCACCCGAAGGCCGAAGAGATCATGGGCATGACCGCTTACAAGAGCGTGCTCGACGTGCCCGGCGAGATCGACGTGGCGGTGTTCGCGATCCCCGCCAAGCTGGTGGCGCAGGCGCTGGAGGAGGTCGGCAGGAAGGGCATTCCCGGCGCCGTGCTGATTCCGTCCGGCTTTGCCGAGACCGGCAATGTCGAGGGACAGGAGGAGATCGTCGCGATCGCCCGCAAGCACAACATCCGGCTGATGGGGCCGAACATCTACGGCTTCTACTACACGCCGAAGAATCTGTGCGCGACGTTTTGCACGCCTTATGACGTCAAGGGCAAGGCCGCGCTGTCGTCTCAGTCGGGCGGCATCGGCATGGCCATCATCGGCTTCTCGCGGTCGGCCAGGATGGGCGTATCGGCCATCGTTGGCCTGGGCAACAAGTCCGACATCGACGAAGACGATCTGCTGACGTTCTTCGAGCAGGACGACGAGACCGAGATCATCGCGCAGCATTGCGAGGACCTGAAGGATGGCCGCGCGTTCGCCGAGGCGGCGCGCCGCGTGTCGAAGGTCAAGCCGGTGGTGGTGCTCAAGGCCGGCCGCACCAGCCTGGGGGCGCGCGCCGCCAGCTCGCACACCGGCGCGCTGGCCGGCGACGACCGCATCTACGAGGACGTCTTCAAGCAATGCGGCGTGATCCGCGCCCGCTCGCTGCGCGACCTGCTCGAGTTCGCGCGCGGCATTCCGAAGCTGCCGACGCCGAAGGGCGAGAACGTGGTGATCATCACCGGTGCCGGTGGCTCGGGCGTGCTGCTGTCCGATGCCTGCGTCGACAACGGGCTGTCGCTGATGACGATGCCGGAGGACCTGGACGCGGCCTTCCGCAAGTTCATCCCGCCGTTCGGCGCGGCCGGCAATCCGGTCGACATCACCGGTGGCGAGCCGCCGAGCACCTATCGCAACACGATCAAGCTGGGGCTGGAGGATCCGCGCATCCACGCGATCATCCTGGGCTACTGGCACACGATCATCACGCCGCCGATGGTGTTCGCCAAGCTGGTGGTCGAGGTCAAGGAGGAGATGGCGGCCAGGGGCATCGAGAAGCCGATCGTCGCCTCGCTGGCCGGCGACGTGCAGGTCGAGGAAGCCGCCGAATACCTGTACCAGCATGGCGTGCCGGCCTACGCGTACTCGACCGAGATCCCGGTCGCGGTGCTCGGCGCGAAGTACAAGTGGGCGCGCGGCGCGGGCAAGATCTGACTCTGCGGCGAAGGGGAGAGCGGCGGCGTTGGGAGGCGCCGCTTGCCCTCTCCCCCGGCCCCTCTCCCGCATTGGCGGGAGAGGGGAGAGCGTCAGGCGCGAGCCGACGGCGTTTCCCGATTCCCCCGGTTTTCTCCCCTCTCGCGCGCGCGGGAGACGGCGGGGGAGACGGCAGCGCCCCGACACCGCCCATAAAAAAACCACCCGCCACAGGAGACCCCCATGCAAACCTGGATTCGCTTCGACGCCGGCGATGGCCGGCCACGGATGGGCCGGCTCGATGGCGAGCGGGTGTTCGAATACGACGGCCCGGGCTACGCATCGCCGAATCCCACCGGCGTGTCGTTCCCGCGCAACGAGGTGAGCCTGCTCGCGCCATGCGAGCCGTCCAAGATCGTCGCGCTGTGGAACAACTTTCGCGCGCTGGCGCAGAAACTGGGCAAGCCCGAGCCCGCGCATCCGCTGTTCCTGATCAAGCCGGCGACCTCGTTGGCTGGTCCGGGCGACACCATCGCGCGGCCGGTCGGCTATGCCGGCAAGATCGTGTTCGAGGGCGAGCTCGGCATCGTGATCGGACGCGTGTGCCGCGATGTGCCGGCCGCCGATGCCGCCTCGCATATCTTCGGCTATACGGTCGTCAACGATGTCACCGCGGCGGACCTGATCGCAGAGGATCCGAATTTCGCGCAATGGTGCCGCGCCAAGGGCTTCGATACCTTCGGCTGCCTGGGCCCGGCCATCGTCACGGGCTTCGACTGGCGCGACGCCAGTGTGGTCACGCGGCTCGACGGCGCCGAGCGCCAGCGCTATCCGCTGTCGGACATGATCTTCACGCCCGAGCAGATCGTCAGCCGTCTGTCGCGCGACATGACGTTGATGCCGGGCGACGTGATCGCCTGCGGTACCTCGCTCGGCGTGGGCTCGATGAAGGCCGGCGCGGTCGTCGAAGTGCGCATCGACGGCATCGGTGCGCTGATCAATCCGGTCGGCGGCTAGCCCGCGCGGCAACGCGCCGCTGGCTGTTTCCGATGGTCGCGCCGGTCGCGATGGAGGCCTGCCATGACGGATCCCGAAGAACTGGCTTATCTGCTCGCCTGCGCGTCGATGGTGGCCGGCCTGGCCGGCTACCGTCACGCCGGGGCCGCCGCGCTGCATGCAGGTTGCCTCGGCGGCATCGTGCTGGCCATCTCGGCCGCCTGGTTGTCCGGCGGCAATGGCCCGATGGTGGTGGTGGCGGGATTGGCGCTGGCCACGGTCGCGGCAGCGGCGATTGCGATCGGCGCGCGAGCTGGCGTGCGCGGCGCGCGGTCTTCCGAAGCGAAGTAGTTCGACGAAGTCGATCGATCGAAGTCGTTCGTCGAAGTCGTTCGATACAAGCACGTCGTCCCCGCGCAGGCGGGGACCCAGTGGCTTTCATTCAACGACGCTGGGTTCCCGCTTTCGCGGGAACGGCATGAGAGGTGGTGCGAGGCGATTCAGCTGACGCGCCGGCCCATCGCCTCCAGATACCCGTTCTTCTTCTCGAGGATCAGCTGGCTCAGAAACGGCGCCTCATAGGCCGTCAGCAGATGCGCGTGATAGGTCTCGATATAGTGCGCGATCTGGGTGCGCTCGCAATCGACCACGCCGCACAGCCAGCGATACATCGCCTCGTCCCAATGGAAGGGCAGTTCCAGCTCGACAAAGGCCGAGTTGTAGGCGGCAAGTTGCGCCTGTACCGGAATCTGAGGGTCCGCGGCCGCGGTAGTGACGTCGTTCTGCCGTTCGATCTGCGCTTGTTCCATGTCGCTCTCCTTGTGCCGGTGCGGTGGGACATGCAGGCAGCATAGGGGGCGCGAACGATTAACAACAATTGAAGTTGATCGGCAAAACCATAAGCCATCGTTTATGGATGGAAGGCGCGCGAGACCAGGCCAATGCGCTACGAGCGCGCGGCGACGGCGCCCTTGCCGCGGATCAGGCCCGCCACCGCGGTGATCCGGTCGATCTGCGCCGCGCCTTCGCTGAGCAGGAAATGCTTGAAGGCCAGTGCTACCGGCGGCAGCCGCTTGTTCTTGCGATGGACCACGTACCAGTTCAGCATCACCGGGAAGCCTTCGACGTCCAGCACCGCCAGATGGCCGGTGCGCAGTTCCAGCGCAACGGTGTGGGCCGACAGGAACGCGATGCCCATATTGGCGATCACCGCCTGCTTGATCGTCTCGGTGCTCTTGATCTCCATCGTGATGCGCAGGTTCTGCAGCCGCGCGGCGAACCCTTCCTGCATCGAGTTCCAGGTGTCCGAACCCTTCTCGCGGCAGATGAAGGCTTCGTCGGCCAGCGCGGACAGCGGCACGTTGCGCTTGCCCACCAGCGGATGGTCCGGCGCGGCGACGATCACGTAAGGGTGGGGCGCGAACGATTCGTTGACGGTGTCCATGCCGGCCGGCGGCCGCACCATCACGGCCAGATCGGTCAGGTTGCCGGCCAGCTGATGCAGCAGTTCCTCGCGGTTGTGCACCGCCAGGTTCAGCGTGACGCCGGGGTGTCGCCGCATGAATTCGGCGATCACGCGCGGGAAGAAGTAATCGCCGGCGCTGATCACCGCGATGTTGAGCCGGCCGCCCGCGATGCCGCTGAGCTGCGCCATCGCATCCTCGGCCTCGCGGAACTGCTGGATGATGCTGCGGCTGTAGTGCAGCATCTCGGTGCCCGCGGGCGTCAGATAGATCTTCTTGCCCAGCTGCTCGAACAGCGGCAGGCCGACATGGTTCTCCAGCTGCCGCACCTGCGTCGACACCGCGGGCTGCGTCAGATGCAGCTCCTCGGCCGCGCGCGAAAAGCTCAAATGACGGGCCACCGTTTCGAAGACCTTGAGCTGGCGCAGCGTGGCGTTTTTCATGGCGGCCTCTTCGGTCGACGCGGCGCTTGCTGCGGCGCGTGATCGGGATCGTTTCGCTGCGGTGCACGCTTCGTGCATTGCGACAGCGCCGCCGATCCATAGACGGTCGTCAATGATCTTAATAAAAAAGTTAAGGCGTCGTGGATAGTCGTTTGCACTAGCATCGAAGGACCCATCGGCGCCCGCGCGCCCCTGCCGGATGACCGTGGCGACATAAGAAAGCACAGCGCTGCCCCGCCGGCCCACGCCGGCGGCAACCGCAGCGGCCGCGCGCCCACGAGGCAGGCGGTGCCAGAGGAGACCACGATGAATGTCTCGCTTCCGCAGTTGAAGGCGTTCGCCGCCGTCGCGCGGCATCGCAGTTTCACCCGTGCCGCCGCCGAACTGGGACTGACGCAGTCCGCCGTCAGCCGCAGCGTGCGCGAGCTGGAAGAGGAAATCGACCTGCGCCTGTTCGACCGCACCACGCGCCAGGTCGAGCTGACCGAGGCCGGCACGCTGCTGTCCGAACGCATCTGCCATCTGATCGACGAGGTCGAACAGACGCTGCACGAGACGCACTCCAGCGCGCGGCCAGCGCACGGGCGCGTGCAGCTGGCGGTGGCGCCGATGCTGTCGTCGATGCTGGCGCCGGCCTGGCTGCATGCCTGCCAGAGCGCCTGGCCGGATATCGATATCGTGCTGCGCGATGTCGGGCCGGAGGCGGCGCTGCATGCGGTGCGCGGCGGCGAGGTCGATTTCGCGGTGGCCAGCGACCCGGAGCCTTGCGCCGAACTGCAGTTCGACCCGCTATACGAGGAGACCTTCCACGCGGTGCTGCCGACCGGCCATCCGCTGGCGTCGCGCGAGGCGCTGGGCTGGGGAGATCTGAACGATGCGCAGCTGTTCGGGCTGGACCGCCAGTCGGGCATGCTGGCCGCGATCGAGCGCGCCATGGCCGCCTACCACGTGCGGCCGCGCGTCTATCGGCCCCTGAGCCATTTCTGCGCGGTGCTCGGCATGGTGGCGCGGCGGCAGGGGCTCGGCGTGGTGCCATCGCGCGCCCGCGCGGCCGGCGTTCCGCCTGGCGTGGTGCTGCTGCCGTTGCGGCCGCATGCCGCCATGCAGGTCGTGCTGGTGCGCCGCAAGGGACGGTCGCTGAAGCCGAATGCCGCCGCCATCTGGCGCGTGATTACCGAGCAGGAGGGCCCGGATGTGGCGTTGAAGACAGGTTGAACGCCGGCCTGTGGCACGGGAACGACAGAACGGGTCTTTCGTTGATATATCACATACAGAATATTTACTTCTGGTGCGTTGCACCATATACTGGGCATTCCTTGATCGTTGTCTTATCGGAGTGTCCTGATGCAAACCACCCTGTTGACCCTGCTGTCGCTTGGCCTGTTTTCGCTTGGCGTGTCCGCCACCGTGCTGCTCGCGACCTCGCTGCCTGCCCCGGCGCCGCTTCGCGCCCTGGCGCACGGCCGCCTCGCGGGATTCGGTAGCGCGCCCCGCGAGGACGACGCCGCCGAGGATTCGCACAAGGCCGCCGGCCAGTTCGTGCTGACCCATGCCTGAGCGCAAGTCCGCTGGCCACGCCGCCGGTCATCTGTCGCGGCCATAGCGACGGACGAACTGCCCGTGGCCAGCGGCTTCGCAGTCGTGCATTCCCTCGTCGTTCCCCTCCGTTCCTCTGTTTTCCCCTCCCTTTCTCTCCGCCGCAGGGCGTCATTGCGCGGCAGTCCGCCGCCTTCTCAGTCCACAGCCATGGATGGACAAGCGAAAACGCCTTGACCATTTTGATATATCACATACCGTATAACACTAGCGGACGTTGACGACGCATCCGGCGGCTGGATGCGTGGAGACCGTGAAACGTCCGCGAGTCGATTTGACGCAAGGCAGTGACCAGGGCAGTGCTGGCGGAGAAGCGGGAGTGTCGTGCGCAAGTTGCGACGGCCGATGGCGCTATCATCGACCGGCGGCGCCCCCCGCGCGCTCCAGGCATCCACGATAACGAACAGAGATGGCCATGAACCATGTCGTAATCCCCATTCCGGTCGAGAGCATCGGCCGCCAGCGCAAGCGCCGCCAGCCCAAGGGGCGGCAGGTCGACCCCGCCGCGCTCGCCGAAGTGCGCGCCTTGCTCGGCGATGCGCCGCGCCGGCGCGATCTGCTGATCGAACATCTGCACGCGATCAACGACCGCTATGGACAACTGGCCGCGCCGCATCTGGCCGCGCTGGCCGCCGAGATGAAGATGTCGCAGGCCGAGGTCTACGAGGTCGCGACCTTCTATCACCACTTCGACGTCGTACGCGAGGATGCCGACGGTGCGATCGCACCACCGCCCGCGCTGACCGTGCGCGTCTGCGAGGGCATCGCCTGCGAGATGGCCGGCGCGCAATCGCTGCTCGCCAAGCTGCCGGCGCTGCTCGGCACCGACGTGCGCGTGGTCGCCGCGCCCTGCATCGGCCGCTGCGAGCGTGCGCCGGCGGCGTTGGTCGGACAGAATCCGGTCGACGTGGCGAGCGCCGAGGCGATCGCCGAACGCGTCGCCGCGGGCGCGGTGCGCCACGAGCCCGAGCCGTACGTCGACTACCTGGCGTATCGCGAACAGGGCGGCTACCGGACCTTGCGCGCGGTGGCCGAAGGCGCGCTGTCGGCCGACGATGCGATTGCGACGATGGAGCATGCGGGATTGCGCGGGCTGGGGGGCGCCGGCTTTCCGGCCGGCCGCAAATGGCGCATCGTGCGGGCCGAGGCGGGACCGCGGATGATGGCCGTCAATATCGACGAAGGCGAGCCCGGCACCTTCAAGGACCGTTTCTACCTGGAGCGCGATCCGCATCGCTTCATCGAAGGCATGCTCATCGCCGCCAAGGTGGTGCAGGTTGAGGCCATCTATATCTACCTGCGCGACGAGTACGCCGGCTGCCGTGCGCTGCTGACCGAAGAGCTGCGGCGGCTGCGCGAGGACCCGCCGTGCGCGGATCTGCCGCCGATCGAATTGCGGCGCGGCGCCGGCGCCTATATCTGCGGCGAAGAGTCCGCGATGATCGAGTCGATCGAAGGCAAGCGCGGCTGGCCGCGCTTGCGCCCGCCCTATGTGGCACAGGTCGGCCTGTTCGGGCGGCCGACGCTGGAGCACAACTTCGAGACGCTGTACTGGGTGCGCGACATCCTCGAGCGCGGCGCGGAGTGGTTCGCGGGGCAAGGCCGGCATGGACGCAAGGGGCTGCGCTCGTTCTCGGTGTCGGGCCGCGTCAACAAGCCGGGCGTGCATCTGGCACCGGCCGGCATCACGATCACCGAGCTGATCGACGAATACTGCGGCGGCATGCTCGATGGCCACCGCTTCTACGGCTATCTGCCGGGCGGCGCGTCGGGCGGCATCCTGCCCGCGTCGATGGGCGATATCCCGCTGGACTTCGACACGCTGCAGCCGCATGGCTGCTTCATCGGCTCGGCGGCGGTGGTGGTGCTGTCGGACCATGACCGCGCCGTCGACGTGGCGCGCAACCTGATGCACTTCTTCGCGCACGAGTCCTGCGGCCAATGCACGCCCTGCCGCGTCGGCACGGCGAAGGCCGTGCAGCTGATCGCGCAGCCTCGGTGGGACCGCGAGGCGCTGGCCGACCTGTCCGCGGTGATGCGCGATGCGTCGATCTGCGGCCTGGGCCAGGCCGCGCCCAATCCGATCGACTGCGTGATCCGCTATTTCCCGCACGAGCTGGCCTGAGCCTCGCAAAGCGGAAAGACACCGAAAGACGCCGAAAGACGCCGCACGACAGAACCACGAGACCGCCATGAATGCATTGACCCGCGCCGAACGCGCCCTCGTCCAGGCCTCCGATCCGGCCTCGGTTGCCTTCCAGCTGAACGGCCGGGAGGTGATGGCCGCGCCCGGCGAAACGCTGCTGCAGGTAGCGAAGCGCGAGGGCGTCGAGATCCCGCACCTGTGCTACAAGGACGGCCTGGAGCCGGCCGGCAACTGCCGCGCCTGCATGGTCGAGATCGACGGCGAGCGCGTGCTGGCGCCATCGTGCTGCCGGCAGCCGGCCAAGGGCATGAAGGTGCAGACCGATTCGCCGCGCGCGCGCAAGGCGCAGGGCATGGTGCTCGAGCTGCTGCAATCGGACATGCCCGAGACCGCGTACACGCGCGACAGCGAGCTGGACCGGTGGTCCGCGCGCCTGGAGATCGGCAAGCCGCGCTTTGCGCCGCGGGCGCCCGTGGCCCCGGATCTGTCGCATCCGGCCATCGCGGTCAATCTCGATGCCTGCATCCAGTGCACGCGCTGCCTGCGCGCCTGCCGCGACGAGCAGGCCAACGACGTGATCGGCATCGCGCTGCGCGGCGCCGACGCGAGGATCGTGTTCGACATGGACGACCCGATGGGCGCGTCGACCTGCGTGGCCTGCGGCGAATGCGTGCAGGCCTGCCCGACCGGCGCGCTGATGCCGGCCCGCGCCGCCGCGCTGGCGGTGCCCGACAAGCAGGTGCAATCGGTCTGCCCGTACTGCGGCGTCGGCTGCCAGCTGACCTATCACGTCAAGGACAACCGCATCCAGTACGTGGAAGGGCGCGATGGTCCGGCCAATCATGCGCGGCTCTGCGTCAAGGGCCGTTACGGTTTCGACTACGCCGCGCATCCGCACCGCCTGACGGTGCCGCTGGTGCGCCGCGAGGGCGTGCCCAAGCGCGGCGATGCGGTGATGGATCCGGAGCGCGCGATGGAGGTGTTCCGCGAGGCGACGTGGGAGGAGGCGCTGGCGCTGGCCGGCGGAGGCCTCGCGCGCATTCGCGATACCCACGGCAAGCGCGCGCTGGCGGGCTTCGGCTCGGCCAAGGGCAGCAACGAGGAGGCCTATCTGTTCCAGAAGCTGGTACGGACCGGCTTCGGCAGCAACAACGTCGACCACTGCACGCGGCTGTGCCATGCCTCGTCGGTGGCGGCGCTGCTCGAAGGGATCGGCTCGGGCGCGGTGTCCAACCCGGTGATCGATGTCGGCAAGGCCGAGGTCGTGATCCTGATCGGCGCCAATCCGACCGTCAATCATCCGGTCGCGGCGAGCTGGATCAAGAACGCGGTGCGCAACGGCACCAAGCTGATCGTCGCCGATCCGCGCCGCTCGGAGCTGGCGCGCTTCGCCTATCGTTTCCTGCAGTTCCAGCCGGATACCGATGTCGCGCTGCTCAACGCGATGATGCATGTGATCGTCACGGAAGGGCTGGTCGATCGCGACTTCATCGAGAGCCGCACGATCGGCTACGACGAACTCGAACGCAATGTCGCCGCCTACAGCCCCGAGGCGATGGCGCCGATCTGCGGCATCGACGCCGAGACGATCCGCCATGTGGCGCGGCTCTACGCGACCGCGGGCAGCGCGATGATCCTGTGGGGCATGGGCGTGTCGCAGCACGTGCATGGCACCGACAATGCGCGCTGCCTGATCGCGCTGGCGCTGATGACCGGCCAGATCGGCCGGCCCGGCACCGGCCTGCATCCGCTGCGCGGCCAGAACAATGTGCAGGGCGCCTCGGACGCCGGGCTGATTCCGATGATGTATCCGGACTACCGGCGCGTCGACGATGCCGACGCCGCGGCGCGCTTCGAAGCGCTGTGGGGCACGCCGCTCGATCGCCAGCCGGGTTTGACGGTGGTCGAGGTGATGCAGGCGATCGAGCGCGGCGAGGTCCGCGGCATGTACATCATGGGCGAGAACCCGGCGATGTCGGACCCCGACGCGCAGCATGCGCGCGAGGCGCTGGCCGCGCTCGATCATCTGGTGGTGCAGGACATCTTCCTGACCGAGACCGCCTACCTCGCCGACGTGGTGCTGCCGGCCTCGGCCTTCCCCGAGAAGACTGGCACCTTCACCAATACCGACCGCATCGTGCAGCTCGGCCGGCAGGCGATCGACCCGCCCGGACAGGCTCGCCAGGACCTGTGGATCATCCAGCAGATGGCCGCGCAGCTCGGCCTGGACTGGCGCTATCGCGACGTCGCGGACGTGTTCGACGAAATGCGGATGGCGATGCCGAGCATCGCGGGAATTACCTGGGAGCGGCTGCAGCGCGAACACGCGGTGACCTACCCGTGCCGCGCCGAAGGCGACGCCGGCGAGCCGGTGATCTTCACCGACAGCTTCCCGACGCCGAGCGGCCGCGCGCGCTTCGTGCCGGCCGATATCGTGCCGGCGGCGGAACGGCCCGACCAGGACTACCCGTTCGTGCTGATCACCGGCCGCCAGCTCGAACACTGGCACACCGGCAGCATGACGCGAAGGGCAGGGGTGCTAGACGCGCTCGAGCCCGATCCGACCGCGCTGGTCCATCCCCTGGACCTGGCGCAATGGGGCGGCAAGCCGGGCGACGTCATCACGCTGGCGTCGCGCCGCGGCGAGGTCGCGCTGTACGCGCGCGCCGACGAGGGTACGCCGCGCGGCGCGGTGTTCGTCCCGTTCTGCTATTACGAGGCGGCGATCAACAAGCTGACCAATTCGGCGCTTGACCCGTTCGGCAAGATCCCCGAGTTCAAGTACTGCGCGATTCGGGTGACGCTGGGCGGCACGCCGCCGGAGCAGTCGAGCTATGGGGGCGGGCAGATCCTGGCGCGGGCCGGCTGAGGCGATCGGCACGCGGCAGGGCACGGCCGGCAGTCGGGCCTGCAAGAATTACCGGAACATGCCCAGATCGCCTGCCTGCAACGCCGCGCGCAGCGCCGGCCCGGCATGCTGCGGCGGCACCGCGGCAGCGGGGGCGGTGCGCGACGACAGGCGCTGCGCAAGGAACCTCACGACCTGGTCGATCACGCCGGCATCGCGCAGGATGCGCCGATGGCCCAGGCCCTCGGTGGTCAGCAGCGTCGCGCCCGGCCACGCGCCGGCTATTGCCGCGCCATCCTCCCAGCGCACCTCCTTGTCGTGGCGATCATGGACGACCAGCGTCGGCGGCACTGGCCGGCAGCGGCCGATGTCTGGCACGTTGAAGTCGCCCCACGGCATGCCGAGCCACTGTTCGCTGTTGTGCTGCACGCGCGCCAGGACCGCCGGCGCCACGCCCAACTGCCAGGCCAGCGTGGCCGAGGCGTGGCGCATGTCGGCCGGCGCGCCGATCAGCACCGCGGCACTGGCGGGCAAGCCTTCCCGCAGTGCCAGCGCCGCCGCGGCGGAGCCCAGCGAATGCGCGACCACCGCATGGATCGGCCCGGCGTGCCAGGCGGCCGCCAGCAGCGCGCGCGACATCTCGATCAGCGAGCTTTGGCCCGGGCCCAGCGCACCGGCATCGGAGGCGCCATGGGACAGCGCGTCGAAGGCCACCACGCGATGACCGGCGGCAAGCAGCGCGGGCACCAGCGTCTGCCAATGCGCGGCATTGCCGCCCCAGCCATGCGCCAGCAGCACCGCCGGGCCTTCGCCGTGCCAGCGGTAGACGCGCACGCGCCGCGTCGCGCCGCCGCCGGTCACCAGCGCCCAGTCGGCGCGCGCACCGGCGAGGAAGGCCTGACCGGCGGCATCGATATTCGCTTCCGGCACGCCGAACCACGCGCGCTCGAAGGCGCGCGCCGTCTGCTCGGGAAACAGTGCCGACGCGGTCTGCCAGCGCAGGCGCCGCCATGCCAGGCCGGCCTGCGCGAGCCGCGCGGCAAGCTGGCCCGGGGCGGCTTGGCCGGGGCGGCGGGAAGACAGGGCCTGTATCACGATATTCACTCCGTTTGCGGTTCCATCCCTGGCCCGTCGAGCTCGCTGCGCGGCCCCTCCTGCATCTCTCTCGGGCCCCGATAAGACCGACCGGTCGTGCTATTTATCGGCGAACAATCTGCCGATCGAAAACGTGCCTCGGGGGGCTGGCGCAAAACGTGGTGCGCCGGCGGCCCAGGCGAGCTAGGCGGTACGTTTGCCGCGCGTAACCAGCGACTGGAAGGCGCGGCGCGCCATCGCCTGCGCGTCGGCCCGCCCGAGCATCTTCAGCGATTGCTGGAAGGCCATCACGATGCCCGCCATCTCGAAGGCAATCTGGCGCGGTTCTTCATCCGCCCCCAGGCTGCCGTCCTGGATCGCGTCGGCCGCCACGCGGACCACGATGCCGTTCCAGTCCTTCAGCGCGCGGACCAGCATGTCGCGGATCACGCCGGGCCGGTCCCGATATTCCTGGCCCAGCGCCATGAACAGGCAGCGGCCGCCGGAGTCGGTGCTGCCGATCCATTCGAGCTGTCCTTCGAACAGCGCGCGCAAGCGGGGCACGCCGCGCGGCTGGCGTAGCGCCGGCTGCACCACCATCGCCGTGAAGCGCTCGATCGCCAGTTCCAGCACTGCCTGCTGCAGCGCCTCCTTCGACTTGAAGTGCGCGTACAGGCCGCTCTTGGACATGTCCGTGCTGGCGGCCAGTTCGGCAAGCGACAGCTGCTCGAATCCGATCCGCGTGGCGGTGTCGAATGCCTGAGCGATGATTGCGCTGCGCGTCAACTGGCCTTTTTGCATGCTCGGAAGAATAGCACGACCGGTCGGTCTGTCAAACCGAACTTGGCGCTAACGAGGTCGATTCGCTATTGTGGAAGCACGGGCACTTCAAAGGGCCCGATATCGAGACGGCAGGGGCTGGAGGAAAGCCAACCGGCACAAATCGTGAAATCTGTAAAAGTGTTTCCCTGATTACATACGGAACGCGAGGTGTGCTCTATACTCGAATGCACGTCCGCGCACTTTCTTTTTTGGTGACTGGAGACCGATATGAACAGTACAGCCGTGCCACGAGGCGCTAGCGAACCGTTCCGGCAACTGCGGGCGTTGCGCCGAGCGCGCAAGCTCAAGCAGGAGGACGTCGCCCGCAAGGCCGGGATTTCCCGGGAGGCGTATCTGCGTGCGGAGTCGGGCCAGGCCGATCCGCGTATGAGCACCTTCCTGGCCGCCTGCGAGGCGCTCGGTCTGGAGGTGGTGCTTGCCCCCCAGCATCTGGCGCAGGACGTCAATGCCTTCATCGCCAGCCGCAACGGCGGCGTGACCGCCGCCTCGATGGCCGGTCCGGCCGGCGGCGCGTCGGCGTCCTCGGCTTCGTCCGCCTCCTCGGGCGGCGGCACGTCCGGCGCGGGTGGCATGGGCTCCCCGCAGGGCGAAGGCCAGAAGCCCGTCTGATCCTGTCATTGTTTCCTCGGCGGCCGGCGTTTGTCCGGCCGCTGGTTTTGGCACCGCGCGGCCTCAGACCGCGTCCGGCGTGACCCGGCTCGTTCGTCGGGACGACGCCCGCCTTCCTCTCCCTCCTTTTTCCGCACCTTCCCTGCCTGACGGGCGACGCTGGGCGCACCTCGCCGTGTTGCCACGGGCCGATGTCTTCTTTCCATGCCCGTTCACCGTCCGGCTCAAGGCCGGTTCGGATTGACACGCTGCGTGCCGCTGATTACGATTCGGTAAATTCATTTCTCAATACGTAATTCCAGGCGGCGGTGTACCAGCCGGAACGCCGGGCGGCCTATGCTGGAAAAGGCCCGCCGGAGGCGCGCCGCGGCGGAACCCAGGCAGCACAACGAGCAGACCAGCAGAACGGAGACGAGCCCATGTCCAAAGCCTTTGCGTCGCAAGCCGACCTCGAAGCAAAGCAGGTCACCTTCACCAGGCTGTCCGACAACGCCTACGCCTATACCGCCGAGGGCGATCCGAATTCCGGTGTGGTGATCGGCGACGACAGCGTGCTGATCGTCGATACCACCGCCACGCCGGCGATGGCGCAGGATCTGATCGCGCGCATCCGCACCGTGACAGACAAGCCGATCAAGCACGTGGTGCTGTCGCACTACCACGCGGTGCGCGTGCTGGGTGCGTCGGCCTATTTCAGCGAAGGCGCGCAGAACGTGATCGCGAGCCGCGGCACCTACGAGATGATCGTCGAGCGCGGCGAGGCGGACATGAAGTCCGAGATCGAGCGTTTTCCGCGGCTGTTCGCCGGCGTGGAGACCGTGCCGGGCCTGACGTGGCCGAACCTGGTGTTCGAGCGCGAGCTGACGCTGTTCCTCGGCAAGCTCGAGGTCAGGATCCTGCATCTCGGTCCCGGCCATACCAAGGGCGATACCGTCGTGTGGATCCCGTCGCAGAAGATCCTGTTCTCCGGCGACCTGGTCGAGTACGACGCGGCCTGCTATTGCGGCGACGCGCAGCTGGAGGAATGGCCGGCGACGCTCGACGCGCTGCGCGCGCTGCAGCCGCAGGCGCTGGTGCCGGGACGCGGACCTGCGCTGACCACGCCGGAACAGGTCGACAAGGGCCTCGCCTACACGCGCGATTTCGTCAGCACGCTGCTGCAGCGCGGCCGCGAGGCGGTGGCGCAGAAGCTGGACCTGAAGGGCGCGATGGCGCATACGCGCGCGGCGATGGATCCGAAGTTCGGCCACGTCTTCATCTACGAGCATTGCCTGCCGTTCGACGTGGCGCGCGCCTATGACGAGGCCAGTGGCATCAAGCATCCGCGCATCTGGACCGCCGAGCGCGACAAGGAAATGTGGGCCGCGCTGCAGGACTGAAGGCGCGGCATGCTGGCCGCCGCAGTCCGCGGGACAGCGGGCGCGACGGCCGGAGGGAGACGACATGGAAACCACAGCTGAGGAAACCACGGCCGAGGCAGGCGACAACTACCAGGCCCGCACCTTCGCCTACCGGCGCTGCGCCGAGCAGCAGCCGGACGCGCGGCCCGCGGTACGGCCGGTGGTCGTGATCGGGGCCGGTCCGGTCGGCCTCGCCACGGCGATCGACCTGGCGCAGCAGCAGGTGCCGGTGGTGCTGCTCGATGACGACTGCACGCTGGCCAGCGGTTCGCGCGCGATCTGCTTCGCCAAGCGCACGCTCGATATTTTCGATCGCCTCGGCTGCGGCGAGCGGCTGGTCGACAAGGGGGTGCGCTGGCACGTCGGCCGCGTGTTACTCGACCAGGAGCAGGTCTACAGCTTCGATCTGCTGCCGGAGAGCGGTCACCATCGTCCTGCCTTCATCAACCTGCAGCAGTACTACGTCGAGGGCTATCTCGTCGATCGGGCCGCCGAACTGGAAGGACTCGAACTGCGCTGGCGTCATGGCGTCAGCGGGCTGCGCCAGCAGGAAGATCATGTCGTGCTGACGGTGTCGACGCCGGATGGCGACTACACGCTGCCGGCACGCTACGTGGTGGTGGCGGACGGCGCGCGCAGTCCCGTGCGCCAGCTGATGGGGCTGCAAAGCCAGGGCCGGACCTTCCGCGACCGCTTCCTGATCGCCGATGTGAAGATGGCCGCCGGCTTCCCGGCCGAGCGCTGGTTCTGGTTCGATCCGCCGTTCAACCGCAACCAGTCGGTGCTGCTGCATCGGCAGCCGGACAATATCTGGCGCATCGATTTCCAGCTGGGCTGGGATGCCGATCCCGAACAGGAGCGTCAGCCCGAACGCGTGCTGGCGCGGCTGCGCGCGCTGCTCGGGCCCGACGCGCAGTTCGAGCTCGAATGGGTCAGCGTCTACACCTTCTCGTGCCAGCGCATGGAGCGCTTCCGCCACGGCCGTGTGCTGTTCGCCGGCGACGCCGCGCATCGCGTGTCGCCGTTCGGCGCGCGCGGCGCCAACAGCGGCGTGCAGGACGCGGAGAACCTGGCGTGGAAGCTGCGGCTGGTGCTGGAAGGGCGGGCGCCCGACGCGCTGCTCGACACCTATGCCAGCGAGCGCGAATACGCGGCCGACGAGAACATCCTGCATTCGACGCGCTCGACCGATTTCATCACGCCGAAGAGCGCCACCAGCCGCGTGTTTCGCGACAGCGTGCTGCGGCTCGCCCGTCAGCATCCGTTCGCGCGCCAACTGGTCAACAGCGGCCGGTTGTCGACGCCGACCGTGCTGGCGCCTTCGCCGCTGAACACGTCGGACAGCGCGCCGTTCGCCGGCGCGATGGTGCCCGGCGCGGTCTGCGCCGATGCACCGGTGCGCGTGGTCGGCGACAAGGGGCAGCGCGAGAGCTGGCTGCTGCCGCATCTGGGCAACGGCTTTACCGCGCTGGTGTTCGCCGATGCGCAGGGCCTGTCGTCCGCGGCGCGCACGGCGCTCGAACAATTGAGCGCCGCGCCGGTGCCGGTGAAAGTGGTTTGCATGATGCCACCGACGCCATCGGCGCAGCCCACGCCCACGCTGCCGCGCGGCGCGGTCGTGCTCGAAGACGTCGAAGGCCTGGCCGTGCGCCGCTACGACGGCCAGCCCGGCACCTGCTATCTGCTGCGCCCGGACCAGCATGTCTGCGCACGCTGGCGCGAGGTCGACCACGACGCGCTGCTGGCCGCGCTGCGCCGCGCGCTCGGCATGATCGACGTGCAGTGGCGCGCGGCCCCGGCCGAGCCGCAGCCGCAGCACGCGCGGCTCGTCACCGAACCGAATCTCGCGCAGCCGGACGACGTCTACGAGTCGCTGCTCGAGATGCATCGCGATCTGAGCGATGCGCAAAGCCAGGCCGCCAACGCGCAGCTGATCCTGCTGCTGGCCAACCATATCGGCGACACCGCGGTACTGCGGCAAGCGATGGCGCTGGCGCGCGCCGCGGTGCCACCCGCGGTGCCGGGGCCGCAAGCGGACGCCGCCGTGCCGATTCCGGTTCCGGCGTAAGCCGATCCATCAAGCCGATTTTTTTTCCGAGAACCCTTCCCGAACCTCTGTCAGGACCACCATGACTCAAGCACTACGCCAAGACACCGACACCGGCGCGCTGCGCTACCAGTCCGGCTTCGCCAACGAATTCGCCACCGAAGCGCTGCCGGGCGCGCTGCCGGTCGGACAGAATTCGCCGCAGCGCGCGCCGTACGGCCTGTACGCCGAGCAGCTGTCGGGCACCGCCTTCACCGCGCCGCGCGCGCACAACCGCCGCTCGTGGCTGTACCGGATCCGCCCGGCGGCGGTGCACGAGTCCTTCGTCAAGATCGAGCAATCGCGAATCGTCAGCCGCTTCGACGAGGTGGCGCCGTCGCCGAACCAGATGCGCTGGAGCCCGCTGCCGATGCCGGACGCACCGACCGACTTTATCGACGGCATCGTCACGATGGGCGGCAACGGCGGCCCCGACGCGATGGTCGGCTGCGGCATCCACCTGTACCTGGCCAACCGCTCGATGCAGGGCCGCTTCTTCTACAACGCCGACGGCGAGATGCTGATCGTGCCGCAGCAGGGCCGGCTGCGCCTGGCCACCGAACTGGGCGTGCTCGAGGTCGAGCCGCAGGAGATCGCGGTGGTGCCGCGCGGCGTGCGCTTCCGCGTCGAGCTGCTCGACGGCGAGGCGCGCGGCTATATCTGCGAGAACTACGGCGCGCTGCTGAAGCTGCCCGACCTCGGCGTGATCGGCTCGAATGGCCTGGCCAATCCGCGCGACTTCCAGACGCCGGTGGCCTGGTACGAGGACGTCGAGGGCGACTTCGAGCTGGTGGCCAAGTTCCAGGGCAATCTGTGGCGCGCGAAGATCGGCCATTCGCCGCTGGACGTGGTGGCCTGGCATGGCAACTACGCGCCGTACAAATACGATCTGCGCCGCTTCAACACGATCGGCTCGATCAGCTTCGACCATCCGGACCCGTCGATCTTCCTGGTGCTGCACAGCCCGTCCGATACCGAGGGCGTCGACAACATCGACTTCGTGATCTTCGGCCCGCGCTGGCTGGCGATGGAGCACTCGTTCCGCCCGCCCTGGTTCCACCGCAATATCGCCAGCGAATTCATGGGGCTGATCGAAGGCGTCTACGACGCCAAGGCCGAAGGCTTCGCTCCGGGTGGCGCCAGCCTGCACAACTGCATGAGCGGTCACGGCCCCGATGCCGAGACCTTCGCGCGCGCCAGCGAGGCGGACACCACCAGGCCGCACCGCATCTCCGACACGATGGCGTTCATGTTCGAGACGCCGACGGTGATCCGGCCCACGCGCTTCGCCGCCGAATCGGCCGCGCTGCAGTCCGACTACCAGCACTGCTGGCAAGGGCTGAAGAAGCATTTCAACCCGAACGTGCGCTGATGGCGCGCACCGACGACATACGCCGACGATAACCAACGTACCGCCAGGCAGCGCAACGTAGCCAAGGTAGCGCTCCCGGGCGGACAGCCCAACACATAGCATCCATGACCCAAGCCCAATCCTCCCGCAGCTGGATCGAATCGGCCAACGACGCCGCCACCCATTTCCCGTTGCAGAACCTGCCCTATGGCGTGTTCTCGCACGGCGCGCAGGCGCCGCGCGTCGGTGTCGCGATCGGCGACCGCATCGTCGACCTGTCGGTGCTGGACGAGGCCGGCCTGCTGCCGGCTGCCGCGCGCGGTACCTTCGCCGCGCCGGTGCTCAACCGCTTCATCGCGCTGGGCCGTCCGGTCTGGCGCGAGACGCGCCAGCGCATCGCCGAACTGCTGGCGGCCGACACGCCGACGCTGCGCGACGATGCCGCGCTGCGCGAGCGCGCAGTAGTGCCGATGGCCGGCGCCACGCTGCACCTGCCGGTGCAGATTCCCGGCTACACCGATTTCTATTCGTCGAAGGAGCACGCGACCAACGTGGGCCGCATGTTCCGCGATCCGGACAACGCGCTGCTGCCGAACTGGCTCGAAATCCCGATCGGCTACAACGGCCGCGCCAGCTCGGTGGTGGTCAGCGGCACGCCGATCCACCGTCCCAACGGCCAGATCAAGCTGCCGAACGAGGCGCGCCCGATCTTCGGCACCTGCCGCAAGCTCGACTACGAGCTGGAGATGGGCTTCATCGTCGGCAAGGACTCGGCGCTGGGCGAGCCGGTGCGCGTCGATCAGGCCGACGACTATCTGTTCGGCATGGTGCTGCTCAACGACTGGAGCGCGCGCGATATCCAGCAGTGGGAATACGTGCCGCTGGGGCCGTTCAACTCGAAGAGTTTCGGCACCTCGATCTCGCCGTGGGTCGTCACGATGGACGCGCTCGAGCCGTTCCGCCGCGACAACCCGGAGCAGTCGCCGGAGCCGCTGCCGTATCTGCGCCAGTCGGCGCGCAATGCCTACGACATCGAGCTCGAGGTCGCGCTGCGGCCGCAGGGCGCCGAGCGTGCCGAGCGGATCAGCCGCACCAACTTCCGCGCGATGTACTGGACGATGGCGCAGCAACTGGCCCACCACACGGTGTCGGGCTGCAATGTGCGCGTTGGCGATCTGATGGGCTCGGGCACGATCAGCGGCACCACGCCGGACTCGTACGGCAGCCTGCTGGAACTGACTCGCAACGGCAACGAGCCGCTGAAGCTGGCCGGCGGCGTGGAGCGCGGTTTCCTGCAGGATGGCGACGAAGTGGTGATGCGCGGCTGGTGCCAGGGCGATGGCTATCGGATCGGCTTCGGCGAGGTCAGCGGCGAGGTGCTGCCTGCACCGAAGGCCGAGGGCTGAGCGCGCGCGCCTGAAGCGGTTGGCTTGAAAGCCGCGTGGTCCCCGCATTCGCGTTCGCGGGGAGCACGGGCAAGTTGGCGGATGTCTGCGGTCGCCCCCGCGCTGGCGGGGCTCAGCGACTTTCACCAGCCGCCGGGAAGGCGCCGCGCGGTTCGAGCCGGACTCAGCCGCCCGGCGTGGCGTCCAGCACCACCGCCGCGCGGCCCGTCAGCAGCACGGCGCCGCCGCCCTGCAGCGCGAATTCATAGAGCACCTGGCGCTCGTCGCCGCCGATCCGCTCGGCCTCGATCGTCAGCGGTCCCGCCACGGTATCGAGCCGCCCGGCGTGGAGCTCGACCTTGCGCACGCTGGCCAGATAGCCGACGCGCGGCGTGGCCGCGGAGCCGGACGTCAGCAGCGCGCCGTGCACGGCCATCGCCTGCGCGGCATATTCGATACCGCACAGCGCGGCGAGCCGTCCTTCGGCACGCAGCGGATGATCGGGCGACGCATGGTCGTTCGCCTCGCAGCGGATGCGCATCGCATTCCAGTCGACCACCCGGTCGAGCAGGCACATCGCGCCGCGATGCGGGATATGGGCGGCGATCCAGTCGCGGCCCGCCGGCGCGCCGGGCGGCATGCCGGTTGCCGAGGCGGCGACGTCGCTCACCGCCATGGCGCGACCTCGACGCGCAACCGCAGCGGTTCCAGATAATCGAGCACCGGGGCAGCATCGTCGCCCCGCGCCAGCGTTTGCAGCAAGGGCAGGGCGCGTGCGGCCGGGATCGCGGCGCGCAGGCCTTCCAGCGCGCCATCGGCCATCGCCGTCGGCGCATCGCCGTCGATCGCCAGCGAGGGCCGCAGGCTGGCGAGCGTCGCCGGACCCGGCTCGGCCGTCAGCACCAACGCGAGCCCGAATGCATCGGGAATCGGCCGCGCACTGCGCAGCGGCTCGGGATAGTCGGTGTCGTAGGCGATCAGCACGCAGGGCGCGCCGGTCGCCAGCACCTGGCTGCAGGCATCGAGCAGGCCCGCGGCGAAGCTGCCGTCGTGCGCGCACATCGCGTTGGACGGCGCCATCGCGCCGGTGGCGATGCTCCAGTAGCCGGCCGGCGCGTTGTGCACCGAGTTGTGGAAGCGGGTCGGCGAGATCAGCGGGTCCTCGCCCGCCAGCGATTCGCAGATCGCGTGGTAGTTGTGGCCGTCGGCCCCCGAGGCGCTGAACACGGTCGCCAGCGTGGCGGCATCGCGCCCGCTGGCGGCGATGGCCTGCCCGCCGACCGCCAGCGCCAGCTTGACCGCCGGGCCGGTGCGCCGGCGCTCGGCCGGCGGCAGCCCTGCCGGCGCGGGCAATGCCGTCGCGGCATGCAAATAGGGGACCTCCCCGCGCAGCACCGCGGCGCCTTGCTGCCAGTCCGACAGTCCCGGGCCGAGCAGGCCGATTCCTTCGATGAACACCGGCGCCGTCATGACCGTTCGCCTCGCAGATGCGCGTCGGCGCGGCCGAACAGCAGGCTGCAATTGGAGCCACCGAAGCCGAATGCGTTGCTCAGCGCGTAGCGGGGACGATGGCCGGCATCCGGCGTGTCCGTATGCAGCAGATAGCGGACCGGCAGCGCCGGGTCCAGTTCGGTACCGGCAATGCCGGCCGGCAGCCAGCCCTCGCGCAGCGCCAGCGCGCTGATCACCGCCTCGATCGCGCCGGCCGCGCCCAGCGTATGGCCAGTCGCGCCCTTGGTCGAGCTGCAGGGCGTCGTGCCGAACAGCGCCAGCACGGCCTTGCCCTCGGCGGCGTCGTTGCTCGGCGTGGCGGTGCCGTGCAGGTTGATGTAGTCGATGTCGGCTGGCGTCAGCCCGGCATCGGCCAGTGCCTGCTCCATCGCCAGCCGTGCGCCCAGTCCTTCCGGATGCGGGCTCGACATGTGGTGCGCGTCGCTGGATTCGCCGACGCCGCACAGCAGCACCGCATCGTCCGGCAGCGCCGCCCCGGAATCGGGCACGGGCTCGGGCAACCGTTCGAGCAGCCCGAATGCACCGCCTTCGCCGATCGAGATGCCGTTGCGCCGCGCATCGTAGGGCCGGCAAGGTTCGGCCGACACCAGTTCCAGCGAGTGGAAGCCATACAGCGTGGTATGGCACAGCGAATCGACGCCGCCCACCAGCGCCGCGTCGATCAGCCCCGTCTCGATCATCCGGCGCGCCGAGGCGAACACCTTGGCACCCGACGAGCACGCCGACGAAATCGCCGCCGCGGGACCGGTCAGGCCAAGGTAGGCGCGCACGAAGGCCGGCAGCGAGAACGGGCTGTGCCGGTGCGCATAGTCGAAGTCGGGCGGCAGCGCGCCCGTCGCCGGATCGCGCCGCCGGTAGGCCTGTTCGGTTTCGAGAATCCCGCCGGTGCTGGTGCCGAGGAATACGCCGATCCGGTGCGCGCCATAACGCGCGATGGCCTCGCGCACGCGTCCGGCGAAACCGTCCTGTTCGAGCGCCAGCCGCGCGAGCCGGTTGTTGCGGCAGTCGAAGCTGGCGAATGCGGACGGCAGCGGGGCGTCGTCGACGCCGGCGACCTCGCCGACATGGGTGCGCAGCCTGACCTCGCCGAAGCGGCAGGGCGCGAGTCCGCTGCGCTGCGCGCGCAAGGCCGCGGATGTCGCCGCGAGGCCATGGCCCAGGCAACTGGTGACGGTGAAATGGGAGAGGTGCAGCGCGGACACGGGTGGGGACAGCGGACGATCGGGATGCGAGGCGGCGCCGTGCGGTGCGGTGCCGACATTGCCAGGGCCGCCGGGGCGGCCGGCGTTGCGGTCGGTGGCCGGCACCGGCGGGCGGCGCGATTGTATCAAAGCGGCTCCAGCTCGCCGGCGGAAGCCACGGTGCCGTGCCGGACCTGTGCCGTCTGCACGGACTTGTCCTCCCGCACGTCCATCGTGCCGACCATCAGCACATTGGCGCCATGCGCATCGCGTGGCAGCGGCACCTCGCGCAGCGTCATGCCCATGCCGCGCAGCAGCGCGCGCCATTCGTCGGCGGGCCGGCAGGTCAGCGGGCTGGTGCGGCCGGCGCGCAGCCACTGCACCACGCGGTCGACCGCGCGGCTGTAGCGGGCGCGCCAGCCCGCGCTGGCGTCGCCGACCCGCATCAGCAGCCGCCCGCCCGGCGCCAGGCAGCGCAGCGCGTCGCGCAGCAGCGCTTCCTGCGCGGGGCGGTCGATGTAATGCAGCACATCGAGCAGCACCACCAGGTCGCAGGCCGCGGCGACCTCGGCCACCGCGGCGCGGGCATCG
The DNA here is from genome assembly GCF_008801915.1 of Cupriavidus gilardii. Lineage (GTDB taxonomy): Bacteria > Pseudomonadota > Gammaproteobacteria > Burkholderiales > Burkholderiaceae > Cupriavidus > Cupriavidus gilardii. The sequence goes on from NZ_VZOV01000001.1 coordinate 232,492, forward strand.
GCCTGGCGGATTTCCGCCGGCCACGGGCCCGGCTCGGCCAGCGCGGCGCGGGCGCGGTTGGCGTCGGCCGGCGTCAGTTCGATACCCAGATAGGAGCGCGGCACCGGCGGCGCCGGCCAGCCCGGCGGCCAGCTGTCGGGATGGCACTGCTGCGCCGCCAGCAGCCAGCTGGCCAGCAGGCCCTGGCCGCAGCCGATATCGAGAATGCGGGCGCCGTCGGGGATCAGCCCCTGCGCCAGCGCGATCGCGAAGACCGGATCGTTGCGCAGCTTGAAGCGGGCGAAATGCACGGCAAAGGGATCGGCCGCCCGGTAGCGCGCGCTGGCCCGCGCGATCAACGCCTCGCCAGCCTGGCCGGCGGCATCGGTCCAGCGCGTCATGCTGGCACCGCCTCGCGCAGCGTCACGTAGCGCAAGGCCGCCCGGTCGATGGCGCGCAGCACGCGCGGCAGCACTACCAGGATCATCGGCGTGCCGGCACGGTCGGTGCCCGGGTTGCCGTCATGCATCAGCAGGATGTCGCGCGCGGCCAGGTCCTTCAGCAGCCGCGCCTCGACCTTGTCCGGATCGCCGCCGCGGAAGGTATCGAAGCCGCGCCGCGTCCAGCTGGCGAGCCGCAGTCCATGCCGGCACAGCGCCGGCTCCAGCAGCGGATTGCGCAGGCCCGCGGGCGCGCGGAAGAAGCGCGGCACCTGCCCGGTCAGTTCGGTCAGCAAACGCTGCGCTTCGCCGACCTCTTTCGTGATGCGGCCGGGCCCGAACGTCGAGAAGTGCAGCCAGTGGTGCTGGGTATGGTTTTCGATCGCATGGCCGCGGCGCACGATGTCGGCCACCAGGTCGGGATGGCGCAGCGCGCGCTCGCCGATGCAGAAGAAGGTGGCGCGGGCACCGTGCGCGTCGAGCAGGTCGAGCACGGCGGGCGTGACCTCGGGATTGGGGCCGTCGTCGAACGTCAGCGCGATGCTGTGGCCAGCGCTGGGCGGCAGCCGCAGCAGGTTCGGCCCCAGCAGCGTGCTGCGCGGCCACAGCCCGGCGCCGGCCAGCAGCAGATTGGCCGCCACCACCGTGCCGGCCGCCCACGGCAGCGTTGCCGGTTGCGCCAGCACCGCGGCCACCGCGCCCAGGTGGACGGCGGCCGCGCCGCCGATCAGCGCCGATGGCCGCCAGCTGCGGATCGTGCCCGGCGCGGCGGTCGAGGCGGTCGACTGTGGCCCGGGACAGGAATTGCGCATGCGCGTCATGGTTTTGCCTCCTGATCGTGACCGGCCGCGGTCGGACGGGGCGAGGCACCCAGCATGGCCGCCGGCGCGAACACCGCGGAGAACAGCAGCGCCAGCACCGCGCCCGGACCGACCGTTTGGCCGAAGGCCTGCAACAGCGGCAGATGTGATAAGCCTAGCAGACCGAAGGCCGCCACCGTGGTCAGGTTGGCCAGCAGCAGCGACACCAGCGTGCGCGGTGCGATCGCCGCGGGCTGGTTTGCCCTGGGCTCGTGCGCTCCGGATTCGTTCGCTCCGCGCTCGCTCGCATCCGGCGTCCGTGCCGCGCCGTTGAAGAACAGGGCGTAGTTCGAGCCCACCGCGACCAGCAGCAGCATGCCGACCAGATGCAGCAGCGACAGCGTCTTGCCGGCCAGCGCCAGCCCGGCGATCACGACCAGCGCGGCGGCGGCCAGCGGCAGCAGCGTGGCCAGCACGCGGCGCGGCGAACGCAGCGCCACCAGCAGCAGCATCGCGATGGCGGCGGCCCCGCCCAGCGACAGCCGCAGCGCTTCGCGCAGATAGCCCGCGTAGAGCCGGTCCGATTCGCCCTTCAGGTCGACGAACAGCGCATTGGCAACGCCCGCCCGGGCGATCGCGGCGCGGATCGCCTTGGGCACCGGTACTGCGGCCGGTGCCCGGCTCGCCGCTGACTGTGCGTGGGCACTGGCGTCGGCCTTGGCGCCGGCTTTGGCCTGGCCGCCTGCCGGGGCATCTGCGTCGGCATTGGGCGCGGCATCGGCTGCTGCATCGGGGTCGGCCCCGGGGGCGGCAATGGCCTGAGCCGGGGCGCGCAGCGGCAGCGTCGCGGTCCAGCGGCCGCCGTGCTCGGTCAGCAGCGCATCGACCGCCAGCGCCATCGACGTGCCGCGCAGATCGGCCCGCGTCAGCGGCGGCATCTCCCGCACGCGCGCAACCTCGTCAAGGAAGGGCGCGAACAGCGCCGGCTTGACAGGCAGTTCCGCCACCGCGGCCTCCAGCCGTCCGGCCAGTTCGTCGCGCGAGGGCAGGGCGGCCTGCCGCGCGCGTTGCGTGGCCTCGCTCGGCAGGAAGCGCGCCGGGCTGTCGAAGCCCCCGATCACGCCCTGCGCGACCAGCGGCGCCAGTTGCGCGCCGACCTGCTCGGCGCCTTGCAGCGCGCCCTGTTCGGTGGCCGCCGACACGGTGACCAGATAGCGCACGTCCGGGGCGCCGAGATCGGCCCGCAAGCCGGTATCGAGTGCCTGGGTGTCGGCCGGCACCGGGCTTAGCGACGTCAGCTCCTGGCTCCACAACGGCGTGCGCTGTACGGCGACCAGCCACACCAGCACGAGCACGGCGGCAAGCACCACGGCGAGCGCCGGCCAACGCAGCCGCGGCGCATGGGCCGCGATGCGGGCCAGCCGGTTGCCGAGCGGGCGCAGATCGCGCATGCGCCAGCGCGCCGGAATCAGCTGCGGCAGCACGAAGCGCGTGACCAGTGCGGCGGTGGCCAGTCCGGCGATGGAGAACAGCCCGAGCTGCGCCAGCCCCGGAAAGCCCGACAGCAGCAGCGAGGCGAAGCCGCAGATCGAGGTCAGCACGCCGAGCCGCACCGTGGGCCAGAAGGCGCGTGTCCAGCGTTCGCGCGCGGCCGCGGCGGTCGTGGAAGCACTGGAGCCAACGCCAACCCCAAACCCGGCTGCACTGATAGCCGCAGCGCCTGCCCCAGCGCCGGCGGCCGCGGCAGCGGTGCCGGATTCAGCCGGCGCATCGTCATCCCGATCCTGCGCGGTCTGCGCGAACAGATAGATCGCATAGTCGACCGACTCGCCGATCAGCGTGGTGCCGAAGCCGAGCGTCAGGCCGTGGACCATGCCGAAGCCGAGGCTGACCGCGGCGACGCCCGCCAGCACGCCGGACAGCACCGGCACCAGCCCGAGTGCCAGCGCGGTCGGCGAGCGGTAGACGAACCACAGCAGCGCCACGATCACGGCCACGCCGATCGTCGACAGCCGCTCGACCTCGGCGCGGATGGTGTCGCGCGTCTGCACGCCGATCGCGCCGGGCCCGGACATCACGAGGCGGAATTCGCCCGCCTTGGCGCCGGACTCCGACACCGCGGCGGCAAAGGCCGAACGGATCGCCGCCATCGCCTGCGCCTGCGCGTCCAGGTCCGAGCCGGGCGCCGCGGTCTGCGCCAGCAGCACCGCGCGGCGGCCGTCGCGCGAGGCCCACACCCCGTCCCGCGTCGCCGCGCCGTGGCCCGGATCGAGATCGGCCAGCAGCGTCGCCACCTCGCCGGTCGGATCGCGCGGCAACAGCGGCTTGATCATCAGCCCGGCGGACGAGCCGAGCAGATCGATGGTGTCGCCGACGGCCGCGCGCAGGCCCGCCTCGGTGAAGCGCTCGGGCGTGACGGCGGGACTGAGCAGATAGCGATTGGCGAACAGATAGCGCTGGTCGCGCTCGCGGTTGACCGGCTCGCCGTTGTCGATCGCGGCGAAGCGCGGATCGCCGCGCAGCTTGCCGGCCAGCGCCTTCGACAGCGCCGCACGCCGGGCGCCGTCCTGATCCTGTCCGGCGCCGCCCTCGATGCCGATCAGCAGCAGCCGCGAGACCAGCCCATCGCGCAGCTGATCGACCAGCAGCTGCTGCTCGGCGGTCGGCGCGCGCGGCAGGAAGGCCGACAGGTCCGCGGTGAAGGTGGTGCGCGCCGCGACGACGGCGCAGGCCAGCACGAAGGCCAGCCAGATCGCGACCGCCACCCGCGCCGGCAGCGTCCTTCGGTACCAACGCTGGCCCGCCGCGCTCATTGGCCGCCGGTCGGCACGATGGTCATCACCGAACGGTCGCCGTCGGCCTGGCGGATCTCGACGCGCTCGAGCCGCTCGCCGGCGCCGTCGATGCGGATCGCCGCGATCGCGGCCGCCATCCGGCTGTCTGATGGCGTCAGCGTCAGCGTCCACCGCCTGGCGCTGCCCTCCAGCGCGAGCCGGTAGTACTGCTCCAGCGCCTGCCGGTTGCCGGCCAGCGTGCCGCGCAGGCTCTCGATGAAGCCGGCCAGTTCGGGGTGGTTGCCGAGCGGAATGGTGGTCTTGCGGCCGGCCCGCTCGACCGTCAGCATGTCGCCCTGCACCAGCAGCGTCTCGGGTTTGGGCGCCAGCGTGCGCTTTTCCAGCCGGTCGGGCGCGACGAAGCGCAGTTCGCCGCTCGATTCCAGCGGGCGCTCGAGCATCGCGATGTACTTCTTCTCGACGAAGCGCGCGCTGCCCGAGGGCTGCCGCGCCAGCGTCGCCATCAGGCGGTCCACGCTCCAGGCGGCATCGGCGCTGGCCCGGGCCGTCGCGGTCGATGTCACCGCCGGGGCGGCCGCGCCGGCCGCGGGCAGCAGGCAGGCCAGCGCCAGCCAGCACGCCGCGCCCAGACGAAGGGCAACACCGAGGACAGGCAAGCGAGGGCTTTCGAATTGGCTGGTGATCGGCATCATCCGTTTGCAGTCGTGCGCGTCGGCGCCTGCCAGAAATCGTAGAAGTTGAACCAGTTGTAGGGCGCCGCGCGGCAATGCCGCTCGAGCAGCTCGACATAGCGTCGCAGCGCGGCCTCGATCGCCGTCTCGCGCTCGGCGGCCGGCGTCGCCGAGAAGTCGGCGATCGTGTCGAAGTGGATGTCGTAGCGGTTGCCGCCGCGGTACAGGCCGGTCATGAACAGCACCGGCCGGCGCAGCATCGCGGCCATCCGCAGCGGCCCGGTGGCGAAGGGCGCCGGCGTGCCGAGGAATTCGCAGTGCCGCGGCGGATCGGTGGCGAGCCGGGTCAGCGTGCGGTCGGCCAGCAGGCCGAGCAGGTAGCCGCGCTCCAGGTAGTCGCGCGCCTGCAGCATCGCGTCGAGCCGGCCCAGCGCGATCACGTCCTGCCGCACCGCGGGGTTGATCGCCGCCAGCACGTCGTTGAGGCGGCTGGCATTGTCCTGGTACATCATCACCGCCAGCCGCAGCGCCGGATAACGCAGGCCGACCGCGCGCACCGCCTCGAAGCTGCCCAGATGGGCGCCGAACAGGAAGGCGCCGTCGCCGCGCGCGATCGCCTGCTGGATGACCGGCTCGCCATGGACCCGGATATCGAACAGGTCCAGGCGGCCGTTCAGCAAATAGACACGGTCATGGATCGTCGACGCGAAGGCGAAGCCCTGGCGGAGCAGGTCGATCAGGCCGGCCGGGCGTCCGAGCGCGCGCGACAGGTACAGGCGCGAGGTGCGGCGCGCGCCCGGCGAGATCAGCAGGTAGACCGCCACCACGGGCCACAGCAGCGTGCGGCTGGCGCGGCGGCCCAGCCGCAGCGACAGCCAGCGCATCACGCGCAGCAGCCGCAGATGGCTGCGCTCGGGCTGGCTGCTCCAGTCGTCGGCGGGCGCCGCGTGGCTATTGTCCGGTGCCGTCATACCGCCGCGTCGGTCGGCCCGGCCAGGCCCGGCAGCGTCAGCGTGCCGCTGGCGACGGTACGGCCCGGGCCTTCGAGCTCGAAGCGGACCGTGCGCTCGGTCTGGTGGCCGGCCTGATGGTCGGGTTGGTCATCATCGACGCTGGCATAGCGGACCATCACCGGCTCGTTCGGCGCCACCGTGGCCAGGAACTTGACCGAGGCAAGGCGGCAGGGCTGGGGCGCACACCCCAGTGCGGCGGCGATGCGCAGCACCGCGTGGTCCAGCAGCACCACGCCGGGCACGATCGGCTGGCCGGGAAAGTGTCCCGGCAACGCCGGGTGGCCGGCTTCGATGGTGAAGACGCCGGCGCTGTTCATGCCGGCCCGAGCACGGTGGTGGGCGCGCGATCGTCGCGGCGCGCCGCCTGGCCGCCTTGCAGCCGCGCTACCAGCGGCTCCAGCAGGTCGCGCGGCAGCTTGCCGGTGGCATTGCGCGGCAGGCTGTCGACGAAGAACACGCGCCGCGGCAGGAACACCGGATCGATGCGCGCGCGCAGCGCCTGCACGATATCGGCGGCGTTCAGGCCCGGCGCGACGACCAGCGCCGTCAGGCGTGCCTCCTTGCCCAGTCCGCCCGGCGGTTCGCTGCGCGGCAGATGGAAGACGCCGTCGACGACGCCCGGAATCGCGTTCAGATGATGGTTCAGATAGGCCAGCGAGGTGCGCTTGCCGGCGATCTTGATCAGGTCGGCCTTGCGGCCGTGCAGCAGGAAGCGGTGGGCGTCGAGCGGCTCGATCGCGTCGTTCAGCGCCACCGGCTGGGCCAGATGGGCACCGCCGGCCAGCCAGACCGGGCCGTCGTCGGCATCGTCACTGTCGGCCGCGGCTTGCGCACCGGGTGCGCGCTCCAGGCGCAGCGCCACGCCCGGAAGCAGCTGCCAGGCGGCATCGTGCGCGGTGCGGCGCGTGGCGATGTGGCCGGTCTCGGTGCTGCCGTAGATTTCCAGCAGCGGCGCGCCGGTACGCGCCTCGATGTCGCGGGCCAGCCGCGGCGCCAGCGGCGCGGTCGCCGACAGCAGCCGCGCCAGCGCCGGCAACTGGACCGGCGACAGCTGCAGCGTGCGCAGATGGACCGGCGAGGCCACCAGCACGCGCGGCGCCGGCACCGCGGCCAGCGCGGCGGCGACATCGTAGGGATAGAAGGGATGGGCCGCGCTCAAGGCGACGCCGCCGTGCAGCGCCAGCATCACCGTGCATTCGAGCCCGTACATGTGCTGCGCCGGCACGGTGCCGACCAGCGTCGCGCCGGCCAGCGCATCGATGCCGAGCCGCGTCGCCGCGGCGCGCGCATTGCGCACCATCGCCCCCCAGCTCTTGCGATGCGGCATCGGCAGTCCGGTCGAGCCCGAGGTGAACAGATAGGCGAGGGTGCGATCGGCGGGGATCCGCGGGATCGTCACGGCGACCGTGTCGTCGCCTGGCGCCTCGTACCGGGCGGGCAGCGTCACGCGCATGCTGGGCAGTCCCGCGCCGCTGGCGCCGCCCGCAACGTCCTCGGCATGGCAGCCGGCGTTGCAATGGCAGCCGGCGCCGTCGTACAGGCAGAAGGTGTCGGGCGCGAACGTGGCCAGTTCGCGGACCATCTCGGGGGTATGCGCCGGCGGCAGCAGGCTGATCTTGTCGGCGAGCAGGCTGGCGCACAGGCCGACGGTGAACAGGTAGCGGTCCGCGCACATATTGAAGACGTGGCGGCCGGCAGGCAGACGCGATGCCAGGTCGCGGACGTCGGCCAGAAAGCGCGCCACGGTGACCGGCGCGCCCTCCCGGTAGGCGACGATCTGGTCGTCACGGGTATGCGCGATCAGCGGCAGGGTCCCGGCGGACGGGTTCGCCGCGGCCGCGCCGGCGGCACGGGCGGCGAAATTCTGTTGGCGCGATCGGCGCGGGATGCGGGACACTGGCATGGCGGCGCGGTCGGGGCTTCGGCCGGCATCGGGGAGGGCGGTCTTGCGCTCCCGCGCCGGCGGCGAAGCGGTCCGGTCATCGATCTTTCAGGGGACTATGGCTGGAAGACCCGAAGTGTGGGGGTTCCGTTTCTCGTCGTGGCGGCGAGGTTGTTACCAAATTTCACCCATATGGAGCGAACCCGGAGGGCTTGGTAGCATTGCGCCCGAAGGCGGTGCCGCAGTATACCCCACGGCTTTGCGCGGCCCCGGGCCGGACTCCGGCCGCCGCCGCGACGACATAACTTACATTTAGCGACAATGACCGATCTCGAAATCGAACTGGCCCGGATGATTCTCGGCGAACTGGACATTACCGAGCTGACGCTGGACCAGGTGACGGCCGATACGCCGCTGTATGGCGAGGGCTTCGGCCTCGATTCGATCGACGTGCTGGAAATTGCACTCCTGATCTCCAGGAAGTACGGATTCGAGCTTCGCTCCGACAATCCGGACAACAAGACGATCTTCGCCACGCTGGGCAGCCTGGCGGCCTACACCGCCGCCAACCGTACCCGTTGATGCCCCGCACGCCCCGGCTTGTGCCCGCGCCCGTCCGCAAGCTGGCTCTCGTCACCGGCGGCAGCGGCGCGCTCGGACAGGCGATCTGCCAGACCCTGGCCGCCGGTGGCTGCCGCGTCTGGGTCCATGCCAACCGGCGCCTGGACGAGGCGCAGCAGGTCGCCGAGCGCATCCGTGCCGCCGGCGGCGAGGCCGAGGCGATCGCCTTCGACGTGACCGATGCCGATGCCACCGAGCAGGCGCTGCAGCGCATCCTCGCCGAGGGCCCGGTGCAGGTGCTGGTCAACAACGCCGGCATCCACGACGACGCGCCGATGGTCGGCATGACGCGCGAGCAATGGCGCCGGGTCATCGACGTCTCGCTGCACGGCTTCTTCAACGTGACGCAACCCCTGCTGATGCCGATGATGCGGACCCGCTGGGGGCGCATCGTCAATATCGCCTCGGTGGCAGGCCTGATCGGCAATCGCGGTCAGGTGAACTATGCTGCAGCCAAGGCGGGCGTGATTGCGGCTACGCGCTCGCTGGCGATCGAGATGGCTTCGCGCGGCGTCACGGTCAACGCGGTGGCGCCCGGGATCGTCGATTCGCCGATGGCGCAGCAGGCCTTTCCGCCCGAGCGGATCCGCGAGCTGGTGCCGATGGGCCGCGCCGGCCAGCCGGAAGAGGTCGCGACAATGGTCGCCTATCTGGTGTCCGACGCCGCCGCCTATGTCACCGGGCAGGTGCTGTCGATCAACGGCGGCATGGCGGCCGGCTAGGCCAAAGGGACGAAGCGGAACGAAACGAGGAACCAACGGTACGGCACAAACGTCGAGGAGAAAGGAGCAGTGCGCAGGCAGGGGCCGGCGGACGCGCAGCGCGCCACGCCGGCCAGGGACAACACATTGATGGAGCACGGCCGCATGACCGAACGTTCGACCACGCATCTGGTGATCATCCCGAGCTACAACCCCGGCCCCAAGGTGCGCGAGGTCGTGCGCGAGGCGCGAGCCCAATGGAACCCGGTCTGGGTCGTCGTCGACCGCAGTACCGACGGCAGCACCGAATGGCTGCAGCAGCAGGCCGAGGCCGATCCCGGCCTGCGCGTGCTGGTGCTGCCGAAGAACCGCGGCAAGGGCGCCGCGGTGCTGCACGGGCTGGAACAGGCCGCCGCCGAGGGCTTTACGCACGCGCTGACGATGGATTCCGATGGGCAGCATCCTGCCGCGATGATCGGCAAGATGCTGGAGCTGTCGCGCCGCAACCCGGACGCGATGGTGCTCGGCAAGCCGGTGTTCGACGACAGCGCCCCGCGCGCACGGGTCTACGGACGGCGCCTGAGCAATGTGTTCGCCGACCTGGAGACGCTGTGGGCCGGCATCGGCGATTCGCTGTACGGCTTCCGCGTCTATCCAATCGCGCCGCTGTGCGCGGTGATGCGGGGCAACCGCTGGATGCGGCGCATGGACTTCGACCCCGAGGTCGCGATCCGCTTGTGCTGGCGCGGCGTGCGGCCGATCAACATCGATACCCCGGTGCGCTATTTCCGCGAGGACGAGGGCGGCGTGTCGCACTTCCACTATGTGCGCGACAACATCCTGCTGACCTCGATGCATGTCCGGCTGGTGTTCGGCTTCCTGCTGCGGCTGCCGATGCTGGCGCTGCGCCGGCTCGGTGAGCGCGGCAGCGCAGGAACGAAGCCCGCGGCCTGATCCATCCCATTCGGGGTGGTCGCCTCCCTTCTCGCGCCGAGCGGGAGAGGGGCCGGGGGAGAGGGACAACGGCACTCGCGGTCCATCGCGGCAATTCCGGCACACCAAAAAGAAAAGGCGGTCTCTCGACCGCCTTTTCACCTGCCCGTCGCCCCCTGTCCCCAAACAAGGCGGCGGGCAGGCCTACCGGTACCGCTGCGGCTGGCGCCGCAACGCGCTACAACCTGCCCATGACGACCAGCGCAATCACGATCAGCAGGATGAGGCCGAGCCCGCCGCTGGGCCAGTAGCCCCAGCCGCTGCTGTAGGGCCACGAAGGCAGCGCGCCGATCAGCAGGATGATCAGCACGATCAGAAGAATGGTGCCTAGAGTCATGGGAGGCTCCTTTGCCGAGGGCTAGCCTGGCGGGTTTGTTCGTTGGTCTTCAGTACCGTGCCACCCTTTGGCGCCGTTCGGCCGCCTCGGGGTCCGCTCCCGGTTGCTTCAACGATAGACCCGCGCCCACGGGCTCCCACCCGGTCCGGCGCTGAAAGCCATGTAGGAATCGGACGACGCGGGCGACGCGTGCGCGCCTGGCAATCCCGTTGCGCGTGCCGATTCCGTGCCGAGGCTTATCGGCGCAGGCGCCGGATCAGCGACGAGGTATCGTCGCGGCCGCCGCCGTCGCGCTGCAGTTCGGCGTAGAACTGGTCGACCAGCGCGGTGACCGGCAGCGTGGCGCCGTTGCGGCGCGCCTCGTCCAGGCACAGGCCCAGGTCCTTGCGCATCCAGTCGACCGCGAAACCGAAGTCGAACTTGCCTTCGACCATGGTCGGGCCGCGGTTCTCGAGCTGCCATGAACCGGCGGCGCCCTTGCTGATCACCGACAGCACCAGCGGCATGTCGAGCCCGGCGCGCTGGCCGAAGGCGATCGCCTCGGACAGCCCTTCGAGCAGGCCAGCGATCGCGATCTGGTTGACCATCTTGGCCAGCTGCCCGGCGCCGGGACCACCGATGCGCGTGACCGCGCGGGCGAAGGCCGAGATCACCGGCTCGGCGCGCGCGAACACCGCCTCGTCGCCGCCGCACATCACGGTCAGCACGCCGTTCTGCGCGCCGGACTCGCCGCCGGACACCGGCGCATCGACGAAATGCAGGCCGCGCGCGTTGGCCTGCTCGTACAGTTCGCGCGCGACGTTGGCGCTGGCCGTCGTGTGGTCGACGAAGATGCAGCCGGCCGGCGCGGCGTCGAAGGCGCCGTCGGGGCCGGTCAGCACCGCGCGCAGGTCGTCGTCGTTGCCGACGCAGCTGCAGACCAGCTCGGCATCGCGCGCCGCCAGCGCCGGCGTGGCCGCCGACTGCCCGCCGAAGCGCTCGACCCATGCCTGGGCCTTGCTGGCGGTGCGGTTATAGACCGTGACCTGATGCCCCTTGGCGGCCAGATGACCGGCCATATGAAAGCCCATGACGCCGAGGCCGAGGAATGCGACACGCATGACTGCTGCTCCGTGTTGTTGTCGAATGTGGAAGGGAAAGATCGGTGACACGCGCTGTGCCGCGCGTTGGGGTGGGGCGCCGTACCAGGGATGCGCGGCGCGCCAGGGGCATCAGTATACGGGCGCTGTTTGTCCTCCTGCCCAGCATGACTACCGTCCATCGATTCCCGCATCGCCCCCATCGAGGTTGGCCGGCGCGATCTCGCCCGGCGCGCGCGGTGTCGGCACCTTGGCGGGCGGCGGACGCGTGCGTGCGCCGTCGCCGAAGCTGCCGCGCAGCGGCGGCCGCGCCAGATTCGCCTCCCACGCCTGCCGGATCGCGCGCGCGATCTGGTTGTAGGCCTCGCGCGAGATCACGTTCTCCTCGCGCATCGCCTGCAGCTCGTGCTGGCCCTTGCGCAGCGCGAACAGCATCAGCATCCGTTTCTCCAGCGCGACGGTATAGCTGCCGAATTGCTCGCGCATTTCCTGCAGCGCCTGTTCGGCGGCGTGGAAGCGGTCCTCGAGCACGCCGTCGAGCACGGTGGCCATGCGTGCGCCGAACACCGGCGACAGCATCGCGCGGTTGTATTGCCGCAGCCGCTGCAGCACGGTCTGGCGCACGATCATCAGCTCGAAGCGGTCGGCCAGCACACGCGCCAGCGGCCGGTCGATCGACAGCCGCCGGTGCAGGAACAGCGCGATGCGAAAGCTCTTCTGGTAGTCGAGGATGTGGCGCGCCGCGCGGTTGTAGCCGATGCGGCCCTGTTCGCGCGCGGCGTCGATCATCTGCGCGGTGTTGCGCATCATCGCGTCCAGATTGGCGACCGACACCACGCCGTTGCCGTACTCGGGAATCAGCTCGCTCTCGCGTGTGGCCAGCGTGACCAGCCCGATCGACAGCCGCGCGCGCTCGGACAGCGCGCTGTCGAAATCGAAGTCGGCCGAGCCCAGTTCGATGTCGCGCCGGTAATGCGCGGCAACCTCGCGCGCCGCCGACGGCGGCAGAACGAAGCTGTCGGCCAGCCGGTCCAGCGCGCTTTCGACCTCTTCGGTCGACAGCCGGATCGCCTGGCGCTGCAGCGCCAGTTCCTGCGGCGACAGCGTGTCCAGTTCGAGCCGGCGGATCAGCCAGCGCAGCGTGGTGCCATTGACCAGCAGACTGACCAGCACGAAGCCCGTCGCCAGGATCGCGACGAAATGGCGCGTCTCCTGCGGCAGCGCACGGTTCTCTGCGATGCCCAGCGCGAGTACCAGCGTGACCGCGCCGCGCAGTCCGCCCCAGGCGATCGCCAGCTTGTACGCCGAATCGATCGGCGCGGACAGCCGCAGCCAGGTCAGCAGGGGCAGCAGGCCGAACAGCGTCGCCAGACGCGCCAGCAACGCCGCGGCGACCAGCGCCAGCAACAGCCAACCGTGATGCGGGGTGACGCCCTGCAGCAGCGCAGGCACCCGCACCGCGGCCAGCAGGAACACCACCGCGCCCGCGATGCCGGCGAACTGCTCCCAGATCATCCGCAGGTGCCGCCAATTGGGCGGGTTCAGCCGCGTCGGACCGAGCGCGCCGAGGGTCAGGCCGGCGCAGACCACGGCGACCACGCCGGACACATGCAGCAGCTGCTCGGCCAGCAGATAGAGCGGATAGGGCAGCGCCAGCGTCAGCGCCGCTTCGGCGACCGCAAGGCCGGCCAGCGCCGGCAGCAGCTCGGCCAGCAGGCGGCCGGCGATCAGGCCGCACACCATGCCGCCGCCAAAGGCCCAGGCCAGTTCGGTCAGGCCCGCGGCGAGCGTCGCTTCGGCGCCGTGGCCGGTCAGCATCGCGATCAGCACGCCGACCAGCGCGATCGCGGCGGCGTCGTTGAGCAGGCTCTCGCCCTCGACCAGCCGGATCAGCCGGGCCGGCGCGCCGACATCGCGAAAGATCGCGATCACCGCGGCCGGGTCGGTGGTCGCCACCACCGCGCCGAGCAGCAGGCAGACCACCAGGTTCATGCCGCTGGCCGCGGCGGTGACGACGCCGATCACGCCGGTGGCAACGACCACCGCCACCACCGCCAGCAGCAGGATCGGCGCGGCGTCCGGCAACATGCTGCGCACATCGGCGGTCAGCGCCGCATGGAACAGCAGCGGCGGCAGGAAGATCCACAGATAGGCTTCGGGCGGCAGCGACGGATCGATCAGCGGATGCAGGAAGTGCTCGGCGAACTCGGGCAGCGTGGCGTCGATCGCCACATAGCCGGCGCCGATGGCGATGCCGATCGCCGACAGCAGCGTCGATTCCGGAAACCGCAGCCTGGCCGCGGCGACCTGCACTACCGCCACGATCGCCAGCAGCGCGCCGAGCAGGATCAATACGTCGACGATGATGTTCACGGGCGCGCGCTCCTGGCGCGCGTGGCATGGCATCGGCGCAGAGGCGGGAAGGGGAACGGCGAAAACACGGAGGGAGTCCTGGCTTGCGGCGGAAGAGAGGCTCGACCTTAGCGCGAAGGCGTGGCGCAATTCAAGGTTTTGCCGCGCCGGCACGGCGTATCGGCGCCGAGCCTGTAGAATCGCGATGTTCGACCGGCACCGCCGGGTCCTTCTGTTGTCCTCCTAGCCTGTCGGCCGCCTCGGGTCGGCAGCGTGCACGAAAACGCCATGTCCGAGTTCGATGAAGCCCGACTAGCCGCGGCCGCCTGGGTGCGCGCGCAGATGGATCGTTATGGCCTGTCGCTGGACGATCTGGTGGCGGCCGGATGTTTCTCCGGCAGCGCCCGGACCGAACGCGGCCGCGCCGCCGATACGCCAACATCGGCAACCCCCGCCCCATCATCGGCAGCTCCTTCGGCTGCCGCCCCAGCCGCGAACGAATCCGCACCGCCCGAGCCCGCCGGCGTGCTCTATCGCAATGCACTGGGCCAATGCTGGGATGGCACCGGCGAAATGCCGGACTGGCTGCAGCGGGCCGTCAATGCGGGCCAGACGCCCGAGTTCTATCGCGTCAGCTGAATCGATGCCGCGGCCGCCCGGGCCGCGCGCTCGGGCTTGCGCTCAGCAGCGTGCCGGACTGGACGGAAACAGCGAGTCCGGCGTCGCGCCCGCCAGCGTGCCCAGCGGCGAACGCGGCGGCATATGGCGATACTGGCTCAGTTCCAGCCCCGGCAGCACGGCCGCGATGGCGCACATGGCCGCGCCGGGGTGCCGGGCGTGGCGTTCTTCGCCCTCGGCGGCATCGTCGTCGGCGTCCCGTTCCTTGTCCGCACCGGTGCAACCGGCCGGTTCGCGCCCTAGCAATTCCGCCTCGGCCTGCAGCTTCAGCGCCGCATGCCGGCTCATCATCGGCGTGGCCGCGGTGGTCTGCGCCGCGCCGCAAGCGGGCTTTGCCGTGCCGGCAAGCCCCGGCAGGGGCAGGGCCAGCATGGCCAGGGCGACAGACAGCAGGAGACGGTACGGCATACGGTTCACGGGCGGATCGAGCGGAGGAAAGGTCCGTGCCAAAGGCGCGTTGCGGGCGGTTGCCGGGGCCTTGTCACGGTCAGGCGGCATTGTAACTGCAGGCCCGCCGACACGGCCCTGACACGAAGATGACAATGCTGCAAGGCTGGCAGAGCCATGGCGCCGTCCCCGCGAAAGCGGGACCCGGCAGCCCCACGGCGCCCGCTTCGAGCAACGTCGCCCGATCCTCGACTGCGCGGGAACGGCGGCGGTTTGCGCGACCGCAGGGCGCGCTCCGCGGCGCATAATGACGGCGCCCTTGCGGTACCGCCGCAAGGCCCGCGGCGTCGGCGCGACGGCCACGGCGCCGCCATCCATGGATCGACACGATCGGCACGATCGACGCAGGAGACGGACATGCAGATACAGCCTTATCTCTATTTCGGCGGGCGCTGCGAGGAGGCGCTGGCGTTCTACGGCAAGGCGCTCGGCGCCAGGGTCAACATGATGATGCGGTTCAGCGAAATGCCGGCCGAGGAAGGCGGCGACGGCGACGCCCAGCCGCCGCTGCCAGCAGGCTGGGACGACAAGATCATGCATGCGAGCGTGACGGTCGGACAGAGCGAGATCCTCGCGTCCGACGGCATGCCGGGCGCGCCGCCCGAGGCCTTCGCGGGCTTCAGCCTGTCGATCGTCGCGCCGTCGCTGGACCAGGCGCGCCAGTGGTTCGACGCGCTGTCCGAGGGCGGCCGCGTGATGATGCCGATGCAGAAGACCTTCTGGTCCGAGGGCTTCGGCATGCTGCAGGACCGCTTCGGGCTGAACTGGATGGTCAATGTGACGCACTGAGGGGCGAGAGGCGGCGAGAGGCAGCGACAGGGGCGAGAGGCGGCGAGAGGCAGCGACAGGGGCGAGAGGCGGCGACAGGCAGCGACAGGGGCGAGAGGCGGCAAGAGGCGGCGGGAGGCCGGAACGCGCGGCATCGCGCTCGAACTTGAGAAATTGACCGTGCCGCGGACAGGGTGGCTTGACCCTGTAGCGGCTACAGGCTGTTCAATGGCACCGATGCCACAGCCCACGGAACCTTCGATGGCCAGACTCTCGCCGGAAGACCCATCCTCCACCAGTTCCCCCTCCAGCCCCGCCACCGGTCCCGCCTCCAGGCCGGCCTCGTGCTGCGACGCGAAAGCAGGCCCCTGCGGCGGGCCCGGGCAGCCCGACGGGCACGCCCACGATCACGCCCACGGTCACGAGCATCGCCACGGCCACGATCATGACCACGGCGATCACGGACACCAGCATCGCGGCGGCGGCGATCCTCGCCACGCCGCCCCTGCCGCCCCTGCCGCCTCTTCCTCGCTGACTTCCTCCTGCTGCGGCAGCGCCTGCGGCGCCGTCGCGATGTCATCGCCGGCAACCGAAGCCGAGGCGCCGGCCGGCACGCGGACCGCGCGCTTTCGCATCGAGGCGATGGACTGCCCGACCGAGGAGGCGCTGCTGCGCGGCAAGCTGGGCGGCATGGCGGGTGTGGCGGGACTGCAGTTCAATCTGATGCAGCGGATTCTCACCGTGCATCACACGCTCGATTCGGAGCAGCCGCTGATGGCGGCGATCGCCAGCGTCGGCATGCAGGCCGAAACGCTGGCGGCCGAAGGCGGCATGTCGCCGTCGAGCGCACAGGCCGCCCCGGCACCGGCCACGCCGTGGTGGCCGCTGGCGCTGGGCGGCGTCGCGGCGCTGGGCGCCGAGCTGGCCGAATGGTTCTCGGTGGCCACGCCATGGCTGCCGGCGGCGTTGGCGCTGGTGGCGATCGCCGTGGCCGGCTTGGGCACCTATCGCAAGGGCTGGATCGCGCTGCGCAACCGCAACCTGAATATCAACGCGCTGATGAGCATTGCCGTGACCGGCGCGCTGCTGATCGGCCATTGGCCCGAAGCGGCGATGGTGATGGTGCTGTTCGCGCTGGCCGAGCGGATCGAGGCTGCCTCGCTGGACCGCGCCCGCAACGCCATCCGGGGTCTGATGGCGATGGCGCCGGAGCAGGCCACCGTGCTGCAGCCCGACGGCGCCTGGCTGGCGGTGCCCGCGGGCAGCGTGCCGCCCGGCGCCGTCGCAAGGCTGCGGCCCGGCGAACGGGTCGCGCTCGATGGCCGGGTGCTGCGCGGCCAGTCGGCGCTGGACCAGGCGCCGATCACCGGCGAGAGCGTGCCGGTCGACAAGCAGGCCGGCGATCTGCTGTTCGCCGGCTCGATCAACCAGACCGGCGAGCTCGAATACGAAGTGACCGCGCCGGCCTCCGATTCGACGCTGGCGCGCATCATCCATGCGGTCGAGGCGGCGCAGGCCAGCCGCGCGCCGACGCAGCGCTTCGTCGACCGCTTCGCGCGCGTCTACACGCCGACGATCTTCGTCATCGCGCTGCTGGTCGCCGTGCTGCCGCCGTTGCTGACCGGTGGCGCCTGGCTCGACTGGATCTACAAGGCGCTGGTGCTGCTGGTGATCGCCTGCCCCTGTGCGCTGGTCATTTCGACGCCGGTCACCATCGTCAGCGCGCTGGCCGCGGCAGCGCGTCACGGCATCCTGATCAAGGGCGGCGTCTATCTGGAGCAGGGCAAATCGCTGCGCTGGCTGGCGCTGGACAAGACCGGCACCATCACGCACGGCCGGCCGCAGCAGATCGACTACGCGCTGCTGCCCGGCGCGCCGGCGCGCGCCCGCGCGATCGCG
The DNA here is from genome assembly GCF_008801915.1 of Cupriavidus gilardii. Classification (GTDB taxonomy): domain Bacteria; phylum Pseudomonadota; class Gammaproteobacteria; order Burkholderiales; family Burkholderiaceae; genus Cupriavidus; species Cupriavidus gilardii. The sequence goes on from NZ_VZOV01000001.1 coordinate 249,947, forward strand.
GCGAGCCTGGCGGCGCGTTCGGACCATCCGGTGTCGGGCGCGGTCGCCGCGGCGGCGCGGCGCGATGGCGTCGAGACGCTGGAGGTCCAGCACTTCGAGGCACTGCCCGGACGCGGCGTCGCGGGCAAGGTCGACGGCCATTCGTATTGGCTCGGCAACCATCGGCTGATCCACGAGATGGGGCTGTGCTCGGAGGCGCTGGAGGCGCGGCTGGAGGCGATCGAGCGCCAGGGCCGGACGGTGGTGCTGCTGGCGGGCGGCGAGAAGCGAGCGGGTGGTCCGGGCGTGCATGCGTTGTTCTCCGTCGCCGATACCGTCAAGCAGACGAGCCGCGACGCCGTCGCCGAGTTGCACGCGCTGGGGGTCGGCACGATGATGCTGTCCGGCGACAACCCGCATACGGCGCAGGCGATCGCGGCGGAGGTGGGCATCGACGAGGCGCGCGGCAACCAGCTGCCGCAGGACAAGGCCGAGGCCGTCGCGGCGCTGACGGCGCAGGTTTCGCAGGGCCCGAAGACGAAGGGACAAAAGCATGGCCGCGTCGGCATGGTCGGCGACGGCATCAACGATGCGCCGGCGCTGGCGCGCGCGGACATCGGCTTTGCGATGGGGGTGGCCGGCACCGACACCGCGATCGAGACCGCCGACGTCGCGCTGATGGACGACGACCTGCGCAAGATCCCGGCCTTTATCCGGCTGTCGCGCCGCACCGGCACGGTGCTGACGCAGAACATCGCACTGGCGCTGGGCATCAAGGCGGTATTCCTCGCGCTGACCGTGGCGGGGCTGGGCACGATGTGGATGGCGGTGTTCGCCGACATGGGCGCGAGCCTGCTGGTCGTGTTCAACGGGCTGCGGCTGGCGGGGCGGCTGCGCTGATGGTCCGCACCGGCCGATGCTGCCAGCCGAGAAACCGCCGCCTCAGCGCGTCCGGCCCGAGAACCCGCGTCTCGGCGCGTCGGCCGCGAAAAACCGGCGCTTCAGCGCTGCACGATCAGTTCGCCGCTGCGCCCGGGCACCGTGCCCCAGGCCAGCGGCAAATGCGGCAGGCGGGCGCGGTCGAGCTGTTCGTATAGCGCCGCCAGCCGGTGTCGCCGATGCGGTCCAGCGCGACCCCGGCCAGCATGCCCAGCGCCGGGAAGATCGGCACGATATAGCCGGGCAGCTTGGAGTTCGACAGGCTGAAGAACACGAAGATGGCGCCGGCCCAGACCAGCATCAGCAGCGCGGGACGCAGCGGGACGGCGCTTGCCGCCTGCGCGGCCTCGGCCCGCTCGCGGCGCACCGCGCGCCAGATGCCGGGCGCCAGCGCGAGCCATGGCAGGAAGCCGGCCAGCAGCAGGGGCACGAAGTACCACAGCGGACCCTGCCGATGGTGGACGCTGGTGGTATAGCGCTGCCAGTGCTCGTGGATGAAGAAGAAGCGCAGGAATTCCGGATTGCGCTCGGCGATCAGCCAGAACCACGGCACGGTGATCGCCAGCAGCAGCGCGAAGCCCGAGAACAGATGCAGCCGCCGCCACAGCGCGAAGTCGCGCGCGATCGCGGTGTAGACGACCAGCACCAGCCCGGGCAAGGCGAGTCCGATCAGGCCCTTGGTCAGGATGGCGACGCCCATCGCGGCCCAGCAGCCCAGCATCCAGCCGCGCCGTGCGGCCGGCGTGGTGTCGGGATGCTGGGCCAGCAGCATGCAGGCCAGCACGCAGGCGAGGGCGCCGGCCAACGTCATGTCCAGCGAATTGAAGTGGGCGGCGACGCTCCACATCGGCGCGGCCGCCAGCGCCAGCCCGGTCAGCCAGCCGGCGCGGGTGCCGAACCAGCGGCCGGCCGCCCACATCGACGCCAGCAGGCCGACGAAGCCGGACAGCGCCACGCACAGCCGCGCCTGCCATTCGCCGAGACCGAAGGCGGTATAGGCCAGCGCCGTGACCCACAGGTGAAACGGCGGCTTCTCGAAATACTTGACGCCGTTGTAGCGGATCGTGACCCAGTCGCCGCTGGCGAACATCTCGCGCGCGATCTCGGCATAGCGGCCTTCGTCGGAGCGCAACAGATGGCGGGCGTCCAGCGTCCCGAACCAGAGCAGGACGACATAGAGGACGACCAGGGCGATCACCGCCGCGGACAAGCCGCTGGCGTGCGTGGTCGGGGAACGGCGCATGAAACTCCTGAAACGGTGCGGCGCGGCCTCGGCCGCTTGCTGACAACCCGCGACGGAGCGCTGCGCTCCGTGTGGTGCATACGTCGCCTATGTCAACGGCGAAGTTCGCATTTTGTGCGAAAGCTATGACGCCTGATACCGAAAAATGTCCTACACGGGCCCGGCAGGCGCGCGGCGGGCGGCCCGGGACATATGTCCTGTGCTTTTTAGGTAACTTATTGACGTGCCAGAGGCGTGTCAAAACGCGCGGACGCAAAAAAACCCGCGCGCAGCGGGTTCTGGATTCGCATCGGATCGGGCCGCCCCCGGGGCTGGCCCGTGATCCGGTGTCAGTTGGCCGGCTTGGCGGGCTTGGCCTTCTTCGCCTTGTTGTGGCCGTTCTTCTTGCCTTCGTCCTGGCCCGGCGCGAGGTCGGCGCGGGTGCTCTGGTTGGCCCCCTGGCTGTAGGGATCGAACTTGTCGCCGGCTTTCGCCCCCTGGCTGTACGGGTCGAATTTCTCGCCCGCCTTGGCGCCTTGCGAGTACGGGTCGAACTGCTTCTTGCCGCCGGTGTTCTGGGCGTGCACCGCCAGCGAGGCGGTGCCGATGCACAGCGCGATGGCCGTCGCGACGAACTTGCTCATGGTGTCTCCTCGAAAGTTGCCGTCCATCGGATGGGCGGCTGACGATGGGCGGGCGTCGACACGCCGCCCGCGCCAGTGTCTCCAACCTGTCTCGCGGCTGTCAAGCGAGTCACATCGGCTGTCGGCAGCGCGCGGCGCTCATGGAAAGCGAGCATTGCCGGCGGTCGCCGCTTCGGCATGAGGCTATTCGGTCACGGCGTCGGACGGATGCTTCCACGCCTCGCGAACCTCGGCCGACGGGGTCAGCGCCAGATTGATCTGGCGTGCCCCGATCGGCTTCTGGAACCAGCGCTGCTGCAGCGTCTCGATCTGCGGACTGCCATAGACGCCGGCCAGCGTCTGGTCGACCAGGCGCTTCCATGCCGGGTCAGCCTTCGACAGCATCAGCGCGTTCTGCTCGACCGACAGCGCGGGGCCGACGATCACATATTGCGATGGATCCTTGGCGCGGGCACGCAGGCCGGCCAGCAGCACGTCGTCCATCACGAAGGCCTGGGCGCGGCCGGACTCGAGCAGCAGGAACGATTCGCCATGATCCTTGGCGTAGATGTCGCGGTAGCCGTACTGGCCCTTGAGCCGGCGCACATGGCGGTCGCCGGTCGAACCCGCGCTGGTCACCACGGTCTTGCCGCGCAGATCGTCGAGCGAATCGATGCCGGAATCGGCGCGCACCAGCAACCGCACCGTCGACACATAGTGCGAGACGCTGAACGCGACCTGCTTCTGGCGCTCCAGCGTATTGGTGTTCGGCGCGCAGTCGAGGTCGACCAGGCCATTGACAATGCCCGGGATGCGGTTCTGCGGGGTCAGCGGCATCCAGCGGACCTTCAGGTCCTTCAGGCCCAGCGCCTGGCGCGCGCCCTCGGCCGCGCGCAGGCACAGGTCGACCGCGTAGCCGGCCGGCTGGCCCTTGTCGTCGGCGAACGAGAACGGCAGCGCCGACTCGCGGTAGCCGAGCACGATGGTGCCGCTGGAGCGGATCTTGTCGAGGACCGGGCCGTGCAGCGCCTCGGCGCCGGCGGCATGCGCGACGCCGGTGCCGAGCAGAGCGGCCGCGAGCAGCGCCGGGCGGAGCGAACCAAGAGAGCGACGGAAAGAGCGGAAGGAAGACAACATGGCGGGGCGATAGAAAACAGCAAAGACCCAAGGGTATCGATAGGTTTGTCCCGGGGGAACGACAACTTCGTCATAAGTAAATACCCTAGGTCAATGTGCCGAGCCAGACGCAACGGCAGGGTACGACATGCCGATGCCTGCACGTGGCCCCGGGTACAATCGCGGGCCACGCGGTCCGGTGCCGCGCCGCGCACGGGCGCGTCGGGGCCGGGCGGCGATTTTCCTGCCTGGTTTCCGTCTTGTCCTCCATCTCTTCCCAACCCGCGCGCCTGGCCGGCATCGATGCGCTCAAGGCCGTCGGCTCGCAACTGATCGTGCTGCACCACCTGGCCTTCTACGGGCCGATGTCCGATGCGGCCCATTCCCTCGCCCCGGTCCTGATCGATTGGCTCGCCGACTACGCACGCATCGCGGTCCAGCTGTTCCTGGTGATCGGCGGCTTCCTGGCGGCACGCAGCCTGGCGCCCGACGGCCGGCTGCGCACGCCGCGGCCGCTGGCGGCGCTGCTGCGGCGCTATCGCAAGCTGGCGGTGCCGTTCGCCGCCGCGATCGGTCTGGCCATCGTCGCGGCAGCGCTCGCGCGGCAAGGCATGGACCATCCGTCGATTCCGGCGCCGCCGCAGTGGGGGCAGCTGCTGGCGCATCTGCTGCTGCTGCACGACGTGCTCGATATCGACGCGCTGTCGGCGGGCGTCTGGTATGTCGCGATCGACTTCCAGCTGTTCGCGCTGCTGTTGCTGACGCTATGGCTGGCGCGGCGTTCGCCCGCCGGCTGGCAGGTCGGCGTGGGCACGGCACTGGTGGTGACGCTCGCGCTGGCTTCGCTGTTCTGGTTCAACAGGGACGCGGACTGGGACATGTGGGCGATCTATTTCTTCGGCGCCTACGGCCTGGGCGTGCTCGGCTACTGGGCGTCGAATCCGGGACGATCGGGGTGGTGGCTGGCGGCGCTTGCCGCGGCAGGCATCGCCGCGCTGACGGTCGACATGCGTTCGCGCATCGCGCTCGCGCTGGCCGTCGCGCTGCTGCTGACGCTGGCACGGCGCGGCGGCTGGCTGGCGGCATGGCCGCGCGGCCGTGTCTTCGCCACGTTCGGCGCGATCTCGTACTCGGTGTTCCTGGTGCACTTTCCGATCTGCCTGCTGGTCAACAGCCTGTTGTCCCGGCTCGCGCCTGGCATGCCCTGGCTGAACGCCCTCGGCATGGTGCTGGCGTGGCTGGCGAGCAACGCGGCCGGTGCGCTTTTTTACCGATATGTCGAATCGCGCGACCCGTTCGCATCGCTCGGCAAGTTGTTGTTGCGCAACCGCGAGGGGCTCGCCCGCTAGCCAGCGTTGCCCGTTGGCAACATCCGGCGGCGCCGCACGATACGTGGGCGCCGCATGAACCGTTGTTGTGCCGTCTTTGGTGAGGGGGCGTACCGAAAAGGGGAAAACGCCCATACGCGCTTGGCATGGCGATTGCCTACCATCAAGGTAAACCTGACCGTTTGGTCAGGATTCACGCCTCGAGGCTGCCATGTCCGATCACATCGTCCTGACCTCGCACGCACGCCGCGACAAGCCGGCCGAGCCGATCCACTGGGGCGCGCCGACCGCGGCCGAGCGCGGGCCCGTGATCGCGACGCTGACCAATCCGGCGCACCGCAACGTGATCGGGACGCATGCCGGTGCCTACGCGGTCTATCGCGCGCTGGCAGTGGCTTCGGGCAAGCTGCAGCGCGACCATCGCCCCGACCTGACCGACACGGCGCCGGCCGAGGCGATCGGTCCGCATCCGCAATGGGGCGATCCGGACAAGATCGTGTCGCTGGACCCGTGGGGCCATCTGGTGTCGACGGTCTTCGCCGACCGCATCGCCGCCGGCGTCGATATCCGGCCCACCATCGCCATCACGCGTGCCCATATCAACATGCCGGAACTGGTGGCGGCGATCGCCGCCGGGCGGCTGATCCCCGATGGGCGGATCCTGTTCGCCAACGGCGATGTGCGGGTCACCAAGGCCGCCGTCGATCCGGTCTGGTATCTGCCCGGCATGGCGCGCCGCTTCGGCATCAAGGAAAGCGCGCTGCGCCGCGGCCTGTTCGAGCAGACCAGCGGCATGTTCCCCGAGCTGGTGACGCGGCCCGATCTGAAGGTCTTCCTGCCGCCGATCGGCGGCATGACGCTGTATTTCTTCGGCGACGTCAGCCTGCTGGGCAAGCCGCAGACGCCGGTCGCCTGCCGCGTGCACGACGAATGCAACGGCTCGGACGTATTCGGGTCTGACATCTGTACGTGCCGTCCGTATCTGGCGCACGGTATCGAGGTGTGCATCGAGATGGCCCAGCAGGGCGGCGTCGGCCTGGTGGTCTACAACCGCAAGGAAGGCCGCGCGCTGGGCGAGGTCACCAAATTCCTGGTCTACAACGCGCGCAAGCGGCAGGCCGGCGGCGACCGCGCCGAAACCTATTTCGCGCGGACCGAATGCGTGGCCGGCGTGCAGGACATGCGCTTCCAGGAACTGATGCCCGATGTCTTCCATTGGCTGGGCATCCGCCGCATCGACCGCTGGGCCTCGATGAGCAATATGAAACACGGTGCGCTGGTCGCGCAGGGAATCGAAGTGGTCGAGCAGGTGCCGATCCCCGATGCGCTGATTCCGGCCGACGCGAGGGTGGAGATCGACGCCAAGGTGGCGGCGGGCTACTTCACCCGTTACACGCCTCCGGACGCCGCCGACCTGACGGTGGCCAAGGGCAGGGGACTGGACGAATGACAGAACGAGACGATGCAGCATCGATGGGCGCGGCCGGGCAAGCCCGTGCTTCGCGCGAAGGCTGGCAAAGCTGGGTCGAACCCGATCATCCGGCTTCGGCGTTGTTGACCGCGCAGGCGGTGCGGGCGCGCTGCGCCGCGGTGACGGCCGCGGTGGCGGCCGGCGATTCGCAGTGGTTCAGCTGGCATCCCGAGCGGGTCGCTGCGATCGCCGACTATGTGGCGACCACCATCCGCTCGCGCTACCGCGATCTGCAGGTGCCTTACCACAGCCGCTGGCGCCATTTCGAAAGCGGCGGTCCGGGCGAGCTGCGCGACCGCTGGGGCATCCTGTGCGAACGCGCGGCGCTGACCGGCGACGATCATCGCGAAGAGCGCGCGCGCATCGGCATCGACCTGGTGATTCCGAGCGTGCTGCTCGACGCGGGCGCGGGCCCGGACTGGCGCTACCGCGATCCGGCCAGCGACCTGAGCCTGAGCCGCTCCGAGGGGCTTGGCGTGGCCAGCTTCGACCTGTTCGCGCGCGGCGGCTTTTCGGCGACGCCGGACGAGCCGCTGCGCTCGGATGCCGAGCGGCTGGCGCAGATCGATCCGTCGACGCTGGCCACCGCCTTCCAGGTCGCCCAGCACAATCCGCTGGTCGGGCTCGAGGGCCGCGCCGGCCTGGTGCGCCGGCTCGGCAAGGTCGCGCAGGCGACGCCGGCCGTGTTCGGCGAACCGGCCAGGCTCGGCAATCTGTTCGACTATCTGAAGGCGCATGCCAGCGAAGGGCGCATCGACGCGGCGTTCGTGCTGCGCACGCTGCTGGTCGCGCTCGGGCCCGTCTGGCCGGGACGGCTGCAGCTGGAGGGCGTCTCGCTCGGCGACTGCTGGCGCCATCCGGCCAGCCCGGACGGCCTGGTGCCGTTCCACAAGCTGACGCAGTGGCTGACCTATTCGCTGCTCGAGCCGCTCGAGGACGGCGGCCTGACGGTGACCGGGCTCGATGCGCTGACCGGCCTGCCCGAATACCGCAACGGCGGCCTGCTGTACGACTTCGAGCTGATGGTGCCGCGCGATGCCGGCTTTGCCGAGGCGGTGCATCGGGTCGACGAGCCCGCCATCGTCGAATGGCGCGCGCTGACGGTGACCGGCCTGGATCTCGTCGCCGACGCAACGCGGCAGGCGCTGGGCCTGTCGGCCGACGCCTTCCCGCTGGCGCGCGTGCTGGAGGGCGGTACCTGGGCGGCGGGCCGGCGCATCGCGGCCAAGCGCCGCCCGGGCGGCCCGCCGCCGTTCGCGATCGACAGCGACGGCACGGTGTTCTGAGTTCCAGTCCGTGCGGAGCGCGGCCGCCAGATGCCGCGCGCCTGCACGCCGTCGTTTCGCCCTGGCCGCATGCCGCCACGGCCGCATCGAGGAGTGCCAACATGACCGCCCTGTCTGCCGATCTGTCCGTCGATCCGTCCGTGGCGCTGTCCACCGGACTCCCCGCCGTCATGCCGCCCATCGCGCCGGCCGCCGCGCCGGTGATGGTGGTCGACCACCCGCTGGTCCAGCACAAGGTCACGCTGGTGCGCAGCGAGGACACCACCACCGACAACTTCCGCCGCCTGGTGCGCGAGATCGCGCAGCTGCTGACCTACGAGGCGACGCGGGATCTCGCGATGGAGACCGTGGCGATCAAGACGCCGATTGCGCCGATGCAGTCGCCGATGCTGTCCGGCAAGAAGCTGTGCCTGGTGTCGATCCTGCGCGCGGGCAACGGCTTCCTCGATGGCATGCTCGACCTGCTGCCGGCCGCGCGGGTCGGCCACATCGGCCTGTACCGCGACCCCGAAACGCTGGAGCCGATCGAGTACTACTTCAAGATGCCCGACGACATCCAGGAGCGGCTGGTGATCGTGGTCGACCCGATGCTGGCGACCGGCAATTCCGCGATCGCCGCGCTGAACCGGCTCAAGGAGGCCGGCGTCACCGCGCTCAAGTACGTGTGCCTGATCGCCTCGCGCCCGGGCTTGCGGGCCTTGCAGGCCGCGCATCCCGACGTGGCCATCGTCACCGCCGCGATCGACGAACAGTTGAACGAGCACGGCTATATCGTGCCCGGACTCGGCGATGCGGGCGACCGGCTGTACGGCACGCGCTGACGCCGCGGCGCCCGTCCCGGCCCCGCCTGTGAAGGCGCTGCCGTTGCCACCGCCACGCCGGACCGCGCCATGGACGCACTAGCTCCCGCCGCCCGCCTGCAGGCGCTGGCCGGCCGCGACGGCAACGCCGGCCGCATCCGCCAGCGCAACGAGGCGCGCATCTTGCGCGCGGCCGAAGGCGTGTTCGCGCGGGCCGGGTTCGCCGGCGCGACCATGGCGGAAATCGCCGCGCGCGCCGGCGTGCCCAAGTCCAATCTGCACTACTACTTCCGCACCAAGCAGGCGCTCTACCGCGCGGTGCTGGCCAACACGCTGCGGCTGTGGCTGTCGCAGGCGGACATCATCAGCGCCGAGCGCTCGCCCGAGGCCGCGCTCGAGCAATATATCCGTGCCAAGATGCGGCTCTCGGCACGCTATCCCGACGCGTCGCGCGTGTTTGCCAACGAGCTGCTGCATGGCGCGCCGGAAATCGGCGACGTGTTGCGCGACGCGCTGCGCAGCCTGGTGGGCCGCAAGTCCGTGGTGATACACGGCTGGATCGCCGCGGGCCGGATGGCGCAGATCGATCCGAGCCATCTGTTCTTCACGATCTGGGCCGCGACGCAAACCTATGCCGACTTCGAGGCTCAGATCTGCGCCGTGCTCGGCGTGCAGCGGCTGGAGCGGCGCGATTACGAACGCGCCACCGAGCATCTGGTCGCATTGGTGCTGCGCGGCTGCGGTCTGACGCCGCCCGCGCCGGCCGCACCGTCGCGTCGGACTAGTCGGGAGCGCGCGGCCGCAGCCGGTGCGTCGGCCGCTGCGCCGTCCGTCTCGCCTGTCTCGCCTGTCTCGCCGTCTGTGGCCCCGTCTGCGTCCCCGTCTGTGCCCCAGTCCGTCAGGCCGACGGCGGCCCGCGAACGAGGCGCGCGGCGGCGCGGCGCCTTCCAGGGCGATGCCGATCCCTTGCCTTGAGCGCGCAGGCCAACTCCCGAATGCTCCCGGAGCCCCCAACATGCTCGATCTGATCGTTCGCGACTGCAATCTGCCCGACGGCCGCACTGGCATCGACATCGGCATCGCCGACGGCCGCATCGTCGCCGTCGAGCCGGCGCTGCCGGCGCAGGCGGCCGAGCAGATCGACGCGGCGGGCCAGCTGGTGTCGCCGCCGTTCGTCGACGCGCATTTCCATCTGGACTCGACGCTGTCGCACGGACTGCCGCGCGTGAACCAGTCGGGCACCTTGCTGGAGGGCATCGCGCTGTGGGGCGAGCTCAAGCCGCAGCTGACGCAGCAGGCGCTGGTCGAGCGCGCGCTGGCGTATTGCGATTGGGCGGTGGCGCGCGGCCTGCTGGCGATCCGCTCGCATGTCGACGTCTGCGATCCGCGGCTGCTGGCGGTCGAGGCGCTGCTGCACGTGCGCGAGCAAGTGCGGCCTTACCTCGATCTGCAGCTGGTGGCCTTTCCGCAGGACGGCGTGCTGCGCAGCCCCGGTGCGCTGGACAACCTGAAGCGCGCGCTCGACATGGGCGTCCAGGTGGTCGGCGGCATTCCGCATTTCGAGCGCACCATGGCGGACGGCGCGGCGTCGGTGCGGCTGCTGTGCGAGCTGGCGGCCGAGCGCGGCCTGCCCGTCGACATGCACTGCGACGAGACCGACGATCCGATGTCGCGCCACGTCGAGACGCTGGCCGCGGAAACGGTGCGGCTCGGCCTGCAGGGCAGGGTGGCCGGCTCGCACCTGACCTCGATGCACTCGATGGACAACTACTACGTGTCCAAGCTGCTGCCGCTGATGCGCGAAGCGGGCATGGCGGCGATCGCCAACCCGCTGATCAACATCACGCTGCAGGGCCGGCACGACAGCTATCCGAAGCGGCGCGGCATGACGCGCGTGCCCGAACTGCTGGCCGCCGGCGTACCGGTGGCATTCGGCCATGACTGCGTGATGGACCCCTGGTATGGGCTCGGCTCGGCCGACATGCTCGAGGTCGCGCACATGGGCCTGCATGTCGCGCAGATGACCGGGCAGCAGGCGATGCGCGCCTGCTTCGATGCGGTCACGCAGACCCCGGCAAGAATCCTGGGTTTGCCGGACTACGGCATCGCGCCCGGTTGCCGCGCCGACCTGGTGCTGCTGCAGGCCGCCGATCCGGTCGAGGCGCTGCGGCTGCGCGCGACCCGGCTGCTGGTGATGCGCGCGGGCAAGGTCGTCGCCACCACGCCGCCGGCCACGGCCTCGCTGCGTCTGCCCGGCAGACCGGAGCGGGTCGATTTCCGCGTCGCCGGGGCGGCAGCGCAGCGCTTGGCAGCGAAGTAAATATTTTTTGCGAAAGGGTGTTGACGACCTTCGGTTCGATCTGCATAATTGCGGTCTTCGCATCGCAGCAAACGTGACGCAAGACACGGAAGCGGCGAATCGAAGCCCAGGTGGCGGAATTGGTAGACGCACTAGGTTCAGGTCCTAGCGGTGGCAACACTGTGGAGGTTCGAGTCCTCTCCTGGGCACCAAAATCCTGAAGAGAAGGCCGTTGCAAATCGCAACGGCCTTCTTTTTTTCGTCCGCGATTTTCCTTCGCGACCTCTTCCCTCCGTCGCTCTATCCTTCGCGCGCTGTCGCGCGGTCCACGCGTTCTCTCGGCCGTTCTCCGCGGCCATTCCGCGCCGCCATTCCTCGCCGCCATTCCCCGCTGCCTGTTCCCGCCGGTTCCGTATCGCGGCGCGCCGTTTCAGCAGGTGCGCATGGCCGCAGCCGCAGCGCGCGCGCCGGCATGCATCGGGTTGACGACCCTAACGGTTGCGTTGCCTTTGACCTATGCTCAGAACAAATCGGGCGCGACGACATCAGCCCGAAGGTGGTCGCCATGGACATGGTCTTGTTGTCGAGAGAGAGGAAGACCGGCGTTGCCGCTGGCCGGGCTTGCGTGGGCACCAACCATCGAAGAAGCTGCCGCTGTCGCCGATGGCGCTACGGCTCCTGCGTCGCCGTGCTGCTGAGCGCGATCGCTCAGGCCGAAAGCGGGCCCCCCGGCAGCGGGGCCGTGCCCGGCTGGCAGCCGCTGGGCGAGGAAGACGCCGCCGCGTTGCTGGCAGCGCTGGATCCGGCTCCGATGCTGCGACCCGCTCCAACCTTGTCGTCGCCTGACTCCTTCGAGTCCGCCTCTTCCACCGCGGACCCATCCGTTCCCCAGCCATCCTCTGCCGAGCCGCCAGCGCCATCGTCGCCGCCGGTATTGCTGGCCTCGTTGCCGTCCACTCCTGCCTCCGCATCGCCATCTTCCGCCGCGTCACGATCCGCGCTGGCGCAGATGGCTGCGGAGTCGGACAGCGCGATTCGCGCCGCCCTGGCCGCCGATCCCCGCGATGGCGGGCGTCGGCCCAGCTGGCTGCTGCACGCCGACGATGCCGCCTCCGGCAGCGGTTTCGTCGATACGCGCGTACGCACGCTGTCGCTGGCGCTCGACGCGGTGCTGCCGCGCAGCGGGGTCACGATCCAGCCGCGCGTGCAGCTCGCCTACCAGCCGCGCGACGATGGGCTGCCCAACCCCGCGCTGGCCGCGATGCCGGCCGACGACCGCGCGACCGGACTGGCGGTGCGGCTCTACGGTGCGCAGCCGACACGGCTGGCCGGCGTCTATCCCTTTGTCGAGGCCGACCTGTGGCAGGACAGCAGCCGCAAGACCATCAACATCAACGGCACTCGCATCGACACCGATCTGCTGCGCGGCCTGTTCTCGTTCAATATCGGCGCGCACGGCAGCACGCGCGGCGGCGTCAAAATCTGGGTCAAGGTCAAGACCGGGCGCAATGCGGGCGGCATCATCGGGGCCCGCTACCGCTGGTGAGGAAGGGGCGGAGCATCGGCGCGCAAAAAACGCTTGCGTTCCCACGCCACTGCGATACAATTGCGCCCTCGCGTGCGGCTGTAGCTCAGTTGGATAGAGTACTTGGCTACGAACCAAGGGGTCGTGGGTTCGAATCCTGCCAGCCGCGCCACCTATACGAAGGGCTTCCAGTGATGGAAGCCCTTTTTCTTTGCGCGCCGGTTTGCGTGCTTCTACGCGCCCGGTCCACGTGCCTGCGGCGCAGGCATCGACGCGCCGCGCTGTGGATCCGGTGCGGTGGCAACGCCATCGCGCTGCGCGTGACACCCGTTACAGCGCGGCTCGACACGGTGCTGCCGGCATTCCCTACACTGCCGCCATCCCGATTCCCGCGATGCCGCTCGGCCGGCATTCCCCGCCATGAAACCATCGAAGCTGTCGTTCTCCGGACCGTTGTCGCCGCGGGCCTGGCTGCGCTTCTGCGTCTGCGTCTGCGTCTGCAGCGTCAGCGTCAGCGCCAACACGTACGCTGCCGATGACGGCGAAGCGGCCAGGATCGCCGCGATCGTCGACGCCGCCGTCAAGCCCGCGATCGCGCAACATCGTCTTCCAGGCATGGCGGTCGGCGTGACCGTCGGCGGCAAGCGCTACTTCTACAACTACGGGCAGACCGCAATGCGGGGCGGCCGGCCGGTGACCAAGGAAACGCTGTTCGAGATCGGCTCGGTCAGCAAGACCTTTGCGGCCACGCTGGCCGCCTACGCCGAAGCGAGCGGCAAGCTGTCGTTGCAGGATCCGGTCAGCCGCCATATGCCCGCGCTGCGCGGTGGCACCTTCGACAAGGTCACGCTGCTCCAGCTTGGCACGCATACCTCCGGCCTGCCGCTTGCGGTGCCGGAGGGAATCCGGAGCGAGCGCGACATGGTCGAATACCTGTCGGCATGGCGGCCGCCATATCCGGTGGGCACACACCGGGTCTACTCGAACAACGGCATCGGCCTGCTCGGTGCGATTGCGGCCAACTGCCTTGGCGGCGCGTACAGCGAGCTGGTACGCACGATCGTGTTCGAGCCGCTCGGCATGAAGCACAGCTATTTCAAGGTGCCCATCGAACGGCAGGCCGACCACGCGCAGGGATATACCGCCGGCGATACGCCGATCCGGATGAAGGAGGGCTATCTATGGGAGCCGGCCTATGGCATCCGCTCATCGTCGGGCGATCTGGTCGCCTTTGTCGAAGCCAACATGCCCGGCGCCCGTATCGACGATACGCTGCGGCAGGCCATCGCGCGCACCCAGCTGCCGCGCTTTCGCGCGGGACCGATCACGCAGGATCTGGTCTGGGAGCAGTATCGCTACCCGGCGCCCCTGCAGCAGCTGCTGGCCGGCAATGCGGCGATCCTTCGCGCCGAGGCCGCGACTGCGGTCGACGCCGCGCCATCGGGGCAGCCGGCGTATCTGCACAAGACAGGCTCGACCAACGGCTACTCGGCCTATGTCGCCTTTGTGCCGGACAAGCGGATCGGCATCGTGCTGTTGGCCAACAAGGCGTATCCGGTCGATCAGCGGGTGACAATCGGCTACGAGGTGCTGTCCCGCCTCGCCGGGCCCGTCAAGCCGTAGCGTGCCGGCTTCACGCTGGCACCGTCATCGGGGCACCAGCGGAAACCGCACCCGCGCCACCACACCCGATGGCACATCGCGGCGGTTGGCGATGCTGGCATCGCCGCCGTATCGTTCGGCGATCGCCTTGACGATCGCCAGTCCGAGACCGCTGCCCTCGGTACCGTGGACGTCGGCACGGAAAAAGCGGTCGAACACGCGCGGCAGCGCCTCGGGCGCGACGCCGTTGCCGGTGTCGCGCACTTCGATGCAAGCGAGCCACTCGTCGCGATAGGCGCGCAGGTCGATGGTGCCGCCGTCGGGGGTGTACTTGATGGCGTTGTCGACCAGATTGCTCAGCGCCGTGCGCACGTCCGCCAGGTTGGCGCGCACCTCCAGGTCGTCCAGCTGCTCGACGCCCAGGTCGATGCCGTGCGCCGCCGCACGCGGCAGATGCATCTCGATGACATCGGGCACCACATCGCGAATCGCCACCGGCTGCGACGAGGCCCGCTCGGGCGGAGCGTCGGCCCGCGCCAGCCGCAGCAGCTGCGAGACCATGCGCGTGCTGCGCGCGATCACATGCTGCAGCGCGTGGTATTCGCGCAGGCTGTCCGGCTCCGCCAACGTGCGCCCGAGGTTGTCGGCCTGGATCTGCAGCGAAGTCAGCGGGCTGCGCAGTTCGTGGGCCGCATCGGCGATGAACTTCTTCTCGACCCGCAGCGATTGCGACAGCCGCGTGATCATCAGATTGATCGACTGCACCAGCGGCAGCAATTCGCGCGGCACCTTGTCGGTCGGCAGCGGCTCCAGATGGCCGATGTCGAGCCGCGCCGCGCGCTCGCCCAAGGCCCCGACGCGCCGCAGCGCGCGCTTGACCGTCACGAAGATCGCCAGCCATGCCAGCGGAATCATTGCCAGCGCGGGCGTGGCGCTGGCGATCGCGGCGTCTTCGGCAATGCGCTTGCGGGAGGCCTCGCGCTGCGCGACGTTGATGGTCCACTTCGGCCCGTGCTCGGAATATACGCGCCACCGTTCCTCGTCGACCGTCTGTGTCGAGAAGCCCGGCGGCGCCTCGCGGCCGATCGTGATCCGGTCGCTGTCCGGATGCAGCGTCGGTTCCGGCGCGCCAAGCCAGATCTGGATCACGATGCCGTCGGATGCGTCGCGATAGAGGTAGAGCGGCGTTGTCGCCCGCGTCATGTCGTCGCTGACGCGAGCCGCGACCTCCTGCAGGCGGCGGTCCAGCAATTCATGGATCTCGGAGGTGGCCAGCACATAGGTCCACGCCGTATGCAGCAAGGCGAAGATCGCGATCACGGTGCTGAGCGTCACGCTGAGCATCAGGCTCAACGAGCGGTTGCGCGATGGCGCGGCATGCGTCGCGGTCTGCGGCGCAAGGTGCGATGCCTGGTGCGGTTCGGAGCGGGCGGGCATGGGGATCTGGCCTGGTGCGCGCCGGACGGCCGCGACGTTCAGTTCGGAAGATCGTTGGGTGGGACGCTCGAGGGATCGTCGGGGAGGTTGCCTGGTGCGCTGCCATCCTGCTTGCCCGATTCGGGCATCGTGGCCGGCGTATCGCGCCTGGGCTTGTCGCCGCCCAGCAGAACGGTCCAGCCGAGGCCGCGCACATTGCGGATGGCCGACGCACCGAATTTCTTGCGCACCGAGTAGATCAGCACGTCGACGGCATTGCTTTCGACTTCCTGTCCCCAGCCATAGATCTTCTGTTCGAGTTGATTGCGCGACAGGATCGTGCCCGGCCGTTCGAGCAGCGCCAGCATCAGCGCGAATTCGCGCGCGGACAGCGTTTCGGTATGGCCATCGACCGTCAGGCTGCGCGTATCGAGGTTGAGCCGGATGGTGTCGTCGCCCAGGCTCGAGGTCGCATAGCCGGCCTTGCGCCGGAGCACCGCGCGCATGCGCGCCAGCAGCTCCGGAACCTCGAAGGGTTTCAGCACGAAATCGTCGGCGCCGGCGTCGAGCCCCTGCACCCGTGTGTCCAGGTCATCATGGGCGGTCAGGATCAGCAACGGCGTCTGATTGCCTTGTACCCGCAGTCGCCGCAGCAGATCGAGGCCGCCGATGCGCGGCAGGCCCAGGTCCAGCAGGATGATCGTGTAGGACCCGTGCTCGACCGCCTGCTGGCCGGCGACGCCGTCGCGCACCCAGTCGACGCTGCACTGCAGGTTTTCCTTCAGCGCGCGCATCAGGCTGGTGCCGATCTGCAGATCGTCCTCGATCAGAAGGATGCGCATGATTTCCGCTCGATATGCCGCCGAAAGATAAGCGGGAGAGACTTCGGCACGGTGCCGCTCCGTGAACGCGCGGACGGCCTGGCGCGCGCTGCGGCCTCACTTATACCGCCGCCGAATTCGGCAGGGAAGTGGCGCTTGTCCCCATCGGTGCGTCCTCGATGCTGTCGGCCGTGGAGTGACCGGATCTCGGCGTGGCGGTCGCTGTCCTGAATCGAAAATCGCGTGCGATTTTCTGATGTGCCGGCAGCGATGGAAGACGACACTTCGCGCCGGTCGGACCCGTTTCCGGCCTCCCCGCCTCTGCTTTGTCCGCCTGTCACAGGCGGATTTTTTTTGGCTGTGTCGTTGCCGACGGGAAGTCGCAACGCAAAGCGCGTGATCGCAAGATTCGGCCATCCGCACCCGCGATCGCGACATCTTGAACCGTGCGTTCCCGCACGCAAACCGCCGTAGGCGTCGCACACGTCGGGTTGCGAGAAAGAAGTTATAAGAAATCGATCAAGACTTTCTCTAAACGATTCGAGTAGACCCTCAAATTCTCAAAGTTCATTCGATGAATGGTTTGATATCGATGCGCTGTCCGGCGCCGCTCAACGCATCGAATCGAAGGCATCGAAACGACGCGGAACGACGCCGGACAGCGACGTCTTTCAGGTCATCACCGGATCGGTCTCCAGGTTCGGCGATGGAATGATGCAGCCACTGAGCACGAGTGTTCGAGGGAAAGATGGGGGCAGTCAAGCTAATGATCTTCAGCCGGTCCGGCCGGATCGAGTGCAACGGCGAGACGCACGAGGTGCCGGCATGCAGCCTGGTTTTCACCAACGGCAATGCGACGGCGATTCCGGCGCGCGATGGCATCGATACCTACGTCTTCCATTCAGGGGACTTCCAGGACATCTACCGCGAGCTGCATGAACTGGCGAGCCGCTACCGACGAGGCACGCAGTTCTGGCGAGAACCGGTCAAACGGATCACGGTGCCCGAGGAAACGATCAACGTGATCCGGCATCTCGGTGCCGTCGAGCCGCGCGCGATGCTGCGCTTCGCTTATGTCTACTGCATGGGAACGGAGCCGGAATACTTCTCCCGGCTTCTGCACCATCTGATCGACAGCAGCCGCGACTTCTTCGAGTTCATCGAGGAGAACAGCATGAGCGCGTGGCCGGTCACACAGTACGCCAAGGCGCTCGGCATCCCGGTACGCAAGCTGAACGTGATGTTCTACGAGAAGTTCGGCGTATCGGCCAAGAACTGGCTGCTGGAGCGCCGGCTGCAGCGGGCGAGGGAGCTGCTGTTGCTGACGTCGATGAAGGTCACCGATATCGCGCAGGAGTGCGGCTTCAACAGCCATGCGCATTTCAGCGTCAGCTTCCGCCGCCGCTACGAGGCCAGCCCTCGTCTGCTGCGGCAACACCACCAAAGTATCAACGACGCGGCAAACGAGGAATAGAAGGCGATGAGTCTGAACACAATGATCGATGGCATGGACGGTCCGGTCGCGTCCGCCGGTTTCAACATGGCCGAAGCGGTGCAGCGCGCGGTGAGCACCGGCGAGACCACCGACTTCATCCTGGCCCAGAAGATGACGGCCGCCTTTACCAACATGACCGCGCTGCAAAGCTCGATCATCAAGGCGATGCACGACACCATCGCCGGCATCATCCAGAAGATCTAGCGATGCAGCGCTTGCCAGCCGAGGTCAGGCGCCTGCTGGTCGAGCTGGCGTTCGCCGCCGGCAACCAGCGCCTGCACGGCGAGATCGACGTCTTTCTCGATACGTTGCACCTGCTGGTCGACGACGAGCAGGATCGCGCGATCTGCCGCGCGCATCTGTACATGCACAGCGGCCGGCTCGTCGAGGCGCGTGCCTGCCTGGGCGACCGCGGCGATCCGCCGGCGCTGCTGCTGGCGATGCTGATCGCGGCCCGGCGCGATGACGCCACCGCGCCCCGCGTCATCGCGCCGTCGCCCCGCACGAGGCGCTGAGCGGGCGCGCTCACCGAGTATCGAAGGCTTTCATCATGAATATGGACCCCATCACCATCGCCGGCCAGATGCTGGCCAGCACGGCCGGCAAGGCGACCGGCAAGGAACCGGCGGCAGCCGACATCCAGGCGTTCATGGAGGCGATGTCGGCCCGCGTGCCAAAGCCCGAGGCCATCGTCGCCGACGCGATGCGCAAGGCCGATGCCGCGGTTTCCGCCAAGGTCGAGGCGATCGGCGCTGGCACCGCGCTCGATCCTGCCGCGATGAAGCGGGCGCAGCAGGCGCTGCTCGAGATGCGCAACGGCGTCGACCTGATCGCGAAGATAGCGGGAACGCTGTCGCAATCGATCAACAAGCTGACGACGATGCAATGAAGCGCTTCCGCACGATCGCCCTGGCCGTGCTGGCCACGTTCAGCATGGCCGGCTGCAAGATGACGCTGTACTCGAACGTCGGCGAGGCCGAGGCGAACCAGATGCTGGCCCTGCTGATGCTGCGCCATATCCCGGCCGACAAGGTGGTTGAGAAAGGCGGCACGGTGACGCTGCGCGTCGACAAGGGCGAATTCATCAATGCCGTCGAGGTGCTGCGGCAAAACGGTTATCCACATCACAAGCGGCTTGGCATGGAAGACCTGTTTCCGTCGAACCAGCTGGTGACATCGCCCGCACAGGAGCGCGCCAAGATGCAGTTGCTCAAGGAGCAGCAGCTCGAGGGAATGATCTCGGCGATGGACGGCGTGATCGGCGCCAAGGTCTCGATCGCGCAGAAAGTCGATGAAAACGGCAAGCCGACCGGCACGCCGTCGGCGGCGGTCTTCATCAAGTATTCGCCGCAGTTCAACCTCGGCAACTACGAGGTGCAGATCCGCAGTCTGATCCGCGATGGCATCCCCGATATCGCGTCCGATCAGATCAGCGTGGTGATGCAGGCCGCCGACTACCGCTATCAACCGCCAGTGGTCGAGGCGCCCGCGCCGCGCTGGCGCCAGTGGCTGCAGGCGCAGCCGGCACAGGCAGCGGCCGCGGTGGCCGGCGGCGTGCTGGCCCTGTGCGCCATGGCGGGACTGTCGCTGTGGATCGCCCGTCGGAAGGGGAGTGCCGATGTCTGATGCCGCCAACGCCGGCGCGTGCGCGCAACAGAGCCTGTGCCCCGCCGTGCAGCGGCTGCACGCGCTGGCGTGGCGGCCAGGCGCCGTGATGCACCAGGGGTGGTGGGGCTATCTCGGGCTGGACGCCTGGCAAGACGACTACCAGCGGCATCCGGGCAGCAGGCGCGCGCTCGATGCGCTGATCGTGCAGCGCCGCGGGTTTCCCGCCGGCCCGCTCCCCGCGACGCTGTCGGACCAGCAGCGGCGCCTGCTGGCCATCGAGCTGCGTTTGCCGATGCTGCTTGTCGCGCTCGGAGCGGTGGCCGCGCGGGCGCCCGAACTGTTGCTGCTCGGCGATTACCGCCGGCAATTGCTGGCGGTACTGGGCGACGACGGCTGCGATCAGCTGGCCGCACTGGTGCCCGACGGCAAGGGTGCCGCGCTGAGCCGGCCCCCCGAGCAAATCGTCGAATGGTTGCGTGAACTCGGCAGGTTGTGGCTGGACCAGACATTGCCCGGCAGCACCGTCTGGCAGGCCTTGTCGGTCTGCCTGCCGCCGCCGGGCCCATTGCTGGCGACATCCCCGGCCGGCCTTGCCTTGCCGATGCTGTTTCGTCTGGAACGTCTGCTATGAATCCCTTTGGACTGACGATCGCCGCGGTGCGCGGCGAGTTGCCCGTGAGCGGCATCGTGCCGGCGGCAATGCTCGCGCAATACATCGACGCGGCCGCGGTGCTGCGCCGCAACCGGTCGCGGGCCGCCGCGGTGCTGCTGGCCAGCCGGCGCCATCGAGCGCGGGCTCGCCTTCAGGCCGAGCAGATCCTGGCCGAAGCCATGGACGAGGGCGAGCGACGCGCGGAGGCGGCGGCGCGGGCGGCCCACGACGCGATCTGCGAGGACGTGCTGCGCTGGCTGGTGCGCGAAGACGAACTGGAGGCGGTCATCGCGCAGCGGCTCGAGTCGCGATGCCGGAGGGTAATCGCCGATGCGGTCGCCAGCTTCGCCGGCGAGGCAGAGCGCGCGGCGTTGATCGCATGGCGCGTGGCGGCACGCTGGCGGGAGCTGTCCTCGCACGGCGCCTTTACCTTGCGGCTGTGTCCCGACGACGTCGCCACGGTGGCGGCGCGACTGCCGGCGGAGCCGGGATTCACCATCAGCGCCGAGCCCGCGCTGGCCTCCGGCCAGGCACTGATCGACAGCCCCTACGTCCAGCTGCGCATCGATCTGGACCGCCATCTGTCCGTCCTGTTGGCGGCGATCGGCGTCGAGCCAAGCCCAGCGAGCCTGAGTGGACGGGAGCCTGACGGGGTCGGCGAGAGCCACAACGAAAACGATCCGGATGCCCTCGCGAACCATCTCGACGGCCTCGTGGACGATCTGAACCAGATGGCAAGACGCCGGCTGTCGCCACCGCAACGCGATCCCGGCGTGCCGGATGCCGATTCGACGGGATGGCTCGCATGAGCCCGAAGGTACAGGGCGCCAAGCCCGTCATTCCAACCGGCCCCGCGCCGGCGATTCTTCCAGGACAGGGCGGCGATACGGCGAGCCGCGGGCCGCAGCAGGTCAGTCCGGCCCGTTCCGCGATGGATCTCGCGGCGCGCGCGCTCAATGCTTCCCGCCGCCTGCACGAAGCCGGTCTCAACAACGTGCACTCGTCCAAGCTGCATGCACTGCTGCGCGGCGACCGCCGCAACGATGCGCTGTTGGCGCGCGCCTTCGTCGGCAAGCTGGCCAAGTCGCTGCTGGCCAACAAGGACCCCCGCATCGAGCAGCTGCTGCAGCAGTTCGGCGACATCGACGACGTCGACAGCCTGTTCGCCGCGATCGAACGCAGCGAGCTGCATCCAGCGGCGATGGCATTGCTGCTCGCCGCAATGGCGCAGCAGCACCGGCCGGGACGCAAGCGCAGCCGGCTGGAGGAGGCGCTGGAGCGGCGGCTCGGCGCCAGCGGCGATTGGGAACTGGCCATGCTTGGCTGGCTCGAGTTCGGCGCGATGACGCCGGAACTGATGTCGCAGCTGAAGTCGCTGTATCAGCGCGCCGGTGTGGTGCAGCAGGGCATGGCGGCGTTCCTGGACCAGCTGGCCGGCATCGGCGAGCGTCGGCGCAAGGTCAAGGTGCTGATCCGCGCGCTGGGCGCCGAACTGAGCGGTATCGAGGACGATGCGGCCGAGGGCATCAAGCTCGTCGCGGTAGTGCGCGACCTGAAACGCCTGCTGGTCTTCCTCGGATGCGAGGAGCAATGCGGCCGGATCGCGCGTGCCCTTGGCGAACCGCCGGTCGAGCCCGATACGGTGTTGCGGCTGCTGATTCGCATGGTCGACCAGCCGTGGCTTTACCACGACTGGATCCGCGGCGAGATCGAGGGCATGCAGCTGGGCCGCGAGCGCGGCTTCAAGCTGGCGCGGGACATCACCCGCCTGACCAAGCTGCTGCCCGAGCCGTGCTTCCGCGACGACGATCACCGGCAGCAGGTGCTGGCCGCACTGAACGAGTTCAATGACCGCGCCGAGAACGCGGACCCTGCCGAGGGCGACGCCACGGGCTGACGCGCCTTCAGGTATCCGCCCGATGCCGCGTGCCGCGCCTGCCGCGCACGATGGCGACACAGCAAGCAATGAGGACAGCAAGCGCGTACGGTGGCTCGCGCCGCCGGGGTCGTGCCTGGATCACCGATGGATATTGGAACGCTGCGCAATCTGGAGAAGTTGTTTCGGCTGATGGACGTCAAGCCCGTCACGATCGAGCCGCGGGTCGAAATACGCGACGGCGAGATCCAGGTGTTCATGGAAGTTCGCGACCGCCGCGTGCTGCTGTCGACGATGCGGACGGTCGATCCCTATGTGGCCGACGCCGCGCTGCGCTCGCTGCTGACGCGTTGGTCGCCGGCCTGCATGGCGGGCGTGCCGCTGCGGGTGTTCCGCGTCGACGACTGCCTGTTCGTGTCGGGTGCGATGCCGGCTGGCAGCGGCGCGGAGCTGTGGTACCGGACCGTCCGGGCACAACGCAGGCTGCTGGAAGCCTGCACGAAGGAGGAAGCATGAGGTTCGTCTTCGCGGCGTTGTTGTTGCCGCTGGCGCTGCTCTGGAGCACCGCGATCGTCGCGCTGGCACTGGCGCTGGTGCTCGGCGCGGTGGGCTTCGGCCTCGGCTGCCGGGCCGCCGCTGTGCTGGGCGACGTATTCCGTCGCGTCGCGCGGGCACGACGCGTGGCACGAGGCGGGGAACGGCCGTGATCAAGCGCCTCAGTACTTGGCTCGCCACCGTCGGCGGCCGGCAGGACGTGGTGCTGGCCGTGATGCTGATGGTGGCGGTCTTCATGATGATCCTGCCGCTGCCGACCATCCTGGTCGACCTGCTGATCGCCATCAACCTGGGACTTGTGCTGCTGTTGCTGATGACGGCGATCTATGTGCGCGATCCCCTGGACCTGTCCGCGCTGCCGTCGCTGCTGCTGATCACGACGCTGTTCCGCCTCGCGCTGACCGTCAGCACCAGCCGTCTGATCCTGCTGCAGCACGACGCGGGTGAAATCGTCACCGCTTTCGGCAATTTCGTCGTCGGCGGCAATCTCGCGGTCGGCATCATCGTGTTCTCGATCATCACGGTGGTGCAGTTCATCGTGATCACCAAGGGTGCGGAGCGCGTGGCGGAAGTGGGGGCGCGCTTCTCGCTCGACGCGATGCCCGGCAAGCAGATGAGCATCGACGGCGATCTGCGTGCCGGTACGATCGACGCCAGCGAAGCCAAGCGCCAGCGGCAGCTGGTGCAGAAGGAGAGCCAGCTGTATGGCGCGATGGATGGCTCGATGAAGTTCGTCAAGGGGGACGCGATCGCCGGCATCATCGTGATCCTCGTCAACATCGTCGGCGGCATCGCGGTCGGCACGATGCAACACGATATGGGCGTCGGCAAGGCGCTCGAGGTCTATTCGGTGCTGTCGATCGGCGACGGCCTGATCGCGCAGATCCCGGCGCTGATCATCTCGATCGCCGCCGGTATCGTCGTGACGCGCGTGCCCGGCGAGAAGCGCGAAAACCTGGCGCAGGACCTGGTCAACCAGTTCTCGCGCCAGCCCAACGCGCTGATGATCGCCGCCGGCGTGCTGCTGCTGTTCGCGCTGGTGCCGGGCTTTCCCGCGGCGATCTTCATGCCGCTGGGCGTGCTGCTGGGGCTGATCGCGTTCCATGCGCGCCGCCGCGCTCGGGTGGCCGCCGCCAACAGCGCCGACCAGGGCGGGGCGGCCACCGACGGAGACGGCGATGCCCGCATGACGCCCGGTGCGGAGCCGCTGTCGCTGAAGCTGGCCAAGGATGTGGCGGCGCTGCCGGGCCTGGCCGACGCGATGGAGGTCCTGCGCTGGCAGAAGTTCGAGCGGCTCGGTGTCGCGCTGCCGAAGGTCGACATGGCCGTCGACGCAGGCTTGCCCTCAGGCAGCTTCAGCGTGCTGCTGTACAGCGAGCCGGTGCTGAAGGTCGCCATGCCGGCAGGCCGGCTGCTGCTGGCTCGCCAGTCCAGCGCCATGCCGATCGCCGAGCGCGTCGACAACCTGCCGTTCGGCGGACTGACGCTGCAATGGATCGCCCCCGAGCACCAGGCCTCGCTGGCGCAGTCAGGATTGTCGCTGCTTGCCGGCGCGCAGGCCGTGTCGTACGCCGCCGCGCTCGCCGTCGACCGCTTTGCCGACGAATTCATCGGGGTGCAGGAAACCCGCCATCTGATGGACGCGATGGAGGCCCGCTACGGCGAGCTGGTCAAGGAGCTGCAGCGCCAGCTGCCGATCAGCAAGGTCTCCGAGGTGCTGCAGCGGCTGGTGGCGGAAGGCATCTCGATCCGCGACCTGCGCACCATCTTCGAGGCCTTGATCGAGTGGTCGCCGAAGGAGAAGGAGACCGTGATGCTGACCGAGTACGTCCGCGTCGCGCTGCGACGCCAGATCGTCGGGCGCCATGCGCGCGGCGAAGGGCGCATCAACGTCTGGCTGATCGGCGACGGCATCGAGAACGTGATCCGCGACTCGGTGCGCCAGACCGCCGCCGGCGCCTATTCGACGTTGCAGGGCGACCAGATCGAAGCGATCGTCGCGCGCATCAAGGCCGGCATTGCCGGCCGCGAGGACATGGAGGGCGCGCTGGTCACCGCGATCGATGTGCGCCGCTTCCTGCGCAAGTTCCTCGAGCGGGAGCTGTTCAGCGTGCCGGTGTTGTCGTACCAGGAATTGGGCGACGACGTGCAGCTGCACGTGCTCGGCAATATCGACATGATCGGAGAGTACGACGATGCGTATGCCTGACGTCGATGCGATCGTCTCCCTGGTGGCCGGCCGCCTGACGCTGCCGACGCTGGACGATGGCGTGGAGCGTTTCGGCCGGGTGGTCGAAGTCGGACCCACGCTGATCAAGGCCAGCCTGCCCGACGCGGCGCTGGCCGAGCTTTGCCTGATCGGCGCCGACGTGCAGGCGGAGGTGGTCGGCCTGCAGCGGGAGATCGCGCTGCTGTCGCCATTCTCCGAGCCGATCGGCATGAGCTGCGGCGCGCTGGTGCGTCCGCTCGGCACCGAGCATCGCATTCCGGTCGGACCGCACCTGATCGGCTCGGTGGTCGACGGACTGGGCCGCCGGATGAGTGGTCCGCCGGTGCCGCCCGCATGCGAGACGCGCGCGCTGGAGGCCGCGGTGCCCGATCCGCTGACGCGCACGCTGATCGACCAGGTGCTGCCGCTGGGCGTGCGCGCGATCGACGGCATGCTGACCTGCGGCCGCGGCCAGCGGATCGGCATCTTTGCCGCCGCGGGCGGGGGCAAGAGCACGCTGCTCGGCATGATCTGCGACGGCAGCCTGGCCGATGTGGTGGTACTCGGGCTGGTAGGCGAGCGCGGCAGGGAGGTGCGGGAGTTTCTCGACCAGACGCTGACCGCCGAGGCCAGGGAGCGGTCGGTGGTTGTGGTCTCCACTTCGGACCGTCCGGCGCTGGAACGCCTGAAGGCGGTCTATACCGCGACCACCATCGCCGAGTACTTCCGCGATCAGGGCCTGAACGTGCTGCTGATGGTCGATTCGCTGACGCGCTTTGCCCGCGCCGGCCGCGAGATCGGCCTGGCCGCCGGCGAGCTGCCGGCCGCCGGCAGCTTCCCGCCCAGCGTGTTCGCGCGCCTGCCGCGCCTGCTGGAGCGGGCCGGCTGCGCGGCCCACGGCAGCATCACCGGCATCTATACCGTGCTGGTCGAAGGCGACGACATGACCGAGCCGATCGCCGACGAGGTCCGCTCGATCCTGGACGGCCATATCGTGCTGTCGCGCGAGCTCGCGGAGAAGAACCACTATCCGGCCATCGATATCCCGGCCAGCATCAGCCGCGTGATGCACCAGGTCACCAGCGAACCGCATCGGCAGTGGGCGGGAAAGGCACGCCGGCTGCTGGCCCAGTACAAGGAAATCGAGCTGCTGGTGCGGGTCGGCGAATACGAACGTGGTCACGACGCCGAGGCGGACGACGCGCTGGACCGTCGCGCCGGGCTCGACGCCTTCCTTTGCCAGGCGACCGGCGAGCGCGCCGACTACCAGGGCACGCTGCGCCAGCTGCGGCAGGTCGTGGAGGGATGATGGCCAGGCCCAGCACCGCGCAGATGCTCGAGCAGTTGCGCACCATCAAGACGTGCCGCGAAGGCGTGCTGCGTCATCGCGCCCGCCGTATCGAGGCGGACATGCGCGAATGCCGGCAGCAGTCCGATACCCGCAAGGCCGAGCAGGCCGAACTGCGCGCGCAGTGGCGCGCCGCCAACCAGACCGAGCAGGCGGTCGGCCCGCGCGACTTCCACAAGCTCAAGCAACGGTTCGCCGATTTCTATCAGCGCGAACAGCAGCTGCAGTCTGCGCTGCGCAAGCTCGCCGATCAGCTCGCCGATTGCCAGGCGCAGGCGGCACGTCTTGCCCAGGCGCTGAAGCAGAACCTGCGCGGCCAGGAGAAGCTGGCCGCGCTGATCGAGGAGCAGCGATGAGTGTGGCTTCCGTAGGTACCGCGCTGCCCAAGGGCGGCCGCGATCGCGACGAGCGACGCAACGTGGAACCCCAGCAGACGGCGCAGTTCGATGCGGCGATGCGCCGGCGCAGGCGAGCCCGGGGACGGGGCGCGGAAGCGGACGAGGCCGCTGTGCCCCCGTCCGTGCCCTCGTCCGTGCCACCGACATGGTGGCCGATGCTCGGCGCTGTGCGTGCCGAGCCGGCAGCGACGGCGGCCTGCGGTGGACCGGGCGATGGCCGCACCGCGACGGCGGCGTCCGGCGAGCTCGAGGCCGATCGCCTTGCACCGGGCGCGCAGGCCCGGCTGAGCGGCAACGCGTTGCATGTCCGCTTTACGCGGGGCGCCTGGGCCGGCATGGAACTGCAGGCATCGCTGCACGCGGGGCAGGTCGTCGTCACGCTGCGGCCGCTGAACCGCCAGCAGCACAAGCGCCTGGTCGAAGCGAAGGCGTCGCTGAGCGACGAGGTGGCCAGGCAGACCGGTGAAGTGATCCGATTGGAGGTAGCCGATGCTGCTCGATGAATGGAGCGACCAGGACCTGGAACTGGCGCGGGCGATCGGCCCGGGTCGGTCCGACGCCGCGGCCGGAGGCCGGCGCGCCGGTGCCGGCGGCAGTGCCGACGGCGATGGACCTGGCGCGCTGCAGGCGCTTCGGCGGCTCGACGCCCCCGACCCGCTCGCTGATTCGATGGCGGATCCGCTGATGGAACCACGGCGGGGTCCGATCCGTGGGCTCGATCCGTTCGACGACGGATTCGACGCTGACCCCCTGCCTGACCCTCATGCCGATCGCTGCGACGGCGCGCGGGACCATGGCATCGGCGGTATTGGCGGCATCGACGACGCCGACGCGCACACCGAAGGCGCCGCGATCGTGCTGGACCTGAAGTCCAGCGGCGGCGACGGCGTGGTGCTGTCGATATCGATCGACGGGCAGCGTGCCCGCGCCTGGGTCGACGCCGAAGCCTGGTGCGAATGGCTGGCGCCGCGCCTGGCGGTCCAGCGCTTTCCGCAGATCCCGCCGGATCTGCTGGGATTGCTCGGCGATTGGACGCTGTTGCCGCTTCAGCACCGTGCCAGGCGGGCCGGTCTGGGCTTGCCGCGTTTTTGCTCTGCCGAGCCAGGCAGCTGCGTGCGCGCGATTGCGCCGACGCTGACGCTGTGCCGCGCCGATGCCGAACTGGACCTGCGCCTGCTCGACTGGCCCGAGACCTGGATCGCCGCGCTGGCGCAAACCATGGAGGACCGCCGGCCGCCGCTGACGATCCCGCCGATCCCCGTCGCGCTGGCCGCGGGGTGGGTGCGCCTGACCCGCGCGCAGCTCGCGAGGCTGAGTCCGGGCGACGGCGTCGTGCTGGAGCGGCCCGCCGCGATCGAGCACGGCCACGCCTGGCTGGTCGCGGAACGCCCGCTGGCGCTGGCGTACCTTGCGCACGGCGCCTGGCATATCGAACACGCATGCAACGAGGAAATCAGCATGGAACAAGGGATCGAGGCCACGCTGCGCGGCAGCCAGCTCGACGACGGCAACATCGTTCTGACAGCGGTGGCGGAAGTGGGGCGCCTGTCGTTGTCGCTCGATACGCTGCGGGAGCTGCAGACGGGGCAGACGCTGGAGCTGGCCATGCCAGCCACGGCCGGGTCACGCTGACGGTCTCGGGGCATGCGGTCGCCAGCGGCACGCTGCTGCGCGTCGGCGACAAGCTGGTGATGCGGATCGAGTGAAGGCCGGTGATTTCAGGCATGGGCCCGATGCCGGCGTTCGCCGTGCATGCCGAGAATGATCGCTCACCCACGGACCAGATCATGTCGCTTGCCGATCATCCTCTGCAGCTGATCCTGCTGCTGTTCGCGCTGTCGTTGCTGCCGCTGTTCATCGTGATGGGCACGGCCTTCCTGAAGATCTCGATCGTGCTGGCCACCCTGCGCAATGCGCTGGGCATCCAGCAGATTCCGCCGAACATGGCGATCTACGGGCTGTCTCTGGTGCTGACGCTGTTCATCATGGCGCCGGTGGGCATCGCGATCGGCGACAACCTGAAGGCCAATCCGCTCAGGATGGAAGCGCCGGACCTGTTCGGCCAGGTCGAAACCCGTGTGCTCGAACCCTACCGCGAGTTCATCAAGGGCAAGGCGAGCCCGCAGCAGGTCCGCTTCTTCATGGACATCGGCGAAAAGATGTGGCCCGAGCCCTATCGCAACCGGATCCCGGACGACTCGCTGGTGGTGCTGATTCCGGCGTTCACCGTCAGCGAACTGGTCGAGGCCTTCAAGATCGGCCTGCTGCTGTACCTGCCCTTCGTCGCCATCGACCTGATCGTCTCCAACGTGCTGCTGGCGATGGGGATGATGATGGTGTCCCCCGTGACGATCTCGCTGCCGATCAAGCTGCTGGTCTTCGTGCTGATCGGCGGTTGGGAAAAGTTGCTTGGCCAGCTGATCCAGTCCTATCTATGAGCAACGAAATCATTGCGCAGCTGGCATCCAACCTGCTGTGGCTGGTGCTGATGCTGTCGCTGCCGGTGGTCGTCGTGGCCTCGGTGGTCGGCGTGCTGGTCAGCCTCGTGCAGGCGCTGACCCAGGTCCAGGACCAGACCATCCAGTTCCTGCTGAAGCTGATCGCGGTCTGCGTCACGCTGGTGATGACCTATCACTGGATGGGTGCGACGCTGATCGGCTATACGAACATGGCGTTCGAGCAGATTTCCGTGATGGGGAAATAGGTGGACGGCTGGCAGCATATCGTTCCGACGCTCGCCCTGACGATGCTGCGTCCGCTCGGCATGTTGGCGCTGATGCCGATGTTCTCGGCACGCGCGCTTGGCGGCGGCCTGATCCGCAATGCGCTGGTGCTGGTGATGGCGCTGCCCGCGCTGCCGATGCAGCTGGGGCATGCCGCCGAACTCGCGGGCCGCCTCGGCGAGCTGTCGGTGTCGTCCCTCGCCGTGCTGGTGATGCAGGAGTTCGTGATCGGACTGGTGATGGGCTTCTGCGCGACCATTCCGTTCTGGGCGATCGACATGGCCAGCACCGTGATCGATACCGTGCGGGGGACCTCGATGGCGTCGGTGCTGAACCCGATGCTGGAAGAACAGTCGTCGGTGTTCGGCGTGCTGTTTACGCAAGTCCTTGCCGTGCTGTTCCTGGTAGGCGGCGGCTTCAACGCGATGCTGACCGCGCTGTACGCGTCGTATCAGAGCATGCCGATGCTCGGCGGCTGGCATCTGTCGGCGAGCTTCCCCGGCTTTATCGCGCACCAGTGGCAGATGATGATGGAGCTGTGCATCGGCTTCGCGCTGCCCGCGCTGGTGGTGATGGTGCTGATCGACGCCGCGCTGGGCCTGGTCAACCGCTCGGCGCAGCAATTGAACGTGTTCTTTGTCGCGATGCCGATCAAGAGCGCGCTGGCGCTGTTCGTGCTGGCGATCGGCATGAGCTACGCGCTCGGCGCCTTCCAGCAGCGCTTCGATGCCTTCGGCGGCGTGGTCGCCAATCTGCTCGGGACCATGCGATGACCGAGAAGACCGAACAGCCGACGCCGAAGAAGATCCGCGACGCGCGCCAGGAAGGCCAGATCGCCAAGAGCGTGGAGATTGCCACCGGCATCCAGCTGGCGGTGCTGCTCGGCTATTTCTGGGTGCGCGGCGAGGACATCGTCGACGCCTTCCAGAACATCATCGAGGTGGCGATTGCCAGCATCGGCGAGCCGCTGCGGGTCGCCATGGGGCGCGTGGCGACGGTTACCGGCATGCTGATGCTGCATCTGCTGGCGCCGGTCGGCATTGTGCTCGTTCTGGCCACCGTCGGCGTGGTGATGGCGCAGATCGGTCCGCTGTTCGCGCCGAAGTTCATCAAGCCGAAGGGCGAGCGCGTCAGCCCGCTGAAGAACGCGAAGCAGCTGTTCTCGCTGCGCTCGCTGTTCGAGTTCGGCAAGTCGCTGCTCAAGGTGTCGATTCTCGGCATTGCCTTCTATCTGCTGATCAAGCGCTACCTCTATTCCTTCCAGTTCCTGCCGCTGTGCGGTACCGAATGCGGGCTGCGGGTCACCGGCGTGCTGATCGGCTGGCTGTGGGCCATCCTGGTGTTGTTCTACGTGGTGTTCGCCATCGCCGATCTGGCGTTCCAGAAGCGCAGCCTGACCAGGCAGCTGATGATGAGCCGCGACGAGATCCAGAAGGAATTCAAGAACACCGAGGGCGACCCGCACATCAAGCACAAGCGCAAGGAGATCCATCGCGATATCCAGAGCGGCAGCATGGCGGCCAATGTCAAGCGGTCGACCGCGCTGGTGCGCAACCCCACCCATGTCGCGGTCTGCCTGTATTTCGTGCCCGGGGAGACGCCGCTGCCGCAGGTCATCGAGAAGGGCGCCGATGCGCGCGCGAGACGAATGATTGCGATCGCCGAAGAGGCAGGCGTGCCGATGGTCGAGCAGGTCCATGTCGCGCGCCGGCTGTATGCGCGGACCGACGTCGGCGACTACATCCCCGCCGAGCTGTTCGAGCCGGTGGCCGAGATCCTGAGCCTGGTCAGCGAGATGAGGCAGGCGGAGGAGGCGCTGGACGGCGATCTGGATGGCGATCTGGACGACGAACCGGACGAGGAACCGGACGCCGATTCGGAATGCGGCGCCGAAGCCGGCACCGAAGCCGATTCCGATACCGACGCCGCCAGCCCGAAGCCGGGCCCGGACGGTGGCGCCGATCCTCGCGGCGATGGCGGCCGCGGCCCACGTTCCGATCCCCGTCGCCCGGCCGATCGCTAGGCCGACACCGGGGACGGTTTCCCAAACTGGAGAGCGTATTCGTGATGAGGACGATAACGGCGGTCCCGGTGATCGCCTTGCTCGGCGGCCTGACGGCAGGCGTTGCTCACGCCGACGATCCGGCGCCGTCGGCGGCGTGGACCGCAATCGAGCCGCGAGCGGAGCCGGGCGACGACCAGGGCGGTGGCCGGCCCGCCGGCGCGTTCGGCAATGTCTGGGCCGTGCAGAGCGCCGCGGAGCGGGAGGCGAGGGCCATCGCCGATAGCGAGCGCGATGCATCGCCTGCCGCGACATCGCCAATGCCGACGGCACCTGCCGCGCCTGCGCTCCGCCAACCTCGTGGCGGAGGGGGCGTCGATGTCGGCCGGCTGGCGCTCAGCACGCTGGCGCGGCACGCTGCGCGCGCCATGGGGCAGGACAACGCGCGCGTGCTGGGTCTCGATGCCATCGCGCCGACCGTCGAAGCGCCGATGGCCCGCGCCGATGCGCCACCGCCGGCGCCCGCGGCGGCGCACGCGCGCACCGTCGCCTTCCAGCCAGGTTCGGCTGGAGAGGGCAGCGTATCGAGCCGGGACCTGCCCGGCGCGCGCGCCTCGACGCGGCCGCGCCATGCGCAACTGGCGCAGGCGCCGCCGAATACGCGGCTGGCATCGGCCTACGACGAGCTGATCGACGAAGTCGCGCGCCGGCACGATGTCGCGCCGCATCTGGTCCGGGCGGTGATCAAGGTCGAATCCAATTTCCAGCCGAACGCGCGCTCGCCAAAGGGCGCGGTCGGCCTGATGCAGGTGATGCCCGCGACCGGGCGACGCTTCGGCGCCGCCGATCTGCGCGATCCGCGCAGCAATCTGAGCGCCGGCACGCAGTATCTGCGCTGGCTGCTGAACCGCTTCGACGAGGACCTGACCCTCGCGCTGGCGGCCTAC
This sequence comes from Cupriavidus gilardii, assembly GCF_008801915.1. Taxonomy (GTDB): domain Bacteria; phylum Pseudomonadota; class Gammaproteobacteria; order Burkholderiales; family Burkholderiaceae; genus Cupriavidus; species Cupriavidus gilardii. The sequence goes on from NZ_VZOV01000001.1 coordinate 282,187, forward strand.
AACGCCGGCGAGGGCGCGGTCGAAAAGTACGGCCGCCGCATTCCGCCGTTTGCCGAAACGCAGGGCTACGTCAGCAAGGTGCTGGCGCATCTCGGCCCGGCGGCGGGGACCGAGGCAGCGTCGTTGCGGGCCATCCCGGCGGCCGGCGGAGAGGTCCGTGGCAACGGTGGTATTGCCGACGTGCGAGCCGCCGGCACGATCGCGAGCCGTGCCGACGATGGCGGCGGGGCAAAGGCGGCCCGCACGGCAAGGGCCGGAACCAACGGCACCGTGGCACGCCAGCAGGCCGATGCGGCGCTGCGCACCGTGTCGAACTGGCTCGGCGCGGTGCTGACGTCGAGCGCGCGGCCGCCGAGCCGCGCGGCGACGGAGGAGGCGGCGACCGACACGACGGCGACGGACAGGACGGCGACCGACAGGGCGGCCACGGTACCGGCCATGGCGGCGGATGCGTTCGTCGACGGGTCGACCTGGACGCGCTTGCCGCTTCCGGAGCCAGTACGCAGGGGACCGGCCTGATGTCGCTGCTGCAAACCATGCCGCCACCACTGCCACCGCCACCATCGCGCTGCGCCGGCGCGCGGCTTTCAGGTCATGACCGGATCACGCCGTCGCGGCCCCTACCCGATGATGCATCGATGAACCCGCCGTCCCTTCCCGGCCAGCGCGGCGCCACCGGCTGGCTGCGCAAGCTGATGGATTGTCCCAGCGTCGCGGTGATCGCCGCCAATGGGCCCACCGCGCAGATCGAGGTCGGCGGTGTGCCGGCCCGCGCGTGGTGGCTCGAGGCGGGACTGTGCGTCGGCCTGCGGCTTCAGCTCGGCGCCGCACCTGCCGAGGGCTGGCTCGATGACGCGACGCTGTCGCTGGCGGCGACACCGGCCGCAATTGATGACGCGCTGGCGATCGATGGCCAGGCGTGGCTGCTGTGGCATCGCTACGACCACGACATCGAAGCCAGGCAACTGGAAGAACGGCTTGCGCTGCAACTGGCGCTGGCGCGCCGGCTTTCGGAGAGCGCGCAGTCCGCAGCGGCCGGACCGGGTTCGGAGATTGGAAGATTGATATGAACGCAATGCAGCTTGGCAAGCTGTCGCTTGTTGCCGCGGCCCTGGTCCTCGCGCTGAAGGCGCAGGCGGCATCGGGCCCGCTGGGGCTGTCTGGCCCGGAGTTCTCGGTGTCTTCGCGCGGCATGAAGGTCGCCGCGCTGTTGCGCGATCTCGGCGCCAACTATGGCGTGCCGGTGATCGTCAGCCCGGACGTCAACGATACCTTCGTCGGCACGCTCGAAGGCCGCCAGCCGGAGCGGCTGCTCGACCAGCTGGCGCAGCTGTACAACCTCGCCTGGTATTTCGACGGCCGCGTGCTCTATGCCTACAAGGCCGGCGAGGTTCGAACCGAAGTCGTCACGCCGTCCTATCTCGATGCGAACGAGCTGGCGCAGTATCTGCGCGAGGCCGGCGTGTTCAAGGGCGGTACCTGCTCGGTGCGGCCGGTCAGCAATTTCAATGCGGTCGAGGTGTTCGGCGTGCCGGTCTGCGTGCAGCGGATCGGCAAGCTGGCCAAGGACCTCGACGAGAAGACGCTGAATCAGACGCAGAACAAGGAGGTCGTGCAGGTCTTTCCGCTGCGCTATGCCTCGGCCGTCGACGGCGCCTACACCTACCGCGACCAGCAGGTCGTGATTCCGGGCGTGGTCACCGAGCTGCGCGAAATGGTCCGCAGCCGTGCGATCCCGGCACCGACCGAAAGTGGGCAGGTGGTGCCGCCGGCCGGCACGCAGCCGACCTTCTCGGCCGACGCGCGCAACAACGCGGTGATCGTGCGCGACCGCAAGGCCAATATCCCGCTGTACGCCGAGCTGATCCGGCAGCTCGATCAGCGGCCGCGGCAGATCGAGATTTCGGTGGCGATCATCGACGTGGACGCGGCGGACATGCGGGAGCTTGGCCTCGATATCGGCGGCAGCGTCGGCCTGGGCAAGTCGCGCATCAGCTTCAATGCCGGCAATGCCGCGGCCGCCGATGGCACCTTCTCGACGGTGCTGAGCAACACCGCCGACTTCTTCGTCCGCATCAATGCGCTGGAGCAGAACTCCAAGGCCAAGGTGCTGTCGCGGCCGTCGGTGGTCACGCTGAACAACGTGCAGGCGGTGCTAGACCGCAACATCACCTTCTACACCAAGCTGCAGGGCAACAAGGTCGCCGAGCTGGCCTCGGTCGCGGCCGGCTCGCTGCTGCGCGTGACCCCACGTCTGATCGACATGCAAGGCGAGCAGGAGGTAATGCTGACGCTCGATATCCAGGACGGCCGGCAGGAGCCGCCGGCCAACAACATCGAGCAGCTGCCGCAGGTGCGCAATTCCGGCATTGCCACGCAGGCGATCCTGCGGCCGGGCCAGAGCCTGCTGCTGGGCGGCTTCGTCGAGGAAAAGCAGCGCCAGGGCCAACGCAAGATTCCGTTGCTGGGCGACCTGCCGCTGGTCGGCGGCCTGTTCCGCAACGAGACCCGGGAGAACCTGAGCGTCGTGCGGCTGTTCCTGATCAAGGCGGAACCGCACGCCCTCAACTGAAGTGGTCATGAAATACCGATACCAGATCAAGATCCTCAGCGGACCGCTGGCCGGACGGCGGCTGCGCTTGCCCGAGGGCGAATTCACGATCGGCGGCGCCGACCCCGACCTCGACGCGATGCTCGAGGGCGGTGGCCGTGCGGTGCTCGACTGCACCGAACAGGGCGTGCTGCTGCGCACCGAGGTACCCGTATGGATAGAAGGCGTGCCCACCCGGCCGGAAGAGTCGCCGTTGCCGCTGGAAAAGGTCGTCGACATCGGCGGCCTTGCGCTGCTGCTCGGCGATGCCGAGCGGACGCTGCCCGATCGCAAGGTGCCGCCACGGCGGGATGGGCGCCGCGGCATGGTGTCGACCGTGCTGGCCTATGCCGGTCTGGTGCTGCTGATGTCCGGCAGCGCAGGCGCGGCGATCTGGGCCTACGGGATGCTGCAGCCGGACAGCGCCGTGGTCGATCGCGACGAGTGGCTGGCCGAATGGCGCAAGCGCGCGCGGCAGCAGGGCATTGACGTCGCCACCCAGCAGGACGGGCTGACGGTGCTCGGCGGCAGTTGCCTGGATTCGAATGCGCGCAACGCGCTGGTCGACAAGCTGCGCGAGCACGGCAAGCCGTATCGCGACAACACCTTGTGCCAGGACGAACTGGTGCGCAACGTGCAGGCAGTGCTGAACCTGCATGGCTTCGGCGAGGCCCGCGCGCGTCCCGGCCCGGCGGGCGGCACGGTGGTCATCCAGGGCACGATCCACGCCGACGCGCGCTGGCGCCGGGCGGTGTCGATGCTGTCGTCGATGCAGGGCCTGCAGCGGTGGTCGGTCGAGGACCCGGTCGGCACCAGCGTCAAGACGCTGATCGGCATGCTGCGCGATGCGGGGCTGATCGGCCGGCTCAGCGTCGCGCGGGAGAAGGACCTGATCCTGATCACCGGCGTGCTCGACGAGGGCGGACAGCGCAGCCTGTCCGCGGTCACGCACACGTTCGCCGGCTCCTACCCCGACGCGCCCAAGGTCATCTTCCAGAACATCCCGACCCGGTCGATCCAGACCGGCATCTTCCCCGCGCCGGTGGTCAGCTTCGGCGGCAGCGGCGAGCTGGCCTTTCTTGATCTGGCCAACGGCACGCGGCTGAAGACCGGCAGCCGGCTGCCGGCCGGCCACGTGATCGTGCATCTGGACCGCAACGGCATCGACCTCGAGCGCGAGGGCGAGCTGATGCATCTACCGCTGGAGCTTTGATGGAACCCACCCAGACCGCCACCCCCGCCGTCTACGGCACCAGCATCGAAGGCCGTCTTGCCGAGGACCGCGACGGCGCGCTGCGCAAGCGGCTGCGCGCCGAACTGGCGCGCGCACGCCGGGCCATCGACGCGCAGCTGCTTGAGCCGCAGACGCCGGAGGCCTTCGCCAGGCTGACCGCGCTGCGCGAGCTATGTGCGGCAGGGACACGCACGATCGACAAGATCTGGCGCCGCCTCGCGGAAACGCAAGCGTAGGCGGCGCGTCGGGCTGGCGCGCTTGGCGGCCAATTTCGCGGCCAATTTCGCGGCCAATTCGGCGGCCAATTCGGCAACGCAGTCGGCGACGATTTGGCGCAATACCCGAACGCAAACCAAATGCTTTAGCACCCCGGATTTTTCAATAGATTCATGAAGCCTTGATCCGTAGAGTCACCACAACGGGCTTCGAATGGAGAAGCAAGATGGAAGAAGAGCAATTGTGGAAGCAGGCCGTGGAAACCCTCGAACGTCTGCGCGCGACGCTGCAAAAGGAAATGAACGACTGGGCCGAAATCGAACGGCGCATCGACGATCTGCAGCTGCGGGCGACCAGGGATCCGAAGGCCGCGCAAGAGCTGGCCGCGCTGGCCGCCTTCCTGGAAGCGAGCCGCAACAACGGCGACGACATCCAGGGCCGGATGGAGCAGCTGCAGGCCATGATCAAGGAAATGAACCTGCGCGCCGCGCAGGACCGCCGCGAAATCGAACGCTACAAGCAAAAGGTGTTCGGTGCGGGGGGTGATGAACAACAAACCGCTCCGGTGCCGCCTCGCGCCGAGAGCACGGCGGAAAAGCCCAAGAAGCGCGTGCGCCGTTTTGCATGACGAGGCAGTCCTGTCTTGAATCCTGAATATTGAATTGGAGTAGAAAAATGCCTGGACAAATACAAACGCGGCCCAATCCGGAGCTGCTGCTGCAAACCGACGCGCCTGCCAAGGAAGTGCCCCTGACGACCGCCGATCCCGCGCCGTTTGCCGGCGGCCTGCTGGTGCCGCGCAACTACGACACCAAGCCGGTCACCGATTCCGCGTGCTTCGCGATGATGTTCCAGGCGATCGAGAACCAGCGACTCGAAGTCGGCTCGCGCATGGACGAGTACAAGTGGAACAACGAAATGGCGCGCGCGATCGAGAGGCTGAAGAATGCGACCCAGATCGCGATCGACAAGGACATCGGTTCCGATCCGAACAAGACCACCACGCTGCCGAGCGATGTCGCCCGCTACATGTGGGACAACAACCTGCAGATCGACGGCGTCTTTCCCCGCAAATACGCAAGTTTCGAGGAATTCGCGAGTCAGAAATACTCGGCCGCCCAGTTGCGCACTGCCATCGGCAGCCTGGATATCAAGAAGACCGAGTACACCGACATGAACAGCCAGTACATGCAGCAGACCAATATTGCGCTGAGCCTGCTGCAGGTGGTCCAGCAACTGCTGACGTCGCTGATCGACATGGTCAAGCGCATCAAGGAACAGATCACGTCGAAGGTCTGATCGCGCAAGCCAGGGGAGAGCACCGTGCAAAGCGTGCTGAAGCAGACAAGCCCATCCGCAGCGGCGTCGGTTGCCAAGACCGGCCTCGTCGACGGCGATCGCGATCCGGCGCCTGACGAGCCGATCGCAGCGATCGAGCCAAGCGAGCCGAACGAGCCGAACGAGCCGGACGAGCCGGACGAGCCGGACGAGCCGGACGAGCCGGACGACCAGATCGCGGCCCGGCAGGGCGTCGAGCGCTATTTCGCCGAGGGCGGAAGCCTGCGCGCATTGTTCGGGCTCGATGCCGCCGCGCTCGAGGTCCTGTACACGTACGCCTGCCAGCGGTACGAGGCGAACGATCACGAGGGCGCGCGGCAGCTCTTCCTTGCGCTGGCGGCGATCGACCCGCATGGCTACGACTACTGGCTGTCGCTGGGGCTGAGCCTGCAGAAGCTGCATCGGCACGACGAGGCGATCTACTGCTTCACGCGCTGCGCACAACTGCGCATGTGGGAGCCGAAGCCGCCCTATCTGGCCGGCATCAGCCTGCAGCTATGCGGCGAGTACCAAAGAGCGGCGCAAGCCTATTCGGCCGCGATCGGTTGGTGCGGGGAACAAAAGCCATACCAGGAACTGCGCGGTCTCGCCGAACAATCGTTGCGGTCGCTGCAGGCATTGCAGCCTGCAACGGCCCTGACGGCCGAGGACGCACGCATGGAGGGAGGAAAGCAATGATCGGTGCCAATGCACTACAGCCCATCGGGCTGGTTCCCGGCGGGGAGAGGCGGGAACGCCTCGATACGCAGTGGGAGGCGAGCGGACCCGGCCGGACCGGCCCGGTCGGCGGCAGTACGGCCACGCGCGTCACCATGCCGGTGGCTTCGGGGCCGGCGGTCGGGGAGGCCGATCAGGCCGACGAGGTCGCTCGAGCCGCGGCCCTTGCCGCTTCGCTGTTGAAGCCACCGCCGCCGGCGCTGCGGGAGGTTGACCGGCGAACCGCCGAGCGCGCCTGGGACAGCGTCATGGATGTGTTGTCCGGCGCGTTCCGTGCCGCGAAGGCGGCTTCGAAGCAGGACGAACAGGGAGTGCAACTGGCGCTGAACGAGCTCGGTAGCGCGACCGAATCGATGCACGCGTTCTATCGGCGCGCGCTGAATCCCGAGGCGGTGCTGATGGAACTGCAGGTCGAGAGCGGCATCTTCACGGCCGAAATGATGAAGGCCAACCTCGACCACACGCTGGCGCTGCGCAAGGAAGAAATGGCGGCGATCGAAGAGAAGCAACGCAAGGAGCAGGAGGCCGCCGAGAAGCAGAAGCAGATGCAGCAGAAGGCGGGCAAGGGGCAGGTCCTCGGCCTGGTGCTGAACTGGGCCATGGCCGCCGCGCAGGTCGTGACCGGCGCGTTGAAGATCGCCACCGGGCAGCCCCAGGGCGCCATCGACCTCGCGGCCGGCCTGGTGGGATTGGCGAAATGCACGCTGCAGACCATCGAGATGGCTCACCCCGAACTCGCCGGCAAGCTTCGCCACCATATCGACGAACTGGCGAAATGGGAAATGGGCTTGAGCGTGGTGGCCGGCCTCGCCAGCGTGGTCTCGGTGGCGAGGATCGCCAAGGCGGCCAACGCGATCCTCGGCACGGCAGCCGGCGAGCTGCTGACCACCGGCGTGGAGCAGGGTGGCAAGCGAATCAGTTCGGTCGGCGTGACGCTGGTCAATGCGATGGAGAAGGGCGGTGACGCCGCCGAGGCCGCTTCGCAGCTGGTCAAGAACATCGCCCAGACCCTGGTCGACGATGTCGCCGTGCAGCTGCGCAGTTCGCTGCGGGTTGCCGGCGGCAGCCAGAAGCTGGCGGAGGCGTTCGCCAGGTCGTTCACCAACGAGGCGGTGCAGAAATTGGTCGAGCAGTCGCTGTGGCAGGCTGCCCGGCAGATGCGCGGACTGACCACCGAGGTCATCCAGTCGACCTTCATCGACCAGGTCAAGAAGCAGCTGACGCTGGCGTCGATGCGTGCGGCGGTCAATTTCACGGCCGCGCTGGAGGCGGCGTCGACGACGGCGCGGGTGGTCGCACCGGCGGCGCAGCAGATCACCGTCAATGCGCTGCGCATCGAGGGCGCCAACAACAAGGAAGAGATCGAACGCGTGATGATCCACGCGATGATGCTGCAGTTCCTGATCGACTTGATCGGCCGGCAGATCAAGGAGAACAAGAACGCGCTCGAACGGATCACCCAGGACCATATCGACAATACCGAGAACATCACCAACGCAATCGGCGAGGTTCGCGACGTGGCACTGCAGGCGGTGACCGCCGGCGTTTGATTGCCAACAGTCGTTCCTTTTTGAAGAAGCGGGCGGTGACGCGGCATCGGCGGGTCGCCGCCGCCGATATCGCGCAAGCGATTTCATTGATTTCACAGGAGCAGCAACGATGAACACCATCACCAATCCGGCTGGCGTCGCGACGCAGCAGCCGATCACCGTGCCGGGCGCCTCGGCGCCCGACAGCGAGACAAAGTCAGCCCAGGCCATGATCCTCGAATTCCAGGCGTTGATGAGGAAGCTGTACAACACCTACGTGGAGTGCCATGCGGCGCTCGAGAAGAACGTGGCGGACCTGCAGAAGCTCGCCTACCAACGGGCCATCGAGGCGAAGGACCAGCGCAAGAACGCCGAGGTGGGCAGCGGCATCACCGGGATCGTCACCGGCGGGTTCAGCCTGCTGTGCGGCATCGGCGGCGGCGTGTACGGCATCAAGAATCCGCAAATGGGTTTCGGCATGGGCGCGGACATGGGCTCCCATCTGGGGACTCCGGCCGGCAATATCGGCAATATGGTCGGGCAGATCGTCACCGCCGGCACGCGCGGCAAGGCGGAGGAGGCGCAGATTCATGCCGATCTGGCCCGCAACGTCTCGGACTCGGCGGCACGCGACGCAGGCAAGGCACGCGACAACGCCGACCAGCATCACGATCAGTATCTGCGTGAAGCTGGCCAGCTGACGCAGGAAATGATCGCGGCCATCAAGGCCACGGTCGCTCCGCGGTAATCGATCGTGGCGGCGCCGAACCATTCCGGCTGTGATTCGCCGCACGCCGCGGCCGTCGTGCCGGCGGATCCGGTCACCGGCTTTCTGCTGTCCCGCGGCCTGCAGACGGACATTGCCTATCTCGGCGAATCGGCCTTCGAGCTGGGGCGCCGCGTCCGCTTTGCCGGGCTGGATCTGATCTACCGCTTCGAGCAGGGCACCTTGCTGATCTGCGATATCGCGGCGTACGAGGAGTCCGGCGTATCTCCGCCGAATTCGCCGGGTTCGCCGTATTCGCCGGATTCCCCGGCTCGGCCGCGCGCTCCAGGCGACGTCGGCGGCGCGATGCGCACGCTGGTATCGCTGATCCATGCGATCGAGCGATCGGTGCCCGAGGTCGAAACAGTCGAAGGGCGGGTGCCGTTGATGGGCGGCAAGGTAGCCAAAGCGGCCAATGCAGTTGACGAGGGCGACGGGGGCGAAATCGACGAGCAGCAGCTTGGCCGGCGCTTGCTGTCGCTCTATCGCAAGCTCGGCGCGCAATGCGGACCGGATGACGATGCGGGCATGGTTCGGGTTCGATATCGGATGCGAGGCGGCACACGGCAGGGGCGGCCGGCACCGCCGTGATGCCGGATGACGCTACGACCCCGAACGGTGCGGGCCGCATCGCCCGGAGCGGAGATGGGATCGTGCCAGCGCCATCAGATGTCGATCAGTCCCAGCCGCCGCGCCCATGTGGACAGGTCCGCGACGTTGTGGGCGTCGAGCTTGCGCATCAGGTTCATCCGATGCGTCTCGACGGTCTTCAGGCTGATCGACAGTCGCTCGGCGACACGGCGGTTGGTGTGTCCCTCGGCGACCAGCTTCAGTATCTGCCGCTCGCGCGGCGTCAGGCCCGCGGCGGCCACGTGGCTGCCGTCGCTTCCCTCGGCGCGGCGCATCGCGTCGACCTGTTCGAGGTCGATGTCGGGGTCCAGATAGGCCATGTCCTGCCGAACCGCGTGCAGTGCCGCCATCAGCTTTTCCAGGCTGCTGCGTTTGAGCACGTAGGCGTGCGCGCCGGCGCGCAGCGCGGCCGCCGCGCGGTTCTCGGAATGCATGCCGGCCAGTACCACGACCCGGATGCCTGGCCATCTGCGGCGAATCGTCGCAATGGCATCGACGCCGTCGAGCGAGCGCAGCTGGAGGTCCATCAGGATCAGATCGGGATGGAGCTGCAGGCAGGCATGGACGGCGCCGTGGCCGTCCGAGGCTTCGCCGACGATGTCGACGGTCGGATCGGCCTTGGTCAGCAGGGACTTCAGGCCCTCGCGCATCACGGCGTGATCGTCGACGAGGACCACCCGCGTGGCGGGGAGATGCGGGGCAATGGGGCGGCGCGCCGACTGCACCAGCCGAGGCAGTACGGCGAGGCCGTTCAACGTTTGCGTTTGGATAGTCATGTGTTGCTCCGAAGACTATGCCGGAAGCCGAGTTGCGTCCGATGCCAGGTGTTGGCTCGATGGCCCTCGGTTCAGGATGGCGCCAGTCTAGGTAGCGACAATGAGCAATAAATGATGGAACGATGAGATGGAAATGAGGGCCGCCGATCGGCAGCATCGACACCCGGTATCGAGTTCGATCGATGCCATCGATCGGCGTGTGAACGACGCCACTGGAGCGCGACATGAACAGACTGGATGGATTTGACCGCCTGCTGGCGGAGTTCGGCGAATCGATCGGGATTCCCGAAATGGCGTTCGACGAGGATGGCTTGTGCCATATCCGCGTCGACGAGGAGTACCCGATCACCTTCCGCCGCGATGACGACAACCACAATCTGGTGTTGGTCGGACTGATCGCCGAAGAACTGCCGCAGCGGCTCGGCCGCGAACTGGTCGGCGAGATGCTGGCCACCGGGGTCGAGCCGCTGCGCGACCACGGCGCGGCGCTCGGGCTGGAGCCGCAGTCCGGCACGCTGATCCTGCATCAGACCATGCCGCTGGCGAAGATCGACCGCACGGTGCTGGAGACGTTGCTGGGCAACTTCATCCTGATGCAGAAGGACTGGTCGGCGCGGATCGCCGGTGCGGATGCCGACGGCCCCGACGCGGACCCGGCCGGACAGGCCGGAACCCGAGCAGGCCATGCACTGCCACCCGGCCCGTCGGCAGGCCGGCCGCCCGCACCCGGCGGTGCCGCGGGCGCGCCCGGTGCGCCTGGCGCGAAGTCCGGCGCGCCGGGCGCCGGCCAGTCCGGCCCCAAGGCCCCGGCCAAGCCGGCCGCGACGGAGCCGCGCTATCACCCGCATCTGCATCACCGCTGATCGCTGGGCCAGTGGGGCCAGTGGGGCCATTGGGGTCAGTGGGTCAGTGGGTCAGTGGGTTACTGGGTTACTGGGTTACTGGGTTACTGGGTTACTGGGTTACTGGGTTACTGGGTTACTGGGGGCTGACCGTTGGTCCGCCGCCGGGTTCGCGCCGCCGGGCGGCCGCCGTGGTCCCACGGTGCGAAGATCGACCGGGCGCGGCGTCCGGACGCCACACTGTCGTTGACAACCCCGGCCCAGGCTATCCATCATTCTGGTCGGAAAAGAAGGCGCTCCGGATCGGCATTTGCCGCCGTGGGCAGCCACACAAGAAGGAACGGGAAATGATGCAGTGGATACGCCTGGTGGCGGGCGCGGCGGGAGTCGCCGCGCTGTTGGCGGGGTGCGCGGCGGTGCCGGCCGACGAGTCGCCGATGCGGGTGGCAGTACAACCGACGCGGGACGACGCCCGCGCTCTGGCCGTCGAAGTCTATACCTACGCCTACCCCCTCGTGCTGACCGATGTCACGCGCGAGGTCATGGCGGCGCGGGCCTCGGCCGGCGCCGCCGGTCAGCCAGCCGTCAACACCTTTGTCCACCAGCGCGGCGCGCTGCGCCCCGGAGCCTCCGACATCGCCAGCCCGGACGCCGACACGCTGACCTCGATCGCCTGGCTGGACCTGTCGCGCGGGCCGGTGGTGCTGAGCGTGCCGGACACCCAGGGCCGCTACTACACGATGCAGTTGCTGGACGCCTGGTCCAACGTCTTCTCGGCGCTGGGCAAGCGGACCACCGGCACCCAGCGCGGCAACTATGCGATCGTCGGCCCGGACTGGACCGGCGCCTTGCCGGCCGGCGTGCGCGAGATCCGCTCCCCGACCGCGATGGCATGGGCAGCGCTCCATATCCAGGTCGACGGCAGGCACGATCTGGCGGCCGCGCAGCGGCTGCAGATCGGCTACCGGCTGACGCCGCTGGCCGCCTGGCCGAACGGCCGCCGCGCCTTGCCGGCGGTGCCGACGATCCCGCCGGCGGCGGTCGACCTGGAGACGCCCCCGGTCGAGCAGGTCGCGGCGATGGACGCGCAGGCGTTCTTCAACCGCTTTGCCTCGCTGCTGCCGGCCAACCCGCCGACGGCGGCGGACGAGGCGATGATGCAGAAGGTGCGAGGACTGGGCATCGTACCGGGCGCCCCGTATTCGACCACCGTGCTGGAACCGGAAACAGCGCGCGCGCTGCAGGACGGCGCGACGCGGGCGCTGGCCCGCATCGTCGCGCTGGCGCGCGGCGGAGAGGGCGCGGCCTCGGGGGCCTGGCTGTCGCGCAAGGACGCGGGGCGCTATGGCACCGACTACGACCGCCGCGCCGCCACGGCCTGGTTGGCACTGGGGACCAGCCTCGGCGAGGACACCCTGGTGTTGCGCGCCAATGCGGACGCCACCGGCCAGCCGCTGCACGGCGCCCATCGCTACGTGATCCGCTTCGACAGGAACGCGCTGCCGCCGGCCAGGGCGTTCTGGTCGCTGTCGCTGTACGACCAGGCGCAGGACATCGTCGCCAACCCGTTGAACCGCCATGCGATCGGCAGCCGCGACCGGCTGCGGCGCAATCGCGACGGCTCGGTCGAGATCGTGGTCCAGCACAAGCGGCCGCCGCGGGCACAGGCGGCCAACTGGCTGCCGGCTCCCGACGGTCCGTTCAACCTGATGTTGCGGCTCTACTGGCCGCAGCCGACGGCACTGGACGGCAGCTGGAGCGCGCCGCCGGTGCGGAAGATCGGCGCGGACTGAGCGCTACAGCGGGCGCCGACTCCCGGCGCCAACGCGAAAAAAAGGGGCGGCCTGGAACCGCCCCTTTGTCATTGCCCGCGCCGCAGCGTGGATGGATGCATCCACTGATGCGCCATCGATGCGCTCATCAATGTGCCCATCAGTGCGCCATCAATGCGCCATCAATGCGCCGCGCAATCGCATTGGCCCGCCGGATGGGCCGCACGCTCGAGTGCCACCGGCTGGCCCCGCAGACCCGCCGGACCCTCCGTCGCCAGCCGCTCGCGCAACTGTCTAGCCGCGGCCACCATATTGCGCAGCGCCGCCTCGGTCTCTGGCCAGCCGCGCGTCTTCAGCCCGCAATCGGGATTGACCCACAGCCGCTCGGGCGGAATCACCTGACAGGCGCGCGTCAGCAACTGGCCGATCGCCTCGACGCTGGGCACGCGCGGCGAGTGGATGTCGTAGACGCCCGGGCCGATCTCGTTCGGATAGTCGAACGCGGCAAAGCCGTCGAGCAGCTCCATCGCCGAGCGCGAGGTTTCGATCGTGATGACGTCAGCATCGAGCGCGGCGATCGCCGGCAGGATGTCGTTGAACTCCGCGTAGCACATATGGGTATGGATCTGCGTATCGTCGCGGACCACGGCCGCGGCGATGCGGAAGGCGCGCACCGCCCACTGCAGATAGTTGTCCCAATCGGCGCGCCGCAGCGGCAGGCCCTCGCGCAGCGCCGGCTCGTCGATCTGGATCACGCGGATGCCGGCCTGTTCGAGATCGGCGACCTCGTCGCGGATCGCCAGCGCAAGCTGCAGTGCCGTATCGGCGCGCGGCTGGTCGTCGCGCACGAACGACCATTGCAGCATCGTGATCGGGCCGGTCAGCATGCCCTTCATCGGCCGGTCGGTCAGTGACTGCGCATAGCGGGCCGTATCCACGGTGATCGGCTCGGGCCGGTAGACGTCGCCATAGATCAGCGGCGGCTTGACGCAACGCGAGCCGTAGCTCTGCACCCAGCCGAACTCGGTAAAGGCATAGCCGCACAGCTGCTCGCCGAAGTATTCGACCATGTCGTTGCGCTCGGCCTCGCCGTGCACCAGCACGTCAAGCCCCAGCGCCTCCTGCCGGCGCACGGCGTCCTCGATCTCGGCGCGGATCCGCTGCAGGTAGGCCAGCGCGCCCAGTTCGCCGCGCTTGAAGGCCGCGCGGGTCTGGCGGATCTCGGCGGTCTGCGGGAACGAGCCGATGGTGGTGGTCGGCAGCGGCGGCAGCTGCAGCGCGGCGCGCTGATCGGCGATGCGTTGCGCGAAGGGGCTGCGGCGATCGGCCATGTCGGGCGTCACCGCGGCGACGCGCTGGCGCACCTGGGCGTTGACCACGCGGCGGGACGCACGGCGGCCGGTCTGGGCGGCATCGGAGGCGGTCAGCGCGTCGGCCACCGCGGCCTCGCCGTCGTTCAACGCGGTCGCCAGTACCTTCAGTTCGTCCAGTTTCTCGGTCGCGAATGCCAGCCATCCGCGGATTTCGGGATCGAGGCGCGTTTCCGGCGCCAGCGACACCGGCACATGCAGCAGCGAGCAGGACGGCGCCAGCCACAGGCGGTCGCCGAGCTCGGCGTGCAGCGGCGCCAGCCGCTCGAGGATCGCGCGCAGGTCGGCGCGCCAGATATTGCGGCCGTCGATGACGCCAGCCGACAGCACGGCATCGGCCGGCAGCACCTTGCGCCAGGCCTGCAACTGCTGCGGCGCGCGCACCAGGTCCAGGTGGAAACCGTGTACCGGCAGCGCGGCGGCGCGGGCCGCGTGGTCGCCCGCGGAGTCGAAGTAGGTCGCCAGCAGCAGCTTGACGCCGCAGTCCGCGAGGGCGGCGTAGGCGGTGTCATACGCGTCTAGCCAGACACCGTCCAGCTCGAGGCACAGCGCCGGCTCGTCGAGCTGCACCCATTCGATGCCGCGCGCGTGCAGCCGCTGCAGGATGTCGCGATAGGCGGCGGCCAGCCGCGGCAGCAGCGTCAGTCGATCGAACCCCGCGACATGGGTCTTCGACAGCCACAGCCAGGTGACGGGTCCGACCAGCACCGGCTTGACGCGATGGCCCAGGGCCAGCGCTTCGTCGATCTCGTCGAACAGCCAGTCGACTCCGCCGTCGAAGCGCGTGTCGGGGCCGAGCTCCGGCACGAGATAGTGGTAGTTGGTATCGAACCACTTGGTCATTTCCATCGCAGGCTGCGCCGCATTGCCGCGGGCCAGCTCGAAGTACTGCGCCAGCGTCAGCGTGCGAGGATCGAAGCCGAAGCGCGCGGGCAGCGCGCCAAGCAGGGCGCTGGTGCCCAGCATCTGGTCGTAGTAGGCGAAGTCCCCGGCCGCGACCAGGTCGAGGCCGGCGTCGGCCTGCAGGCGCCAGTGCGTCTTGCGCAGGCCGGCGGCGCATTCGCGCAGCGCCGCCTCGCTCGACTCGCCGCGCCAGAACGCCTCCTGGGCAAACTTCAGTTCGCGTTTCGCGCCGATGCGCGGGAACCCCGGAATATGGGTGCGTGCCATTTCTTCGCTCCAATCTCGCTTCAAACAAGTTGGCGCAGAGTGTCCGGTCCCGGTTAGAATGAATCAAGTGATATGTTTTAAACAAAATATGAATTCATTTCATATCAGGGGCTGGTATGCGGCTCCCCGCCGCAACGGCCTCGCGACGATTTTCCTGACCTGCTCCTTTCGGCTTCGGACGACACCATGATCGAGGTCCGCCATTTCCGCTCGCTGGTCGCCATCGCCGAATCCGGCAAGCTCGCCGCGGCGGCCGAGCGCGTCCATGTCAGCCAGTCGGCGCTGTCGCACCAGATCAAGGCGATCGAATCGCACTACGGGCTGTCGCTGTTCGACCGCACCCGCGGCGGGCTGCGCTTTACCCCGGCCGGGGAGCGGCTGCTGGCGCTGTCGCGCGAGGTGCTGGCGTCGGTCAGCGCGGCCGAGCGCGATCTGGAGCGCCTGAAGGGCGATACGCGCGGCGAGCTGCGCATCGTGCTGGAGTGCCACACCTGCTTCGATTGGCTGATGCCGGTGATGGACGAATTCCGCACGCGCTGGCCCGAGGTCGAGGTCGACCTGGTGGCGGGTTTTCATGCGGACCCGCTGGCGCTGCTGGCCGAGGGCCGGGCCGACATGGTGATCGGCTCGCTGCCGCCGACGCGGCGGGGGCTGGCCGTGGTGCCGCTGTTCCGCTTCGAGATCCTGGCGGTGATCGCCAACGAGCATCGGCTGCGCAACCGGCGGCGGCTCGAGGCGGCCGACCTCGAGGGCGAGACGCTGATCACCTATCCGGTGCCGGAGGCGCGCATCGATCTGATCCGCGAGGTGCTGGAGCCGGCCGGCATCCGGCTGCAGCGCCGCACCGCCGAGCTGACGGTGGCGATCCTGCAGCTGGTCGCCAGCCGGCGCGGCGTCGCGGCGCTGCCGAACTGGGGCGTCAAGAACTACGTCGACCACGACTACGTGCTGGCCAAGCGTATCGGCGCGCGCGGGCTGTGGAGCGAGCTGTATGCGGCGATGCCGGCCGCGCTGGCGGAGCGGCCGTTCGCGCGGGACTTTGTCGCGATCGTGCGCGAGACTTGCGCGCGCGATCTCGACGGCATCGAGCTGCTGCCCGACGACGCGGCGCAGCGGGCAGGGGGCAGGGAAGGCGCGAAGGAAGTCAAGCGAGGCGACTGAACCGGGAACTGAACGCGGCCGCCCCGCCGCGAAACCTCACAGCTCGAGCACGATCCGCCCGCATCTGGCGCGCGAACAGCAGCTCATCATCTTGCCGTTCGCCTCGCGCTCGGCGCGCGTCAGCACCACGTCGCGATGGTCGATCTCGCCGGCCAGCACGCGCACTTCGCAGGAGCCGCACAGTCCTTCCTCGCAATCGCTCTGCACGTCGATATTGGCGGCGCGCAGCGCGGCCAGCAGCGTCTGGTCGGCGCGCACCGTGACGATGATGCCCGAGTCCTTGAGCTCCGCCTCGAACGCCTGTTCCTTGCTCGGATCGAGCGCGCCGAGGGTCGAGGTGAAATGCTCGACGCGCAACGCGTCCTGGGGCCAGCTTGCGCAGCAGGCGGCCAGCGCGTCGAGCATCCGTGCCGGGCCGCAGGCATAGATCTGCGTCTCGGCATCGGGCTGGCCGAGCAGCGCGCCCAGGTCGGCGCGCGCACCTTCGTCCTTGGCGTAGACGTGCAGCCTGTCGCCATGCAGCGCCGCGAGCTCGTCGAGCAGCGCCATCGAGGCGCGGCCGCGGCCGCAGTAGTGCAGCTGGTAGTCGATGCCGAGCTCCTTCGCGCGCCGCGCCATCGCGCTGATCGGCGTGATGCCGATGCCGCCGGCGATCAGGATCAGCCGGCGCGCGCTTTCGTCGAGCCGGAAGTGGTTGCGCGGCCCGCGGATGCGCAGCCGGTCGCCGGCCTTCAGTTCGCGATGGATCCACGCGGAGCCGCCGCGGCTGTCGGCCTCGCGCAGCACCGCGATCTCGAACGCGCGGCTGTCGGCCGGATCGCCGCACAGCGAATACTGGCGCGACATCCCGGTATCGCCGCATTCGACATCGATATGCGAGCCGGGCGACCAGCGCGGCAGCGGCTTGCCATCGGGCGACACCAGCCGCAGCCGCACGATGTCGTCGGCCACGCGCGTCACGCTCTCTACCACCACGGTGCGGTTGATCGCATGGCTGGACGGCTCGCCGATCCGCACCGGCGTGCGCACCTGCAGCAGCGCGGGGTTGCGCCGTTCGGGGTTCTGGCTCGGGTCCCACTCGACCCACAGATGCTCGGGACCGCGGAACGAGGTGTTCGGCACGTAGGTGAACTTCTGTTCCGACAGCCTCATATGCGGCAGCCGGCGCGTGAATTCCTCCAGGAAGATCTGCATCTCCATCCGCGCCAGGTTCTTGCCCATGCATTGATGCGCGCCGTAGCCGAAGGTCAGCTGGTCGCTGGCGTTGGCGCGGCGGATGTCGAACAGGTCGGCGTCGGCGAAATGGCGCTCGTCGTGGTTGGCCGACGACGTGACGATCAGCAGCTTGGCGCCGGCCGGGATGTCGACGCCGCCGATCTGCACGTCGCGTGTGGCCAGGCGCCGCCATGCCGCGACCGAGCCGTTGTGCCGCAGGCATTCCTCGACCGCGTTCGGAATCAGGCTGGGGTCCTCGCACAGCTCGCGCCAGGCGTCGGGATGCTGCAGCAGCAGCTTGATCGCATTGGCGCTGGCGTTGGCGGTGGTCTCGTGCGCGGCGACGATGCCGGCCATCATCATCGAATGCAGATAGGAATCGGTGACGACGTCCGGATATTCCTTCTGCTTGCGGATGCCGTACTGCATCCAGCCGGGGCCCGACGGATCCTGCCGCATCTTGTCGAGGATCCGTCCGGCGAGCTGCCAGAAGTTGCCGACCGCGTGCGCGACCTCGACCTGCTCCTCCGGTTTTGGGCGGCCCCAGGTGTTGACGGTATGGGCGATCGAATACTTGCGCAGCAGGTCCATGTCCTCCTCGGGCACGCCGAGGAAATGCAACGCGACGGTCAGCGGGACTTCCCACAGGATCTGGTCGACCAGGTCGGCCTTGCCGTCGTCGATGAAGCGATCGACGTATTCGCGCGTCAGCCGGCGCACCATCGGCTCGTGATGCTGCAGCTGTTCTGGCGTGAACGGCTCCATCAGCACGCGCCGGCGCGGCATGTGCGCGGGCTCGTCCTCGTTGACCAGCGTGCGGTTCATCGCGTAGCCGTAGGAGGCCAGCACCGCGTTGGCCTCGTCGCCGGTCGGCGTGATCTTCTCCAGCGCGATCGACGGGCTGAAGGTCAGGTTGTCGCGGAAGATCGCCTTGATGTCGTCGTAGCGCGTGACAACCCAATAGCCGAGCCTGGGGCTGTAGAACACCGGCTCCTGCTCGCGCGCCCAGCGCACGTAATCGGGCGGGTCCTGCTGGTAGCCGTCCTCGAACGGGTCGAAGTCCGCGGCGCGCGCGCTGACGGGGCAGCCGGTCGGGCTCAAGGGCGTTGCAACGGCATCCGCGCTGGCGTTCGCCTGGCCGTGCGGCTGGACATGAAAAGGGCATCCCTGCGCACGGGCAGGTTCGGTGCGTTCGCTCATGGTGATCCTCTACAACAGATAGGCGCAGCGGGCAGGGCCGACGATGACCGCGCCCGCCGGGCTCATTCGAGCGTGATATTCAGGTCGCGGATCAGCTTGTGCCATAGCGCGGTCTCGCTGCGCAGCAGCGCGGCGAATTGCTCCGGCGTGCTGCCGACCGGCTCGACGCCGAAGTCGACCAGCTTGCGGTTGACCTCGGGCTGCTTGATCGCCGCGGCGACGCTGGTCTGCAGCTTGGCGATCACGTCGGGCGGCGTGCCGGCCGGCGCCACCATGCCGACCAGTGCGGCCGCCTCGACCCCCTGCAGGCCGACCTCGGCAAAGGTCGGCACATTGGGCAACTGCGGCAGCCGGGTGGCGTTGGCCACCGCCAGCGGACGCAGCTTGCCGGCCTTCAGGAAGGCGGCGCCCGCGGCCAGGTCGGTCATCATCGCGGGCACCTGGCCGCCGACCACGTCGAGCAGCGCGGGCGCCGCGCCGCGATAACCGATATGCACCATGCGCAGGCCGGCGCGTTCCTTCAGCAGCTCCATTGCCAGATGGTGCGGGCTGCCGGCGCCGGCCGAGGCGTAGCTGACCTTGCCCGGGGCGGCCTTGACCTTGGCGAGGAAGTCGCGCGCGTCCTTGAATTCGGCATTGGCGCCGACCACCAGGATCATCGGAAACTTGCCGAGCAGCGAGACCGGCGCCAGGTCACGCGTCGGGTTGTAGCTCAGCGTCTTGTACAGCGCGGGGTTGAACACCAGCGTGCCGTTGTCGGCCGACATCACCGTATAGCCGTCGTGCGGCGAGCGCGCGGTCTCGGCTGCGGCGATCGCGGTGTTGGCGCCGGGTTTGTTCTCGACCACGATCGGCTGGCCGATATTGGCGGACAGCTGCTGGCCGATGGTGCGGGCCAGGAAGTCCGAGCCGCCGCCGGCGGCATAGGGCACGATCCAGCGGATCGGCTTGCTCGGGAAGCTCTGCGCGGCGGCGTGCGGCGCCAGCGCCAACGCGGTCAGCATCGTGCCGGCGAGCGCCAGCATCGACGAGATCTTTCTCATTGTTGGTCTCCTCTCGGGTGGGTGGCAGGACGGTGGCCCGTCTTCTTGTTGCCGCGCTCGCCGACATGATCGATGGAATTACGTCAAGCGTAATGCGGTTATGCCAAAAGTAATGGGCGGTCCGTCCGCTGTCAAGGGAAAATTACGCTGTGCGTGCTAGCATTACGTCATACGTAATGACAGACATGCGAGACGTTCAGGCGGAGCACGGGAAATGGCCAATCAGCGAAGCGAATCGGAGACAGGCGACGGCAGCGGCGAGCGGGGCGGCGCCGGCGTGCAGGCGCTCGAAACCGGACTGTCGGTGCTGGACGCGCTGCTGGGCTCGCTCCATCCGATGCCGCTGAAAGCGGTGGCGCTGGCGGCCGGCATGCACCCGGCCAAGGCGCACCGCTACCTGGCCAGCTTCGTCAAGTGCGGCTATGTCGAGCAGGACGACGCGGGCCGCTACAGCCTGGGCCGCAATGCGCTGCGAATGGGGCTGGCGTGCCTGGCCCAGCTCGATCCGCTGCGGCTGGTGACGCCGGTGCTCGACGATCTGTGCGCGTCGACCGGCGAAACGGTGCTGGCGGCCGTATGGGGCAACCATGGGCCGACCGTGGTCCAGTGGCGCGATTCGCTGCGGCCGGTCACGGTCAATGTGCGCCCGGGTTCCGTGATGCCGCTGCTGTCGTCGGCGACCGGCCGCGTGTTCACCGCCTTTCTCGATCCTGCGGTGACCGCGCCGCTGATCGAGGCCGAGCTGAAGGCGCGCGCCGCGCAGCCGCCGCCGCGCTTTCCCCATGACGCCGCCGAACTCGCGCAGCTGCGCGAACAGGTGCGGGCAAGCGGCATCGGCAGCGTCCATGGCGACCTGCTGGCCGGCGTCGATTCGGTCAGCACACCGGTATTCGACCGGGACGGCCGCATCGTGCTGGCGATCACGGCGCTCGGCAACGCGGCGACCTTCGATGGCGGTGTGGGCGGTCCCGTTGCGGCGGCCATCAAGGCGGCCGCGGCCGAACTGTCGCAGCGGCTCGGCCACGGCCTGCTGGCCGAGCCGGCCTGATCGCCTGGGGCGGAAGGCGGGGGCTGTGAGCCGATCAGTGGACCGGCGCGGCGGCCGGCGCAGCCGCGGTTGCGGTATCGCGGCGCCGGGCGGTCGTGGCTTCGGGCTGCGCGGCGGGGTCTTCGACGACTGCGACTTCGCGCACGTCGACACCATTTTCCAGGCGCTTGACCAGCAGCGAGAACAGCGCCGGTTCCTCCGCCGTCACCGTCACCCGCAGCCACTGACCGGTGCCGGGCAACGTGCCCGGCACCAGCGTCATCGCGGCCAGTCCCAGTCCGGTGCGGCGCGCCGTCGCCAGCGTCCACTCGATCGTGCCGATCAGGTCGTGCTGGTCGAGCAGCAGCGCAAGTTGCAGGGCGGGGGTGGAGGCTTGGGCGGACATGACGGCAACCGGTGGTAGTGACGATGTAGTGAATCTACCAGCCGACCGGCAGAATGTGCTTCTTAATATTCTGATTTCTCATGCTGAATCAGAATGAATCGGCTAGTATTTCGCTCCTCTGGAGAGAAATCTTCTTTCCTGGCGAATTAACCGACGCAAACCGATTCCCATGGCCGATCCCACCAGCACCGTCACGACTCCTCCCACCGCCCGTCCGCCGGGCAAGCCCGCGCCCAGGCTCGATGAAACGGACCGCCGCATCCTGCGCGCGCTGCGCCGGGACGGCCGTCTGTCCAATCTGAAGCTGGCCGAACAGGTGGGGCTATCCCCGACGCCATGCTGGAACCGCGTGCGCGCGCTCGAAGAGGCCGGCGTGATCCAGGGCTATACCGCGTTGCTGAACCAGAAGGCGCTCGGCCTGCCCGACACCGTGCTGATCGAGGTCACGCTGGAGCGGCACGACGACGACATGCTTGACCGCTTCGGCCGCGCACTGGCGCAACTGCCCGAGGTCATGGAGGCGTACCTGCTGACCGGCGAGTATGACTATCTGATCAAGGTGGCGGTGGCGGGCACCGAAGGCTACGAGGAATTCCTGCGCCACAAGCTGTACAAGCTGCCCGGGCTGCGGCACAGCCGCTCGACCTTCGTGCTGCGCTGCATGAAGCGCGAGCCGTCGGTCGAACCGTGACGCGGCGGGCGGCGCGGCGCCGTTGCCTGTCGCCGTCCGCCCCGTGCTTATTCGACCACTTCGACCTGGAATTCCCCGGTCGGGCCGTCGTAGCCGATTCGCAGGCGCGCGCCGTTATGGCGGCACGATTTCGCAACGCTGCGCAGTTCCGCCTGGCGTTCGCCGCGCCGCAGATGCGAGCGGGCCTTGGTGCTGATTTCGGTGGGGCCGCAATCGTCATTGCGGCATTGATAGCGCATCCATTGCCCATAGGACCGCGGGCGTGCCGATGCTTCGGTCATGGTTGTGCACAGCGGACAACGTTGCAAGGCTTCCTTCATTGCCATTCCCATTCGGTGTCGTTTGCGCGTCGGGCCAGCGAGCGTGGACAAAAGCGCCGCCAAGGCTCACTGCAATGAGCGCAAGCGATTTACGCAAAGTGATTTAACGCAAGAAAGTGATGCCGGGAGAAAGCAGATTATCGGCACAGAGTGCAGGGCTTGGCTACCCCCAAATCGGTAGCCCCACTGCGGGAGGGGCGGCACCGCGCGATCGGACGATCGCCGCGGTGCCGTGATGCCGCCCTCGAACGAGGGCCTGGCGGCAGGGGCGGGCAGCGCTCAGGCAGCCTTGGCGACGACGGCGCCGGCGGCCGGCTTGGCCTTTGCGGCTGCCTTCGGTGCAGCCTTCTTCGGCGCCTTGACGACCTTGGCGGCCGGCTTCGCTGCCTTCGGTGCAGCCTTCTTCGGCGCGGCGGCCTTGGCACCGGCCGGCTTCTTCGCCGACTTGGCGGCCTTCGCTGCCTTGGCCTTTTCCTTCTGCGCGGCCAGCTTGTCCTTGGCGGCCTGCTTCTCGGCCTGCAGTGCCAGCTTGGCGGCGGCGACCGCCTGGGCCACTTCGCGCTTGGCGGCGTCGATCGCCTTCTTGGTGTCGGCGCGCAGCTTCAGCAGGCGCTTCTTGGCGGCTTCCGCTTCGCGTGCCAGCACGCTGGCCTTCTTGGTCGGCGCCGCCGGCTTGGCGGACTTCACTGCGCGCGGTGCGCTTTTCTTGTTGGCAACGGCCATTGTTCGATATACCCGAAATGTGGTTTATGGAGCGCGGAGTATAACCGGTCCCCCGTGTTGGAAGAAACGTTCTCGTCGCATCGTGGGCGGTCTTTGCACGGGAAAACCATCGTCTATGCTGCCTACTGGATTTGCCGCGCGCGACAGGCAGTCCTCCGGCGAGTCTTGCAGTGGATTTATTCCCGGCCGCGAATCGAATTCCGATTCGATTCCGGACCGACAACGCGGCCACCACGCCGCGCAAGGAGCGACAGACATGACCGATTTGAATTCCGGCGCTTCCACCAGCCAGGGCAGTACGGCGATCCCCTGTCTGCGCTATCGCGATGCGCCGTCGGCAATCGCATGGTTATGCGACACCTTTGGTTTTACCCGGCATCTGGTCGTGGAAAACGATGACGGCACCATCGCCCACGCGCAATTGCATTACGGCAAGGGCATGGTGATGCTGGGCTCGGTACTGGATTCCCCATATGGCAAGCTGATGCGCCAGCCCGATGAAGTCGGCGGCGGGCAGACCCAGAGCATTTATCTGGTCGTGCCGGATCCCGATGCGGTATTCGCGCGTGCCAAGGCCGCCGGTGCGCAGATCGTGCTCGATCTGAAGGATCAGGATTATGGCGGCCGCGATTTCAGCTGCTTCGATCTGGAAGGCCATCTGTGGACCATCGGCAGCTATGATCCGTGGGTCAGCACGTCGTAACGGCCAATCCGATTCCGAAAACCGTTTCGAAAAACAGGAGACACCTCGATGGCAAGCCAGATCTTCGTCAACCTGCCCGTCAAGGACCTCGACCGCTCGGTCGATTTTTTTACGCGGCTCGGCTATCGCTTCGATCCGAAATTCACGGACCGCAATGCCACCTGCATGATCGTATCGGACCAGATCTACGTGATGCTGCTGGTCGAGGCGTTCTTCAAGACCTTCACCGGCAAGGCGATCTGCGATACCGGCAGCAGCAACGAAGTGATACTCGCGTTGTCGATGGACAGCCGTGCCGCGGTCGACGACATGGTGTCGAAGGCGGTCGCGGCCGGCGCGCGCACGCCGAACGAGCCGAAGGACTATGGCTTCATGTATCAGCACGGCTACGAAGACCTCGACGGCCATCTGTGGGAGGTGTTCTACATGCAGCCGGACGCCGCGCAGCAGTCCTGACGGACTGGGTGCGCCGCCTGTCGGGGGCGCTGGCCACTCCGTCGTCACCGCCTCAGCCGCTGGCGCGCTGCAGCGCTGTCACCAGCGCCATCAGCGGCCCGCTGTGCTGCGCGCGGCGCAGCCACATCGCCTCGACCGGCGGCAGGTCCCAACGCAATGCATGGGGCAGCAGTGCGGCGCCGCCGCCATGGGCCAGCTCCACCGCGACCGCGCGCGGCACGATCGTGATCGTGCGGGGCTGCGTCCGCAATAGCGTGGCGATCGTCTTGATCGAATAGGTCTCGACCAGCGGCAGCGGCGGCGCCACGCCCGCGGTCGCGAACATCGTGTTGATCGTGCGGCGTGTCGGCGTCTGCGGCGGCGGCATGATCCAGTCGAGCGTCGCCAGCCTGGCCCAGTCGAGCGGGCCGCGCGACAGCCGCGCCGCCGCGCGCGACGGCACCACCAGCGTCGGCTCCTCGCGGTACAGCGGCATCTGCACGATGTCCTCGCCGGCGGCATAGAAGGAGCGCGCGATCACGCAATCGACCTCATGCGCGCGCAACGCGCCGACCAGCTCATCGGTGGTGCCCTCGCGCACCAGCACCGCAATGCGCGGCTGCTGGCTCAGCGCATGCGAGCATGCCGCGTCCAGGATCGCCGGCGCGATAAATGGGATCACGCCGATGCGCAGCCGCCCGCCGAGCCCTGCATCGAGCACCGCCAGCTCATCGCCGAGCGCCCGCGCGTCGGCCAATGCGAGCCTCGCATACGCCAGCACCGAGGCACCGGTCTCGGTGGCCTCCAGTCCCGCGCGCGATCGGTGAAACAGCGGCGTCAGGAAGATCTCCTCGATCTCGCGCAGCGCCTTGGTGACCGCCGGCTGGCTCAGGTTCAGTTCGGCCGCCGCGCGCGACAGCGAGCGATGCCGCTCCAATACCAGCAGCAGCGACAGTTGCTTCAGGCGCAGGCGGGAGATCAGGTTGTGCTGCAGGCGGTCGGCGAAGGCGGGCATGGCGACGGAAGTCATCAAGGGCGAAAGGGCGGATCCGGAGGGGGTATCAGCGGGTCGTATAACCATTCAGGAATGGAAGAATAATGCAATCGTCCGTTCTGGTTATTCGATCTTTCTATACTTGCCCCATTCCTGCCCAGTCAGGCTGCACTCGGAAACCAGCATGTTCACCACCCGCCCCGAAATCGTCGGTACCTTCGGCGTCGTCTCGTCGACGCACTGGCTCGCCTCGCAGACCGCGATGGGCGTGCTCGAGCGCGGTGGCAACGCGTTCGATGCGGCGGTGGCGGGCGGCTTCGTGCTGCAGGTGGTCGAGCCTCACCTGAATGGTCCCGGCGGCGAGGTGCCGATCCTGCTGTGGAGCGAACGCGAGCGTGCGGTTCGCTCGATCTGCGGCCAGGGGCCGGCACCGGCGCTGGCCGATCCGGCCGCGCTGCGCGCGATGGGGCTGGACCTGATGCCCGGCATCGGCCTGATGCCCGCCACCGTACCCGGCGCGTTCGGCGCCTGGCTGACGATGCTGCGCGACTACGGCACGTGGTCGCTGGCCGACGTACTGGCGCCGGCGATCGCCTATGCGCGCGACGGCTTTCCACTGGTGCCGCGTATTTCGCAGGCGATCCTGGCGGTGCGCGAACT
This sequence comes from Cupriavidus gilardii, assembly GCF_008801915.1. Taxonomy (GTDB): domain Bacteria; phylum Pseudomonadota; class Gammaproteobacteria; order Burkholderiales; family Burkholderiaceae; genus Cupriavidus; species Cupriavidus gilardii. The sequence goes on from NZ_VZOV01000001.1 coordinate 307,715, forward strand.
GTTCCAGCGCGAATGGCGCGATTCGGCCGACGTCTGGCTCGTCGACGGCCGCGTGCCGTCGCCGGGCAGCCTGCATGCGACGCCAGCGCTGGCGCGCACCTACCGGCGCATCGTCGAAGAATCGCAGGCGGCCGGCGGCACGCGCGAGAAGCAGATCGACGCCGCGCTCGATTGCTGGTACCGCGGCTTCGTCGCGCGCGAGATCGATACCTATTGCCGCACGCAGCAGGTGCGCGACACCACCGGCGAGCGCCATCGCGGCCTGCTGCGCTACGAGGACATGGCAAGTTGGCAGCCCGAGGTCGAAGCGCCGCTGACGCTGGATTTCGGCCGCCATACGGTCGCCAAGTGCGGCGTCTGGAGCCAGGGCCCGGCCTTCCTGCAGCAGCTCGGCATGCTGCGCCATGCCGGGCTGGAGGCGCACGAGCCGACGTCGCCGGGCTTCGTCCACCGGATCGCCGAGGCGGCCAAACTGGCGATGGCCGACCGCCTCGCCTGGTATGGCGACCCGCGCTTTGCCGACGTGCCGGCACGCGGACTGCTCGATGCGGACTATCTGCGGGGACGCGCGCAACTGATCGGTGCGCAGGCATCGCGCGAGATGCGGGCCGGCAGCATCGACGGCCGCGCGCCGCGGCTGCCCGATCTCGCCGCGGCCGAGCGCACGCTGGCCAGCGCCGATACGCGCTTCGGCGTCGGCGAGCCGACCTTTGCCGCGCTGCCGCCGGTACAGCAATGGGCCGAGCAGGAGATCTTCGTCGGCGACACCTGCCATCTCGACGTGATCGACCGCGACGGCAACATGGTCGCCGCCACGCCGTCCGGCGGCTGGCTGTCGTCGAGCCCGGCCATTCCGGCGCTGGGCTTCGCGCTCAATACGCGGCTGCAGATGACCTGGCTCGAGCCGGGCCTGCCCAATTCGCTGGCGCCGGGCAAGCGGCCCTGTACGACGCTGTCGCCGTCGCTGGCCTTGCGCGACGGCGAGCCTTACATGGTGTTCGGCACGCCCGGCGGCGATCAGCAGGATCAATGGTCGCTGGCCTTCTTCCTGCGCCACGCGGTGCACGGCATGAACCTGCAGGAAGCGATCGACGCGCCGGCCTGGCACATCGACCACTTCCCGGGCTCGTTCTGGCCGCGCCAGACCGTGCTGAACCGGCTCAGCATCGAATCGCGCTTCCCGCAGGCCACGCTGGACGCGCTGCGCGATGCGGGCCACGACTTGCGGATCGGCGAGCCGTGGTCGGAAGGACGGATGTCGGCCTGTTCGCGCGAGCGCGACGGCAAGGGCCGGCTGGTGCTGCGCGCCGGCGCGAATCCGCGCGGCATGCAGGGCTATGCGGTGGGACGTTGACAGCGTGGGATGCCGCGGCACGGCTCGTTCAGGCGCCGATATGTCATGGCGCGATGGAACGGCACGGCGCAGACCGATGGAACCACAGACCGATAGAACGACAGACCGGGCGCGCGGTGCGTCCGGCATGGCAAACGGGGAGAAACGAGGATGAAAGCGAGGATGAAAGCGACCATGAAGACGACGATTCGAAGCTGGCTGCGCGGTGTGGCGGCGCTGGCGCTGTGCTGCGCCGCAGGCGCCGCAGCCGCGCAGGACTATCCGACCAAGCCCATCACGCTGGTGGTGCCGTGGGCGCCCGGCGGTTCGACCGACATCCTGGCGCGGGTGCTGTCCGAGCGCCTGACGCGCTCGCTGGGCCAGCCGGTGATCGTCGACAACAAGCCGGGCGCCTCCGGCAATATCGGCTCGGCGATGGTCGCGCGCGCCAAGCCCGACGGCTATACGTTGCTGATCGGCTCGATGAGCACGCATGCGATGAACCCGGCGATGATGCCGAACATGCCGTTCCGCGGCGTCGAGGATTTCACGCCGCTGGGCCTGCTGGCCTATGTCACCAACACGATGGTGGTCCATCCGTCGGTGCCGGCCAATAACGTCAAGGAACTGATCGCCTACGCGCGCGCCAATCCCGGCAAGCTGGCCTACGCCAGCGCCGGCCCGGGTTCGACCAATCATCTGAGCGCGGTGCTGTTCGAGAAGATGGCCGGCGTCGAGATGCTGCACGTGCCGTACAAGGGCGGGGCGCCGGCCGTGGTCGACACGGTGGCCGGCCAGACCCAGCTGCTGTTCTCGGCCGGCACGCAGACGCTGCCGCACGTCAAGGCCAACAAGCTGAAGCTGCTGGCGGTGACCGAGGCGAAGCGCTCGCCGTTGCTGCCCAATGTGCCGACGGTCGCCGAGACCGTGCCGGGCTACGAACTGGCGGTCTGGTATGGCGCCTTCGGTCCCGCCGGCATGCCGCCGGCACTGGTGACGCGCCTGAATGCCGAGATCAACAAGGTGATGCAGCTGCCCGAGGTCAAGGCCAAGATGGACGCGATCGGCGTGGAGACGACCACGTCGACGCCGCAGCAGTTCGCCCAGGTGCTGCGCCGCGATGCCGATCGCTACGGCAAGCTGATCCGCGACCTGAAGATCAGCGCGGAATGAGCGTGGGCGAAGCATCGAATCCGCGCGGCGCCGCGGCAGCGGCATTGGCCGCGCTGCGGCCGCGCTTGTCCGCGCAGCAGACGTCCGCGCTGGAGGCGGCAGTTGCCGGATCCGAACACACCGCCGTGCTGTTCGACGCGGTCGGCGCCGCCACGCTGGCGCTGCTCGGTCCCGGGCTGCTGACGATCAATCTGTGGCGCCCGGACAGCCGCCAGGTGGTGCGGCAATGGTCCAGCGATCCCGCCGCCTATCCGGTCGGCGGCAGCAAGCGCAAGGGCGATACGCCGTGGGCGCGCCAGCTGCTGGAGCGCTGCGAGGTCTTCGTCGGCGAGGGCGACGCGGCGCTGGCCGAGGTGTTCGACGATATTTCGACGATCCGCGCGCTCGGGCTGAGGGCAGTGGTCAATGTGCCGATCGGCGAGCGGGGTCGCTGCATCGGCACGTTCAACTACCTCAGCCCGAGGTCGGCGTGGCAGGCCGACGAGGTCGAGACGCTGCGCCAGTTGGCCAGCCTGGCCGCGCCGGCCGTGGCGCATTGCCATGCCGGGCACGCCGGCCAGGCCGAACCGCTGCGCGGCACGCGCTAGCTGCCGATCGGCTCCGGCGCCGGCTGCACGAAGCGCCGCGACAGCAGCGCCTCGCGCGGATGGTAGTAGCGCAAGGTCAGCGAGAAGCGGCCCGCCGGCGCGGGAAGCCAGTTGGTTTCGCGTGCCGGCTCCGGGCGCGCATGCTGCAGCCACAGGTCGATGCTGCCGTCGGCGTTGACCTGCAGCCCCGGCGTACGGTCGCCGATCGTATAGCGGCCGATCGGGTTCTCGGTGAAGAAACGCCGGCCATCGGGCGCGAACTCGTACATCGACAGCGACCAGAACGCGTCGACCGGCATCGCCGGCGGGATATGCAGCCGGTAGGCACGGGCTCCGTCCAGCCGTTCGCCGGCGGCATCGTTGACGCAGGTCGCGTAGATCGCCTCGGCGCGTTCCAGCGCACCGAGACCGATCAGCGACACATGAGCGCGGTAGGTGTAGTCCTTGCCGAAATTGCCCAGATGGTCCGGGCCCGATTGCCACGGACCCGACTCGCTGCCATTGCCGAAGCCCGGCGTGCGCGCCAGCTCCTTGCGCAGCGCCGGCAGCATCGTGCGCCACGCTTGCTGGACCGGCGCCGGCAACTGCGCGAAGACGTCGCGATGGCCCGGGCGGACGCCGACTTCGGCAAAGCCCGCCACCAGGTCTCGCTCGTCGGCAGGGACCGGATTGCGGCCCAGCACCTCATTGACCAGATCGAGATAGCGCGCCGGATCGGCCTCGTCGGGCACGGTCTTCAGCAGGCCGCCATCGCCGCCATCGGCGCCATTTCCGCCATTCCGCCGCGCCACCGGCTCGAGGCCGATCGCGTCCTGCAGCGCATGCACCGCCGGCAGGTCGTGCTCGCCATCGACCAGCAACCGGCCCAGCAGCCAGACGTCGTTGCTGGGGCAGCGTACCAGCCGCGCACCGGCCGGCGCGTCGCCGGCCCAGTCCGGCCCAGCCAGCAGAAATTCGGCCGCCCGTGTGCCCGTGGTGCGGTTGCCGATGCAGGCGAAGTTGTTGGTGAAGATGTCCAGCAGCGCGACGCTGTAGTAGCGCTCGCCCATGTCGGGCAGCCGCAGCAGCATCGGTCCGTCGTGCAGCGCCAGGTACGACAGCGAATAGAGCGTGTCGTTGTTGGGCTGCGTCACGGTGCGGGCGCGATGGTCGAGCAGCCGGCGATAGTGCAGCAATCCATTGACGGGCACGCGGTTGCGGTTCTGCGGGTTCTGCGTGATCTGCCAGCGGACCTGAGCGAGGTCGTGCACCGGGAAGGTATAGATGAAGGCCTCGCGCAGGCGCGCGGCGAGGGCGGGATCGGTCGTGGAGTTTTCCATGGCTTGCGTCGTGGCGTCTAGAAGATGGTGCGGATGCCCAGCGAGATGCCGAGCTGCCCCTTGGCGTCGGGGCGCTTGTAGTAGACCTGCGAGGTCGCCGGCGCGTAGCCGACCGATTGCCCGTTGGGCAGGTAGCCGATGTTGTCCCAGTTCAGCGAGGCATTGCGCGCGTACATCATGCCGGCAAACAGGTCGGTCCGTTTTGTCAGTCGATAGTCCGCCAGCGCCAGATATTGCTGCGGATTGGCCGGGTTGACGCTGGCGCCGCCGATATCGGCGCGCTTGACGTCGTCGTAGTACCAGGCCAGGCTCAGCCGCAGCGCGGGCGTGGTCTGCCAGTGCACGCCGGCCCAATACATGTCGTCGCGGTGCGGCAGCAGCGTCGGCGTGCCGTCGCCGGGCGCCACCGAATTGCCCCAGCGGTAGCCGGCGACGAACTTGAACGCGCCGACCTCGTAGCTGCCGGCCAGGAAGGCCCGCATGTCGCGGCCGTAGTCGCCGGAGGACGAGGCGCCCGCAGCCTGCGCGGCGTTCAGCGTCTTGACTTCGTCGTAGGCGGCCGCCACGCCGAAACCGTTGGTGTAGTACGACACGCCGATGCCGTAGGCCGAGCCGGCCGCGAGGCTGCCGGCGCGCTCGCCGAACGACCAGTGTGTGTGCAGCGACAGCGGTCCGAACTTGCCGTGGTACTGCACCATGTTGTTCTCGCGGAAGTTCGGCCCGGCCATGCCGACCACCGGCTCGAACTCGGGCGCGTAGGCGACCGGCGTGAAGCTGCCCAGCGCCAGGAACGACGAGGTGTACTGGCGGCCGAAGGTGATGCGGCCGAGCTTGTCGTTCTTCAGGCCGACGAATGCCTGCCGGCCGAAGATCGCGTTCTGCCCCATCCGTCCATCGTCGGTGTTGAACTGGTTCTCCAGCACGAACAGCGCCTGCGTGCCGCCACCGAGCTCCTCGGTGCCGCGCAGGCCGAAGCGAGACTGCGCGATGCCCGACGAGTTGAGCATCGTGCGGGAGCCGCTGCCCGGGGCCAGCACGCCGCCGCTGACGTTCTGCGAGTTGTTGACGTACTGCACGCTGGCGGTGACCACGCCATACAAGGTCACCGACGATTGCGCATGCGCGCCCTGCGCCATCATGCCGGCGGCCGCCGCCGTGATCCACCATCCCTTCATGCCGTGTCTCCTCCGCGTCTTGCGGTGTTTCGTTGCCCGCTCGCGTTTAATACGTCGTATTACGCGGGTCCGGAACACCATAGCGCCGCATCGCGATTCGAAAATCTGGGGATTACCCCGATGCGCGCGGTATGGCTTGCCTCGCGCCCGGTTTCTCGGGTTAATCCCTAGTATTAGAACGGCGCGACGCGACTATGCTGACAGCGAACCTCGCGATGGTCGCGGGGAACACGCGGGTTGCACGCAATGAAGCTGAAACAGATTCGCTCGGTGATCGGCGAGGACACCGAGACCGCGGGCCGGCGCAAGGCGCCGGTGCCGGCCGCCGAGGACGAGGCCCAGGTGCCTGGCACCGCGGCCAGGATGCTGGAGATTGCCGAGCGGCTCTTTGCCGAGCATGGCGTCGAGCAGGTGCCGCTGCGGCAGATCGTGATCGAGAGCGGGCAGCGCAATCGCTCGGCGCTGCACTACCACTTCGGCTCGCGCGAGGCGCTGGTCAGCCATCTGCTGAACCGGCGGCTGCATCAGATCAACGTGATTCGCCATCGCTATCTGGACCGGCTCGTCGCCGAGGGCCGCGACACCGATCTGCACGCCGTGGTCGAGTCCACCATCCTGCCGCTGGCCGATGCGGTGCGCGATACCGACTGGGGCCGGCACTACCTTCAGGTGCTGGCGCAGACCACGTTCAGCCCGAACCTGCTGAAGAAGGGACTGGTCGAACGCGACGCGGTGTCGGCGCTGATCCGCGTGCGCAAGCTGGTATTCGCGCTGTGTCCGCAGGTGCCGCGCGAGGTCATGAATCTGCGGCTGACCTGGTTCAACGACACCGTGGTCTATTCGCTGGCGCACTGGTATCGCGACCAGGGCCGACGCGGCGGCGAGCCGCCGTTGGCCGAGCTGATCGACTTCTGCGCCGCGAGCCTGAGCGCGCCGGTCAGTTCCAGCGTCGGCCGGCGCTAGCCTTCTTTCCCTGGCGTTGCCCACGATGACGCTCCCTGACGGAGCGGGGCGGCGCTCGTCCTTCGTTCTGTCACAGGAGTCGTTCGCATGCAGGATTTCGAAGCGCGCCCCGCCGCGCTGGCCACCGGCGACGGGGTCGAGGCCGTCGCTCCGGGCGTGTGGAAGCTGCACGGCCAGGGCCAGTCCTTCGTCGCGCGGATCGCCACGCAGACCACCACGCAGGCCGGTGCCGCCGATGGCGATGCGCTGCTGCTGGTCGATGCCGGTCCCGGCGGCGCCATCACGCGCGGCATGATCGACGCGCTGCGCAGCGTGACCTCGCTGCCGCTGGCGGCCATCGTCTTCAGCCACGGCCATCTCGGCTACAACAGCGGCTTGCCGCTGTGGCTCGCGCATTGCGCCGAACGCGGCGACCCCGCGCCACGTGTGATCGCCCATGCCAACGTGCTGCCAAGGCAGGCGCGCTACCGCGCCACCATGCCGCTGCAGGAGGCGCTGGCCGAGGTGCAGTTCCGCCAGCCGCGCGGACGCCTGGCCGGCAAGCTGAGCCAGCACGCACCGAGCGAGACCTTCGCGCAGGGGCTGACCGTCGGCACCGGTCCGCGCCGCGCCGAGCTGCTGTGGGCGCCGTCGGAGACCGACGACGCGGTCGCGGTCTGGCTCCCCGAATCGCGAATCCTGTACGGCGGCCCGGCCGTCATCGATTCGATCCCGAACATCGGCACCCCGCTGCGCACGCTGCGGGACGCACCGCGCTGGGCGCGCACGCTGGAAAACCTGGCCGCGCTCGAACCGGAGCGCGTGGTGCGCGAGTTTGGCGCCGATCTTTGCGGCGCGCAGGCGGTCGAGGTGCTGCGCCATACCGCCAGCGCGCTGCACTGGCTGCACGACGAGGTGATCCGGCTGATCAATCAGGGCATGGACGAGCGCGAGATGCTGGCGGCGCTGCGCTATCCGGAGGAACTGTTCGGCAAGCCATGGATGCGGCCGAGCTATGGCGATCCCAGCTATATCGCGCGCGACATCTACCGCGCCGAAAACGGCTGGTGGGACCGCAACGCGACGTCGCTGCATCCGGCCCCGCCCGAGCAGGCGGCCGCGCAGATCGCCGAAGCGGTCAGCGATCACGACGCGCTGATCCGCCATGCCCAGGCGCTCGCCGACAAGGGCGAGATTCAGCTCGCGCTCCATGTGATCGACGTGCTCGCCGGCGCGCCGGGCGACACGCCCACGCTGCGGCTTGCGCGCGAACTGAAGGCCGGCTGGCTGCGGCAGCGCGCGGGGCAGGTCACCAGCTATGTATCGCGCAGCCTGTACGCGGCCTGCGCCGACAGCATCGAACGCGGTGAGCGCCACCCGTTCAGCCAACCGCTCAGCCAACGATAGGGAGGGACAGAACGATGTTGATCGACAGCAAGGGAGCGCACGGCAAGGACGTGGACAGCGGCGCGCCGCAAGGTAGCCGGCGGCAAACGCTGCTGGCGCTGATGGCCCTGGTCGCCGCGCCGCTGGCGGCGGGGCCTGCATGGGCCGCCGACACGTGGCCGTCGCGGCCGATCCGGCTGGTGGTGGCGTCCTCGGCGGGCAGCGGCACCGACCTGTTCGCCCGCGTCATCGCCGAACGGCTCGGCAAGCGGCTGGGACAGACGGTGGTGGTGGACAACAAGCCCGGCGCCACCGGCATCATCGGCGTCGATGCCGTCGCCAAGGCCGCGCCCGATGGCTATACGCTGCTGTTCACCTATGCGGCGTCGATCGTCATCAACCATACGCTGCAGCCCAAGCTGCCCTACGACGCGCTGCGCGACCTGGCGCCGGTGGCGCAGGTGGGCGAGGGCGGCAACTTCCTGGTGGTCACGCCGGATTTCCCCGCCCGCAACCTGCGCGAGTTCGTCGCCGCGGTCAAGGCCAGACCCGATGCCTACGACTACGGCTCGTGGGGCATCGGCTCGGGCGGACACCTGACGATGGAGGCGCTGAAGATGCAGGCCGGCCTGCGCATGCGCCACGTCCCGTACAAGGCGGTGGGGCAGGTACTGAACGATCTGCAGGGCGGCATGATCAAGGTGGCCTTCGTCGATACCTCGTCGTCGCTGCCGCTGATCCGCTCCGGCAAGATTCGCGCGCTGGCGATCAGCGGCAGCCGCCGCGGCTCGGTTTCGCCCGAGGTCCCCACCATGCGGGAGCAGGGCTATCCGTTCGATACCAACAGCTGGTACGGCCTGTTCGCGCCCGCCGGCACGCCGGCGCCGATCGTCAAGCGGCTCAACGCCGAAATCAACGGCATGCTGGGCGACCCGCAGATCCGCGAGCGCTTCGCGCTGATGAACATGGCCAATCCGCCCGCCAAGAGCAGCGAGGCCTTCGCGGCGACGATCCGCGACGACATCAAGGTATGGGGCGAGATCATCCGGGCCAACGGGGTGACGGTCGACTGAAGGCCGCCCGGCGCCCGCGGGTATGTGTCTTGCGTCGGCAATGGGAAGGGCTGCGGCGCCGCGCTGTCGCGGCAAGCCGCAGGCTGCACCCTCCACCCATTGCAAACGGAGATGCGCATGAAGGACAAATCTTCAGGGATCCCGAATCCCGTGGCCCCGCAGTCCGTCGAGTCGCTGAAGCCGGAAAAGGGTTCGTTGTCGCAGGAACGCGGGCAGAACCCGGCCGCCGAAGCCGATACGCTGCCGTCGGAAAGCAACCCGGCGGGCGGCGGCGCGCAGGGGCAGCAGGGCCAGGGCCAGAGCCAGCAGCAGGGCGGGAAGCCAGGCGAAAAGACCGGAGAAAGGTCCGGAGAACAGTCCGGCAAGAAACCGGGTCCCACGCCAAACGAGGTGATGAACGAGCAGGTATCGCCACCGGACGAGCAGGGCGACCGGATGCAGTCGGACCGGCCGCATATCGGCGGTTGAACTCGCTCTGCTCGCACGACGGTACACCCACTGTTCGGCGGCACTGGCGGCGGTCAACGTGAGTAGTAAAGTAGTCTAAATACACATTGGACTACTTTACTACTCATTTTTTTGACGCCAAGTGAGTAGCAAAGTATAATTTTTCCGAAAAATACTACTTTAGTATCATGCGATCATTGCCTGACATCGCCGCACTGCTCCGCAACCGCATGAAGGCGCTTTCGCTGACGCAGAGCGACCTGGGTGCGAAGACCGGCTTGGCGCGCAAAACCGTGAACTCGATGCTCAGTGGCCAGGGCGACTATAAAGTCACCACGCTACTGGCGGTTCTGGATCGCCTCGGCTATGAACTGGCCATCGTTCCTAAGGGGGCGGCGGCCGGCCTGGGGCAAGAGGGTTCCTTTACGCCAACCGCGCCAGTGGTCAAGACCCGTGTACAGGCGGCCCGGGAGCGTCTTGCGGCGCGCAAGACGGAGGCTGACAAGTCCTAGGCAGGCAATTCATGAACGTCAAAGCAGTTGGCATCTTCATCGGCAAGGTCCGGGCTGGAGTGCTGTTCCAGTACGCGCTGCGCGATTCTCAGGTCGTCAATCGCTTCGTGGCAGACGACGCCTTTGCCACCATGCGGGATGCGCCAGTCGTATCCCTGTCGATGCTGGCTCCCAACCGCGAAGCCCAGCGAGCGCTGTGGGCGGACGTCGGCTCGACGTTGTTCAACGGACGCTTCAGCCCTGCCAATGGCTGGCTGCTGCCGGCCTTCTTCCAGAACATGCTGCCCGAAGGCGTCTTCCGTGATCACGTTGCCGCGCAACGCGGCTGCGATCCGAAGGATCACTTCGAAATGCTGGCCGCCTGCGGCAAAGACCTGCCAGGCAACGTCAATGCGAGCCCGCTGGAGTTGACGCGCGACGAGCTTGCGCACTATGTCACGCAGGACGCCGACTCGCTGGAGATGTCGGTGACCGCCGAGCCCATGGACGACGGCGTGTCGCTGTCTGGCGTCCAGCCCAAGGTCGGCGTGATCCGGCAGGGTGGGCGATATGTGGGCCGCACCAAGATGCAGGACACCCACATCATTGCCAAGCTGCCGGTCGTGGGGCAGCCGCTATTGCCCGAGCTGGAGGAACTGTCGCTGCGTCTTGCCGGCGCAGCCGGGGTCAACGTTACCGAAGCCCACCTTGCCCCGCTGGAGGAGTTGGCCGTCGAGCATGGATATGATCTGGGCGATGCCGACGGCCGCACCAACTTCCTTGCCGTGATCCGCTATGACCGAACGCCGCAGGGGCGAATCCATTGCGAAGACTTCGCGCAGATTCTCGAAGTCATGCCCGAGCAGAAGTACCTCGGCGCAAGCTATCTCGATGTCGCCGGCGTGATGATGGAATTCCCGTCGCTAGGAGAGCCAGCCGTGCATGAACTGCTTCGCCGCATCGTCGTCAACGAGATGCTGGGCAACCCTGACATGCACCTGAAGAACATCGGGATCTACTATCCGGATGGCCGCACGCCCGAACTGCCGCCAGCCTATGACATCGTCGCCTACTCCGCGTACAACCGCCGTACCGGGCATGCGCTGCACATCCTGCCTCCCGCGCTGAACGAGAAACCCCGCATGTCGGTCACCGACGCGCGGCAAGGCAAGGCGGCCAAGCTAGGCATTGGCCCGAGCGTTCTCCGGCGCTTCTGCGCGGAGCTTGGCATCCCCGAGAAGCCCGCTGCGGCGGTGATTCGTCATACCGTTGCAGTCGCAGTGGCTCGCTGGCCGGCCATGATCCGCGATTCGCTGCTGACGGAGCCGCAGAAGGCAAGGCTACTGGAACATTTCCAGGACCACCCGCTGGTCCAATCCCTGATGCGGCGGCACGAGCGATCGGAGATTTGACTGCCCGAGCCTGCCGCCGCCGGCATGCCTTGGACTCAAACCGCGGTATGCCCCCCATCGGCCATCACCAGCGCGCCGGTCACGAAGCTCGCCTTGTCGGACGCCAGGAAGGCGATCACCTCGGCAATCTCCTCCGGTTGTGCGGCGCGGCCCAGCAGGTTGTTCTTGCCGTGTTCGGCGAGGAACTCGCGGCCGTTCGGCATCTGGTCATCGAGAATGCCGGTCACGATGTCGCCCGGCCCCACCGCGTTGACGCGGATGCCGTGCTGGCCGTTTTCGGCCGCCAGCACACGCGTCAGCTGCGCCACCGCGCCCTTGGAGGCGGCATAGGCGCCGATGGTCGGCAGCGCGACCACGCAGGCGTAGGAGCCGACGTTGACGATGGCGCCGCGCCTGGCGGGCACCATCGCGCGCAGCGCTTCGCGGGCGTGCAGGAACATGCCGCGCGCGTTGATCGCAAGGATCTGGTCCCATTCGTCGACGGTCATCTCGGCGACCGTGCGGTTGATGATCCGGGCCGCGTTGTTGACCAGGATGTCGAGCCGGCCGAAGCGCGCGATTGCCGTATCGACGGCGGCGCGGGCGGTGGCTTCCTGCGACACGTCGCCGGTGATGGCGACGATCTCGCCGTCGATCTCCAGTTCCGCAACGGTGTCCTTGATGTCCTCGGCCACCACGCGGGCGCCGCGGCGATGGAGCAGTTCCACGGTCGCGCGTCCGACCCCGCCGGCCGCGCCGGTCACGATGGCGACCCGGCCTTCGAGGTCGCGCTGGCTTTGCTGTGCATTCATTGATCTGAACTCCGTACAGTAAAAGAGGAAGGGCCGCGATGGCGACGTTTGACCGTCGATGCCATCGCTTGCCATCACTGTACGAAGTGCGGGCGCGCAAGCCCATGCCGGATCCTATGGCGGGCTTGCCCGATTCTCTGCAGGACTTCCGTGGTCGACTTCCCCGGCGCAGGACCGGCGCAGGACCCGCGCCGCGCTCAAGCGGCGCGTGCCCAATCCACCCGTGTGCGCAGCGCCATCGCTTCCTTCATCATGCGTGCCTCGTCGATCGGGCTGCGGCCGAAAAACCGCTTGAATTCCCGGCTGAACTGCGACGGACTTTCATAGCCGACCTGGCTGGCCGCGACCGACGCATTGATGCCCTGCTGGATCATCAGCATGCGGGCCTTGTGCAACCGCGTGGCCTTGATGTACTGCAGCGGCGAGGTGCCGGTGACCGACTTGAACGCCGCGTGGAAGGCCGCCACGCTCATCGCCGACGCGCTGGCCAGCGTGTCGACCGACAGCGGCTGATCGTAGCCGGCGTGGATCATGCGCAGCGCCTTGCCGATGCGGCCGAAGTTGCTCTGGTAGGCGAGCGACGCGCGCAGGGCCTGGCCCTGCGGGCCGCACAGCACGCGGAAATAGATCTCGCGCAGGATGGCCGGGCCCAGCACCGCCGCCTCCATGTCGGAGGTCAGCGCGTCGAGCAGGCGTACCACGGCGTCGCCCAGCCTGTCGTCGAGCGGGGTCGACTGGATGCCCGATACCTCGGCGGGCCTCGCGTCCGCGTCCCCGGAGGCCGATGCCGATGCCGGCGGCGGCACCGACAGCGCCAGCTCGGCCAGCACGCCGAGGTCCACGCGGATCGAGATCGCCAGCATCGGCTCGTCGGGCGAGGCCTCGGTCTGCGACTCGAACGGGATCGGCAGCGACAGCACCAGGAAATGCTGGGCGTCGTAGACGAACTCGCGTCCCGCGAAGAAACCGCGCTTGCGCCCGCTGCACAGCACGATGATGCAGGGGTCGTACAGCACCGGTGTGCGCGGCAGCGGGCCGTTGGCGCGCAGGAACTTGACCGCGTCGAGCGCGGACATCGTGTATCCCTCGGCCGGCGCGAGGCGGCCGATCAGTGCCGCCATCCGTTCTTCGCGCTGGCGGCGGGACTGCTCGGGCCCGGATGGTTGTGGCGGCGTTGGCATCGAAGCGGCGGTGACGGTCATGGTCGGCGGGGACGATGGCATGGAGGCGTACAGGGGACACCGGGATGCGCGCCAGTGTAGCGCGCGCTCGCCCGGCGGCGGCCGTGCGGGGCCGCAGGGCCGGGCCGCTTTGGAGAATCAGGCAAGCGCTCCCGAGTTTTGATCTAACGGGCGCCGGGGCCCGCTGCCTACCATGGCAGCCATTCACCCCAACCTGAAGGAGTTCCGCATGAGCAAGACCTGGCTGATCACCGGCGCGGCGCGTGGCATCGGCGCCTGCATCGCCAAGGCGGCGCTGGCCGCCGGCGACCATGTCGTCGCGACGGGACGCGATCCGCGGCGCATCGAGCAGGCGCTGCCGGAGCATGGCGAGCGCCTGCTGGCATTGCGGCTCGATGTCACCGAACCCGCGCAGGCGCGCGATGCGGTCGACCGCGCCGTGGCGACATTCGGGCGCATCGACGTGCTCGTCAATAACGCCGGTTATGGCCAGCTCGGCATGTTCGAGGAGAACAGTGCCGACGAGGTCGTGCGGCAGTTCGATACCAATGTCCATGGCACGCTGCACGTCACGCGCGCGGTGCTGCCGGTAATGCGGCGCCAGCGCGCCGGCCGCATCTTCAATCTGTCGTCGATCGGCGGCATGGTCGGCTTCGAAGGCGCGTCGATCTATTGCGCAGCCAAGTTCGCGGTGGAGGGCTTCTCCGAGTCGCTGGCGCTGGAGGTGGCGCGTTTCGGCATCCAGGTCACCATCGTGCAACCGGGATTTTTCCGCACCGATTTCCTCGATGGCTCGTCGGTACGTTATGGCGCCGAGGCGATTCCCGACTATGCGTCGGCATCGGCGGCGCTGCGCGGCGGCTACGACGACTACAGCCACCGGCAGCCGGGCGACCCCGACAAGCTGGCGCGGGCCATCGTCGAACTGGCCGGCGTGCCGCAGGCGCCGTTGCGCTTTGCGGCCGGTACCGATGCATTGGGCTATATCGGCGGCAAACTGGACGCGGCGCGCGCCGAACTCGAGCAATGGAAGGCGCTGTCGGCTTCGACCGACCATGCGGCCCAGGCGGCGTAGCCCTGTTTGGTGACGTGGCTCTGCCGCGTCGTTGACGCGCCATCGCCAACGCACCGCCCGCGGCCGTGCGGCCCCGGGCGCCGGGCACGAACGAACGCCCCTCTCCCGCGAGCAGGAGAGGGGCCGAGGAGAGGGGGGAAGGGGTGCCGGCGGGACCGCCAGCGTTCGAGGCTTGCTGCGGAACTTACTGCGGTGCGCTCGCGCCGGTGCGCGTATCGGTGCTGCCGCCCGAGCCCGCGGCTGCGCCGGTGCCCGTGCCCGTGCCGGTCGAGCCGGCGGTGCCGGTGCCGGTGGTGCCGGTCGCGCCGGTGGTGCCCGATCCGGTGGTGCCGGTCGTCGTGTCGGCCGAGCCCGTGGTGCCCGTGGTGCCGCTCGTGCCGGTGCCGGTCGAACCGGTGGTGCCGCCGGTGCCCGTGCCGGTGCCCGCGCTGCCGGTGGTGTCGCTCGGGACCGGGCCCATCGGCGCGCTAGCCGCGCTGCTGTCGGTGGTGGCGGCATCGTCGCCGCCGCGGTTACAGCCGGCCACCAGGCCGCCCAGCATGGCGACGCTCAAGGTTGCAACGGAAATCCAGTTTCGCTTCGTCATGGTATGGCTCCTATAGTCGTCCCCCATCGGAGGAAGGCAACGGCCGTACCAGGGCCGCCGAAGCGCCACCTCGCGTGATCCCGGCGTGGCCTTGCCACGCTTCTTGCATCGGGTGCGGTTTTTCGAGGAGCGCACCGATGACCAAACCCTTCACGCCCATGCGGCGCACGCTTCTGAAAGCCCTCGGGGCCGGATTGCCGGCTGGAGCCGCCGCAACGGGACTGGTCGCCGACAGCGCGCTGGCGGCGCCGCCGGGCCCGGCCAGCGCCGCGGCGAACAAAGCCGGTGGTGTGTCCCATTTTTTCAATGCGCGCGAAAGAATTACCGTGGATGCCATCGTTGCGCGGCTGATCCCGAACGACGAATTGGGACCGGGCGCACGCGAGGCGGGCGTGACCGATTTCCTGGACCGGCAACTGGGCGGGGCCTGGGGCAGCGGGGATCATTTCTATCGGCATGGGCCCTTTCAGGCCGGCACACCCGAGCAGGGCTACCAGCTCGCGCTGACGCCGGCGCAGGCATTTCGCGCGGGTTTGGCCGCGATCGACGAGGTCAGCGCGAAGCAGCATGGCGGCAAATCGTTCGCGCAATTGCAGCCGCGCGAACAGGACGCGTTGCTGACGGCGCTGGAGAAGGGCGAGATCGACCTGGGCGCGCTGCCCGGCAAGGTCTTCTTCCAGATGCTGCTCGACGGCACCATGGAGGGATTCTTCGGCGATCCGATCCACGGCGGCAATCGGAACATGGCAGGGTGGAAGCTCGTCGGCTTTCCCGGCGTCTACGCCAGCTATTCGAACGATATCGAGCGCCATGGCGTGGCCTATATCCGGCCGCCGATGTCGATCGCGATGGCGCGCGCCTCGGGGCACGGCAACATGCACGGGGCTGGCCATGCAAGCCCGCACGGCGCCTCGCCTGCCAAGGCCGCACCGGCACCGAAGGGAGGGCGGCCATGAGCAAGACCCTCGAACGTGTCGATGCGGTGATCGTCGGCGGCGGCTGGACCGGCTCGATCATCGGCAAGGAACTGGCCGCGGCGGGGCAGCGCGTGGTGATGCTCGAACGCGGCGAGCCGCGCTGGCCCTCGCCCGACTTCCAGGCCCCGACGGTCCATGACGAGCTGCGCTATACGCGGCGGCACGCGCTGCATCAGAACACCGCGACGGAGACCTTCACCTTCCGCAACGACACCAGCCAGACCGCCTTGCCGATGCGGCGCTGGCAGTTCGCCTACCCCGGCACACATCTGGGCGGCTCGGGCAATCACTGGTCGGGCGCCTACTATCGCTTCGATCCGACCGACTTCAAGCTGCGCAGCCACTACGAGCGCCGCTACGGCAAGGGCATCTTCGCGGCCGACCTGACCGCGCAGGACTGGCCGCTGACCTACGACGAGCTCGAGCCCTACTACGACCGCTTCGACTATCTGATCGGGGCCTCGGGCTTCGCCGGCAATCTGAAGGGCAAGATCCAGCCCGGCGGCAATCCGTTCGAGCCGTGGCGCTCGCGGCCGTATCCGAATCCGCCGATGAAGGTCGCGCACGCCTCGGCGCTGTTCGGCGAGGCCGCCGCCAGGCTCGGCTATCACCCCTACATCCAGCCGTCGGCGCTGTCGACGCGGCCCTATACCAATACCGAAGGGCTGCCGATGAGCGCCTGCGTCTACTGCGGCTTCTGCTCGAACTTCGGCTGCGAGCATTTCGCCAAGGCTTCGCCGCAGGTCTGCATCCTGCCGGCGGCGATGAAGCTCGATACCTTCGCGCTGCGCACCGGTGCGCAGGTGCTGCGCGTCGAGCTCGACAAGGACCGCAAGCTCGCGCGCGGCGTCACCTATGTCGATGGCAGCGGGCAGCAGTTCTTCCAGCCGGCCGACATGGTGTTCCTGTGCGCGTTCAGCGTGCACAACGTGCGGCTGCTGTTGCTGTCGGGCATCGGCAAGCCTTACGACCCGGCCACCGGCCAGGGCGTGGTCGGGCGCAACTACACGCACCAGACCACGTCCGGCGTCAATCTGTTCTTCGACGAGAAGACCCACATCAACCCGTTCATGGGCGCGGGCGCGGCGGCGGTGACGATCGACGATTTCAGCGCCGACAACTTCGATCACGGACCCCTGGGCTTCGTCGGCGGCGGCTATATCCAGATCCAGGTGGTCAGCGGCGCGCCGATCGGCTACCACCCGACGCCCAGGGGCACGCCGGCCTGGGGCAGCGAATGGAAGAAGGCGGTGCGCCGCTACTACAACCATTCGGCGTCGATCACGATCACCGGCTCGGCGATGCCGACGCGCGGCGGCTACCTGTCGCTCGATCCGACCTATCGCGATGCCTGGGGCCAACCGCTGCTGCGCATCACCTACGATCTGCCGGACAACGACATCAAGCTGTCGGCCTTCCTGACCGAGAAGGGCGACCGGATCGGCAAGGCGATGCGCGGGGTGGTCGCCACCGAGCCTGGCCCGCGCAAGCGGCCGTTTACCGCGACCAGCTATCAGTCGACGCACCTGAACGGCGGCGCGGCGATGGGCAGCGATCCCTCCAACAGCGTGGTCAACCGCTTCGGCCAATGCTGGGACGTGCCCAATGTGTTCGTCACCGGGGCCTGCCTGTTTCCGCAGAACTCGAACTTCAATCCGACCGGCACGGTCGGCGCCACCGCGTACTGGATCGTCGACGCGGTCAAGCGCGACTATGTCAAGGCGCCAGGGAAGCTGATCGCATGAACACGCCGAACGAAGTGGAAGCCGGGCGCAATCGCGCGACCTGGTGGGTCGGTGCCCTGGTGCTCGGCATCGGCGCCTTTCCGCTGTATGCGCTGCTGTTCCAGGTCTGGCCCGACCTGTTCGCGCCGGAGCCTGGGCCGCGCCAGGCCGCCTCGGCCGGTGGAGCGGGGCAGGCCCCGGCACCCGCTGCGGCGTCGGCACCCGTGGCCGCAGCCAGCGAGGCGGTGGTGCGGCGCGCGACGGATTTCCTGCCGAAGGAACCGGCGTGGTCGCAGGCGTTGCGGGCGTCCGGACAGGAAGCCGACAAGCGCGGCGCGACGATCGCCGCCAGCGGCAATGGCGCGGGAGCGGTGGCCTGCGTGTCGTGCCACGCGGCGGGCGGAACGCCCGGAGCCGCGGGGGCCGCGGTGCCCGCCGGCGCCTTTCCGTCGCTGGTCGGCATGCCCGCCGAATATCTGGCCAAGCAGCTGTTCGATTATCGCGACGGCCGTCGGGTCGATCCGGTGATGGCGCCGATCGCCAAGGCGCTCAAGGACGACGAGGTTGCCGCGGTGGCCCGCTACTACGCGAGCCAGCCGGCGCCGTCGTCGACGCTGGCCGGCGATGGCAAATCCGGCCAGTCGGCCGCGCTGACGTTGCACGCGGCCGGCGACAACGGCCGGGCCCTGCCGGCCTGCGCCAACTGCCATGGCGTCGAGGGCGAGGGGCAGGGATTCCTGTTGCCGCGGCTGACCGGGCAGCCGGCCGACTATCTGGCCAGGCAGCTCGATGCCTTCCGCACCGGCAGCCGCCACAACGACGACGATGGCGCGATGCGCGGCATCGCACAGCGGCTGGGCGAGGCGGATGCGCGCGCGCTGGCGAGCTTCTACGCGCAGGGTGGGGCGCGCTAACGATGCGGCGGCGATGCGCCGGCGTCGAGCAGGGCGGCGCGCTCAGCCGCCGACCGACACGCCGCAGGCCACACGCCACGCCGCCGGTTCGGTGATCTCGTTGGCGGCCTTTGCCGCGGCGGACGCGGGCACGCCGCCGGCATGGACGGCCTGGGTTGCGGCATTCGCCGGTGCATTCGCCGAACCATTCGCCGAACCATTCGCCAAACCATTCGCTGCGGCATTCGCTGCGGCATTCGCACCAACCCCCGCGCCTGCACCCGCCCGAATCACCCGGTTGCGCCCTTCGCGCTTGGCGCGATAAAGCGCACGGTCGGCCGCGTCGAACAGCTGCTCCCAGCTGCGGCGCGCATCGCCGGCGTCCTCGGCCTGCGCGATGCCGATGCTGACGCTGGCATGTCCGCCGATTTCCTCCGGCAGCGCGATGCCGGCGATCCGGGCCCGAATCCGTTCGGCCAGCAGCACCGCTTCCTCTTCGCCGGTGTTCGGGCACAGCAGGCAGAACTCCTCGCCGCCGAAGCGTGCCGCGACGTCGCTGGAGCGGCAGGCGCGGCGCAGCGTCTCGGCGATGTGCTTGAGCACCTGGTCGCCCGCCTGGTGGCCCGCGCGGTCATTGACCTGCTTGAAGCGATCGACGTCGATCACCAGGCAGGATAGCGGCTTGCCGGTACGACCGGCCTCCGCCGCCAGCGTCATCGCGGCGTCGTCGAGCGCGCCCCGATGGAACAGCCCGGTCAGCGAATCGAGGCGAGCGCGCGCGCGCTGTTCGGCCAGCTGGCGCTCCGCGCTCAGCAGCGTGAAACCGACCACGCCGGACAGCACCGCGATCAGCATCAGCAGCAGCGGCGCCTGCGCCAGCATGCCGGGTTCTTCGGGCCCGACCGGGCTCCAGGCGCCGGCGCCGCCGGCGGCCAGCGCCAGCGCAAGGCACAGGCCCTGCGCGATCAGTTGCGCGCAGCAGGCCACCCACACCAGCACATGGCCGATCGTGTGCGAGCGGCGTTCGCGGTTGAGCAGGCGCAGCGCCTGCCAGACAACCAGCGCGGTGATCGCATGGCCGAGCGTGCGGATTGCGCGCTCGGCCATCACGGCATCCTGCACCGTGGCGATCAGCGCCAGCAGCGCCACCGAAGCGACGCCGCCGGCGACCATCGCGCGCAGATGATGCGGGGCCATCGCCATGCCGCTCGCGGACAGGCCGCGCACCAGCATCAATTGCGCGCCCAGGCACAGCGCCTGCGCCAGCACCGCCCACAGCGGGGCAGGGGCGATCGCGCCGAGTGCGAGCGCCATGCCGCCCAGCGAGGCGAAGGCATGGGCGTCGGTCCAGCGTGCACGGTGGCCGGCCTGCGCGGCGCCGTAGCGAAGGCCGATCGAGATGCCCAGCGTGCTGGCGAACAGCACCAGCAAGGTCAGATAGGCAGTGGGTAAATCCGGCGACATGCAATCGTCTCCCTGTGGGCGCGCGGCGGCACCGCGACACCGTTGGTGTAAGGCAATGCGCGCCCGGCCATGGCCGGTGCGGCGCGAATACTTGTCAGAGAGCTTGACCCGGATGACGCCGTCGACATTCCCGAAGCTGCGGTCCCTGGTATGGCTCTGTGTTGCCGGTACGCCGGCAGGCGCAGCCTGATCCCAGTTGCAGTGGCGACCGCGATTGCAACCGCAATCCCGATCCCGATCCCGATCCCGATCCCGATTCCAATCGCGCAGCGGGGCCGCGCATCGAGGCACGGCCTGTGATTTTTTTCATGATGGTGATTCTACTGATTGCGTCGAATGGCGCGTGTGCGGCATGCCACGTTTGACAATTGTTGACATTCCCTTTTCGTACCGTTCGCTAGGATTCGGCTCGTAGTTACAAATTGATATCCGGGCCGGGAGGAGCGACGACGCCGCGTCGTCGAGGCAATGAAAACGGGGAAGTCATGGGGAAGCAACAGGCGGCGCGCGTCACGCCGCTGAAGTCAGGGGCAATCGCTCCCGCGCGCGAACGTCTGCTGCCTCCGGCGTTCGCCATCGGCATTGCCGCCGCGATGGGGCTCTGCCTTGCGCTGATGTTTCCGCGCGAGCCGCTGCGCGAACGACTGCTTGGCGAAGGCGGGCAAGGCGGCCGTGCCCTGGATGGCCCGGCGCTCGCCTATATGGAAGCGTGGCTGCGCGTGTCGCCGCCGGATGCCGCGCTGATCGCGGAGCTGGCGGAGCAGTTTGCGCACGACGGCAGGCTGGACGACGCGCAGACGCTGCTGGCACGGATGCATGGCGCCAGCGGCGAGGCCGCGCTGCCGATGCTGCGCGCGCGGCTCGATATCGCGCGGCAGCGGGCCAATGCCGCCGCGTCCGATCCGCCGGCGCGCGAGCGCTATCGGTCCGAGCTGCGCACGCTGCTGCGGCAGGCCGCGCGAATGCCGGCGCCTGCGTCGGACCTGATCGCTTTCGCCGCGCAAGCCCGCGCGCTCGGCGCCGACGACCTGGAACTGGCCTTCTACCGCGCGCTGGCGTGCCCGCAGCCCGATCATGCCGCGATTGCCCGATATCGCGCGCGGGCGGTTCCGCTGCGGTCCGAGTGGCGCGAGGATACACGGCCGCCGCCGCGGGTGCGCGGTTGATGCGGCCGAATCTGACAGCCCGGCCGGGCTGTATCTGGAGAAGTGAATGACTGCAACGGCGATGGGCGACCGGCGCGCGGCTGCGGGCAGCATCGCCGCGGCCCGCCGGGCGGACGACGTCCGTGCGGCATGGCTGGCGCCCGCGATGGGGAAGGCCGGTACCCGCACCGCGATGCTGGAACTGATCGTGCTGATGACCGCGGCGATGGCGCTCGGCTATGCGGCGATGCCCGGCAACCCGCTGCTGCTCGACCTGGGGTTCCCCTGGGCTTGGCTGCTGCCGCTGGTACTGGCGCTGCGCTACGGCACGCTGGCAGGCATCGGCGCGGCGCTGATGCTGCTTGCCGGCTGGTTGCTGTTCCACCAGATTGGCGCTCAGCCCGGCGCGTTTCCGCGGCCGTTCTTCATCGGCGGCACGCTGCTGGTGCTGCTGGCCGGCCAGTTCGGCGATGTCTGCGCGAGCCGGCTGGCGCGCCAGCGCTCGATTCACCGCTATCTCGACGAGCGGCTGACCGCGCTGACCAGGCAGCACTACCTGCTGCGGATCTCGCATGCCCGTCTCGAAAACGATCTGCTGGCAAAGCCGGCGACATTGCGCGATACGCTGGCCCAGCTGCGCGCGGCGACCGCGGAACAGGCGGCCGCGGTAGCGGAGCGTGCCGAGCCGCAGCACGGATCGGCGCATCGCGGCGAGCGCTCGCCGGCGGGGTCTCTGACCGCCGCTGCGCCGATGCTGCAACTGGCCGCGCAGGCCTGCCAGCTCGAGGCCGCCGCGCTGTATCGCTGCGACGGCGAGCGGGTGCTGTCGGAAGCCGTGGCGACCGTCGGGCCCGGCTGCGGGCTCGATGACCGCGATCCGCTGCTGCGTCGCTGCCTGCAAAGCCGGCAGCTGGTGCATCGCCGCACCGACGGGGGCGACGGCATGTCGAGCCGCTATCTGGCGGTGGCGCCGGTATTGTCGGGCCCCGACCGGCTGCTCGGCGTGCTGGTGGTCGAACGGATGCCGTTCCTCGCGCTGCATCACGACAATCTCGCGCTGCTGCTGGCGCTGCTCGGCTACTACGCCGACGGGGTCGAGCATGCCGCGGCGGCCCGAGCGGTCGAAGATGCGCTGCCCGGCTGCCCGCACGATTTCGCGCTCGACTATGCGCGGCTGGCACGGCTGCGGCGCGACGCCGGCATTCCGAGCACCGTGATCGCGCTGGCCTTCGGCACCGACGAGCACAGCGCCGACTGGTTCGAGCAAGCCGTACGCAGCCATCGCGCGCTGGACCTGGCGTGGGCGTGCGACGGCGGTACGCAGCGCGCGCTGATGACGCTGATGCCGCTGGCCGATACCGACGCGGCTTCCGGCTATCTGCTGCGGATCGAACGGATGCTGCAGGCCCAGTTCGGCATCGATTTCGAACAGGGGCGGATCGGCGTCCATACGCTGCCGGTGCCCGCCGATGGCGATCCCGAAGCGCTGCGGCGCCTGCTGGGACGCTGCGGCGGCGGCCCCGCGGGCGGCCGCTCGGGGAACGGCCGCGATGCTTGAGGGCCTGCTCGTTCTGGCCGGCGTCGCGGTCCAGCTGGGTGCGCTGGCGGCGCTGCTGCAAGGCGACGGCGCCAGCGCCGCGCTGCTGGCGTATCTGGCCTTGCAGACGCTGGCCGCCGCGCTGATGGCCTTGCCGCTGCGGCGTCTGCTGTCGCGTCGCGTCCGCGTGCCGCTGGGCGCGACGCTGCCGTATCTGTTCGCAGCCGGTGCCTTCGTTCCGTTCGGCGGTGCGCTCGTTGCCCTGTATGTCGTGCTGCCGGCGATGCTGGCCGACATGGCGCCGTCCGCATGGCGGTCTCGTGCCCGCGCCGCGCAAGGCATGGCGCTGGTGGCGCTGCCCGACTTTGCCTCCGGCCCGATGTCCCGCGTTGCGCCGGGGACCGACAGCGACCGATCCGCCGATGCCGCGCTCGGGCGCGGACCCGGAACCGCCGACGCCGCGCACGTGCATCGGCTGACCGCGCTGGCCGCGCTGCAGGACATGCCGGCCCGCCACGTCAGTCCGCTGCTGCGCGCATTGCTCGACGACGACGTCGAGGACGTCAGGCTGCTCGCCTACGGCATGCTCGATGCGGCCGAGCAGCGGCTGACGCGCCGGATCCTGCAGGCGCGCGAGCGCCTGAACGCGCTCGGCGACGGCGATGCGGCCGGTCGCGCCGCCGCGCACGAACAGCTGGCGCAGCTGCACTGGGAACTGGTCTATCAGGACCTCGTCCAGGGCGACGTGCGCAGCCACACGCTGGCGCAGGCCGACCTTCACGCGCAGGCCGCGCTGCAGGCGCTGTCCGAGGCGCCGGGCGCGACGGCCCTGTACGTCCCGGCCGCCGACGGTTCCGGGGTGGCAAGCCCCGCGGCCGGCCTGTGGCAGTTGCGCGGCCGGCTGGCGCTGGCGCGCCGCGATCCAGCCGCCGCGCGCGCGGCGCTGCAGCGCGCCACCGCGCTGGGGTTCCCGCGCCAGCGTGCGCTGCCGCTGCTGGCCGAGGCCGCTTACCTCGATGGCGATTTCGCCGCGGTGGCAACGGCGATGCGCAGCCTGCGCCAGGCCGCGGCGCTGCCCGCGGCGCCGCAGCTTCAGCCCTTGCTGCGCTACTGGACATCATGATCGCGACCATGCCCCACATGCCGAACGCGGCCTTGCCGGCTTCCATCTCGGCCCCCCGCGACACCTCGCGGCCAGCGGCAGTCGATGTCGCGCTGCTGCTCGAGGGCGGCCATCCGTTCGCGAGAACCGGCGCACCGGGCTGGGCCGAGCGGATGATCCGGGCGTTTCCGCAGACCACCTTTGCCATCGTGCTGCTCGCCGACCGTCCGGCGGGCAGCGGCGAGATGGTGGATGCGTTGCCGGACAACGTGCGTCATCTGCAGATGCATTTGCTGCACGATGAGGATCCGGCCGACGCGATGCCACGGCATCGGGCCGACGAACAGGCCTTTGCCGAGGTGGCGCGGTGGCACGATCTGCTGCGCCAGCGCGGCTACGGCGGCAACCGAGGCGGCGCAGGCCATGGCCACGCGGGCGGCCACGCGCAGGCCGGTGCCGCGATGCGTGCGCTGATCGAAGAGCTCGGCGACGATGGCCGGCTGTCGGAGCACGCCTTCCTGCACAGCCGAGCCGCCTGGGACACCATCGTCGAGCAGTACCGCCGCTACTGTACCGACGTCTCGTTCTCCGACTACATCGGGACCGTGCGCTCGATCCACCGGCCGCTGTGGCGGCTGGCGCGGATCGCGGCCACGCTGATGCCGGCGCGCGTCTACCACGCGGCGTCGACCGGCTACGCGGGCTTCCTCGGGGCGATGCTGCGCTACCGGCACGACCGTCCGCTGCTGGTGTCGCAGCATGCCGCGCGGACGCGGGAACATGGCATCGATTCCGGTTATTGCCGCGACCTGTCGCTGCGCTTCTTCGCATCGCTGGGCCGCGTCTGCTACGACGCCGCTGACGAGATCGTCGCGCTGTACGAGGGCAATCGCCGCCGCCAGGTGCAGGACGGCGCGCCGGCCAGCCGCACGCGCACGATCCCGGACGGCATCGATCTGCCCGCGCTGGCGCCGTTGCGCGCGCGGCGTCCACCGCAAGTGCCGCAGGTCCTGTGTCTGGCCGGCGGGCTGGTGCCGCGCAAGGACGTCAAGACCTTCATCCGCGCGATGCTGACCGTGGTCAGGCACTGTCCCGATGCGCAGGGCTGGATCGTCGGGCCCGAGGACGAGGACGCCGACTATGCGCGCGAATGCCGCGCCCTCGTGCAAAGCCTGGGGCTGGCCGGCAACGTGCATTTTTTCGGCGCTCGGCCCGTCGGCGAACTGCTGCCGCAGGTTGGCGTGCTGGTGCTGAGCTCGATCAGCGAGGCGCTGCCGCTGCCGGTGCTGGAAGCCTTCGCCGCCGGCGTGCCGTGCGTGGTCACCGACGTCGGCGCGTGCCGCGAACTGATCGACGGCGTCGGCGACGAGGACATGGCGCTGGGCGTCGCGGGCGCTGTCGTGCGGATCGGCGACGCGGCCGCGCTGGCGCGCGAAGCGGTCGCGCTGCTCGGCGATGGCCAGCGCTGGCGCGCCGCGCAGCGCGCGGCCATCGTGCGCGCGGAGCGCTATTACACGCAGCATGCGACGCTGGCCAGCTACCGCCAGCTGTACCAGCACCTGGCCGCGAAGCCGCACGCCGATGCCGGCGCACGAGGCGGCGTCGGCCGTCCGGTGCTGCCGGCCACGCCGCCGGCGGCCGAACGGCAGCCGGCCGGTCGTTGCCCGTTTGCCGGAGCGCCATGATGGTGGACCTGTCCTTCTTCGTCCGCGGCATTCGCGACCGCAACCGTGTCGGCGGCACGCTGCAGGCCTACGGCTTCGCCGGCGTGCTGGCCTGCGGCGCCGTGGCGCTGGCGATCGCCGGCCTGTTGCAGATCGCCATGCGCGCAATGGCGGCCGGACTGCCGGCAGCGTTGCCGTCCGCGCTGGCGGTGCAGTTCGAGGTATCGGCGACCTGCCTGATCGCCGCGAGCCTGATCCTGACCGGACCGCTGCAGCTTCATCTGGTGCGCTTCGCCGCCGAGCGCCTGGCCGAAGGGCGCGGCGAACTGGTGCTCCCCGGCGTGCGTGCGGTGGGGCTGGTCGTCACCGTGCTCGCGGGAATATCTGGCCTCGCGTGCCTGCTGTGGGCCTTTCCGCAACAGTCGGCGCTGTACCGCGCGCTGATGCTGGCCGGCTTCGTGCTGATGTGCCATGCCTGGATCGCGGTGGCCTTCCTGGCGGGCATGAAACAGTACGGCACGATCGCCTGCGCCTTCGTCGCCGGCATTGCGGCGGCGTCCGTCGCGGCGCTCGCGTTGCGCGGCTTCGGCGTGGAAGGATTGCTGGGCGGCTTCGCGATCGGCGTGCTGGTGCTGTGGGCCGGCACCGCGATGCCGATCCATCGGCACCATCGCAGCCGGCGCCTGCTGTCCTTCGCGGTGTTCGCGCGCCGTCATCGCTATCCGAGCCTGATCGCGATCGGGCTGCTGTATCCGCTCGCCGTCTGGATCGACAAGCTGCAGTTCTGGTACCACGCGGGCACGGGCCAGCCCGTCGTCGGTCCGCTGCATGCGTCCGCGATCTACGACATTCCGGTGTTTCTGGCCCACCTCGCCGTGGTGCCGGCCATGTCCGTGTTCCTGCTGCGGATCGAGCGGGATTTCGTCGCCCATTACGATGCCTTCGCCGAGGCGGTGCGCGGCGGCGGCTCGCTGCAGCGTATCGAGGAGTCGCGCAATGCGATGGTGCGGGCCGTGCGGATGGGGCTGTACGAGATCGTCAAGGCGCTGGCGATCGCGGCGCTGCTGCTGTTCGCGCTCGGCCGGCCGCTGCTGGCGCTGTTCGGCATGACGCAGCTGTACCTGCCGCTGCTGCATGTCGACATGGTCGCCGCGGGCCTGCAGGTGGTGCTGCTTGCCACGCTGAGCCTGTACTTCTATCTGGACCGGCGCCGCGAGGTGTTGCTGCTGGGCGCGGCGCTGCTGGCGTTGAACGCGGGCCTGACGCATCTGACGCTGACGCTCGGGCCGGCCTGGTACGGCTACGGTTTCGCATTCGCGGTGCTGATCGTGGTGGCGATCGCGCTGGTGCTGCTGGACCGCCGGCTCGAGCGCCTGGAATACGAAACCTTTATGTTGCAGTAATGCGAATCGGGCGGTTTCCAGTGCGCGATCGCCGACGAGTATGGTGACCGACCCTTTACAATTCGACACATTCTATTGAGAAGTCCATCAAGTCGCGCTTGCCGGAGTTGCCGTGCGGCCGGACGCGAACGGACCTGTAACCGGGAAGAACATGAACATCGCATCGGTCGAAGACGATCCGAGCCAGGCCGAGCTGATCCAGCAGATCCTGATCAGCGCCGGGCATACCTGCGACAGCTATTCGGGCGGCAAGGCGTTTCTGCGCGCGATGCGCGAGCGCTCGTACGATCTTCTGGTCATGGACTGGCAGCTGCCCGACATCAGCGGCTATGACGTGGTGACGCACGTCCGGCTGCATTCGGGGCAATACCCGCCGATCCTGTTCCTGACCAGCCGGTCGCTGGAAGAGGACATCGTGATGGGACTGGCCGGCGGCGCCGACGACTACATGATCAAGCCGGTGCGCAGGGGCGAATTGCTGGCGCGCGTGGGCGCGCTGCTGCGCCGGACCTATCCTTCGGCCCAGGCCAACGAGGCCATCGTGGTGGGCGCCTACCGGCTCGACCCGGTGGCGCGCACCGCCAGCCTGAACGGCGTCGAGGTCGATATCGCGCCGCGCGAATTCGATCTCGCGCTCTATCTGTTCCGCAACATGGATCGGCTGCTGGCGCGCGACGTCGTCGAGCAGGCGGTCTGGGGGCGTTCGCTCGGCGCGAGTTCGCGCACGCTCGATACCCATCTGTCGCGGCTGCGCATCAAGCTCGGCCTGCGGCCGGAGAACGGCGTGCGGCTCGCGTCCGTGTACTCCTACGGCTATCGTTTCGAGCGCTGCGCGGAGCAGGCCGATGGCGCGTAAGGGTGGCAGGGCCGCGGCCGCCGCTGTAGCGGCTGCGGGCAGGGCGGTCGTTGCCGCGTGCACGCTGCTGGCCTTCGCGCCGGCGCAGGCGGGCCCGGCCGGCGCCGACGGCGAATATTTCGTGCATCAGGTGGAACCGGGCGATACGCTGTTCTGGGTCGCGCAGCGCTATACCGGCCGCGCCGACGTCTGGCGCGAGCTGCAGGCGCTGAACCGCGTCGCCGATCCGTATCGGCTGCCGATCGGTACCCAGGTCCGCATTCCGCTCGCGCGCATTCCGGTGACCGTCACCAGCGCGCGCGTGGTGTCCGTGGTCGGACAGGCCGATGCCAACGGCGCGGCGCTGCGGCCGGGCATGCGCGTCGACGAGCGGCCTGGCTGCAGACGGGCGCCGATGGCCTGGTGACCTTCGAGCTGACCGACGGCACCCGCGTCGCGATGCCGCCGGCCACGCGGCTGCAGGTCAAGCGTCTGCGGGTGTTCGCGGGCACGGGGCTGGGCGACACCGTGATGGAAGTCGAGCGAGGCGGTATCGACTCGCGCGTCGCACCGGGTGGGACCGGCGTGGGCCGCTTCGAGATCCGCACGCCGATGATGGTCACCGGCGTGCGCGGCACCCGCTACGCGGTCGATGCGGGCCAGCCCGCCGAACCCGGCCGGCGTGCCAACAGCAGCGCGGTGCTCGAGGGAACCGTGGCGGTGCGGGCGCAGCGCGCCAAGCGGACCGTGACCGCCGGCCACGGCATCGCCATCGGCAGCACGGGCGACGCGGCGGTGCACACGCTGCTGGCGGCGCCGACGTTGAGCGCGGTGCCGGCCGAGCCGATCTACGCCAGCCACGCCGAAGTGGGCTGGCAGCCGGTCAAGGGCGCAATCGGCTACCTGGTCCGTGTCACGCGCGATGCCGAGCGTACCGAAGCGGTATTCGCCAGCACCGTCACGCCGCCGGCCGCGGCGCTGACCGGATTGCCCGATGGGGCCGCCTATCTCGAGGTGCGCGCGATCGATCGCAACCGCATTCCGGGCAACGCCGCGATCGCGCCGCTGACCGTGCGGCTCAACCCGCCGGCGCCCTATACGGTCGAGCCGGCGCCGCGCAGCACGGTGCATGGCGCAGCGGTGCATCTGCAATGGGCGGCGGTCGACAACGCCGCCGAGTACCGCTTCGAAATCGCCTCGGACGAGAAATTCGGCACGCCGGCCGCGCAGGGCAGCACCCGCGAGGCGGGCACGCAGCAGACGCTGGCGCCGGGCGACTGGTGGTGGCGCGTGCGTTCGATCGATGCCAAGGGGCAGCCCGGGCCGTGGAGCGCGCCGGTGCCGTTCCGTATCCTGCCGCCGGCGCCGGGCGTCGCCGTGGTCGAGGACAACGGCGGCGCGTTGCGCGTGCGCTGGGGCGCGGCCGGACAGCCGGAGGCATTCGCGCCGCAGGCCTATCGGCTGCAGCTGGCCGAGGAGCCGGGTTTTGCCCGCCCGCTGCAGGACCAGCGCATCGAGGCGGACGCCGCGGCGCTGCCGCGTCCGCCGGCCGGCGTCTACTACGTGCGGGTCGCACGCATCGAGCGCGATGGCAGCGAGTCGCCGTTCTCGGCGGCGCAGCGCATCGAGATCCACGAGCATCTGCGCGACGGCACGGGGGCTCCGATCGGTACTGCCAGCGGCAGTGTGCGCCGTGGCGGATAGCCGTTTTCGCCTGCCCCAGTTGCGCACGGCCGCGGGCAGCGGCCTGATCGCCGGCTTTCATCGGCGCACGCTGATCGAATGGCTGGCACTGACCATGCTGGTGATGGTGCTGGCCGCGGTGCGCGCGGACTTCGGCGCGAGCCAGCGCCTGGACCTCGCGGTCTACGACATCGGCATCGCCGCGCAGCAGCACGCGCCGCGCGACGACATCCTGATCGTCTCGATCGACGATGAATCGCTGTCCGCGGTGGGCCGCTGGCCATGGCGCCGTTCGCTGCTGGCCGGGCTGGTCGATCGGCTGGCCGACGGCGGCGCGCGCGCGATCGGGCTCGACGTGCTGCTGGTCGAGCCGGACTGGCGCCATCCCGAGGACGACGAGGCGCTGGCGGTCAGCATGGCCCGCGCCGGCAACGTGATCATTCCCGCGCTGGCGGAGCCGGTGCGCGATGGCTACCGGCTCAGCTATCCGCTGCCGGCGCTCGGGGCCGACGTCGGGCATATCAATATCGCGACCGATGTCGACGGGCTGGCCCGCCATATCTATCTGCAGGAAGGCCTGCCCGGCCAGATGCTGGACCATTTCGTCGTGCGCCTGGTGCAGTTCGGGCAGCCGCAGCGGCCGCTGGCAAGCTACCGGCAGGTGCCGGTCGACGAGACGCTGTCCGGCGAGTGGCATCGCCGCTATCGGCTCGGCATTCCGTTCGCCGGGCCGATCGGCACCTTCCGCACGGTGTCGGCGATCGACGTGCTGAGCGGCGCCATTCCGCCCGAGCTGTTCCGCGGCAAGCTGGTGCTGGTCGGCGCCGGCGCGACCGGTCTGGGCGACATGTTCTCCGCGCCGCTGTCGAAGAACGGCGCCGGCATCAGCGGCGTCGAGCTGCTGGCCAATGCCGCGCAGGCGCTGCTCGACAACAACGGCATCGTGCCGGTGCAGCGCGCCTGGTACTGGTCGCTGACGCTGCTGCCGGTGCTGCTGGCCTGCCTGGCCGCGCTGCTGATGTCGCCGCGGGACGCGCTGCTGGTCAGCGCGGCGGTGATCGTCGGGCTGTTCGGCGCCAGCGTCGCGCTGATGCATTTCGATCGGCTGTGGTTCTCGCCGGTGCCGGCGATCCTCGCCTGCCTGCTGTTCTATCCGCTGTGGAGCTGGCGCCGGCAGGAATCGGCACTGACCTTCCTGTCGGCCGAGGTCGCGCGGCTCGAACGCGAGCCGGCGCTGCCCGGCGGCAAGAGCGCGCCGCCGCTGGCCGGCGGCACGCTGGACACACGAATGAGTGCGCTGTACCGGATGATCAGGCGGCAGCGCGACCTGCGCCGGCTGCTGTCCGACGGGCTCGAGAACCTGCCCGATGCGACGGTGATCTGCGACGCGGACGGCAGCATCCTGCTGGCCAATGCCGGCGCGGTTGCGTTGTCGCCGCGGCTGCTGTCCTCGCTCAATGCCGAAGGCGGCGCGCGTCCGCTGCTCGATACGCTGATCGCCGACATCTTCGCGCCGCCGCAGGGCGGGCTCGACTACTGGGATCGGCTCCGGCGCTCGGCCGGCAATGGCGCGGCGTCGACGCGCGGCGAGCGGGCCGGGGTCGAGCTGCAGACCCACGACCAGCGCGCGATGCTGCTGCGCGGTGCGCCGCTGCGCGGCAACGCGGGTGAGATCGCGGGCTTCAGCATCAGCTTCATCGACATCACGCAGGTGCGGCTCGCCGAGCGCCAGCGCGAGGAAACGCTGCGCTTCATCTCGCACGACATGCGCTCGCCGCAGGCGTCGATCCTCGCGCTGGTCGAACTGCAGGCCGACCCGGCGCGCGCGCTGGAGCCGCCGGTGCTGCTCGACCGGATCCGCCATCATGCCGGCCGCACGCTGGCGCTGGCCGACGACTTCATCCAGCTGGCGCGCGCCGAATCGCAGCATCTGCGCTTTGCGGAGATCGACCTGACCACGGTATTGATGGACGCCGCCGATTCGCTGTGGGCGCTGGCGCAGACCCGCCGCGTGACCGTCGCGGTGCAGGCTGGCAACGAGGAGATGATGCTGTACGGCGAAGCAGCACTGCTGATGCGCGCCATCTCGAACCTGGTCGACAACGCGGTCAAGTACAGCCCGCCGGGCGGCACCGTGACCGTACGCGCCGGCCGCGTGCGGCACGACGACGGCAGCGATGGCGGCCTGATGGTGTCGGTCTCCGACCAGGGGCCGGGCATCGCGCCCGAGGAACAGGCGCGCCTGTTCCAGCCGTTCAGCCGGCTGCAGGAAGAGGGCCGTCCGGTGCGCGAGGGCAGCGGTCTCGGGCTGCTGTTCGTCAAGACCGTGGTCGAGCGGCACGGCGGCCATGTCGGCGTCGACAGCGCGCCCGGGCGCGGCACGACGTTCGTGATCACGTTGCCGGGTTGAAGCCCCGGCCGCGACACGCTCTGCTCTGGCGGGAGAGGGAACGGGTCGCGCAAACCGCGATGGCATCGGCAAATGCCGCTGGCCTCTGCCCCGACCCCTCTCCCGCGAGCGGGAGAGGAAGAACCCGCTGCGCGGGCGTGCCGTACCGCCCGGCTTGAAACTTCTACCCCCACATGTAAGTTTCGCGCCGGCCCGTGCCACGCAAGGGAGACTTCATTGACGCGCGGCGCCTCGCCATCGCGGTGGAACAGCGCTTGCATTCCCGCCTCATGCGGCACGACTGGCGTGCCGCTCTTCCCAGGGAGCGCGCGATGAAAGCCCTTTGCTGGCACGGCAAGCACGATATCCGCTATGACACCGTTCCCGACCCGGTGATCGAACACCCGCGCGACGCCATCATCCGCGTCAGCAGCTGCGCGATCTGCGGCTCGGACCTGCATCTGTACGACGGCTTCGTCCCCGGCATGGAACACGGCGACATCATGGGCCACGAGTTCATGGGCGAGGTGGTCGAGGTCGGCGCGGAGAACCGCCGGCTGCGCGTCGGCGACCGCGTGGTGGTGCCGTTTACCATCGTCTGCGGCGAATGCGACCAATGCCGGCGCGGCAACTTCTCGGTGTGCGAGCGCACCAACCGCAACAAGGAAGCGGCCGACAAGATGTTCGGCCATACCACCGCCGGGCTGTTCGGCTACACCCATCTGACCGGTGGCTATGCGGGCGGGCAGGCCGAATACGTGCGCGTGCCCTATGCCGACGTGGCGCCGGTCAAGGTGCCCGCCGAACTCAGCGACGAACAGGTGCTGTTTCTCGGCGACATCCTGCCGACCGGCTGGCAGGCCGCTGCGCAATGCGACATCCAGCCCGACGATATCGTCGCGATCTGGGGCGCGGGACCGGTCGGCCAGTTCTGCATCCTGTCGGCGCTGCTGATGGGCGCGAAGCAGGTGGTGGTGATCGACCGCGTGCCCGAGCGCCTGCAGATGGCGCAGCAGCTCGGCCCCGACCGCGTGACGTTGATCGATTTCGAGAACCAGAGCGTGCTGGAAGCGCTCAACGAGATCACGCATGGCAAGGGGCCCGACAAGTGCCTCGACGCGGTCGGCCTCGAAGCGCATGCGACCCGTTCGCTCGATTCGATCTACGACCGCGTCAAGCAGGCCGTGATGCTCGAGACCGATCGCCCGCATGTGCTGCGCGAGATGATCTACGTCTGCCGGCCCGGCGGCATCCTGTCGATTCCCGGCGTCTATGGCGGGCTGGTCGACAAGATCCCGATGGGCGCGCTGATGAACAAGGGGCTGACCATCCGTACCGGCCAGACCCACGTCAACCGCTGGACCGACGATCTGCTCCAGCGCATCATCGACAGGCAGATCGACCCGACCTTCGTGATCTCGCATCGCGTCAAGCTGGCGGATGGCCCGTCGATGTACGAGACCTTCCGCGACAAGCACGACGGCTGCATCAAGGTGGTGATGACGCCTGCCTGAGCTTGCGGCCGGGCTTGCGCGGGCCGTCCGGCTTCTCCTCGCGTCCTCCCTTCCGCTTCGCTTCCCGAGCCGCTTCACGTTCCGCCTCCCGATCCGCCGCCACCGCCCAGCCCGCGCCGCCCTGCGCCGGGCGGGCGCCGAACACCTCGCGGTGCCAGGCGCGCGTCACGTCCTCCAGCAGTGCGAGAAAGCGCTCCAGCGCGGGCAGCGCATGCTCGCGCCGCACCGTGGCGTGCAGGTCGGCGTCGAGCCGGCGTGCGGCCAGCGGTACGTAGCTGACGTCGTCGCGCCGCGTGGCCGACAGCGAGGCAGGCAGCACGCTGACACCGACGCCCGCGCCGACCAGTCCCAGCACCGTCTCCGGATCGACCGATTCGTGCATCACGCGCGGCTCGAAGCCCTCGCGCAGGCAGGCAGCCAGCACGTTGCGGATCATCGGGCTTTGCATGTTCAGCAGCACGAAGGCATCGCCGGACAGCTGCCGCAGCGACACGCGCGGCGCGCGCGCCAGCGGATGGTCGGACGCCATCGCCACCACCAGCGGCTGCGCATAGACCAGGATCGAGCGCAGGTCGCTGCGTGCGGCCGCGCTGCACGAGAACCCCACGTCGATGCGGCCGCGCGCCAGCGCCTCGTACTGCTGGTCGGGAAGCAGTTCGTGCAGCGTCCATTCGACGCCCGGATTGCGCAGCTGGAACTGGCGCAGCGTCAGCGGCAACGGGCCGTACATCACCGAGTTGATGATGCCGATGCGCAGATAGCCCTCGAGCCCTTCGGCCACGCGCCGCACCTGCCGCTCCACCGAATCGCAGTCGTCGACGATCCGGCGCGCGCGCGTCAGCAGCGCCTCGCCGGCCCGCGTCAGCCGCGCGCCGTGCCGGCCTCGCTCGAACAGCGTGACCCGCAGCGTGCCCTCGAGCGACTTGATCTGCTGGCTCAGCGGCGGCTGCGAGATATGCAGCCGTTCGGCGGCGCGACTGTAGTTGCCTTCCTCGGCAACCGCGATGAAATAGCGCAGCTGGCGGAGATCCATATGCGATCCGTATGGATTGGATTCCGAAATCATATTTCACATATGGTTGTGCGGCACCTAGGCTTTCCCTGATCCGTCCACGCCAGAGGGGCGGCCGAGGAGACCACGATGACCACCAAGCTCGATGTCAATGGCGCCCGCCGACGGGTGGACGCCCCCGCCGATACGCCGCTGCTGTGGGTGTTGCGCGACCAGCTGGATCTGACCGGCACCAAGTACGGCTGCGGCATGGGCCTGTGCGGCGCCTGTACGGTCCATGTCGACGGGCACGCCGTGCGCGCCTGCCAGACACCGTTGTCCAGCGTTGCCGGCAAGCGCGTGACGACGATCGAAGGGCTGGGCAAGCCCGATGCGCTGCACGTGCTGCAGCGCGCGTGGCAGGCCGAGGACGTGCCGCAATGCGGCTACTGCCAGTCGGGGCAACTGATGTCGGCCGCCGCGCTGCTGGCGCAGAAGCCAACGCCCAGCGACAGCGATATCGACGCGGCGATGGCGGGCAATATCTGCCGCTGCGGCACCTATGACCGGATCCGGCGCGCGATCCATCGCGCCGCGGCCGAACTGCGCAGCGGGAGGCCGGCATGAAGCGGCGCGACTTCCTGAAGAGCGGGGCGGCGCTGGCCGGTGGCCTGATGCTGGAGTTGAGCGCCAGCGGCGTGCGTGCCGCGGGCGCTGCCGCCGCCGGGACATCGGCGTCGGGCGCCACCGCCGATGGCACGGTCTTCGCGCCCAACGCGTGGGTCCGCATCACGCCGCAGGGCGAGGTGCTGCTGGTCGTGCACAAGTTCGACAGCGGCACCGGCGTCAAGAACGCGCTCGGGCTGATGCTGGCCGAGGAACTCGATGCCGACTGGTCGCGCGTGCGCGTGGTGCAGCCCGACGATCCGCTGGCGCAGGTCTATATCCATCCGTTGTGGGGCATGCACGCGACCGGCGGCAGCACCAGCGTGCCGCTCGAATGGAACACGCTGCGGCGTGCCGGTGCCACTGCGCGCGCGATGCTGGTGGCCGAGGCCGCGCAGCGCTGGCGGGTCGATCCCGCCAGCTGCCGCACGAGCAACGGCATGGTGATCGACGCTTCGGGGTCGCGGCGGTTCGGCTACGGCGACCTTGCGGAAGGCGCGGCGCGCCAGCCCGTGCCGAAGGAGGTCGCGCTCAAGCGCCCAGCCGATTTCGTGCTGATCGGCAAGGAGCGCAGCAGCTATCGCGTCGCCGACAAGCTGACCGGCCGCGCGCAGTACGCGGTCGATATCAAGCTGCCGGGCATGCTGACCGCGATCGTGGTCCATCCGCCGGTGATCAATGCGCCGGTGGTGTCGTTCAACGCGGCCGAGGTCAAGGCGTTGCCGGGCGTGCACGATGTGTTTGCGACCGAGATCCCGGCGGCGATCGCGCATTTCCGTCCCGGCATGGGCCCGGCCGTGCCCGACAACGGCGCCTGCCAGCCCGGCGTGGCGATCGTCGCCGATCATTTCTGGGCCGCGCAGCGTGCGCGCCAGGCGCTGAAGGTCCGATGGGGCGACAGCGACATGGCCGACTTCAGCGCGGAGGGCGCGCTGCGTGAACTGGCGCGGCATGTCGACGATCCCGGCGCCAAGAGCAAGGTCAAGGGCGATGCCGCGGCGGCGTTCGCGCGCGCCGACAAGGTGGTCGAGGGCGTCTACACGATGCCGTACAAGGCCCACGCGCAGATGGAGCCGCTCAGCGTGGTGGCGTGGGTGCACGACGGCATCGTCGAATACTGGGGCGGCATCCAGGTGCCGTCGCGCTGCGCGCAGGCGGCCGAAACCATCGCCGGCGTGCCGGCCGACAAGGTGAAGATCCATCTGACCGAGGCCGGCGGCAGCTTCGGCGCGCGCGAGGGCATGCACCAGATTCTCGAGGCCACCTTCATCTCGCGCCGCGTCGGCAAGCCGGTCAAGCTGATCTACAGCCGCGAGGACGATATGCGCGGCCTGTTCTACCAGACCGCCAGCGTGCACAAGGCGCGCGCCGCGCTCGACCGCGACGGCGGCATCGCCGCCTTCAGCCTGCGCGCGGTGACGCCGTCGATCAAGGAGCCCGACGATCCCGGCTTCCTTGCCAAGGTGCCGGTGGATCCGAGCTGCACCGAGGCGATGCGCAACGATTTCTACTACGACATTGGCACGCTGGACCTGGCGTGGGTGCGGGTCGAGCCGAAGCTGCCGATCTGGTGGTGGCGCGCGGTCAGCTATGTGCCGAACGTCTTCGCGATCGAGAGCCTGATCGACGGGGCGGCGCACGCGGCGGGGCAGGACCCGCTGGCCTATCGCCGCCGCCTGCTGCGGGAGCGGCCCGAGCATCTGGCGGTGCTCGAGCGCGCCGCGGCGCTGGCCGGCTGGCCGCGCCCCTCGACGCCGGGACGCGGGCTCGGCATCGCGACCTATCAGGGCTACAACAGCTATATCGCGGTGGTCGCGGAGGTCGAGGTCAAGGAGCGCGCGATCGCCGTGCACAGGCTCAGCTGCGTGGTCGACTGCGGGCTGGCGGTCGACCCCAGTTCGGTGCGCCAGCAGCTGGCGGGCGGGCTGTACTGGGGCGTGTCGACCGCGATGATGAACGAGGTGCCGATCGACCACGGCACCGTGCGCATCAGCAACTACCACGACTACCCGGTGGTACGGATCACCGATGCGCCGCGGCTGGATATCGAGCTGATGCCGCCGTCGGGCAGGGCGCCCGGCGGCGTCGGCGAACTGTCCAATCCGCCGGTGGTCCCGGCCATCGGCAACGCGATCTTCGCGGCGACCGGCAAGCGCCTGCGCGCGACGCCGTTCCGCTTCGCCTGACGCGAGCGATGAGCGCGGTGGCGGCGGCGCCGTTTCGACGGCGCGCCGCTTCCCGTGCATCTGACCCGCGCGTCACGATGCGGCATCCCACGCTATGCCGGCACCGGCGCCGCCGGGCCGCGCCGGCACGACAACTACGACAACCACAACGAGATCCGGAAGGAGACATCCCCATGAAAGCGCAATACAACGCGGTGGGCGACACTGCGCCGCCGGCACGCGCGCCCGTCGATGCGGTGCCCGCCACGGGGCCGCTGCTGATGCTCGGCTTTCAGCATGTGCTGGTGATGTATGTCGGCGCGATCGCGGTGCCGATGATCATTGCCACCGCGCTGAAGCTGCCGAAGGAAGCGGTGGCCGTGCTGATCAACGCGGACCTGTTTACCTGCGGCATCGCCACCATCCTGCAGTCGGCCGGCTTCTGGCGCATCGGCGTGCGGATGCCGGTGATGCAGGGCGTCGCCTTCAGCGCGATCCCGCCGATCCTCGTGATCGCCACCAATCCGGGCCTGGGCCTGCCCGCGGTGATCGGTGCGGTGATGGCGGGCGGCTTGCTGACGATGCTGATTTCACCGGTATTCGGCAGGCTGGTGCGTTTCTTCCCGCCGATCGTCGGCGGTTCCATCGTGATGGTGGTGGGCCTGTCGCTGTTCCCGGTCGGCGTCAACTGGATTGGCGGCGGCAAGGGCGCGCCGGACTTCGGCGCGCCGCACAACCTCGCGCTGGCCGGCTTCGTGTTTGCGCTGATCCTCGTGATCAACCGCTGGCTCAAGGGCTTCTGGACCAATGTCTCGGTGCTGCTGGCCCTGGCCGCCGGCATGCTGGTGGCGATCCCGTTCGGCATGGTCGACTTCGCCGGCGTCGCCGAGGCGCCGGTGGTGGACGTGATCCGGCCGTTCTACTTCGGCTGGCCCGTCTTCGATCCGCTCGCGGTCGCCACCATCGTGGTCGTGATGGTAATCATCATGATCGAGTCGATGGGCTTGTTCCTGGCCACAGGCGACGTGGTCGGCAAGACCCTGACGCCGCGCGAGATGACCGACGGCCTGCGCGCCAACGGCCTGGCCAGCGTGATCGGCGGCGCGCTGAACGGCTTTCCCTACACGATCTACAGCCAGAACATCGGGCTGCTGGTCGTGACCGGCGTCAAGAGCCGCTGGGTAGTGGTGGCCGCCGGCGTGATCCTGTGCGTGCTGGGGCTGTTCCCGAAGATGGCCACTGTGGTGGCATCGGTGCCGCTGCCCGCGCTCGGCGGCGCGGCGCTGTTCATGTTCGGCGTGGTCACCGCGGCGGGCGTGCGTACGCTCGGGCGGGTCGATTTCGAATCGCAGCGGCACAACGTCTATATCGTCGCGGCGACGCTGGCGATCTCGCTGCTGCCGACCTTCGCGCCCGCGCTGTTTCACCATCTGCCCAAGTGGCTGCAGCCGCTGATGCACAGCAGTATCCTGCTGGCCTGCGTGCTGTCGGTACTGCTGAACCTGCTGTTCAACGGCGTGCCGCGCAGCGATCCGCACGCGCTGCCGCAGGGCGACGCGCAGGGAAGCGATCAGGCTCTGCAGCCAGGCCGGTGATCCTGCAAAAAGGGACCCCCGTCGTCCCCGCGCACGGGGGACCCAGTGACTCTAGGCACGACATAGGCTCAAAGCCGCTGGGTCCCCGCTTTCGCGGGGACGACGGG
Source organism: Cupriavidus gilardii (assembly GCF_008801915.1). GTDB lineage: Bacteria > Pseudomonadota > Gammaproteobacteria > Burkholderiales > Burkholderiaceae > Cupriavidus > Cupriavidus gilardii. Next base: position 346,540 of record NZ_VZOV01000001.1, read on the forward strand.
GCGACGAGGAGGGTAGGTCAATCCCAGGCGGGCGCGATGCCTTCCGGATTGGCCAGCCGGTCGCCGCGATCGAGCGTGGCGATCTTGGCCATCTCGTCGTCGGTCAGGCGCAGCTGCTGCGCCTGCAGGTTGCTGGCGAGGTTCTCGCGCCTGGTCGACGACGGAATCACCGCGAAGCCCTGCTGCAGCGCCCAGGCCAGCGCCACCTGGGCCGGCGTGGCGCCGTGCGCCTGCGCGATGGCCTGGATGACCGGATCCTGCACCACCTTGCCGTAGGCCAGCGTCATGTACGAGGTCAGATGGATGCCTCGGCCGCGGGCATGCTCGACCAGCTTGCGGTTCTGCAGATACGGATGGATCTCGACCTGGTTGGTCGCGATCTCGCGCGCGCCGACTGCGGCGATGGCCTGGTCGAGCAGCGACACGGTGAAGTTCGACACGCCGATCAGCCGCGTCAGGCCCTGCGCCTTGGCCTCGGCCAGCGCGCCCATGTATTCGGGCAGCGGCACCGCGCCGTTCGGCGACGGCCAGTGGATCAGCGTCAGGTCGACCTGCTCGGTGCGCAGCCTGGACAGGCTGTCCTTCAGGCTCGGGATCAGCTTGTCGCCGGCCAGGTTGTCGGTCCAGATCTTGGTCGTGACGAACAGATCCTTGCGGGCAACACCGCTCTGCGCGATGGCCTGTCCGACTTCGGACTCGTTGCCGTAGATCTGCGCGGTATCGATCAGGCGATAGCCGAGCGACAGCGCGTTCTTGACCGAGTCGATCACGGTCTGGCCGGTCAGGCGGAACGTGCCCAGGCCGAAGGCGGGAATCGTTTGCGTCATGGTGGGCTCCAGGAATGCGTGATTGGGGATTCGGCGCATTGTGGTACCGATTGACGGGAAGAAACAGCCCTGTGCCGTCAAATGATTGTTGCCTGACGATCAAGGGTAGGGGGTTGGGGGACGCCTTGCCCCCTCCCAAGCCCTCTCCCGCAGGCAGGAGAGGGAGCAGTGTGCCGCCAGCACGGTTGCCATCGCTGCTTCCCGGACCGCTTCGCATGCCGGCGGTTTTCTCCCCTCTCCCGCTTGCGGGAGAGGGGCCGGGGGAGAGGGCAAGGGGGGGTAGTGCCATCACCCCAGTGGCATTACCCACGCCGCCCCATCACACCCGCACATCGTCATGGTCAGTCGACACCGCCAGCGCTCGCCATGCCGACAGTTCCGCTTCGACCTTGCGGTTCTTCTCCGTAATGCGGGCCACCGTGTCCGAGCCGAGCGGCAGCCGCACCGGCGGCGTGTCGCTGTCGGCCAGTGCCAGCAACGCGGCGGCCAGCTTGACCGGGTCGCCCGGCTGCTGGTGATTGGCGGACGCCATGTGGCCGCGCATCGCGCCGACGGTCTCGGCATAGGCGGCGATCTCCGAACGTACGCGTACCAGCGAGCTGTCGTCGAGGAAGTTCGTGCGGAAGAAGCCCGGTTCGACCACGGTGGCGCGCACGCCCAGCGGCGCCAGTTCCGCATCGAGCGCCTCGGTCAGCCCCTCGACCGCGAACTTGGTCGCCCCGTACACGCCCCAGCCGGGATAGGCCGCATAGCCGCCGATCGACGAGATATTGATCACGTGCCCGCTGCGCTGGCGGCGCATCTGCGGCAGCACCGCGCGGATCACGGCAAGCACGCCGAACACATTGGTGGCGAACTGCTGCTCGACTTCCTTCGCCGACGCCTCTTCCACCGCGCCGAGCAGGCCGTAGCCCGCGTTGTTGACCAGCACGTCGATGCGGCCGAACCGTGCGACCGCGGCATCGGCGGCGGCGATGGCCTGCGCCTCGTTGGTGACGTCCAGCGCCACGCTCAGCAGGTTTGCGTGCTCGCCCAGCGCGGCAGCGATCGTTTCAGGGCGGCGCGCGGTGGCGACGACGCGGTCGCCGCGAGCCAGTGCGGCGCGCGTCAGCTCCAGGCCGAAGCCGCGCGAAGCGCCGGTGATGAACCAGACCTTGCTGTCGTTGGCGTCGGCGTCGGTGTTGGTGTTCGTGTTCGTGTTCGTGTTGGCGGACATGGGGATTCTCCTTCGGGAATGTCGAATCAGGGTCTGGCAATAGGGCTGCGTGTGCAGGGATACGTGTCTTGGCAGCGCTCGGCGCGGCGCTGCGCCGTTACACCCGGGCCGGTACGCCCGTCAGCGCCGCGCCGCGTGCGCGCGGATCGCCGTCGACGGTGCGGGCGCCGTCCGAGTACGGATCGAACTGCCGTGCCGGCGGGGCGGAGACGCCGCCGCGGTCCAGGCCTGCCACCAGCGCGCCGTCGGCCGCGCCACGCGCACCTTCGGAGTAGGGGTCGAAGCGGCCATCGCGCAGCCCTTCGCTGAAGACGTCATGGGCGCGCGCGCTCACGATGGCGGCGGAAACATTGCCGCGGGCGCCCTCCGTGAACGGATTGAACGAGCCCTGGCGCAGCCCTTCCGAGAACACGTCGTGCATGCGCGCCGCGGTGCCGGCCGGGGCGCTGTCGATCGGCGCGGCGTGCGCTCCGTGCAGCGAAAGGCCGATCGCCAGCGAGACGGCGGCGGGGACGAAGATGCGGGTGAATTGGGAAATCATGATGTCGCTCCTGATGATTGGTCTGAATCGTTTCGCTCTGGGCGGTGGCTGCGGCGCGTTCCCCGGTGTGGGGGGCGATGCAGCCGCCGTTGAGACCAATGTAGGAGGGCGGCGACAGTGGCACTAGGGCGACCAATGCCGTCTCAGAAGCAACCAGAAGTTGGCAGTTGGGGTGAAACGTCAGGAGGCTAGCCCGACCAGCCTGGAGAGCGACTGCTCCGCGCCGCGGCTCGCCTCGACCACGAAATCGATGAAACGACGGACGCGCGCCGGCATTTGCGTGCGATGGGGGAAATACATGTACAGGCCGACGTTGCTGCTGGTGTAGTCGGTCAGGATCGGCTTGAGACGGCCATCGACCAGATCGTCGTGGACCATGTAGGCGAGCAGCTGGCCGATGCCGATGCCGGCGCGCACCGCTTCGACCTCGGTGTCCAGGTCGTTGAAGCTGGCGACCGCGGGCACCTCCTGGTAGACCAGATTGCCGTCCACCTGCAGTTCCCATGGCACCATGCGCCCGGTCGAGGCGCGACGAAAGCCGGTGCACCGGTGTTGCAGCAGCGCCTCGGGCGTGGCCGGTTCGCCGTGGCGCGCGAGGTAATCGGGCGATGCGCAGATGATCAACGGCACATCGCATAGCCGCCGCGCCACCAGGTTCTGTCCCGGACTGGTGCCGACGCGAAAGCCGACATCGATGCGGGCTTCGACCAGGTCGGTGAAGAGGTCGCTGAGCACCACGTCGAACACGATGCCCGGATACCGTTCGCGAAAGCCGTGCATCAGCGGCACCAGCACGCGGCTGCCCAGCGATGGCGGTGCAGTCAGCCGGATCGTGCCGTCATCCTCGCTCCTGCTGCTGCGGATCTGCTCCAGTGCCTCGTCGAGCTGCCGCATGCCCGGCGCCGCCAGCTCGAACAGCCGCGCGCCCTCGGTCGTCAGGCTCAGCTTGCGCGTGGTCCGGTGCAGCAGGCGCACGCCAAGTTCCGCTTCGAGCGTCCGCACCGCCTTGCTGACCGCCTGCGGCGTGACGCCGGCCTCGACCGCCGCGCGGCGGAAGCTGCCGGCGCGCACCACGCCGATAAACAGGGTAAGAACGCGGGCCTTGTCCATGATCGGCAACCGATGGTTTAGAGTGCCGCCATCATAGCGCCGACGGGTTACCCAAGGCGGGCAGGCCCGTCGCGCTGCGCCCTAGAATCCCAGCGGATAACCGTCCTTCCGATGATCCGACGCCGCGGCATACCCCTGTGGCAGCCGCATCGCCATCTGTGCGCCGCCAAACTCGAGGCTGTCGGCCGGCGCGACCTGAACCGCATGGCCCATCGCACGCAGGGCCTGCACCGTTTCCGCCGGGCAGTGCGCCTCCACCGCGACGCCCGCGTTGTCGTCCATGACCCGCCAGCGCGGCGCGTCGCAGGCGACCTGCGGGTTCTGGTGGAAGTCCGCCAGCCGGCTGGTCATCTGCACGTGGCCCTGCGCCTGCATCGAGCCGCCCATCACGCCGAACGCAGCCAGCGGCGCGCCCTGGCGCATCAGGAAGCCCGGAATGATCGTATGGAAGGGGCGCTTGCCGGGTGCGACCTGGTTCGGATGTCCGGGCTGCAGCGTGAAGCCCCAGCCGCGGTTGTGCAGCGCGATGCCGGTACCCGGTACCACCACGCCAGAGCCGAAGCCCTTGAAGTTGGACTGGATGAACGACACCATCAAGCCGCTCTGATCGGCGGCGGTCAGATAGACGGTGCCGCCGCTGTGCGGCTTGCCGGGGCCCGGATAGCGCGCCCTGGCGGGGTCGATGGCGCGGGCGCGTTCGCTCAGATAGCCGGGATCGAGCAGGTCGCGCGCGGTGACCGTGCGCATCGCGTCGGCATCCGCCACATAGGCGTGCAGATCCGCGAAGGCCAGTTTCATCGCTTCGATCTGCAGGTGCATGGTGCGCGCCGAATCGGCGTCGCCCGCCGCCACGTCCCACCGGTCGAGCATGCCCAGCGCCATCAACGCACCGATGCCCTGTCCGTTCGGACCGATCTCGTGCAGCGTCAGATCGCGGTAGCGCATCTGGATCGGCTCGACCCAGTCGGTCCGATGCGCGGCGAGATCGGCTTCATCGATGCGGCCGCCGGTGGCGCGCGCATGCGCGGCGATGCGCGCGGCCAGTTCGCCGTGATAGAAGTCGTCGCCGCCGCTGCGGGCGATGCGCTCGAGCGTGTCGGCCTGGCCGGGGCAGACGAAGCGTTCTCCCGGCAGCGGCGCGCGGCCGCGCGGCGCGAACGCGTCGGCAAAGCCCGGCTGGCTTTCCAGCACCGGGATCTGCGACTGCCATTGGCGGTGCACGGTGGGCGAGACCACGAAGCCGTTGCGCGCGTACTCGAGCGCCGGCTCGAACAGGTCTTCGAACGGCAACGAGCCGAACTTGTCCCAGGCGGTGCGCCAGCCGGACACCACGCCGGGCACCGTCACGCTGTCCCAGCCCTTGAACGGCATCGCGTCGTAGCGGGAAAAGGACTCGGGCGTCCACGCCCGCGGCGCGCGGCCCGATGCGTTCAGGCCATGCAGCTTGTTGCCGTCCCAGATCAGCGCAAAGGCGTCGCCGCCGATGCCGTTCATGCAGGGCTCGACCACGGTCAGCGCGATCGCGGTGGCCAGCGCGGCATCGACGGCGTTGCCGCCGCGGGCGAGCATGCGTAGTCCGGCGGCCGCCGCCAGCGGCTGCGAGGTGGCCACCACGTTGTCGGCCAGCACGGGAACGCGCTGCGAGCGGTAGGGGAAGTTCAGGAAGGAAGTCATCGGATGTGCAATGGAAGCGATCGAGGAACGGGCGCGGGGGCATTTGCCCGAGCGCCCGCGGCGGCGTGCGGCGTTCGGGCGTCAGTCGATCCTGACCTTTGCCGCCTGCGCGACCTTGCTCCAGGTCCGCATTTCCTCGCCGATCATCCGAGCGAAGGCGTCGCTCGGCGTGAATTGCAGCTGCACGCCCTGCGCTTCGAGCGATTGCACCAGGTCGGGCATCGCCAGAGCGGCCCTGGTGGCGGCCGCCAGCTTCTGCACCACGGCGGGCGGCGTGCCCTTGGGCGCCACCAGGCCGAACAGGTTATTGACGCCGAAGTCGCGGATGCCGGCCTCCGCCATGGTCGGCGCTTCCGGCAGCGAGCCGACGCGGCGCTCCGAAGCGACCGCCAACAGCCTCAGCTTGCCGGATTTGACGTGCGGCAGCGCGGCCGGAATGCTGTCGAACATCATGGCCGAGCGGCCAGCCATCAGATCGGGCAGCGCGAACGAACTCCCCTTGTACGGCACGTGCACTACATCGACGCCCGTGCGCAGCCGGAACAGCTCGGACTCCAGATGCGACAGCGTGCCGTTGCCCTGCGAGGCGAAGTTGTACCTGCCGGGCGCGCCTTGCAGATACCTGACCAGGTCCGGCACGGTCTTGACCGGCAACGTCGCGGGCACCACCAGGATATGCGGCACGTTGCCGATGCCGGCGATCGGCACGAAATCCCTGGCGAGGTCGGCGGGCTGGCTCGAATAGGTAGCGGCGGCGATCGCCGCATTGCTGACGGCAGCCAGGTACAGCGTATAGCCATCGGGCGCCGCCTTGGCGGCATAGGCGAGGCCGATCGCGCCGCCTGCGCCCGGCCGGTTCTCGACCACCACCGGTTGCTGCAATTGCTGAGACAGGCGTTGGCCGACCGCGCGCGCCAGCACATCGGTCGCGCCCGCGGGCGGGAAAGACAGCACCAGCTGGATCGGACGTTCCGGATATTCGGCGAGCGCGGCGGGTGCGGCGGCGGCCGCGGCCGTTGCCACTGCCGCGACGGCGGCGAGCCGCAGCGCCTTGCGGCGCGCGGTGTTCAGGATGGTGCGCGGATGCGCCGTTGCGGTGCGCGCGGGGTGAAGCAATTGCATGACCATGATGTCGACGGCTCCGTGATGGCCGGCTCCACGGCGCGCCGCCATGGCGACGTTGCCGGGGATAGGCCGGAATGGCGAATCTGGCGCGGTCCGCTTGTCGCGCGGCTCCGGGCGCCTGTCATGCCGCGTCCGCGGCCGGGCCGCGGACTGCGCTGATGGGAATGGCCGATTCTAGGCACGGTCCGTGCGTCAGCGAATGCGGATTGGCCATGGCGCCATGCGGAAACGGAATAACCGCCAGCCGGACCGCACCGCCATCCCTGGCGACGAGTCGGCACGCATCTGACGGAAGATGACCATGCAGTTGAAGTGGATCGAGGACCTGCTCGTGCTGGAGCGCACGCGCAGCTTTTCGCGCGGCGCGGAATTGCGCCATATCACCCAGTCGGCGCTGTCGCGCCGGATTCGCTCGCTCGAGGAGTGGGCCGGGGCAGAGCTGGTCGACCGCAATACCTATCCGCTGGCGTTGACGCGGGCGGGCGCGGCATTCTGCGCGACGGCACGCGACGCCTGCGAGCGGCTGCTCGAAGCGCGCGCGGCGCTGCGGCGCGAGGCCACGATGCCGGGCAAGGCGCTCGAAATCGCGGCCGGCCATACCTTGTCGCTGACGTTCCTTCCGGACTGGCTAAGGCAGTGCCGGCAGCGAGCGGGCACCTTCCATGCGCGCGTGGTAGCCGCCAACGTGCTGGACGCCGTGGTGGCGTTGTCCGAGGGCCATTGCGATCTGATGCTGGGCTACAACCATCCGCGCGTGCCGGTGTCGCTGGACAGCGAGCGCTTCCGCAGCCTGACGGTGGGCAGCGATCTGCTGATGCCGGTGTCGGTGCCGACCTCGCGCGGCGGGCCGATGTTTTCGCTGGCCGAAGCGAGCGGGAAGGCGTCGAAGCCGACGCCGCTTCTTGCCTACACCGCCAACACCACGCTGGGCCGCGTGGTCGAGTCGATTCTGGAGCGCAAGCAGGTCCATCGCCGGCTGGTTCGCTGCTACGAAGCCGATATGGCGATGCTGCTGCTGAAGATGGCCAGCGAAGGGCACGGCGTGGCCTGGTTGCCGCGCAGCACCGCCGCGCAGGCGCTGGCGGCGGGCACGCTGGTACCGGCCGGTGACGACAGCTGGTGCTCGCCGCTGCAGATCTGCGCCTATCGGTCGGCACATAGCGCCAATCCGACCTTGCACGCGCTATGGCGCATGCTGGCGGGCGAGCAGGCCGGCCAGCATGCCGACGCGCCGGCGCAGCAGGCGGCGCAGTTCGCGTAGATACGGCCGCTCGGGCCACGACTCGGATGCCGACTCAGACCCCGATGAACTGCGCAAATTCCTCGACCGGCGCCCGCTGCGCCACCAGCCGATTGGCCGGGGCGTCGGGGTCGGCGTAGCCGATCGCCATGCCGGTGAACAGCATGCGTTCGGGCGGCGTTCCGAGGAAGCGGCGCATCGTTTCCGGATACATCGCCCAGCATTCCTGCGGGCAGCTGTCCAGGCCCGCTTCGCGCAGCAGCAGCATCACGTTCTGCAGATACATGCCGAGGTCCGACCATTGCGGCGGGCCCATGCGGCGGTCCACCGTGCAGAACAGCGCCAGCGGCGCGCCGAAGAACTGGAAGTTGCGCGCGAACTGCTGGCGGCGCGCGGCCTTGTCCTCGCGCGGGATGCCGAGATGGCCGTACAGGTCCTCGCCGACCTGGAAGCGCCGCTCGCGATAGGGCGACACCAGCTCGGGCGGATAGATGTGGTATTCGGCGGGCTCGCCCTTCGGTTCATCGACCACGCGCTGGCGCATGATGGCCTTGAGCTCGTCCAGCGGCGCGCCGCCGACGACCTGGATATGCCAGGGCTGCAGATTGCCACCGGACGGGGCGCGCGCGGCCTTCTCGACGATCTCGCGGATCAGCTGCGGCGGCACCGGCTTGTCGAGAAAGCCGCGGATCGAGCGGCGCGTGGCAATGGCTTCGCTGACGTTCATGGTCTCCTCTCGTACCCGGCTGGCCGGGGCAGTCCGCTGCAACGGCGCGCGGCGCCGGGCATGGCATGGTAAGTTGGCGTCCGACGATACCACGACAACGGGAGACAGGCATGGCGGGTCCGCTGCATGGACTGAAGGTGGTGGAGATGGTCGGCCTCGGGCCGGGGCCGTTCTGCGCGATGATGCTGGCCGATATGGGCGCCGAGGTGATTCGCATCGACCGGCCCGATCGCGGTGCGGGCGTGCTGCCCGAAGACGTCCGCTTCGACGTGACCGCGCGCGGCCGCCGCTCGCTGGCGATCGACCTGAAGCGACAGGGCGCTGCCGAGACGGTGCTGCGCCTGATCGAACAGGCCGACGTGCTGATCGAGGGCTTCCGGCCCGGCGTGATGGAGCGGCTGGGTCTCGGTCCGGACGTCTGCCTGGCGCGCAATGCGAGGCTGGTCTATGGCCGCATGACAGGCTGGGGGCAGCACGGACCGCTGGCGCAGGCAGCGGGACACGACATCAACTACATCGCGATCACCGGCGCGCTGCATGCGATCGGCCTGCCCGACGAACCGCCGGTCGTGCCGTTGAACTACATCGGCGACTTCGGCGGCGGCGCGATGATGCTGGCCTTCGGCGTCGTCTGCGCGGTGCTGGAGAGCCAGCGCAGCGGCAAGGGGCAGGTGGTCGATGCCGCGATGACCGATGGCGCCGCGCTGCTGTCGGCCATGATGTACGGCTTCAAGGCTGCCGGGCGCTGGAGCAACCGGCGCGGCGAGAACCTGCTCGACGGCGGCGCCCCGTACTACGGCACCTATGCCTGCGCGGACGGCAAGCATGTCGCGATCGGCGCGCTCGAGCCGCAGTTCTATCGCCAGCTGATCGAGCTGTGCGGCATCGAGGACCCGGCCTTTGCGAAGCAGGGCGATCCGCGCGACTGGCCGCAACTGAAGCAACGGCTGGCCGAGGTGTTCGGCACGCGCACGCGCGACCAGTGGTGCGCGCTGATGGAGGGCAGCGATGCGTGTTTCGCGCCGGTACTGGACTGGGACGAGGCGCCAGTCCACCCGCACAACCGCGCCCGCGACACCTTCATCGACGTCGGCGGCGTGATCCATCCCGCGCCGGCGCCGCGCTTCTCGCGCACGGCGGCGGACAAGCCCACGCAGGCATCGCCGCCCGGAGCCGACACCGAGGCGGTGCTGCGCGACTGGGGCTTCGCGGCGCAAGAGATTGCCGCGCTGAAGGGCGACGGCGTGATCTGATCCAGCCAGGATGGCGAGCCTCTGCCGGCGACCGGCCTCACCGGCCCGGCAGTGCCACCCCGAGATCGCCGGCCACCCTGGCCAGATTGCGCCAGATCGCGGGATTGACGTCCAGTTCGTCCCCGGTGCGGGCGCGGTGGTCGGCCTCGTACTCGCCCGGGTACTGCACGCGATCGAAGCCCGGCGCGGGCGGGGTCTCGTGCAGATAGCGGATGAACGATTCGACCTCGGTGCTCTGCCATTGCAGGCCCAGATCGAGCTGCGGATCGATCAGCACCGCGAACATGTTGTTGGTGGCCACGCCGCCGCGCGGATTGTTCGGCTGAATGGTGCCGCCGCCCGACAGCACGCCGGCCAGCAGTTCGGCGACCACGCCGAGCGCGTAACCCTTGTGGCCGCCGAAGGGCAGCAGCGCGCCGGGCGGATCGGCGAAGATCGCGCCGGCGTCGGTGGTCGGCGCGCCGCTCGCATCGATGACGCTGCGCTCCGGGGCCGGCTCGCCTTTTTCGGACAGCACGCGGGCCTTGTTGATCGCGATGGCGCTGGTGGCGATGTCCATCACCAGCGGCGGGCGCCCGTTCGGCATCGGCCCGGCGAAACAGAGCGGATTGGTCGTCAGCCGCGCAACCCGGCCGCCATAGGGCGCGACGGCCGGCGGCCGGTTGATGACGTTGGTGAAGCTGAGCAGCACCATGCGCGCCTGCGCCGCCATCTCGCCGTAATAGCCCATGCGGCCCAGATGGTGCGAGTGCCGCAGCGTGAAGATGCAATGGCCATGTTCGCGCGTGCGTTCGATGGCGGCCTGCATCACGCGCTTGCCGACATGCTGGCCGAAGCCGCCGTTGCCGTCGAACACCATCAGCGTGCCGCGGTCCAGCGCGCAGCTGGCGCGGCCCGATGGGTTGACGCTGCCGCCTTCGACCGAAGCGCGATACTGCGGCAGCATCGACAGCCCGTGGCTGGCATAGCCGCAGCGGTCGGACTCGACCAGGTGCTCGGCGACATCGTCGGCGATATCGTCGGGCACATTCAGCGCCACCAGAATGTCCCGCGCCAGCCGATGCGCGTCCTGCAGGGTGAGCTTCATGTCGGACTCCTCGTATTGCGAGGCGCTGATCCGCGGATCCGTCCTCAGATCCAGCCGAGCCAGCGCCAGTAGGTCGCCGCGAACAGCAGCATCATCGCGTAGCCGACCAGCGTGACCGGAATGCCGATGCGCGCGAACTGGCGGCCGTTGAAGGTATCGGTGCTCAGGCACACCATGTTCTGCGGCGCATTGATCGGCAGGATGAAGCCGAAGCTCATCGTGAAGCCGAGCAGCATCGTGATGCCGACCTTGTCGATGTCGCCCGGCAGCGTCTGCAGCACCGAGATCAGGATCGGCAGCATCGCCGCCGTCAGCGCCGTGGCGCTGGCAAAGCCGAGGTGGATCACGATCAGGAAGGCGGCGAGGATCGCGAACACCGCGATCGGACCCTGCGTCGCCAGGCCCGAATTGGCGACCACGAACTTGCCCAGCCATTGCCCGGCCTGCGTGGTCAGCAGCGCGGTGCCCAGGCTGATGCCGACGCCGAACACGATCAGCGTGCCCCACGGCGTGCGTTGCTGCATCGTCTTCCAGTCCATCACGCCGAGGCGAGGCAGCATCAGGGCAACGAGGCCGACGAAGGTCACGGTGGCGGTGTCGAAGCCGTGCAGCTTGCCCTCGGTGGCCCACGCCAGCAGCAGCCCGATCGATACCGCGGCGAGGCGCTTCTGCGGGCCGCTCATCGGCCCCAGTCCTGCCAGCTCGCGCTGCACGGCCTCCTTGCCGCCGGGAATTGCCTCGGTCTCCGGCGGCAGCAGCCAGCGCACCAGCAGATACAGCACCACCGACATCGCCAGCGCCCACGGCGCGCCGGCGATCAGCCATTGGAGCCAGGTCACGCGCTCGCCCAGCAGCTTGTCCATGAAGCCGACCGCCAGCAGGTTCTGCGCCGCGGCTGTCTGGATGCCGACGTTCCAGATGCTGGTGGCCTGCGCCACGGTGATCATGATGCCGGCCGCGATATTGGAGCGCTTGTCGACGCCGAAGGCCGCGATGATCCCCATCATGATCGGCACCACGCAGGCGCTGCGGGCGGTGGCGCTCGGCACCACCAGCGACAGCGCGATCGTGACCGCGATGGTGCCGACCAGGATGCGGCGCGTGCTGGTGCCGATCGCCGACAGCGTGACCAGCGCGATGCGGCGGTCCAGTCCGGTGACCGTCATCGCCGCGGAGATGAACAGCGCGGCGGCGACCAGCGCCAGCGCCGTATTGGCGAAACCAGCGAGCGCCATGCCGAGCGCGCGCGAGGTGCCGTAAAGCGTATCGGGGTCGCCGACCGTGGGCGCGAAGCCGATCAGCGCGGCCATCAGCGAGGTGATCATGATCGCGCTGGTCTCGTAGGACACCGCCTCGCTGATCCATACGACGACGGCGAAGGCGAGGATCGCGAGCATGCGGTGTCCAGCCAAGGGCAGGTCGGGCGGGGCAGGCAGCGACAGCACGCCGATCAGCACCAGCACCGCGACGAACAGTCCCCACGGCGGTCGCTTGCTCGCAGTGGCGGAGCTGGCGGGGCTCGCCGCCGAATTTGGTGTCGCCGGTGCTGCCGGTGTCGCCGGTGCGGACCGCGTGGAATTCGTAGGCGACGCGTTGCTGCGCAGATCGGACATTGCCGTTTCCTTGGATGACGGCAGCGGCCGTGCAGGGCCGCCGGCACGAGGTGGGACGATTATCGGCCCGCGTTGTCGCGGTTGTCGAGCACAGCGGTGACGGTCATTGCGCCAGATCAAAGGCGATGCGTGCCAGCGGCGGATGCAGGGCCGATGTCTGCCGTGCTGCGATCCGCAACCGCCAGCGAACGGCTATAGTGGTCTCGTGGCCCGGCCCACCTTGCACCGCCTCGGCGGCATGCAGGCCGCGCGTCATACCCCAGGAGACCGACATGCAGGTGCTGATTCGCGGCCTGCGCCGCGATATCACCGAACAGCGGTTGCGCGACAAGTTCACGCCGTTTGCGCCGGTGCGCTCGGTGGAAATCATGCGCGATGGCGACCCGGAGCAGCCATGGGCCTGGCTGGACTTCGACATGGATTTCTTCGCGGCCCTCGGGCTGCTGCGCCAGTTCGACGGACAGTACTTCGACGGCGGCGTGATGCGGCTGCATCTGGTCGCGCACCAGAGCAGCGATTGAGTCTTGTGCAGCGCGCGCTCGTCCGCACGCCGGTGTATCAGGCGCGCCGATCGCTGCGCCAGGGCGGCCGCGGTCCAAACGCCTTGCGCAACATCTCGACGAACAGCCGCGTGCGCATCGACGCTACGCGCGATTGCGGCACCAGCGCCATCACGTCCGCGTCGGGCAGCCGGTAGCCCGGCAACAGCGCGACAAGCCTGCCCGAGGCGAGACCGTCGGCCACATCCCACTCGGACCGCGCCATGATGCCCTTGCCGGCCAGGCACCACTGATGGACGACGTCTCCGTCATTGCTCTCCATCGCCGGACGCACGCGCACCGTGTGTTCACGTGCACTGCCTGCACTGGCGCTGCTGCCGGCGCGCTTCTCGCCGCCCTTGCCGCCCGTGCCACTGCCCTTGGCCGCGTCCTTGCCGTCGCGGCCGGCGAAGCGCCATAGCGTTACGTCCTCGTCGTTCTCGCGCAGCACCAGGCAGGCGTGGTGCACCAGGTCGGCGGGACGCGTCAGCGGCGGCGCCTTCGCCAGGTACTCGGGCGCGGCGCACAGGAGGCGGCGGTTCGGTGCGATCCGGTGCGCGACCCACCGTGAATCCGGAATGGCGCCGATGCTGACCAGCACGTCGAAGGCATCGTGGCCATGGACAGGCTGGCGCGGCAGCATCAGGTTGTCCGACAGGTACAGCTGCACTTCGAGGTTGGGGTGCGCATCCTGGAACTGCGCCAGCAGCGGTCCGAGATAGCGCCGTCCGAAGCCGAGCGGCCCATGCACCTTCAGCTTGCCCGCCACCGCCTGGCTGCGCTGCCGCAGCGCCTCCTCGATGGTCTGCATGTGTTCGAGCACGCCGGTGGCGTGCTGCGCCAGCAGAAGGCCCTCGTGGGTCAGCTGCAGCCGGCGCGTGGTGCGCAGCGCGAGCCGGATGCCAAGGCGCGCTTCCAGCTGGCCGAGCCGCTTGGTCACGGCCGGCGGCGTCACGTTTTCCTCGCGCGCCAGCGCGGCGAGGCTGCCGAGCCGGTCCAGCGCCAGCACGAAGCGCAGGTCGTCGATGGTCAGCTTCATCATTATTAACCCAGAGGTGAATCAAGAAATTCTATGCCATTAACCACGGCCGGGCACACGCCACCTACACTGTGGCATCGATTCCAACCGGGGCCGCACCATGACCAGCCAACCACGCCAACCCAACTACGCACGCCAATACGATGTCGTGCTGTTCGACCTGCTGACCGCGCTGCTCGATTCGTGGACGCTGTGGAACAGCGTGGCGGGCGGCGAGGCGCCGGGTCGCGCCTGGCGCGCCGCGTATCTGAAGCGCACCTATGCCTGCGGCGCCCAGGGGAACACCCCCCGCGGTGGTGGCACGACTAAATCAGGCGATCAACGACGCGCTGGCCGATCCGGCGTTGATCCGGCAGATGCGCGAGGTCGGCGTCGAATTTCCCGCCCGTGCCGACAACACGCCGGCCAATCTCGCGCGGCTGGTCGACAGCGAGACCGCGCGGCTGCGGCCCATTCTCGAAGCCAACAAGGTGCAGCTCGATTGAGCGGGGAACGCCTCGACCAGACGATGCGCCAGATGCAATGGAAGGAAACCCATGACGCTGCATGAACTCGAAACGCCGGTGCTGGTCCTCGACCGCACGAAGATGGAGCGCAACATCGCGCGTCTGCGCGAACGGCTGTTGCCTTTCGGCGTGGCACTGCGTCCGCATGCGAAGACCAACAAGTCGGCCGACGTCACCGCGCGTATCGGCGCACCGGGTTCGGCGATCACCGTGTCGACGCTGAAGGAGGCCGGCTACTTTCTCGAACACGGCTGGACCGACATCCTCTATGCCGTCGGCATCGTGCCGTCGAAGCTGCCGCATGTCGAAGACCTGGTGCGGCGCGGGGCGCGGATGACGCTGTTGCTCGACAACGTCGAGGCGGCCGCCGCGGTCGCCGCCTATTGCCGCCAGCGCGGCCTCGGCGTGCCGGTGCTGATCGAGATCGATACCGACGGCCACCGCTCCGGCGTCAAGCCGGAGGACCCGCTGCTCCTCGAGATCGCGGCAGCGCTGCGGGGCCATGAAGGGCAGGGCGCCTGGCTCGCCGGCGTGCTGACGCATGCGGGCGATTCGTACAACTGCCGCTCGGCAGCAGCGATCGAGGCGCTGGCCGAACAGGAGCGGGCCGGCGCCGTGCGCGCCGCGCAGCGCCTGCGCGCGGCCGGGCATGCGGCGCCGGTGGTCAGCGTGGGCAGCACGCCGACCGCGCACTTCGCGCGGTCGCTCGATGGCGTCACCGAAGTGCGGGCCGGCGTGTTCGTGTTCTTCGACCTGGTGATGAACGGCATCGGCGTCTGCGACACCTCGGACATCGCGCTGTCGGTGCTGTGCACCGTGATCGGCCATCAGCGCGACAAGGGCTGGCTGATCACCGATGCGGGCTGGATGGCGATGTCGCGCGATCGCGGTACCGCGAAGCAGCCGGTCGACCAGGGCTATGGCGTGGTCTGCGATATCGACGGCAAGCCGCTGGCCGATCTGCTGATGGTCGACGCCAACCAGGAGCACGGGATCGTCAGCCATCGCACCGATCCGGACGCGACGCCGATGCTGCCGGTCGGCACGCTGCTGCGCATCCTGCCGAACCACGCGTGCGCGACGGCCGCACAGCACGGTGCCTACACCGTGGTGGCAGGGAGCGCCGACATCGAGGCGCGGTGGCCGCGCTTCAGTGGATGGTGAGCGCGATGACCAACGTGAATCGAGACGCGAATCCGATCGCCGCAACGCTCGCCGCGCAAGGTGTCGCCTATCCCGACGTGCCCACACTGGCGGCGCCGCGCGGCCACTACTCGCACGTTGCCACGGGGCTGGGGCTGGTATTCGTGTCGGGTCAGCTGCCGCTGGACGCGCGGGGCGAACCGCGCGCCGATCTGCCGCTGGCGGAACAGGCCGCGCTCGCGCTGCGCAACGTCGAGGCCGCGCTGGCCGCGGCCGGCTGCGGCTGGAAGGACGTCATCAAGGTCACCGTCTATCTGGCCGGTGTCGAACATTGGCCGGCGTTCGACGCGGCCTACCGGCGGATGCTGGGCGACGCGCGGCCGGCACGCACGGTGGTGCCGGTGCCGGCACTGCATTATGGCGTGCTGGCCGAGGTCGAGGCGGTGGCCTTGCATCCCGCGGCGGCACAGGCACCGCTGTCGCCGCCGCCGGTACTGCGCTGAAGGTCCCCGGCGACCGCTAGCAGCCGAGCGCCATGCCGTCGCTGCGGGGGTCGTGGGCGCCCTCGATGGTGCCGTCGGCGCCGATGCGGATCGCGCCGGGATGGCCGGCGAGCGGGCTCTGCGCGGCGATCGGGCTCAGTTCATGGCGGCGCGCGGCCAACTCCCGCATCACCGCGTCGCCGGCATCGGCCTCCAGCTTCAACGTGTCGCGCGTATCCGAGAACGTCCGGCCAAGCAGAAAGCGTGGGCGCGACAGCGCCGCCAGCGGGTCCATGCCGTAGTCGATCATCCGCGTCAGCACCGCCGCCAGCGTCTGCGGCTGCCCGTCGGCGCCCTGCGTGCCGTACAGCAGCCGCGGGCGCCCGCCCTGCAGATAGAGCCCGGGATTGAGCGTGTGGAAGGGCCGCTTGCCCGGCCGCAGCACATTGTGGTGCCGGGGATCGGTGCTGAACGCCGCGCCGCGGTTGTGCCACAGGATGCCGGTGTCGCCGGCGACCACGCCGCTGCCCCAGTCGAAGTAGACGGTCTGCAGTACGCTGGCACAGCGGCCCTGGCTGTCGACCGCGCCGAGATAGACGGTATCGCCGGTACGGAAGCGGTGCGGCCACGGTAGCGCGCGCTCGGGCCGGATTGCCGCCGCCATCCGGTCGAGATGCGAGGGCGACAACATCGTCCGTACCGGCACGTCGACGAACTCGGGGTCGGCCACGTGGCGGTCGCGCTCGATGAACGCCTGCTTTACCGCCTCGACCAGCAGATGGTAGTAATCGGCGCTGCCTTCGGCGACCGTGCGGACGTCGAAGCGGTCGAGTATGCCCATGATCTGCAGCGTGGTCACGCCCTGGGTGGGCGGACGCAGGCTGACGAGGTCGCCGCCGCGATACGGCACCGTCAGCGGCGATTCTTCACGGGCCCGTGTCGCCGCGAGATCGGCCGCGCGCAATGGCGAACCGGCCTCGCGCAGGCCGCTGGCGATGCGTTCAGCCAGTTCGCCTTCGTAGAAGTCGCGGGCGCCGCGTTCGGCGATCCGGCGCAGGCTGTGCGCCAGCTCCGGCTGGCGGAAGCGCTCGCCGATTTCCGGAATGCGGCCGTCGGGCAGGAACACGCGGGCAAAGCCGGGCCAGTCCCGCCACTGTCCCGCGCGAAAATCCAGCCAGAAGCGTTGCGACGGCGTGACGGGAAACCCTGCCTCGGCATGTTCGATGGCGCGGTGGAACAGCGCTTCCCATGAGGTGGTGCCACCCCATGTGTCGCGGCTGAGCCGATAGGCACGGTCCCAGGTATCGACGGTGGCGGCCGTGGTCAGGGCGGCCGCCGGTCCTCGCGTCGGAATCTCGCCATCGAAGTTCGGCGGGGCGGCGGCCGCCTGGCCGATGCCGGACAGCGTGCGCACCTGGCCTGCGCCGTCGGCAATGACCCAGAAGGCGTCGCCGCCCAGCCCCGTGAAAGGCGGGTAGGTGACCGACAGCGTCGCGCCGATCGCAATCGCCGCTTCAATGGCATTGCCGCCGCTGCGCAATACCTCGCGTCCGGCCTCGCTGGCCAGCGCGTGCGGGCTGGTCACCATGCCGTCGCGGGAGCGCGCCAGACCGGGCGGGGACAACAGGCCGGCGTCCATCAGGCCACCACCGCTTGCGTTGCCACGCCGGCAGTCGCGTCGCCTTCGCCGCTGCCGTCGCCACCCAGGTACGCCTGCACCAGCGCCGGATCGCGGGCCAGCAGATCGGCGCGTCCGCTGGCGACCACGCGGCCTTCCTCCAGCACGTAGGCGCGGTCGGCCAGCGTCAGTGCCAGCGCGGCCATCTGGTCGACCAGCAGGATCGTGAGCGACGCGTCGCGCAGGCGGTCCAGCGACGCGAACAGCTCGTCGATGATCTTCGGCGCCAGGCCCAGCGACGGTTCGTCCAGCAGCAGCATGCGCGGCTGCGACATCAGGCCGCGTGCGATGGCCAGCATCTGCTGCTCGCCGCCGGACAGCAGGCCGGCGCGCTGATGCTGCCGTTCGCGCAGCCGCGGGAATCGCAGCAGCATCGATTCGATGCGGCGCTGCATCTCGCCGCGGCTCAGGCGGCCGGACGGGAATGCGCCCAGCCTGAGATTGTCGAGCACCGACAGCTCGGCAAAGACCTGCCGGCCCTCGGGCACCAGCACCATGCCCATCGCCGCGATGCGAGCCGCGTCGATGCCGGCGAGGTCGACGCCGTCGAACGCGATGCCGCCCTGCACCGGGCGGTGCAGGCCCGACAGCGCGCGCATCAGCGTCGATTTGCCGGCGCCGTTCGCGCCGAGCAGCGCCACCATCTCGCCCTCGCGCACCTGCAGCGCGATGTCGTGCAGCACCGGCGCCGCGCCGTAGCCGGTCCGCAGCGCGTTGACGCCCAGCAGTTCCGCGCCGGCGGCATCGCGCGACACGCGCCGCGGTGCGGCGGCGGCCGCATTGCCGACGGCCGCCTCGCCGAGGTACGCACGGCGGACCGCGGGATCGGCCCGTACCTCGGCCGGCGTGCCGACCGCCAGACGCTGGCCGGCATCGATCACGACGATGCGGTCGGATACCTCCATCACCAGCGACATGTCGTGCTCGACCAGGCCGACGGCGATGCCGCTGTCCGCGATGCGGCGCAGCAGCCGGCCGAGGCTGGCCTTGTCCTCGCGCGACAATCCCGCGGCGGGCTCGTCGAGCAGCAGCACGGCGGGCCGGGTGGCCAGCGCCCGCGCAATCTCGACCAGCCTGCGGTCGACGTGCGCCAGATCGGCGGCACTCGCGTCCGGATCGCCGCGATAGCCGCAGGCGCGCAGCAGCGCAAGGGCCTGCTGCCGAACCGGGGCGGCGGTAAAGCGCGCGGTGCCGAGCAGCGTGCCGAGGCGTCCGCCGCCCAGCGCGAGCGCGACATTGTCGGCGGCGCTGAGGCCGCCGAACAGCTGCGAGGTCTGATAGGTCCGCGCAATGCCGTGGCGCGCGCTATGACAGGCGCCGCGCGCGGGCAGCGCGGTGTCGCCCAGGCGCCTGCCGCCTGCGTGCGGCCGGTAATAGCCGGACAGCATATTGAGCACCGTCGATTTGCCTGCGCCGTTGGGGCCGATCAGGCTGGTCACGGCGCTGTCCGCCACGGTGAACGACAACCGGTCGACGGCGCGCACGCCGCCGAATACCATCGACAGCCCGTCGGCCACCAGCGCGCGCCGCGCCGCGGGCTCGCGCACGGGCAGCGGCATGTCGGCCGCCTCGCGCGATGCCGCGGCAACGGTGCGTCGGGTCCGCAGCCGGCGCAGCAGCGCGGTGGCCACGCCGACGATCCCCTGCGGCGCGACCCACAGCACCACCAGCAGCAGCATGCCGAAGCAGAGCAGCCGCAGGTTCTCCAGGCTGGACAGCAGTTCCGGCAGCATGCCGACCACTACCGCGCCAATCACCGGACCGGCGACGGTGCCGGCACCGCCGATCATCACCGCCAGCACGAACAGGATCGACTGCAGGAAGGAGAACATGCCCGGCGTGACCATGCCCTGCATCGGCGCGAACAGTCCGCCGGCCAGCCCGGCCAGCGCGGCCGAGAAGGCAAACGCCACCGTACGCACCAGCAGCGGATCGATGCCGATCGATGCCGCAGCGGTCTCGCTGTCGCGCACCGCCCGCATCGCCGCGCCCCAGCTGCCGCGCGAAATGCGCGCGTAGGCCGCCAGCGAGATGGCCAGCACCGCCAGCGCGATCAGCGTCAGCGCGCGCTCGCCGCCTTCGACGCCGGGCAGCGAGGGCTGCGCGATGCCCATCAGCCCATTCTGCCCACCGGTCAGCGTGCGCCACTCGACCGCCCCATGCTCGACGATGAAGCCGAACGCGATGGTGATCATCGCCAGGCCCGGTCCCTTGACGCGCAGCGCGGGCAGCGCCAGCAGCGCGCCGGTCAGCGCGGCCATGACCGTTCCGGCCAGCCAGGCCGGCCAGAACGCCCAGCCGGCCTGGCCGGTCAGGATCGCGACGCTGTAGGCGCCGATCGCGTAGAAGCCGACGTGGCCGAACGAGATCTGGCCGGTCAGGCCGATCAGCAGGTTCAGGCCCACGCCGCAGATCGCCAGCATCGCGACGCCGGCGATCACGAAGACGAAATAGCCGTTCAGCATCATCGCGGCGGCCGCGGCGCCAAGCAGCGCCAGGGCCATGGCGCCGATCTGCGGCGGCGTGCCGATGCCGGCAACGAGACGAGCGTGCGCGTTCATACCTTGCGTACCTCCGCGCGGCCGAACAGTCCCGCCGGGCGCAGTGCCAGCAGCGCGATCACCAGCGCGAACGTGATGATCTGCGTGTAGCTCGAACCCAGCGAGGCCGTGATGGCGGCCTCGACCACGCCGAAGATCAGGCCCGCGATCATTACGCCCCAGGCGCTGGACAGCCCGCCGAGAATGGCCACCGCGAAGGCCTTCAGCCCGAAGACGGTGCCCATGTCCGACTGCACGTTGAACAGCGGGGCGATCAGCACGCCGGCGACGCCGGCCAGCAGCGTCGACACCGCGAAGGCCGCGGCCACGGTGCGGCGGATCGGGATCGCCATCAGCCGGGCGGCATCGCGGTTCTGCACGACCGCCAGCATCGCCAGCCCCCAGCGGGAATGGCGCAGCACGTAGTGCAGCACGCCCGCGAGCGCCAGGCCCACGACCGGAATCAGCAGCTGCAGCGGATAGACGCCGAGGCCGTCGGCCAGCTGCAGCGAGCTTGTGGCCAGCGGCGACGGCAGGCTGCGGGGCTCGGTGCCGAAGGTCAGCGTGACGACGTTATCGAGCACGATGCCGAGCGCCACTGTGGCCATCAGCCAGGCGTCCGAGCCGCGGCTGGCGAACGGCCGTACCGCGACGAATTCGATCGCCAGCCCGTACAGCGCGCACAACGCCAACGCGAGCAGCACCGACGCCGCCATCGGCCAGCCCAGCGTCTGCGCGAAGGTGTAGGTCAAGACCGCGCCGAGCATCATCGAGCTGCCCTGGGCGAAATTGACGGTGGCGCTGACCACATAGGTCAGATGAAAACCCAGCGCCATCAGCCCGTACATGCTTCCCAGGCCAAGGCCGCTGATCGCGGCGGAGATCCATAACATCGTGTGTTCCTCGAGCGGACGTCGTCGGCGGCCTGGTCCGGCCGCTTCATTCGGTGGCTTACTTCGACGCGACCTGTTTGTCGGCGACCGGCACGATGCGGTTGTCGATGAACTGGGCCCAGACGTAGTCGTTCTCGGTCAGCGCGTCATGCACCTGCGGCGAGAAGGGCTTCAGATAGGTCTTGATCAGGCCTTCGTAGCGATCGATCTGGTAGAAGCCCTGGCGTATCGCGTCGCCCTTGGTCGAGCCGGCGCGCTGGATGGCCAGCGCGGCCAGATGCGTGGCGTCGTAGGCGTTGGCGACGCCCACCGCGGGCGTAATGTCGTCCGGCCCCTTGATGTCGCTGTATTTCGCCTTCAGCGCGTTGACGACGCGCGTGCCGACCGGCGACGGCGCGCCGAAGAAGCTGTAGGTCTGCACGAAGTGAACGTTGCGGGCGTTCGGGCCGGCCAGCTCGGTGAAGCGTCCGCCGGCCGGGCCCCAGTGCGAGACCACCGGCACCTTCCACCCCATGCGGTCCAGCGACTTGACGACCTGGGCCGAAGGGCCGACGTTGCCGACCATCAGCAGCACGTCGGCGCCCGCGGCCTTCAGGCGTCCGAGCTGCGGCACCACGTCGACATCGTTGGCCTCGAATTTCTCGATGCCGGCCGGCTTCATGCCCTTGGCGGTCAGCGCGGCAACGATGCCCTTTTCGTTGGACTCGCCCCACGGGTTGTTGACCAGGATCAGCCCGGGCTTGCTGGCGCCGAAGGTCTTCTGCGCGTACTGCAGCATCGCCTTGTCGACCAGCTCGTCGACCGCGGACACGCGGAACACGAAATTGGGGTTGGCACCGTTGCGCGTGATCGGCGTGCCGGCGGCCCACGGCCCCATGAACGGCACCTTCTCCTGGTTGGCGATCGGCACGATGGCCATCGATACCGGTGTATCCAGGCCGCCGAACAGCACCGCGACTTTCTCCTTGTAGATCAGTTCGCGCGCGGCGAGCACGCCCTTGGCGGGATTGCTTTCGTCGTCGCGCCGGACAAGCTCGAGCTTGCGGCCGTTCAGCACGCCGCCCTTCGCATTGATCTCGTCGATCGCAATCGTCATGCCGCGCGTCAGCGCTTCGCCGGCGCGTGCCGACTGTCCCGTCATCGCCGTGATCAGGCCGATCTTGACGGTGTCGGCCGCCAGCGCCGGCACGGCGGGCAGCGCGCACGCGGCGGTGGATGCGGCGACGGCGAGCATCAGCGCGCGGCGACGCGGTTGGGGACGGTGGCGGGACATGGCAGTTCTCCGGATCGGTGCAAGGGGATGGAATTGGCGTCGTCGAAGCGACGGCCGCCGATGCGATCGCAAGAGGCATGCCACGCGTCGACACGCGAGCGCGATGCCTTGAAGGGAAAGGACCCGCGGATCGCAGACGATCTGGCCCGCATCTTGCGAACGATTTCGATATCGAGATGATCGCGATCGAAGCCGGTGCGTGCCGCACGAATGCGGTGCGGCCCGCAGCGAAGCGGGGCCAGGGCGGTGCACCGCGCGCCGCCATTGCCGCGCGGGACGTTCGATGTCGCGCGGATGCCGCGATCGCCAAACCAGGAAAGACACAGGTCGATGACCCACAATCCGGATTCGCTGCCGCCGTTCGGCCCGCTGCGCTCGCATGGGCGCTTTCCCTATCGCCCCATTACCGATGTCGACGACTTCGCCTGGCCGGGTGGCGCGCGGCTTGCCGTCTATCTCGGCTTCAACATCGAACACTTCGCCTTCGGTGAGGGCCTGGGCGCCAATATCGGACCCGCGTCGCCGCAGCCCGATGTGCTGAACTACAGCTGGCGCGAATACGGCAACCGTGTCGGCGTCTGGCGCTGCCTGGAGCTGTTCGACCGGCTGCGCATGCCGACCGGCGTGCTGCTCAATACCGCGCTGTACGACCATTGTCCCGAGGTGCCGGACGCCTTCCTCGCGCGCGGCGACGAACTGATCGGGCATGGGCATACGAACGCGGTGCGCCAGAGCGATCTGGACGAGGCGGGCGAGCGCGCGCTGCTGCGCCATTGCCGCGACCGCATCGCCGCCCATGCGGGCGAGCCGCCAAAAGGCTGGCTGTCGCCGTGGATCTCGGAGAGCGCGCTGACTCCCGACTTGCTCAGCGAGACCGGTTACCGCTATACGCTGAACTGGTGCCACGACGATCGCCCGGTGCGGATGGCTACACGCGGCGGGCCGCTATGGTCGATTCCCTATCCGCAGGAGCTGAACGACATCCCGATGATCGTCGGGCGGCAGATGGACGGCGCTGCCTTCGCCGACATGATCGTCGACCACTTCGACGAGATGCTGGCGCAGGCCAACCACGCCACGCATCCGCAGCCGCTGGTGATGGGGGTCGCGCTGCATCCCTATCTGGTCGGGCAGCCGCACCGGCTGCGCCATCTGCGCCGGGCGCTCGCGCATATCGCGCGGCACCGCGACGATGGCGAGATCTGGATGACGACACCGGGCGCGATCTGCGAGGCGATGGAGGCTGCGGCCGGCGAGGCAGACGCCGTTGCGCCAACGTCGATGCCGGCGTCGACGCCAACGGTGACGACCGCCGTGGCGGCCGGAGGGTGACATCATGACGGCTCGTTCGTTGAACAAGGCCGGCACCAGGTCCACCGCGAGCAGCGCGAGGACCGCGAGGGCGGTCCACCCGACAGGGCCGGCGGCCGCGGAGCACGCGAGCGCGGAAGCCGATACGCGCATCTACCAGGCGATCTTCGACGGCGTGCTGAACCATCGGCTGACGCCCGGCACCAAGCTGCCCGAGCCGGAGCTGTGCCAGCTGTTCGGCGTGGGCCGGGCGGTGGTGCGGCGCGTGCTGGAGAAGCTGGCGCATGACGGCATCGTGGCGCTGCGGCCCAACAAGGGCGCGGTGATCGCGGAACCGACGCCGGAAGAGACCGGCCAGATCTTCGAGGCGCGCCGCGCGCTCGAACGCGTGCTGGTCGAGATGGCGGTGGCGCGCGCCACCGCGTCGGACTTGCGCGATCTGCGCCGGCAGCTGGCCGACGAGCACGACGCCATGCATCGCTTCGACCAGCCCTCGTGGGCGCGGCTGGCAAGCGGCTTTCATCTGCGCATCGCGGCGCTGGCGCGCAATGCGGTGCTGCAGCGCTATCTGACCGAACTGGTGTCGCGCTGCTCGCTGATCGTCGGCCTGTACGAGCCGCCCGGCCATGCACCATGCGAGCACGAGGAGCACGCGGCGATCGTCGACTGCATCGAGCAGCGCGATGCGGCCGGCGCGATCGCCAGGATGGATGCGCATCTGCGCGAGCTGGAGCAGCGCATCGAGACCTCGCGGATGCAGGGCGAGAAGAGCCTGGCCCAGATGCTCGGCCTATGACACACCACCAACGAGGCAGTTGCGCCACCATGGAAATCGATTTCGACGCCATTACCGAATACCAGCGCTACAAGCTGATGGCCAGCCTGATCGTGCCCAGACCGATCGCGCTGGTCACCACGCTGGGGGCGGACGGCACGGCGAACGCCGCGCCGTTCTCGATGTTCAACATGCTCGGCGAGGAGCCGCCGATCGTGATGATCAGCATCAACCGGCTGGGTGACGGCGCGCTGAAGGACACCGCCGCGAATATCGTGCGCACCGGCGAGTTCGTCGTGCATCTGTGCGACGAGCCGATGACGGAACGGATGCACCGCTGCGGCGAGCGGCTGCCGCCCGATGTCAGCGAGCTCGCGCACGTCGGCCTGACCGCCGCGCCCAGCA
Organism: Cupriavidus gilardii; assembly: GCF_008801915.1. Taxonomy (GTDB): domain Bacteria; phylum Pseudomonadota; class Gammaproteobacteria; order Burkholderiales; family Burkholderiaceae; genus Cupriavidus; species Cupriavidus gilardii. The sequence continues at coordinate 371,537 of NZ_VZOV01000001.1, forward strand.
CGCGGATCGCGCCGCCGCGGATCGCCGAGGCGCCCGTGGCGTTCGAATGCCGGCTGTGGGAGACGCTGGAGACCGATAGCCGCCAGATCTTCATCGGCCGCGTGCTGCGCCTGCATGCGCGGGACGGGCTGATCGATACCGAACGCTGGCGCGTGCGGCTGCAGGACTATTTCCCGGTCGGCCGCTTTGGCGCGAGCTTCTATGTGACGACGCGCGAGCGCTTCTCGCTGGAGCAGGAAGCGGGCAAGCCTGCCGCGTCGACCGCGATCGACGAGATTTGACGGGCGCTATCCCTGCGCCTTTCCCCGCGCCTTCCGCCGCGGCTCGGGTTGGACGGCATCCTTGTTCGCCGCCACCTTCTTCGCCGTTCCCCTCTTCGCCGGCATCTTCGTCGGTGCCACGGCGCTCGGTGCCGCCTGCTCAGGCACCGCCTCCTTCGGTGCCGCCTTCCTCGCTGCCGGCTTGCGCCTGGCCGGTGCCGCGTTCGCCAGCCGCAGCGTGGCCTCCACCGCCGCGCGCGCCCACGGTTCCATCTCGCCCGCCGACTCCAGGCACTGCGCCGGCAGGCTCAGGTAGTGGCGTATCACCACCTCCTTGTCGCGGCTGCGATAGCTGAAGGGCTCGCACCCTTGCGCCTCGAATCGCGGCAGCGTCAGCGCATCGGCCTTCAGGTAGCAGCGGCCGTCGCTGACCAGGCCGAACATCAACCCGTCGTAATACAAGCCATGCCCGCCGAACATGCGCTTGGCCGCGATCGGCCCGATGCGGGCGGCCAGCGGCGCCATCAGTTCGAGCAGATGGTCGACGAAGGGATCCGGACGGCCGGCCATCGAAAGCATAGAGTTTTGTGGGCAGGTTTGTTTCACTAACAAATGTCCGCCTTAAAAGTGCGAGGTGCAGGTAGCTTAGTTCTGCAACACCGCGATGACAGCGCATGGTCGTAAAGCACCAATCATAAATTGCGCTATGACGCAAGAGTTCATTTGAGTCTCCGGTTTTGCAGTGCGGCAAATTGGACTTGTGTTAGAGCACCCGCGTAGAATCATCATCGTAAGGTCACTCTTAGAGCGTGCCTTCGGGGTCGGGTTGGATACTAAAATAGGCGAAATAAAATGTTCGATTTGCCGCTCAATAATGAATTTACCCAAGGAACGGTATTTTCATGTGCCTATGCCGAGAATTACTGCGCACCGGGCATACTTGGTCTGGTAATCACTGCGAGATGCGATGCGGCGCAGAATAAAGTCCCGGTATTTAGCTATGTCCCGGTAATTCCCCTCCATCGCTGGATGCTCTATGACGGTGCGCTGCTTGTATTGGAGCGCATTGAGGCGGATCTTATAAATACAATCGGAAATTATTTGAGGGATTTTTCCATATCCGAATCCATTCTTCGGGTCCATGATCTGGCTAATATCTATAGCGCCCATATCGAAAAGTTCGAGGCAGATCGTTCGCGAAAGAATAGATGTGAAAAGCTCAAATTAATAATCGGTGACGTCCAGGAGTGTCGAAATATAAAAGCTTGCCTGCACGACAGCGTTCGCTTAAATAATTTTATCCATCGATTTGATGATAAGGTCACCTCCCTTATAAGGGAGCTTACGGAAAACAAATTGGCCGGGTATTATCTACTTCGGGATTTGGATCCGCTACGTGAAGCCGATGGAAGCGATTTTGTTGCGCTTCTTCGTGAGGTGCATCATATACCAGCCGCTATCGCGAAGTTGATATCGAAGGGTGCGCATAAGGAGGTATTTGTTCGAGAGGATTTGTCATGTCCAGTGTTTCGAGGTGATGATGAGATTGCTATCCCTGTGTGTCGACTGAAGTCGCCTTGGATTGAGCATTTAATGCAACGCTTTACATTCCTTTTTGCCCGAATTGGGGTAAGGTCCAATGACTATAGGGATGTGAAGAAATCCCTTTCAAGAATCCGCGTCGAGGCATAAATGAAATATCTTTACGTAGATCAATTCGCCGCGACGGAGCTGATTTCCGAGCGAACACTTCAGTCTGCTGAGTTTGGGCGTGGCGCCTTGTTTGTCGATTTCTTGCGATCGAAGGTGATGAAAATCTTCTTCAATCACAAGATAATGGGTTTTAGACAAGGAGAAGGCTGCTTTATCGTCAGCCGAGAGGGTCAAAAAAGCAACTTTATTGTCTTCGATTATGAGGAGGCGCCATTGCTTCTTTCTCGAGATGATAATGGCGTTTTGCTTGTCTTGCAAAAGACTTTGCGATTTTCGATTAAGATCTGGGAAAACCTTAAACCAAGCTCGCACGAAAAGATCTTGAGTAATAATAAGGCTGTTGTGTTTCCTTACCCCATAGGAATGCAGACAGAGCTTCGCGCGGTTATAGACCGAAATCCAGATGAAAAGCGGCGCTCCAAGCGCGAAGATGGTTCCGCGCTACTTGTATATAAGTTTGCTGATGCGGAAGGCGACGGTGTTGCAGAGGTCGCTAGGCTCACAAACTTCAGAAAGGCAAGTGAAGGCCGAGATGCGGCATATCAAACTGCAAATGAAGAGTTAAGCGCGTTTCAGCATGCTAGCCAGCCCGGGAGTAAGGCGCTTGCCGTAACTGAGTTGGAGCACGCTGGTTTACGTAGCCCCGCACAGCAGACTGGTCTAAGTGGCTGGTTACCGTATCTCACTAGTAAACAACGGGATTTTGTGGAGCGAACATTGGACGTTCCGCATCGCATTGAGGGGCCCGCAGGTACTGGCAAAACACTATGTCTTGTTTTGAAGTGCCTCAACACTCTCGAATCTGCTGCGAATGAAAAGCGGGAACACCGCGCTTTATTCATTGCACATAGTGAAGCCACAAAGCGATCCATTGAAAATCTGTTCGCAATGAACGATTCGGTGGCCTTCACCGCGGACGATATGGATTTTTTTGGAAAGCCGCAAGCTTTGAAGATCGCGACGCTTCAGGAGCTATGCGCGGGACTATTACATCAGGATATATCGGAAGCGGAGTTGGTGGACCGGGATGCATATGAGTCCAAGCAAATTCAGACTTTATATGCGCGTGAAGCGGTGGGTCATGTTCTAGAAAAAGAGTTTCTTTCGCATGAGCCATTTCTTTCCTCCGGGTTTAAAGAGTTTCTACTGCGTACAGACGGATGGTTGCTTGCGGATATGTTGCAGCACGAGATCAGTGTGCAGATTAAAGGGCGAGCTGATCAGGATTTATCAAAATATCAGAAGCTACAGAGATTAAAGGTCGGTTTGCCGGTTGAAAATGATGGGGATCGGGCATTTGTTTTTATTATGTACGAGCAGTATCAGAAGGAGCTTATTGCCGCGGGTCAGTTTGATACAGACGATGTTGTGCTCAGCGCTATCTCCCAGATCAGCACCCCAATTTGGAAGCGCAGGCGGATCAGGGAGGGATATGATAGTATTTTTATCGATGAAACACATCTGTTTAATTTGAATGAATTGTCTGTTTTTCATCGATTAACTCGGAACGAAAATACGCAACCGATTGCTTACTCAGTTGATCGTTCCCAAGCATTGGGCGATCGTGGTTGGACCGATGAATCATTTGAGTTGGCTTTTGATCCAGACTCGATGGTGGGCGAGATCGCTCCCACGCAGATTAAATCGATTTTTCGGTGTTCCCCGGATATTGTCAATTTGGCATTTTCGGTAACTTCTTCTGGTGCCACCTTATTTACTAATTTTCATAATCCTCTTACGGCCGCGGTGAGTGCGTTCACTCAGGAGGAGGAGAGAAAATGTGAAAAACCGGTGCTGCTGCAGTTTTCTTCCGATGAGGCAATGTATGTCGGTGCCTTCGCTCGCGCGGAGATAATTGCAAAGGAAATTACCGCAGCAAAAGCGGATGTTGTGATAATAGGATTTGGTGACGATGTTTTTGGGGAGTTGCAAAAAAGGGCGAAGGAATATAACAAGCCCGTCGAGTTGGTGAAGAGTCGGGGTGACGTCGAGGCGGTGAATAGAGCTCGTGTGGCCGGGCGCTATGTGCTGACAGCTCCCGAATTTGTAGGCGGGCTGGAATTCGGGGCGGCAGTTTTAGTTGGTATTGATAACGGGCGTGTTCCTCCGCGGGGCACCTCGTCTTACGAAGATAGTCAAAATTTTTTGAGCTATGCTTCACATCAGAGAGTTTACGTTGCACTTACCCGCGCACGATTCAGAGTGGAAATATTGGGCACAAAAGCACGTGGTATTAGTCCTCTTTTGACGAGCGCGATTGCATCCGAGTTGCTTGACGTACGCGAAGGATAGGGTGATTCCCGTCGTCAAAGTCGAATGCGTACGGCCATCAAACATGGGAGTGCGGATACAGCATATCGCGTCCCGTGAAGACGACTCCCATCACACGATTAGAGGAGTGCACTCGCATTCGAAGCTGTTCGAGGACTTGGGGACCCGCTGAGGTTAATGGGTAGACCAAGCGCTCTCTTTTGGCATTGGGCAAGACCTAACGCGGCACGTGTAAGCGGCAGTCTGTTAAAGGCATAGGAGACAGCAGCATGACGCTAGACCAGCAGGCGGCGATCCGCCGCGCGCATCAGCATGGTGTGGGAGACATCCTGCGGCGCTCGGCGCAGCGTACGCCCGACAAGACCGCCATCGTCTGCGGCGACGTGCAGTGGAGCTACCGCGATTTCGACCAGATCTGCGACCGCCTGGTCGCCGCGCTGTCGCAGCAGGGCATCGCCGCCGGCGACCGCGTCGCCATCCTGTCGCGCAACTCGCACGCCTTTGCGGCGATGCGCTTCGCGCTGGCCCGCATGGGCGCGGTGCTGGTACCGATCAATTTCATGCTCAATGCCGGCGAGGTCGCCTATATCCTGCGCAGCTCCGGCGCGCGCACGCTGCTGGTGGGCGCGGGCTTCGAGACGCTGGCGGTCGACGCGATTGCCGCGGCCGAGCAAGGTACGGCGGACGGCCAACTTGCCGGCGTGCAGATCGGCCTGCAGATCTGGCTGCCGTCCGAGGACCAGGCCGACGGCGCGCCCGAGGGCATGCTGCGGTTCGACGATCTGCTGATGGCGAGCGCGCCGGCGCCCGACATCGCGCCGGTCGATCCGCGCTCACTGCTGCAGATCATCTACACCAGCGGCACCGAGTCGCTGCCCAAGGGCGCGATGCTGAGCCACGAGGCGGTGCTGTGGGAGTACGTGACCTGCATTGTCGAGGGCAATATGCAGGCCGACGACGTGGTGCTGCACGCGCTGCCGCTGTATCACTGCGCGCAGCTCGACGTGTTCCTCGGGCCGGCCGTCTACCTGGGCGCCACCAATATCATCACCGGCCAGCCGCGGCCCGACGTGATCCTGCCCTTGATCGCGCGCCATCGCGTCAATGCCTTCTTCGCGCCGCCGTCGATCTGGATCGCGTTGCTGCGCTCGCCGCTGTTCGACGGTGCCGACCTCGGTTCGCTGGCCAAGGGCTACTACGGGGCGTCGATCATGCCGGTCGAGGTGCTGAAGGAAATGCAGCGCCGCATGCCGGCCGTGCGGCTGTGGAACTTCTACGGCCAGACCGAGATTGCGCCGCTGGCGACCGTGCTGCGTCCCGACGACCAGCTGCGCAAGGCCGGCTCGGCCGGCAAGCCGGCACTCAATGTCGAGACCCGCATCGTCGACGACGAAATGCGCGATGTCGCGCCGGGCGAGATCGGCGAGATCGTCCATCGCTCGCCGCAGTTGCTGGACGGCTACTACAACGATCCCGAACGCACCGCGGAGGCGTTCCGTGGCGGCTGGTTCCACAGCGGCGACCTGGCGGTGCGCGATGACGAGGGCTATATCACCATCGTCGACCGCAAGAAGGACATGATCAAGAGCGGCGGCGAGAACGTAGCCAGCCGCGAGGTCGAGGAAATGATCTTCCGCATCCCCGAGGTGTCCGAGGTCGCGGTGATCGGCCTGCCCGATCCCTACTGGGTCGAGGCGGTGACCGCGGTGATCGTGCTCAAGGAAGGGCGGTCGCTGTCGGAGCAGCAGGTGATCGACTTCTGCAAGGCGGGCATGGCGCATTTCAAGGTGCCCAAGCGCGTGATCTTCGCCGAGGCGCTGCCGAAGAACCCGAGCGGCAAGCTGCTCAAGCGCGAACTGCGGCGCCGCTACGAGGCGCAGGCATGAGCGCCGGCGAGCCGACCCCGGACGCCTACTTCGACGCCGTCTACGCCAACGGCGACGATCCCTGGCACTACCGCACGCGCTGGTTCGAGGCGCGCAAGCGCGCGCTGCTGCTGGCGATGCTCGATCGGCCGCGCTATCGCTCGGCCTTCGAGCCCGGCTGCGCCAACGGTGAAATGACGGCCGTGCTGGCGCCGCGCTGCGAGGCGCTGCTGGCGGCCGACCGGCACGCCCGCGCGGTCCAGGCTGCGGCCGCGCGCGCCGGCCACGTGCCGAACGTGCGCGTGGAGACGATCAAGGTGCCGTCGGAATGGCCGCCGCAGCGTTTCGATCTGGTCGTGCTCAGCGAGTTCTGCTACTACCTGGCGCCGGACCAGGTCGCGCTGCTGGCGCGCCGGGTACGCGAGTCGATGGAGCCCGACGGGCTGCTGCTGGCCTGCCATTGGCGGCATCCGTTCGACGAGCAGGCGTGTCCCGCGGACGAGGTGCATCGGATCCTCCAGCAGGAGACCGGGTATGCGCGCACGGCCAGCTATCGCGAGGTCGACTTCATGATCGACGCGTGGGCCGCCGATGGGCTGAGGCCGACTCAGCGCGAGGCCGCCTGATTGGCCGGCTTGCGGCGGGGCGCGGCCGCGGCGCGAGGCCGGCCTTGCTCATGCTGGCCCCACTGCGTGTCCGCCTGCGTGCTCAGGCGCATCGCGAGGTAGTCGATCAGCACGCGGACCTTCGGCGGCAGCACGCGCTTGGGCGGATACAGCAGCCACACCGCGCCCTGGTAGGCCCGCGCGCGGAAGTCCCAGTCCGGCAGTACCTGCACCAGCTTGCCCGAATGCAGCGCCGCGTGCGCGGCGAAGTCGGGCAGGGCCGCGATGCCGAGATGGCCTAGCGCGCCTTCGAGCCGCGCGCCGACGTGATTGGCGATATAGCGCCCGCGCACCGCGACCGTCTGCGTCTCGACGCCGCGGCGAAAGCGCCAGCGATTGTCGTCGGCAACCTCGCCAAGGAACAGGCAGTCGTGCTCGGCTAGCTCCCGGGGCTGCGCCGGCACGCCGCGCTTGGCCAGATAGCGCGGCGACGCGCACAACACCCAGCGCACCGTACCGAGGCGGCGGCCAGCCAGCCCCGGCGGCGGATCGTCGGTCAGCCGGATCACCAGATCGACCTCGTCGGCCAGCGGATCGACGCTCTGGTCGGAAAAGCGCAGATGCACGTCGATCTGCTCGTACTGGCGCAGGAACGCCGGAATCAGCGGATGGAGGACGGTCTTCGCATAGGCCACCGGCGCGCTCAGCGTGACGCGGCCCTGTGGACTTCCGCCCAGTTGGCCGGCTGCATCGACGGCGCCGGCCGCGGCGCCCACCATGTCGCGGCAGAACCGCGCCACCTGTTCGCCGGCTTCGGTCACACGCACCTTGCGCGTCGAACGTTCGAGCAGACGCGTGGCCAGCGCCTCCTCGAGCCGCTTGATCTGCCGGCTGACGGTGGACGGCGTGCTGCCGAGCTGGCGGGCCGCCAGCGAGAAGTTGCCGGTTTCGACGACGCGGGCGAAGACCGCGAGGTCCGGCAGCAGGGCGATCAGCGTGTTCTGGTGCATCTGGCGGGCGTGGAGATTGATGAATCGGCGACATCAAAGATTTGCGGATGAGACAGATTATCGCCGTCGATGCAATACCCGACAATGCGCGAAACGATCTCCTTGTCCGCGCATCCGCCGAGTCCCGAAGCCATGACCGCCCCACAAGCCCGCCTGCTGATGTTGTCCGACCTGATGCTGCTCGGGGTCGCCGTGGTTTGGGGCACCAGCTACGGTGTCGCCAAGCAGGCGCTGCAGTACTACCCGGTGCTGGGTCTGCTGGCGCTGCGCTTCGGGCTGACCTTCGTGCTGCTGTCGCCGGCGCTGGCGTCCCTGCGGAGCATACCGGCGGCGTCGGTGGCGCGCGTCGCCGGGGCCGGCGTGCTGTTGCTCGGCATCTTCCTGTGCGAGACCTTCGGCCTGTTGCTGACCCGGGCCGCCAATGCGGCGTTTCTGATCAGCCTGTGCGTGGTGCTGACGCCGCTGATCGAATGGCTGCTGCTGTCGCGCCGGCCGGCGCGCCTGGAATGGGTCGCGGTGTTGCTGTCGCTGTGCGGTGCCTGGATATTGGCCGCCGGCGGGGCATGGCCGCTGTCCTTTCATCCCGGCGATGCGCTGATCCTGCTGGCCGCGCTGCTGCGGGCCATCTATGTCTGCGCGATGAAGCACAGCATGGGCCGGCAGCCGCCGCCCGCGCTCGCGGTTACCGCGCTGCAGGCCGGCGTCGTGACGATCGGCAGCGTGGCAGTCGCATGGGCCGCTGGCGCCAATGGCGCACCCACCTGGCCACTGCCGCCGCTGCCGTCGTTACCCGGCTTCGGCGCGCAGGGCGCCTTCTGGTTCTGCCTCGTTTATCTGGTCGGCGCCTGCACGCTGTTCGCCTTCTTCGCGCAGAACTACGCGATCAAGCGCAGCAGCCCGACCCGTGTCGCGTTGCTGATGGGCAGCGAGCCTGCGTTCGGCGCGCTGTTCGCGTGGCTGTGGCTGGGCGAGCGGGTCGCGCCGTCCGGCTGGATCGGCGGCGGCCTGATCGTGCTGGCCTCGCTGCTGGCCACCGTGCGATGGCACCGTGCGATCGCGCCGGCGCACGAGGTGCCGAGGGCGGTGGAGCCGACGTAGCGGCGAGGCCGGATCGCCATCCCCGTCAATGCGCGGCGGTACCGCCGGCGCGGCGGGCGAGCACCGCCTTGATCGCCAGCAGCACGGGAATCGCCACGACGAACAGCAGCGCCAGCGACAGGAAGCCCGCATTGAAGGCTAGCGCGCCTGCCTGCCGTTCCAGCAGCGGTTCCAGCGTGGCGGCCATCGCCACGGTCGGGTCGGCGTGCGACAGCGCCTGCTGCAACGGCGATTCCATCGATGCCGCGGCGAGCGGGGCGTCCACGCCGACCGGCAGCGTCTGCACCAGCGCGCTGCGCGCGGCGCCATGGCGATGATGCAGATACGTCTGCAGGAAGGCGATGCCGATCAGCCCGCCGAACTGCCGGCCGAAGTTGAACAGCGCGGCGCCCTGGCAGGCGAATTGCACCGGCAGTCCCCCCAGCGTGACCAGCGTCAGCGACAGGAACATCAGCCCGAGGCCGAAGCCGCGGATCAGCAATGGCGGCGTCATGTCCGGCAGGCCGCTGTACGCGGTCGTGTACGACAGCATGCCCATCGCCAGCATGAACAGCACGATGCCCAGCGGGATCAGCTTGAACGGCGCCACGCGCGTGTACTGCGCCAGCGCGCCGCCCGCCAGCAGCCCCAGCGACGCGGTGGCGGCGCTCGATGTCAGCAGATCGCCCGCATGGGTCGGGCTGAGCCGCAGCACGTTCAGTGCAAAGGCGGGCAGCAGGAAGGCGCTGCCGAACAGCGCGAAGCCGGCCACGAAGCTGACGCAGAAGCCGAACGCGAAATGCGGATCGCGGAACAGCTGCGCCTGCAGCCAGCGCCCGCCATCGCGCCGGTGTTGGCGCCATGCCGTCAGCGACAGCGCCGCCCCGGCCAGCAGTGCTGCCTGCACGATCGGCGGCGAGTGCAGCCAGTCGTGGCGATTGCCTTCCTGCAGCACGAATACGGTGGCGATCGAGGTGACGGTCAGCAGCGCGATACCGACCGGATCGAGCGCGCGCGGTAGCGCCGCGCTGCCCACGTCGCCCCGCTGGTCAGCGGGCTCGCGACCGAGGACCAGCCAGGCCAGCCCGATGCCCGACAGCCCGAATGGCACGCCGGCCAGAAACACCAGGCGCCAGGAGCCATGATCGGTGACCCATCCCTGCGCCAGCGGTGCCAGCGTGGTCGGCGCCATCACGGTCGCCAGCGCGAACACCGCCTGGCTCAGTGGCGTCCAGCGCGGCGGCGCATCGCGAAACAGCAGCGCCTGCGCGGTGGCGAGCATCAGCGCGGCGCTCGCCCCCTGCACGAAGCGGCACGCGCCAAGCATCGCCAGATCGAGCGGCAGCGATGCGGCCGCGGTCGATGCCACCAGCAGTACCCCGGACCACCGCAGCACGGCTGCCTCGCCGAAGCGGCGCGCGACCGCGGCCGCGATCACGAACCCTGCCAGCTTCGCCGCGAAGTAGAGGATGTTGATCCACGCCGCCTCGTCCAGCGTTGCATGCAAGCCGCCGGCGAAATGGGCGCGATTGACCATCATCAGCGTGCCATTGATGGCGTCGGTCAGGGCGAGCAGTGTCACCGCCCCCAGCAGCGTGGCAAAGCGCGGGTCCATCATCTGGCCTGCGTCAGACCCTGCGTCAGACCCTGCGTCAGTCCCTGCGTAGGTCCCTGCGCGAGTCCCCGCGGAAGTTGTCGGGCGACCTGCCGTGCGGCCGGAGTGGCCGACGCCGCCGCGCCCGGCCGCGTATCGATCGACACCACCGCGGACAGTCCGGGTACCAGCTTCCCGTGCAGCGGGCCGCCGCGCGTCGGCATGATCTTGACCGGCACATGCTGCACGATCTTCGTGAAGTTGCCGGTGGCGTTGTCCGGCGGCAGCAGCGCGAACTGCGCGCCGCTGCCCGGCGAGACGCTGACGACGGTGCCGTCGATCGGCACGCCGGGATAGCCATCGAGCTCGATCCGTACCGGGCTGCCGACGCGGATGCGGTGCAGCTCGGTCTCCTTCAGGTTCGCGACGACCCACGATGTCTCGACCGGTACCAGCGCCAGCGCTTGCGTGCCGGGTTGCACGTAGCGGCCGACGCGAATCTGCCGATTGCCGACCACGCCGTCGACCGGCGCACGCACCACGGTATTGCCCAGGTCGATGCGCGCCAGCTCCAGCCGTGCCATCGCGGCCGCCTCGGCGGCCCGGGCCTCGTCGACCTGCGCGGCGATCACGTCCAGCCGGCGGCGCTCGGCATCGAGCTGGGCTAGCGCGCCTTGCTCGGCGGCCGCCGCCTGTTCGGCCTCGGCGCGCGCCAGCTCATAGGTCTGGCGGCTGCTGGCATGGACTTCCAGCAGCGAGGCGTGGCGCCGGTGATCGAGCGCCGCGCGGTGCGTGGCCGACTGCCGGATGCGCAGCGTCGCCTGTGCCTGCCGGATCTGCGCCTGCTGCAGCCGATGCTGGCGCTCGAGCGTCGCCAGCGCGGCGCGGCGCGCCTGCACATCGGCCTCGGCCTGGCCCACGCGAGCCTGATAGTCGGCGTCGTCGATGCGGAACAGCACGTCGCCCGCGCGTACCCGCTGGTTGTCGTCGACGGCGACGGCACGCACATAACCGGCCACGCGCGGCGCCACCGCGGTGACGTCGGCGCGCACATAGGCGTTGTCGCTGGTGACCGTGTGCTGGCGGTGCTGCCACCAGCGATAGCCGCCGTAGCCTGCCAGCAGCGCGCCGGCGATCGTCAGCGAGACCAGCAGCGCTCGCCGCGATGGCCCCCGCGACGAAGCGGGACTCCTTGCCTGGGTCGCCATGGGTTCGCTCCGCTGCCTAGCGATCGACGAAGGAATCGTTCAGGCGTACGCCGGACCGTGGCACCGGCCTGTCGTCGAGCATCGGATGCCGATGATTGATATCGCCCAGGCTCATGCCGATGGGCGCCGGCGTGGAGGAAGGGCGGACGTCGCCGCCGCCATCGCTGTCGACATCGCCTTGCCTGGTAGCGCAGCCGGACAGTGCGGCCGCCGCGATCGCCAGCGCGATCGAACTGGGGTAGAACCGGAAAGTCATCGTTGGCCCGGCATCGTTGCATGCCGCCTCGTGGTGGAAGTGGCACGACTATAGGCAGGGCCTTCACGCAGCGGAAATCGAACGATTCGATGGCCCCCATGCGGCGTTTCGATGGGGACCGCGCCCGCTGCGGCGGGCGCGTGAGAGGCATCAGCCTTGGCCTTGTCCAAGCATCGCGGCGAACGCGTCGGCGAGGTGCCGGCGGACGTAACGATGCACCGGATCGCCGTCGGCGCCGCTGTGCCAGTGCAGACGGATCGCGACCGTCTCTTCGGTGCCTTGCACCGGCACGCAGACCAGCGCGCCTTGCGCCAGGATCAACGGCGCGACCAGCGCGGGCAGCACGGCAACCACCGGTGCGGTCTGCAGCAGACGGCTCAGCGTCAGCAGGCTCTCGACTTCGGTCGGCATCGCGCCGTTGTGCTTGACCTGCCCGAGAAAGGCGTTGCCGCCCGAGCCAAGTTCGATTGCATGGGACAGGCCGATCGCCTGCAACGTCCGCAATTCTTCGGCGCCGATGCTCGCCGGCAGCGGCAGTTGCGCCGGCGCGTGGGCGCAGACCAGATGACATCGATGCAGGTCGGCGCTGCGGTGCCAGTCCTTCGTCGCCAGCGGCACGCCGGTGACCGCCAGATCGATCTCGCGCGCGTCGAGGGCGTCCGGCATGCGCGCGGCCGGCATCGCGCGTGACGCCAGCTGGATCGACGGCGCTTCGCGGGCCAGCGCGGCGCACAGCACCGGCAGCAGCATCGCCTCCAATGGCGCCGGCAGCGCAATGCACAGGCGCGCCTGTGTCGACGACGGATCGAACTCGCCGGCGGGCCGCACCAGCCCGTAGGCCTCGTTCAGCAGCGCGCGGACCGGTTCGACCAGCGCCAGCGCCTTGGCGGTCGGTTCCATGCCCTTGGCGCCGCGCACGAACAGCGGGTCGTCGAACAGCCGCCGCAGCCGCGCCAGCATATGGCTGACCGCGGGCTGGCCGAGAAACAGCTGCCGCGCCGCGCCGCTGACGGAACGTTGGCTCGCCAGCGCGTCGAAGGCCACCAGCAGGTTCAGGTCGAGCGTGCGGAACTTGCGGTAGTCGAGGGGTTCCATGCCGTTCTCCGTCGCCGCCGCCGCTATCGGCCGTCGTCGTCGCGGCGCTCGGCGATGGCATCGAGCATCGCCTGGCCCAGCGTGGCGTCGCCTTGCTGCTTCAGCGCCTCGGCGGCGCCGAGCTTGTCCCGCAGCTCGCGGTTCTGGCTCAGCTTGAACTTGCCGATCAGCCGGGTGATGTCGATCTCGATGCCGACGATGGCCTTGAGCATGGTATCGATATAGTCGGCGGGAGCATCCGTCATCTTCCACGGCGCCGGCTGCGAAGCCTCGTGCGCTCGTGTCAGCCGGGCCACGACGCCTCGGACGTACCGCTCCTCATCGCGGATCGTGATCCTGCCGTGCGCATGAACGACCCGGTAGTTCCAGGTCGGCACCTGCTTGTGCGATTCGTGCTTGCTCGGGTACCAGGTTGGCGTGATGTACCCATCCTCGGCGCGGAACACGACCATCACCTCGTCGCCGTTCCCTGCGTGCTGCCATACCGGATTGGCCCGGGCGACATGGGCGCGCAACGTGCCGTTGGTCCCCGCGGAAAGGTCCAGTTCGAACGGAAGATGGTTGGCGTCCAGGCCATTGGTGCCATGGGTGACCAGCATCCCGAACGGGTGCTCGCGGATCAGCCGATGCAGTGCCTCGACGTCCTGTACTTCGAAATGGGATGGGATGTACATGGCCTCGAATTCCGATGGGGTTGACCGTTGCGCCGCGCGAACGTCGGCGACGGCTCGATCATCGGTCCGACGGCGGCCGGCAGGAAGAGCCAATTTGATGGAATTCGAATGGACCAGTATTCCGGGGCGATCCCATCCCAATGCCGGTGTCCGCTCTTCAGCCGGCGCGCGATGCGGCGCGGCTTCGGGCCGCCGACGTCAATACCTTCGCCAGCGTCTTCACCGCCGCGTCGATCTGGTCGTCGCTATAGCCGCCGAGTCCCAGCACCAGGCCCGGCCGCGCGTTGGTGGCCGAGTACATCGGCGACACGGGCCTGACCGATACGCCGGCCTCGATCGCCAGCGACGCGATCCGTTGATCGTCGGTCCCTTCGGCGAGCCACAGCACCAGGTGCATGCCCTGGTCCCCGGGCTGCAGCCACGCCAACTCGTCCGGTATCCAGCGTGCGATGGCGGCGATCAGGTGCTGGCGCCGGTCGGCATAGACCAGCCGCACGCGGCGGATATGCCGATCCAGGTGTCCTTCGTCGATGAAGGCGGCCACCACATGCTGGTCGGCGCTGGGAGAGTGCCGGTCGATCAGCACGCGGGCGCCGCAGAATGCCGGCACCAGCGGCGGCGGAACGATGGCATAGCCAAGCCGCAGCGAAGGGAACAGGATCTTGCTGAAGGTCCCCAGATAGACGACGAGCTCGGGCGCGAGTCCCTGCAACGAGGGAAAAGGATGGCCGACGTAGCGCAACTCGCTGTCATAGTCGTCCTCGACGATCCACGCGCCGGTGGCCCGCGCCCACGCCAGCAGCGCGTTTCTTCGGGCCATGCTCAACGGCATGCCGAGCGGATACTGATGCGACGGCGTGACGAACGCCGCGCGTGCGTGCTCGGCCATCGCGCGTCCTGCCTCGACGTCGATACCAGCCTCGTCGACCGGTACGCGCACCATGCCGCGCTGGTGCCCGGTGCTCTCCAGAATGCCGGTGATGCCGCGGTAGGCCGGGTCCTCGACCCACGCCAGATCATCGGCATCGAGCAGTACCTGACACGACAGGTAGAGACCTTGCTGCGTGCCGGTGGTGACGATCACCTGTTCCGGCGTGCAATGCACCGAGCGCGAGCGGCGCACGTAATCCGCGATCGCCGACCGGAGCGCTGGCACGCCTTGCGGATCGTCGTAACCGGACGGCGCGGCTGCACGCAATGCCCGCGTGCGATTGCCCAGGCGGCGCCAGACGTCGTCCGGCGCGGTGGGGCCAAGCGGGACCGAGACCGCGAACGGCACCGGGGGCAGCGGAGAGAATTGCCGCCCAAGTTCGGCAAACGCCGTGGCCCGCGTGCTGAACTGCCTGGGCGCGGCGGGTTCGTGGACATCGCGGGCCGGTGTGCGGGTCGTCGGGCGATGATGCGGGCGATCGTTCGGCCCGTCATTGCGCCCATCATTGCGCCCGTCATCAGGCCCATCGGCCAACGCCGTCGCGACCCGGGTGCCCGCGCCGGCCTGCGCTTCGAGATAGCCCTCGGCGATCAGCTGCTCGAACGCCTCCAGCACGGTCCCGCGCGAGACGCCCAGCGAGCTTGCCAGATGGCGCGTCGAGGGCAGCAGCTCGCCCGGTTTCAGTTCCCCCCGCCGGATCGCTTCGCGCAACAGCCTCGACAGCTGCCTGGCAAGCTGTCCCGCGGAGCGGTCCAGCTCGCCGATCGACGGCAATTCCATTGCGTGACGGTGTCGTGCCATGAGGTCGGTCTTCGATGCGTGCGGGGCCTTCGAAAGCGGCAGGGGCTCAGCGCCGGTCGCTGGCGCCGCGGCCAAGGTCGCCCGGATAGACGGCGCGGCCGGCCTCGCGTAACGCCTCGACCATCAGCGTCGCGGCCGGCGACAGCAGCCGGTCGGTGCGCGTGATGATGCCGAAGTCGTCCATATGGCAGGGCACGTCCAGCGGCAGGATCGCGACCATGCCGTGCCGCGCATAGTACTCGGCAACATCGGCGGCCAGTACCGCCAGCATGTCGCTCTGCTCGATCATCTGCGTGACGAACAGCAGCGCCGCGGTTTCGACCACATTGGTCGGGGGCATCAGGCTGGCGCGCTGGAACATCAGGTCGAAGCGATGGCGCAGCACGCTGCCGGCCGGCGGCACGATCCAGGTGGCCGTTTCCAGATCGGCCAGCGACAGCGCCGGGGCGTCCAGCAGCCGATGGCCGCGGCGGGCCACCACGCAGACAGGCTCGCCGGCCAGCGGCTCGTAGCGCAGCTGCAGCTTGTCATGCTCGGCGAACAGCCGGGCCACCACCAGATCGAGCTTGTCCTGCGCCAGGCGCTCCAGCAGCACGTTGCTGTTCTCGATCTCCAGCGAGACGCGCAGCCCGGGATTGTCGCGCTTGAGCTCGGCCACCGCGGGCGGCAGCAGCTTGACCGCGGGCGAGGTGATCGCGCCGACCGCGACATGGCCGAGGCGGCCGGCGCGCAGCCCCATCACTTCCTGCTGGGCTTGGTCCAGGCTGCCGACCACGGCGCGCGCATGGCGGATCATCGCGTCGCCATACAGCGTGGGCCGCATGCCGCGCGGCAGCCTCTCGAACAGCGGCACGCCCAGCATTTCCTCGAGTTCGCGCAGCAGCTTCGATGCCGCCGGCTGCGTCATGTTCAGGACCGCCGCGGCGCGATGAATATTGCCCTCCTCGGCCAAGGCGACCAGCAACAGCAACTGCCGGGTTTTCAGGCGGGCGCGGATATACCAGGGCGGGGAAGTCGGCATCGGGTTAACACGGATATCTGATTCGATATCGCAATGGCGTGAATTTTCATTAGAAGGATATCCGATCGGTTTGTACACTGCCGCCTGTCGAAAACAAAACCGATCGCCCCCGAGGCGCGACGCAGCCAGGAGACACCCTCAGCTGCCCCAATCCCGATGACGTCCCCGCCGCGCGGCCGATGCCGCGGGCCGGCGTTCGTCCCGCCGCACTCAGGAATTTCCATGCCGGATTCAAAACCCAAGCTCCGCTCCGCCCAATGGTTCGGCACCGCCGACAAGAACGGCTTCATGTACCGCAGCTGGATGAAAAACCAGGGCATTCCCAATCATGAATTCGATGGCCGGCCGATCATCGGCATTTGCAATACCTGGTCGGAATTGACGCCATGCAATGCGCATTTCCGCAAGCTGGCCGAGCACGTCAAGCGCGGCGTCTATGAAGCCGGCGGCTTTCCGGTCGAATTCCCGGTGTTCTCCAATGGCGAATCGAATCTGCGGCCGACCGCGATGCTGACGCGCAATCTGGCGGCGATGGATGTCGAGGAAGCGATTCGAGGCAATCCGGTCGACGCCGTCGTGCTGCTGGCCGGCTGCGACAAGACCACGCCGGCGCTGCTGATGGGCGCGGCCAGCTGCGACGTGCCGGCGCTCGTCGTCAGCGGCGGCCCGATGCTCAACGGCAAGCTCGATGGCAAGGACATCGGCTCTGGCACCGCGGTCTGGCAGCTGCACGAATCGCTGAAGGCCGGCGAGATCGACCTGCACCATTTCCTGTCGGCCGAAGCCGGCATGTCGCGCTCGGCCGGCACCTGCAACACGATGGGCACCGCGTCGACGATGGCCTGCATGGCGGAGGCGCTCGGCACCACGCTGCCGCACAACGCGGCGATTCCGGCGGTCGACGCGCGGCGCTACGTGTTGGCCCACATGTCCGGTATCCGCATCGTCGAGATGGCAAAGGAAGGGCTGTGCCTGTCGAAGATCCTGACGCGCGAGGCCTTCGAGAATGCGATCCGCACCAATGCGGCGATCGGCGGTTCGACCAATGCGGTGATCCATCTGAAGGCGATCGCCGGCCGCATCGGCGTGCCGCTCGAACTCGAGGACTGGACCCGTATCGGCCGCGATACGCCGACCATCGTCGACCTGATGCCGTCGGGACGCTTCCTGATGGAGGAGTTCTACTACGCCGGCGGCCTGCCTGCGGTGCTGCGCCGGCTCGGCGAGGGCGGCCTGCTGCCGCATCCCGGCGCGCTGACCGTCAATGGCCGGACGCTGTGGGAGAACGTCAAGGACGCGCCGAACTTCAACGACGAGGTGATTCGCCCGCTCGATCGGCCGCTGATTGCGGATGGCAGCATCCGCGTGCTGCGCGGCAACCTGGCGCCGCGCGGCGCGGTGCTCAAACCGTCGGCCGCGACGCCTTCGCTGCTGAAGCACCGCGGCCGCGCGGTCGTGTTCGAAAACCTGGAGCACTACAAGGCCCGCATCGTCGACGAATCGCTCGAGGTCGACGCGGACTCGGTGCTGGTGATGAAGAACTGCGGGCCCAAGGGCTACCCCGGCATGGCCGAGGTCGGCAACATGGGCCTGCCGCCGAAACTGCTGCGGCAGGGCATCAAGGACATGGTGCGGATCTCCGATGCGCGCATGAGCGGCACGGCCTACGGCACCGTGGTGCTGCACGTCGCGCCGGAGGCCGCCGCGGGCGGCCCGCTGGCGGCGGTGCGCGACGGCGACTGGATCGAGCTGGACTGCGAGGCCGGCACGCTGCATCTGGACATCTCGACCGAGGAGCTGGCCGACCGCATGGAGATGTTCCGGCCGCCGAAGCCAGAGAGCCGCGCGGGCGAGGGGGGCTATCAACGCCTCTATGTCGACCACGTGTTGCAGGCCGACCAGGGTTGCGATCTCGATTTCCTGGTGGGCTGCCGCGGCGCCGAGGTGCCGCGCCACTCGCATTGAGCACGGATGGCACGGCAACCGATGAACGGCAACCAGGAGCACACGCAATGCCATTGACCGGCAATCTGCTGATCGGCGCCGCCGCGCTTCGCGGCAGCGGCGAGGCCTTCCACGCGGTCCATGCGGTCAGCGGCGAAACCATCGCGGACCCCGTTTTCCACGGCGCCTCGCGCGCCGAGGTCGACCAGGCCTGCGCGCTGGCCGCCGAGGCCTTCGACGCCTACCGGGCGCTGCCCGATGCAGCGCGCGCCGCCTTTCTCGACGATATCGCCGCGCGCATCGAGGCGATCGGCGATGCGCTGATCCTGCGCGCGATGGACGAGACCGGCCTGCCGCGCGCCCGGCTCGAAGGCGAGCGCGCCCGCACCACCGGCCAGTTGCGGATGTTCGCGGCGCTGGTACGCAGCGGCGACGCCTGGGACGCGCGCATCGAACCGGCGCTGCCGCAGCGCCAGCCGCCGCGCACCGATCTGCGCCTGCGCCGTATCGGCATCGGGCCCGTGGCGGTGTTCGGCGCCAGCAATTTCCCGCTGGCATTCTCTGTCGCCGGCGGCGATACCGCATCGGCGCTGGCGGCAGGCTGCCCGGTGGTCGTCAAGGCCCATCCCGCGCACCCCGGCACTTCGGAACTGGTCGGCCGTGCGGTGCAGCAGGCGGTGGCCGCGGCGGGGCTGCCCGACGGCGTGTTCTCGCTGCTGTTCGATGCCGGCCACGCGGTCGGCGGGGCATTGGTCGCGCATCCGGCCATCCAGGCGGTCGGCTTCACCGGCTCGCGGCGCGGCGGCCTCGCGCTGATGGCGATCGCCGCGGCACGGCCCGCACCGATTCCCGTGTATGCCGAGATGAGCAGTGTCAATCCGAATATCCTGCTGCCTGCCGCACTGGCACGGCGCGGCGAAGCGCTGGCGCGCGACTTCGTCGCCTCGGTGACGCTGGGCTGCGGCCAGTTCTGCACCAATCCGGGCCTCGTTCTGGCGGTCGGCGGCGAAGCGTTCGAGCGCTTCGTCGCGGCCGCGGCCGGCGCGATCGCCGCGGTGCCCGCCGGCGTGATGCTGACCGCCGGCATCGCGCGCGCCTATGCCGACGGCGTCGAACGGCTGATTTCGCATCCGGCGGTCGCCACGGTCGCGCAAGGTGCCCGGGTCCCGGGCCGCGCCACCGCGACCCTGTTCCGCGTGCGGGCCGCCGATCTGCTGGCCGACGCACGCCTGGCCGAGGAGTGCTTCGGCCCGTGCAGCGTGCTGGTCGAATGCGCGGATGCCGGGCAGCTGCGCGAGGTGCTGCAGCAGGGCGAGGGGCAGCTGACCGCGACGCTGCATCTGGACGATGACGACCACGACGCCGCCCGCGCGCTGCTGCCGGTGCTGGAGCGCAAGGCCGGCCGCATCCTGGCCAATGGCTTTCCGACCGGCGTCGAGGTGTGCGACGCGATCGTCCATGGCGGACCGTTCCCTGCGACATCGGACGGGCGCAGCACCTCGGTCGGCACCGCGGCGATCGAACGCTTCCTGCGTCCGGTCTGCTACCAGAACCTGCCCGATGCGCTGCTGCCCGACGCGTTGCGCGACGGCAATCCGCTCGGGCTGCGGCGCCGTGTCGGCGGCAAGCCGGAAGGGTCGCCCGCGCCAGCCTGAGGCTCGCGCATCGACGCCCATCCCATTTCCAAGAACAAGGTGAGGAGACCCATATGAACAGCCATTCCACGGCCGGGCTGGAGCAGCCCGTACCGCAGACCATGCCGCAGCCCGTGCCGCTGCCGCACGACACCACCGACACCGCTGCCGCCGACGAATCGCGGATCATCGGCATGCTGACCCGCAAGCTGATCCCGTTCCTTGCGCTGATCTATGTCGTGGCCTACATCGACCGCTCGGTGGTCGGCTTCGCCAAGCTGCATATGAACGCGGCGGTCGGCATCAGCGATGCCGCCTACGGTCTCGGCGCGGGGCTGTTCTTCATCGGCTATTTCCTCTGCGAGGTGCCCAGCAACCTGGCGCTGGAGCGCTTCGGCGCGCGCCGCTGGTTCGCGCGCATCCTGCTGACCTGGGGCCTGATCACGATGGCGATGGCGCTGATCCACAACGCCACCACCTTCTACGTGCTGCGCTTCCTGCTGGGCGCGGCCGAGGCGGGACTCTATCCCGGCATCCTGTACTTCCTGACCAAGTGGTTCCCGATGCGGCATCGCGCCCGCATCATCGGCCTGCTGGTGCTGGCGCAGCCGATCGCGCTGATCATCACCGGCCCGATTGCCGGCTGGGTGCTGTCGACGCCGGGGCTGTTCGGGATGTCGAACTGGCAGACGCTGTTCGTCGTCAGCGGCCTGCCCGCGGTGCTGCTGTGCCTGCCGACGCTGCGGCTGGTGCCGGAGTCACCGGCGGACGCGAAATGGCTGTCGGCGCGCGACCGTGCCTGGATCGAGCGCGAGCTGGCGGCGGACCAGAAGACCTTCGCGCTGAAGTCGCACGGCAACCCGCTGAAGGCGCTGAAGGACAAGCGCGTGCTGCTGCTGTCGCTGCTGTTCCTGCCGTTTCCACTGAGCATCTACGGCCTGTCGCTGTGGCTGCCGACCATCATCAAGCAGTTCGGCGTGACCGACGGGAGTACCGGCCTGCTGTCGGCGGTGCCGTACCTGTTCGCGGTGGTCGGTCTGTATCTCGTGCCGCGCCATTCGGACCGCAAGGGCGAGCGCTACTGGCACATCGTCGTGGTATCGGGCGCGGCGGCGCTGACGATGGCGGCCAGCGCCTGGGTCCAGACGCCGGCGCTGCAATTCCTGTTCATCTGCCTGACGGCCTTCTCGATCTATTCGATCCAGGCGGTGGTGTGGGCGCTGCCGGGCCAGTTCCTGACCGGCGCCAGCGCCGCGGTCGGCATCGCCACCATCAATTCGCTGGCCAACCTCGGCGGCTACCTCGGCCCTTATGGCATCGGCCTGATCAAGGACGCCACCGGAAGCCTCGCCGCCGGCCTCTATTTCCTCGCCGCGATGCTGGTGTTCGCGGTGGTCATGACCTTCGTGGTACGCGCCGCGCTCGAGCCGCGCGCGCCCCGCTGATAAGACAAGCCCTGCCCATGCCTGACACCTACGCTTCGCCGCGCTATCGCGGCATCTTTCCGGTGGTGCCGACCACCTTCACCGAAACCGGCGAGCTGGATCTGCCGAGCCAGAAGCGCGCGATCGATTTCATGATCGACGCCGGCTCCGACGGCCTGTGCATCCTGGCCAATTTCTCCGAGCAGTTCGCGCTGTCGGACGACGAGCGCGAGGTGCTGACGCGCACCGTGCTCGAACATGTGCGGGGCAGGGTGCCGGTGATCGTCACCACCACGCACTACAGCACGGCCGTCTGCATCGAGCGCAGCCTGCGCGCGCAGCAGATGGGCGCCGCGATGGTGATGGTGATGCCGCCCTATCATGGCGCCACCTTCCGTGTGCCGGAGCCGCAGATCCACGAGTTCTATGCGCGGCTGTCCGATGCGATCCGCATCCCGATCATGATCCAGGACGCGCCGGCCAGCGGCACCGTGCTGTCGGCGCCGTTCCTCGCGCGGATGGCGCGCGAGATCGAGCAGGTCGCCTACTTCAAGATCGAGACGCCGGGGGCGGCCAACAAGTTGCGCGAACTGATCCGGCTCGGCGGCGACGCGGTGGAAGGGCCGTGGGATGGCGAGGAAGCGATCACGCTGCTGGCCGACCTGGAGGCCGGCGCGACCGGCGCGATGACCGGCGGCGGCTTTCCCGACGGCATCCGGCCGATCATCGAGGCGCACCGTCGGGGCGATGGCGATCGGGCCTTCGCGCTGTACCAGCGCTGGCTGCCGCTGATCAACCACGAGAACCGGCAGGCCGGCATCCTCGCGGCCAAGGCGCTGATGAAGGAGGGCGGCGTGATCGCCTGCGAGGCGCCGCGCCACCCGCTGCCGCCGATGCATCCGGAAACGCGCAGGGAGCTGATCGCGATCGCACGGCGGCTCGATCCGCTGGTGCTGCGCTGGGCCAAATAACGAAGCAGCGAAAGGGGCAACGTGGCGGCCTTGCGGGCCGCCACGTTGCATGGCGAAGGCCGACGGCCTGCCTGGCGTCGCCCTGGCCGTCTCCGCTGACGGCCTTACTCGCCGTCGGTCCACTCCACCTGCACGCCAAGGCTGCGCAGGTTCTCGACGAAGCGCGGGTGGGCGCGCCGGATCGGCGCCGCGTTGCGGATTTCCGAGCGGCCGTCGATGCTGGCCGCGACCATGAACAGCGCGATGGCGACGCGGATGATGTACGGGCTCTCCACCACGGCCGGCGCCAGCGTGTTGCCGCCGAAGGTGATCAGCCGGTGCGGGTCCGACGAGAATACATGCGCGCCGAACTTCGACAGCTCGCTGGTCCAGCCCAGCGCGCTGTCGTAGACCTTGTTCCAGAACATCGCATTGCCCTGCGCGCGCACGCCCAGCGCGATGAAGATCGGCAGCAGGTCGACCGGGAAGTAGGGCCACGGCGCGGCCTCGACCTTGGTCAGCACGTTGCTGGTGAACGGCGTCTGCACCTGCAGCGGGCCAGAACGCTCGGCGCGCGACCAGCCGTCCTCGTGCACGATGCGCACGCCGAACTTCTCGAAGGTGCGATCGATCAGCGGGAAATTCGCCGGCGCGCCGTTGCGCACGACCACATCGCCATTGGTGATCGCGCCCAGCGCGAGGAACGTCGTGATCTCGTGGAAGTCCTCGTCGAAGGTGAACTCGCCGCCGCCGAGCTTCTCGCCGCCATGCACGGTCACGCGCGAGGTGCCGATGCCCTCGATGCGCGCGCCCATCATCGTCATGAAGCGGCAGAACTCCTGCACATGCGGTTCGGACGCGGCGTTGGTCAGCGTCGAGGTGCCACCGGCCGCGGCCGCGCACATCACGAAGTTCTCGGTGGTGGTCACCGAGGCATAGTCCAGCCAATGGTCGATCGGCCGCAGCGGGCCGTCGCTGTGGAGCAGCAGCGAGCCCTGCGCGCGTTCGACCTCGCCGCCGAAGCGCCGGAAGATCTCGACGTGCGGATCAATCTCGCGTACGCCCAGCGTGCAGCCCTTGACGTTGTCCTCGAGGCGCGCGACGCCGAAGCGGCTCAGCAGCGGCGGCACCAGCATGATCGAGGAGCGCATTTCCTCCGGCAGGTGGTGGCGGGCGGGATCGAAGACGGTGTCGCGGTGATGCAGGTCCAGCGTGCCGCTGTCATGGTCCATGCGGACATCGGAGCCAAGCGTGCGGAAGATATCGAGGATCTTGCGCACGTCGGTGATGTCCGGGACCCGGTGCAGCCGCACGGGCTGGTCGGTCAGCAAGGTGGCGCACAGCACCGGCAGCACGGCGTTCTTGTTGGCGGAGGGTACGATGCGGCCACGCAGCGGCGTGCCGCCATGCACGATCAGATTCGACATGAGGGGAGAGCGTCCGTGCCGCGCCGGCAGGCGGCGCCGAACGGCGGTAAGCGGTGGAAACGGACGGCATTGTACTGCCCCGGCCGCCGGCGCGGGCGATCGCCGCCGCCGCTATAATGCCCGGCTGCGGGCGCGCCGCCACCATGCGGCCTTTGCATCGCCTGCGCCATCCCGCCACGCCAGAATCATCGCGCAACACCGGTCCCGATCCGCGTCGACATGAACGCCCCGTTTCCGATCCGCAAGGAATGCCCACCCGGGGCCTGTGTCTGCGGGCGCGAGCAGCTGCTCGACGATCCGCAGGCGGACATCCGCGTGCTGCGGCTGACCAAGGAGGAGGAGAAGCGGCTGATCGCGCGGCTCGAGGACGTGCAAACGCTCGAGGACCTGCGCCGCATGCAGCAGAAGATGCACGAGCTGCTCGGCATCACGGTGACGATCGAGCCGAGCATTCACGGCGTGCGGACCGTGCGCGGCTTCAGTATCGAGCTGGCAGAACAGCTGGGCTTGTGCAAGAAGACCCGGCAAACCATCCCCGCCGCGATCCGGCGCTGCCTGGAGCGCCATCCCGAGATCGCCTACGCGATTCTCGATGCGCAGGGGCTGCTGGGCGAGGGCTGACGTTCTCCCACGCCTACCTCCGTCGTCCCCGCGAAAGCGAGTCCCAGCGGCTCTTGTTGCGCCGAAGCCAACGTCACTGGGTCCCGGCGTGCGCGGGGATGACGGTGAAATCAATTCCACGGCGCTCCGTTCGCCCACGCGCGGTCGATCTCGTCGATCAGCCGGCGCACCTTCGGCGACAGATGGCGGCGGTTCGGATAGACCGCGCAGACCGGCGCGCCGGGGCCGGTGAACCGCTCGAGCACCGGCACCAGCGTGCCCGCCCGCAGATCGCCGCCGACCAGGAAGGCCGCGATCTGCACTAGCCCCGCGTCCGCCAGCGCCAGGTCGCGCATCGCCTCGGTATTGTTCATCCGCCAGCGGCCCTCGATCGCGAGCGTACAGGCGCTGCCGTCGACGGTGAAACGCCACGGCGGTGCCATGCCCGCATGCGTATAGACGATGGTCTCATGGCGCGCGATATCGTCAAGCGTCGCAGGCGTGCCGTGCCTGGCCAGATAGGCCGGCGTGGCGCAGGTCACCAGCCGGTGCGGGGCCAGCACCCGGCGGATCAGCCCGCTGTCGTGCTCGCCGCCGACGCGGATCGCCAGGTCGATGCCGTCGCGCACGAGGTCGCTGTATTCGTCCGAGAACGACACCTCGGCCCGCAGCTCGGGCCATTGCGCCAGGTACCGGTGCAGGATCGGCACGATGTGCAGGCGCCCGAGCGTGACCGGCAGATCGATGCGCAGGCGGCCGCGCGGCACCTCGTTGCGCCAGGCCAGCGCGGCGTGTGCTTCGTCGACCTCGGCCAGGATGCGCACCGCATGCTCGTAGAACAGGCGGCCCTCGTCGGTCAGGCTGACGCTGCGCGTGGTCCGCTGCAGCAGGCGGGCCGCCAGTCCCGCTTCCAGCCGGCCGATGCATTTGCCGACCGCCGAGCGCGAGATGCCCAGCCGCTGCGCCGCCAGCGTGAAGCTGTGCGCCTGCGCGACCTGCACGAAGGCGCGCACATCGCCCAGGTGATCGAGCGCGATGCCTTCCCCATTAGGCACGATTCGTCCCAGTGTTGCGAAAGTCGGCTACTTTATCACCGCATTGGCAACGATTACGCTTGCCGGACTCGCGGGCGGCCCGGCGAATTGGGGCCGGCACCGCGTCAGACGGAGCGATTGCCAATGAACGACATCCATCAAGGAAGATTCGACGATTCCCCTCTTGCCGGTCCATCCGCGGCATCCGGCGACACGCCCCCCAACCGCTGGCCCGCGGTCGCCGCGGTCGGCCTGGCCACCTTCGGTGTCGTCACCACCGAGATGCTGCCGGTCGGCCTGCTGACGCCAATCGCGCAGAGCCTGCAGGTATCGGCCGGCAGCGCTGGCCTGATGCTGTCGGCGCCCGCGCTGCTGGCCGCGCTGTTTGCCCCGCTGATCGTTCTGGGTGCCGGTTCGATCGATCGCCGGCGTCTGCTGGCCGCGCTGCTGCTGGCATTGGCCGGCGCCAACGTGCTGTGCGCGCTGGCGCCGACGCTGCCCTGGCTACTGGCCGCAAGGGTGGTGGTGGGCTTCTGCATCGGCGGCATCTGGTCCGTGGCCGGCGGGCTGGCGCCGCGGCTGGTGGCCGCGCCATCGGTCGGCTGGGCCACGGCGATCATCTTCGGCGGCGTGTCGGTGGCCTCGGTGGTTGGCGTGCCGCTGGGCGCCTGGCTGGGCGAACTGGTCGGCTGGCGCGCGGCCTTCGGCGCGATGGCGGTCTGCAGCGGCCTGATCTTCGTGCTGAACATCGCGACGTTGCCGCCGCTGCCGGCCGCCGCAAGCGGCGCTCGGCAAGGAATGCGCGCGCAGTTCCGCAACCGCGGCGTGCGGCTCGGCCTGACGGTCACCTTCTTCCTGGTGGCCGGCCACTTCATGGCCTACACCTTCGTCCGCCCCTTGCTGCAGCAGGTATCGGGCTTTGGCGCCGGCTGGATCGGCGTGCTGCTGTTCGGCTACGGCGTGGCCGGCATGATCGCCAACTTCGCCGCGGGGCCGCTGGCGGGGCGGCATCCGGGACGCGCGCTGCTGGCCGTCGCGCTGGCGCTGAGCGCGACGCTGCTGCTGTTCGCGACCTTCGGCAACACCATGACGAGCGGGGCGGCGTTGCTGCTGTGCTGGGGCCTGTCGTACGGCGCGGTGTCAGTGTCGGTGCAGAGCTGGATGCTGCGCGCAGCCGACGGCATCGACGGGATCGAGGCCGCGACCGCGCTGCTGGTGTCGGTGTTCAACCTCGGCATTGCGCTGGGTTCGTTCTTCGGCGGCATCGCGGTCGATGTGGCGGGGCTACAGACCACGCTGTTGATCGCTAGTGCGCTGACGCTGGCGGGGCTTGTCACCAGCGTGCGCATGCAGCGCGCGCCTTCGGCGGCTTCCGCCGGCCTCGCTCAATGCAGGCCGTAGCGCGCCAGCGTGTCCTGCAATTCCAGCAGCTCGACCATGGTGGCACCGCCGGCGAGCTGCTCGCGCATGCGTTGCTCCTTGCGTTCGCGCGCTTCGCTGGCTTCGATGACCTGCGCCACCTGCTCGCGCGCCACCACGACCAGGCCGTCGCGATCGCCGACCACGATATCGCCGGGGCGGATCGCGGCGCCGCCGACGATCAGCGGCACGCCGAGCCTGCCCGGCTGCTGCTTGTTGGTACCGCGGATGCAGACGCCGCGGCAGAACACCGGGAAGCCCATCTCGACGATGCTGGACGCGTCGCGCACCGCGCCGTCGATCACCAGCCCGGCAAGGCCGATCGTCTGCGCGGCGAAGGTCAGCACGTCGCCCCACGGGCCGGCGTCGGCGAAGCCCTTGGCGTCGACCACCAGTACGTCGCCGGGCCGGGCCTTGGTCAGCGCGTAGTGGATCATCAGGTTGTCGCCCGGACGGATATCGACGGTCAACGCCGGTCCGGCCAGGCGCATACCGGGATCGAGCGCGGCGATGCGCGGATCGACGGCGCCTTGCTGGCCCTGCGCCTCGTGGATGGTGGCCGTGCCGAGCCGCTTCAGGCGGTCCAGCTGGGCGATGGTGATGTCGGCGTGCGTCATGGCGAGCGGGGAAGCAGAGATCGGGACAGGGATGAAGGCAGGGTTACGGTTCAGTCGACGGTGGCGCCGGAGCGCTTGACCAGCGATTCCCAGTAGGGCATTTCCTTGGCGATGAAGGCGCGGAACTGCGCGGTGGTGCCGCGCACGTCGGCCGAGCCCATGTCCGACAGCCGGCCGGCGATATCGGGCTGGCCCAGCACCGCGTTCAGCGCGGCGTTCAGTCGTTGCACCAGCGGCGCCGGTGTGTCGGCCGGCACGAACAGCCCGTACCAGTTCTCGATCACGAAGCCGGGAAAGCCGGCTTCCTGCATCGTCGGCAGATCGGGCAGCGTGCGGGCGCGTTTCGCACCGGTGGTCGCCAGCGGGCGCAGCCGTCCGGATTTCAGTTGCGGGGCGATCGCGGTGGTGGTCTCGAAGGCGATCGGCACCTGGCCGGCAATCACGTCGCTGAGCGCCGGCCCTTGTCCGCGATAGGGGATATGGACGATATCGAGCTGGCGTTCGAGCTTGAGCATTTCGCCGGCCAGATGCTGCGGGCTGCCGCTGCCGCCCGACGCGTAGCTGTATTTGCCGGGCGCGGCCTTGGCGAGCGCAACCAGCTGCGCTACCGAGTTGACCGGCAGCGCACTGTTGACGTACAGCACCAGCGGCACCGACGCAATCTCGCCGACCGGAGCCAGCGCGCGGGTGGGATCGAGTTTGAGCTGGTACAGATTGCGGTTGATCACGATCCCGGTGTTGTTGCCCAGCAGCGCGGTGCAGCCATCGCCCTTGGCGCGCGCGACGAACTCCGTGCCGATATTGCTGCTGGCCCCGCCGCGGTTGTCGACGATCACCGGAATGCCGAGCTGCTTCGACAGCCCGGGCGACACGATGCGCGCGAGAATGTCGGTGGTGCCGCCCGGCGGATACGGCGACACGATCCGCAAGGTCGCGCACGGGTAGGGCTCGGGGGCCGCGGCGCGGGCGGCCGTGGCGATCAGGCCGAAGCCCGCGATCGCGCCGGCGGCCAGCAGCACGGTGCGGTATCGGCGCGGAAGGTGGCGTGGAAGGCGGTGCGCGGGTGTGGGTTCGATGGTCATGCTGTCTCCTGATGCATGTGGTGCGACGTGGTCCGTCGTCTGTCGATGAAGCCGAGGCCGGCAGCGGTGAATGGCTGCGGACAGGCTTTGGCAACGGCTAATGGCCGGCGCGCTGCAGCACGTGGTAGCCGAACTGCCGGCGAGCCTCGCCCAGCGCCATGCCGGCCAGCGCCGCATCGACAATGCGCTGCTCGACATCGCGCGTCCGCAGCGCGCGCTCGATCACGCGCTGCGCCTGCGATCGCGGAATGACGACCACGCCGTCGGCATCGGCCAGCATGTAGTCGCCCGGTACCACGCGCACGTCGCCGAGGCTGACGGGCTGCCCGACCGCCGAGACCTGCACGCGATCCTTTCCGGTGCGCATGAAGCGGCCGCGGGCATAGAGCGGATAGCCGGCGGCATCGGCCTGCGCGGTGTCCCGGCAGACGCCGTGGATCACGGTGCCGGCGACGCCGCGGTGTGCCGCCAGCCGGCTCATGATGCCGCCCCAGACGGTGCAGTCGAGCCGGCCGCCGTTGTCGAGCACGGCCACCGCGCCCGCCGGGATGTCGTCGAGAAAATCGCCGACGGTGCCGGGGCAGGCCACGTCCACCGGCACGAAGCTGACGGTGAAGGCCGGGCCGAACAGCGCCGGCGCGCCGGCGATCGGCTGGATGCCCAGCGCGCTGCCGGGCAGGCGGAAATAGTCCAGGGCGTCGGAAACCTCGGCGGTGGAGAGCTCGCGTACGGCCTGCAGCCAGCCCTCCTTCCGCTCGTCTCCGTGCCCATCTGCGCATTGCATAGCATCCATGTCGATGTCCTCGTAAGCTCGAAGCGCAGTTTCAAGTAAAGTGCGAGCCGGATCAAACATCGATTATTGGACTCGGATTCATAAAAAATGAACTTGAGACAGCTGAGCTATTTCTGTGCCGTGGTCGACGCCGGCAGCGCCGTCGAGGCCGCCAACCGCCTGTTCGTGGCACCGACGGCGATCAGCATGCAGATCGCGCAGCTCGAGGACCAGCTCGGCGCGCCGGTGTTCGATCGCTCGACGCGGCCCATGTCGCTGACCGCGACCGGACGCTTCCTCTATCCGCGCGCCAAGGACCTGCTGTCGCAGATGCGGCGGCTCGACGAGGAGGCGCGTGCGGTTGCCGCCGGCAATCTCGGCTGGCTCGGCATCGGCTTTACGCGCTCGGCGATCTTCTCGATCCTGCCCGCGGCGGTCCGCCGTTTTCGCAAGCGCTTTCCCGATGTCCATCTGGACCTGGTCGAGCAGCTGTCCGAGCATCAGGGCGCGCTGCTGCGGCGCGGGCGCATCGACGTGGGCATCTCGCGCTATATCGGGGAGTTCGAGCGGCCGGCCGACCTCGACTACACGATCCTGTTCGAAGAGCCCTTCGTGGCGGCGCTGCCGGCGACGTCGCCGCTGGCGCGGCGCAAGTCGTTGCGCGCGGCCGAGCTTGGCGCGATGGCGCTGATCCGGTATCCGAAGGATCCGCAGAGCGGATTCGCGGACCTGATGGTGGCGGCGCTGCGCAGCGCCGGTTGCGATCCGCGCGCCGGCCATGAGGCGATCGAGATCCATACCGCGCTCGGGCTGGTCGCCGCCGGACTGGGCTTTACGCTGGTCGGCGCCTCGGTCGGCGAGGCCAACCGGCCCGACGTCGCCTTCGTACCGATCGCCGATCTCGACACCCATGCAACGGTGGTCGCGATCACGCGCGCCGACCGCTCGCCGCCGGCGGTGCAGGCCTTCGTCGCCGCGCTGAAGGAGGGCAGGGGCGGCGCCCACAGGCGCGTACCGCGACGGAGGGGTCCTGCGGCATAGCGGGCCATGCCGCCTGCCATGACCTGACATGAGGATTCGTCCCGCCTGCGGTTCCCTCGTGCGGGCCGTCGACGGCAGGAGGTCGCCATGGGGCCTGCGCGACGTCATCGGCCTGCCATATCGGCAGGACGGCGTATCGGGCCAGGCCAAGGTCGTGATTCCAGCGGCCGGTACCGCGGTGTCGCACATGCGCTGGCCGCGTATCGAAATCCGAAACGCTTCGTTTGTCATGGCGGCCCGTCGCGCTATCGTCGGGGCTGTTCCGATCCCCGATCCATCAAGCCATGACGCTTTCGCTCCTGAATCAAGGGCTGCGCCGGCTGCGCACCCTTCGCGGCCTGGCGGCGCTCGCCATCGCGTACGCCGCCGTGGCGTCCTCGGGCGCCGCGCTGGCGCAACCGGCCACCGACACGTTGCGCATCGGCTATCAGAAGTCCGCCAGCCTGCTGGTGCTGCTCAAATCGCAGCAGTCGCTCGAGCGCAGGCTGGCACCGCTGGGCACCGCCGTCAAATGGGTGGAGTTTCCGGCCGGCCCGCAATTGCTCGAGGGCCTGAACGTCGGTGCCGTCGATGTCGGCTTCGTCGGCGAAGCGCCGCCGATCTTCGCGCAGGCGGCCGGCGCCGACTTCGTCTATATCGGCTTCGATCCCGCCGCGCCCGGGTCCGAGGCTATCGTCGTGCGCCGCGATTCGCCGCTGCGCTCGGTGGCCGATCTGAAGGGCAGCAAGGTCGCGCTGAACAAGGGGTCGAACGTCCATTACCTGCTGGTCAAGGCGCTGGAGAAGGCCGGCCTGAAGATTAGCGATATCCAGCCGGTGTATCTGGCGCCGGCGGACGCGCGAGCAGCCTTCGAGCGCGGCGCCGTCGATGCCTGGGTCATCTGGGACCCGTTCCTGGCCGCCGCGGAAAAGCAGATCGGCGCGCGCGTGCTGGCCGATGGCCGCGGCCTGGTCAACAACTACGCCTATTACCTCGCCGCCCGGCGCTTTGCCACGCAGAAGCCGCAGATCGTCGAGGCGCTGTTCGATCAGCTGTTGCGAGAGGGCCAGCGCCTGAAGGCCGATACCCGTGCCGCGGCGGCGCTGATCGCCCCGCAGCAGGGGCTCGACGTCGACGTCGTCGAACGCACGCTGAACCGCAGCGAATTCGGTGTGGCGCCGCTGACCCCGGCCGTGGCCGCGCAACAGCAGCAGATCGCCGATACCTTCCACGCGCTGAAGCTGATCCCAAAGCCGATCCGCATCGCCGACGCGCTGCCCGCAAAGCGAGACGCCGTCGCACAGCGTGCGCCGAACGCCGGAGATGCCCGATGAAAGTCCTGTGGTTCCTGCCCACGCACGGCGATTCGCGCTACCTGGGCACCGCCCGGGGCGCGCGCGCCGCGACCTTCGACTACTTCAAGCAGGTGGCGATCGCCGCCGACAGCCTCGGCTACGAGGGCGTGCTGCTGCCGACGGGCCGCTCCTGCGAGGACTCGTGGATCCTGGCCTCGAGCCTGATCGATGCCACGCGGCGGCTCAAGTTCCTGGTGGCGCTGCGTCCAGGCCTGATGCAGCCCTCGCAGACCGCGCGCATGGCCGCGACGCTGGACCGCTTGTCGGGCGGGCGGCTGCTGGTCAATCTGGTCACCGGCGGCGATCCCGAAGAGCTGGAGGGCGACGGCTTGTTCCTGTCGCATCGCGACCGCTATGCGCTGTCGCGCGAATTCCTGACGATCTGGCGCGAGATCCTGGCGCGCAGCCATGATGGCGAGGCCTTCGACTTTGCCGGCGAACATCTGCGCGTCGAGGGCGCGAAGGCGCTGTATCCGCCGATCAGCCGGCCCTATCCGCCGCTGTTCTTCGGCGGCTCGTCGCCCGAGGCGCACGATCTTGCCGCCGAGCAAGTCGATACCTATCTGACCTGGGGCGAGCCGCCCGAGGCGGTGGCGCAGAAGATCGCCGACGTGCGCGCGCGTGCCGCCGCGGTCGGCCGGCAGCTGCGCTTTGGCATCCGGTTGCACGTGATCGTGCGCGAGACCGAGGAGGAGGCCTGGCGTGCGGCGAGCGAACTGGTGTCGCATCTGGACGAGGAGATCGTCGCGGCGGCCCAGCGCAAGTTCGCCGCGATGGATTCGGTGGGGCAGCGGCGCATGGCGCAGCTGCATGGCGGCCGCTTCAACAAGCACGACGTCCGCCAGGGCCTGGAGATCGCGCCAAACCTGTGGGCCGGCGTCGGGCTGGTGCGAGGCGGCGCCGGTACCGCGCTGGTCGGCAACCCCGAGCAGGTGGCCGCTCGCATCGAGCAATACGCGCAGCTCGGGCTGGAGTATTTCATCCTGTCCGGCTACCCGCATCTGGAAGAGGCGCACCGCTTCGCCGAACTGGTGTTTCCGCTGCTGCCGCTGGCCCATCGGGAGGCCGCCGAGCGCGTGCTGACCGGACCGTTCGGCGAGATCGTCGCCAATACCTTCGTGCCTTCGAGCGCCGCGCAGGCGGCCACGAAGGGGGGCACGCAGGGCGCCAATCTGTCCGCGAGCTGAACGCCATGTCGAATTCATCGAAAAGCGGTGCCGCGCTGGCGGCCGACTTCCATGCGGGCGCGCCGGCGCGCGCGCTGCTGCCCCAGGGTTGGGCGGCATCCGCGCTGCGGCGCGGCTTGCCGTGGCTGGTGCCGGCGCTGATCCTGCTGCTGTGGGAGCTGGCCTCGCGCAGCGGCTGGCTGTCGAGCCGCGTCCTGCCCGAGCCGCTGGCGGTCGTGGCCGCGTTCCGCACGCTGGCGCTGTCCGGCGAGCTGTGGCAGCACACCGCCGTCAGCGCGTGGCGTGCGCTGGCCGGGCTGGCAATCGGCGGCGGACTCGGCCTGTTGCTCGGGCTGCTGAACGGTACCTTCCGGATTGCCGAGACGCTGCTCGACTCGAGCCTGCAGATGGTGCGCAATATCCCGGCGCTGGCGCTGATCCCGCTGGTGATCCTGTGGTTCGGCATCGACGAGGCCGCCAAGCTGTTCCTGGTGGCGGTCGGCGTGTTCTTCCCGATCTATCTGAACACCTTCCATGGCATCCGCTCGGTCGACAAGGGCCTGATCGAGATGGCGCGCAGCTACGGGTTGTCCGGCTGGGCGCTGTACTGGCAGGTGATCCTGCCGGGTGCGCTGCCCTCGATCCTGGTCGGGCTGCGCTTCTCGCTGGGCCTGATGTGGGTGCTGCTGATCGTCGCCGAGACGATTTCCGCGCAGGCCGGCATCGGCTACCTGACGATGAACGCGCGCGAGTTCCTGCAGACCGACGTGGTGCTGGTCGGCATCCTGCTCTACGCGTTGCTGGGCAAGCTGGCCGACCTGCTGGCCAAAGGACTGGAGCGCTGGTGGCTGCGCTGGCATCCCGGCTACCAGAGCCCGGGCGGCTGAGCCCGCCGACGGGCCGACCGCGCGCGAGCCAACACGAACGACTTCCTGCTGGAGCAGAACCGATGCATGCCACGCAACAACACTTGCCGCTGCGGCGCGGGGGCCGTGAGGCCGGCGAGCCAGGCCCGCCCGCCACATTGCGGACCGCCGGCGACAGGCCCAGCCGTAGCGACCGTCCCGCCCGTCCGCACGGCACCGAGGTCGCGATCGGCGGCCTGCACAAGGCCTACGGCGACCGCGCCGTGCTGCAGCAGATCGATCTGCGCATCGCGCCGGGAGAATTCGTCGCGATCGTCGGCCGCAGCGGCTGCGGAAAGAGCACGCTGCTGCGTCTGGTCGCTGGACTCGAGCGCCCCGGCGCTGGTCGCATCGCGCTCGATGGCCGGCCCCAGGACGGCCATGACGACGGCACCCGCATCATGTTCCAGGATGCGCGGCTGCTGCCGTGGAAGCGCGTGCTCGACAACATCGCACTGGGCCTGCCGGGGCGGGAAGGCCGCGAACGCGCGCGCGAAGCGCTGGCCCAGGTGGGGCTGGCCGAGCGCGCCAACGAGTGGCCCGCGGTGCTGTCCGGCGGCCAGCGCCAGCGCGTCGCGCTGGCGCGTGCGCTGGTGCATCGGCCGCGGCTGCTGCTGCTCGACGAGCCGCTTGGCGCGCTCGATGCGCTGACCCGTATCGAGATGCAGCAGCTGATCGAGCGCCTGTGGCTGGCGCACGGCTTCACCGCGCTGCTCGTCACGCACGATGTGGCAGAGGCCGTCGCGCTGGCCGACCGCGTGGTGCTGATTGAAGACCACCGCATCGCCTTCGACGAACGCGTGCCGTTGCCGCGCCCGCGCAGCCACGGCGCGCCGGCATTCGCCGCGCTCGAGGAGCGCGTGCTGCGGCGGGTGCTGCGGCAGCCCGCGACCGAATCCCCTGACAACGACGCGCGGACCCGCGCATTGGCAACGCTCTGATGAATATCGTCGGCATACTCGGCAGTCCTTCCACGCCTTCCCGTTCGGCCTACCTGCTGGAGCTCGCGCTGTCGCGGCTGGACGCCTTCACGTCCTCCTACCGCTCGATCCGGCCGCGCGACCTGCCGGCGCAGGCACTGACGCAGGCCGATTTCGGCGACGCCCGCCTGCAGGAGGCAGTGCGCGCGGTTGGTGAATCGCAGCTGGTGATCGTCGCCACGCCGATCTACAAGGCCTCGTACAGCGGCGTTTTGAAGGCCTTCCTCGATCTGCTGCCGCAGGACGGCCTGCGCGACAAGACCGTGCTGCCGCTGGCCACCGGCGGCAGTCCCGCGCACCTGCTGGCGCTCGACTATGCGCTCAAGCCGGTGCTGTCGGCGCTCGGCGCCCGGGACATCCTCGACGGCATCTACGCGACCGACCAGCAGCTGCCATCGCGCCCAGAGGGCGGCTACACCGCGACCGGCGATATCGTCGAACGGCTCGACCGCTCGGTGCAGCGTGTCGCCGCGCGGGCGCGCGAACTGCAGCAGCGCGAGGCCGAACTGGCCCGTGCCGCAACGGCTTCCGCAAACAGCGCACCGTGGCCCGCCGAGCGTGTGCGCTGGTCGGTCTGATATTCCAGGCATTCGGCAATTTCATCGAGGAACCTGTCATGACGATTCATGCCATCAACGTGCGCAACCAGTTCCGCGGCAGGATCCGCGAAATCATCGAGGGACCGGTGGTGTCCGAGATCGATGTCGAAACCGCCGGCGGGCTGGTGGTGACCTCGGTCATCACGACCCGCTCGGTCAAGGAGCTCGAGCTCGCGGTCGGCAAGGAAGTGATCGCGCTGGTGAAGTCGACCGAAGTGTCGATCGCCACGCTATGACGCGAAGGGACAGCGATATGCAACAGAAGCGGCGGCAGCTGCTGCTGGCCGGCGCCGGCATCGCGGCATGGACGCTGGCCGGCGCGGCACGCGGGCAAGCGGGCGGCAAGCCGGAGACGGTGCGGATCGGCTACCAGAAGTCGTCGACGCTGATGATCCTGCTGAAGTCGCGCGGCACGCTGGAGAAGGCGCTGGCCCCGCAGGGCGTCTCGGTGTCCTGGCACGAATTCACCTCAGGCCTGCCTCTGCTGGAGGCGCTCAATGTCGGCGGGCTGGACCTCAGTGCCGATGTCGCCGACGCGGTGCCGCCGTTCGCGCTCGCCGCCGGCGCCAGGCTGACCTACTACGCGATCGAGACACCGTCGCCGACGGCGCAGGCGATCGTGGTGCCGCGCGACTCGTCGCTCACGTCCATCGCGCAATTGAAGGGCCACCGTGTCGCCTTCGCCAAGGGCGCCGGCGCGCACTATCTGCTGCTCGAGGCGCTGGCGCGCAACGGCCTGTCCATGCGCGATATCGAGCCCGCATACCTGACGCCGGCCGATGCGCGCGCCGCCTTCGAGCGCGGCAACGTATCGGCATGGGTCATCTGGGATCCGTTCCTGGCGGCCGCGCAGCGCCAGGCCCAGGCCCGCGTGCTGGCCGACGGCACCGGCCTGGCCAGCTATCGGCGCTTCTATCTGGCGGCCAGCGACTTCGCACGCCGACGCGCCGATGTGCTGGCCACCGTGTTCGATGCGCTCGCGCAGGCAGGAGAGTGGGTCAAGGCCAATCCGGCCGCCGCGGCCGAATGGCATGCACCGTTGATCGGACTCGACGCGGCTACCGTGCAGATCGCGAACCGGCGCCGCAGCTACCAGTTGCAGGCGGTGGACACGCCGGCGCTGGACGAGCAGCAGCGCATCGCCGATGCCTTCCACGCGCAGCAGATCATTCCGCGCAAGGTGGTGGTAAGCGCCTCGCCGGTCTGGCGGCGGCAGGCCTGAACGGCGTTTGCGCAGCGCCGCTCGGCGCCGGCACATCGGCACCGATTGAAGCCTTGGCATTCGATCAACCCGTGTACTAACCTCGTTCTACGTTGCGGCGAACCGGGTTTACGCCGCCGCAGCGGCGCCATTGCAGGCGCGCACGCAGGACAGTTGTCCTGCCTTTTTTTAACCCATTCGCAATCCTCCCGTGGCCATGCGCGGCAGGAATGATCCGCGCTGGCCAACACAGACCCGAACGATAACGGGGCCGACGAGGTCCCCGTCGTCGTTCACGAGCGCGCATCGCAATGCATGCCGATGCCGCCTTTGTCCGCGACCTGTCCTTGTGGTCGCGTGGGGACTTCCCCGGCAAGACGCTGGCTTCGGATGACCTGCGACGAAGAGGCGCGCTCGCGTCCGCATTGCGGCCTCGCGGGGCTTCACGCGGCTTGACGCTTCACGTAATCGCGTGACAGGCCGCCCCTTCCTGGATCTGTGCCGATTTCGCCCGGCGTCGCGACCGCAGTGCGGGCTATACCTTCGACGACCGCCATATCCCACGCGCGCATCGGCTACTTCTGTCGCCGCGCCGGCATTCCGGCCTCGAAGCGGCCGGCGAACGGCGGCTGGATCTATGGCGGCCACCTGTTCCTCGACGGTTCGAGCCTGCGGATATTCGGCGGTGTGCCGATGACCCACAACGCCGAGTGGTCCGGGTCGACGCGCATCATGCCGGATGGCCGCATCGTGGGGTTCTATACGGCGACCTCGTTCAACCGATCATGTTCCTGCCGCCCATCCTCTCGGCCAATTGCGTCAACGACCAGACCGAGCGGCCGCAGATCTATATCAAGGACGGCAAGTACTACCTGTTCACGATCAGCCATCGTTCGACCTATGTCGCCGGGGTCGACGGCGATACCGCTGGTGCTGGGGGGATGCGGAGGAGGTTCGCCGGACGAAGGCGCACGTTTGAGCGAAGCGGCGCAGCGCGCGCTGGCCGACGCTCCGCCCGCCGCGCCGCCGGATACCGCATCGGCGGCAGAAAGCGCGACCCAGGGCGCCGACGGTGCCGCCGAGGGCGTGATCGAGGGCGAGGGGCCGGAAACGGCCGGCCCGCCGCCGGTTGCACCGCATCCGACCCGGCTGATGATCCTGGAGGATGGGCTGTACGCGCGCGACGCCGGCGACAACTGGAAGAAGTACGAGAACGGCAACTGGGTGTCGGTGCACGCGCCGCAGGCGCCGCCGGGCATGCAGTA
This sequence comes from Cupriavidus gilardii, assembly GCF_008801915.1. GTDB lineage: Bacteria > Pseudomonadota > Gammaproteobacteria > Burkholderiales > Burkholderiaceae > Cupriavidus > Cupriavidus gilardii. The sequence continues at coordinate 409,312 of NZ_VZOV01000001.1, forward strand.
GCGGGATGTCGGCGCTTGGGGAACGGCCAGCGAACGGGGATGTCGATCAACGTATGGCGCCGCCTCGGCAACTGCCGAGATGACCGGCGTGATGGAGGCCGACATGACACATCTGAACAGCGAACAGATCGCGGCGCTCGGGGAGCGCCTGGACCGGCGCGAACGCGAGCTCGATCCGCTCTATCAGCAGGGGCGCGACCGTCCCCCGACCAACCCGCTACGGGAGCCGCAGGACCTGGCCGACACCGCCGAGGGCGTCAACGAGGAGCTCGATCGCGCCGCGCTGCAGCAGCACTACCGTGGCGAGCTCGATGACATTGCACAGGCGCGCGAGCGCCTCGCGTCCGGCGATTACGGCGTCTGCGAAGACTGCGGGGTCGAGATCCCGTACGAGCGCCTGCTGGCCAATCCGACAGCGACGCGCTGTGCGCCCTGTCAGGCACGACGGGAACGGACGTTCGCCACGTAGCACGTTGATGGACCCTCCCGCGATGCGCGGGAGGGCCGGTCCCATGCGGCCGTTCACGCCACCAGCGGCAGCGCTTCACGCATCCGCAGTTCCGCCGGCTTGATCTCGCCCAACGGCGACAGCAGCGCGGGGGCGAAGGCACGCGGTGCGATGCCTTTCGCCACGCGCATCGGCCAGTCGGGATTGGCCAGCGCGCCGCGGCCCAGCGCGACAAGGTCCGCGCCATCGGCCAGCGCATCCTGCGCCCGCGCCGGCTCGTGCAGGCTGCCGTTGGCGATCACGGTCAGATGCGGCGCGGCAAGCCGCGCATGCCGGACCAGCGAGCGCGCGTCGCCCGGGAATGCCGGCTGCCACGCCTCGAACTCCGTCAGATGGAGGAAGTCGATGTCCGTCGCGGCCAGCGTGCCGAATACGATCGCCGCGCCCTCGGCTCCCTCGGCCCACTTGTGCGTGAAATCGTTGACCTTGCCCTGCGAAATGCGCACGCCGACCGGAAACGCGTCACCGACCGCGGCACGGACGGCCCGCGCGGTCTGCTCGGCGAGCCGGACGCGTTGGCCGATGGCACCGCCCCAGGCATCGTCACGGCGATTGGTATAGTCGGTCAGGAACTGGTCGAGCAGATAGCCGTTGGCGCCGTGGATCTCGATGCCATCGAAGCCGGCGACATCGCGGGCGAGCCGGGCCGCTTCGGCAAACCCCGCGATCGCCGCGTCGATCTCGTGCGGCTCGATCGCGCGCGGCGTGCGATAGGCTCCGTTGCCGCGATAGACGGCCATCTGCATGCCCCTGGGCGTGATGCTCGATGGGCCGACCGTCTCGTCGCGGAAGCGGTTGGCCTGCGACAGCGCGCCCGCATGCATCAGCTGCACGAAGATGCGGCCGCCGGCATCGTGCACGGCATCGGTGACCGCGCGCCAAGCGCGCGCCTGCCCGAGATCGGTCAGGCCCGGCTGCCCCGCATAGCCCTGTGCATAGGCGCGATCGGTGTAGGTGCCTTCGGTGACGATCAGGCCGAAGCCGCCGCGCGCGAAACCCGCGTAGTAATCGGCCATCGTCGGCGTCGGTACGCCCTCGGGCGTCGCACTGATGCGCGTCATCGGCGCAACGACAAGCCGGTTGCGCAGCGCGATGTTTCGAATGTCGAGCGGATCGAACAGCGTCGGTCGTACGTCGGCGTTCATGCCGGCTCTCCTTCGGCCACCGCGATGGCCTCGATCTCGATCAGGGCGTCCGGCGAATACAGGCTCGAGATCTCGACGATGGTATCGGCCGGGTAGGGCGCCGAGAACCACTTGCGGCGCAGCTCGACGATCTTGCCGAAGTTGTCCATCGACTTCAGGAAGATCGTGACCTTGGCGACGCGGTCCAGGCTCGAGCCGGCGGCTTCGAGCGCGCGCTGCAGATTGCGGAAGGCCTGCTCGGCCTGCTTGTCGAAGTCGCCGCGGCCGACGATATTGCCGTCGTCGCCGATGGCGGCCTGTCCCGAGATGAAGACCAGATTGCCGACGCGGATGCCCTGCGACAGCAGGAACGGCGCGTACGGATCGGGGTTGGTGCGGACTTGTTCGAGCAGCATGGCGAACTCCAGGATAAAGTTGAGGGAATTTCATCCGTCAGCCGGCGCTGGACATGGCCGCTGCGGAGAACGTCCCCAGTATCGTGATCTCACCCTACACCGACAAATGGTCAAATCTCAACGTATGGATGAGATGAACTCATTCATGAGGCTGCCATGAGACGCCTGCCTCCTCTGAGCGCGCTGCGCGCCTTCGAGGCAGCCGCCAGGCGCCTGAGCTTCAAGCGCGCGGCCGACGAATTGAACGTGACCGCGACCGCGATCAGCCACCAGATCCGTCTGCTGGAGGAATGGCTCGGCGTCAGGTTGTTCGAGCGCGAAACCCGCAAGGTCGATCTGACCGCGAGCGGGCGGCTGCTGTTTCCGGCGATCCGCGATGGGCTCGACGGCTTCGAGCGCGCGGTGGCGGCGGTGCAGCGGCAGCGCGCGGCCAATATCGCCACGCTGTCGTCGACGGTCGCCTTTGTCGCCAAGCGGCTGGCGCCGCGCGCGGGGTCGTTCCGCGCCGCCTATCCCGACTGGACGCTGCGGCTCGATGCGTCCAACGCTGTCGTGGATCTCGACGGCGATGCCGACGTGGCGATCCGCTATGGCGGCGGCCACTATCCCGGCCTGACGGTCGAGCCGCTGTTCCAGGACCGTTTTGCGCCGGTCTGCAGTCCGCATCTGAAGCTGTCGTCGCTGGCCGACCTGCGTCACGCCGAGCTGATTCATTTCGAATGGGGCGCAGGCGTGCGGCAGGACCCGCGCGCCGCGGTGTGGCGGCATTGGCTCGAACGGGCGGGCGATGGCGCCGGCGAAATCGATGCCTCCGCGGGCCTCACCTTCACCGACGAGATCCACGCGATCCAGGCCACCATCGCGGGGCAGGGCGTTGGCTTGCTGAGCCTGACGCTGGTCGCCGAAGAACTGGCCTCCGGCGTGCTGGTGCAGCCGTTCGAATTGTCGCTGCAGAGCTTCCGCTACGACCTGGTCTACAGCCCGCGCGCGGCAGAACGGCCAGCCACTCGGCTGGTGCGCGACTGGGTTCACGCCGAGTTTGGCGCCGTACCGCCGGAAACGGCCTTGACGCCCGGCTAGAATGGCGCGCATGCAATCTGAGCACTCCTGACAAACGGGCAACCGACGATGACGAGTACAGCGACGCCGGTGTTCTGGCGCGATCCTTCCCTGTCGTTTATCGAGGCGCGTTGGATCGAGGACGGCCGCCGCATCCGCTACGGCGCGCATTCGCACGAGACTTTCTCGATCGGTGCGGTGACCGGCGGGCGCAGCATCTACGTCGGTGGCCGCATGCGCGCCGAAGTCGGTGCCGGAGCCGTGGTGCTGATGAATCCCGAAGAGGTGCACGCGTGCAATCCGCTCGACGATGCACCATGGTCGTATCGGATGCTGCATGTCGACGCCGGCTGGCTGGGTTCGCTGCAGCACGATCTGGGCTTTGACCGCAACTGCGACTTCCAGGCCTTCTCGACGTGGGTCAGCGACGATGCCGCGCTGCATCGCGCGCTGGGCCGCTTCCATGCCTTGCTGACCGACGAGGACATCGAGCCGATGCGCAAGGAGGAGGCCGCGATCGCTTTTTTCTCGGCGGTGCATCGGCGTCTTCTTCCCGCGCCGAGGCCGCGGTCTTTCGATACCGGCGAAAACGGAGCGCATCGCCAATGGCCGGAATATCGCCTGCGCCGCGCCGCCGAATTCATCGACGCCAATTTCGCCCGGCCGCTGCGGCTTGGCGATATCTGCGCCACTGCGCAACTGTCCGAATCGCATCTGATCCGCGCCTTCAAGCAGCACTATGGGCTGACGCCGCACGCCTATCTGGTCAATCGGCGCGTGCAGTACAGCCGCAGCCAGCTCAAGCGGGGCCGCGCGATTTCCGATGTCGCGGTGGAAGCGGGATTCGCCGATCAGGCGCACCTGCAACGGGTGTTCAAGCGGATGGTGGCCGCCACGCCGGCGCAGTATCAGCGGATGCGCTGAGTACCGGTGTGCTGCAGGTCGGGCCTCAAGTCGGGCCCCAAGCCGGGCCTTAACGCTCCACCAGGAACAGGGCGCTGGCGACCAGCAGCAGCGCCATCGCGCGGTTGAAGATGCGCACGCGGCGCGCATCGCGCAGATAACCGCGCAGGAACGCCCCGGCATAGGCCCAGCAGGCGATCGACAGATAGCAGACCACGAAATAGATCGCCGCGAAGCGCCACACCTGGACGCCGGCGCCATCGGCCGCGTAGACGCCGATGCCGGCCACCGACGCCAGCCAGGCCTTGGGGTTGAGCCATTGCATCGCGGCGCCGTACAGGAACGACGGCCCCTTGCCGCCGCCGCTCGCGTCGATCTGCCCCTCGTCGGTGGCCAGTTTCCAGGCCATGAACAGCAGGAAGGCGATCCCTCCCCAGCGAATCGCCGTCGTCAACGCGGGCCACTGCGTCAGCAATCGATGCATGCCGAGGCCGACCAACAGCAGCAGCACGGAAAAGCCGACCGTCGCGCCGGCGACATGCCGCAGGCTCGCGCGCAAGCCATGCTGGGCGCCCGCGCTCAGCGCCACGATATTGACCGGCCCGGGCGTGATCGAGGACACCAGGGCAAAGGCGGCCATGGACAGCAGCACGGTAACAGAGGCCATCGTTGCGCTCCGGAGTGGACGATGGCGCATGCTAGAAGGGGCCGTGGGCCGCTGTATTGAACAAAACTGCTTCAAAAAAAACGGGCTTCCGAAGAAGCCCGCGTCAGCTCCGGCGTTGGCCGGGGTGGAGATCGATCAGGCGGGTACCTGCGTGCCGGCTGCCGCCGCCTCCTCCTTCGAGAACAGCCGTCTGGATGTCGCCACATGCCCCGCCAGTACCGGCCGCAGCACCATCAGCGCGAGGAAGGCCGCGATCAGGTCCATGGTGGCCACGGTGTACAGCACGGTAGACCAGGTACCGGTTGCCTCCATGATCAGGTTGCCGATCGGCACGAACAGCGCCCCGATGCCCTTGGCGGTATAGAGCACGCCGTAGATCTTGCCGATGTGCTTGGTGCCGAAGGCGTCCCCGGCCAGCGCGGAGAACAGCGAGTAGACCTCGCCCCAGGCCAGGAACACGACGCCGGACAGGATCAGGAAGGCATACGGGTTGTGGCCGAAGTACCCCAGCGCGATGATGCCCATCCCCTCCAGCGAGAAGGCGATCACCATGGTTTTCTCGCGGCCGATATGGTCGGAGATCCAGCCGAACAGCGGACGCGAGATCCCGTTCATCACGCGGTCGAGCATCAGTGCCAGCGGCAGGGCGGCCATCACGAAGAAGTGCAGGTCGACCTGGAAGTCCTTGACGCCGAGGTCCTTGGCGATGACGCCCAGCTGTGCCACGGCCATCATGCCGCCGGTGACCACCAGCACGAACATCACCAGCATCAGCCAGAACAGCCTGGTGCAAAGCGCTTCCTTCAACGTGTAGTCGCGCGTGGCCTGCGCCAGCTTGTTCGATGCCTTGACCTCGGTTGCCTTCGGCGAGCGCAGGAACCAGGCAGCCGCGAATGCCAGCGTGCCCTGCAGCACGCCGAAGAACAGGAAGGTGTGCTGGAAGCCCGAGGACTCGATCATCGCCGCGATCGGCAGGATCGTGGCGGCCGAGCCGGCGCCGTAACCGCCCGCGGTCAGGCCGACCGCGAGACCGCGGCGGTCGGGGAACCACTTGATCGCGTTGTTGATGCAGGTCGCGTAGATCGAACCGACGCCAAGCCCGCCGACCGCGGCGCCGACGTAGAAGCCCATCAGCGTGGTGGCCTGCGAGTTGATGACCCACGAACTACCCATCAGCAAGGCGCCGAAGGCGACCATCATCCGCGGCCCGAACTTGTCGATGAAATAGCCCTCGATCGGCGCCAGCCAGGTCTGCACCAGCACGAACACCGTGAAGGCGATCTGGATATTGGCGCGCGACCAGCCGAAGGTTTCCTGGATTTCCGGGACGAACAGCGTCCAGGCGTATTGGATGTTGGCGGTGGCGACCATGCAGATGACGCCAACGATAAGCTGCGTCCAGCGCGTCTTTTCGGAGACCTGCGGATTGGGGCGGAATGCCGCCGTCGACGAATTATTCATGGCGCACTCCTTCAATCGTTTGATCCTGCCTGTCCGAATGTGCGGTGCCGCACCTCGGCTGGGATATCGTCGCTAGCATTTCAATGTCTCCTGTATCGTTGGCTTCTATGTCCGTTACACATCCGCTCCTGAAACAAAAAAACCTGCGCTATTGCGCTGCCGGCGGCGGCAGGCGCGATCGGAACTGAAGAATGGGGCGAAGCGGGCTTGCTTAAACTGATCTGGCGGCGATGGACGACCCGGTCGAATCGTTTTCCATGCATTCCTCCTTGCCGTTGCTGTCCCTCTGTTGGGGTGCCGGTTGCCATCACGGACATCGCCCCGCTCGCATTGGGTGTGGCGATGGGTTACAAGGTATGTGATATATCAATTAAGTCAAGTGAAAGGGATGGCAGGGTTTTCACCAGCAGGGATTCATTCCTGAAATCACTATGCTGCGCCGCTTCAGGTGCATGAAGAATGATTATGGAAAATAAAATGATTGCCCTTTGAAAATGGCCGGCAAGGCGGCAGGCGTGATGACGCCGTGCAATATCGGATGCCGCTGCGAGAGCGAGCCGGAAGATTATTGGCCTGGTTTGGCTGGTTTTCCGGATATTTTGCCAGCGATATTCAGGTCCATTATCGGCATGGCTGTACCGAATCGATCCATAACCGCCGGCGATGCCGATTGTGCATCGCCGGCTTGCCGGTATCGCGGTAGATTGACGCTCTCGATGGCGAGGGCAGGCGGCCTTTGACAGCAGACCGCGCCTGCCGGAGCCTGTCTGCGCAAAGGAGGGCGATCATGAATCCATCGACATCCCCGACCGGCAATCGGCAACCGGCCGATCCGCAACTGGTCGCGTGGTCCTGGCTGACGCGCACCGGCCTCGATGTGGCCGCGGTGATCCGTACCCAGGATCGCGTACGGGTCGAAGGGCGGATGCAGGCGCAGTGGGACGACGGGCCGCTGGAACTGGCCTATCGGCTCGAATGCGAGGCGGACTGGCGCTTTGTCCGGCTCGATGCCCGCACCGTGTACCAGGGCGACACGCGGGCGCTGCAGCTGGCCTGGGACGGCAGGCAGTGGACCGATGGGCAGGGCCCGCGCGACGACCTCGCCGGGGCCGCCTATATCGACATCATGGCCACGCCGATCACCAACACGCTGCCGGTCTGCCATGCCACCTGGGAGCCGGGCGTGGCCCAGGTCTTCACGATGGCCTACGTCCGCTTGCCCGAACTGCGGGTCGAGCCGGTCCGGCAGCGCTACACCTTGCTGGCCACGGACACGGACGGTTGCCGCCGTTTTCGCTATGAGACGCTCGGGCCGGCGGGAGAGCGTCAGGGCGCCGGCAGCGGCCTGGGCGGCTATCACGGCCAGGACTCGGCATTCACCGCCGAGCTGACCATCGATGCCGGGGGCCTCGTCATCGGCTATCCCCCGTATTGGGACCGGATGCCGGCGGCGCGGGCGCTGGCCGGGAGCGGTACCTGACCGTTTGGCAGCGCAACGCTGTCACAAACGGGCCTCGCCAGACGTCTTGCGTTTTGACTGGCTGCTACAGTGCCACGCCGGCACCGCAGCCGTGCCGCGGCCCCGCCACGATGCCATGGCCTTGACCTTTGACGATCTGGAACGCGATGACCCGCCTACCCGATACCCGCGACCGGCCCGACCCGGCCGCCACGGCCGCGCCGGCCGATCCCGCCACGCTGACGTTCGCCCGGCTGCGGCCGCGCCTGCACGGCATCGCCTATCGGATGCTCGGCACGGTCGCGGAAGCCGAGGATGTGGTGCAGGACGCCTGGCTGCGTTGGCATGAGGCCGACCGCGGCAGCATCGACAACGCCGAGGCCTGGCTGGTCACCGTCACCACGCGACTGTCGATCGACCGGCTGCGCATGGCCAAGGTCCAGCGCGAGCACTACGCCGGCATCTGGCTGCCGGAGCCCGAACTGACGGAGTCGCCCGCCACCCCGGAGCAGCTGACCGAGCGGGCCGACGATCTGTCGGTGGCCTTCCTGATGCTGCTGGAACGTCTGACCCCCGAGTCGCGTGCGGCCTTCCTGCTGCGCGAGGTGTTCGACGCCGACTACGCGGACGTCGCCCGCGCGATCGGCAAGAGCGAGGCAGCCTGCCGCCAGCTGGTCAGCCGCGCCAAGGTGCAGCTGCGCGACGAGCGGCCGCGCTTCGCCGTTGCGCGCGAGACGCATCTGCGCCTGCTGCAGGGGTTTGCCCAGGCGATGGAGCGCGGCGACATGGCGGCATTGCAGTCGATGCTGGCGGAGGACGCGGAGCTGATCGGCGACGGCGGCGGCAAGGTGCCGAGCTTTCCCAAGCCGCTGGTCGGCGGCTGGCGCATCGCCAAGGTGTTCGCGGTCAGCGCGCAGCGCCCCGGCACGGCGGTCAGCGTCGAGCTGGCGCTGCTCAATGGTGACTGGGCCTTGCTGCGCTTTGTCGACGGCCAGCTGGAATCGGCGCAGTGCTACGAGACCGACGGCGAGCGCATCGTCCGCATCCACGCCCAGCGCAATCCCGACAAGCTGCTGCGCATCGCGCTTGCGCGCGGCGCCTGCTGAGCGCTTGCATGTTCGTTTATTTCAGAGGCGCGTGGCCGCTGGCCACCGCCGTGATGACCGCCGCGCTCCCCCCGGTGCGCACCCATTTGGACCAGGAGAAAACCATGACCCAACGCCTGAATTACATCCAGCAATCGCCCGAACTGTTCAAGGCCTATCTGAACTTCAGCCAGGCCATCGATGGCGGCGCCATCGAACGATCGCTGCTCGATCTGGTGTCGATCCGCGCGTCGCAGCTCAATGGCTGCGCGTTCTGCCTCGATATGCACGTCAAGGAAGCCAAGCTGCACGGCGAGCGCGAACTGCGCCTTTACCATGTCGCGATCTGGCGCGAATCGACGCTGTTCTCGCCGCGCGAGCGCGCGGTGCTCGAATGGACCGAGACGCTGACGCAGCTGCCGCCGCATGGCGTGCCGGACGACGTCTACGCGCGCGTGCGGGAGCAGCTGTCGGAGAAGGAGTTGTCCGACCTGACCTTCGCGGTGATGGGCATCAACGGCTGGAACCGGGCCAACGTGGCGTTCCGCACGGTGCCGGGTTCGGCGGACAAGATGTTCGGGCTGGACAAGGCCGGGTTGGAATAACGGTCGCCGGCCACAACGGCGAACCGATCCGTCGTCCCCGCGCGGGCGGGGACCCAGCGATTACAAAAGACACTGGGTTCCCGCGTGCGCGGGAACGTCCCGACCATCCTCACGCCAGCCGGAACAGTCCCACCGCGCCGGCCAGCTTGTTCGCCTGCGCCTGCAGCGCCGATGCGGCCGCCGACGACTGTTCGACCAGCGCGGCGTTCTGCTGCACCATCTCGTCGAGCTGGCCGACCGCCTGGTTGACCTCCTGAATGCCGCGCGTCTGCTCGACCGCGGCATTGGAGATTTCCGAAATCACCGTGCTGACCTGCGCCACATTGCCGACGATCGCCGTCATGGTCTCGCCGGCCCTGCGCACCTGGCCCGAGCCCGACGCCACCTCGCCGACCGTTGATTCGATCAGCGTCTTGATCTCCTTGGCCGCCTGCGCGCTGCGCTGGGCGAGCCCCCGGACCTCGCCGGCGACCACCGCGAAGCCGCGGCCCTGATCGCCCGCGCGGGCCGCTTCCACGGCCGCGTTCAGCGCCAGGATATTGGTCTGGAAGGCGATGCCCTCGATCACGCCGATGATGTCGGAGACCTTGGCCGAGGCCTGCTCGATCTTGCCCATCGTGCCGATGACCTCGCCGATCACGACGCCGCCTTCGGAGGCGATCCGCGAAGCCGCGACCGCGGAATCGTCCGCCTGCCTGGCCGAAGTGGCCGACTGCGCGACGGTGGCGGTGATCTGCTCCATCGACGCCGCGGTCTGCTGCAGGCTCGCGGCCGCCGATTCGGTGCGCTGCGACAGATCCAGGTTGCCGGCGGCGATCTCGTCGGCCGCATGGCGCACCGAGTCGCTCGCGGCGCGGATCTGGCGCATCACGGTGCACAGCTTGTCGACGAAGGTATTGAACGCCCGCGCGATCTGCGCGACCTCATCCTTGCCGTCGGCAGGCAGGCGGCGCGTCAGATCGCCATCGGCCGAGCCGATCGCCTCCATCACGTCGCGCACCTGCGACAGGCGGCGGAACGAGGCCGCCGTCGCCATGGCGGCCAACGCGGCGGCGACCAGCGCGATGACGATCAGCGTCAGCGCGGAGGCCATCAGCACCGAGCGCATGCCCGCGGTCGCTTCGGTCTTGTCCAGCGCGATCACCGCGAGCCAGTCGGTGTTCGGAATCGCGCGGGCACGCAGCAGCTTGGCGGCGCCGCCGACCTGCACTTCGGTCGGCGCGGCAGCCGTCAGCAGCGCGGCCAGTTGCACGGCGTCCAGGCCCGGCACCAGATCGGCAACAGGCTTGAGCGTCAGCTTGTCATCGGGATGCGCAACGATCAGCCCGGACTGGGTCACCAGCATGCCAAAGCTCGATGGCGTCGGGTGGATCGCCTTGACGGTGGCGCTCACGCGGTCCATCGCCACGTCGCCCGACACCACCGCCTTGACGCCGCCGTCGGCGATGACCGGCGCGGCAAAGGCCACCACCAGCTTGCCGCTGCCGGCATCGACATAGGGCGGCGTCACCACCGGCTTGCCGGCGGCGGCTGCCTGCCGATACCACGGACGGCCGGTCGGATCGTAGCCCGGCGGAATGCCGGCCGGGTTCGAGAACATCGCCCGCTTGTCGTCATAGCCGACATAGACGTTGACGAAGCCGCCGGCGTCCGCGACCTGCTTCAGCGCCGCCGACGGATCGGCCTGCAGCACCGCGTCGCGCAGCGAGGCGATCATCCGGCCATGGCTGTCGACCCAGTCGGCGATCGCGCCGGCATGGCCCGCCTGCAGCGCGGTCAGCGATTCGTCGATCGCCGTGTCGTTGTAGGAGTCGGCAACCACATAGTTGATGGCGGCGTTGACCGCCAGCGCGGCCACGACGATAGCCACGCACAGCGCGACGATGCGCGAGCGGATGGAGGAGAACATACGAAGCAATTCCAGGAAAGGGCCGCCATCGGTGGCGCCGGCCAATTGACGAGGCCTGCGGTAGCAGACGCGATGGCTAACGGCCTGCGGCGGGAAATCTTCACCCCGCGGGCGATATGGAATTGCGCTGGAATGACATGAAGATCGCTGATGTGGCTGATGCTGCACGCCGTCGGAAAAACGCGGCCACCCCAGCCCTTACTGCTCGCTGTAATTCCACAGCAGCCCGCCGTCGATCACCAGCGTGGCCCCGGTGATGTAGTCCGCGTCGGCGCTGCACAGGAAGGCCGCCAGCCCCGCCACGTCGCCCGGTTCGCCCAGCCGGCCCAGCGGGATATTGGCCAGCAGCGCGCGCAGCTGGTCCGGGCGTTGCTGCAGCGCGTGATTGATCGGGGTCTGGATCGCTCCGGGCGCGATGTTGTTGACGGTGATGCCGAGCGGCGCCAGCTCGATCGCGAGGTTGCGCATCAACATCCGCAAGCCTCCCTTGCTGGCGCAGTAGCTGGTGAAGTTGGGGAAGGGCAGGTCTTCGTGCACCGAGCTGATATTGACGATCTTGCCGCCGCGTCCCTGCTGACGGCAGTGATGCACGAATTGCTGCGACAGGAAGAACGGTCCCTTCAGGTTGACGTTCAGCACGCGGTCGTAGTCTTCCTCGGTGACCTCGCCGAATGGGGCGCGGATTTCGATGCCGGCATTGTTGATCAGCGCGTCGATCGAACCGGCGGCATCGGCGGCCTCGCGGAAGAGCCGCTCGACCTCGCCTACGCCGGAGACATCGCCTTTCACGACCCATGCCTGCACGCCAGCCTCGCGGATCTGCTTGCACACCTGCTCGGATCGTTCGTCGAGCCGATGCACCGCGACCACCACGTTGGCGCCTTCGCTTGCCAGCCGCAGCGCGATGCCGCGGCCGATGCCGGAGGCGGCGCCGGTCACCAGCACAGTCTTGCCTTGCAGTCTCATCTGCGCACCTCTTGACGGGAGGCCGCCGAGCGGCGGCCGATGCTGCGGGACAGGGTTGTCCCGGTGTGAGTCGGTGCTCGGGCGTGAAGTTCCGGAACGGCGACGGATTCGGGCAAGCGCTGCGCCGCGCCGGCATCGCGGTTCAGTCGTCCGTGGCGTCGGTGGCATCCGTGGCGATCGTGGCCACAGTTGCCACAGTGGCCACAGTGGCCACCGCGGCGGCCGCGACTTCGGCCATTCGCCGATAGCCGGCGTCGCCCGGATGCAGACGATCGCCACTGTCGTAGCGCGCCAGCATCGCCTGCGGCCGCGCCGGATCGCGCAACGCCGCATCGAAATCCGCGACGGCGTCGAACTCGCCGCTGTGGCGTATCCAGGCATTGATCGCTTGCCGCAGCGCTTCCTTTTGCGGCGGCGCATCGTAGCCGCGGATCGGCGTGCGTGTAGCGGGCCCGGGACGGGACTACACGGACGCCACGATGGTGTCGCGCAGCCAGCGATGCGCGGGGTCGCGATGGACGCGCTCATGCCACAGCATCGACATCTCGTAGCCCGGTATCTCGATCGGGGCCTCGACCACCTTGATACCGGCGGCATCGCGCACCAGGCGCGACGGCAGCATCGCGACCAGATCGGTGCTGGCCAGCACGGACAACACGAACAGGAAATGCGGCACCGACAGGACGACCCGGCGTGACAGCCCGCGCGCCGCCAGCGCCTCGTCGGTCGGCCCGAGAAAGCCGCCGCCATCGGGCGACACGATCACGTGTTCTAGCCTGCAGAACTGCGCCGGCGTCGGCTTGCGCCTCAGGCCGGGGTGACCGGCGCGGCCGGCCAGCACATAGCGCTCGGTGAACAGGGGGCGGCGATGCAGGCCCGGCGGCGCGCCCTCGGTGGTATGGAACGCAAGATCGATCTCGCCTTGTTCCGCCTGCCGCGCCAGCAGCGACGGCACCGCCTGCATGACAGCGAGCCGGGTGCCGGGCGCCATCGTTCGCAAGCCGTGCAACACCGGCAGCACGACGGTCGATTCGGCGTAGTCGAAGGCCGCGACGCGCCACGTGTTGGTCGCCCGCGCCGGATCGAACCGGTCCTGCGGGGATACCGCGCGCTGCAGCGCCTCCAGTGCTTCGCGCAAGGGCTCGTGCAACGCCTCGGCACGGGCCGTCGGCCGCATGCCGCGCGGACCGGGCAGCAGCAGCGGGTCGCCCAGCGTGTCACGCAGCTTGGCCAGCTGCACGCTGACCGACGGTTGGGACAGATTCAGCCGCTCGGCCGCGCGCGTGACATTGCGCTCGGCCAGCAACACGTCGAGCGTGATCAGCAGGTTCAGATCCAGCCGTCCGAAATTGTTCATGACAATACCTGGAATTTCAGAAATTCATTTCCAATATACCGGACGCGACCCTAAGCTGGCCTTCTCTTGCAATGGGCAATGGAGGCTCACGATGAACGTTCTTCTGGTCTATGCGCATCCCGAACCGCGCTCGCTGAACGGGGCGATTCGCGACTTTGCCGTCGAGCGGCTGAAAGCGGCCGGCCATACGGTGCAGGTATCCGATCTGTACGCGATGCGGTGGAAGGCCACGCTCGATGCCGCGGACAATCTCGGCCACCGGGCCGGCGAGCGCTTCGATCCTTCACTCGACTCCAAACAGGCGTTCGAGAACGGCACGCAAAGCGAGGACATCGCGGCCGAGCAGCGCAAGCTGCTGTGGGCCGATGCGGTGATCCTGCAGTTTCCGCTGTGGTGGTTCTCGATGCCGGCGATCCTGAAGGGATGGGTGGAACGCGTCTATGCCTACGGGTTCGCCTATGGCGTGGGCGAACACTCGGATGCGCGCTGGGGCGACCGTTATGGCGAGGGCACGCTGGCCGGCAAGCGGGCGATGCTGGTCGTCACCGCCGGCGGATGGGAGTCGCACTACAGCCCGCGCGGCATCAACGGACCGATCGACGACATCCTGTTCCCGATACAACACGGGATCCTGCACTACCCGGGTTTCGATGTGTTGCCGCCCTACGTGGTCTACCGGACCGGCCGCGTCGATGCGGCACGCTTTGCGATCATCCAGGACGAGTTGGGACAGCGGCTGGATCGGATCGACACGACAGCGCCGATTCCATTCCGGCGGCAAAACGGTGGGGATTATGCGATTCCGCAGTTGACGTTGCGGGACGACCTCGCGCCGGGGGAGACGGGCTTCGGGGTGCATGTTGCGGGCGTGCACGAGGCACGCCCGCCGGCCGCATCGGCAATCGGATCCGATGCGGTGATGACGCCTTAGCGAGGCGTCAGCTCGATCCGCTTCTCCGCCGCCCGCTCGACCGCCTTGCGCGAATACACCAGCGGGAACGTCTGCCCCTTGGCCCACACCGGTGCCAGATCACGGTAGTGCGGGTTGGCCGGGTCGCCCGACTGTCCCGGGGTGTTGATCACGCGCCCCTGGTCCCAGTTGCCGACGTCCAGCACCATGCGGAACGACGCGCCCGCGGTCAGGTGGTAGTCGCTGTTGCGATAGCTGGTGTTCATCGGCGTGAAGGCGGACCCGCCGATGCCGCCCGCATCGACGTTGTACTGGGCGCGGGTCGCGTCGTCGACGATGTTGGCGAGTGGATGGCGGAAGATCGCGCGATGCAGCGCGCCCCAGTCCGCCAGTTTTTCCGGCGAGGGCGAACGCCGCTCCAGTTCGGCCATCGCGGCCTTCAGCGACGTCAGCATGACTTCGTCGCGCCGCGCCACCGGCATCCACGAGTCCGGCTGCTCCAGCACCGCCAGCACGCGGGCCGCGTCGCCGGCGCCAACCAGCTTGGCCGCGTCCTCCGGCAGCGCGGCGCGCACCACCGCGGGCCGCAGGTGGTTGCTGAACCAGATCTCGAACAGCGCGGCCGGCACGCTGTCGGCGCGCACATTGCCGTCCCAGCCTCGCAGCAGCGCGACGGCCCGCTGCACCTGCGGGTCCTGCAGTAGCGAGGCCGCGGCGCCGGCATTGCCGACGGTGCGCATCACGGCCAGCGTGCGCTGCGCCGGCAGCGACACGGTGTCGTTCTGCCACGCGATCGAATCGCGCAGCGAGCTGACCGGTGCGGCCGCGACCAGGCTCTTGAGCCGGCGCGCCCGTGAGCTGTCGCTCCATTCGTAGCCGACGCCGAGCTTCGCGGCAGGGTGATCCGGCGGAATATTGTTCTCGTTCGCGGTGACGATATGTCCGGCGGACGGGTTATAGGCCCACGGCAGCTCGTCCATGTTGCGGTAGCCGGCCCACTCGTAGCGGCCATCGCCCGGTACCGGAAACAGGCCGTCCCAGTTGGGGCGGATCACCGTCAGGCCGCCCGGAATCCAGCCGATATTGCCGTTGCGGTCGGCATAGACCTGGTTTTCGCCGGGCGCGCCCCAGCGGTTCATCGCCGCGCGGAACTGGTCCCAGTTGGTGGCGCGCATGTAATCCATCGAGCCGAAGTACGGCGCCATGCCGGCATCGAGCCAGGCCGCGCGCAGCGCCCAGGCGCGGTGGCTGGCATCGTCGGCATGCAGCACGGGGCCATGGCGCGTGAAGTCGATCGTGACGGTGCGCGGTTCCGCCTCGCCGCGGACCGCGATTTTCTCCGTGATGGTTTCCATCGGCTCCCAGCGTCCGCGATAGCGGTAAGACTTGGGCTGCGCGGGATCGGTCTCGTAGACGTACAGGTCTTCCTGATCCATGTAGAAGCGCGTCAGGCCGAAGGCGATCGTGCCGTTGTGGCCGATCGAGATGCCGGGCAGGAAGGGCTCGCCCGCGCCGATCACCGACAGGCCCGGCGCATTCAGATGCGAGACATAGCGCAGGCTCGGCGCGCCGTGCGCCCGGTGCGGGTCGTTAGCGAGAATGGGCCGGCCCGTCGACGTCCGGCTGCCGGAGATCACCCAGTTGTTCGAGCCCAGGCTGCGGCCGGTGTCGCTGTTCGCATCGACCGCGGCGTAGAGCTGCTCGACCGGCACCGTACCGGCGGCCGCCTTCTGCCAGGCTTCCTTCGGGAAGTTCGCCGCGGCCGTGGCCAGCGTATAGGCCTTCTTCAGCGCGGCGGCGGGCACCGCGCACGGGTCCAGGCCCTCGGGCAGTGTCGGCGTGATCGGCGGATCGAGCTCGCGCCGCAGCCAGTCCGCGCGCGCTGCCTGCTCCTTGGCCTGGCAGTACAGCGTGGCGCGGTCGACCTCGCCGGTGAAGTTCAGCGTCAGGCCGTGGTGGCGGATGCGGACGATGTCCTCGGCGCGCCAGCGCGAGGGCTTGTAGCCAAGCTGCTTGAACTCGCGCGGCAGCAGCTCGGGCTGCGCCTCGGTCAGCGCCACGTAGGCGTTGACGCCGGCAACGAAGGCCTCGGCCACGCGCTTTGCGTCCGAGCCGTAGGCCAGCCATTCGCGGTACATGTCGCCGCGGTACAGCACCGCGCGCGCCATCCGGTCGCCGTCGACATAGGCCGGGCCGAAGTCCTTGGCCATCTCGCCGAGTCCGCGCTTGCGCCAAAGGTCGATTTGCCACAGCCGGTCGCGCGCGGCGATGAAGCCTTGCGCGTAGAAGGCGTCGTACAGCGTGCCGGCGTAGATGTGCGGCACGCCCCAGCGATCGATCAGGATGCTGGCCGGCTTCTCCAGGCCAGGGGCGGCATAACGGTCGGTGGGCGGGGCGGCGCCAGCGGTGCCGGCCAGCACTGGCAGGGCAGCGGCGACAGCGAGGTGGCGGAGCAGGGTGGCGGCGGGCCGCCGGCGGACGATGCGCATCGGGTCTCCTTGCTTTGTTGGTCTTGGTGGAGCGCGTGCCGGATGGTGGCTCAGCGGAATCCGGCCACCGAAGCATAGCCGAGCGGACGGCGGCATGGGGAAGCGATGCACGGTGATCGCACGGATCGCGGGCGAGGCGGACGAGGCGGGCGCGTAAGGCCATGCGGTTGTCAAAATTGCACGCGGCGCGGCATGGCGCGCCGCAGCGACGGGCGCGGTTGCACCCCGGCACGATCCATGCGTCATCGGAAGGACTTCAAGCCCTTCGAGTCATCGCCATGGCAAAGAAAGACGAGTACGGCACCAATGCCGAGGCCGCGCGGGCGTCGACGCGCGGCCGCCACCTGATCGCGCGCCCGATGCTGTGGGTATTCATCGCGATCGTGCTGATCGGGCTGCTGATGCTGTCGTACTGGTAATGCAGTCGGGCGACCGCCGAAGCGCGATCAGCCCTTGGTACGCTCAGGCGCCTACCGGCACGTACTTGTCCCGATGGGCCTCGAGCCATTGTGCCGAGGCGCTGGCGTCGTGGTCGGTCGGGTGAAAGTCGCGGCGGAAGTAGTCGCGCCATGCGCCGAACGTCTGGCGGATCAGGCCGCGCTTGCCGAGCAGGAACCGCATCGCGCCGGCCCAGGTCCGCCATTGCCATAGCGTGCCGTCGCGGCGCAGGTTGTCGATGGTCTGACGCAGCGCATCACCGAGGAAGGTGATGCTGATGCGGCGGAACCAGGTAATGCGCCATTCGTGCGAGCCGCCCAGCGCCTGGTACAGGTCGAAGGCGGTGTTGCGATGCTCGGTCTCCTCGGCGCTGTGCCACAGCCAAAGCGTCGCCAGACGCGGGTCCTGCTCGCCGAGCATGTCCGCGTTGCGCAGCATCCAGTCGGCAAAGATTGCGGTGAAGTGTTCGAACGCCGCGGTGATCGCCAGCGGATGGCGCGGGTCCACGCCCTCGAGCTGCTTGAGCCGTTCCTTCGAACGGACCTCCCAGGCATTGACCAGCCCCTGCCTGCGCAGATGCTCGTTGTAGAGGCCGTGCAGGCGGCGGTGCGTGGCCTCCTGGCCAACGAAGCCTTGCACCTCGGCGCGGAAACGGTCCTGCTGCTCTGGCGGCAGCGCCTTCAAGCCATTGCGCACCGCATCGATAAAGAACTGCTCGCCGACCGGGAAGCTCATCGACAACGCATTGAGGAACGCCGTGCGGAACGGATCGCCCGCGCACCAATGCCGCGGGATCGGCGCTTCCATATCGACGAGCAGGCGGCGAACGACGAGATGCGTCACGGTGGTCTCCCAGGGGGTGTTGCCGGCACGTCGCCCGGCTGGTACTGCGGAGTACCGATCATGATGGCGCGCATCGGTACTGTCAAGTACCATGGCGGCGGATAACGAGCGACCCATGCCTAGCCGCCCATGCACGCACCCGCCATCCTGACCGCCGGCACCGCGCCGGACCGCAGCGAACATCGACGCCGCCTGCTCGAGGGCATGGCCGGCGCGGTCGCGCGCAAGGGCTATGCCGACGTCACCATCGCCGATATCGTGGCCGAGGCCAACGTCTCGCGCCGGACCTTCTACGAACACTTCGACTCCAAGGCCGATTGCCTGATGGCGCTGTACGTCAGCGCGAGCCGGCATGCGCTGCAGGTGCTGCGCGACGCGATCGACCCGCGCCAGCCGTGGACCGCACAGGTCGAAGGCGCGATGCGCGCCTACCTCGGCTACATGGCGGGCAACCCCGCTTTGCTGCGCACGCTGTTCATCGAGATCCTCAGTCTCGGCGGTCCCGGCCTGGCGGTACGCCGGCAGGTCCATCGCGAACTGGCCGAATTCATCCAGCGCACCGTCGGCACCGATCAGCGCCGCCGGCAGCGCCTGCCCTACGAGAGCGCACTGGCCCTGGTCGGCGCCGTGCACGAGCTGGTGCTCGAGCGGATCGAGGGCGCGGGGCCGGCACGGCTGGAGGGATTGGTGCCGTCGGTGTGCGATCTGGTTCGGAGGATCGTCGGGGAAGAGGGGCGGGCCACAAACTGATATCGTACGAACGCCTCGTCGTTCCCACATCGTCGTTCCCACATCGTCGTTCCGGCATCGTCGTTCCGGCGTTGTCGCTTTCGCCAGACCATTCGGAGGTTCGTTGCATGCCCGTGTTTCGCGACCTGGATCAGGAATCTCTCGACAAGCAGTACAACAACCGTGCCGCGGTGCCGCAGCACCCGGCCATTCTTGCGCGATGGGCGGCGGATGCCGCGGCCTTCCGCCAGGCGCATGCGGTCCAGGAGGACCTTTGCTATGCCAGCGATCCGAAGCAGACGCTGGACTATTTCCCCGCCGGTGGGCCGGGCCGGCCGCTGCTGATCTTCATTCACGGTGGTTATTGGCAGGCGCTGGACAAGTCCGACTCGAGCCATCTGGCCGCCCCGTATCTGGCACGCGGCATCGACGTGGCGGTGCTCAACTACCGGCTTGCGCCCCAGGCGACGATGGCCGAAATCGTGCGCGACAACCGGGGGGCCGTGGTGTGGCTGCACCGAAACGCGAGGGTGCTGGGCTTCGATGCCGAGCGCGTCTTTGTGTCCGGCCATTCGGCAGGCGGCCAACTGGTCGGCATGCTGGCCGGCACGCAATGGCAGGACTTCGGTCTGCCGGCGGACGTGCTGAAGGGCGCCTGCTCGATCAGCGGGCTCTATGATCTTGAGCCGATCCGCCTCTGCTATCTGAATCGTGTGATCGGTCTGACCGAGGCCGATGTCGCCGCCTACAGCCCGATGCGTCATCCGCCAACGACCACGCTGCCGATGATCCTGACCGTCGGCGGCGACGAATCGGCGGAGTATCACCGCCAGCAGGACGAGTATGCCGCGCTGCTTCGGCAGCGCGGCGTGCCGGTCCGCATCGTCGTGCAGACGGGCGGGCACCATTTCGATGCGCTGGAGCCTCTTGGCGATGCGCAAAGCGAGCTGGCCGCGGCGGTATTGGCAATGATCGAAGCGGCAGCGTAACGCCTGCTCAGGCAGATTGGGCCGCCTGGGTCCGCTGCGGCGGATCGTCCAGGCAGAAGGCGGTCAGCTCGCCGAAATGGACTCCAGCGCTTCGCCCCGTGTCTCGATGCCGAACCGGTAGACGATCCACGCGGCCGCCAGAAAGGAGGCGGCGCCCAGCGCGAATACGCCGGACTGACCCGCAAGCGGTAGTACCAGCCCGACCAGAGAGGGTCCGATCAGGGAGCCGACCCGGCCCACCGTGGAAGCCATGCCGCATCCTGTGGCGCGCGCCCTTGTCGGGTAAAGCTCGGGGGTGTAGGTGTAGAGCACCGCCCACATGCCGAACATGAAGAACTGCATCATGCCGCCGGACAGAAACAGCGCGGCCGGGTCCGCATGCATGCCCGCGACCCGGCCGTAGAGAAACGCGGCCACGGCGCCGCCCACCAGGGTCGCCACGCATGCCGGCTTCCTGCCCCATCGCTCGACCGCCCAGGCGGCGAACAGGAAGCCGGGAATGCCGCCGATGGAAATGTAGACGGTATAGAGCACCGACTTGGTGACACCCATGCCGCCCTGCTGCAGCAGCGCCCCGATCCAGGTATTCAGCCCGTAGAAGCCCAGCAAGGCGAAGAACCATAGTCCCCACACCGTCATCGTCCGATTGCGGTACTCGGCAGACCACAGCACCTTTACGCCGAAGGTCTGTGCATCGGCGGTCGTCACCGTGGCGGTGGCTTCGGGCAGCGAGGTCAGCTTCAGGCGGCGCATCACCGTGGATTCGATGCCGTCGACAATGCGTGCCGCCTCCTCGTGTCGTCCCTTGGACTCCAGCCAGCGCGGCGATTCCGGTACGTAGCGACGGACCACGAAGAGAAATAGTGCGGGCACGGCGCCGAGCATGAACATGGTGCGCCAGTCGTATGCCGAGAGAACATAGTAGGACATCAGTCCTGCGCAGATGAAGGCGATCGGCCAGTTGCCATCCATCAGCGCCAGATACTTGCCGCGCTGGCGCGCCGGAATGAATTCCGACAACAGCGTCTGCGCCAGCGGCAGTTCCATGCCCATGCCAATGCCCAGCAGCAGCCGGTACAGGCCGAGGGTGACGGGGTCGTTTGCCGTCGAGCACAGAAAACTGCCCACGCCCCAGACGATCATGCTGACCTGGAAGACCGGCTTGCGCCCGAAGCGGTCCGCCAGCATGCCGGAGCCAAGGGCGCCGACTGCCATGCCGACAAAGCTGGCGCTGCCCAGCATCCCCGCCTGCGCGCTGGTCAGCCCAAACTCGGTGCGGATTGACCCCAGCAGATACGTCATCATGGCGAGATCGAGATTGTCGAAGAAGAACGCCATCGCAATGACGGCGAACAGACAGCGGTGGTAGCCGCAGATGGGCAAGCGTTCAAGGCGGTCGCCGACGCGCACGCGCATCAGCTCGATCGGTGTCACTCTCATGTTGTCTCCTGTCTTGTCGTGGCCGTCTCCCTGCGGAGCGGCGGTGTGCAACATGGCCGTGCGGCATGTCGTTCGCTACTGTCGCGCGGGATGGCGGGCGGGGCCCGCGTAGGGATGCCAACGACTGTCGCCATGGCGCCAACAGGTTCGGTCGGCGTGGCGCATGGGGCTGACCATCGCGCGATGGAGGGATGCGCGCAAACACAAGACACTGTGGAATACGTGGCCGCCAGGACATCGAGCAGGCTGGCCACGCCTGGCGGCCCATCGAAGCGGGCCAGGTGAGAGCGATCGGAGTGAGAAGGTGGCAGGCCTCAGCGGGCGAAGCGCTGCGTATCGAAGGCTTCCTCGGGCAGCGCCGACAGCGTCGCGCCGGCCGGAAGCGGATAGCGCAAGTACGGCGCCCGGGGCTGGCCGGGCGGCGAATATTGACCGTCCGCGAGAATCCGCTTCTTGGCCGACAGCGAGCGGACCTCACAGCAGTACGCCACGATCTGGTTTGCGGCCCCGTCTTCGATTGGCGTGTAGTCCTTCTCGGGCCGGAACTTGTCGAGCGCCACGTACTGATGCGCCCGTATTTCGTCGGTCTGGTCGCGCAAGGTGGCGACGCATCTCGCGATGACGCTGTAGTACTCGAGGCTGGTGTTCTGGCCTTTGGGTGCCTTGAGCAATGCCACCGGGCGGTCGACCTCGATGGTCACGTGAGGGTTGGCACGGATAGCCGAAGCCAGTTTGCCGTAGCGGGAGCTATGGATCAGGAAGGCATCGCCGGTAAAGGTGAAGCTCTGCGCCGTCACGTAAGGGAAGGGGGTGTCGTGGACGGCGACCCGGCAAATCAGTTCATCCTTCAAGAAGGCTTCGATGGCGGGCCAGTCGGACCAGGCCAGGTCGGTTCTTCGCATGTCGTTGGTCAAGTAGGCGGGCGTCATGTTTGCACTCGGGTCGAGAGGTTGGGGGAATTCAGTACAGGAAGCGCAGCTGGTCGCGTGCCGGACCGAGGCCGATGCCAAGAAGGCGGCAAGAGACGGCGTCTTCCAGCCAATGCAGCAGCGCGTCGAGCTGCGGTGGCAGCGGGTCTTCACGGCCTTGGGGCAACGCGTCGAGACGAAACGCCGCAAACTCGCGGACGGCGGGCTCGGCTGCGCCATGAGGGGCACCATCGAACAGCGGGATGGCCTGGCGCGGTGTGTCGGCGAACCATGCCAGGCAGTCGCATTTGTTCAGGAACCACTCATCGATGCCATGCTGGCGCATGGTCATTCGCAGTTGTGCGACATCGAGCAGTCCAATGCGACGCGGCCGGCCGGTCACGGTGCCGTACTCGTCGGCCAGCACGCGAAGGGCGCTGCCGATGTCGAAGGCGTCGTCGCTGGCAAGCAGACGAGCCGGCTCATGGTGGGCGGCCTCGCGATGCCGGGCACCACGGTCCGCGGCCGCCGTCGCGCAGTATCGCGCCGAGCGCGTGCCGCCAAGCTCCGACGGGAACGGTCCGGCGCCAACGCGCGAGACGATGGCCTTGGCGACGCCGATGGTCTTGCGGTGGTATTTGCACGGCAGGTCGCCGCCGACATATGCATAGGCCGGCACGGTATGGCTGGAGGTCACCCACGGCTGTTCGCCGTGCGTCAAGTCGAGCAACACGGATTGGGCGCCCTCGAACAGCACGCGCGCACCGCCCTCGACGCGCCGGAGCAGGTGGTCCGGCTCGGCGGTGACGAAGCCGCGTACGGTCCGCCAGGCGGCGCGCATACGTGCGATTCCCGAGCTATTGGTGAGCATGCCGGCATCCATGCCAACCCGTGTGTCCGGCTTGCCCAGATGGCGGAACACCGCTTCGCTGTCCGCGACCAGGTCGCGTAGCTGGAATGCCACGCGCATGCCGCCGCGCATGCGGGTGGCGTGGTCGGCGTGGCAGGGGCCGATGCCGTTCCCCGTGGTTCCGACGCCGCCGCCCTCGTCCCGATCGCGCGCCACATGCGCGGGTTGGACCAGCAGGCAGCGGTCGCTGACGATGAGGCGCCCGCGCAATGAGATGCCCCGCGACGCCAGCATGGCGATCTCGTCGGCCAGGTCGGCCAGGCCGATCGCGCATCCCGATCCGATGTAGAGCGACAGCGACGGGTGCAGGACGCCGGAGGGAACCTGGCGCAATCGAAGTGCGCCGCCGGGGGCATCGATCGTGTGGCCCGCATTGGCGCCGCCGTTGAAGCGCGCGATGACGTCATAGTCGCCGGCGAGATGGTCGACGATTCTTGCCTTTCCTTCGTCCCCGTATTGCAGGCCGACCAGCACGTCGGCATATCCGGTGCGGGATACCATCGTCATGCGTCCACGGCCAGCGCGAACGTGGCCTCGATCTCGACCGGAGCGCAAAATGGCAGGCTGGCGACACCGATCGCAATGCGCGCGTGCTTGCCCTTGTCGCCGAAGACGAAGTTGATCAGCTCCGACGCGGCGTTGACCACGGCAGGGGCATCATGGAAGCCCGCTGAGGTAGCCACGAAGCCGCCTATGCGAAGCACGCGCTGAACCCGCTCCAGATCGCCGCCGGTGGCGGCCGCGACCCAGCCCAGTACGTTGGCCACGCAATGCCGCGCGGCTTCGCGGGCTGTGTCGAGCGACACGTCGTCAGGGACACGGCCCGTCGCAAATGCCTTGCCGCCAACCATTGGCAATTGGCCGGAGACCGTCAGGACCCCACGGTGCAGGGTATAGGGGACAAACAGCGCGGCTGGCACTTCGAGCGAGGGCAGGACGATTCCCGCCTCCCGGATGCGGTCGATGACTGGCATGAGCTTCCTCGTGAGCAATGGCGACGCGCTGCCGGCGCCTTGCACGGCAGCGTCGCCATCTCACTGTGCCTCGCGCGCCGGGACCCTGTCCCTTGCGGCGAGGCCATGCGTTGTCGCGCGGACGCCAGATTGCGCGCCTGTGCGCTGCTAACGCGGTGCCCTATCCTGAAAGTACTCGGTCGGCGTCATGCCCAGCGCGCGACGGAACATGGCGCTGAACGCGCTGGGGCTCTCGTATCCAAGTTCGAGCGCGATGTCGGTGATCGGCTTGCCTTCGGCCAGCAGCCGCACGGCGGCCATCAGCCTGGCCTGTTGTTTCCAGCGGCTGAAGGTGAGGCCAGTCTCCTCAGGAAACAACCGGATGATCGTGCGTTCGCTGGCGCCAACGGAGCGGCTCCATTCCTCGACCGACGTCTCGTCGGACGGCTCGGCGACGATGCGGGCGCAAATGCGGGCCAGGCGTGCATCGCGGGGCATCGGCAGATGGAGCGGCACGACCGAGAGCGGCCGCATTTCATGCAACAGCAGCCTGGCGACCAGACCGTCGCGGCCTTCCTCCTGATAATCGAGCGGCATGCTCACCGCCGCCGAAATCAACTCGCGCAGCAGCGGCGGCACCGCCACCACGCAACACGTCGTCAGCTCGGCGGGGACGGCGTCCTCCCGGACATAGACGGTACGCATTTCCACGTCGCCGCACGCCTTCATCGCATGCCGGACATTGCAGGGCACCCAGACCGCCCGCTGCGGGGGAACCACCCAGGATCCCAATTCCGTGGTCACCAGAATCGCCCCGGAATAGGCATAGATCAGCTGGCCCCGCGGGTGCGAGTGATAGTCGATGTAGAACCGGTCGGGCAGCTCGCGAGCCATGCCACCGAGCGGGCGGTCGATATGCTGGTAGTCGTCGCGATTCTCGCTCTTTCCGAACATGGCGTCTCCGAGATAGCGGATGTCATCTGGCGGGGCGCCGTTGGCGGCGCGGCCATTTATCTTGGGGTTCGACGTGAGCGCGTCGTATTTTTTTCCGGGATCGATGTCCGCATCGAACCAGAATGTTCGGAGCCAAATTTAATGTCAGTGTATCGAAACTTCAATCAGGAATCGCTTGATCGGCAGTACAACGTTCGCGGTGGCATTCCGCACTATCAGGCGATCTTCGACCGGTGGGCCAAGCAAAGCGCAGAGATTCGGCACGTGCATGCAGTCAGCCAGGATCTCGCCTACGGCGATGACGCCAAACAGACGCTCGATTTCTTTTCCGCCCGCAGTGCCGCCCGGCCATTGCTGATCTTCATTCACGGGGGATATTGGCAATCGCTGGACAAATCCGATTTCAGCTATCTGGCAATCCCGTATCTCAAGCGTGATATCAATGTCGCCGTGGTCAATTATCGGCTCGCACCGACCGTCGCAATGGCCGATATCGTGCGCGACAACCAGGATGCCGTGGTGTGGCTGTACCGGCAGGCGCAGAAGCTGGGCTTCGATGCGGATCGCATCTTCCTGTCCGGACATTCGGCCGGGGGGCATCTGACTGCGACGCTGGCCGGCACACACTGGCAGGACTTCGGGGTGCCGGCGGATGTGCTCAAGGGCGGGTGCGCAATCAGCGGCCTTTACGATCTGGAGCCGATCCGGCTCTGTTATCTCAACAAGGTGGTGGGACTGACCGAGGCGGACGTGGCCGCCTTCAGTCCGATGCGCCATCCGCCTTCGACCCGGCTGCCGATGATCCTCACCGTCGGCGGCGACGAGTCCGACGAATATCATCGCCTGCAGGCCGACTATGCGGCGCTGCTGCGCCAGCATGGCGTGCCTGTGGAGATCGTCGACCAACCGAGTGGCCATCATTTCGACGCGGTCGACGCCCTCGGCGACGCACGCGGCGCGCTTGCCGCGGCCGTGCTGAGGATGATTGAGGCAGCGGCGTAACGACGCGGACGCGTCAGGAGCGGGCCATCTGCGAATTCCTCGCCTTGGCCGGGAAGCAGAGGTCCGCCAGCAACGCCACCACGAGGAGCGCTGCGGCGGTCAGAAACAGCAGCCGGTGCGATCCGCCGCTCGCGTTGAACAGCGCGGAATAGGCGTAACCGGCGACGGCCATCGCCCCTGCCGACACGATGCTGGCGCGGCTCCACGCGATGTTTTGCCGTGGCGAATGCTCCGGTACGAGTTCGTGCACGCGGGCCAGTGCCAATGGCACCATGCCTGGCGCGAAGGTGCCGATCACGACGGTCAGGGCGCCGAGCACCAGCAGGTTGTCGGTGACATACACGGCGGCCAGCACGATTGCCAGCACCAGCGACACCAGCCTGATACCAGGGCCGGCGCCCAGCCGATCGGCGAGAAAGCCGTACAGCGGCGGTCCAGCGATGGCGCCAAGCCCATAGACCGCCCAGAACACCGCCCCCAGATGCGTGCCCGCGCCCAGGCCGCGGGCGATGAAGTCCACCAGGAATACCATCGGCACCACCGCGGCGGTCGCCATCAGCGCGTACTGCAGGAACAGCATCCAGACCGCGCGGCCGAAGTGCGGCGTCGCGGACGGTACCGGTCTTGCCGGCGCCGGGTGAGGCCGGTCCAGCTGCCGTGGCGGCCACGCGAACCAGCTGGCCGCGGTCAGCAGCGCCGACACGATTGCCAGGCCGATCCAGGTTTGCGCCAGCCCCCATTGCAGCAACAGCGGAATGATGGTGCCCGATCCCGCAATGCCGAGCCCGAGACCGAGGAAGATGGCGCCGCCCGCGGCGCCTTTGCGCGCCGGCGGCACGTGCGGCAGGATGGTGCCGGCGACCAGCACCATGACGATCCCGCCCGCCATGCCGGACATGAAGCGCCACGCGAAGTACCAGCCGAACGACAGCGGCACGGCACAGGCGAGGAAGGCGGCGGTGATCCACACCATCATCAGCCGCAGCGTGCGTTCGTTACCGAGCCGCGCGCCAACGGTACGGCCGATCAGCGCGCCGCAGACATAGCCGGCCAGATTGGCGGCGCCCAGATAGATCACGCTGGAAGCGGGAAACCAGTGGGCCTGGATCAGCTCGGGGATCAGCGGCGTGAAGGCGAAGCGCGCCAGTCCGATGCTGTCGAGGCTGGCGCACAGGCCGGCAAAGATGTAGCGCCAGACCAGCGCGCGGTCGAGTTGTGCTGGCGTGTAGGAAAGAGGACGTTTGTTCATGGGTTGATGTAATGGGGGGCAGGGCAGGCATCGTCCGGCGCCGGTCCGATGGATGGCCAATGTTTGACACCATTGTCATGTTGGACAAGTTAGTCAAGATTGACGGAGGTGTCAATCTTCGGCTTAAATGGCAACATGTTTTCAAGGGCTTTGCAGCCCGAGCATTCGGAGAAACAGATGGCTGGGGTTCGCCAATTCGATGAAGGCCTTGCGCTGGACAAGGCGCTGGCGCTGTTCTGGCAGAAGGGCTATGCCGCGACCTCGATGCAGGAGCTGGCTGCGGCCACGGGGGTGCAGCGCGGCTCCCTGTACAACGCCTATGGTGACAAGGAAACGTTGTTCCTGCGCGTGTTCGATGTCTATCGCGAGCGCTTCGTCGGGCAGATGCGCGAGGCGCTGGACAAGCCGAGAATGCGCGACGCGCTGCGCAGCTTCTTCGCTTGCGTGATCACCTCGATGACCACGTCGATGGCCAGCGGGATGCCGACCCGCGGCTGCCTCAGCACCAAGACCGCGGTGGGCACAGAAGATCTGGAGGGGCCGTTGCGCACGGCCCTGAAGGCCTTGCTCGACGATATCGAGCAGGTGCTGTTCGAGCGCTTGTCGCGTGAGGGCGATCAGGCGCCGCTGACGCTGCCGCCGCGGCAGGCAGCCCGGCTGATCGTCACGTTCACGCGGGGGCTGGTCGTGGTGGAACGGGTCTATCAGGACGAGAAGCGGCTGCGCGCCACGGCGGACAATCTGATCGCCATGTTGCTCGGGCCGCAATAGCGCCTGTTCGCGATGCCCACGATGATGCGATAACGCATTACCGCGGCGCGCCATTGTTCAAGCCGCGCCAACAGTCCTGCCAATGCCCGGGCGATGATCTTTTGGTCGCCGCCGCGCATAGTTCTCCCATGTCGCAACCCTTCCATCCGCGACCTTCCAACGGAGAACTGACATGAGTACCGACCAGCCCGCCGACAAGCGCACCGAAAACCAGGTTGCCATCGTGACCGGCGCCTCCCGCGGCATCGGCGCCGCGATCGCGCAGCGCCTGGCCCGCGACGGCTTTACCGTCGTCATCAACTATGCCGGCAGTGCCCGCGACGCGGAAGCACTGGCGCGGCAGATCGAGCAGGCCGGCGGGCACGCGATCACCGCCCAGGCCGACGTCAGCGACGGTGCGGCCGTGCGGCGCATGTTCGACGCGGCCGAAACCGCGTTCGGCGGCGTCGACGTGCTGGTCAACAACGCCGGCATCATGCGTCTGGCCACACTGGCCGACAGCGACGACACCTTGTTCGACAGCCAGATCGCCATCAATCTGAAAGGCACCTTCAACACGCTGCGGGAGGCATCGCGACGGCTGCGCAGCGGCGGGCGGATCATCAATCTGTCCTCGAGCGTGGTCGGCCTGTATCAGCCTACCTACGGCGCCTATGCAGCCACCAAGGCTGGCGTCGAAGCGATGACGCACGTCCTGACCAAGGAATTGCGCGGCCGCAATATCACCGTCAACACGGTGGCGCCCGGTCCCACCGCTACAGCGCTGTTTCTCGACGGCAAGCCTGAGCAGGTCGTCGAGCGCCTGGCCAAGCTCGCACCGCTGGAGCGGCTCGGTCAGCCGGAGGACATCGCCGGTGTGGTGTCCTTCCTCGCCGGCCCGGATGGTGCCTGGGTCAATGGGCAGACGCTGCGCGCGAACGGCGGCGTGATTTGATGCCCGAGTATCGCGCCGGCGCTAGCGGAAGCTGGCGCGATACTGCGCCGGGGAAATACCGAGCCGCTGCTGGAACAGCACGCGCATGCGGTCCACCGTCACGAAGCCGCACTTGTAGGCGATCGACTTCAACGGCAGGGCGCTGCCCTCCAGCAGATTGCGCGCGATATCGATGCGGGCGCGCTCGATGAACGCATGCGGCGTCATGCCAGTATCCGCGACGAACAGGCGCACCAGATTGCGTCCGCTCATGCCGACTTCGGCGGCCAGCGCATCGAGCGTCAATCTGGCGCCGATATTCGCCATCACATAGGCCTGCACGCGGGCGACCGGAGAATCGGCCTGCGTGGGCGCCGCGGCCAGATAAGGGCTGAACTGCGACTGGCCGCCCTGGCGCTGCGCCACCACGACCAGCCGCTTGGCCACGGCCAGCGCCACCGCGGCGCCGTGGTCTTCCCGCACCAACGCCAACGCCAGGTCGATGCCGGCGGTGACCCCGGCCGAAGTGACCAGCTTGCCGTCGCGCAGATAGATGCGGTCGTACTCGACCGTGGCCGCGGGAAAGCGCTCGGCCAGGTGAGCGGCGTTCTGCCAGTGGGTCGTCACCGTGCGGCCATCGAGCAGGCCAGCGTGGCCCAGCACGAAGGCGCCCGTACAGACCGAACCATGCAGCCGCGCGCGCGATGCCGCGGTACGCAGCCACTTCGAGACCGCGGCATCCGCCGGCGCGGCCGGCAGCCCGGGGCCGCCCGCTACCAGCACGATATCGAGGCGTGGCGCCTCGTCGTTCAGCGACAGGTCCGGCACCAGTTGCATGCCGTTGGACGCGCGCAGCGGCTTGCGAGTCTTGCTGACCAGCACCGTCTCATAGCGGTTCTTGCCGCGGATGAAGGCATTGGCTTCGGCGAAGACGTCGACGGGCCCGGCGATATCCAGCGCCTGCACGCCATCGAGCATCAGGATCGCTACGGTGGTCACGCTCAAGGAGTCGGTTTCCCGGTGTTGTCTTCAAGCGCCGTCACGATGTCCGGATCTGACGGATCCACATCATTGTAGCCAAACGCAGCGCAGACCAGAATGAAAGCGCGAGACCGGGACCGCAAGACCGACCAAGGATGGCGGTTCCGGCTGGCGGTTTCCTTTCCACTGCTGCGATGGCCAAGGCGTCGTCTTCATGCGGATTCTTGCCGATCCGTGCCGATGCCCGCCATGCCGATCATTCAGGAGCAATTACGATGGCTGAAATCATTGCCGGCATTCGCGTGCCCGACAGCGCGATGGCGCGTGCAGCGACCCAGCTGGTGCGCGACACCGAAGACGATCTGCTGTACCACCATAGCCGCCGCGTATTTTTCTGGGGCGCGCTGACGGGCGAGCGCAAGGCGCTGGCCTACGATCCCGAGCTGCTCTATATCGGCGCGATGTTCCATGACATGGGGCTGACGCCGCGCTATGCCAGCGACGACTTGCGCTTCGAAGTGGACGGCGCCAATGCGGCGCGGGACTTCCTGAAGGGGTACGGTATTGCGGAGCGGGATATCGACGATGTCTGGGCGGCCATCGCACTGCATACGACCCCCGGCATCCCCGAGCATATGCGGCCGACGGTGGCGCTGGTCACGGCGGGCGTCGAAATGGATGTGCTGGGGCTGTGCTATCACGACTTCACCGGCGAGCAGCGCGACCACGTCTGCCAGCATCACCCACGCGAGCACAACTTCAAGGAAAGCATCATCGACCATTTCGCCGAGGGCACGCGCCGCAAGCCGCTGACGACCTTCGGCAACGTCAAGGCCGATGTGCTGGCACTGAAGGACCCGGGCTACCAGCGCCTGAACTTCTGCAGCATCATTCTCGGGTCGGCCTGGCCCACCTGATCCGACTTGAGCCGCCTTGCGCCAAGCTGGCTGGGACCGGGCGCACGATCGGCTCGTGCGCCGGTCCGGAATCCATGCTAGCGGCCCGGCCGCGGACCCCTGGCCCCGAACTCCGCGACGAGCGGACCATACTCTTCCATCTGCGGGAACCTGGCAAAGCTATGCGCCGCCCCGGTCTTCGCCCAAGGCAGCGCTTCGCTCGTATAGGTTTCGACGTACGGCGCGAACCATGCGGCATCGTCGAGCATGGTGGGGCGCACGTTCACAAACCCCATGCTGGGTTCCATCTCGGTGAATACCCAGCTCTTGCACCAATCGCAATGCCGGTGGTGGATCTGTTCGCCATGCATGCCACCGACGACGGGGTTCCCTTCGGTCACGCGAAAGCCAGCCTGGGGAATCGCCATCGATAGCGAAAAGGCGCTGGCGCTCATTTTCTGGCAGCCGGTACAGTGGCACGCCATCGTCAGCAGCGGCGGGGCGGTGATTTCAAAGCGCAATCGTCCACATCGGCATCCACCGGTCCAGGGCAAGTTCCAATCGTCCATCGCGATCTCGTCGTTCGTTTGGGGAGACGAAATTCTATGATGGATCGCCTTTGCCGCGGCCCTGTCCATAGTGCGGCGCATGGCAGCGGTTCATGACGTCGTATATCGGCCGCACGGCAGTTTCTACCGGGACGGGGGCGACCGGGGGCTTGTTTTTCAGGCCAATCTCTCTCGCTAGGGTCGCCGACGGCTGCGTGGCCGAGGAAGCGTCGTGTCGCGCATCATGTAAGGAGCGCAGGCCTCGATGTTGCAGGCTGGTACGCCAGCTTCCGAGAACACCTGTTTCCACCTCGATACACCGTCGAGCAGGGCCTCGATCTCCGTGCGCGCTTCGCTCTCGGTCAGCATGAATCTCGATGCGTATGACAATGCGTTCGCCAAGGTCGGCTCCGAACCGTCGTTGCCGATGATCAACTGATGGTAGTGGAGGCCCTGCATCTGTGGCTGAAGGTCATAGGCGGGTGCCAGGCGCCATGCCTGTCCTCCCGCGTGGAGGAAGGCGTGATTCTTGGCGTGATCGTCGGTGTTCTCGATCAGCACGTTGAACACCATCCTTCGGAACATCTGCCGGCTGTCATCGACGGGTGTTGGTGAAAACTGCCGAGCCACCTCCG
The DNA here is from genome assembly GCF_008801915.1 of Cupriavidus gilardii. Lineage (GTDB taxonomy): Bacteria > Pseudomonadota > Gammaproteobacteria > Burkholderiales > Burkholderiaceae > Cupriavidus > Cupriavidus gilardii. The sequence continues at coordinate 441,389 of NZ_VZOV01000001.1, forward strand.
CTATGTCCGCGTAGGACATTTCCGGTTCGCCAATTCCCTGGGCAAGAAGCATGGTACGTGCGCTGGCGAAATGCGTACGAGCCCCATCCGGTTCACGATCGAAGCGGGCCACCAGCAGAACGCTGCTGCGGTCCAGCTTCACCAGCCGCGATTCCGGTACCTCGATGCCGCAGGTGGCGGCGAGTCGCAAGCAGGCATGCTCAATTGCACAGAAGTCGACGTCGTCTCCTTGCGCCGGGAATTTCGCTATCCATGCACGTCCGTCATCATCGATGGTTGCTTTGGGCCGAGCTCCGCCCGCCGTCCCCCCGGGTCGAAGCAATTGCCGGAGCCGTTCGTCGATCGGCAGTTGCAGTTCCACCGCGCGTGCTGCCTCTAGCAGGCTGGCCAGATCGCCTCGATCGAAAATCGGGGACTGTTCGACGATGTACGCCTGATCGGAAAGGCAAAAGCCGAACGCGCCAATGCGGTCTTCGCCAGCCAGTGCCAGATAGTCGATGGCGGCCCGGCGGCGCGGATTGAACGCTCGGTCGATGACGCGCTGACCCCAGCGATCCGGTCCCGCGTCTTCAAAGATCGGGGGCAACGGGAGGCCTGGGGGTGGCGCATATTGACCCGGCCGCAATGGAAGGTCTGGGGAAACCGGAAAGCTGTCCTGGCGTTCGAGATACCCGGTGGCATAGGAAAACAGGCTCTGGCGTCCGCCGATCAGGTCCAGGCGTCCGCATAGGACTGGCGTCGGCTGATGCGGCGGATATATCCATACAAAGAGATGGTCCGTCACGGCTTTCTCCATGTCACTTTGGGAGCGGTGCTTGTGCGTTGAATTCGCGACAGTTCCAGTTCCAGGGCTACCGCATCCACAGCGGGATCCGCAATCTGAGGTAGCCAGTTCAAGCGGCCCACCAGCCAGAGCGCCATTGCATAAACCGCCATCGAAACGGTCGGGTCGCCGTTCTCCATCTTCCTCAACGTAGGCACGGATACCTGCATTCGCTCGGCGAATGCCGTCATGGTTTCCTTGCGTCGCTTGCGGGCGACCCGCAGATTGGCGCCCAAGGTCTTGAGCGATCGCGAGACGGGTCCAGGAAGCGTGGTTACGGCGTTTGCTTTGCGTGGCATGGAAATAATAATAGTGCTGTGACGGAAAAATGGAAATTATTACTTGTATTTTGTGTCTGCGATCCAGTGCCGCGTCTCACAGGAAGCGTTCCGACGGCTTCCGTTGCGTAGCGTCGAGACTTTCCGATTTGGAATCGTCATCTGCACTAATCATCGCTGTAGATCATTTCCGGAATGGCATACATTGCTCCCACCTGGCCGCGCCAGATCGCCAATCTGCCGGCCCGTATCGTTGTGAGAGCCATGAACGCCAGCCATCTTTCCTCCCTTCCAAGCCGCGCCGTGATCCGCGAGGTCGGCCTGCGCGACGGGCTGCAGAGCGTGCAGACCATCGTGCCGACCGAGCACAAGCGTGAATGGATCCGCGCCGCCTATGAGGCCGGCCAGCGCGAAATCGAGATCGGTTCGTTCGTGCCGGCACGGCTGCTGCCCCAATTGGCGGATACGGCCGAACTGCTCGCCTTCGCCAGGACGCTGCCGGGCCTGTTCTGTTCGGTGCTGGTGCCAAATCTGCGCGGTGCCGAGCTGGCGCTGGCCCACGGCGCCGACCTGATGCTGGTGCCGCTGTCTGCCAGCCATGCGCACAGCCTGGCGAACCTGCGCAAGACGCCGGACCAGGTGGTGGCCGAGGTGGCCCGCATGCGCGCGGCCCGCGATGCCGCCGGTGCCCGCACGCTGATCGAAGGCGGGGTTGGCACAGCGTTCGGCTGCACGATCCAGGGCCATGTCGATGCAAACGAGGTATTGCGCCTGATGCAGGCGCTGCTCGATGCCGGCGCGGACCGCGTCAGCCTCGCCGATACGGTCGGCTATGCCGATCCAGCGCAGGTCGCATCGCTGTTCGAACGCGCTGTCGCGATCGCCGGCGACCGGCTATGGTGCGGCCACTTCCACGATACCCGCGGACTCGGATTGGCCAATGTCTACGCGGCGATGCAGGCCGGCGTGAGCCGCTTCGACGCCTGCCTTGGCGGCATCGGTGGCTGCCCGCATGCGCCGGGCGCCAGCGGCAATGTCGCGTCCGAAGACCTGGCCTATATGCTCGGCAGCATGGGCATCGACACCGGCGTCGATATCGGCGCGCTGCTGCGCCTGCGCGGGCGGGTTGCAGGCTGGCTTGCTGGCGAGACCTTGCACGGCACGTTGTGGCGCGCCGGCTTGCCGAGGACATTCCCCGGCGTCGGCGCCGACCAGGATGCCGGCCCTGATGTGCCGAGCCGCTGTGGCGCGGCAACTTCCCCGACTTTCCACGCCTGATCGCCGCCAATTGGCTCATATCATGACGCAAAGGAACGAATCCCTGCCGCTTGCCGGCATCCGCGTGGTCGAGTTCACCCATATGGTCATGGGGCCGACCTGCGGCATGATCCTCGCCGACCTCGGTGCCGAGGTGATCAAGGTCGAACCGCCGGGCGGCGACAAGACGCGCAATCTGCCGGGCCTGGGCATCGGCTTTTTTCGCGCCTTCAACCGCAACAAGAAGAGCGTGGTGCTCGACATCACGACCGACGAGGGCCGCGCCGCCGCGGCGGAACTGGCCGGGCAGTGCGACGTGCTGCTGGAGAACTTTCGCCCCGGTCTGATGCGCAAGCTCGGATTGGACTACGACACGCTGTCGAAGTCCTGTCTGCGGCTGATCTATGTCTCGCACAAGGGCTTCCTGCCGGGGCCGTACGAGAACCGGCTGGCGCTGGACGAGGTGGTGCAGATGATGGGCGGCCTGTCGTACATGACCGGGCCGAAGGGGCGGCCGTTGCGCGCCGGGACTTCGGTCAACGACATCATGGGGGGCATGTTCGGCGCGATCGGCGTGCTGGCCGCGCTGCGCGAACGCGATCGCACCGGGCGCGGCCAGGAGATCCAGAGCGCGCTGTTCGAGAACTGCGTGTTCCTCGCCTCGCAGCATATGCAGCAATTCGCGATGACCGGCGAGGCCCCGCCGCCGATGCCCTCGCGCGTATCGGCCTGGAGCGTCTACGACGTCTTCGCGCTGGCCGACGACGAGCAGCTGTTCATCGGCGCGGTCAGCGACAAGCAGTTCGTCACGCTATGCACGGTTCTGGAGCGGCCCGACCTGCTCGACGTGCCCGAGTACGCCACCAATGCCTCGCGCGTAGCCGTGCGTCCCCAGTTGCTGGAGCAGCTCGGCAACATCCTGCGGCATTACCGCGTCGCCGAGCTGGCGCCGAAGCTCGAGGCGGCTGGCATTCCCTACGCGCCGATCGTCCGCCCGGATCAGTTGCTCGACGACGTGCATCTGAAGGTGAGCGGAGGACTGGTGCCGATGCAGGTCGAGGACGGCTCGACGGCGCCGACCGTGTTGCTGCCGCTATTGATGGGGGGCCGCCGTCCCGGCGTGCGTAGTCCCTTGCCCAAGCCCGGGGAGCACAACGACGAAATCCTGTCGCGCCTGGGCAAAGGCGCGCGCTGACCTCACCGGTGCGCCCGGCGTGCGATGCACGCCGGGCAAACCCGAACAGGCCGCGGCACAGCGGCCGAACACGACCATCCGGAGACAACTGATGAATTCCTCTCGCCCGCGTTCTCCCGCGCCCTCGCTTCCGAACCGCCGCAACGTGATGAAGCTGGCCGCGGCGGCCGTCACGTTCGGCGTGCTGGGGGTGCCCGCGCTGTATCCCCATCGCGCTGTGCAGGCGCAGCCGGTCTCCGGCAAGCCGATCCGGCTGATCCTGCCGATCAGCGCCGGTTCCGGCGTCGATGCGATCGCCCGGGCCGCTGCGCCGGCGCTTGGCAAGGCGCTCGGCCAGCCGGTCGTCATCGAGAACATGCCCGGTGCGGGCGGCATCACCGGTACGGCGGCGGTGGCCAAGGCCGCGCCGGACGGCACCACGCTCGGCATGGTGTCGAACAACCACGCGATCAATCCCAGCGTGTTCAAGTCGATGCCGTTCGATGCGATCAAGGACATCACGCCGATCAGCGTGCTGGGCGCGACCTCGCTGGTGCTGGTGGTCAATCCCAAGGTGCCGGCGCGCAACGTCAAGGAGCTGGTCGCTCTGCTGAAGGCCAGGCCGGACGAATACAACTACGCGTCCTCGGGCAACGGTACCGTGATTCATCTGGCCGGCCAGATGTTCCTGGAGGAGGCCGGCGTCAAGGCCCGTCATATTCCGTACAAGGGAACCGGTCCGATGGTCACCGATCTGCTGTCGGGCCAGGTCCAGATGGGCGTGGTCGCGTTGAACGCCGTGCTGCCGCACCTGAAGGCGGGCACGCTGCGTGCGATCGGCCTGTGCGGCGCCACCCGATCGCAGGCGGCCCCCGATATCCCGACCATCGCGGAACAAGGCTTGCCCGCTTACGACATCGAGGGCTGGTTCGCGCTCGTCGGTCCGGCCAACATGCCGCCCGCCGAAGTCCAGCGCCTGCACGACGCCTTCGCCAAGGCCTTCACCAGCCCAGAGGTGGTCGAGGCGCTGAAGAAGCAGGCGACCGCCACGCGCCCGACCACGCCGGCGCAGGCGGCAAAGTTCTTCGCCAGCGAGGTCGCGCGTTATGCCACGCTGGTCAAGAAGGCCAACGTGTCGATCGAATAGCGTGACGCGTCACGCGGGCCTTTCTTCTCCCTACCAACGCATCCTCGAACATGGCTCTCTACCAGCTCGGCGACCTGACGCCGTCGATCTCCGACACCGCCTTCGTTGCGGATCAGGCCACCGTCATCGGCAACGCGCAGCTTGGCGAGCAGGTCACCGTCTGGCCCGGCGCGGTGATCCGCGCCGACAACGAACCCATCGCGATCGGCGATCGCGCCAACGTGCAGGAAGGCGCGGTGCTGCATACCGATCCAGGCTGCCCGCTGCGCATCGGTACCGACGTCACCATCGGTCATCAGGCGATGCTGCATGGCTGCACCATCGGCGATGGCGCACTGATAGGCATCCAGGCGGTGATCCTGAACAACGCGACGATCGGCAGCGAATCGCTGGTCGCGGCGGGCGCGCTGGTCACCGAAGGCAAGTCCTTCCCGCCGCGCTCGCTGATCCTCGGCTCGCCGGCCAAGGCCGTGCGCGAACTGAGCGAAGAGGAAGTGCGCAACCTGCGCGCCAACGCCGCCGACTACGTCAAGCGCGGCACCGACTACAAGAGCCAACTGAAGAAGCTGGCCTGACAGGGCATTTCCGCCCGAATAAACACGACAAGGAGGAGATATGAACTTGCCCGCGAAGGTGTGGCGGACGGCTGTTGCCTGCATGCTGGCGGCCGCCATGTCGGTCACCGCCGTGCCCGCCACGGCGGACTCAAGGACGGACCGCGACCGCCTCATACTGCTTGGCACCAAGGGTGGCCCGAGCGTGCGTGACGTCGACCAGGTGCCGACGTCGAACGCCGTGGTGCTCGGCAAGGACACGTATCTGGTCGACGCAGGATATGGCGCGGCGCTCCGGCTCGTCGAAGCCAGGATTCCGCTGACTTCGGTGCGTGCCATCCTGCTGACGCATCACCATTCCGATCACAACCTCGACGTTGGGCCTCTGATCTACAGCGCGTGGACCGGAGGGCTCGCCAAGCCCGTCGGCGTCTACGGGCCGCGCGGCGTGGAGAACCTCGTCGCCGGATATCTGCAGTCCAATGCCTTCGACATGACGACGCGCATGCAGGACGAAGGACGTCCCGACCTGCGCCGGCTGATCGACGTCAAGACGTACAGCGAAGGGCCGGTGATGGAGAACGAGCGGATCAAGGTGACCGCGCTGAAGGTCGCGCATCCGCCGATCGACGACAGCTATGCGCTGAAGATCGAAGTGAAGGGCGGCAAGACGATCGTCTTCTCCGGCGATACGACCTACTTTCCGCCACTGGCGGCGTTTGCCAGAAATGCCGATTACCTGGTGCACGAGGTGATGTACGTGCCGGCATTGGAGCGCCTGACGCAGCGGTCGCCAAATGCCAAGACGCTGATGAAACATCTGCTGGCCTCGCATACCACAACCGAGGATGTCGGCAGGATCGCCGCGGCGGCCGGCGTCAAGAACGTGGTGCTGACGCATTTCGTCCCCGGAGCGGATCCCGCCATGCACGACGAGCAGTGGCTGGAGGGCGTGCGGAAACACTATGGCGGTAACGTAGTGCTCGGCCGCGATCGCCTGGAAATCCCCTTGGACTGATGGAGTTGAAATCGTTCCGGATCGGGCAGGAAATCGGCGCCGGAGGATGCCGGCCTCGCGGCGTCAGGTGAGGCCGTCGCCCGCGGCCCCGCCCTGATGCCGCGCCAGATGCAGTTGGTGCAGCGTGATCTTGCGGACCTCGGCCTGGCTGCTGCCGATATGCGCGCGCAGCAGCATCGTGGCCTGGTCGGCGCGCTTGGCCAGGATCGCGCGCAGGATCTGCGCGTGCTCTTCGTAGGTGGCCTCGATCCGGAACGACTTGGTGAAATCCAGGCTGCGCACCATGCGGATGCGCTCGGTGATGTCGCGATGTACCCGCGCCATTTCGGCGTTGCCGGCCGCCTCCACCAGCGCGCAATGGAATTCTTCGTCCCATTGCCGGACCTGCGCGCCATCGGTACTGCGGCGCGCCGGCTCGACCAGCCAGATCGCGGTCAACCGCTCCAGGCGGGCACGATCGACCGCATTCCCGCAGACCGCGGGCTCGGTGCACAGCCGCTGCGCCGCCGTGGTTTCCAGCACCATGCGCAGGTCATAGAGCTGTTCGTAGCGGTCGAAGTCGAACGGCAGAACACGCCAGCCGCTGCGGAACAACACCTCGACATAGCCCTCCTGCTGCAGGCGCACCAGCGCCTGACGCACCGGCGTGCGCGACACGCCCAGCCGGGCGCATAGTTCCAGTTCGGTGAAGCGGTCCCCGGGCACCAGCCGGAACTGGCCGATATCGCGCTTCAGTCCATCGTAGACCTGGTCGGCAACCGAGCGCCGCGGGCCTGCGGCGACGGCGGCGGGCGTTGCCTTTGGGGGCGCCGCCCCGGTGCGCTCGAGGGCGGTCTTCGGGCCCGCCTTCGTGGGCGCCTTGATGGTGGCCGCGCGTGCCGGCTTGCCGAGGGTCTGCATGGAAAGAAGGTGTCTCCGTCTTCTGCTGGTTCGAAGCATACCGCGCGGCGGGCCGGTCCGGCACGTCGCGCGGCGCTCAGCGCCGTACCTCGCGCTGGAAGATTTCCATGCTGAGCCGCTTGGTATCGACGAAGCTGGGCTGCGACAGCGTCTCGACGGTGCGGGGCCGCGCATCGCCGTAATGCAGGATTTCCGCGACGCGCGTCGGCCGCTTGGTCAGCAGCAGCACTTCGTCGGCCAGATAGACCGCCTCCTCCAGATCGTGCGAGACCAGCATCATCGTGGTACCGGTCTGCATGAAGACCTCCTGCAGCTTCTCGCGGATGAACAGGGTCATCTCGAAATCCAGCGCCGAGAAGGGCTCGTCTAGGAACAGCACTTCGGGCTTCGGCGCCAGCGCGCGCATGATCGACGCGGTCTGCTGCTGGCCCCCGGACAGCTCATACGGATAGCGGTTCAGGTCGAACTTGACGTCGAAGGAGGCGACCAGCTCGGCCATGCGGCGGTCGACCTCGGCCTTCGATTGCCCGGCCAGCTTCAACGGGTAGGCGATATTGTCGATGGTCCGCATCCACGGGAACAGCGCCTCGCGGTAGTTCTGGAACACGTAGCCGATCTTCGTGTCCTTCAGCGACTTGCCGTCGAACAGGATTTCGCCGGCGTCGGTCGGCACCAGCCCGGCAATCATGTTGATCAGCGTGGACTTGCCGCAGCCATTGGGGCCGAAGATCGAGACAATCTTGCCCTTCGGAATATCGAGATCGAAATTCTCGTACAGCGGCCAGCCGGCGAAGTACTTGGTCAACCCACGGATGGTGATATGCGTGCCGGCGGGGCCGGGGCGGAAGGCCGGCTTCGGCGTGTCCGCGAAAACGGGGGCGTTGATCACTGCGCTCATCTGCCGCTCCAATGCACGATCCGGCGTTCGATCACCAGAAACAGGATGTTCAATACATAGCCGAGCGCGCCCGCGGCCAGGATCGCCGCGTACATGCTCTTGACGTTCAGCACCTGCTGCGCGTCGATGATGCGATGGCCAAGACCGTTCTCCGAGCCGATGAACATCTCGGCGACAATCACGATCACCAGCGCCATCGACACCGCCGAGCGCAGGCCGACGAAGGAGGGCTGCAGGCTTTCCCAGATCAGCACGTCCTTGAAGATCTGCCAGCGCGAGGCGCCCATCACCTGTGCCGCCGCCACGCGCTGCTTGCGCGCGTTGATCACGCCGTAGGCGCTGTTGAATACCACGATCAGCAGGGCGCCGAACGCGGCGATCGCCACCTTGTTGATGTCCGATACGCCGAAGATCAGCAGGAACAGCGGGATCAGCGCCGACGACGGCGTCGAGCGAAAGAAGTCGATCAGGGATTCGACGCTGCGATAGGCCTTCTCGTTGCTGCCGAGCAGCACGCCCAGCGGCATGCCGACCACCGCGGCCACCAGGAAGGCCTGCAGCGTGCGCGCGACCGTCACCAGGAAGTCGGTCAGCAGCGGACCGCCGAGCAGGCCCGATACCAGCGTGGCGATGGTGTCGGACGGCGGCGGCAACAGGATGGCCTTGATGAAACCGCCGCGCACGGCGAGGTCCCAGATGATGAACAGCACCAGCGGGCCGACGAAGGGCAGCAGGCGGCTGCCCAGCGACGGTTTCGGCGGCGCCGGCGTGGCTGCCGCCGCCGCGGCGGCCCACGGCGGAGAGGCTGGCGAAGTCGTGGTCGTTTCCGGCATGGCAATCAACCCTTGTAAAGCATCGAATCGACCAGCACGCGCTTGCTGAAGATGCCCTTCTCGGCGAACAGGTCGAAATACTTCTGGAAGTAGGCGACGTCGCTGGGCTTGAAATCGGTCGAGAACACGTAGTCGACCATCGGCACCTCGGCCGTCAGCGCGCCTTCGATCGCGGTATAGCCCTTCAGCGATGCGCGAGCCTCGGGCAGGTTCTTCTGCACCAGTTCGACGCCGCGCCGATAGGCCGCGATGTACTTGCGCGCCGCGTCGGGATGCCTGGCGATGAATTCACTGGACAGGCTGGCCGAGCCGCCGAACCAGGGCGCCATTGGATCGCCCAGCAGGTATTTGGCGATCACGCCTACTTCCAGCGTGCGGGTCGCGCCATTGAGGCGGCCGATCGTGCCGGTCGGCTCCAGCGTGTAGCACGCTTCGATCTGCCCGGCGGCGATCGCGGCCACATGCTGGCCGATCGGCAACTCGACCACGGTGGCGCCGGTCGCACCGGCGCGCTCGAGCACCGTCCTGGCCATCAGCACGTTCTGTACGCCAGGTCCGCAGCCGATCTTCTTGCCCTTCAGCTCGGCGATGCGCTGGATCGGACTGTCCTTGGCGACCAGGAATTCGTCGAGGACGTACCTGGCATTGCTCGGATTGGCGCAGAAGATCTTGACCAGTCCCGGCTGTGCGATTTCGCCGATCGCCAGCGCGGCCGATGCGGTTCCACTGGCGCTGCCCTCGGCGCGCCCGGCGAGGATGGCTTCGGTGACCTGCTGCGGGCTGGCGAACTTGAGCGCCTGCACGTTCAGGCCCGCCTCCTTGAAGTAGCCCTTGTCGATGGCGGCGAAGAAGGGCAGGCCAGAGGCCACCGGCCAGAAGCCGATGCGGATCGGCGGCGTGCCTTGCGCACGCACGATGGCGGGGGCGGCGATGGCGCCGAGCGCGGTCGCAGCGGCGGCCTTGAGCATGCGGCGGCGGCCGCGTTGCGGCGCCGTGACGGTGGCGGGAGCCGGCAACGCGTCGGCGGCACGGAAGGGCATGGATTCACGGGGCATCAGATCGCTCCTGGAGGTTGAGATCGCTGGTCGGTAGTAAGGGACGGGATGGATTCGGTGTGCGCAGTGCTGGGCTGCAAGGAACGCGTCAGGCGTTCGCCGCGACATAGGCGCGCCAGCCGCCGAAGTGGCTGATATCGGTGGCGCCGGCCAGTGCGAACGGCTCGCACAGGAAGCCCTGCACCTCGCCGCCGTCGTCCAGGCGGATGCGTCCGATGCCCAGCGGCGCGGGGATCAACGCGACGAACGAACCGTAGGCCTGCACCGGCATCTGCCAGATTTCCACCGCGATCCGGTGCCCGGTGCCGGGCGCGACGCGCAACAGGCCGGGCTTTGCCGGCGTGCTGTCCGGCAGCGCATAAAGCCGATAGTCCGCGGCGGTCATGGCGTGGGATACCAGGCGCCCGTGGCGCTCGGTCAGCTGGTGGTTCAGCGGCATGCCGCTCAGATGCGCGCCCACCACGGCCACCCGCACGGTGTCCTGGTCCGCCGGTACGAGCCCCGGGATCGGGCCGGGCGCGGGCAACGGCAGGCCGGTGGCGCCCTGCGTCAGTCCGCTGCGGTGGTGGTAGCGCTGCCCCAGTTCGGCCAGTTGCAGATCGCTGCCGCACGGGCCGATCAGCGTGACGCCGAAGGGCAGGCCGTCCGCGCGCAGGCTGCTCGGCACCGACAAGGCCGCGTAGTCCAGCAGGTTGACGAAATTGGTATAGGCGCCGAGATGGCGGTTCAGCGCGATCGGGTCGTCGCGCATCTGCGCGATCGTGTAGTGGGTCGGTGCGGTCGGCACCAACAGCAGGTCGATACGCTCCCACATCGCTGCCGCGCGCTGTCCGAGGGCACGCAATCGCGTCTGCGCGTCGAACACGTCGGCCGCGCTGTAGTCGCGGCCACTGGCAATGATGCCGCGCACCGGCTCGAACACGTCGGCTTCGTGCGCATCGAAGAAGCCCCGGATCGCGGCATAGCGCTCGGCCACCAGCGCGCTGTCGTAGAGCAGGGCAGCGGCTTCGGCCAGCGGCGCGTAGTCGATCGTCACCGGCTCGCCGCCCAGTTCGCGCAGCCGTTCGATCGCGGCGCTGAACTCGCGCTCGGCCAGCGCATCGCCGCGGAATTCGAGCGTGTCGGGCACGCCAAAGCGGAAGGCGGCCGGAAAAGGGCGCCGGCAAAGCTGCAGAGGGCGCGAGTAGGGGTCGAGCGCATCGTAGCCTTGGGCAACGGCCAGTACGCGGCATGCGATGTCGACCGTGCGCGCGAAGATGGACACGCAATCGACGCTCTGCGCCGCCGGCAGGACGCCGCGGGCGCTGATCAGACCCTTGCTGGGCTTGAGCCCGACGATATTGTTCAACCCCGCCGGCACGCGGCCGGAGCCCGCGGTATCGGTACCCAGCGCGAAATCGACTTCTCCGGTGGCCACCACATAGGCCGAGCCCGAACTCGATCCTCCGGACACATAGCGGGCATCGAAGGCGTTGGGCACCGCGCCATAGGGCGAGCGCGTGCCGTTCAACCCGCAGGCGAACTGATCGAGATTGGTCTTGCCGTACAGCGATGCACCAGCTGCAAGCAGCCGCTGCACCACCGGCGCGCTGTCGCGCGGCATCCGGTCGAAAGCGGGGCAGGCCGCCGTGGTCGGGTAGCCGGCCAGGTCGATGTTGTCCTTGATGGCAAACGACAGGCCGACCAGCGGGCCTGTGGCCGCGCCGGCCAGCGCAGCGTCGAAGCGGCGGATCCAGGCCGGGGAGATCTTGTCGTGAACAGTGAGGTCGGTAGCGGCAGTTAGCATTTTTGGTGCATCCAATCTTGTATCCAAGATGGAATGCAACCGCCGTGCCAGCTGCCGTCGTGGCTGTGCTCGCGGCGCGTGGGCGTACGCGAACACGCGCTGCCTGAACCGGTGCGATTGACTTCTAATGATAATGAAATATCATTATCGACTTTATCGGTATGGCTGATCTCGGCCTTCTCGCCGATCCCACCGACCCGGACCTGCTCACCTTGCGCTCGACCATGCGAAGACGATCCCATACGAACCGATGGCAGCAGCGCGCCACGATGGCGCTGCTTGCCGCGGTGCCCGGCATCTGCACGGCGCAGGAAGGCGAGGCCCGCGCGATGACCGAGCTCGAAGCGGTGACCGTCACCGGCACGCGCGAGCGGGCCTATCGCGCGGTGGTCGCGCCCACCGCCAACAAGAGCGATACCGCGCTGAAGGAAACGCCGTTTTCGATCCAGACGGTGACGCGCGAACTGATCGAGGACCGCGGCGTGTTCACGCTCGGCGAGGCGATTCGCACCGTTCCCGGTGTGACCGCCCAGGTCGGCTGGGGCGGCAGCAACGACCGCTTCCGGCTGCGCGGCTTCGCCACCTCTGCCAACCTGAAGAACGGTTTTCGCCGCAGCGTCTTCGCTCCGCTCGACGAGATGGCCAACATCGAGCAGATCGAAGTGCTGAAGGGCCCGGCGTCGGCGCTCTATGGCCGTTTCGAGCCCGGCGGCGTGGTCAACATCGTGACCCGCAAGCCGCTGGACAAGCCGCAGCACAGCGTGGAATTGACCGGCGGCAGCCACGACTTCCGGCGGGCGACGGTGGACAGCACCGGTCCGATCAGCGATACGCTGAGCTACCGGATCACCGGCTCGTGGCAGGACAACCGCAGCTTTCGCGATTTCGTCGATGCACAGACGCTGTTCGTCTCGCCGGTGCTCCAGTGGAAGCTGGCGCCGCAGACGCGGCTGACCGCGGAATTCGAATTCGGCCGGCGGCGCGGCGCCTTTGATCGCGGTTTCGGCAACAGTCCGCTGTTCCTGAACGTACCGATCCACTACAACTATGGCGAGCGGGATGCGCGGCTGGACAATGACAGCGCGCTGGGTTCGCTGGTGCTCGATCATCGCTTCGACAATGGCTGGATGCTGCACGCCGGGGCGATGCGATCCTATGCGCGCACCGACGCGGTCTGGTACCCGTACGGTTTTCCTGCCATCAGCGGCGCCGACGGTCCCGACCCGCAGGTCAATCGCCGCAAGCAGCGCAATATCGACCGGCAGACCGATACCACGCTGATGGCCGAGGCCTCGCGCCGCTTCGACACCGGCGGCATCGGCCACCGCGTATTGATCGGTGCCGATTACAACTGGGACGAGTGGGACTTCAGCGCGCAGGCGAACCTCGGACCCGGCGGCTTTCCGGTGAACCTGCCGATCGATCTCCATCAGCCGGTGCATGGCGCCAGCGCCGGAGCGCTGCTGCCGTACGACGGCTCGCGCTACGCCAGCCGCAATCTCGGCCTGTACGCCCAGGACGAGCTGCAGTTCGGGCCGCATTGGCGCCTGCTGCTCGGACTGCGCTACGACCGCGCGCGGACCAGTGCACGCGCCCAGTACCTGCAGGCCGCCGGCACGCTGATCCGGCATGACGATGCGCTGTCGCCGCGGGTGGGGCTGACGTGGACGCCGGCCGAGCCGGTGTCCCTGTACGCCAGCTGGGCACGATCCTTCCTGACCGAGCCGTCCGGCGGCATGCTGCGCGCCGGCACGCTGCCGGCACCGTCGCGCGGCAAGCAGACCGAGGTCGGTGCCAAGTTCAGCCTGCTGGACGGGCGGCTGGAGCCGACCGTCGCGCTGTTCGACATCCGCCGCAGCAACGGCGTGGTATCCGATCCGGACGACTTCAACTATGTGATCCAGGTCGGCGAACAGCGCAGCCGCGGCTGGGAGATCGACGTGCCTTTCAGCATCACGCCACGCTGGCGCGTGCTGGCGAGCTACACGCAGTACAAGGCGGAGATCGCGGCCGACAGCAATCCCGCGCTGGTCGGCAAGCTGCTGGCCAATGCGCCGCGCCGCACCGCCAGCATCTGGACCACCTACGATTTCGCCGGTGCCGCGTCCGGGCTCAGTGTCGGCATCGGGGCGACCTATGTCGGCGAACGGCAGGCCAATACCGAGAACACCTTCGCGCTGCCTTCCTACACGCGCTGGGATGCCAATATCGCGTACCGCTTCGGCAAGGCCCGGCGCTACAAGGTGCAGCTGACGGTGCAGAACCTCGGCGATCGCCGCTACTACGATTCCGGCGGCGCCTTCGTGCCGACCTATCCGGGAGCGCCGCGCACCGTGTTCGCCAGCTTCGGAGCGACGCTGTGACGGTGCTGGCGACCACGGGCCTGTTCGCCGGCCATGGCGGCCGCCCGCTGTTGGGGCCGCTCGACCTGGCCATCCCGAGCGGGCGGTTCGTCTGCCTGCTGGGCGCCAACGGCGCCGGCAAGTCGACGCTGATCCGCACACTGTGCGCGATGCAGGCGCCCGTGGCAGGGCAGGTGCATCTCGATGGCGAGCCGATCCATGCAATGTCCGCCGCGCAACGCGCGCGGCGTCTTGCGGTAGTGCTGACCGAGCGGGTCGACGGCACGCTGATGCGCGGCTACGAATTGGCCAGCATGGGGCGCTATCCCTATCTCGGGTGGGCGGGCCGGCTCAGTGCGGACGACCACCGGATCGTGCACCAGGCGCTGAGCAGCGCCGGCGCGCTGTCGCTGGCGGATCGGCTGGTTGCCGAACTGTCCGATGGCGAGCGGCAGAAGATCATGATTGCGCGCGCGCTGGCGCAGCAGCCGCGCCTGCTGGTGCTCGACGAAGCGACGGCCTTTCTCGACCTGCCGCGCCGCGTCGGCACGATGCAGCTGCTGCTGGATCTCGCCCACCGGAATGGCCTGGCGGTGCTGCTGTCCACGCACGACCTCGAGCTGGCGCTGCGCTATGCCGACGAGCTGTGGCTGATCGACGGCCAGCGCAGCATGCATGTCGGCGCGCCGGAGGACCTGGCCATCGACGGCGTGCTGGGAACGAGCTTCGCCGCCGACGGGCTGACCTTCGATCTCGAGCGCGCGGAGCTGCGCGTGGGACCGGCGGGAAGAAGCGCGATCCGGGTCGAAGGCGGCGGGCTGCGCGCCAGCTGGGCCGCACGCGCGCTCGAGCGGGCAGGGTTTGTCCACGATCCCGCCGCCGCGCTGACGCTGCGCGCCGATGCGAGCGGATATACCGTCGTCGGCAGCGATGGGGTGGCGACGTGCCATTCGACGCTCGGCGCGCTGGTCGAGGCGTTGCGGTCGGCGTCGAACGGCACCGCGATCGCGCAGGGGCGGCCGTGAGCCGGTGCCGGCCCACGTTCGCGCCGGCGATTGCAGCGGCAATGGCGCTCGCCGTGCTGCTGTGCGGCTGCACCCGGATCGACGCGCCGCCGCGCGCGACGTGGCCGAAGCAGGTCGTCGGCGCTGCCGGGCCCATCGCCAATCTCGATGCCGCCTGCGTCGCCGACTATCGTCCCGGGGTCGATTACTTCCCGCACAAGACGACGTTCTCCCACGCGTCGCAGCTCGAGGTCGAGTACGGCCCGCACTACAAGCGCGTTCGTTTCACGCCGAGCGTGGGCACCGGCGAACGGCTCGAATATCTGCTGGTCCAGTGCGGTACGCCGGTCCCCCCGCATCGCGGCGAGGTGCCGGTGATCATGGTGCCGATCCAGCGCCTGGTGACCGGCAACGCGGCCATGCTCGGCGCGCTGGACGAGCTGGGCCTGGTGGACCGTCTGTACGGCACGGAGAACGTGCGCAGCGTGACGGTGCCATCGGTGCGGGCCCGGATCGCGCAGGGCCAGGTCCACGACATGTGGGGCTATGGCCATGCGTCGATCGAACAGGCGATGTCGGTGCAGGCCAATGTCTACCTGAGTTTCTATTCGGCCTATCCGCAGGGCAATATGCATCCCCGCCTGTGGGAGCTGGGTGTGCGTGCGATCGCGCAGGCGGACCATCACGAGCCCCATCCGCTCGGGCGTGCGGAATGGCTCAAGCTGCTGGCGCTGCTGTCCAACCGCGAGCAGCGCGCCGACGCGCAGTTCGCGTCGATCGAGACGGCATACCGGCGCCTGGCCGGGTTGGCGGCCGGCGCACCGAATCGCCCCGCGGTGATGTCCGGCTTTGCCGCGGGACGCCAGAGCTTCGAGACGTTCGGCGCGGACAACCAGCGCGCGCGCTTGATCGCCGATGCCGGGGGACGCTATGTGCTGGACGGTGGCGGCACGGGAAGCCTGGTTTATCTGCCGTTCGAGCGCGTCTATGCACGCGGCGCCGATGCGCCAGTCTGGCTTGGCACGGTGGGAGGGCGGGCCGATATCGAGGCGTGGATCGCCGCCAGTCCGCTGCATGGACGCTTTGCCGCGGCTGCCGGCCGCAACGTCTACGCATGGGATCGCGGCTATACCGGCGCGTGGGCGTACCCGTATCAGGACCAAAGCATGACGCGGCCGCATGTCCAGCTCGCCGAGGCCATCGCCGCGCTGCATCCCGAACTGGCGTCGGAAGCGGCAGAGATCCTCGCCGTCTCGCGAAAGGACACGCCGGCTTCCGGTCTCACCTCTCCATTCCTGCGGAAACTACCGTGACGACCCTGACTTCCGCCGCGGCTTCGCTGCCGCGCGTTTCCACCCGGCGCGGCCCGCTGATCTTCGCCGGCCTGGTGCTCGCCACGCTGGTGTTGCTGGTGACCGAGCTCACGCTGGGCGCCGTGGCCGTGCCGCTGCCCGCCGTGCTGCAGGCATTGACTGCGCAGCCGGTGGAGGCCGAGGTCTGGCGCGATATCGTGCTGGGCTTTCGGCTGCCCCGGGCCATCAATGCGATGGTCAGCGGGGCCGCGCTCGGTGTGTCCGGCCTGCTGTTGCAGACGCTGTTCCGCAATCCGCTCGCCGATCCCTTCGTGCTGGGCATCGTGCACGGGGCGCGGCTCGGCACGGCGCTGCTGGTCACCATCGCAGGCGTCGCGGGCAATGCGTTCCTGCTGCGCTACGGAGTGGTCGGCGACCTCGGCATGGCGGCGGCATCGATTGCCGGTTCCACCGCCGTGCTGGCCCTGCTTGCGGTGCTGTCGCGCCGGGTCGGCACGGTGACGCTGCTGATCACGGGCCTGATGCTCGGCTATCTGGCGGTCGGCCTGATCAGCGCCTCGATGCACTTTATCGACGAAACGCAGGCGCGCGCGTTCAAGGCCTGGGACGACGCCAGCTTCGCCGGTGCCACGCGCCGGCAGCTGGAGCTGCTGGTGCCCGGCGTGGCGCTCGGCCTGTTCGGCGGCGTGCTGCTCGTCAAGCCGCTCAACGGCCTGCTGCTCGGCGAGCGCTATGCCGAGTCGATGGGGATTCCGGTGGCGCGGGTCAAGCGCGCCGCCTTGCTGGCCACGGCATGGCTGACCGGGCTGGTGACGGCATTCTGCGGGCCGGTGGCCTTCCTTGGACTGGTCTCCGCTCAGGTGGCGCGCGCGCTGTGGCGCTGCGCCGACCATCGCGTGCTGCTGCCGGGCGCGGCGCTGGTCGGCGCGGTGCTCGGCCTTGCCGCCGACCTGGTGGTGCATCTGCCCTGGAGCCGGCATGTGTTCCACCTGAATGCGGTGATCGGCCTGGTCGGCGCGCCAGTGGCGCTCGCCATGCTGTACCGGACCAAGGCCTTGCATCGGGCCGAATGAGATTCCCCGGTACGCGGTCCACATCGTGGAGTGCAATTAACCGCCAGGATTCGAACCAAACCTTCAAAGCCGGCCTGCACCAGGCAGGGGTTTGTCCGGGGAATCGGCGGCGCCAGGCAGATCGACGATCTGCTGGCATAAAGGGGTATTTCGGCGCCTATCTGCGCGATTCGGACGGCAACAAGGTCCAGGTGGTTCATCGGGGCGACCTGCCCACGATTTCTGGCTGACAGGCAGGCGCGGCCGATCCGATGCGCGGGGCAGGCGCCGCGCTCACCGCCGCATGCCCGCAACCGACACGAACGCCACCAGCGCGGTGGCGGCCAGGCCGCTGCCCGTCATCACGATGCCTCGCCATTCGGCCTGGGCGTAGACCAAGCTAGCCACCGCCGAGCCGGCCGCACCGCCGATGAAGATGGCGGTCATGTACAGCGCATTCAGGCGAGCGCGGCTGGCGGCATCGAGCGCATAGATCGCGCGTTGGCCCAGCACCATGTTCATCTGCACGGCGAAGTCAAGCACGATGCCGGTGGCGGCGAGGGCGTAGACGCCGTACGGGCCGGTGGCCAATCCCGGCACGAAGCTCAGCGCGGCGAGCGCCATCGCGGCGAGGGACGCGATACGGGTATGCCCCGCATCGGCAAGGCGTCCGGCAACCGGCGCCGCGACGGCGCCCAGCGCACCGACCAGCGCGAAGACGCCGATCTGCGCTTGCGACAGGCCGTGGCGGCCGGCCAGTTCGAGCGGTACGGCGGTCCAGAACAGGGTGAAGGCGGCGAACAACAGACCCTGATACAACGCACGCTGACGCAGCAGCGGGAAGCGCATCAGCAGGTGCCACAGCGACGCCAGCAGTTCAAGATAGCGCGCACGGTGTTCCGGCACGCGGCGCGGCAGCGTCAGCGCGATGATGGCCACGGTGGCCAGCGTCATCGCCGCCGCCGCGACAAAGACGGCGCGCCATCCCAGTGCCTCCGCCAGCAGGCTCGACAGCGGCCGTGCCAGCAGGATGCCCGACAGCAGGCCCCCCATGATGGTGCCGACGGTGCGGCCGCGCGTGGCCTCCGGCGCCAGATGCGCGGCCAGCGGAATCAGGATCTGCACGCTGACGGAGCTCAGGCCGAGCAGCAGCGATACCAGCAGGAAAGGACCGGGCTGCGTCGACAGCGCCGCGGCCACGAGGCTCGCCGTGGCCGCCGTGCCGCTGAGCAGCAGCAGCCGGCGGTTTTCGTAGAGGTCGGCCAGCGGCACCAGGAAGAACAGCCCAACTGCATAGCCGATCTGTGTCAGCGACACGATCAGGCTGGCATGGCTGGGGGACAGGCCGATCTGCGGGCCGATCAGTTCGATCAACGGTTGCGCGTAATACAGGTTGGCTACGAGCACACCGGCGCAAAGCGAGAACAGTGCGACCAGCGTGGCCGGCATCGCCGGCGCGTGGGAGGCCGATGGGGCGAGAGCGGGAGAAGAGGGCATGTTGAGGGCCTCGGACTTGTCGGTTGGAATGCCCGAAGCTTAGGGGGACGGGGCATTGCGGTGAATCCCATGCCGGCGCAAATCAGCGTTGCGCCGCGGGCAATGCGCTGCGTGCTGCGCCATCAAGGACGGCCCTGCGCCAGGGCCGGCAGCCCCTGCAGAAACGCGAGAAAGGCGGCGATACGGCGGGAGCCTCGCTGGTTCGGCAGATACAGCGCCGAAACGCCGCTGCTCACCTGATCCGGATTGACGGTCCAATCGTCGAACAGGCGTTGCAGTCGTCCGCAAGCGATATCGCCATCGGTGATCCAGTCCGGCAGCAGACCGATGCCGGCCCCGGCCAACACAAGTTCGTGCAGCACATCGATGTTGTTGCTGCGGAAATGCCCGTGGACCGGCACGATTTGCCGTTGTCCGTCCCGCTCGAACGTCCAGACCTGGTCGCGCGCACCGTGGCCGAAACGGAAGCGCAGGCACGCATGGCCGACCAGATCGTCGGGAAGCGACGGCGCGCCATGCCGCTGCAGGTAGGCGGGGCTCGCGACCACATGCCGGCGGAACATGCCGATCTGTCGTGCGATGACATTGTCGTACGACGAGGCATTGCCGATGCGCACCGACAGGTCGAAGCGGTCGCCGAGCAGATCGACGATGTCGTCGGTCAGCGTCACCTCCAGGTCCAGCTGCGGGTACCGCTCGAGCAGCGTGCCCAGATGTGGGGCGATGCAGCGGCGGCCGAAGGCAACCGGGAGAGACACGCGCAACTGGCCGACCGGTACGTCGCCGCGGTCGGCGATCAGCGCATCGGCTTCCTCGACCGCCTCGAGAATCCGGCGCGCCTGCTGATAGTACGCGGCGCCCGCTTCGGTGACGGTGATCTGGCGCGTCGAGCGATTCAGCAGCACCGCGCCGAGCGATTGCTCGAGGCCGTCCAGCGCGCGCGTCACCGACGAGGTGGCAAGATCCAGCCGTCGCGCCGCGGCCGAAAAGCCTTTGGCGTCGACGGTCTCGACGAACATCTTCAGCGCAAGCAGTTTGTCCATTGCGGTTCAGCGTCCGGCGTTGCCGGTGTGGAAAAGGTCGGGTTCATCGCCGGCATGATACGTGCAACGCGAGGCAGCACGACGGCTTCATCGAGACCTGATCGAGACCTGATCGAGACCGCGCGCGGTGCGGATTGGATAAGATGGCGCCGGCCGGTTCCCGCCGGCATTGCCTGAGCACCATAACAACGATCGCCAATCACAACACGAAAGGAGACCGCCTCATGACGCCTCGCGTCCGCCATCTTCCCCGCCGCACCGTTCTCGGTATCGCGCTCGCCGGCCTGGCAAGCGCAATCGTTGGGCTGCCGACGCCAGCCAGCGCCGCCGAATATCCGACCAAGCCCATCCGCTTCATCGTGCCCTACGCCGCCGGCGGCACCACCGACCTGGTCGCGCGCACCGTCGGCCAACGCGTCGCCGAGAAGCTCGGCCAGCCCGTGGTGATCGAGAACCGGCCGGGCGCCGGCGGCAATATCGGCATGGAGGCCGTGGCCAAGGCGGCGCCGGACGGCTATACGATCGGCTTCGGCGCGATCTCCACCAATGCGCTGAACCCGCATATCTACAAGGCGATGCCGTTCGATCCGCGCCGCGACTTCACCGCGGTCAGTTTGCTGGGCACGTCGACCATCGTGCTGGAGGTGGGCAATCAGCTGCCGGTCAAGACCGTGGCCGAACTGGTGGCGTACGCCAGGCGCAATCCCGGCCTGACGTATGCGACAGCGGGCACCGGCACGTCGATGCATCTGGCCGCCGCGATGTTTGCGCAGATGACGGGCACCAGCCTGACCCACGTCCCGTACAAGGGCAGCAGCCCGGCGATCAACGACATGCTGGGCGGGCATATCCCCGTGATGTTCGACAACCTGCCGGCCTCGTTGCCGCATATCCAGGCGGGCAAGCTGCGCGCGCTGGCGGTGGCGGGCAGCACGCGCTCCCCGGCATTGCCCAATGTGCCGACGCTGGCGGAGGCGGGATTGGCCGGCTATTCGGTCGAGCCATGGTTCGGCGTGTACGGGCCCGCCGCCATGCCGGCCGATATCGTGCAGAAGCTCAATGCCGCGTTTGTCGAAGCGCTGGGCAGTGCCGCGGTGCGCGACAAGCTGGTGCAGGCCGGCTTCAATCCGAAGTCGTCGAGCGCCGCGGAATTGCAATCGCTGACGCAGGCGGAGTACGAGAAATTCGGCAAGGTGGCGCGCAGCGCGAATATCACGGTGGATTGAATCGCGTTTTTCCGTTGTGTCCCCTCGTCCCCGCCTTTGCGGGGACGACGGGAATGGGACATCGACACGCTGGTCACGCACCTGTATATTTATACAGTCCACTTCGTCCCCCACGAAATGGCGCGATTCCCAGCCGTTATCGATGTCCGCCACTGCCAGCCCGTCCGATTCCGCCGCCACCGTCCAGGACCAGCCATCCGCCTCGCCAGGCGAGCAAGGCGAGCCTGCGCCGGCTGCCGACAGCGAACCGCGCTACATCGTTGCAGTCCGCACGCTGTGCGATTTCACCGCCCGTGCCGGCGACCTGGACCTGCGCTTTACGCCTTCGCCGACCGCGCTCGAAGGCATGGCGGGCCATGCCACCGTGACCTCCCGCCGTCCCGCCGGCTATCGGACCGAAATTTCCCTGAGCGCGGACTTCGGTCCGCTGCGCGTGCGCGGCCGTGCCGACGGTTACGATCCCGCCCTGCGGCGGCTCGAGGAAATCAAGACGGTGCGCGGCGACGCCGCCGAGGTGCCGGCCCATCATCGGCTTCTGCATTGGGCGCAAGCCAAGGTCTACGGTTGGCTGATGTGCCAGCGGGAGGCGCTGGACGACATCGAAATCGCGGTGGTCTATTTCGATATCGTCAGCGGCCGCGAGCTTGCCGAGACGCAGCGATTTACGGCACAGACGCTGCGCGAATGCTTCGAGGCGCAATGCCGTGCCTTTATCGGCTGGGCCGAGCAGGAGCTGGCGCATCGCGCCGGGCGCGACCTGTCGCTGGACTCGCTGGCCTTTCCGCATGCCGGGTTTCGTG
Organism: Cupriavidus gilardii; assembly: GCF_008801915.1. Lineage (GTDB taxonomy): Bacteria > Pseudomonadota > Gammaproteobacteria > Burkholderiales > Burkholderiaceae > Cupriavidus > Cupriavidus gilardii. The sequence goes on from NZ_VZOV01000001.1 coordinate 463,389, forward strand.
CCGGCCAGCGCGAACTCGCCGAATCGGTCTATCGCGCCAATCTGTCGGGCCGCTGCCTGCTCGCGCAGGCGCCCACCGGCATCGGCAAGACCGTCGGCACGATCTTTCCCGCGCTGAAGGCGATGCCGAAGCAGAAGATCGACAAGCTGTTCGTGTTGTCGGCCCGCTCGACCGGCCGGGCGCTGGCGTTGGAGGCCACACGCGGACTGGCCGCGCAGCGGGATGCGATGCCGCTGCGCGTGCTGGAGATGGTCGCGCGCGACAAGGCCTGCGAATATCCGGGCCGCGCCTGTCACGGCGAAGCCTGTCCGCTGGCGCGCGGCTTCCATGACCGTCTGCCGGCGGCGCGCGCGCAGGCGGCCGGACGGACGATGCTGGACCGCGCTCAAGTTCGCGAGATCGCGCTGGCACACGACATCTGCCCGTACTACCTGAGCCAGGAAATGGCGCGCTGGAGCGATGTGGTGGTGGCCGACTACAACTACTACTTCGACCGCACCGCGTTGCTGCATGCCTTCGCGCTGCACGACGGCTGGCGCGTCAGCGTGCTGGTCGACGAGGCCCATCAATTGCCGGAGCGGGCGCGCGACATGTATAGCGCCGCGCTCGACCAGGCCGAATTCCGCACGCTGCGGCGTCAGGCGCCTGCGGATCTGCGCCGCGTGTTCGATCGCGTCGGCCGTCAATGGAACGCGGTGGTGAAGAACCTGGCCGGCGACTATCGGGCCGAGGCGAAAGTCCCCGCGCCGTTGCTCGATGCCTTCGAAGGGCTGTGCGCAGCGTTGCTGGAACGGTTCACGGAGCGGCCCACCGAACAGGACCCGGCGCTGCAGCGCTTCTATTTCGATGTGCTGCAATTCTGCCGGCTGGCCGAACAGATCGGTCCGCATTCCGTGTTCGACATGACGCGCATGCCGGCGCGCGGCGCGCACGCCAACGTCCGTCTCGGCGTACGCAACCTCGTGCCAGCGCATTTCCTGCGGCCGCGGCTGGCGGCGGCGCATTCCGTCTCGCTATTCTCCGCGACGCTGGCGCCGGCCTCGTACTACGCCGATATGCTGGGCCTGCCCGAGCGATGGGTCTGGCACGAGGTGCCGTCGCCATTCCAGCCGGACCAGTTGCGGGTTCGCGTCGCCTCGCATATCTCGACCCGATTTGCGCATCGGCAGCGCTCGCTGCCGGATATCGTCGAGCTGATCGCCGCGCAGTATCGGGAGAAGCCAGGCAACTATCTCGCCTTCTTCAGCAGCCACGACTACCTCGGCGACGCGTTGGCGCTGTTCACGCAGCGGCATGCCGATATCCCGAGCTGGTCGCAGGCGCGCGGCATGGACGAACGGGAGCAGGCTGATTTCCTTGAAGCATTCCAGCCGGGCGGCCAAGGCGTGGGCTTTGCCGTATTGGGCGGCCCCTTTGCCGAAGGCGTCGACCTTCCCGGCGACCGGCTGATCGGCGCCTTCGTCGCCACGCTCGGACTGCCGCAGTTCAATCCGGTCAACGAGCAGCTGCGCAGCCGGCTGGAGGACACGTTCGGCGACGGCTATGCGTACGCTTACCTGTATCCGGGCCTGCGCAAGGTCGTGCAGGCGGCGGGCAGGGTCATCCGCACCAGCGAGGACCGCGGCGTGGTGTATCTGATCGACGACCGCTTCGCGCAGCCGTCGGTGCGGGAGTTGTTGCCGGCCTGGTGGCGGGTAGAAACCTGGCCGTCGCGTTTTGTTTCAGCGAACATCTACGGTCCTTAGCCACGGAGAACGCCAATGCGCATAGAGAAGGGGGAACCAGTTTGGCCATCCGCCTTCCGAACAGCATCGTGGAGCTGCTGGAATTGAGCGAGGGGGACCACGTCGAAATTGTTGTCGACAATTCGGGCAGTTCGCCAAGGCGCAGGAGTCGGGACGCTGATGCGTTGTTGGAGCGCCTGCGAACATTCCGCGGACGATTACCCGCGGATTTCAAGTTCGGTCGCGGCCAGGACATGAGGTAGGCGAACTGACGGACAATGCGAGCCTATGCGTACTTCCCCGTCAACCCGCCATCCACCACCATCTCCGTCCCCGTGACATAGGCCGCCGCGTCCGAGGCCAGAAACGCGCAGGCGTAGGCCACGTCCCAGGCCGTTCCCATCCGCTGCACTGGTACCTGCCTTGCCCGCGCCGCGCGCGCTTCGTCGAGGTCGTTGTCGGAGAACATCTTCGCCACGGTATGCGCGATCCGCGGCGTATCGATCAGGCCCGGCACCACCGTGTTGGCGCGGATGCCATGCGACGCGTATTGCTGGGCCAGCATGCGGGTGAACTGGATCACCGCCGCCTTGGTCACGCAGTATGACAGGTGCGGATAGCCGAGATAGCGCAGCCCCGCGACCGAGGAAATGGTGACGATGGCGCCGCGGCCGCGCGCGACCATCTCGGGCAACACCTGTTGCGACGCGAGCAGCAGGCTGCGAACGTTGACGTTGTGCGCCTGGTCGAAGTCGGCGACCGCGGTGTCGAGCGGGCCGCCGGGCTTGCCGATGCCGACGTTGTGGTGCAGCACATCGATCGGACCAAGGCGATCGCGTGCCTGGGCAAACAGGCGCTCGACCTCCGGCTCGATGGCGACGTCCCCGATGAACGTCTCCGCTGTGCCGCCTTCCGCGCGGATCAGCGCCGTGGTCTCTTCGGCGGACGCGGCATCGCGATCGACCACGCAGACGCGGGCGCCGAGACGCGCATAGGTCAGGCTGGCGGCGCGGCCGATGCTCCAGCCGGGGCCGGCCGATCCCGCGCCGGCGACGAATACGGTACGGTCCGCAAGGCTCAGCGGGAGCGCGGGGGTGGGCGTCACGATGCCTCTCCCGTCGGCGCGTTGCCGACATAGGGAATCGCGTGCTCGACGGTGTCCCAGATATAGCGGCCGGAAGGACTTTGCTGTTCCTCGACGATATGGGCGACCAGCCCGGCCGCGCGCGAGATCACGGCGAAGCCGCGCATCACCGCGGTCGGTACGCCGATCTCGCCGAGCAGCGCCGCCACCGCACCGGTGGCGTTGATCGTGATCGGCCGGCCGGCCGCTTCGTCGACCGCCGCGGACAACTGCTTCAGCGCGAGAATCCGCTCGCCGCCCAATTCCGGCTCTGCCTCGGCCAATTCGAGCAGCTTGTACGCGCGTGGATCGACCGGCTTGTGCAGATGGTGGCCGAAGCCGGGCACCGGGCTCCTCGTTTCCTTGTAGTGGCGGGCAATGGCGCGCGCTTCCGCTTCGGAGTCGCCTGCGGCGAGCAGCCGATCGAGCAGTTGCGAACAATTCTCCATGGTGCCGACGAAGGAGCTGCCCACGGCCAGCAGCCCGGCGGAAACGGCCCCCTGCAGGTTCTCCGGCGCGCTCATGTAGATCAGCCGCGTCGCGATGGCGCTCGGGGTCAGGCCGTGTTCCATCAGCACGATCAGCACGACATCGGTGATCCGCATATCGACGGGCCGCGGCGTGCGGCCGAGAATCTGCATCAGCATGACTTCGGTGAAGGTCTTCTTGCCCATCAGGTCATTGACCAGATCGGCATCGCGGTAGTGCAGGCTCGTCAGCGTATGCGTGCAAAGGCGGGTTACGGGCTTGGTGGTGGCGGTCATGGCTGCTCTCCCTGTTGTATGGGCGATATGGACGGGGTAGCCGACGCATCGGCGAGCGCCCGTTCGCGTACGGCGTTCTTCAGTACCTTGCCGACACTGGAGCGCGGCAGGCTGTCGTGGAAGTGGATGCGCTTGGGCGTGGGCACGGGTCCCAGGCGTTCGCGCACGAAGGCGACCAGCTCCGCTTCGCTCGGTGGCGGGCATCCTTCGCGCAATTGCACCGCGGCGTGCACCGCCTCGCCCCATTTGTCGTCGGGCACGCCGAACACCGCGCACTCATGGACGGCGGGATGCTGTCCCAGCGCGTTCTCGACATCGATCGGATAGACGTTGAAGCCGCCGCTGATGACGACCTCGCGCAACCGGTCCTTCAGATACAGATAGCCGCGCTCGTCGAACAGGCCGCGATCGCCGGTATGCAGCCAGCCGTCGACGATCGTCGCGGCGGTCAGGTCGGGGCGCCGCCAGTACCCGGTCATCACCAGGTCGCCGCGAGCCACGACCTCGCCGATCTGTCCCGGCGGCAACAGCGTGCCGTCCGGTGCCATGATGCCGACGTCGCTGAACCAGGTGATCCGTCCGACCGAGGCCAGATTGCGCTCGTCGTCGAAATCCTCGGGGCGCAGCACCGTCAGCAGCTGCGGCGCTTCCGTCTGTCCGTAAGTCGTGCCGACCACCGGGCCGAAGAACGCGCGCGCCTGGCGGATCTTCTCGACGGGCATCGGCGCGCCGCCATAGATCAGCCGGCGCAGCGCGGGGTAGTCGTCGCGGGACGTGCCCGGCAGCGCCATCAGCATGTAGATCAGCGTCGGCGGCATGAAGGACACCGTGCCGCGCCGGTCGCGAAACGCGGCGCGGACCGCCTCGGCACCGCTGCCGTCCAGGATCACGTGGCAGCCGCCTTGTGCGAGGATCGGCAGCACATAGGTCGAGGTGCCGTGCGTGATCGGGGCCGCCATCACATAGCGATCGTCGGCATCGAAGCCCCACGCATGGATCTGGTTGACGATATTGGCCATCCACGCGCGGTAGGGCTGCATCACGCCCTTGGGCGCGCCGGTGGTGCCGCCGGTGAACTTGATGGCCTGGGTGGCATCGCGATCGAGGTCGGGATAAAGATCGAGACGGGGCCGTGCCGCGTCGGCATGGCGAGCAATCATCGCGGGCAAAGCGTCGCCGTCGTCGTCCGCCACATCCGTGAAGATGCGGGTGCCCGGCGCGCCGTCGAGCAGTGCCATGCAACCGCTATCCAGCACCAGAATGCTCGGCTCGGTCGCATCGACAATGCGGCGCAGCTCCGGTCGCGTGCTCTTCGGGTTCAGCGGCACCCAGACCTTGCCGCTGGCCAGCACCGCGAGCAGCGCGACCAGATGCGCGGTGGAATTGCCGGCGCAGATGCCGACGCGGCTCTGCGGCGAGGCATCGAGCGCCAGCAGGCCGGCCGCCGCCGCGGCGACGCGCGCCGCCAATTCGCGATAGGTCAGGCAGCCGTCCGGCGCGTCGATGGCGATGTTGTCGGGCCAGCGCTCCGCGGCCCGCCAGAACAGATCGATCGGAAACATGGGACTCCTCAGTTCACACGGGCGCCGGACTGCTTGACGACATCGTGCCAGCGCTTGATCTCGGACAGCATGAAGCTGCGCATCTGCTCCGGCGTGCCCGGTTGCGGATTGGCGGCGAGATCCTGCATGCGCTGGCGCACGTCGGGCGCGGCCAGCGCCTTGTTCAGCGCGGCGTTGAGCCGGTCCACCACGGGTTTCGGCGTACCGGCGGGCGCCGCGATCGCGAACCACGACTGCACGTCGAAACCGGGGTAGCCCGACTCGGCCACGGTCGGCACATCGGGCAGCAACGGAAGACGCTGCGGGCTGGTCACCGCGATGGCGCGCAAGCGGCCGGCCTTGACGTGCGGCATCGCGGACGGCGTGTTGTCGAACATCGATTGCACCTGCCCGCCGAGCAGGTCGGTGACCGCCGGCGCGCTGCCGCGATAGGGGACGTGCAGCATATTGATGCCGCTGCGCATCCGGAAGATCTCGCCGGACAGATGGATCGACGAGCCGCTGCCCGAGGAGGCGAACGTGATGCCCGACGAAGATTCCTTCGCAAAGCGCAGGTAGTCGGCCACGTTCTTGACCGGCAGGCTCGGATTGACGACCAGCACGTTCGGAATCTTCGCGATCATGCCGACCGGCTCGAAGTCCTTGGCCGGGTCGTAGCCGAGCTTGTCGTAGAGCGAGGCATTGATCGTGTTGGCGATCGTATAGACGTACAGCGTGTAGCCATCGGGCTCGGCCTTGGTGACCACCTCGGCGCCGACATTGCTGTTGGCGCCGGCACGGTTCTCGACGACCACTGGCTTGCCAAGCTCGTCGCCGAGCTTCATGGCGACCAGGCGCGCCAGCACGTCGGTCGCGCCGCCCGCGGCATAGCCGACGACGAGCCGCAGCGGCTTGCTGGGCCAAGGCTGCTGGGCATGGACAGAAGGGGGAATTCCGCCAGCCAGCACGGCAAGCGAAAGGGCAAGGGCACAGCCGAACAGGCGCCGACGCGGCGCGTTCCGTACGTTCATGATGGGTGTCTCCTGGGTCGATAGCCTTGCCGGGGCGAGCCCTCTTGTGGTGTTGGGGCATACTGCGGACTGGTATCCCGGCACGGAAATTCTTCCCGATGACCTCTCGCCTTGCGAATCAGAACGTCCGGCAGGCGGACGTTTCAACGACCGCTCCGGAAGAGGGGGCGCGTGCGCTGCGGCGCGGCCTGACGCTGCTCGACGCGATTCTCGCGGGCGGCAGGGACGGCTTGCGCGTCGTCGATCTATGCAGGGCGGCGGGGCTCGAGCGCCCGACCGTCTATCGGCTGCTGGCGACGCTGATCGAATGCGGCTACGTCGCTCAGCGCGGCCGCTTTCGCTATGTCAGCGGGCCGAGGCTCGCGGCGATGCCGCAGCGCGACGGTTCGACCGAACTGGCGGAGAAGCTGCGGCCGGTGCTGGCGCGGGTCAGCGGAGCGTGCGGAGATGCGGCCTTCGCAATCGTGCGCGATGGTTCGCTGTCGCGCTGCATCGCGCGCCATGTCGGCACGCATCCGGTGCAGGTGCTGGTGATCCAGGTCGGTACGCGTCAGCCGCTCGGCGTTGGCGCGGCCGGGCTGGCGCTGCTGTCCGCGCTGCCGGATGAAGCGGTGGGGGAAATCATCGAAGGCAATGCCGACACGCTGGCTCAGTACGGCGGCATGACGCCCGAGCGGATGCGCATCCTGATTCGGGCCACGCGCGAACGCGGGTGGTCAGTGATCGGCAATCACGCCACGCGCGGCGCCCTCGCGGTCGGCATGGCCGTGCACAACCGCGACGGCGAACCGGTGGCCGGCATCAGCGTCGCCAGCACGCTGGCGCGGATGCCGCGCGATCGCCAGCAATTGATCGCGCGGTTGATGCGAGAGGCGGTGGGGGCGTTGCTGCCGAAGGGGCTATAGAAGGGTCACGGAGGCGCTGTGGCTCGTCTGCTAAGCCAGCGCCGCGATAGCCATCCCGATGCCGACGAGGGCCAGCATACCGACGGCTGCCACCAGTTCGAACTCGTACCATGCCTCGCGCCGCATCGGGGAGACCGGATACCGGCCCAGCGTCACGATCTTCAGTACGAGCCAGCCCGGCCAGTAGAGGAAGAACTGGAACAGCGCATACATCGCGAAGCGCGCCACGACCCCGATGACAGATTCCATTCGCCATGCCCCGCTTGATGGTGGAATGGCAGCATTCTAAGCGGGGCAATCGGTGCGTCAAGCCGCGATCAAGCTGCGATCAAGCCGCGGTATAGGCCGTCTTCACCGTCGTATAGAACTCCTGCGCATACCGTCCCTGTTCGCGCGGACCGTAGCTCGATCCTTTGCGTCCACCGAACGGCACGTGGAAATCCACGCCGGCGGTTGGCGCATTGACCATCACCATGCCGGCCTGCGCGTGGCGCTTGAAATGCGTGGCCAGCTTCAGCGACGTGGTGCAGATGCCGGCGGACAGGCCGAACTCGGTATCGTTGGCGAGCGCCAGCGCTTCCTCGTAGTCGCGTGCCGCGATCACGGCGGCCACCGGCCCGAAGATCTCCTCCCGCGCGATCCGCATGTCGTTGCTGCAATCGACGAACAGTGCCGGGCTCAGGTAGAAGCCGTCCTTGTCGAGCGACAGCCGTTCTCCGCCGCATGCCAGTCGAGCGCCTTCGGCCTTGCCGATGGCGATATAGCGCTCGTCCTGTTCGAGCTGCCGCGCATCGACCACCGGGCCGATCTGCGTGCGCGCATCGCGGGCATCGCCGACTACCAGCGCCGCGGTCCGCTCGGCGAGCCGGGCAACGAAGCGGTCGTGGATGCCATGCGTGACGATGATGCGGCTCGACGCGGTGCAGCGCTGGCCGGTCGAATAGAACGAGCCTTGCAGCGCGACCTCGACCGCGAGTTCGAGGTCGGCATCGTCGGTGACCACCAGCGGATTCTTGCCGCCCATCTCCAGCTGGAATTTCGCCAGGCGCTGGCAGGCCTGCGCGGCGATGTTGCGTCCCGTGGCCACCGAGCCGGTGAAGCTGATCGCATCGACCTGCGGATGTTCGACCATCCGCTGGCCGACATCGCGTCCGCGGCCGAGCACCAGATTGAAGGCGCCGGCCGGCAGGCCCGAACGGCTCAGGATTTCCGCCAGTGCCCAGCTCGAACCCGGCACCAGTTCCGCCGGCTTGAACACCACGCAATTGCCGTAGGCCAGCGCCGGGGCGATCTTCCACGCGGGAATCGCGATCGGAAAGTTCCACGGTGCGATCAACGCGACTACGCCGATCGGCTCGCGCGTGATTTCGACGCCGATGCCGGGGCGCACCGAGGGCAGCAGCTCGCCCGCGGTACGCAGCGCCTCACCGGCGAAGAACTTGAAGATCTGGGCGGCACGCACCACCTCGCCGATCGCCTCGGGCAGCGTCTTGCCTTCCTCGCGCGCCAGCAGATCGCCCAGCTCGGCGCGGCGCTGCAGCAGCTCGTTGCCGACGAAATCGAGTACATCGAAGCGCTGCTGCGGCGTCGACAGCGACCACTTGCCGAAGGCCTGCCGCGCGGCGGCCACCGCCCGGTCGACGAGGGCGGCGTCGCCTTGCGCATAGTGGTCGATGATGTCCGACAGGTCGGACGGATTGACGTTGGCGGTGCTGTCGGGGCCGGCGACCCATTCGCCGGCGATGTAGTGCGATTTCACGGTGGCTTCCTTGTTCAACGGGTCGGCGCTGCGGCGTTGATGTCGGCCCCTTGCAGGGGGGCAAGCGGCTTGCGAAGACGCCGGGTTCCCGCCTGCGCGGGAACCGCGGCGATCATTCCTTCTCGATGCCGGCGGTGCGGATGATGCGGCCCCAGCGATCGAGTTCGGCCAGCTGGAAGCGGCCGAGCTCCTCGGGGCTCGACAGCGAGATTTCCTGGCCGCTCTGCTCGACCACCTGCCGCACGCTGGGCGTGGCCAGCGCGCGATGGACCAGCTCGCTCAGGCGCTGCACGACCGGCTGCGGCGTATTGGCGGGTGCGTACAGCGCGTTCCAATAGCCGGCCTCATAGCCCGGCAGCGTGTCCGCGATGGTCGGCACATTGGGCACCAGGGCCGAGCGCTTCGGACCGCTGAAGCCGAGCACGCGCAGCTTGCCCGAACGCACCTGCGGCAGGCTGGCAGGCAGGTCGACAATCATCAGGTCGGTCTGGCCGGCCACGAGGTCCACCACCGCCGGCGGATTGGCCTTGTACGGGACGTGGGTCATCTCGGTGCCGCTCATCTGCTGGAACAGCTCGGCGGCGACGCGTGCCGACGAGCTGCCCGAACCGTAGGTCAGCTTGCCCGGCTCCTTCTTCGCCAGCGCGATCAGTTCGGCGACGCTGTTGGCCTTGACATTCTGATTGACGACCAGCAGCTGGTAGCCCTTGGTCAGCATCGACACCGGCGTGAAGTCCTTGATCGGGTCGTAAGGCAGCTTCTTCAGCAGATGCGGGTTGGCCGCCTGCGTGGTATTGGTCGTGATGAACAGCGTGTAGCCGTCCGGCTTGGCACGCGCCACGGTCTGGGCCGCAATACCGCCCATCGCGCCGGCGCGATTTTCGATCACCACCGCTTGTCCGGTCAGCCGGGTGACTTCATTGCCGAGCGCGCGGGCCAGGCCGTCGGTGGCGCTGCCGGGACTCGAGCCGATCACGATGGTAATGGGGCGAGCGGGATAGGTTTCCGCGAGCGCGCCGCCGGTCAGCGAGGCGAAGGCGCAGAAGGCAAGCAGGGTGCGACGAAATGACATCGTTGGTCTCCAATGAACGTTCTTGTAGTGGGACGAGGCGTCCCGTCAGTGCGCAGCGGGCGGCCGCCCGCGATGAAATCAGCGTGCGAGCCCCCACCCGGACATCAGCTCGTGCAGGCGGCGCTGCTGGGCATCGGTCAGCGGCCATGCCGAGGGTGGCCGTGCGGCGCCGCAGTCGTTGCCCATCAGCTGCAGCGCCGCCTTGACGACCGTGACGTTGGTGCCGTTGTTTTCCTGGGCGCGCAGGTCCTCGAAGGGCAGCATTTCGCCGATCAGGCGCATCGCCAGCGCATGGTCGCCGGCTTCCAGCGCCCGGTGGATCGCCACCGAGCGTTCGGGCATCACGTTGATCAGGCCCGAGGTGAAGCCGCGCGCGCCGACCGCATAGAAGGGCGGCGCCCAGACTTCGGCCAGCCCGCCGACCCAGGCCAGCCCGCGGTCGGCGGTGCGGCGGATCGCTTCGGCCAACACCATCGGCGTAGGGGAGGCCCACTTGACGCCGACGACCTCGGGAATCCGGCACAGCGCTTCGATCGCGGCCAGGCCGATGTTGTCGTTACGCAGATAGAGCACCAGCGGCAGGCCCTGGCCGGCCTCGGCGATCTTCTGGACATAGGCGACCACGCCGCGCGGCGCGACAAAGGGATCGGGCGGCTGATGGACCATCAGCGCATCGGCGCCGGCTTCGCGGGAGGCGCGCGCAAGGGCGCAGGCTTCGTGGATGCTGCGGCCGACGCCGGCCAGCAGCGGCACCCGGCCCGCCACGTATTCGGCGGCGACATGGACCATGCGCACGGCCTCCTGCTCGCGCAGGCCGTAGAACTCGCTGGTATTGCCATTGGCGACCAGCACGTGCACGCCGGCGTTCACGGCCCGGTCGACCACGGCCGAAAGCGGACCGGGCGAGACGGTATCATTCGCGTCGAACGGCGTGACCAGGATCCCGGAAATGCCATTGAGCGCCTCGCGCAGCGCGGAACCTTCGAAAGTCGCCACTTGAACTCCTGATGGAATGGACATGAGAGGCGCTACTGTAGAAAGCCCCCGGTGCTGCCGTCCAATCCAAACTGGCGATTGCCCAATACAAGATTTGAATCGTGTTCCAGCTATCCCATCTGCGCAGCTTCGTGGCCGTCGCGACCGAATTGCATTTCGGCCGGGCGGCTGCCTTGCTGAACATGACGCAGCCGCCGCTGACGCGGCATATCCAGCTGCTCGAACATGAGGTGGGCGTGCAGCTGCTGGACCGCTCCGGCGGCGCGGTGCGCCTGACGCCGGCCGGCGCCATCTTCCTGCGCGAGGCCGAGGACATCCTGCGCCGCAGCCAGGCGGCCAAGCTGGCCGCGCGCCGGGCCATGCGTGCCGATGCCGGCAGCGTGTCGATGGGATTCATTCCGGCGGCGAGCTTTGCGCTGCTGCCGCAACTGCTGGGCGCGATCCGTAGCAGCCTGCCCGAGGTCCATGTGTCGCTGCGCGAGATGCAGACCGACGCGCAACTCGAGGCGATCGCCGCCGACCGCATCGAACTGGGCCTGGTGCGCCCGTTCGCGCCGCGCAGCTTCGTCGAATCGGCGCCGCTGCTGCGCGAGCCTTTCGTGCTGGCCGCGCCGGCCGGGCATCCGCTGCTGCAGGCCGAACGCCTGCCGCTGTCCGCGCTCGAAGGCCAGCCCTTCATCGAGTTCTGCCGCTCCGAATCGCGCTATCTGTACGAGATCGTCGCCGGGCGCCTGCGCGCCGAAGGCGTGGCGCCCGACACCGTGCAGACGCTGAGCCATACCCACTCGATCCTGTCGCTGGTCGATGCAGGCATGGGCGTCGCGCTGGTGCCGCAGTCGGCCTGGCGCCTCGGCTACGCCGGGGTGCGCTTCCGGCCGATCGACGATCAGGTCCGGCTGGATGTCGAGCTACATCTGGTCTGGCGGCGTGGCAATCCGCATTGGGTGGCGGCGACGGTGCGGCAAGTCATGGAGCAAGCGTTCGACACGACGTGATTGCACTCGCCAGCCGGCGCGCGGCGCGCCATCCAAGTCGTTATTGTTCCGGAGATTGAGGAATTATTGCCTCCGTGGCGGCCAATAGGCCGATAGTTCCGGAATATTGGGAACTAATGGGCCGACCAAGGTGGATGACGAGGTCAAAACATGGTCAGAAAACTACCGTTGCCGGATATCTCCCTGAGCCCGGTCGCTCACGATCTGCAGTCGTTAGGGGCTTTGATTCGCAGCCAACGAGGACGTTGTCAATTGCGGATCGACGATGCGGCCGATTTGCTCAATGTCTCCAAGGACTTGCTTTCTCGTCTGGAGAACGGCAGATCGGTCGGGCTCGACGGCCTGATGAAGGTACTCGATGGTCTGGGGCTGAAGTTGCTTGTTGTCCCTAAAGGGGACGCCTTGTTTTTGGAGGACCGCCTCACCGAAAGCTGGAAAGAAGCGTAAGTCCTAGAACACCCCCAGCGCCAGCCCGCTTGCCAATCCTTCCCCAAGTTCCGCGCAGCGCGCGAGGTCCTCGGCACCGATCTGCTTCGGTGCCAGGATGCGCTCCGGCGTCTGCGCATGCGTGCAGACGATCAGACCGGGCGCCACGCAGCGCAGGCGCCAGCCGGTGGCGATCCGGTCGATCTGGCGCAGCGCGTTCTGGCCGTCGCTACCGGCGCAGATCATCGCGGCGTAGGGGCGGCCATTGACGCGGTCGAGCACCGGGTAATAGCAGCGGTCGAAGAAGTCCTTCATCAGCCCGGACATTGCGGCGAGGTTTTCCGGCGTGGCGAACAGATAGCCGTCGGCGTTCAGCACGTCGCCGGCTTGGGCCTCGGTGGCGCGCAGCAGGCGGACCTCGACGTCTGGCCGCGATCTCGCCGCATTGGCGGCGGCTTCGGCCATCTGCTGCGTGCCTCCGGTCATCGTGTGGTAGACGATCAGCAGCGTTTTCATCGGTGCGGGCGTGTGGATATGTGTGCGGACATCCGAGCGGCAAGTGTTCCGGTCCGCAATACGAGGGCAATGTAGCACGCAGTCTCCGGCGTGCCGCGCCGCGCGGACATCAGCGCAACGACGGCGTGCCGGCCGATCCCTCGACGGGAAAGGCCGATTGCGCGACCTGGCGGAAGTGCCGTCCCGTCGGCGTCTCGGTGTCGTCGCAATAGGCCAGCGCCAGTCCGATCGACGCGGCATCCGGCATGTCGTCGACCGGGATGCACGCAAGGCGCTCGTTGGCGAAGCGATGCATGATCGATGGCACCAGCGCAATGCCGAGGCCGCTTTCCACCAGCGCCATCACGGTCTGGATCTGCGTCGCGATCTGCGTGATGCGGGGCTGGAAGCCGCCCAGCTGGCAGGCTGTCATCGCGGCCGCGTGCAGGCCGGAGGCCTCCTCGCGGGCGTACATCACGAAGCGTTCGCCGGCCAGCTCGGACAGGTTCAGCGATCGGTGCCCGGCCAGCGGATGATGGCGCGGCAGCGCGGCGACAAAGCGGTCGTGCTCAAGCGGAGCGAGCGTGATCCTGCCGGCCTGCAGCAGCGGAATGCGCACCAGGCCGACATCCAGCGCCCCGTCTTCAAGCTGTTTGACGATCGACGCCGAGGTGGCCTCCTTCAGTGTCAGCTCCACCGCCGGATACTCGGCCCGAAAGCGCGACACCAGTTGCGGCAGCAGGTGATAGGTCGTGGAGCCGACGAAACCGATACGCAGCGTTCCACCCATGCCGCTCGCCGCGGCGTGCGCGGCCTCGCGGAAATGGCCGGCATGGAACAGGATGCGCCGCGCCTCGGCGAGCGCCGCGAGGCCGCTCGGCGTCAGCGTGACACCGCGCGTCTCGCGCACGAACAACGGCGTCTCCAGTTCCTGTTCCAGTTTCTGGATCGAAACGGTCAGCGCAGGCTGTGCGATATGCAGCCGTTCGGCGGCGCGGCGAAAGTTCAGCGTTTCCGCGAGAACGACAAAATGCCGGATACGTCGGAAATCCATGGGGCAGGGCGGCGCGCGGCAGTGGCGAAGCCCACATCTTACCGATGGCCGACGCCGCGCCCGCCGGTCAGCCTTGGGACGCCGGTTTCCGTTTCTCGAGGAAGGCCGTCACCGCGCGCCGATGGTCCTCGGTCTGGTGGCACATTGCCTGGAAGGTCGCCGACATCTCGAGCAGCGTGTCGAGCCGCGTGTGCATGCCTTCGCGCAACAGCCGTTTGGCGAGCCGCACGGCTTGCGGCGGATTGGCGGCGATCGCCTCGGCCAGGCGCATCGCCGTCGGCAGCAGCCGATCGGCGGGCACCACCTGGGACACCAGGTTCCATTCCAGCGCCCGCGCGGCATCGATCGGCAGGCCGGTGAAGATCATTTCCGCGGCGCGCGACAGGCCGATGACGCGCGGCAGCAGCCAGGCGCCACCGTCGCCCGGAATGATGCCCAGCCGCACGAAGCTCTCGGCGAACTGCGCGCTCTCGGACGCAATGCGCAGATCGCACATGCAGGCGAGGTCCAGTCCCGCGCCCATCGCCGGCCCGTTGACCGCGGCGATTACCGGCACCTCCAGATTGAACAGCGCCAGCGGCAGCCGCTGGATGCCGCGGCGGTAGTCGCGCCGGATTTCCATGCCGGGCACCGTGCCCGAGGCCTGCCGCTCCATGTCGCGGATGTCTCCGCCGGTCGAGAAGACGGTGCCGGCGCCGGTCAGGATCACCGCACGTACCGAGTCGTCGCCGTCGATGCGGTCCACCGCTTCCACCAGCTCCGCCACCGCGGTGTTGCCGGTCAGCGGATTGCGGCGTGCGGGCTCGTTCAAGCTCAGGGTCACGATATGACCTTGTTGCGCGTAGTCCAGGAACTGGCTCATGGTGGTCCTCGTTGGGTGGGTTGGCGACGGCGGCCCGTCGTCGTCGTTGCCGGTGAGTTCTATTGCTTCGGAATGCCGGCGCGCGTCGCCGCATCCGACCATTTGCGGATCTCCGCCAACTGGAAGCGCCGCAGTTCGGCAGCGTTGCCGGTAAAGACATCCCAGTTGGTGCGGGCGAAGAACTCGGCGGTCTCCGGGGCGGCATTGATTTCCAGCAGCAGCTTTTCCAGCTTCTCGACCACCGGGCGCGGCGTCTTCGCCGGCGCGAAGGCGGCGGTCCAGTTGACCATGAAGTAGCCGGGAAACCCGCTTTCCTGCAGCGTAGGCGTATTCGGCTGCGTCGCCAGCCGTTTTTCGCTGGTCACCGCCAGCAGCCGCAGCTTGCCGCCCTGCAGCAGCGGCAGCACCGCGCCGTAGTCGGCGAAGGCGAAATCGACCTGACCTGCGGCAACGTCGGTCAGCGCTGGCGCGGCGCCCTTGTACGGCACGTGGTTGGCCTTGATCTGCGCCTGTGTCAGGAACAGTTCGGTCGCGATCTGATATGAGGCGCTGCCGGCGCCGTAATTGAGCTTGCCCGGATGCTGACGGGCGTGCGCGACCAGTTCCGCGACCGTATGGAATGGCGAGGCCGGATTGACGACCACCGCCATCGCTCCCACGCCGAGCCGAGCGATCGGCGCCAGTTCGCCGACCGGATCGTAGGGTAGCTGGCGGAACATCGCGACATTGGTCGCCACCGGGGAATTGCTTGCGAGCAGCAGCGTGTAACCGTCGGGCTCGGCGCGGGTGACAGTCTGCACCGCGATAAAGCTGTTGCCGCCTGGCCGGTTCTCGACCACCACCGACTGACCGGTCTTTTCCTCGAGCTTGCGCGCCACGTAGCGGGCAGTGGAATCGGTGCCGCTGCCGGGCGGAAACGACACGACGAGGCGGATCGGCTTGTTCGGATAGTCGGCTCGCGCCGGCGCGGCAAGGCTCAGGGAAAGCGCGGCGACGCAGAAGATGGCGGCCAGCAGCCGGCCCGGGCGGGTCATCAGCATGTCTCTCTCCAGTCGGCGCCCCGTCATCGCGAGGCTTGTGCGCAAGGCTAAGAGCGGCGTCGGCAGCCTGTCCAATATGAATTCGGCGCGCGGCGATATACAAAACTTATCGCTGCCCCCCGGGGAGTTGGACTCCCTGTCGTCAGCGGGAACGCGGGGACGACGGGGGTGGTTGCTAGCGATAAACGATCGCTATCGATCGATGGCGATTCGATATTGGACGCATTGCGTTTGCCCTCACTACGCTTGCCCCAATCGCAGCCACAGGAGACCACTGGTGAAAGGCGCATTGGCACATATCAAGGTTCTCGACCTGACCCGCATCCTGGCCGGCCCGTGGGCGACGCAGAACCTCGCCGACATGGGCGCCGAAGTCATCAAGGTCGAACGTCCGCGCGTCGGCGACGATACCCGTGCCTGGGGCCCGCCGTTCCTGAAGGATGCGCAGGGCCGCGAAACCGCCGATTCCTCATACTTCCTCAGCGCCAATCGCGGCAAGAAGTCCATCACCGTCGATCTGGCGGTGCCGGAGGGGCAGCAGATCATCCGCGAGCTGGCGCGAGAGGCGGATGTCGTCGTCGAGAACTACAAGGTCGGCACGCTGGCGCGCTACGGCCTCGGCTACGACGATCTGCGCGCGCTCAATCCGCGGCTGGTCTACTGCTCGATCACCGGCTTCGGCCAGTCCGGTCCCTATGCCGCGCTGCCGGGCTACGACTTCGTGTTCCAGGGCATGGGCGGGCTGATGAGCATCACCGGCCTGCCGGACGGCGAGCCCGGCGGCGGGCCGATCAAGTCGGGCATCGCGATCACCGACCTGCTGACGGGCATGTACGCGAGCACCGCGATCCTGGCAGCGCTCGAGCATCGCAATGTCAGCGGCGAAGGGCAATACATCGACATGGCGCTGCTGGACTGCGTGGTGACCATCAATTCCTACCAGGCGATCAACTACTTCCTGTCCGGCAAGGTCCCGCAACGGATGGGCAATGCGCACTCGAACATGGTGCCCTACCAGGTGTTCCGCTGCCGCGAAGGGGACGTCATCGTCGCGGTGGGCAACGACGCGCAATACACCGCGCTGTGCGAGGTGATCGGCCGTCCCGAACTGGCCACCGACCCCCGCTTCACCTCCGCCGGCCAACGCAACCGCAACCGCCAGGCGCTGATCCCGCAGATCGCCGAAGCGATGCTGGCGCGCACGATGACCGAGTGGGTCGAGCGCATGGAAGCGGCCAACGTGCCGTGCGGGCCCATCTACGACATGCAGCAGGTGTTCGAAGACGACCAGGTGCGCCATCGCGGCATGCAGCTGTCGTTGCCCCATGGCGCGGGCGTGCAGGCGCCGGGACTTGCCAATCCGATCCGGCTGTCGGCCACGCCGATCCGGTACGAGCGCGCCGCGCCGACGCTGGGAGAACACACCGAGACGGTGCTGCGCGACAGGCTCGGCTTCGACGAGGCCCGGATCGATGCGTTGCGTGCCAAGGGCGTGATTTGACGCCGGTAGCTGGCCGGCGCACCCAACATGGAATGGAGTCGCCCATGCACACCATCGCCTCGCTGGAGCAGTTACGTGCGGCGGTTGGCGCGCCTGCTGCCGTCAGCGGGAATTTTCCGCTGGATCAGCGCAGCATCGATGCGCTCGCCGACCTGCCGGCGATGGTGGCGACCGGGCTGATCCAGATGCGGTACTGACGCCGTTCCACGTGCGAGCCGCGGAAACGACCATGAACAGACCGAACATCGACCGCATCGGAGCCGATCGCAGTGTCCAGTCTTCTCGATAACTTCGTCCGTGCGGAACTGCCGCCCGAGGCAGAGTCCTTCCGTGCCGAAGTCAAGCGCTTTCTTGCCGCGCAACTGCCCGACGCGCCGGCCGATCGCCGTGCGCGCTCATGGATGGGCTTCGATGCGGACTTCAGCCGCCGGCTGGCGGCGCGTGGATGGGTCGGCATCACGCTGCCGCCGGAATACGGTGGCGCCGGGCTCGATCCGTTTCGACGTTTCGTGCTGGTCGAAGAACTGCTGGCCGCCGGCGCACCGGTCGCCGCGCACTGGATCGCCGATCGCCAGAGCGGGCCGTTGATCCTGCGCTACGGTTCCGAGACGCAGAAGCGCCGCCATCTGCCGGCCATCTGCCGCGGCGAGAGCTTCTTCTGCATCGGCATGAGCGAACCCAACTCCGGCTCCGACCTGGCCAGCGTGCGCAGCCGGGCAAGCCGCGTTGGCGATGGATGGGTGCTGAATGGCCGGAAGATCTGGACCACCAATGCTCCGCACTGCCGGTACATGATCGCGCTGGTGCGGACCTCTGGCGTGCCCGAGGACAAGCAGAAGGGGTTGTCGCAGTTCATCGTCGACCTGTCGTTGCCGGGCGTCACCGTGCGCCCGATCGAGGATCTGACCGGCGACGCGCATTTTGCCGAGGTCGTATTCGACGATGTTCAGCTGGACGACGACGCGCTGATCGGCAACGAAGGCAGCGGCTGGGAGCAGGTCAATGCCGAACTGGCGTTCGAGCGCAGCGGCCCCGAGCGGATCTACTCGAGCGTGGTGCTGCTGGATCTGTGGGTTGCGCGCCTGCGCCGCGATGGCGCCACGCCGGAACAGCAGGCGCTGCTGGGCCGATTCTGCGCGCAACTGGCCACGCTGCGGCAGATGTCGATCGCGGTGACCGCCAGGCTGGCGGCCGGACAGAGCCCGGTAGCCGAGGCGGCGTTGGTCAAGGACCTGGGCACGACGCTGGAGCAGCAGATTCCCGCCGCGCTCGAGGCCGTCATTGCCGGCGATCCGCGCACCGTTGCCGATGCGGACCTGTATCGCACCGTCAGCTATCTGAGCCAGATCTCGCCGACTTTCTCGTTGCGGGGCGGCACCCGTGAAATCCTGCGCGGCATGATCGCCCGCAGCCTGGGACTGCGCTAGGCACGCGGCGGCAAGCGCAAGGGGAGAGCACCATGTTCGTCGAAGCGATCGAATCGATCCTGCAGGATGCCTGCACGCCAACGGTGGTGCGAGCCATCGAGGGCGGCGCCGACCCGAGGGGGCTGTGGGCCACCATCGAGGATGCCGGCTTTCTGGAACTGCTCGTGCCCGAGCAGAGCGGCGGTGCGGGCTTGACGCTGTCCGAACTCGCACCGGTGCTGATCGCCATGGGACGCCAGCCGCTACCGGTGCCGCTGGCGCAGTCGGTGGCCGCACGGGCGCTGCTGCGCCGGGCCAGGCTGGGGGTCCCGAACGGAATGATCACGCTGGCGCAGGCCGGCATGCGCGAAGCCGATGGCGGCGTGGTGTGCCCCGTGACGCCATACGGGGCGATCGCGGACCACGTGGTGCTGGGCCTCGACGGCAAGGTGCTGTTGCTCGATGCGGGCGCCGCCAGCCGCGTTGCCACCGGCGTGCACCGCGACCAGGCCGCGACGCTGCGCTGGCCGGCGCAGGCGGTGCCCGAGCCCGTGGCGGCGCCCGGCGCCGACGTCGGCGCATGGGGCGCGGCGCTGCATGCCGCGCTGATCGCTGGCGCCGCGCGTCGTGTGTTCGATCTGACGCTGCAGTATTGCAATGACCGGACCCAGTTCGGCCGGGCGATCGGGAAATTCCAGGCCGTGCAGCACCAGCTCAGCGTGATGGCCGAACTGGTCGCCGCCTGCCATATCGCCGCGCAGATCGGGCTCTCTGGCGATGGCGACCAGCCGGACCGCCTCCCCGCCGCGATTGCGAAGTCTCGTACCAGCGAGGCAGCGGCCGCCATCGCCGCCACCGCTCACGCGTTGCACGGCGCGATCGGCATTACCGAGGAATACGATCTGCAGTTGCTGACGCGACGCCTGCATCAATGGCGCATGGCCCACGGTTCCGAGGCGTTCTGGCAGCCGGTGGTTGGCGCGGCCTGCCTGGCGTCCGCGCATGCCACGGTCGACTTCATTCGCGCGGTGACGGACAGCCGCGCACCTTGACGCGCCGGCCGCCGGCTGTCCGCACACTGCCGCAACTCACGCCGTCTCGAACAGCTTCTCGTGCGTGCGCGGCCGGGCCGCATGGTCGGGCAGGGCCCGGTACCCCGCCGCGAACACCAGCCGGCCGGCCGACCACGTATGCGTGACCATCGGTTGCCCGGCCACAGGCGCGACCGCGATCACGTCCGCGCGCAATCCCGGTGCCAGTCGGCCGCGATCGTGCAACAGGCAGGCGTCCGCCGGATTGGCGGTGACCAGCGCGGCCGCCTCGTTCAGCGGCAAGTCGGCCAGGCGCGCCGCGGCAAACGCGGCGGCGATCAGCGTCGAGGGCTGGTAGTCCGAACAGAGGATATGGCCGACCCCCGCCTGGATCGCGTCGATCGCGCGCATCGATCCGCTCTGGCTGCGGCCGCGCAGCACGTTCGGCGCGCCGAAGATCGTCGGTAGCGCGTGGGCGGCGGCCGCCTGCGCGGTGTCGAGGTTGATCGGAAACTCGCTCATGCGCACGCCGAGGGCCTGCATCGCGGCAATGCGCTGCGGGGAATCGTCGTCATGGCTGGCGGTCGGCACGCCGACTTCGTGCGCGCGGGACAGCAGCCGGCGGACCCGCTCGTGCGCACCGTCGCGCTGCTCGGCCTTCTTCGCGGCGGCGTCCGCCGCTTCCTCGCGGCTCATGCCATGGTTGCCGACCATGTAGGCAAGGTACGCGTCGAGCGTCTTGAACTGGCCCTGTCCCGGCGAATGGTCCATCACCGACAGCAGGTCGACCACGCCCTCGAGCATCAGCATCTCGAGCACCGGCACCGCGGCAGCGTCGGTCACTTCGTAGCGGCAATGGATTCGGTTGTCGACCAGGCTGTGGTCGCGGTACGCCGCCACGGTGCGCACCAGTTCGGCCGCCGTGTCGTTGTTGCGTACGCCGAACTGGTTATTGGCGAAGGACAGCGCATGGTAGGGCGTGGTGATGCCGGCCGCCGCGTTGCGCCGATCGACCTGTGCCACGGCGAAATCCATCGGGAACAGCACGTTGGCACGCGGTTCGACCTCTTTCTCGATCGCGTCGCAATGGACGTCGATCAGGCCGGGCATCACCGTGTGTCCGCGCAGCGCCACGACGCTGGCCAGCGCGGGCAGCGTGGATGGGTCGGGCTCGATGGCGGCGATGCGTCCATCCTCGATCAGCAGCGCGCTGTCTTGCAGCACGCGGTCGGGCAGTACCAGGGTGACGTGCGTCAGGTAAGTGGCGGACATGTCCGGCTCCGTGTCGGTTCAGGCTGGTGCGGGGTAAGGTGCACGTAGGGTGCGGATAGGGGCGGCCGCGACGCGCATCACGCGGCCGCGGTCGCCGGCTGCAACGGCAGCAGGCGCGTGGCGACCGCATCGCGGACCGCCTCGTCGTGAAAGATGCCGATCAGGCAGCGGCCCTCGGCCAGCGCCTCGCGGATCAGTTCGACCACCACGGTACGGTTATCGGCGTCGAGCGAGGCGGTGGGCTCGTCCAGCAGCAGGATCGGGTGGCCGCCGATCAGCCCGCGCGCGATATTGACGCGCTGCTGCTCGCCGCCCGAGAACGTTGCCGGCGGCAGCTCCCACAGCCGGCGCGGCAGGTTCAGCCGTTGCAGCAGCGCCGCGGCGCGCGCGCGGGCCTCGTTGCGGTCGATGCCGCGCTGCTGCAGCGGCTCCGCCACGACGTCGAGCGCGCCCACGCGCGGAATCGCGCGCAGGAACTGGCTGACATAGCCGATCACGTCGCGGCGCAGCTTCAGCACGCGTTGCTCGGGTGCATCGGTCAAAAGGACCCAGGGCTCGCCTTCGGCACTGGTATCGCGAAGCCGGATGCTGCCTTCGGTGGCCAGATAGTTGCCGTACAGGCATCGCAGCAACGTGCTCTTGCCGGTGCCGGACCTGCCCGACAGCACCAGGCATTCGCCGCGCGCCGCGTCGAAATCGATCGCCTGCAGCACCGGCAGCCGGATGCCGCCCTGGTTGTGCAAGGTAAACATCTTGCCGAGGCCGCGGACCTCGATCAGCGTCCGTGCGTGCTCGGCCTGCCGTGCTTGATTCATGGTTCAACCCTGCAGAATGGAAGAGACCAGCAGCTGCGTATAGGGATGCTGCGGGTCGTCGAGAATCTGATCGGTCAGGCCTTGCTCGACCACGCGCCCGCCCTGCATCACCAGCGTGCGGTGTGCGAGCAGCCGGGCGACGGCGAGGTCGTGCGTGACGAGGATGGCGGCCAGGTCGAGGTCCGACACCAGCCGGCGCAGCAGGTCGAGCAGGCGCGCCTGAACCGAGACGTCGAGCGACGCGGTGGGCTCGTCCATGAAGACCAGGCGTGGATGCGTGACCAGGTTGCGGGCGATCTGCAGCCGCTGCTGCATGCCGCCGGAGAAGGCGTGCGGGGTGTCGTCCAGCCGCGCGAGGTCGATCTCCATTTTCTCCAGCCAGGCGCCGGCGATCTCGCGCAGCTCGCCGTAGTGGCGCTGTCCGACTGCCATCAGGCGCTCGGCGATATTGGCGCCGGCGCTGACCTGCATGCGCAGGCCGTCGCGCGCGTGCTGATGCACGAAGCCCCAGTCGGTGCGGGCGAGCAGACGCAGGCGCGCGCTCGACAGGGTCGCCAGATCGGTCAGCCCGGACTCCCGCATGTCGTAGCTGACGCTGCCGCGCTGGGCCGGCGCCTGCATCGACAGCGCCTGCAGCAAGGTGCTCTTGCCCGAGCCGGATTCGCCGACGATGCACAGCACTTCGCCGGGATACAAGTCGAAGCTGACGTCATGGCAGCCATGGACGCCGTCCCACGTGCGCGTCAGCCCGCGCACCGACAGCAAGGGCGTCGCGCTCATCGCACACCTCCGGCGGCCGAATCCGTGGGCTCGGCGGCCTGTCGGGCCTGCCGATCGGCGCAGTACTCGGTGTCCGAGCAGACGAACATGCGCGTACCGGCATCGTCGGTGATGATCTCGTCCAGATAGCTGTCGGTGGCGCCGCACTGGGCGCAACAGCTGGACCACTTCTCGACCGTGAACGGATGATCGGCGAAGTCGAGGCTCTTGACCGAGGTGTACGGCGGCACCGCGTAGACGCGCTTCTCGCGGCCCGCGCCGAACAGCATCAGCGCCGGATTGCGGTCCAGCTTCGGGTTGTCGAACTTCGGGATCGGCGAAGGCCGCATCATGTAGCGCTGGTTGACGATGACCGGGTAGTCGTAGGTCGTGGCGATATGGCCGTGGCGCGCGATGTCTTCGTACAGCTTGACGTGCATGGCGCCGTATTCCGCCAGCGCATGCATCGTGCGTGTCTCCGTTTCGCTGGGCTCGAGCCAGCGCAGCGGCTCGGGGATCGGCACCTGGAACACGATGGTCTGGCCTTCGCGCAGCGGTGTTTCAGGGATGCGATGGCGGGTCTGGATGATGCTTGCCTCGGCGGTGCGTTCCGTGGTGCGTACGCCGGTCACCCTGCCGAAGAAGCGGCGGATGTTGATGGCGTTGGTGGTGTCGTCCGAACCCTGGTCGATGACCTTGAGTACGTCGCGCCGGCCGATGATGGCCGCGGTGACCTGGATGCCGCCGGTGCCCCAGCCATAGGGCAGCGGCATCTCGCGGCTGCCGAACGGGACCTGGTAGCCGGGAATCGCCACCGCCTTCAGCAGGGCCCGGCGCAGCATGCGCTTGGTCGATTCGTCGAGATAGCCGAAGTTGTAGTGGGCGTCCGGCGTGGGGCTTTCCACGACGACAGGGGCAATGGCGGCGGTCATGCGACGCTCTCCTCGTGGGGCTGGCCTTGTTGCGCAGTTTCGCTGTGTTGGGGAGCGCGGGCAGACGCGGCGACCGCTGGGGCTTCGGAGCCCGGCGCCGCCGTCTGGCGCTGCGCGCGCAGCCGGCGCAGCAGTTCGAGATTGGTCTGGAAGTCCACGTAGTGCGGCAGCTTCAGATGCTGGACGAAGCCCGAGGCCTCGACGTTGTCGCTGTGATACAGCATGAATTCGATGTCGTTGGCCGGATTGTCGGCGGCCTCGCCGAGTTCCTCGGCGCGCATCGCCCGATCGACCAGCGCCATCGACATCGCCTTGCGCTCGTTGTAGCCGAACACCAGGCCATAGCCGCGGGTGAAGCAGGGCGCTTCCTCGGCATTGCCGGCGAAGTCGTTGATCATCTGGCACTCGGTCAGCTCGATCTCGCCGATCGTCACGGCAAAGCCCAGCTCTTCGACGAACAGTTCAACCTCTGCGAGGCCGTAGCGGATCTCCGCGGCGAACGGGTGCGAATTGCCGTATCCGCGTTGCGTCGAATAGCCCATCGACAGCAGGAAGCCTTCGTCGGCCCGGGCCAGATTCTGCAGCCTCGCCGCACGGGCGGCCGGGAAGGTCAACGGCTCGCGGGTCAGGTCGGTCGGCGCGGGATCGCCAGGCGGAATGGGCTCGGCCTCGACCAGCGCTTCGGCTTGCAGCAGATCGGTCACGCGCGGCATCGCCTCGGCCTCGCCGCCCGTTTCCTTGTACGTCGCCGCGACCGCATGGGCAACGCCCTCTGCCTCGAGCGAGAAGTCGAGCAGCCGCTGCGTATAGTCGTACGTCGGCCCCAGCACCTGCCCGCCCGGCACATCCTTGAAGGTCGACGAAATCCGCCGGCGCAGCCGCATGGCCCCGGTATCGAGCGGTACCGTATAGCCGAAGCGCGCCAGCGTGGTGCGATAGGCCCGCAGCAGGAATACCGCCTCGATCTGATCGCCGGCGGCCTGCTTCAATGCCAGCGCGGCGAGATGCGGGTCGTACAGCGAACCCTCGGCCATCACGCGGGAAACGGCGAGCGGCATCTGTTCGCGGATCTGGGCCAGCGTCAGTTCCGGCACCGAAGGATCGCCGCGTCGATACGCGTCCACCATGCGGTACGAATTGAGGATGGCGCGTTCTCCGCCCTTGACTGCGACGTACATGTCAGTCCTCCACCAGTGTGGTGCGCGGCAGCGCGCAAATCCGATCGCCGGCGGTCAGCAACAGGTCCACGCCCAGCGGAAAGCCGGCATGGTTGGCTTGCCATTGCCGGCGGAAGTCGTCCGGCAGGCCGCCGACGCGCAGCGTGCGGGTGGTCTCGATGCCCGGACCGCGCAGCGTCAGCGTGCCACCTTCGTCGAGCGAAGCCACCTCGACGATCAGCGTGGCCGAGCGGTCCGGAAAGGCGGGATCGCCCTGCGCGCAGCGGCGCAGCGCCGGCATGTCATGACCGGCCGGCACGCAGACGAATTGCGCGGACGCCAGCTCTTCAACCAGCGGGCACCCGCAGTGAAACCGCAGGAAGCCGCCGATCGATGCGGCGACGTCGGCCGGCAGCCAGACCGGCGTGTCCGGATCGGCCAGCGTCAGCAGCAGCGCCGTCATCGCCGGCGACAGGCCGTCGGGCACGCCGCAATCGGCGTTCAGCGTCTCGATGCGGCCCGGATGCGAGATCGCTTGCAACGTCGCGCGAAAGACCTGTTGAGCGTCGTCGACAGGATTGTCGAAACCGGGCAGCAGCGACGCGGTGGTCTGGCCGGACATCGTATGCAGGGTCGGCATCTCAGTCCTCTCCGCGGGCCATCGTGAAGAACTCGACGCGGGTCTGCGCGGCAGTGGCGGCTTCCGTCGCGGCGCGCTCTGCCAGCGCGCTGGCCAGAGGCTCGACCACGATCTGCTGTACACGGGCATGCCATTCTGGCCGCTGCAGCAGTGCGTCGAGCACGGCCGCCTGTTCGACATGGCGCGGGCAGCGGCCCATTGCATAGGCCACGCCGGCGACCGCTGGCTCTTCGGTGGACGCCGGGCTGGCCTCGAGTACCACCGCGCAACGCGTCACGGTGATTTCGCCGAGGTTGAACTGCGCGCCAGTGCCCCCGGTACGCCCGCGCACCATCGCCATGCCGGATTCCGGCTTGCGCAGCAGCCGGTATGCCGGCAAGGGGCCGTGCTGTGCCAACTGCCGGTAGGCGCCGTCCAGCGCGTCGGTGTCCGCCAGCGCCAGAATCCGCAGCCATGCGGCCCGGGAAGCGTCGGCGGTATCGCTGATCTGGCCGCTTTCGCCGATCTTGCCTGTCATCGTCATCCCTATACGTCTATACGTTTAGATGTGAGCTGCAACAACACGGCGCTACTAGACCACGGCGGGATGACCGTTTGATGACGAGCCCGGATCGTGATCGGACACCGCGCACGCAGGCATGCGGCTCGGGCACAATCGCACGATGCGATGGCCGCCGAATGACAGCGGTCCATGACCAGGAGAACAACAACGATGTCGGAACGAGAAGTCGAACGGGGCTCGGGCGTCGCGGTGTGGCGCCAGATCGGGGAGGCGCTGGCCGATGACATCCGCAAGAAGCTGTACGGGCCGGGCGAGCAGCTGCCGCCCGAGTCGGAGCTGGCCATGCGGTTTGCGGTCAATCGCCATACGGTGAGACGTGCCATGAGCGAGCTCGAGCAGAGCGGGCTGGTACGGATCGAGCAGGGGCGCGGCACCTTCGTGCAGGAGCATGCGATCGACTATGCGATCGCGCGGCGTACCCGCTTCTCGCAAAACCTCGCCGCGCAAGGCATGCGCGGCCATACCGAAGTGGTCGGCAGCCAGGTAAGCCGTCTGCCCGAGGTCGCCCGGCATCTTGGCCTGGCGCGCACGGCGCCGGTGCTGCATGTGCAGATGGTGGGCAAGGCCGAGGGCCGTCCGATCGATGTGGCGGAGCACTATTTCGATTACGAGCGCTTCCCGCAGCTGGCGGACCTGCTGCGCGACCAGCGCTCGATTTCGCGGGCGCTCGCGCAATGCGGCATCGCCGACTACACTCGCAAGTGGTCGCGCATCACGGCGGCGCTGCCCAGCGCACCGGTGGCGCGGCTGCTGAACCAGCCGAAGACCAGGCCCGTACTGCAGGTCGAGGCGTTGAACGTCGACATCGACGGCGCGCCGGTGCAGTACAGCGTCACGCGGTTTGCTGGCGACTGGGTTCAGCTGACCGTATCGGATAACGACTGAACCGCGGCGCGAGCGGATGGCATGGCTGTTCCATTGGTCTAGACATCCGTCTGTCACCTTGCCGCGTTAGCCTGCCGATTGGACACACGCACGCACATGACCATGCCGGCGCATCGATACGCCATTTACCTTGCTCCCAACGAGCCGTTCCGTACCTTCGGCCAACACTGGCTCGGCCGCGACGCGGACACAGGGGCAGCGGTACCCCTGCTTCCCGAGATGGCGGCGCGGCCGGCCGAGTGGGTCGAGGCGCCGGCCCATTACGGCCTGCACGCGACGCTGAAGCCGCCGTTCCGGTTGGCCGAAGGCATGGTCCCGGCAATGCTGGATGATGCGGTGCGCAATTTCGCCCGCGGTCGGCATCCGTTCCAGGTTCCGTTGACGCTGCGCGCGCTGCGGGGCTTTGTTGCGTGGAGCCTGGCGGATCGGCACGAGGCGGCAGAGCGGGTGCACCTGCTTGCCGACGCGAGCGTGCGCGAGCTGGACCGCTTCCGCGCGCCGCCAACGCCGGACGAAATCGCGCGGCGCAACCCCGAACGGCTGTCCGAGCTGGAGCAGCAGATGCTGCGCGACTGGGGCTATCCCTATCTGTTCGAGACCTTTACCTTCCATATCACGCTGACCGGCATGCTGGACGCGGAGCGGCAGGCCGCGGCGCTGGCCCAGCTGTCGATGGCGGCCGGCGCGCTGCTGGACACGCCGCTTCGCGTGGACAGCGTCAGCGTGTTCGTCCAGCCCGAGCCCGGGGCCGCTTTCGTGGCGGCACGGCACTACGGTTTCGATGGCGGAACCAGAGATGGCGCCGGCGGGGCGTACCTGTCGGCATGAGCGCGGCAAATCACGGCGTGGATGGCGCCGGTCTGTTCTACCTGATGGGGCCATCGGGCAGCGGCAAGGACTCGCTGCTGCGGGCGCTGCGCGCGAGAGCGGGCAGCGACGACCGCCTGATCGTCGCGCATCGCTATATCACGCGACAGGCGGATGCCAACGAGGCGTCGGTGGCGCTGACCACCGAGGAATTCCATCGCCGCGTGGCGCGGGGCTGCATGGCGATGCACTGGCACAGCCACGGCCTGCACTATGGCATCGGTATCGAGATCGAGCAGTGGCTGGCACGGGGTATGAAGGTCGTCGTCAATGGCTCGCGCGAGTACCTGCCGCAAGCGGTGGCGCGCTATCCAAAGCTGAGTGCGCTCCATGTGCGGGTGTCGCCGGAAGTGCTGGCCGCACGCTTGCGCCAGCGTGGCCGGGAGTCGGAAGAGGCAATCGCACGGCGCCTGGCACGTGCCACCGCGCCGTTCGATGTGCCCGCCGATTGCCGGATTGTCGAGATCGACAACAGCGGGGCGCTGCACTCGGCTGCCGAGGCGATGGCAAAGGCAATCGGCATCGCGCCGGCCATCAGGCCGGCGGACGAAGGGCGCTGATCGCCGAAACCCGGTACGGAAGGTACGGAAGCGGTGCCGGCCGTCCTCAGACCAGCACCTTGCGGATCTGCGCCGAAAGCACGTCGATCACGGTCACGAAGGCGATGATCAGCAGCATCACGGCACAGGTCTGCGCGTACTGGAAGCTGCGGATGATCTCCCACAGCACGGTGCCGATGCCGCCCGCGCCGACGATGCCGACCACCGACGCCGAACGGACATTCGACTCGAAGCGATAGAGCGCAAACGACAGCCACAGCGGCAGCACCTGCGGAATCACGCCGTAGACGATTTCTTCCAGCCGGCCCGCGCCGGTGGCGCGCACGCCCTCGACCGGACGCGGATCGATGGCCTCGACCGCCTCGGCGAACAGCTTGGCGAGCACGCCGGTGGTGTGAATCCAGATCGCCAGCACGCCGGCGAATGGTCCCAGCCCGACGGCGACGATGAACAGCATCGCGAACACCATCTCGTTGATGGCGCGCGAGGCGTCCATCAGGCGCCTCGCCGGCTGGTAGATCCACGCCGGCACGATATTGGCCGAACACAGCAGGCCCAGCGGCACTGCCACGGCGACCGCCAGCGCGGTGCCCCAGACGGCGATCTGCACCGTCACCAGCATCTCGTCGAGATAGTGCCGCCAGTCGCGGAAGTCGGGCGGGAAGAAGTCGGCGGCGAACTGCGCCATATTGCCGGAGTCGCGCAGCAGGTCAAGCGGGCGCATGTCGGCGCCCTGCCAGGACAGGGTCAGCATCGCGAGCACGATGGCCCAGACGAGCATGGCGGACAGGGAGGCGCGCGGCGGCCGGCCGTTCGCGTTCGGCGAAGGCAGGCCGGGCTTGGCGGTGGCGGTCATCAGGGAATCCGTAGAAAGAAAGTAGGCGGCAGGGACGCGGCACGGCCCCGGCCCTGCGGTCAGTCGAAACGATGCGCAACGACTGCGCAATCACAGCGCAATTACAGCGCGATCACTGCGCGCTGACGGCCTTGTCGAGTTCGGCAAGCCGGCGCGACACGTCCGCCAGCCGCTTTTCCTTGTCGGCGGCGCCAAGCGTGCCGTCCGATTCGATGCGGGCCTTCTCCTTGGCCAGCTCGATCTGCCGGATCGGCACCAGTTGCGCATCGCTGGACGGGCGGAAGCCCTGGTAGGTCAGCGTGGCCAGCACCTGCTTCTCGCGCGCGGCATCGGCGCCCTTGCCGTAGTTGACGAAGAAGGTCTGGATCTTCTTCTTCAGGTCGGCCGGCAGGTCCTTGCGGTACACCATCGGATCGGCCGGGATCAGCGGCGATTTCCACAGCACGCGCACCTGTTCGTACGGGTCCTTGCCGGTGTTGACCCGATAGCGCCCGAGGTTCTCGGTATTGTTGACCGCGACGTCGACCTGCTTGTTCAGCACGGACAACAGGTTGGCTTCATGGTTGCCGATGCGCACCGCCTTGAACAGCGTCTTCGGGTCGACCTTGTTGGCCGCCCACAGATAGTGGCCGGGGACCAGCGTGCCCGAGGTCGAGTTCGGATCGCCGGCGCCGTA
This sequence comes from Cupriavidus gilardii, assembly GCF_008801915.1. Classification (GTDB taxonomy): domain Bacteria; phylum Pseudomonadota; class Gammaproteobacteria; order Burkholderiales; family Burkholderiaceae; genus Cupriavidus; species Cupriavidus gilardii. Next base: position 493,095 of record NZ_VZOV01000001.1, read on the forward strand.
GGACAGCTCCTTGCCGCGCTTGATCACGTCGTCGACCGACTTCAGGTCGCTGTCCTTGCTGACGATCAGCAGCGACCAGTAGCCCGGGTTGCCGTCCTTGTCGATCACCGAGGCGAATACCTCGCCGTTGGCGCGATCGACCGCCTCCATCGCCGACTTGTTGCCGAACCAGGCGATCTGCACCTTGTTGAAGCGCATGCCTTCGATGATGCCGGCATAGTCGGACGCGAAGAACGGCTTGACCGGCACGCCGAGCGTCTTGCTCAGGTCATCGATCAGCGGTTGCCAGGCGGTCTTCAGGTTCGACGACGACTCGGTCGAGATGAAGCCGATGCTCAGCGGCTTGGCATCCTGCGCCAGGGCCGGGGTGGCGACGATGGCCGATGCGATCAGCGCGAAGAAGGTTCTGCGAAGCATGGTGGTCTCCGATGCGGAATTGGGGTGAGGAATGCGGTGCGGCAGCGAGAAGCAGCTGGATCAGCAAGGGTGCTCACGCGGCCGCGAGATCCATCCTGACGGTGGCCGGTACCAGCATGCCGTCGGCCGGCATCGCGATCCGGTCGGGCACCAGGTCATGCAGCAGCTCGTCGGCCTCGGTGCCATAGAGATCGCGCAGCATGCTCTGCGTCAGCGCCTGGGACGGGCCGTCGTAGACGACCTTGCCGTGGCGCAGCGCCACCACGCGCGGGCAGTAGCGCATCGCGATGTCGACCTGATGCAGCGACACCACCACGGCGACCTTGTGCGTGCGATTGATCTGTGTCAGCAGCGCCATCACGCGGCGCGACGATTCGGGATCGAGCGAGGCGATCGGCTCGTCGGCCAGGATCACGCGGGCGTTCTGCACCAGCGTCCGCGCAATCGCGGCGCGCTGCTGCTGGCCGCCCGACAACGTCGAAGCACGTTGAAACGCATAGTCGTCTATACCAACTTGCGCAAGCGCATCGAGCCCGGCGCGCAGTTCATCGGCCTTGAAATAGCGAAGCAGGCCACGCCATTTCGGGATGCGGCTCAACATGCCGATCATCACGTTGGTGATCACCGGCAGGCGACCGACCAGATTGAACTGCTGGAACACGAAGCCGATTTCGGCGCGGGCCTTGCGAACGTCCGCGGCGAGCCGGCCATCGCGCTGCACGGTGCGGCCATGTACCAGGATCTCGCCGCTGTCGGCGGCGACGAAACCGGCCACATGACGCAGCAGCGTGGACTTGCCGGAGCCCGAGGCCCCCAGCAGCGCCACCATTTCGCCGGGCGCCACCTGCAGCGTCACGTCGTCGAGGGCCTTTCGGTCGGCCCGGAACGACTTGCTGACGCCGCGCACTTCGATTGCATGGGTCATGTCGACTCCCTTGCTGAATGACGGGGGCATTCTGGGGGGAGGTGATGACAGAGCGATGACGGTGCTGGGCCTTCCGCTGACGAATGCCGCTATGCCGCATCGACGGCACCTGGCGTCGCGAATCAGCGGCGGAACAGCCAGATCAGAACGGAAACGATCAGTGAGATCACGATGCAGGTCGTGATCGGGAAATGGAATTGAAAGCCCTCCCGGACGATATGGATGTCCCCTGGCAGGCGACCGAAGGGAAGACGGGAGAGCCAGGGCCAGGCGAGTCCGGCCGCGAGCAAGGCCAGGCCGGCGATGACGAGAAAGCGCTGCATGGTGAAGAGGGCGTGCGTGCGCGAACGATCGACCAGGCAAGCCTAGAGGAAGGGAAGGGCCGCTGCAAGCGGTGCTCCACCGCGACGGCACAGCGCAGAGGCAATGCAATCAGTAACGAAGATTCGTAGTTGTCGCAATGTGTCAAGGAACTGACATTTGAGCTGCCAACAATGCATGCCAACGATAACGCTGTCCCTTTCCCCACCACGGAACTCCAGCCATGCTTCTTCCCTTCGCTTCCCTGTTGCGGCGCCGCACTTCGGCGCCGCTCGCGGTCGGCGCCATGCTGGCCGCGCTGCTGCTGGCCGGCTGCGGCGGCGGCGACGATGGCGCGACGCTGTCGCCCTCGGCCGCCCCCGACACCACCAATCCGAGCGGCAAGCTGCCCGGCAAGCCCGGCAACTGCTCGAGCCGCTGCGCGCCCTGACTGGGCTCCGTCCCCAACGAACAAGAATCCGCCATGACATTCAATCCGTCGAAGCGACAATTCCTGAAGGCTTCGCTTGGCACCGGCGCCGCTGCTGCCGTGCTGGCGAGCTTCCCGCCCGCCATCCGCCGCGCGCTGGCGATCGAAGCCCACAATGCGACAGGCACCATCAAGGACGTCAAGCACGTCGTGATGGTGATGCTCGAGAACCGTTCGTTCGACAGCTATTTCGGCACGTTCAAGGGCGTGCGCGGCTACGGCGACCGCTTCCCGATTCCGCTGCGCAACGGCCGCACCGCGCTGTACCAGACCGATGCGAACGGCAACATCATCACGCCGTATCACCTCGACGAGACGGCCGGCAACGCGCAGCGCGCCGGCGGCACGCCGCACAACTGGGCCGACTCGCAGGCGGCTTGGGACCACGGACGCATGGATCGCTGGCCGGTCGCCAAGCAGCCGCTGTCGATGGGCTACTACGATGACGAGGAGGTGACGTTCCAGCGCGCGCTGGCCGATGCCTTCACGCTGTGCGATGCCTACCATTGCGGCATCCATACCGGCACCATCGCCAACCGCCTGTTCTACTGGACAGGCTCCAACGGCCCGACCGGCGACAACGTCGCGGTCACCGTCAACGAATTCAATGGCGGCGCCGACGTTGGCCCGTCGACCGAGGGCTGGACCTGGGAAACCTATGCGGACCGGCTGCAGGCCGCCGGCGTCAGCTGGAAGGTCTACCAGAACATCCCCGACAACTTCGGTTGCAACCAGATGATGAGCTTCCGTCATTGGCGCGCCGAGATGGAGAAGATGCCGGCGGGCCGGCAGGTGTCGAACACCAACGCCCCCGGCTTCAATCCGCCGTACGATCCCGCGATCGACGACCGCTACAGCCCGTTCGCCAAGGGCTTCTGCAACACCATGGCCGATGGCGGCTTCCTGCAGTCGCTGCGCGACGACGTGCAGAACGGCCGCCTGCCGGAAGTCTCCTGGATCATCCCGCCGGCCGAGTTCAGCGAACACCCGGGGCCGTCTAGCCCGGCCAAGGGCGGCTGGTATGTACAGGCGATTCTCGATGCGCTGACGTCGGACCCCGAGGTCTGGAGCAAGACCGCGCTGATCATCAACTACGACGAGAACGACGGCTTCTTCGACCACCTGCCGCCGCCGACCGCGCCGTCGCGCAATCCCGATGGCACCGTTGCCGGCAAATCGACGCTGTCCGATGCGCAGATGGCCTTCGAGTACCACGACTACCAGCCGGCCACGCCGAAGCAGCCGGCCCGCGATGGCCGGCCCTATGGCCCGGGTCCGCGCGTGCCGATGTGGATCGTCTCGCCGTGGAGCCGCGGCGGCTGGGTCAATTCGGAAGTGTTCGACCATACCTCGGTGATCCGCTTCCTCGAGGCACGCTTCGGCGTGATGGAGCCGCAGATCAGCCCGTACCGCCGCGCGGTCTGCGGCGATCTGACCAGCGCCTTCAATTTCGCCACGCCGAACGCCGATCCGCTGCCCGCGCTGGCCGGCCGCACCACGCGCGCCGAGGCCACCAGCCTGACGGCCGCGCAGCAAGCCATGCCGAAGATCCCGGTGCCCGCCACGCCGGAGTTGCCGGTACAGGACGCCGGCACGCGTCCGTCCCGTGCGCTGCCGTACGAGCTTCACACCAGCGCACGCGTCGATGCCCGCAACAACCGGCTGCAGCTGCTGTTCGCCAATGCCAGCGCGCGCAGTGCCGGTGCGGTGTTCCACGTCTACGATCGCCTGCATCTGGACCGCATTCCGCGGCGCATCGTCGTCGAGGCCGGCAAGATGATCGACGACGTCTGGGATCTGAGCGGCGACGGTGGCAAGTACGATCTGTGGGTACTGGGTCCGAACGGCTATCACCGCAGCTTCGTCGGCGATGTGGCGGAGCAGGGCGAGGCGATGCCGGAGATCCAGGTCTGCTACAACCCGTGCGAGCGCCCCACCGTGCAAGTCAAGCTGCATAACAACGGCAGCCGGCCGATCCGTTTTACGGCCGAGGCGCTGGCCTATCGCAACGACGGCCCGTGGACGAAGATGGTCGCCCCCGGCAAGGTCGTCGAGTTCGAATGGGCGATCGCCGACTCGGGCTGCTGGTACGACTTCGTCGTGACCTGCGACGCAAGCCCGGCGTTCCGCCGCCGCTTTGCCGGACGGATGGAAACCGGCAAGGACCTGGTCAGCGATCCGGCGATGGGGCAGGTTTGACGGCGGCCTGACGCTGTCGGCTGAAGTCGTCTGCTGAACGAAGCGCGGTCCCGCACGGGACCGCGCTTCAGCTCGTCCGCGGGAAGGTGCCCAGGCCCTCCTGGTCGTAGTACTCCAGCGTCAGCCGATCGCTGCCGAACCAGACGCGCGAGATCGTGCCGGGCGTCGCGTTCTCGTTGCGCAGCTGGAACGTGTAGACGTCGCCATCCCAATGCGATAACGGCAGCACCAGCGGCGCCGGGCCGATCGTCAGCACCAGCGCACCCGCGGACTCGCGCACCGTGATGGGCCCGTAGTAGTCGTTAGCGTAGTCGCCGGCATAGACGGACAGCGCGCGCGGCGGCAGCGGCGAGGCCGGCGGCGTGGCGCCGACCAGCGCGCCCTCCGGCGCCAGCACGGGGGCGAGCGCCTCCTCGATGATCGTGGCCCAGTCCTGCTGGATCGCCCCGTGATCGACCAGATCGAAGAACTGGTTGTTGATCGTCTCGGGCACGCCGATCGGATAGCCGTTGGTCAGCGTGACGATCGCCAGGCCGAGCGATGGCACCGCGAGAAAGGCCGTGGCGGCGCCGAGCGCGAACGCGCCCGAGTGGTTGTACATCGGGCGGCCGGCGGGATTCGTGCCGACATTGAAGCCATAGCCGTAGAAGCCGGCCGGACGTCCGCCTGCCGGCGGCGTCGACTGATTATGCGGTGCGATCGCTTCCTTCAGCGCGCCGGCCTCGACGATGCGTCTGCCTTCGAACATGCCTTCGCCAAGCATCATGATCAGCCAGCGGGCGACATCGTTGACCGAGGCGCTGACGCCGCCCGCCGGCGATTGCGCATCGGCATCGCGTACCGGCCCGCGTACCCACACGCCGTTCTCCCGTACGTGGCCGACCGCCCGATTATCGCGGGCCACATAATCGGCGTGGCGCGAGCTGGTGCGCGTCATGCCGAGCGGACCATACAGGGTCTGTTCCGATAGCGTGGCCCAGTCCGTCGCCGCTGCGGTTGCGACCGCTTCGGCGGCGGCGGTCAGCCCGAAATTGGTGTACTGGTACGACGCGCGGAACGGATGCAGCGGCAGGAACCGCAGCCGCTCCAGCACCTGGCGGCGGTCGTACCCCATGTCCTCGAGCCGGTCGCCGGCATGATCCGGCAGGCCCGAGCGGTGCGAGTACAGGTCCGCCACCGTCAATACCGGATTCACCGCGGGATCGGACAAGGCAAACCAGGGCAATTGCGATTGCACAGGCGTGTCCCAACGGATGCGGCCGACGCCGACCTGATTCGCGACGACCATGGCGCCGATCGATTTCGACATCGAGGCAAGCTGAAATACGGTATCGGCGTCGACCGTCGCCGGCTCGTCGACAGCCCGCTTGCCGAAGCCTTTGGCATAGACGACGCGATTGCCGGCGGGATCGCGCCGCACCACAGCGGTGGCCACCCCGGGCACGCCGGTGCGCGACATCTGGTCGGTCACCAGCTTGTCCAGACTGGCGATGGCCTGGGTGATCCGCGCCTCCGGCACCGGCGGGGGTGGCTCGCCGCCCGATGGCGGGGGATCGTCGTCATCGCCTCCGCAGGCGGCGAGGGCGGTCCCGAGCGTGGCGACGAGAAACGTGCGGCGCGAATGCAAGGTCGTCATGGCGGCCCCCCTTTTGTGTTGTCCGGGCAGGCCGATGCGCCGCGCGCAGCGTTCCTGTCTTGCTGGACAGTAGAAGTTGCGGCGGCGAATGTCGAGGGCCGTCACCGGGATCGCGGCGGAACCAGGCGGGATGTGCCGGACGAGATGCCGAGCGCGGCCCGGCGCCGCGTTCAAGCGAATTCGGCTTGCCTTTCGGGCCAGGCCAGATGGGTACGCAAAAAGCCGATCTGATCTTCGACGACGAGGCGGCGGACCGCCTCCTTGTAGAAGTCGAAATGCGCGCAGGGATAGCGCCGCAATTCGCCGAGCGGTGCCCGATCCGCGATCCGGCGGCCGAGGTGCGAGGGCGTTTGTGCATCGCGCTCGGCCAGACAGACCAGCAGCGGCGCGTTGACGCGGTGCGCGCGGCGCCCCGGCCGATACCACAGCATCATGTCGAGCAGCACGCGCGGCGTGATTTCGTTGCGCCAGCTGTCGTTGCGCATCGAGCGAATCACCTCTTCAGCCTCGTCGAATGCCATCACCGCCAGCCGCCCACGCGGGGCGACCGCTGGGACATAGTGCGGCGGCCGGCCGGTTCGGCCATGCCACCAGTCCTTCAGCACGGCCGACAGCAATTGTCGGGTTTCGGCCGGGGTCCTGCCTTCGACCTTGCGCGGAAAGCCGTTGAACGGCACCTGCGCGACCACCGCGGCGATACGCGAGTCTTCGGCGGCTACCTCGACCACATGCCCGCCGCTCAGCGAGCTGCCCCACAACGCGATGCGCTCCGCATCGACGCCTGGCAGGTGGCGAGCGTGCGCGATTGCCGCATGCCAGTCCCTCTTCTGCGCGGCGATCGAGATCAGCTGGCGCGGCATGCCGCCGCTCTCGCCGAAATAGCGGTAGTCGAAGGTCAGCACGACAAAGCCCGCCGAGGCAAAGTCCCCGGCGGTGCTGGCCAGCGAGCCCTGTTGCGTTCCGCCGAAGCCGTGCGCCATCACGATGCAGACGGGCAACGGCTTGCGCTGCGCCGGGCGATAGACGTAGCCGACGCAATCGGTGCCATCGACCTCGAAGCGCGTTACGGTCTTCTGCACCATGGTCATCGCTCCGTTCGGTCCCCGCCCATTGCGCTCAGCCGCTCAGGCCGCTGCTTGCTGCCCGGCCTTCCACGCCTCGTGCCGTTTGCCCCAGGCGGACATCGCCGTCACCGCGTCGTTCAGGCTCACGCCCAACGGCGTGATCGAGTATTCGACGCGCGGCGGCACTTCATCGTAATCATGGCGATGGATCAGTCCGTCCAGCTCCATCTGCCGCAATTGCTGCGCCAGGACTTTTTCGCTGACGCCGGGCAACAGCCGGCGCAATTCCGCGAATCGATGCGGGCGCAGATGCAATTCCCAAAGCACCGATGTTTTCCATTTGCCGCCGATTGCCTGCAGCGCAGAGGCAAAGCCGCAGCTGTCCGGTTCCTTGTTCCTCATCGCAAAAAAACTCCATCCCCGGATTCGGGGTACTTACCTCGAGGTGCGTTCTTCCTCGGGCAAAGGTGAATCGATATCATCGATTCTCCCTTCCACAAACATCGGGCGGTCGCGACCTTGGTCGTTCGTTCGATCGCCGGAGAACTGTTGCATGACATCGAATTCGCAGCCGCGTGCCGCTTGGCAGATGAACTTGCCTGCCATTGCCATTGCCATTCTAATGAACCCGTGCCAATCGGCTCCGCATCAGATTGCGGAGTGCGCCAATGCAGGCTGAAGTCCGCAAGCGAACCGCGGCTTGTTCATGCCGTGGCGTGGAACTGATCCTCGCGGGCGAACCGCGCCGCGTCTACGCGTGCAGCTGCCTCGAGTGCCAGCGCTGTACCGGCTCGGCCTTTTCCTACCGGGCCATCTATGCCGAATACAGGAATTCTGCACCACGTGCGGATCGGTGGTGCTGATGCGGGCGGAGGCATTGAAGGAAGCCATTTCGGTATCGGCGGGCTGTCTGGAGGACCGGGATTTCCCGCCGCCGCAATTGCTGCATTGGGCGCAGCGCAAGCATCGATGGCTTTGTCTGCCAGGAATTGACGCGGCCGCGCCGGCTTGAACTCGGCGGCTTATGCCTGCGTGAGCTCGTGGCGTTGCATCGGCGCACCCGGGCGCCGAATTAACAATTGCTGAATTCACCGCCGACTGCAGTTCTGGTAATGTCTCGGCCTTGACGCCAGCCATGCCGCCACGGGCATGCGCGGCGTCGAGCCAACACCAGATACCAATACCAATAAATCCGGAAGGGGTCCCGGTTCACCGGGCGCACAGGGCGTCCGGTCCCGGCTCAGCCTGGCGCATCGCCATGCCGCTTCCGGCGCAAGCTCTGCGGGAGGCCGGCGCAATGACGCTCTACGAACTCAAGCCCAGATTTCAGGCATGGCTGCGGCCGCTGGTCCAGGATCTGGCCGAGCGCGGCGCCACCGCCAATCAGGTGACGCTGGTCGCCGCGGCCGGCTCGCTGGCCGTCGGTGCGCTGGCCGCGATCGGCGCGCTGGTTGCCGAGACCTCGGCGCTGTTCCTGCTGTTCCCTCTATGGCTGTTCGCGCGGATGGCGCTCAATGCGATCGACGGCATGTTGGCGCGCGAGCATGGCCAGAAGAGCGCGCTGGGTGCCTATCTGAACGAGCTCGGCGACATCGTCTCCGATGTCGCGCTGATCCTGCCGCTGGCCGCGCTGCCGGACTTCAATCTGGTCCAGGTCGGACCGTTTGCCCTGCTGGCGGTGATCGTCGAGGCCGCGGGGCTGATCGGTCCGCTGGCCGGTGCAAGCCGCCGCTACGACGGCCCCTTCGGCAAGAGCGACCGCGCGCTGGTGGTTGGCGCGATCGCGCTGTGGGCCGGCGTCGGCCTGGGCTTCGGCGCGGCCGGGCCGTGGCTGTGGCTGCTGCTGTCGCTGTTGTCGGTGCTGACCGTCGTCAACCGGGTGCGGCGCGGCGTTGCCGAAGCGCAGGCCCAATCGCCAGCCCACACTGCGGAGTAAGCATGGATCGACTGTCGTCACGCCAGCCGCAGGAATTGCAATTTCAGACCCACGACGGGCAGACGCTGTTCTATCGGCATTGGCCGGCGGTCGAGGGGCAGCCGCGCGGTGCGGTGGTGCTGTTCCATCGGGGGCACGAACATTCCGGCCGTGTCGCCCACCTTGCCGACGAACTGAATCTGCCGGGCTACGGCATCTTTGCCTGGGACGCCCGCGGCCATGGGCGCTCGCCGGGAGAGCGCGGCTATAGCCCGAGCCTGGCCGACTCCGTGCGCGATATCCAGACCTTTACCGAACATATCGGTGCCAACCACGGTATCCCGCTGCAGCGGATGGCGGTGGTGGCGCAGAGCGTCGGCGCGGTGCTGGCCGCGACCTGGGTTCACGACTACGCGCCGCCGATCCGCGCGCTGGTGTTGGCTTCGCCTGCGTTCAAGGTCAAGCTGTATGTGCCGTTCGCGCGCCCGGGCCTGAAGCTGATGCACCGGCTGCGCGGCAAGTTCTTCGTCAACAGCTATGTCAAGGCGAAGTTCCTGACCCACGATCCCGAGCGCATTGCCAGCTATGACAACGATCCGCTGATCACGCGGCCGATAGCGGTCAATATCCTGCTTGATCTGTACGAGACCGCCGAACGGATCGTCGCCGACGCCGCGGCGATCACCGTGCCGACGCAGCTGCTGATCTCCGGCGCAGACTGGGTGGTCCATCGCGGCCCGCAGGACCGCTTCTACGAACGGCTGGGCAGCCGGACCAAGGAGCGCATCGTGCTCGATGGCTTCTATCACGACACGCTGGGCGAGCGCGACCGGCAGCGCGCGGTCGAGGCGGCGCGGCGCTTCATCGTGCGCGAATTCGACTCGCCGTCGGCGCCGCGCTCGCTGCTCGATGCCGACCAGATCGGCCCGTTCCGCGAGGAATCGGACCGGCTCGCCTCGGCGCCGACCGGCCTGGCGGCGTGGTATTGGCGCGCGGCGCGCGCCAACCTGAAGCTGGGCGGCCTGCTGTCCGACGGCGTGCGCCTCGGGCACCAGACCGGCTTCGATTCGGGCTCGACGCTCGACTACGTCTATCGCAACACGCCATCGGGCCGCGGCGCGCTGGGCCGGATGGCCGACCGCCAGTACCTCGAGGCGATCGGCTGGCGCGGCATCCGCCAGCGCAAGGTTCATGCCGAGGAGCTGATTGCCGAGGGCGTGCGCCGGCTGCGCGCGGACGGCGTGCCGGTGCGGATCGTCGATATCGCCGCCGGCCACGGCCGCTACGTGCTGGAGGCGCTGGAGAAGCTCGATCGCAGCGCTGTCGAATCGATCCTGCTGCGCGACTACAGCGCGCTGAACGTGGAACAGGGCAGGGCGCTGATCACGGCCAAGGGCCTCGGCGACATCGCCCGCTTCGAGCAGGGCGACGCGTTCGACGGCGACGATCTGGCCGCGTTGTCGCCGGCGCCCACGTTGGCGGTGGTCTCCGGCCTATACGAGCTGTTTCCCGACAACGCGATGATCCGCCGCTCGCTTGGCGGCCTGGCGCGTGCGGTGCCGCCCGGCGGCTATCTTGTGTATACGGGCCAGCCGTGGCATCCGCAGCTCGAGTTCATCGCCCGCGCGCTGACGAGCCACCGCGCCGGCGCGGCCTGGGTGATGCGGCGCCGCTCGCAGGCCGAGATGGACGAACTGGTGCGCACCGCCGGTTTCGACAAGGTGACGCAGCGGATCGACCGCTGGGGCATCTTCACCGTCAGCCTGGCGCGCAGGCACGACGCATGAGCGCCTTGCCTGCCGACACGCAGTCTGGGACGCAGCCTGCTCCGAGGGAGGCCCGCCCCTGGGGCCTGGCCTGCGTGCTGCTGGCGTTGGCCGGCGCGCTGTTCTTCTCGAGCTACGGCTTCGCCAACTGGCTGGCCAGCCAGCGTGCGGACGTGCCGTCGTTCCACTTCGGCTGGGAACGCGGCATCCCCTTCGTGCCGTGGACCATCGTGCCGTACTGGTCGATCGACCTGCTGTACGGCATCTCGTTTTTCCTGTGGCGCACTCGCGCCGGGCTGCTGACGCACGTCAAGCGCCTGGTCGCGGCGCAATTGATCTCGGTTGCCTGCTTTATCGCGTTCCCGCTGCGCTTTGCCTTCGCGCGTCCCGAGGCGGATGGCTTGCCGGGCGAGCTGTTCCGGCTGCTGGGCGGCTTCGATCTGCCGTTCAATCAGGCGCCGTCGCTGCATATCAGCCTGTTGATCATTCTGTGGGTCGCGTTCGCCGCGCACCTGCCCAGGCGCTGGCACTGGCTGCTGCATGGCTGGTTCGCGCTGATCGGCGTCTCGGTGCTGACGACCTGGCAGCACCATCTGATCGACGTGCCTACCGGCGCGCTGGTTGGCTGGCTGTGCGTCTATCTGTTTCCGCTGCGCCTGCCGGCTGTTGCGGCAAACGCCCCGGATGGAAGCACGCGCCGGCTCGCGCGCCGCTACGGGCTCGGGGCGGTGGCGACGTTGCTGTGCGCGCTGCTGGCACTGAGTGCCTCGGTCACGCTGGCGCTGTTGCTGCTGTGGGGCGCGCTGGCGCTCGCCTGTGTCGCCCGCATCTATGCGCTGGCGGCGCCGGCCTGGTTCCAGAAGGACAGCGACGGCACCATGGCGATCGCCGCGCGCTGGGTGCTGGCGCCCTATGTGCTGAGCGCCTTTCTCAATTCGCGCTGGTGGACGCGGCGCGACCCGCAGGCAAGCGTCATCGCGGACGGCATTCGGGTAGGGCGTTTCCCCACGCGGGCGGACCTGCGCGCGTGCGGTGCCGATGCCGTGCTCGACCTCAGCGCGGAACTGCCGCGCGCGGTCGGCGGCGATCCGCTCGGCTATCGCTGCGTGCCGATGCTGGACCTGACCGTTCCCACCTCCGCGCAGCTCGATCTGGCGGTAGCCCAGCTCGACGCGTGGCACGCGGCGGGCAGGCACGTATTGGTCAGTTGCGCGCTTGGTTATTCGCGCAGCGCGATGGTGGTCACCGCGTGGCTCGCGCGTCGTCAAGGTTCGCCCGATGCCGTGGCGGCCGTCGACGCGGCGCTTGCCCATCTGCGTACCCACCGTCATGCGGTCGTGCTCGGCGACGCCCATGCCGACGCGCTGCGGCGGTGGCTCGTGCAGGCCCGGGCAACGGAGATGGACCATGCCGCCTGATTCGATGCAGAAGGGCGCCGGCGTAAACGTCGAAGCCAACATCGACGCCTGGACCGCGCATGCCGTTGCCGGTGCGCTGTCCGGCGCCATCTGGATGGCGGGTGCCGGGCTGGCGTTCGGCCTTGCGACCGTCTGGCTGCTCGTTGCCGACGATTTGCCCGGCTGGCTCGCGGGCATGCCGGTGCTGCTCGCGCTGGCCCAGCTCTGGCTGCTGCTGCGGGTGGCGATCGACCGCCGGCTCTTCGAGGCGCTGGCGACTTACGCGAGCCGCCACGGCGCGGCCGATCTGGCGGGCCTGGATGCGGCGCTGCTGCAGCTCGGCTGGATCGCGCCAGGCCGCCAGGGCCGGACGATGACCGACCGCGCGCGCGGTGCGCTGCGGCTGGTGCGGCTGTGCGGCGCGCTGGCCGTGATTCAGCTTGTCTTGACCTTTCTTGCATCGATCCTGGGATAACGCCATGTGGATAGCCCGCGTGACCGCGCGCGCCATCATCGTCTTCGCCCGCCTGCTGACCGGCATGCGGGCCAACTGGCAAGGCTGCGTGCCGGCGGCAGTGCAGCGCGTCTACTTCGCCAATCACAGCAGCCACGGCGACTTCGTGCTGATCTGGGGCTGCCTGCCGCCAGAGCTGCGCCCGCGCACGCGGCCGGTAGCAGGCGCCGACTACTGGGATCGCTCGCCGTTGCGGCGCTTCATCGGGCGCGATGTCTTTCGTGCGCTGCTGATCGATCGCACCCGCAGCGACCCCGGCAGCGATCCGGTCGCGCTGATGCGTGGCGCGCTGGAAGGCGGCGATTCGCTGATCCTGTTTCCCGAGGGCACGCGCAACACCACCGAGGCGCGGCTGCTGCCGTTCAAGAGCGGCATCTTCCATCTGGCGCGCGCCTGCCCGTCGGTCGAGTTCGTTCCCGTGTGGATCGACAACCTGAACCGCGTGATGCCCAAGGGCGAATTCGTGCCGGTGCCGCTGCTGTGCACGGTGACGTTCGGTCAGCCGGTGCTGCTGGCTCCGGACGACGACAAGGACCGCTTCCTCGCCCGATGCCGCGACGGCCTGCTCGCGCTCGCCCCCGTACTGGATTGACCCGCCATGCCGACCCTGCATTGGAACCACGAGACCTGGCTGCTGTTCGGCGGCCTGTTTGCCGTGCTGCTGCTCGCCTCGACGGTGACGCTGCTGCTGCGCTGGCGCATTGCCGGTGGCGGCGCGCACCCGGTGATCGACAACCTGGCGCAGCGGGTCTGGGCCTGGTGGTGGATGATCGGCGTGATGGGCGTGGCCTTTGCGCTGGGCCGCACCGCGGTGATCGTGCTGTTCTACCTGTTGTCGTTCTTCGCACTGCGTGAGTTCGTGACCATTACGACGACGCGGCGCGGCGACCATCGTGCGATCGTCGCCGCCTTCTTCCTGTTCCTGCCGCTGCAATACGTGCTGGTCTATGTCGACTGGTACGGCATGTTCTCGATCCTGATCCCGGTCTATGCCTTCCTGCTGCTGCCGATTCTCGCCGCGCTGTCGGCCGAGACGACGCGTTTTCTCGAACGCTGCGCAGGCGTGCAATGGGCCGTGATGATCTGCGTGTTCTGCATCTCGCATGTGCCGGCGCTGCTGACGCTGCCGATCCCGGGCTTCGAGGGCCGCAACCTGCTGCTGATCGCCTTCCTGGTGATCGTGGTGCAGGGCAGCGACGTGTTGCAGTATGTCTGGGGAAAGCTGTGCGGCAAGCGCAAGATCGCGCCGCTGCTGTCGCCGTCCAAGACGGTCGAGGGTTTCGTCGGCGGCGTCGCCAGCGCGACCGCGCTCGGTGCCGCGCTGTGGTGGATCACGCCGTTCGCGCCGTGGCAGGCGGGCGCGATCGCGCTGGTCATCGCGCTGATGGGCTTTCTCGGCGGGCTCGTGATGTCGGCGATCAAGCGCGACCGCGGCATCAAGGACTGGGGCCAGATGATCCAGGGCCACGGCGGCATGCTCGATCGGCTCGACTCGGTGGTGTTCGCCGCGCCGGTGTTCTTCCATATCACCCGGTATTGGTGGGTGCCGTGATGGCCGTTGCCGCGCGGCGTTGGCCATTCCCCGCTCGCCATCAGCGCTAGAGCAGCCCGGCACCGTGCAGCGCCAGCCATGCGCCCGCGCCGATGCCGAGCGTGCCGCTGGCCCTGGCTACCCGCTGGCCGGCCGGCACCAGCCGTTCGGCGCTGATTGCCACGGTAGCGACCGCCATGGCGCCAAGGTCCATCACGCCGACCGCCGCGAGGCTTGCGGTCACGCCCGCGCAGCACTGGATGCAATGCAGGCCGAGGCGAACGCCATGCCGCCACGCGGCAGCCGTGTTTTGCAGTGACGCTGCGGGGGACGAGTGCCGGCAGCCCGTCAGCAAGCGAGTCTTCCACGCGGTCAATTGCAGGCCGCCGGCGGCGAGCACCACGAGGCCGGCAAGGGTAGGCATGGCCCGCGCCAGCGTCGGCCACTGCATCGCAAGCGCAACCAGCGCGGCGCCGAGCATGAAGACCGCCAATCCCAGCGCGGCCCACAACAGGAAGTAGGCCGCCGCTGCCACCAGCGTCAGCCACGTCGCGCGCCCCGTTTCCTCCGCGGCCACGCGGCAGCGCCACAGCGCCGGCGCGATCGACGGCAGCATCATCGCTACCATCATCACGACCCACATGCCGATGAAGGCCGCGGCGGCGCCGGCCCAGGTTTGCCCGCACATCGGCGCCCAGGCCATCGACAGCGTCCAGCCACCGGGCATCGGCGTGGCCGCCATCGAAGACATCGCGCCATGCAGCGCGTCATGCAGTGACACCGTGGCCGCTGCGCCGAGGCCGAACAGCACGGCGCAGGCGCCGAAGAAGGTTCGCCGGCTCCCGTCCCTGCCCGCAAGCTCGCCGCCGGCGCAGCAGTGCGCCGGTTCAGCGCTCGCCGTACTCGTCATGGCGGCGCCACCAAACGCCCGTTTCGTTGCGGCCCTTCGGCGCGCGGTCCAGCCACTGGTACATGCCCCAGAGTCCGTCCAGTCCACGCGAATACGCCGAGTAGGTGTGATAGACCACGCCGTCCTCCATCACGAAGGCGCTCAAGCCGGGCCGGTCGCGGTGAAAGGTAGCGGTATCGGTGCCGCACATCGCGGCGATCCGGTCTTCCGCGGCCTGGCCGCCGCCTTCCATGTTGCGGCGCCATCCGCGTACGGCGGGCTCGCGGCGGTAGTTGTATTCGATGTCGCCATCGCGCTGCTGCGCGGTGGTGAACGACACGTTGAAGTCGGCATTGAAGTCGCTGTCGTGCGACGACGCCCACGGGAAGGTCCATCCCATGCGCTGCTTGTAGGCCTGCAGCTTGGCCAGCGGCGCGCGCGATACGGCGGTCAGCGCGACGTCGTGATTGGCAAGGTGGACGGCAAAGCCGTTGAAGCCGTCCGCGATCGCCGAGCACGACGGGCAGCCGGCCTTGTAGTCGGGGCCGAACATGAAGTGGTAGACCAGCAGCTGGGAGCGGCCGCGAAACAGGTCGGCCAGCGTCGCGGGGCCCTCGTCGGTGTCGAAGCGGTAGGTCTTGTCGATGCGCAGCCATGGCAGCGCCTGACGCTGGCGGGCGATTTCGTCGCTGCGCCGCGTCAGCGCCTTCTCGGCCTCGAGCAACTCCAGGCGGGCGGCCAGCCAATGTTCGCGGTTGGCGGTGGGGTGGGTTGTCATCGTGCTTCCTCCATGTGGACGTGGCGTGGGCTGCCGTGCTGTCGTGTTGTCGTGCTGCACGGCAGCGGCGCGCCGGGTCGGTTGATCGTCGTGCTAGATTAGGCGCCGGCTTCGACAGGGAGGGAGTGACAAGTGTGGCGTGATTCGAATGGACCCGACGATCTCGGCGGCGGCCCGCGCGCTTGCGGCCGGTAACCCGCTCGGGGCACTCAATTGCGTTGCCCTGCGCGATGACGCGCCGGCGCTGGCGTTGCGCGGCATCGCGATGGCGCAACTTGGCGATCTCGTGCGGGCCAAGGCGCTGGTGCGCAGCGCCGCGCGAGCCTTCGGCCACCGCGCTCCCGTTGCCCGGGCCAGATGCGTGGTGGCCGAGGCGGAGATCGCCCTGGCTGCGCGCGACCTTGGCTGGCCGGCCAGGGCGCTCGATGCGGCCCGCCTGACGCTTGAGGCGCACGGCGACCACGCCAATGCCGCGCATGCACGCTATCTGGCCAGCCGCCGGCTGTTGCTGATCGGGCGGCTGGACGAGGCCGAGCAGATGCTGACCGGGGTCGATCCGGCGCAGCTGCCACCGGCGCTGCGGACGGTGCACGAACTGGTGATCGCCGGCATCGCCATGCGGCGCGTGCATGCGCGCAGCGCCGCCGCGGCGCTGGATCGCGCGCGCCACGCGGCCCGCCTGGCTGCCATCCCGGCCCTGGCCGCGGAGGTCGATCGGACCGCCGCGATGCTCGCCGGCCCCGCGGCCCGCCTGATCGATCGCGGCGAAACGCGACAACTACGGCTGGACGAAGTCGAGGCACTGCTTGCATCGAACACGCTGGTGGTCGACGGGTGCCGCCACGCCGTGCGCCACGCCGGCACGGTGGTCCCGCTGGCGACGCGGCCGGTCCTGTTCGCGCTCGCGCACGCCCTGGGCGAGGCCTGGCCGGACGATGTACCGCGCGACAGCCTGATCGCGCATGCCTTTCGCATCAAGCATGCCGATGATTCGCATCGGTCCCGTCTGCGTGTCGAAATGGGCCGGCTGCGTGCCGCCATTCGGTCATTGGCCGACATCCGCGCGACGGCGCGCGGCTATGCGCTGGTGCCGCACGGCACACGGCCCGTCGTGGTGCTGGCACGGCCGGTCGACGAGCGGCATGCCGCGGTGCTGGCCTTGCTGGCCGATGGCGAATCGTGGTCCAGCTCCGGGCTGGCCCTGGCGCTCGGCGCCAGCCAGCGGACCGTGCAACGCGCGCTGGATGCGCTGGCGGAGGCCGGCAAGGTGCAGGCCATTGGCCACGGACGTGCGCGCCGGTGGATGACGGCGCCGGTGCCGGAAATCACGACGACCTTGTTACTCCCGGCGATCCCGAGTCTGGACTAGGATGCGGGCATGAAGGCGCCATCGCGCAACTTGCTTGCCCGCCGGTGACGCGCCAAGTCCTTTGACCACCATCCACCAGGAAGCGAGCATGAAATCCATTCCCGCAGAAGTCCTCCAGGAGTACGGGCCATTCCCTGGCATCGAGGCCGTTCATGGCGTGTCGTATGACGGCAAGCATGTCTGGGTAGCGTCCGGAGACGGCCTCCACGCCATGGACCCGGCCAGCGGCCAGATGCTTCGCTCCATCGACGTCACTGCCAATGCCGGCACCGCCTTCGACGGCCGCTACCTGTACCAGATCGCCGGGGACCGTATCCAGAAGATCGACCCGCAGACCGGCCAGGTTGTCTCGACCATCCCTGCACCCACCGACGGCGGCAACTCCGGACTGGCCTGGGCGGAAGGTACGCTATGGGTCGGCGTGTGGCGCGATCGCAAGATCCATCAGGTCGACCCGGAAACCGGCGCGGTGCTGCGCACGCTGACCTCCGACCGCTTCGTCACCGGTGTCACGTGGGTCGATGGCGAACTGTGGCACGGCACCTGGGAGGGCGAGGCCAGCGACCTGCGCCATGTCGATCCCGCGACCGGGGAAGTGATCGAGCGCATCGAGATGCCGGCAGGCATGGGCGTGTCGGGATTGGAGTCCGATGGCGCGGATCGGTTTTTCTGCGGTGGCGGCCCCAGCGGGAAGGTCCGGGCGGTACGGCGCAAGGGGCGTGGATCGACCGAAGCGTCAACGTCGCGCGCGTAGGCGGCGTCCGGGCAGCTTCTCATCGAGATAGTTCACCAGCGCCTGCTGCGCGGGCGTCAGCAGCCGCGCGCTGCCGATCAGCGCCAGCTCGGTCGGCGGCGGGGCAGGCAATCCGGCCCTGGCGCCGAGCACGACATGATCGTCCTGCACGGCGGTGGCCGGGAGCAGGCTTAGGCCGAGATTCGCGGCGACCGCCGCCTGGATGCTGACCAGGCTCTGGCTCGTGAAGGCGATGCGCCAGCCGCGGCCCGAGGATTCGAGCGCGTGGATCGCACGGTCCCGATACAGGCAACCATGGCCGAACACCACCAGCGGTAGCGGGTCGGTGTCCATCGCAAAGCCCCGGCCCACGACCCATTTCAGTGTTTCCGGACGCCGGAGCAGTACGGGTGCACCGTCGGCGTCGCGCTTGAGCAGCGCCAGATCAAGGTCGTGCCGGGCGATCCGGTTGGAAAGCTCCACGCTCAAACCGTTGACGGTATCCAGCCGGATCGCCGGATGGCGCGCGGCGAAGCCGGATAGCAGCGGAATCAGCCGCTTGACATCGAAATCGTCGGGCACGCCGAGCCGGATGACGCCGGCGTTGCCCCGCGTCTGCATCATCGTCTCGGCCTCCCGGGCAAGATCGACCAGACGGCGCGCGTAGCCGAGCAGCCGCTCGCCGGCCTCCGTCAGAGCAACCGACTTGCCGGCGCGCTGGCGCAGCAGCAGCGGCTGCGCCACCTGGTCCTCCAGCTTGCGAATCTGTTGGCTGACGGTCGACTGTGTGCGGTGGACTCGCTCGCCGGCGCGCGTGAAGCCGCCCGCGTCGACGACGCTAACAAACGTCTTGAGCAGTTCGAGATCGAGCATGATTAGGAATGCCGATGAAATTGCGCTAAAAATCGAATTTTCGAATTTTTCTGCATCAGCTTAGCATGCAGCCATTCGCAACGTAAAAGCTGGAGCCCCGATCATGCAAGCTTCCCCTCGTCCGGAATGGTTGACCTTTGACTGCTATGGCACCCTGATCCAATGGGACGAAGGCTTGCTGGCCTGCGTCGACCGCCTGCTGGCCAGTAAGGGATTGCGCGGCGTCGATCCTCACGAATTCATTCGCGTCTACGACGAACACGAGCACCGGCTGGAACAGACGCCGCCGCATCGCAGTTTTGCCGAGATATCGGCGCTGTCGCTGCGCGCCGCGCTGGAGGCGTTCCGGCTACCGTTCGAGCCCGGCGATGCCGATGCGCTGACGCGCCATATCGCGGCGATGCCGGCTTTTCCCGAGGTCGTGCCGACGTTGGCCTGGCTGAAGGCGCAAGGCTTCAAGCTGTGCATCGTGTCCAATACGGATGACGCCATCATCGCCGGTAACGTTGCCCAGCTCGGCGGCCATATCGATCGGGTCGTCACCGCGCAGCAGGGACGGGCCTACAAGCCGTCGCCGCGGCTGTTCGAACACGCCCATGACGCGATCGGCGTGTCGCAAGGCCAGCTGCTGCATATCTGCGCGAGTCCGCACCTGGATCTGGCCGCCGCGCGAGACATGGGGTTTCGTTGCGTCTGGATCGATCGCGGCACGGCGCGCAAGCCCTTGCCCGACTATCGGCCCGACGCCGTCCTGCCCGATCTCGCCGGTCTGCGCCAGTTATTTGCTACGCTCGGATGGGTGCAACCCTGAAGGAGCGATCCATGGCGCATCAACTTTCGAGCCGGGCTGCGGGCGACGCCGAGATGGCGGCGGTGTTGCGGAACGATCCTGCTGTCCGGCAGGCCCGTATCGATCTGGCGGCCTGCCTGCGCATGGCGGCGCGGCTCGGGATGGCGGAGGGCATCTGCAACCATTTCTCGGCGACGTTGCCGGGGCACCCCGGGCTGTTCCTGGTCAATCCGCTGGGGCTGGCGTTCTGCGAAGTCACGGCTTCGCGCCTGCTGGTCTGCCATGTCGACGGCCGCGTGCTCGATGGCGATGGCGAGCCCGAGGCCACGGCCTTCTTCATCCATGCCCGCCTGCACATGCGCAAACCCTCGGCGGTCGCGGCCTTTCATACGCACATGCCGAACGCGACCGCGCTGGCGATGGTCGATGGCGAACCGCTGGTATGGGCTGGGCAGACCGCGCTGAAGTTCTACGACCGCGTGGCCACGGTGCCGTTCAATGGGCTGGCGCTGGATGAACTGGAGGGCGATCGCATCGCGGACGCGATGGGCAATGCGGACATCGCCTTCCTGCGCAACCACGGCGTGATGGTGACCGCGCCGAACATCGCGCAGGCGTGGGACGATCTTTATTACCTGGAGCGTGCGGCCGAGGTCCAGGTGCGCGCGCACGGCACCGGCCGCAAGTTGATACCCGTGCCGCCCGACGTCGCTGCCCTGTGCGCGCGGCAGATGCGCGAGGGCGATCCCGACAGCGCGCGCCTGCATCTGGCGAGCATCCACCGTCAGTTGGCACGGCTCGAGCCGGATTATCTCGACTGAGGCCGCGTGCGTGCTGCCGCTCAACCGGCGGTCAGCAGATCGATCATCGCCCGTGCCGCCGCCGACTGGCGGCGGTGCGGCGCGTAGATCAGCGAGAACGGCCGCGAGCGCCCCCGCAGAAGCGGCAGCACTTCGACCAGCCGCCCGCGCTCGATCCGGTCGCGCACGATGAAGTCATAGCTCTGGCAGATGCCGGCGCCGTGCTCGGCGAGCGAGACCACGCCCAGCACATCGTCGGAGATCGCGATCGGGGAGCTGGTGGCCCAATCGATATCTCGGTCGCCGTCGCGAAATACCCAGGGCGCAATGCGGCCAGTGCTGGGCAGCACGAAGGGCAGGCAGACGTGGCGATGCAGATCGTCCAGCGTCCGCGGCGTGCCCGCGCGCCGCAGATAGTCCGGGGCCGCGACCAGGCATAGCGCCGCGTCTTCGAGCTTGCGGGCGACCAGCCCGCTGTCGGGCAGCTCGCCGAGACGGATGGCGAGGTCGAAGCCCTCCGCCACCAGGTCGACATTGCGGTTCGTGATGTTCAGTTCCACCTGCACGCGCGGGTACTGCCGCGTGAATCGCGCCAGCAACGGCGGCAGCCGGTAGTGCCCATAGGTGGTCGGCACGCTGAGCCGCACCCTTCCCGACAGTTCGCCTTCCTGACCCTGTATCTCACGCTCGGCGTCGTCGAGCAGCGTGAAAGCAGCGCGAGCCTGTTCGACATATTGCCGTCCCGCGTCGGTCAGTCCGATGCGACGGGTGGTCCGGCGCAGCAACTGGCTGCCGAGCCGGGCCTCCAGCCGGGCGATGGCGCGGCTCAGCACCGAAGCCGTGGTCGACAACGCCACCGCGCCCGCCGTGAACGAGCCATGCTCGACCACCGCCAGAAAGGCCTCCACGTCCCCAAGATGGTCGAAGCGGCGCGCCATTATGTCCCCCGAAGAACAGATGAATTCCCGATTGGCGAGTTTATCTCCGTTGGTGTGGGTAATAAAGTCGGGCATCACCACCCGATCACGAAGAACTCCATGGACCTTCAACTTCAAGGCAAGACTGCCATCGTCACCGGGGCCACGGCCGGCATTGGTCTGGCCATCGCCCGGACCCTGGCGCGCGAGGGCGTTGCGGTGACGATCACCGGGCGGCATCGCGACAAGCTCGATGCCGCCGTCGCTGAGATCGCCGCGGCCGCGCCCGCCGCAAAGGTGTCCGGCTTCGTCGCCGACCTGGGTAGTGCCCGCGGCGCGGCCGCGCTGGCCGAGGCCGTGCCGGCCACGGACATCCTGATCAACAACCTGGGCTACTACGAAGCCCGGCCCTTCGCAGAAATCACCGACGAAGACTGGCTGCGCATGCTCGACATCAACGTGATGTCCGGCGTGCGGCTGTCGCGCCATTACTTTCCGCGCATGCTGGACAAGAACTGGGGCAGGGTGATCTTCATCTCCAGCGAGGTGGGCGCCTTCACGCCGCCGGACATGGTGCATTACGGCGTCAGCAAGTCGGCACAGCTGGCCGTGTCGCGCGGCATGGCGGAGTTGACCAAGGGGACCGGCGTCACGGTCAACAGCGTGCTGCCGGCCGCGACGCGTTCGGACGGCATCGTCGAATACCTGCGCCAGACCGCGCCGCGTCCGGGCATGAGCGATGCCGAGATCGAAGCGCATTTCTTCCAGACGTACCGGCCCAGTTCGCTGATCGCTCGCATGATCGAGGCGGACGAGATCGCCGCGATGGTGGCGCTGCTCGCCAGTCCGCTCGGCGCTGCGTCCAATGGGGCTGGCGTCCGTGTCGAGGGCGGGTCGTTCCGCTCGATCCTTTGATGGCCGTCACTGCCTTTCGGCCCAACCTTCCGGACATCATCATGTTGCTTCGCCTATCCCGTCTCGCCGCGCTGGCGCTGACCGCGCTCACCGCCGTGCCGGCCTTCGCCGGTTCCGCCGATGCCGCAGATTCCCCCGCCCAGGTCACCCTCGAACGCTGGCGCAGCTATGCGGGCGTCAGCTGGGAGCCGTCTCGCCGGGGCGCGGACCCGGTGCCCTTCGCCGGCTCGGTCAACGCGCCAATCGCGGGCATCCATTTCGATGCACAGGGCCGCGCCTTCGTCACCACGCCGCGGCTGGTGTCGGCCGACGCGCCGGCGACACTGAGCCTGCTCGACACGAGCGTGCAGAGCGGCCCGGCCCGACTGTCGGCCTTTCCGTCGGTTGCCGGCAATGCGGTCGATGGCGCCCCCGACACCCATCTGCGCAATGTGCTGGGCTTTCATGTCGACCGCCGCAACGGCTGGCTATGGGCGCTCGACATGGGTTTCGTCGCGGGCCAGGCCGAGGCGCCGGCCGGCGCGCAGAAGGTGATGGTCTACGACCTGCGTACCGGACGCACGGTCCGGCGCATCGCACTCGATGGGGTGGCCGACCGCAAGGGCAGCTTCCTGAACGATATCGTCGTCGACGAGCGGCGCCGGATCGCCTATATCTCCGACAGCGGCCTGCGCAGCGCGCCGGACAATCAGGCGGGGCTGATCGTGGTGGACTTTGCCGCCGGCAAGGCGCGGCGCGTGCTGGACCGCCACGCGAGCCTCCTGCCGGAGCCCGGCGCGAAGGTCGTCTCGCATGGCGCCGAGGTGTGGCCGGGCAATCCGTTGAAGCTCGGCATCAACGGCATCGCACTGTCGCCCGATGGTGGCACGCTGTACTGGGCCGTCACCACGGGTACGCACATCCATGCCGCGCCGACGCGGCTGCTGCGTGACCAGGGCGCCAGCCCGGAGAGCCTGGCCGCGGCGGTGCGCGATCTGGGCGAGGTCGGCGGCAATACCGATGGCATCGTCACCGACGCGAAGGGCAAGCTGTACATCACGGACGTGACGCGCAATGGCATCGTCAAATACGACCCGGCCACCGGCACGATGTCGCTGCTCGCGGCGGACGAGGGCGTGTTCTGGCCCGATACGCCCGCGCTGCTGCCCAACGGCGATCTGGTGTTTACTGCCAGCCATCTGAACGGGCATTTCGCGGGGGCGGTCAAGGCCGGCCAGGAGCGCTACGAACTGTGGCGCCTGCCGCTGCATCGGACCTCAGGCAAACGCGACTGAGCCGGGCGGCGCGGGTTCGAAGCGATGGGGGTTGGCAAGTGGGCTACGGACAACGGATGATATGGCGATTTCCCGCACACCCATATCGACCCCAGGAGCCAACACGATGAGACTGATCGGCATGCTCGATTCCCCCTATGTCCGCCGCGCCGCGATCACGATGCGCCTGCTGGGGCTGTCCTTCCAACATGAACCGGTTTCGGTGTTCCGCACCTTCGAGCAGTTCCGCGCCATCAACCCGGTCGTCAAGGCGCCATCGCTGGTCTGCGACAACGGCGTGGTGCTGATGGACTCGACGCTGATCATCGACTACGTCGAGGCGTTGGCCGGACGCAGCCTGATGCCGACGGAGCTGGCGGCGCGCCAGCGCGACCTGCGCGTGATCGGTCTGGCGCTGGCCGCTTGCGAGAAGGCGGTGCAGAACGTCTACGAGCACATGCTGCGGCCGGCAGAGAAACAGCACCAGCCGTGGGTCGAGCGCGTCGACGGCCAGCGCACCAGCGCCTTCGCCTTGCTCGAGGAAGAAGTCGCCCGCCTGCCGGTGCCGGTGCAGGAGACCGCGCTGACGCAGGCGCAATTGACGACCGCGGTGGTGTGGACCTTCACGCAGGCGATGCTGCCGGGGGCCGTCGATGCGGCCGCGCATCCGGCCATCGCGTCGCTGACGGCAGCCGCCGAGGGCTTCGCGGCGTTTCAGGCGTATCCGCACGCGTGAGACAAGTACGAACCTGCGGCAGCACGGTGGACTGCCGCCGGTTGCGGCCTGTTCAAAGGCCTGTTTGCTGCAGCTCCACCAGATACGGCGCCAGCGCGCCCAGGTCGGGCACCACGCCGAAGCCAGGCGCGTCGCCAAGCTGCACGCAGCCGTCGCTCAGATGCATGACCGGCGCCGCCATCGCGTCGCGCAGCGGATTCGGATTGGCGTCCACTTCGACATAGCCGGCCCCGCCCGCGGCGGTTTTCAGGTGCAGCGAGGCGAGCAGGCCGATGCCGGCGCCCAGCCAATGCGGGCAATACCATTTGCCCGCCGCAATCGCTTGCTGCGCGACGTCCAGGCATCCGGTCAGTCCGCCCCATTTGCCGGCATCCGGCTGGATCACCGACATGCCGGGTTCGCCGATGAAATCGCGGTACTGTGCATGGCCGCACAGGTTCTCGCCGCCGGCCAGCCGCAGCGGCTGCTCGGCAGCGAGCTTTGCCCACGTCTGCGGCGGCGCGTCGGCGCGCACCGGTTCCTCCAGCCACAGCAGATCGAACGGTGCCATGCGATGGCCGGCGGCCACCGCATCCTCGGCGTCCCACGCCTGGTTGGCATCGACCATCAGCACCGCATCGCCACCGAGCGCCTCGCGCATGTCGCGCAGATTGCCGAGGTCGCGCTCCGCGCCGAAGCCGACCTTGAGCTTGAAGGCCCGGTAGCCCTCGGCCCGCTTGGCCAAGGCCAGTTCGGCGGGATCGGTCGGATTGATGCCCGACGCATAGACCGGCACGGGCCACGCGCCGGCACCGCCCAGCGCACGCCAGACCGGCTGGCCGGCGCGGCGTGCGAACAGATCCCACATCGCCATGTCGATGCCGGCGGCGATCTGGTGAAGCGGTCCGGGCTCGCCGGTCTGCAGCATCAGTACCGCCAGCCGCGCCACCAGCGTTTCCCAGGCCCGTCGGGGCGAGGCCCACGCCTGGCCCGTCACGATGGGCCGGCCGTACGCCAGCAGCAGGCGGGCGCGATGCTCGGCGCCTACCGTCGGGAAATTGCACCAGACCTCGCCCCAGCCTTCGCAGCCATCGCTGTCGGTCAGACGGACCAGCACCGCCGGGCGATCGCGCATGATGCCGAACGACGTCTGCACCGGCGGATCGGCGGGCGCGCGCAAGACGAAGGCGTCGAGCCGCTCCACCTTGACCGGCGTCGCACTCGGTTGGCTGTCGTGCATGCGGTCTGCCATCACGCCACCCCTGCCATGCAGACGTATTCGATCTCGAGGTAGTCGTCGATACCGTCGCGCGAGCCTTCACGCCCCATGCCGGACTGCTTGATGCCGCCGAACGGCGCTGCCTCGTTGGCGATCGGGCCGCTGTTGACGCCGACGATGCCGCATTCGAGCGCCTCGGCGACGCGCCAGATGCGCGCCATGTCGCGCGAGAAGAAGTAGCCGGCCAGCCCGTACTCGGAATCGTTGGCCATGGCGATGGCGTCGGCCTCGGGCTCGAAGCGGATCAGTGGGGCCAGCGGGGCGAAGGTCTCCTCGCGCGCGACCAGCATCGACTGCGTGACGCCGGTCATCACCGTGGGCTCGAAGAAGGTGCCGCCCAGCGCGTGGCGCGATCCGCCGCACAGCACCTGCGCGCCGCGCTGGCGGGCGTCGGCGATATGCTCCTCGATCTTGGCGACCGCGTGGCGCCATTCGCCGCCGATCAGGCATGGCTGGCGGAACAGGGTTGGGTCTGGAAGGGGCATGGTGGTCAATGACATCAGCGTTGCTCGCCGTTTGTTCGCTGTTCAGTAGATCGGCGGTTCAACGGTCGGCGCGTTGCCTGCCAGGCTGGCGAAGTCGCAGCCCTCGTTGGCCTGCGTGACTTCGTGCTGGAAGATGCGGCCATAGCCGCGCGCATACGGCAGCGGTGGCGGCTGCCACGCTGCGCGGCGCGCTTCCAGTTCGGCTTCCGGTACCAGCATGTCGAGCCGGCGGGCGCCGATGTCCAGGCGCACGAGGTCGCCGGTGCGCAGCAGCGCGAGCGGCCCGCCGACCGCGGATTCGGGCGCCACGTGCAGCACGCAGGTCCCGTAGTGGGTGCCGCTCATGCGGCCGTCCGAGATGCGCAGCATGTCGCGCACGCCTTCGCGCAGCAGCTTTTTCGGGATCGGCAGGTTGCCCCACTCGGGCATGCCGGGGCCGCCGATTGGGCCCGCATTGCGCAGCACCAGCACGGTCGAGGCATCGACATCAAGGTCGGGGTCGTCCATCGCCGCGAACATCTCCGCGTTGGAATCGAATACCAGCGCCCGGCCCTCGTGCCGCAGCAGGTGAGGGCTGGCGGCCGACGGCTTGATGACCGCGCCGTCGGGGCAAAGGTTGCCGCGCAGCACGGCAAGCGCAAGTCCGGCCTCCGGACATTCCGGCGTGCCGGTCTTCAGCGGCCGGTCCAGGTCCAGCACGGTGCCGTCGTTTTCGCAGGGCCATGCGGCGATGTTCTCGCCAAGCGTGCGGCCGGTGACCGTGCGCGCGTCCAGGTCCAGGTGCGGCGCGATCCTTTGCAGCACGGCGGGCAGGCCGCCCGCATAGTGGAAGTCCTCCATCAGGCGTTCGCCGGAGGGATAGAGGTTGGCGATCACCGGCACATTGCGCGCAACCGCGTCGATCTCGTCCAGGTCCAGCGCGACGCCGGCCCGGCCGGCCATTGCCGGTAGATGCACCGCGGCGTTGGTCGAGCCGCCCAGCGCGGCATAGGCGGCAACCGCATTGAGGAAGGCCGCCTTGGTGGCGATCTGCGATGGCCGCAGGTCCTCCCAGACCATTTCGACGATGCGCTGTCCGCAGCGCCATGCCATGCGGCTATGCGCCGCGTCGACGGCCGGGATGCTCATTGCCCCAGGGAGCGTGAAGCCCAGCGCCTCGACGATGGCCGTCATCGTGCTGGCCGTCCCCATCGTGTTGCAGGTGCCGACCGAGCGCGTCATGCGCGCCTCCATCGCGATCCACTCATCCCTGGCGATATTGCCGATGCTGTATTCGGCGAAGTATTTCTTGGTGTGGGTGCCGGCGCCGACCGCGGCGCCACGATAGCGGTCGTTCAGCATCGGTCCGGCCGGCACGAAGATCACCGGCAGGTCCATCGAGAACGCGCCCATCATCAGGCCGGGAGGCGTCTTGTCGCAGCCGCCCATCAGCACCGCGCCGTCGAGCGGCAGGCTGCGCAGCAGCTCTTCCGTTTCGATCGACAGCAGGTTGCGATAGAGCATGGTGGTGGGTTTGACCATCACCTCGCCCAGGCTCAGCGCGGGCAGTTCGAGCGGGTAGCCGCCTGCCTGCAGCACGCCGCGCTTGACCGATTCGGCGCGTTCGCGCAGATGCGCGTGGCACGGCGAAAGTTCGCTCCAGGTATTGATGATGCCGATCACCGGCCGGCCCATGAAGGCCTCCCGGGCCAGTCCCTGCTGCTGCATGCGCTGGCGATGCGCGAAGCCGCGAATATCGTCGCTGGCGAACCAGCGATGGCTGCGCAGGTCTTCCGGGCGGCGCGGCGGCTTGTCTGGGCGTGTCATGCTTGCGATTCCTCCGGTTTGCAGCGCGCGTTCAGTACGACGCGTTGGCCGCGCCGGGGCCGCGGCCAAAACGCTTGGCCAGATCATCGGCGCTCTTGCGCAGCAGTACCTGGTCGGTACCCACCGCGACGAACAGCGCGCCCAGGTCGAGGCACTCCTGCGCACGCTTCTCGTCGAGCATCAGGATGCCGGGGGCCTTGCCGCAGGCCCGGATGCGGCGGATGGCCGCGTCGATGGCCGCGCGTACACGCGGGTGGTTCAGCTCGCCGGGCACGCCCATGCTGGCCGACAGGTCCGCAGGCCCGATGAAGATGCCATCGATGCCGTCCACGGCGGCGATCTCTTCGAGCCGTTCCAGCGCTTCCTCGGTCTCGATCTGGACCAGCACGCAGATCTGCGCGTCTGCATCGCGGACATAGTTGGCATCGCGGCCGAAGCGCGAGGCGCGCACGGTGCCGCCCATGCCCCGCACGCCGCGCGGCGGATAGCGCGTGGCCGCGACCGCGGCGGCCGCTTCTTCCGGCGTCTGCACGAAGGGGAACAGCAGCGACTGCGCGCCGATGTCGAGGTAGCGCTTGACCAGCACCGTGTCGTTCCACGCGGGGCGGACCACCGCCGAAGTCGTGCCGGTACGGCCCGCGTCCACGGCCTGCAGCTGCTGCTGCATCAGCACCGGATCGCTGGCCGTGTGCTCGGTGTCGAGCATCAGCCAATCGAATCCCGAACCGGCGATCAGTTCGGACACATAGGGAAACGGCAGCGTGGACCAGAGGCCGATCTGGGGGCGCTGCTCGTGCAGCGCCTGCTTGAAGTGGTTATGTGAGGGCACGTGTGCTCCGGTATCGGGAAGGATCTGTCGGGTCAGTCGATCTTGACGTTGGCGGCCTTGATCAGCGCGCCCATCGAGGTGTAGTCGGACTTGATGCGGTCGGCAAACTCGGCCGGCGTGGAAGACAGGACCTCGGTGCCCTGGGCCTCCTGCGGGGCGCGGAAGGCCGGGCTCTTCAGAATCTCCACCATCTCCTTGCTCAACCGCTCGACGATCGGCTGCGGCGTACCGGCGCGCACCAGCATGCCGCTCCACGGCACCTGCACCACGCCCGGCGCGCCGGCCTCCTTCATGGTGGGCACATTGGGCAACAGCGGGGCGCGCTTGTTGTCGGCCACCGACAGGATGCGCACCTTGCCTGACTTCTCGTAGGCCAGCACCGCATTCAGGTTGTGGAACATCATCGGAATCTGGCCGCCCAGCACGTCCGTCAGCGCCGCGGGGCCGCCCTTGTAGGGCACGTGGGTCAGCGTGGTGCCGGTCTTCTGCTGGAACAGCACGCCGGTCAGATGCATGGTGTTGCCGTTGCCGGCCGAGCCGTAGTTCAGCGAGCCAGGCGCCGCCTTGGCGGCCGCCACCACGTCGGCGACCGTGCGATACGGCGCGGCGGCGTTGACGACCAGCACGTTGGGCGTCTGATTGGTCAGCGTGATCGGCTGGAAGTCCTTGAGCGGATCGAAGCCGGGCGACTTGTACAGATGCGGATTGACCGCGAGCGTGCTGACCGAGCCGAAGAAGATCGTGTAGCCGTCGGCGGGCTGCTTGGCGACGTAGGCCGCCGCGATGTTGCCGTTGGCACCGGCGCGATTCTCGATGACGACCGGTTGGCCCAGACGCTGGGCCAGCGCCTGCGCGAAGGGGCGGGCGAAGGCATCGGCCGCGCCGCCGGGCGGTTGCGGCACGACCATCACAACGGGGCGCTCGGGCCAGGCGGCGATGGCGGCCGGCGCCGCCGCGACGAGGAGGGGAGCAGCCAGCAAGGGCAGCATGCGGGCCGCGCGGCGGAGGGGATGCATGAGGGTGTCTCCATGGAAAGGGCGATGTCAGCCTCGCCTCGGTCGGGGATGTTACCGGTTACATTTCGGCATCGCTGGCGAAATGAAACCGGTAACATTGCCCGAGTGTATAATCCGCTGCGCCAACTGGTCAACCCATCAACCGATCCTCGGCAGCATGCCCACCGATCCCGGCCCTGTTCCTCCCGCCAAACCCGCCGCCACGCGGTCGCGTGCGTCGCGGCCGAGGTCAGGCACCTATACGGTTCACGACGTCGCCCGGATGGCGGGGGTGTCGTCGGTCACGGTGTCGCGCTACTTCAACGAACCGCAGAAGGTGTCCGAGGCACTGCGCACGCGGCTGGCACAGGTCATCGAGCAAACGGGCTACGTCCCGAACCAGGTGGCGCGGATCCTTGCGACCAATCAGGGAGGCGTGGTCGGAGCCGTGATGCAGAACGTCACCAGCCCGACCTTTGCGGACATGGTGCGCGGCATGATGGATGTGGCGGAGCGCAACGATCTGCAGCTGCTGCTGGCGAACAGCCACTTCTCGCGCGATTCCGAGGCCCGTGCCTTGCGCACCTTTGCAGGGTGGCATCCGCGCGCGCTGATCCTGACACGCGGTGATCATTCGCCGGAGTCCGATGCGCTGTTGGCCAGGCTGAAGGTACCGATCGTCGAGGCATGGGAAGTGCACGCCGGCCGGCCGTTTCACCAGGTCGGGTTCTCCCAGCAGGTAGTCGGACGGATGCTGGCTGAACATTTCGTTGGCCAAGGCGCGCTGCGCATCCGCTTCGTGCTCAACGGCGCCGTCGAAGACGGCCGTGCCACGCGGCGCAGCGAGGGCTACGCACAGG
Organism: Cupriavidus gilardii; assembly: GCF_008801915.1. GTDB lineage: Bacteria > Pseudomonadota > Gammaproteobacteria > Burkholderiales > Burkholderiaceae > Cupriavidus > Cupriavidus gilardii. The sequence goes on from NZ_VZOV01000001.1 coordinate 523,535, forward strand.
CGATGCACGACGCCGGGCTCGTGCCCGATGTCTGGCGTGCGCGAGCGAGCGACGACGTCGGGGCGGCGCGCGAAGCGATGGCCGCGCTGGCGGCCATGCCGCCCGGCAGACGTCCGCGGGCGGTGATCTTTGCCAACGACAATATGGCGATTACCGCCATTCTGTGCGCGCATTCCCATGGCCTGGCCATACCTGGGGATCTGGCGGTGGCGGGATTTGGCGATGCGCCGCTGGCGGCGGTGACCACGCCTTCGCTGACCACGGTGCGCCCCGATCCTTATGCGATCGGCAGCCGCGCCATGGAAATCGTCGTGGCCTCGCTGCATGCCAGCACGGCGTCGGCCGGCCCGCAAGTGCAAGAGATCGCCTGCGACCTCGTGATCCGGGAAAGCAGCCGCGTCGTGCGCTAGCGCGGCAGCCTTTGGGCAGGGCTATCGAGGCGCAAATGCGGTGGCCTTGATTTCGACCAGTCCGCCCTCGGGGTTCAAGTCCGCGACGGCCAATTCCACCGCGACCGGATACGGCGCGGCAAAGAACTCGTCGCGTACGCGGCCGATCGCCGCCAGCTGTCCGGCCTTATCCAGCGCGAGGCGTTCGCTGCCGAAGACATGAAACATCTGCAGCTCAACGACATCGTCCAGTTGCGCGCCGCAGGCCAGCAGCAGGCGCTCGATCTGCCGGAAGACCGCACGCAATTCGTCGCAGAACGCTGCCTCGTCCATCGGCTCGGCATGCCGGTTGCAGGCGACCACGCCAGACAGATAAACGAAGTCGCCGACGCGCCGGGCGGGAGCATAGTGGAACTGCGCGACGTCGGCCTCGAGCTCGGGCGGAATGGCCACCATGCCGGTGGCGGTCGGAATCTGGCGGACGTCGGTGCTAACGGGATGGCTCATCGGTATTCGTGGCGGCTAAAAATTTATCGATCGGTACAGAAATTGGCAAAAAAACAACGGGTGTATGAGACCCGTTGCATCGTTGCTTGAGGGGCAACGGCGCTCAGTGGGTTGAGCGCGTGCCGACGAGCATAATTTGTTTTGTACCGGTCAGTCAAATAATGCCGGGGCGCCATTGCTTGTGCCCGCGGCCGGGCACGCGGGATTACGCAGCGGCGCTGCCTGACTCCGCCCTTATTCCGCGCGAATATTCGCCCGCGCCGCGACGGCGCGCATCTCCGGCAGCTCCTTTTCGACCCGGGCCTTGACCGCGGCGGCATTGCCATAGGCCGGCGTCAGCGCCAGCTCGACGAGTCGAGCGCGCGTGGCCGGCGCATTGACGACGTCGGCCAGCGCCTTCTCCAACTTCCGCTGGACCGGCGCCGGCAAGCCCGCCGGTGCGATCAGCGCGAACCACGTGCCCATCTGGAAGCCAGGGTAGCCGCTCTCGGCCACCGTCGGCACCTGCGGCAATGCTGGCAGGCGCAGCGGCGACAGCACCGCAAGCGGGCGGATCCTGCCAGCCTTGATCAGCGGCAGCGTCGCGACCACGGTATCGACTGCGACTTGCACCTGGCCCCCGGCTAGTGCCGTCAGATTGGGCGCACTGCCGTTGAAGGGCACATGGACCATGCGGATGCCGGTGGCGGACTTCAGCATCTCGCCGCCGAAATGCACCGACGAACCGGTGCCGAACGAGCCGTAGGAGAACTTGTCCGGATCGGCCTTCGCCTGCGTGACGAGATCCTTCAGCGAATGCAGCGACGTATCCGGGTTGGCGACCAGCACCAGGCTCATATCGGCGACCAGACCCAGCGGCGTGAAGCTCTTGACCGGGTCGTAGGCGAGACTTGGGCGGATCGCCGGGTTCAGCGTCAGCGTGGTGCTGGCCGCGAGCAGCAGGGTGTAGCCATCGGGCGCGGCCTTGGCGACCTGGGTGGCGCCGATCACCGTGCTGGCGCCCGGCTTGTTTTCGACGACCACGGTTTGACCGAGCTTCTCGCCCAGGCCCACCGCCAGCAGACGCCCGAGCACATCGGTCGCGCCGCCGGCGGCAAACGGCACCACCAGACGGATTGGGCGCTCCGGATACGTCTGCGCCGTGGCTGGCGCCATGGTGGTCGCCAGGACGGCGATCAGGCCGGTGCATGCGAGGAAGAATCGCTTGTGGGGCAGCTTCGGGGGCATTGCGGTCATCAAGGGCACTCCTGCCAGCAGTGGTGAAGTTCGAATTCGTCGGGCGGCTGTGGGATCGCCGGAGGTGGCGGGGCTCAACCCAGCCAGGGACTGCGCACCCGCGAGAAACCGCCCGCAAGGTCGTAGGCATGGCCCAGCTGCAGCACGGCGGCATCGGTCTGCGCGGGGCCGATGATCTGGATGCCGGCGGGCAGGCCGTTCGGTCCGAAGCCGGCCGGTGCGGCCAGGGCGGGCAGCCCGGCCATCGTCGCCGGCACCACGGTCTGCATCCAGCGGTGATAGGTGTCCATGTCGCGGCCGTCGATGGCTTGCGGCCAGTCCCATTCGGCGTCGAACGGAAACACCTGCGCGGCGGGCAGCACCAGATAGTCGTAACGCTCGAACAGGTGGACCAGCGCCTGATACCAGGCACTGCGCACGCACATCGCTTCGTAGACGCGCGGGCTCGGCAGCGCCATGCCGCGCTCGATTTCCCATGCAGCCTCGGGTTTGAGCAGCGCGCGCTTCGCACGGTCGTGCCACAGCGCGGCATTGGCGCCGGCCACCGAGAAGCTGCGCAGATCGATCCAGGCGTGCCACAGCGTTTCCAGATCGAATGCCGGCAGCGCGGGCTCGACCGTGCAGCCCAGCGTGCGGAAATGGTCCAGCGCGCGGGCGCAGGTATCGAGCAAGCCCGGATCGGTCGGCAGTTGGCCGTTCATATCGCCCAGCCAACCGATGCGCACGCCGCTCCAATCGCGCTCCGGCGGCAGCGCAAAACTGCCCGGCGGCTCGCAGCGGCGCGTCAGCGGTAAGCGGGCATCGAAACCCGCCTGCACCGACAGCAACAGGGCCAGATCCGGCACGTTGCGCGCCATCGGACCGGCCACGCTGAATTGCTGGAAGAAGACTTCATCGGTCGGACCGTGCGGCACCAGGCCGAACGACGTGCGCAACCCATAGACATGATTGAACGCTGCCGGCGTGCGCAGCGACCCCATCATGTCCGAGCCGTCCGCCACCGGCAGCATGCGCAGCGCGACGGCGACCGCCGCGCCGCCGCTGCTGCCGCCCGCGGAGCGCGACGGGTCGAAGGCATTGCGCGTGGTGCCGTAGACCGGGTTGTAGGTATGACCGCCCAGGCCGAATTCGGGGGAATTGGTGCGCCCGACAAACAGCGCGCCGGCTTCACGCATGCGCGCGAAGATCGCGGCATCGGTCTGCGTGACCTGGCCGGCGAAGATCGGCGAGCCCTTGGTGGTGACCATGCCCGCGGCCGGGCTGATGTCCTTTGGCGCCTGCGGGAAGCCATGCAGGGGGCCGCGGCTTTGTCCGCGGGCGAGCTCGGCATTGTCTCCTTCGTGGATTCGTCAAAGCATACGGGCCGGGCAGGCTTTCGCACAATCGACGATTATTTCAAATATCCTTGCGTAAAACGCAAACCAGACCTGGAAACCTTCCCGCCGGAGACCCGAACCGATGCTGTCGCACCGCCTGCAGGACACCTCGCTGCGCTATTTCCTCGAAGTGGTCCGCAGCGGCTCGCTGACCGAAGCCGCCCAGCGGCTCAATGTCACGGTATCGGCGGTCAGCCGCCAGGTGGCCTCGCTCGAGGCGCTGCTGGGCGTGCCGCTGTTCGATCGCCGCCCGCGCGGCATGGTGGCCAGTGCGGCTGGGGAATTACTGGCCGCCTACGCATTGCGCGGCGCTCTGGAAGCCGACCGTGTCGTCTCGGAAATCGCCGCGCTGCAGGGCCTGCGGCGCGGACGTGTACGCATTGCCAGTTCGGCTGGATTTGCCATCGACTTCCTGCCGCGATGCATTGCCGAATTCCGCGAGCGCTATCCGGGCCTGCATTTCCATGTACGCGTGGCACCGCCCGCTGAAGTCACCGGCATCGTGCTGCATGGCGACGCCGATATCGGCATTACTTATAGCCGCGCAGGCGAGCAGGGCATCCGCGTCGAGCATCGGCAGCCGGCACCGGTGATCGCCATCATGCGCCCGGACCATCCGCTCGCTCGCTTTCGCAGCGTGACGCTGGCCCAGATGCAGCCGTATCCGTTGGCATTGCCGGAGGCCGACAACACGGTGCGCCAGCTGTTCGACATCGCCGCCGGCGAACGCGGCATCGTGTTCGAGCCGGTGCTGGTCACCAATCATTTCGAGACGCTGACCAGCTTTGTGCTGCATGGCGGCGGGTTATCGATTTCGGGTGCGGTGACGGTGGGAGACCGGCTGCGTCGTGGGGAGCTGCACGCTGCCGTGATACGGGAGCGCGGGATGAAGGGACGTTCGATCGAACTGCAGACCTTGGCGGGGCGGACGTTGCCGGAGGGGGTGAGGGGATTTTTGGGGTTTGTGCGGGAGAGGCTGGGGGCGGAGGCCGGGGCAGTGGGATGATCGGGAGTGCGTCTCGATGGTGGCGCTTTCCCCCGGAACGCCGCCTGCCCTCGTGACATCCATCTCCATGAAAGGACCCGATCGCCCACGCCTTCCGGCGGCGGCCACCGGATCCACTTGATGGAGGAGCGATGCCATGAAACACGTGCTGACAGCCCTATCCCTGTGCTGCGCTGCGGCAATCGCATGGGCACAGGCACCCAACGACGCCCAAATCGCCGCCATTGTCGTCACGGCAAACCAGGTCGACATCGACGCCGGCGAACTGGCCCGAACGAAGGCGAAGTCGAAGGAGGTGAGGCAGTTCGCCGACCTGATGGTCACCGACCACTCCAGCGTCAACCAGTCCGCAATGGACCTGGCCAGGAAGCTCGACCTCACGCCCGAAGACAACCCGACCGCCCAGACCCTGAAGCGTGGAGGGGAAGCAAACATCGCCAAACTGAAGGGGCTCAAGGGTGAGGCGTTCGACCGGGCCTATGTCGATCAGGAGGTCGACTACCACCAGGCCGTGCTCAATGCCCTGGACAAGACCCTGGTGCCGAACGCCAGCAATGCCGAGCTGAAGGCGCTGCTGGTCAAGGTACGGCCTGCCTTCGTTGCGCATCTGGAGCATGCGAAGCAGTTGCAAGCCTCGCTGCCCAAGGGCAAGACTGGCGCCAGGAACAAGTAGCCATGATTCGCAGCCGGGGGACCATCCTGGGATCGCTGCTGATGGCGGCGATCCTTGGCGGCACGGAAGTCGGCGCGGCGACCTATATTGTCACCATCGAGGGCATGGAATTCCGTCCTTCGACATTGGTGCTGCACCGCGGCGATCGCGTCGTCTGGGTCAATCAGGATCTCGTGCCGCATACCGCGACCGCGTCGGACGGCAAGGGCTTCGATTCCGGCCATATCGCGCCCGGTGCGTCATGGGAGCATGTGGTGCAGGGCCAAGGATCGCTGCCTTATGTCTGCACGCTCCATCCGACCATGCAGGCGGTGCTTGAGGTTCGCAAGCGATGATCCCTTCCAGTGCAACGGCGCTCGCCACCGGCAATCCTTATCACGATGACCAGGAGCTTGCCCGGCGTATCGCGGCGGGCGATCGTTCGGCGTTCGAGTTGCTGATCCGGCGGAACAACAGGCGCCTGTATCGTCTGGCGCGGGCCGCGCTGCGCGACGACGCGGAAGCCGAGGACGCCTTGCAGGAGGCTTATCTCTCGGCCTATCGCGCGATCGGCGAATTCCGCGGCGATGCGGCGCTGGCGACCTGGCTGTCGCGGCTGGTACTGAATCAATGTCTCGGTCGATTGCGCCGGCACGCGCGCCGCGAGAAGGTGATTCCGATGGTGGCTTCATCGGGGGATGACGCTATGGAGCACGACTATCCCGCACCCGACGACGATGCGCCCGAGCGGGCGTTCGCGCGTACCGAGTTGCGCGGATTGATCGAGCGTCAGCTGGACCGCTTGCCGAAGGCGTTTCGTCTCGTATTCGTGATGCGGGAAGTCGAGGAAATGAGCGTGGAGGAGACCGCGCAGTGTCTCGACATTCCGGAGGCAACCGTCCGCAGCCGGCATTTCCGTGCACGAAGCCTGCTGCGGGAGGCGCTGGCTCGCGAGGTCGATCTGGCCGGCCGCGATCTGTACGAATTCGGTGGCGTGCGCTGCGATCGGATCGTGCAGGGGGTGATGGCACGGTTGGACCGCGAGAACGCTGGCAAGGGATGAAAGGATCGCCAAAGTAGCCCACGTGCCAGACAACGCCATCAACAACGCCGCAAGGAACTCGACATGACCACCTCCCTCTGGCGCGGCACGACCAACCCGACAGGATGTCCGATGCTGGTCGAGGACATCCAGACCGATATCGCGATCGTCGGTGGCGGCATTACTGGCGTCAGCCTCGCCTGGCGTCTCGTGCAGGCGGGGCGCAGCGTGGTGCTGCTGGAAGCGAATGCCCTGGGCGTCGGCGATACCGGCAATTCCACCGGCAACCTCTATGCGACGGTCAGCAGCGGGTTGCGCGCCATTCGGCAGAAGTGGGGCGACGACGTAGTACGGCAGGTCGCCCAGTCGCGCGGCGAGGCGGTCGATTGGATCGAAGAACACGTTCATCGCCTCGGCATCGATTGCGCGTTTCGGCGTTGCCCTTTGGTTCGCTATCCGGCGTCGGCCGATGCGCGCGACGGGATCGAGGCCGAGTTCGAGGCGTCGCTGGCCGCCGGCCTAGCAATTCGGAGGGAGGGCGTCTTGCCTCCGGGCTTGCCGCATGCCCACGGCGATGCGCTGGTGCTGGAGCAGCAGGCGCAATTCCATCCGCTTGCCTATGTGCTCGCGCTGGCCCGGCATGCCGCCGACAATGGCTGCCGCATCTTCGAGCGCTCGCCGGTGATCGAGCTGGACCGCTCGCAACAGCTGCTGCGAACGGAGCGCGGCAGCGTCAAGGCCCAGCACATCGTTCTGGCCACGCATTCGCCGAGCGGCTTTCATCTGATGCAGGCCGGCATGGTGCCGCATCGCGAGTATGGATTGGCTGCGCCATTGAACGGCGACTCGTTTCCCGCGGGGATTTTCTACGCCGAAGGCAGCGAGCGCTTGTCGGTGCGCGGTCTTGATACCACGCAGGGCAACTATCTCGTATGCGTCGGCCAGACGGCCAAGACCGGTCAGCATGACGCGGCCGCCGCCATGGCCAGGCTCGAAGAATCGGCAAGGCTGCGCCTCGGCATTCGCCAAATTGCCTTTCGCTGGTCCGCGCAGAACTTCCCGTCGCCGGACGGGCTGCCCTATATCGGCAAGGACGCGTTTGGCTGCTACGTGGCCACCGGTTTCGCGACCGACGGCCTGACCTACGGCACGCTGGCCGCGGCCATCATCGCTGACCGGATTCTCGGGGCCGACAACCGCTGGAGCGAGCTTTACAGGGCAACGCGGCTGACCGCCGTGAAATCGGCGAAGGGCACCGCCGAGGAAGTGGTCAGCATGGGCAAGGCGCTGATCCAGGACTATCTGACGCGCCGCCAGCACGAACAGTTGCAGAGCCTCGCACCGGGAAGCGCAGCGATTGCCGAGCTGGAAGGGGAACGCGTCGCGGCCTATCGCGATCCCGCTGGACGGTTGTTCGCGGTATCGCCCGTCTGCACGCACATGAAATGCATCGTCCATTGGAACGCGGTCGAGGCAAGCTGGGACTGCCCATGCCACGGCAGCCGTTTCGCGCCCGATGGCAGCGTGCTGTCCGGCCCGGCGCTGGCACCGCTGACCATCAAGCTGGTACCGGACCAGGAAAGCGGTACCTGAGCCGACGCCGCCGTGGCTCAATCGCCGTCGTTCTGCTCTGCGGAAAATGGCGGAAAACCCCAACATGTCGCGGCCTGGAACAGCCATTAAGATGAACCGGCAGCAGCGGACTTCAAAACGACAGCCGGAGACATCAGCATGGATCGACGACAGTTCCTCGGTGCGGCGGCTTGTGCCACCGCAGCGCTGGCGGCAAGTGGTCTGGCGCCACAGGCATGGGCCGCCGATTGGCCGAGCCGGCCGATCCGTCTGGTGGTCGCCTATCCGCCGGGCGGCGGTACCGACGTGGTGGCGCGCCTGTTCGCCGACTACTTCACCAAGGTCATCGGCCAGTCCGTGGTCGTGGAGAACAAGCCAGGCGGCGCGACGATCCCTGCCACGCAGGACGTGATTCGCGCGAAGAACGATGGCCATACGCTGCTGGTGACGCTGGGCTCGTCGGCGACCTCCGGGGCGCATATCAACCGCGTGCCCTACGACCCGCTGACCGATCTGACCGCATTGGCGGAGTTGGGCAAGGCCCCGGTCGTGATGGTCGCGAACAAGGACGCGCCATTCTCGTCGCTGAAGGAGCTGGTCGCCTGGTCCAAGGCCAACCCCGGCAAACCGCTGCATTCGGCCTCGTACGGCCCGGGCACCTCGTCGCACTTCGGGCCGCTGCTGTTCAATCGGCTGTCCGGCACCCATATCGAGCCGGTGCTGTACAAGGGCTCGGCGCCGGCCACGCAGGATCTGGTCGGCGGCGTGGTGCCGCTGATGATCGACGGGCTGACCACGGGCGTGCCGCTGTATCAAGCCGGCAAGACCAAGGTGCTGGCCACCACGATTCCGGAACGTTCCGAACTGGCTCCCGGTGCGCCGACGTTCCGGGAACTCGGCTTCCCCGAGATGGAGCAGCTGAGCGGCTATTTCGCGCTGTTCGGTCCCAAGGCGATGCCCAAGGAGACCGTGGAAGCGGTATCGGCCGCGGTGCGCAAGGTGTTGGCCGATCCGGCCTATCACAAGCGCCTGGCGGGCGTCGGCGTATTGCCGCCGCAGGCCGTCACGCCGGACGCCTTTGCCACGCAGATCAAGACCGATCATGCCCGCTGGGGCAAGTTCATCAAGGACATCGGCTTCAAGATCGAGGGAACCTAGGCGCCAGCGCCAGCTCCCGTACCATCGCGGGATTTCCCATCCGGGGCCCGGTGCCCTATGCTACGGGCTTTGCGTGGCCTGCCGGCGCAGCGGCAGGGCCATCCGGCCCGCCGCGGGCGCCACGCCAGCCAGGAATCAGAGGACCCCGCCTTGAAGGCCGATAGCACCGCGTCGACCGTCGACGACTACCAAAACCTGTTCGATCTCGCGCCAGTCTCGTTGTGGCTGGAAGACTATAGCGACCTGAAACGGCATCTGGACGGCCTGCGCGCCGCGGGCATCGTCGACCTGCGTGCCCATCTGCACGGTCATCCTGACGAGGTCGCCCGTTGTTCGTCCCTGATGCGGATCGTCCATGTCAATCGCCGCACGCTGGAGCTGTACGGCGCCCGCGATCTCGCCGACCTCGTCGGCAATCTGGACAAGGTGTTCCGCGACGACATGTTCGAGCAGCATGTCGAAGAACTGGTGCAGCTGTGGGAAGGCAAGGGAACCTTCTCGGGCCAGTCGGTCAACTACACGCTCGATGGCCAGCGTCTCGATATCCAGCTGTCCGGCCGCGTGCTGCCCGGCCACGAGCAGCACTGGGATCGAGTGCTGCTGTCGATCGACGACATCACGCAACGCCAGCGTGCCGAACGCGAATTGCGCAATAGCCGGCAATACGCGGTCGGGCTGTTCGAGCATTCCCCGGTGTCGCTGTGGGTCGAGGACTTCAGTGCAGTAAAGGTGCTGCTCGATGAGGTCCGGGCGGCCGGCATCACCGATTTCCGGACATTCCTGAATGTGCATCCCGATTTCGTCGCGCGCTGCATGCAGGAAATCCGCGTGATCGACGTCAACCAGCAGACGCTGCTGATGTTCAGCGCGCCGTCGAAAGCGGTGCTGTATTCCCGCCTGGGCGACGTTTTTCGGGACGACATGCATCAGCATTTCGCCGAGCAGCTGGTCGACTTGTGGAACGAGAAGCTGTGGCAGCAGCGCGAGATCGTCAACTATGCGCTGGACGGCCGTCAGGTCGATGTGTACATGCAGTGGTCGGTGTTCCCGGGCCATGAGGCGGAATGGGATCAGGTGCTGGTATCGCTGACCGATATCACCGCGCGCAAGAAGGCTGAGGCCTATGTCGAGTTTCTCGGCAAGCACGACGTGCTGACCAAGCTGTACAACCGCGCCTACTACGAGGACGAGCTGGCCCGATTGGGCCGCAAGGGCCCGTGGCCGGTCAGCGTGATCGCGGTCGATCTGAACGGGCTCAAGCAGGTCAATGACAACTTCGGCCATGCCGATGGCGATGCGCTGCTGCGGCGCGCGGGCGAGGTCCTGAAGAAGGCTGTCGGCGACGGCTTCTGCGTGGCCCGTGTCGGCGGGGACGAGTTCATGGTCCTGCTGCCGGACCGCGACGAGCATGCCGCGGCCTCGGTCGTCGCGCAGATCCAGCAGGTCGTCGAGCTGAACAACCAGTTCTATCCCGGGGCGGCACTGAACTTCGCCATCGGCGCGGCTACCTGTGCGGTCGGCGAGCGCCTGACCGACACGGTCAAGCAGGCCGACGCACGCATGTACGCCGCCAAGCGGGCCTACTACGAAAAGCTGCGGGCGGAACGCGAGCGCCGCCTCGGCTGAAGCGGGCGCAAGCCCTCAAGCGTTCAAGCCATCAGTCGCGTTCGCCCATCGCCGGGTCGGACACCAGGTCCTTGCCCGTTTCGATGCGTCCGGCGAAACGGCGGCGGAAGCTGCCCTGCTGGGTGGTCACCGTGAAGTCGTACCAATTGCCCTGCGATCCGACCGGCCAGTGCTGGTCCAGCTGCTTGCCGGGGGGCACCTCGAAGGTCCACGGACCGTCGTCGCGATAGGCGTTCGGCACCACGGTGAAGGTGCAGGCACTGGCGCCGGCATTGATCATCGTCAGATAGACCGCCGCGTTGGCGATGTCGTAGCAGACACGGATCTCCGGTGCGCTGGCGCCCGCGGTGCCCAGCGTGCTGACGTCGCCGCGGAAGCTGCGGTGAAATCCATTGGGCCCGAGCACGAACAGGTCGTAGCGGCCCTCGTCGCTGGCAAAGACGTCGTAGCGGCCATCGAGCTGCTTGCCCGGTTCGACGGCATAGCGGCGCGGCACGCGGTCCAGATGCAGGCGGTCGTAGACGTGAAACACCGCGGTGGCGGTTCCCGTATTGCTGAACAGCAGCCACATCGCGCGGCCGCTGGCGTCTTCGCGGCCGCTGACATGCAGTTCGTACGGCAGCGCGCGCGACGGCCGCGTTCCGGTTGCCTGCGCGGGCAACTGCTGCGCGCTCGTCGCGGGCAGCGGCACCTGCGGCAGCTGGCTCTGCGCGGTGCGGATCGCGTCCGCACTGGTCTTGTCCCGAGTCGGCAGCGACGGCAGCGTCTCGGTATTCGGATTGACGAAGTTGAACGCCGAGGTCAGGTCGCCCGCGATTGCGCGGCGGTACGCGCTGATATTCGGCTCCATCACGCCGAAGCGAGCCTCGAGGAAGCGCAGCACCGAGGTGTGGTCGAACACCTGCGAATTGACCCAGCCGCCGCGGCTCCACGGCGATACCACGTACATCGGCACGCGCGGGCCCGGGCCATAGGGATTGCCGTCGGTGTGATATTCGCCGTCGGTCGCCACCGTCGACGCGCCGGCCAGCGTGCCGTTGTCGAAAGCGGGCGCACATGGCGGCGGCAGGTGGTCGAAGAAGCCGTCGTTCTCGTCGAAGTTGATCAGCAGCACCGTGCGGCTCCAGACCTCCGGATTGGCCGTCAGCGCGTTGAGCACCTCCTGCGTATACCAGGCGCCCTGCACCGGGCTCGACGGTCCCGGGTGTTCGGAGTAGGTGGCCGGCGCCACGATCCACGACACCTGCGGCAGCGTTCCCGCCGCGATATCGTCCTTCAGCGCCTGCAGAAAGCCGCCGTCGGGCATCGTGTTGCCGATGCCCTTGATCAGCGGGCTGATCGATTCGTCGGCCGGCGTGTACGGCGGATACGGACTGCCATTCGGCTGGTTCCCCCGCGCCGCGTTGGCGTCGCGGTATTGCTTGAAGCCGGCCAGCGGGTTGTCGGTGAAGTTGTCCGGCAGGTTCTGATAGACCTTCCAGCTGACGCCGGCCGCCTGCAGCCGTTCCGGATAGGTGGTCCAGCGGTAGCTGATGCTCGTTGCATCGAGCGAATCGCCGCGGTTGTCGATGACAGGGCCGCCCATCGCGCCGGTCGGATCGTTGGTCCCGGTCCAGTGGAACAGGCGGTTCGGATTGGTGCCGCCGTGGAACGAGCAGTAGTACGCGTCGCAGATCGTGAAGGCGTTGGCCAGCGCGTACTGGAAGTCGAGTTCGGCTTCGGTATAGAAGCCCATCGAATGCGGTTCCTTGTACGTCGGCCACTGGTTCATGCGGCCCAGGTCCCAGGCGTCCTGCGCATCGGGATAGCTGTGCGGCGTGCCGCTGACGCGCTGCGCATTGCCGGCGCTGCTGTCCAGGTGGTAGGGCAGCACGATGCGGCTGACGCCGTTCTCGGTATAGGTCTGCTCGAACACGTTGCGTCCGCCGGCCAGCGGAATCGGAAAGCGGTCGCCAAAGCCGCGCACACCCTTCATCGTGCCGAAGTAGTTGTCGAACGAGCGGTTCTCCTGCATCAGGATCACGACGTGTTCGACATCGCGGATCGTGCCGGTGGCGTTGTTGGCGGGAATGGCCAGGGCGCGGCGAATCGCAGGCGGGAATGCGGCCAGCGTGGCGGCAGCGGCGGCGCCGGTGCTGGCGATCTTCAGGAATTGACGACGGCTGTTCGATGGCATGGCGAAAGGCGGCTGGGATGACGGGATGGTACCGGCAGGGCGGCGATCGGGAAACCATGGGCGCCGGCGCCCGCGTTCAGCGGGACGCCGGACAGCCGAAGCCGGCACCGTACCGGAGCGCGATGTCAGCGCCATGACGTCGGGATGACAGCCGCCACTTCACAACTTGTGCGGGAGTTCGGGCTCGGGTCACAGTGCCGTCATGCATCGGCACTAGGCTGGCGGGATTTTCCGGAGCGGCACGCCTGTCGATCCGGAATCTTTCCCATCCTTCTTCCACGCCAGCGAAGGTCCCAATGCAAGCCCTGAGAATGACGAGAGCGCTGTTGGCCGTTCTTCTGACCACTGCCGTGCTGACAGCCTGCGGCGGCGACGACGACAAGCCGGGCGAAACGCCCAAGCCGCCGGAGACACCGAAGCCGGAACTGCGCTGCGCGCCCTGAGCGAACGCCCGCACTCCGTCAACCGGCGTACCTTGCGCCATCGCGCGCTCTGCCTCCTACCACAACAACGAACAGAAATGACCTCTCGCCGCAGATTCCTGCAGGCGAGCGCGGCTGCCGGTTTTTCGGCCGCCGCGCTGGCCGCCTTTCCTCCGAGCATCCGCCGCGCGCTGGCCATTCCGGCCAACAACGCCACCGGCACCATCATGGACGTGCAGCACGTGGTGATCCTGATGCAGGAGAACCGCTCGTTCGACCACTACTTCGGCACGCTCAGCGGCGTGCGCGGATTCGGCGATCGCATCACGATTCCGATGCCAAACGGCCGCAAGGTCTGGCAGCAGGAACGCGCCAACGGCACGGTGATCACCCCCTACCATCTGGATGGCACCGCCAATAACGCGCAGCGCGTCGCCGGCACGCCACACTCGTGGAAGGACAGCCAGGAAGCGTGGGACCACGGCCGCATGTCACGCTGGCCGGTAGCCAAGACCGACACGTCGATGGGGTATTACAAGGAACAGGAGATCCCGTTCCAGTTTGCGCTGGCCAACGCGTTCACGATTTGCGACGCCTATCACTGCTCGATGCATACCGGCACCGACGCGAACCGGTCGTTCCATTTGACCGGCACCAACGGCCCGGTGCCGCAGAACGTCGCCTTCGTCAACAACGAGTGGGATGCGATCAACGGCATTCCGTCGGACGCGAACATCGGCTACACGTGGAAGACCTATGCCGAGCGGCTGGAAGAGGCCGGCATCAGCTGGATCAGCTACCAGAACATGCCGGACGAGTGGGGCGACAACATGCTCGGCGCCTTCCAGAGCTTCCGCCGCGCCAATCTGGCATCGGGCTTTCCGGTGTCGAGCGGCGGCGCCCCGGGCGCGCCGTACAACGATACGGGCCAGCCGCTGCCGTATCACGCCTACGATGCGGCGACCGACAACGCCAACAACCCGCTGTACAAGGGCGTCGCCAACACGCTGCCGGGAAGCCAGCCGGACCAGTATCTTGATGCCTTCAAGCGCGACGTGCGCGAAGGCAAGCTGCCGCAGGTGTCGTGGATCAACGCGCCGTCGATCTACTGCGAGCATCCGGGGCCGTCGAGCCCGGTGCAAGGCTCGTGGTTCCTGCAGGAAGTCCTCGATGCGCTGACGGCCAACCCCGAGGTCTGGAGCAAGACGGTCCTGATCGTCAATTTCGACGAGAACGACGGCTATTTCGATCACGTGCCGTCGCCGTCGGCGCCGTCCCGCAATCCGGACAACACGTACGCCGGCAAGACGACGCTGAGCGAGGAGCAACTGGCGCCGGAGTATTTCACGCAGCCGCCGCCGCAGGGCAGCACCAGCCAGCCGGCGCCGGATGGCCGTGTCTATGGGCCGGGCCCGCGCGTGCCGCTTTACGTGATCTCGCCGTGGAGCCGCGGCGGCTGGGTCAATTCGCAGGTGTTCGACCACACCTCGGTGCTGCGCTTCCTCGAAGCCCGCTTCGGCGTGCAGGAGCCGAACATCAGCCCGTTCAGGCGCGCCGTCTGCGGCGACCTGACCAGCGCGTTCAATTTCAAGACGCCCAATTCGGAAGCGCTGCCGACGCTGGCCGGCCGCACCACGCGCGACGCCGCCGACGCGCTGCGCGCCGCGCAGCAGCGGCTGCCGGCCGTGCCGGTGCCGCGCGACATGGCGCTGCCGCTGCAGGCACCGGGCACGCGTCCTTCGCGCGCGCTTCCCTACGAGCTGCATACCAGCGCGCGGTGCCAGGCGTCCGGCCAGGTCGAACTGCTGTTCTCGAATACCGGGACGCAGGCCGCCGTGTTCCACGTCTACGACGGCCACAAGCTCGACCGCATTCCACGCCGCTATATGGTCGAGGCCGGCAAGACGCTGTCCGATACCTGGAACGCCGCGTCCGACAATTTCGGCCGCTACGATCTGTGGGTGCTGGGCCCCAACGGCTATCACCGGCACTTCAAGGGCGATCTGAACCGGCTGGGCGGTACGCAGGCCGCGCCCGAGATCCGCGTCTGCTACGACATCGCCAATGGCGATGTCTACGTGGACCTGCTCAATCCGGGCGCCGCCGCTTGCCAGTTCGCCATCACGCCGCTGGCCTATCGCGCCGACGGCCCATGGCAAGTGGATGTTGCCGCGGGCGGCACGGCATCGCGTCACTGGTCGCTGGCCGACAGCGGCCAGTGGTACGACTTCGCGGTGACATGCAGCAGCGATCCGGCCTTCTATCGCCGCTTTGCCGGCCGGGTGGAAACCGGGCGGCATACGGTCAGCGATCCGGCGATGGGGGAGGTGTGACGGCGGGGTAGTGGCAAAACCGCCAGGCAGGCGCGGCGGGTTACGACGACCGCGGCTGCCTGCTACCGCTCCGCTGCAAAGCGATCCGTTGCCGCAATCAGCCGATCAAGAATGCCCGGCTCCGTCCATGCATGCCCGGCACCCTCGACCAGATGAAAGTCCGCCCGCGGCCAGGCCTGGTGCAACGCATAGGCGTAGCGCGCCGGGCACGGCATGTCGTAGCGGCCGTGCACGATGACGCCGGGGATGTTGGCCAGCCGGTGCGCGTCGCGCAGCAGCTGCCCTTCTTCCAGCCAGCAGCGGTGCGTGAAGTAGTGGTTCTCCAGCCGGGCAAATGCCAGCGCGAAATGGCCATCGTCGTGCTTGGCGGCGATCGCCGGATCGGGCAGCAGCGTAATGGTTTCGGCTTCCCACACGCTCCACGCGCGCGCGGCTTCGATCTGCCTGGCCTTGTCGTCGCCGGTCAGCAGCTTGCGGTAGGCCGCCATCATGTTGCCGCGCTCGGCCTCGGGGATCGGCGCCTGGAAGCGTGCCCACTTGTCGGGGAACATTTCGGAGACGCCGTATTGGTAGTACCAGTCCAGTTCGGCCTGCGACACCGTGTAGATGCCGCGCAAGACCAGCTCGCTGACCCGCTCGGGATGTTTCTGCGCGTAGGCCAGCGCCAGCGTCGAGCCCCAGGAGCCGCCGAACACAAGCCAGCGCTCGACGCCGGCCAATGCGCGCAGCCGTTCGATATCGTCGACCAGGTGCCAGGTGGTATTGGCCTCGAGTCCGGCATGCGGGGTCGACCGGCCGCAGCCGCGCTGGTCGAACAGCAATACGTCATAGCGTGAGGGGTCGAACAGGCGCCGATGGTCGGGCGAGATGCCGCCCCCCGGCCCGCCGTGCAGGAACACCGCGGGCTTGGCGCCCGGCGTACCGGCGCGCTCATAGTAGATGACATGGCCGTCGCCGACATCGAGCGTGCCGGTCTCGTAGGGCTCGATTTCTGGGTAGAGGGTGCGCAGTGCGGGCATGGGTGCGGGCTCCGATGTCGAATACCGCAGTGTACCGGCGCCGCATGGCCGAGACAGGGCAAGTCGCTCAGGCGGCAGGTGTCACGGCAAGCCAGATCATCAGCGCGCCGGCCACGATCAGCACGACGCCGGAAAGCCGTGCCAGCTGCAGGCCGGCCGGCCCTGCCTTTTCCAGCAGCACGAGCAGAGCGAGCGCGGCAGCCCAGACCAGCGCCATCACGCCGGTGACGAACAGCACGGCCATCAGCGCCCAGCAGCAGCCCAGGCAAAACGCGCCATGACGGAGACCCATCGTCAGCGCACCGCGCTTGCCGTCGCGCCAGTTCGTCATCAGGAAACCGAGCGGGCTGCGGCAGTGGGTCAGGCAGGCCCGCTTCCATGGCGTCAGCTGGTAGAGTCCCGCCAGGCAGAGGATGGCGCCCGCGGCCACGCGGCTCGATATCGCCATCGCCGGAGACAGCAGCATGGTCTGATGAAGGCCCCATTGCACCAGTGTGATGGCGGCGCTGAAACCGACCCAGACGGCCAGATAGCCAAGCCCGAAGCAGACCACGGCTGCCGGCAGCCTGCGGCCGGGCCGCCGGCGTTGCAGGCCGGCGTAGACCAACATCACTGGCGCGGCGGCCGGCGCCATCATGCCGATCATCATGACCACCCACATCGCCAGGGTGTAAAGCCCGTCCGCGGCCGACCAGTGCATCGGCATCGCCATGCCCATGCCGGCCATCATCGCGGCGTGGTCCGTAGCCGGCGCCATCGAGCGATGCAGATGGAGCAGATAGCCCCACGCCAGCGCGGCGATGACCAGCATGCAACCCCAGACCAGCAGGCGGTCGCGTTGCGGCAGTGCGCCGAAACGTCTGGCGTCGGGCAGCGGCACCGCGCCGGCGGGCTCAGGTTCCCTGCCAGGAGAATGGCGCATATTGGCCATTGTTGCGGCCGCTGTCGTCGTCCCAGACCATGCCGAGCGCGTGGACGTGGCTGCGTGCGGGGCGCGCCAGCGCGACGCGGTCGGCTGCGGGATGGCCGGTGTTGTCCAGATGAATCGGCTCGGTCGCATTCGGGTTGATGCCCATCACGCCTTCGGCGGCCATGTCGACGAGGTTCGGCGCGGTGACCGACCAGCTTCTGGTGTTGCGATCGAAGCGGATCTGCGCCGACTCCACGCCTTCGAAGGTGCCGACCAGTGGGGAGAGCGCCGCCATCGGCCCGCCCGCGGCGCCGCTCGCAATGGCGGTGATCGCATCACGCTGTGATGCATCGGCGCGTTCGTCGACGATCAAGCCGACCGACCAGTTGCCCTTGCCCATCTCCTCCGGCGTCGAGCCCAGCACGATAAAGCCAAGTCCATCCAGCGGGACCTCGCCATAACGGCCCTGCTCGATCTGGAAGCCCATCGCGAAGATGCAGTGGCCCTTGGTGGGCGGTACCGCGAGCTGCCCGGGCAGGCAGGGGCAAATGAAGTCGCAGTTGCAGGTCTCGTAGTACTGACCCCGGATGTTCCAGTTGGGCGTGGCCATGGTTGCCTCCTCGTCTTGCCTCCCGGACCGGTGCCGTACCGCGGCGGATCGGGCGATACGCGGCGTCTCGATTTCGCGAGTCCGGATCACTCGAATATAGGCGAGCAGACGGAGGATGCCGCCAAGGCCCAATAGGTCAGTGTTATTTGCCGAAACGGGGCGAGGAGGGAGGGGAGAGGCGCCGATGCCGCCACCGAAGGCGGCGGCATCGCGTCATGCAGGCATCCGGAAAGACGCCCGGCGAGGCAGAGGTGCTGCTTATTCGACCGTCGCGCCGGATTCCTGCACGATGGTCTTCCACTTCCTGTAGTCCGACTGGACCAGGTCGGCGAACTGCTTCTGGGTCATCACCTTCGGCTCGGCGCCTTGCTCGTGGATGGCCTGGATCATCGCCGGCGTGGCGAGCTGCTTGTTCACTTCGGTCGCCAGCTTGTCGACGACCTCGCGCGGCGTCTTCGCCGGCGCGAAGATGCCATACCACGTGCTGACGTCGACCTGCTTGTAGCCGCTTTCGGCAAGCGTCGGCACATCGGGCAGCGAGGTGCTGCGCGTGGCGGACGTCACGGCCAGCGCGCGCAGCTTGCCGGCCTTGATTTGCGCCATGGCCGACGGCACCGAGGCCACCATCAGATCGACGTTGCCGGCGATCGCATCCATCATCGCGGCGTTCGAGCCCTTGTACGGCACGTGCAGCAGCTTGATGCCCGCGGCCTGGCTGAAGATCTCCGCTGCCAGGTGAATGGTAGTGCCATTGCCCGGCGAGCCGTACTTGATCGAACCGGGCGCACGCTTGGCGGCGGCAACCACGTCGGCGATGTTCTTGAACGGCGAATTGGCCGGCGCGACGATCATGATCGGCGTATAGGCGACGTGGGTCACTGCCACCAAGTCCTTGGTCGGATCGTACTTGACCGTCTTGTAGAGCCACGGGGCCACGATCAGGTTGTCCTTCTGGCCCATCACCAGCTCATAGCCATTGGGCGTCGCCCGTACGGCTTCGGCAATGCCGATGGTGCCGCCCGCGCCCGGACGGTTGTCCGGTACCACGGTCCATTTGGCGCTCTGGGTCAGCTGATTGGCGACCAGGCGGGACAGGATGTCGGTGCCGCCGCCCGGGGGGAATGGAATCACCAGTCGAATCGGCTTCGAAGGCCAGGCGGGGTCGGCCTGGGCCGGGGCGACCGCGGCCATGCCGCAGACCGCCAGAAGGGCGAGCAACGCCTTCTTCATCGTTTGTCTCCTGTTCTGGATTGTCCCGAACCAGTCGTGCTGCTGGCTTGTCGCGGCCGGATTGCGCCGGTCCCGCTGGGCTGGAGCAAGTCTAGAGGGCGGGAGTGGGGCGGGCGAAGTCATATTTTCAGAGACCAGATATGCGTTTTAAAAATAGCGGAGGTTACCACTAACCGAGATTGGGGGCACAGGAAGGGCCGTACGGGACGCCGATCCAGGGGGCTGCTGGCGGTATGGACAGGGAACCGGTATCGCGCAGGGGCCGCCGCGGGCAGGCGTTCCTGCGCGCACCCTATAGAGGTCCCCGCCTGTTAAATCCGCGGCATTTCAGGCAAGCACCGTAGCCGATTGGCTGGCAACTTATCGGGACGTTGGCCCCCTCCTCAACCTGGCTGTCCTTGCCTATGAACCCCTATCTCGACCCCCCCGTTGCCGCCCATCTCGCCCGCTATCCCGTTCGCCCTCCCGCGCGCTGTTTGATGACGCATTCGGGCGGGCATGCCATCGGCGGTTATTCGACCCTGCGCCGATTTCCCGATCCGATATGCCACCGCATAGCCGAACCCGGGGATACGGCAGACGGTGACGCCCCTGCGAAAGGCCGCGACCACGATGGCTCATACAAGCTGGTGTTCTCCTTTCGCGAAGTCGTGCGCGACCTGATACATGGTTTCATCGACGAGTCCTGGCTGCACGCGCTGGACTGGAATTCCCTTGAGCCGGTACCCGGACACTATGTGTCGGACCGCCTTCGTTACGGCATCAACGATGTGGTTCGGCGAATCGACGTCGCCGGGCAGGAGCAGCCGCTCTACTTGCTGATTGAATTTCAAAGTCGAGTCGATGCCGACATGGCGGCACGCATGCTCGCCTATGTCGGCATGTTCTACCGCGATGCGAGCCGTCGACCCAGCCGTCCACATGGCCGTCGGCGCGGTCCACGGTATCCGGCGGTGCTGCCGATCGTGTTCTACAACGGCAACCGACCATGGCAAGCGGATACGGAAATCGCGGCGATGATTTGCCCACTGCCGCCGTCCATGGCGAGTCACCAGCCGCGCCTGAACTATTTCCTGATCGACCGTACCCGCTACACGGATGCCGACCTGGCGGGGAAGCGAAATTTGGTGGCAGTGCTGATGCGGTTGGAACGGGCCCAGAACATCGAAGCGATGCTCGAACCATTGCGGCTGGCGAGAGAATTGACGGCACACAATGCCGCCCTCGACGAGGCAATGACAGCCTGGTTCGCTGCTCTGACACCGAATGCGTTGCGTTTAACTGAAGTACATAACCTGATGGAGTTGGAAATGGACATGACGGCAAAGTTTTACCGCTGGGCGCGGGAGTATGCGCAGAAGGAGGTCGAGCAGGGGATCGAGAAGGGGGTTCACATGGGTCACGCCAAAGCTTTGGCAAAGCTCCTGCGGCATCGTTTCGGCCCATTGTCCACACATGTCCTCGCCCAGTTGGACGCCGCTTCAACGGATCAGCTGGAGGTCTGGCAGGACAGAACCCTGGAGGCGGAGTGCCTGGACGACGTTTTTCGCCCCTGACGCATGCAATCGGGGGCAGGTCGGACTTGTAAAGCAAGACTAGCCACCGGCCCGGCCTCGCTGTTACCCGAGGCCGGGCCTCCGGAGCACGAGGCCGTTCGTAACAGACGCTCGCGCTATTTGCTATTGCGTGACGCAGCTGAAGCTGCCGGCCATGTTGATGTCACCGCCTCCCTTGTACCGCGGCCAGCTCGGATACGGGCAAAGCGGGCGCGTGCGTCCCGGCACACCGACCGTGTCGGCGACCACCTGCGGGGGCGGTTCGGCACCTTTCTCTACCCAGTTTTCCAGCGCGGTCAGCGAATCCCAGGCCGCGTTGAACACCGTGCTGGCGGCGTGGCCATAGCCCGGGATTTCATAGTAGCGCATGAACTGCCCGACCCGGTCCGCGCCCATGGTGGTGCGCACGCGCTCGTAGTACTGGGCCGTCGCGCGCGAGCTGACCAGCACGTCGGCATTGCCATGGGCCATCAGGATCTTGCCGCCCTTGGCGGCGAATGCGCTCAGGTCCGTCTTGTTGATGTCCTGCAGCGCGGTCAGTTCGCTGACGCGAGACTGCCAGGGGCCCGGGTTCTCCGGATCCAGCGACAGCGAGTTGAAGTTCGGGTCGCGCGTGACGAAGAAGCGGACCCACTGGTCCCAGAACACCGCGAAATACGGCGCCGTGGCAGACATCGGCGTCGCGGGCGGGTCGAGATTGAGCGCGAGCGCGATCACCGTCGCTTGCACGGGCGACGGCCCCGACATGCCAAAGTCCGCTCCCCATACGTTGAAGCCCGGGTACTGCGTCTCGCCGCTGCCCAGCGGATACGCGAACTGGATCGGCGCGTTGTAGACCTTTAGCGCCGCGATCTGCGGATCGGACAGGCAGTTGTCGCCGGTGTCGCCCCCGCCCGTGCAGCGCAGCGGGGCGCCGTTCAGGGTCGCCGTCGCCGGATCGAAGGTGGCGTTGCACGCCGCGACATTGCTGATGAGGCCATCCTGCACGCCGTCGAGCGTATCGCAGGCCTGCAGTGAGGCGTCAAAGAGTGCGCGACGTTTGGCGGCATTGGGATAGGCCCCTGGCTGCGCGAGCGCCCGCGTGATGCGCCCAAACGCCAGATCCAATGTCGCAGCGTTCCACGCGGGATAGAGCACGATGGCACCGTTCCAATCGTCGGGCCAGCGCTGGACCACGGCGAGCGCTTCGCGGCCACCGGTGGAGCCTCCCGCAAAGTACGCCTTGCGCGGTCCTTCGGTCGCGTAGCGAGCCTTGATCAAGTGCAGCGCTGTGTCGCGGGTCTTCTTCAACGCATCGCTGGCGAAATTGCGCAAGGCCTCGTCATTGACGCCGAACGAGCCATCCCGGCTGCCCAGCGCGCCGGCCTGATGGCCGGAGTCGCTGGCGAAGGTGGCATAGCCGCGCCCCAGCGGCGTGGGCTGGTCGGCGGGGCCGGCCGGCACATTGCCTTGCGCCGCCGGAATCGTGCCGTTGTAGCCGCCGCCACCGAACATCATGATCTTGTTGTTCCAGTTGGCCGGAAGATTCAACTGGAAGCGGATATTCGGCGCATTGGGGTCGACCGGCCGGATATGGCCCAACACCCGGCAATACTCGCCGGTAGCCTGCGCGCCGCTGCCGCCGGCCGGCACCACGGTCGCCTCGGTGACCACTGCACCAGAAGTGGGCAGTCCGATTGCCGTGGCCGGTACTTCGACGGTCGCCATTTCGGCGCAGGTCTTGGGCTTGGCGGCACTGGGTGGTGGCTTGTGTTCGTGATCGTCGCCCCCGCAGGCGGAAAGGGTCAGGACGATGCCGGCCAGCAGCGCGCCAGAGGCGGCGCGGATCGGATAGTCAGCGTGGCGGGTGCTGCGGTCCTGGTCCGGCGGATTGTCCGTGTTGGTATCTTGCATGCTTTGTCTCCATGTCGATATTCCGCCTTGGCCTTGGACCGGCACTTGTGAAGGCTGTCAGGCCGCGCAAGGGGGCGGCCAATCGACCATAGGAGGCGCAGCGCGATGCGTCAATCACGGAGATGGCTGATAGCCGGCAACGCGGCTGCCATCGGATCGCGGGGACAATGCAGGCGGAGAGCGCCGGCCCCTCAGAAGTCGACCTTCTGCCCCGGCTCCGGCACGATGATCCGGGTCGTTTCCGTGGCGCCCAGCGCCGCAGTAAATTCCGCCGGCGTGCCGCGCAACATCGGATTGGTCAGGTAGTGAATCGGCATCGCGTATTTCGGCCGGATCATCTCGCGCACGGCGATCGCCGCCTCGCGCGGTCCCATGGTGAAATGCCCGCCGATTGGAATCAGCACCAGGTCGGGCTTGTAGAGTTCGCCGATCAGGCGCATATCGGCGAACAGGCCGGTATCGCCCATATGCCAGATGCGAAAGCCGTTCTCCATCTCGATGATGTAGCCCACCGGCTCGCCGCCGTAGTGGACCTCGTCCTTGCCCGAACTCGGGTTCTTCCAGACCAGCTCGGACGAGTGCTCGGCATGCACGGCGGTGATCCTGGGACCGTTCGGGCCGAACGGCGTCACCGTGCCGCTTTTGCCGAAGCGCTGCGACAGGTTGGCCGGCACCATGCCGAGGCTGACCAGCGTTTGCCCCATGCCGCCGCCGTTGTAGATCGGGGCGTTATGCATCTT
Source organism: Cupriavidus gilardii (assembly GCF_008801915.1). Classification (GTDB taxonomy): domain Bacteria; phylum Pseudomonadota; class Gammaproteobacteria; order Burkholderiales; family Burkholderiaceae; genus Cupriavidus; species Cupriavidus gilardii. The sequence goes on from NZ_VZOV01000001.1 coordinate 546,988, forward strand.
GGCCAATGCCGGGGCGTCGCCCAGGTGGTCGCCGTGCGCGTGCGTGACCAGGATCAGATCGACCTTGCCCAGCGCCTGCAACTGCTTGAAGGGGGCTGGGGTCTTCGGATTCGCAGTCAGCCAGGGATCGATCACGATCACCTTGCCCCCTGGCGTCGTAATGCGCGTGGCGGCTTGGCCAAGCCACAGTACCTCGGTCTTGCCGCCAGACGTCGGGCCGGCGGCGGCTGGTGCCGGCCCCGGTGTGGAAGCGGTGGGCGCAATCGGTGCTTGGCCGGCGCATCCCGCGAGCAGTGTCAGCAGGGCGGCGAGCAGCAGCGGTCGGGCTTGAGGCATGGCTTACTCCTTGCAGCGTGAGCGAAACGGCAAGAACCGAGCAGGCCATTGCCAAAGCCCAGTATTGGCATGCGTACTTGCGGTGTCAACCTGGGGTGGCGGGAATCACCGTGCCATGTGCCATGTGCCCTGTGCCTTTTGTCATGCGGAAAGGCTGGACGATATGCTCGATGACTAGCGGTTCTGCTCGCCGCCGCCCAGCGCCCGCTCGATACATCCGATGATCTCCGTATCCTCGAACGGCTTGTTGACAAAGCAGGCGGCGCCAGCCGCGCAGGCGCGTCGCTCGTGGCCTTGTTCGGAAAACGCCGTCATGAAGATGATCGGCACGTGGCAGCCCCTCGCGCGCAGCGCCTCGCACAGCGCGAAGCCGTTCATTTGCGGCATCTGGACGTCGGTGATCACGCATGCGATCTGATGCAGCGTGGCCGATTGCAGCAGATCCGCGCCGCAGCCATAGAGTTCGACCGCCAGGCCGAGGGACCGCACCAGCCTCCCCATGGCATCCCTGACGGAGATGTCGTCGTCGACGATGGCAATCACGGGGGGCGAGGTCACAAGGGATCCTTGAGGAATCGGGCGTTTGCCTAGAAGGTATGCCGCATGCCGAGCGCAAAGACCTGCGGATTGGCTCCCGCCGCGATGCCGAGCTCATTGATCGCCAAGTCATAGGTGGCGTTCCGCTTGTTGTCGATGCGGCTGTAGTACGCATACAGCGCCGTGCGCTTCGACAGCGGATGGTCGTAGCCGACCGTCCATTGCATGGCGCCAGTCTGCGGACCGCTGCGGACGAACCCGATGGTGTCGGTCGATGCGCCGGAGCCATTGGCCGCAAGCCCAAAGCCCAGCCGCAGGCTGCCGGCGCCCAGGCGCTGCACCAGCGACGCATACCAGGCATTGCGTTGAAGATCGCCGCTGGCAGTCCGGTAGTGCAGCCGCTCGTAGACGCCGGCGATGCGCGTGCCGGGCAGCAATTGCCACGCCAGGCCGAGCTTCAATGCGTCGTCGTTGCGGCCGGCCGCCTGATAGTGCCGGTGGACCTCGTAGGCAACGGTCGCGTCGATCGGTCCGCTTTGGTAGACCAGAGCAGCGGAGTAGAGCGACGGATTGCGCGCGACCGTCGTCCTTTCCTCAGGCAAGCCCCAGCCGAGCCACAAGCTGGCACCGCCGAAGCGCGGCGACCGGTATTGCACGATGTTTTTCTGGCGGCGATCGAACGAACTGATGTTTTCGACGTTGTCGGAGGTGGAGGCCGACCCATTGCCGATCAGCGCCATATAACCCGCGGTGGTCGGATAGTAGGGGTCGTAGCCCATCGTCGACTCGGTATACGGCGTATGCCAATGGCCCAGGAACAGCAGGCCGTAGTCGCCCTGCAGCCCGATCCGCGAATTGCGCCCGGCGATCTGACCGTCGCCGGTGTCGGGCGACAGGTTGCTCTCGATCTGCCATACCGCCTTCATCGAGCCGCCCAGCGCTTGCTCGCCGCGCAGGCCGAACACCGACCGGTAGTTGCTCTGGCGGATGACGCTGCCCAAATGGCTTCCGTCGGCGGCCGTACCGGCACGGACGTATTCGAGCGCCGTATTGAGCCGGCCGTAGACCGTGACGGAACCCTCCGCCAGCGCGCAGCCGCACGTCATCGTCAGCATGCCGGCGCAGCAGAGCGCGTCAGTGCGCCGCATCGCCATCCTTGCGATTGGCGGCAAGCGTCGGCCCCGGCGTGCCGGTAATCTTCGGCACGCACTCGGCATGGAACCGGGCCACGGTGACCGGCTCGCCCGCGAGCATGCGCTTGACCGGCGGAATCAGCTGCTCGCCGATCAGCATGCCCAGCAGGCCGATCAATGCCACCGCTGGCGGCGCGGGCGATCGGACCTGCATCAGCGCATAGATGATGCCGACCAGGATGCCGGCGCCCAAGGAAACGAGATAGATCTTCATGGCAGCCTCGTAAGCAGGAAGGAAGCAGGAAGGAAGCGGGAAGCAAGCGGCAAGCAAGGGAAGCAAGCGGCAAGCGCGGCGAAAGCGAGCGGAATCAGGGCGGCGCGGGCGGCAGGCCGACACCGAGCAGGTGGCGTACGCGCGGCGGCTCGGTACCGGTGTGGAAGCGGGCGATGTCGCGCTGCAGGTCGGCGTCCGCGTGCGGTACGCGGCGGTGCTGGCGCAGATGCTCGGCCCACGACTCCACCAGGAACCATTCGGTCAGCAGCTCCGGATCGGTCGGATCTTCCATCACGCCCCAGCTGAAGGCGCCGTCACGCAGCCGCTCCTCCGACAGCTGATGCACGGCCCGCAGGAAGGCATCGCGGCTGGCGGCCGGAATGCAGTACTCGATCAGGATCATCACGGGCCCCCGGTCGTGCGCGATCTCGTCGGCCTTTTCCGGCTCGGGCCAGTGGCGTGCCGGACCGAGGTCCTCTTCGCCGCGCGGCAGCCTTACCCGGCGCAGCAGCAGTGTCGCGACGATCAGGCCCGCGCCGGCAATCCACAGCGCATTGGGCGTCCCCAAACCCTGCGCGACGAAGCCCCAGATCAGGCTGCCGCCGGCCAGCGCGCCGTTGAAGACCATCTGATAGACGGCCAGCGCGCGGCCGCGTACCCAGTTCGGCAGGATGGCCTGGGCCGCGCCGCCCAGCGTGGTCAGCGCCATGATCCATGCCGCGCCGAGCAGCAACAGCAGCGGCAGCGCAACCCACACCGGCGGTGCGATCGACAGCGCGGCCATCACCGCGGCGGTGACTACCGCGGACAGCAGCACCATGCCATCCGAATCGAGCCGCTTCTGCAGCGCCGGCATCGTCAGCGCGCCCAGGATCGCGCCCGCACCCACGGCGCCCAGCAGGATGCCGTAAAGGCCCGCGCCGCCGTTGAGCAGCTGACGCGCGACCAAAGGAAGCAAGGCCCAGACGCTGCTGCCGAACGCAAAATGCACGGCAGCACGCAGCAGCACGATATGCAGCTTGCTGTGCGCCCGCGTAAAGCGCAGTCCGGCCCGGAAGGCGCTGAAGAAATGCTCGCGCAGCGGATCGCTGGGCTGGGCCGGGCGTTGCCACCAGATCAGCGCCGCGATCACGAACAGATAGCTGAGCAGATCGGCACCGTAGGTCGCCGCCGCACCGAATGCCGCCAGCAGCAGGCCGCCGGTGGCAGGGCCGATGGCGCGCGCGATATTGACGCCCAGCGCGTTCAGCGCCACTGCCTGCCGCAGCGTGCTCGGCGGCACCAGCTCGGGCACGATCGACTGCCAGGTAGGGCCCATCATCGCCGCGCCGATGCCGCCGACGAAGGCGAGCGCGATCAGGATCTCGATGGTCAGCGCCTGCCGCCAGGCCAGCAGCATCAGCGTGCCGCTGACCAGCGCGAGGCCGATCTGGATCACGATCAGGAAGCGGCGCCGATCGAGGATGTCGGACAGCACGCCGGCGGGAATCGCCAGCAGGAATACCGGCAGCGTGGCCGCCGCCTGAATCGTCGCGACGGCAGCGGGCGAGCTCGACAGGTCGGTGGCCAGCCAGGCGCTGGCGACGTCGCGCATGAAGCTGCCGATATTGCCAAGGATGGTCGCGACCCACAGTACCGCGAAGGTCGGCCTGGCCAGCGGCGCGAAGGTGCCGGCCGATGCCGGCGCGGCCGCTGCCGTATCGGGGGACGCGCCGGTGCTCATGCCCGCCTCCGCGTACGCCAGTCGTGCCAGGCCACCAGCAGGAAGCCGCCGACCAGGCCCAGGTGCTCGAAGAAGGCGTTGGCCATCATGAACTGCGCCTCGGGCGGCGCGTTCCAGAAGCGGTTGGCCAGGAATGTGGCGGCCAGCGTGAAGGCCGCCAGGGCCAGCGCGCCGAGCCAGCGCCCAATGCCGGCCAGGATCATGGCGGCGGCCACCAGCTCGAGCGCGATGGTGGCGACGGCCATCGGCACGGCCGGGCTCAGGCCGAAATGCTGCATCTCGGCGACGGCACCGGGGAAATCGAGCAGCTTGACCAGCCCGCCCTGCAGATAGGCGCCGCACAGCAGCAACAGCGCGATCCAGCGCATCGCGCGCGGCAGCATGCCCGCATCGTCATCGGCCGGGGAAGGCCGGGAGCTCGACAGCATCATGTTGGTTCTCCGGTTGGCGGCTTGCGGGTCGGCTTGCACGCCGGCTTGCAGGACGGCTTGCAGGACGGCTTGCAGGTGGGGCTACCCATCAGAACGCCCAGCACGAGCACCCCAGCGCGCCCCAGAACCCGCTTTCATCGCTGGTCGGCACGCTCGATGTCCACGCCTTCGCGTGCGCGTGGCCATGCACGCCGCACGAGGACACGCAGCCGCAGGCGGTGTTCAGCGCCAGCGTGCGGGCCTGCGCCTGCGGCCGCGGCTGGTAGCGGCTGCCATGGCGGGCCGGCGACCAGTCCGGCATCGGCGGCGGCAGGTCCGGTTCGTGCCGGCCAAACTCGGCGTCACCGTAGACCACCTTGCCGCCGAGCACGGTCATCACCGAGGTGATGTCCTGGATCTCGTCGCCGGGCACCGAGAAGTAGTCGGCCGACAGCACCGCCAGGTCGGCCAGCTGCCCCACCTGGATCTGCCCCTTCTTGCCGACCTCGGACGAGAACCAGGTATTGGCCTCGGTCCACAACCGCAGCGCGGTCTCCCGGTCCAGCAGATTGGCCTGCGGGTACATCGCCATGCCGCCCACCGTCTTGCCGGTGGTCAGCCAGTACAGCGATACCCAGGGGTTGTACGAGGCCACGCGGGTGGCATCGGTGCCGGCCCCGACCCTGACGCCGCGCTCGAGCATCTTCCTGACCGGCGGCGTGGCCTCGGCCGCCTTGGCGCCGTAGCGCTCGACGAAGTATTCGCCCTGGTAGGCCATGCGATGCTGCACCGCGATGCCGCCGCCGAGCGCGGCGATGCGGTCGATATTGCGGTCCGAGATCGTCTCGGCGTGGTCGAAGAACCAGTTCAGGCCCTGGAACGAGACGTCGCGCGCGACCTTCTCGTAGACGTCGAGCGCGCGCGTGATGGTTTCGTCGTAGGTCGCGTGCAGGCGCCACGGCCAGCGCTTCTCGGCCAGCAGGCGGATCACCGGCTCCAGATCGGCCTCCATCGACGGCGGCATGTCTGGGCGTTCGACGCGGAAGTCCTCGAAGTCCGCCGCGGTGTAGACCAGCATCTCGCCGGCGCCGTTGTGGCGATAGAGATCGTCGCCCTGGCCGGGCCGCACCGATGAGGTCCAGTTCTGGAAGTCGCGCAGCTCTTCCTTGGGCTTCTGCGTGAACAGGTTGTAGGCCAGCCGCACGGTCAGATGGCCCTCGCGGTGCAGCTCCTCGACGATCTGGTAGTCGTCCGGGTAGTTCTGGTACCCGCCGCCGGCATCGATCACGCCCGTGACGCCGAGCCGATTGACCTCGCGCATGAAATGGCGGGTCGAATTTTTCTGGTACTCGGGCGGCAGCTTCGGGCCCTTGGCCAGCGTCGCATAGAGGATGGTGGCATTGGGCTTGGCCAGCAGCAGGCCGGTCGGGTTGCCGCTGCCGTCGCGCACGATCTCGCCGCCCGGGGGATTGGGCGTGTCCTTGTTGTAGCCGACGGCGCGCAGCGCGGCGCCGTTGAGCATCGCGCGGTCGTACAGATGCAGGATGAACACCGGTGTGTCGGGCGCCACGGCGTTCAGTTCCTCGATGGTCGGCAGGCGTTTCTCGGCGAACTGGTGCTCGGTGAAGCCGCCCACCACGCGCACCCATTGCGGCGCGGGAGTGCGGTCGACCTGCGCCTTGAGCATGCGCATCGCGTCGGCCAGCGAGCGTACGCCATCCCAGCGCAGCTCCATGTTGTAGTTCAGGCCGCCGCGAATGATGTGCATATGGCTGTCGATCAGCCCGGGGATGGCCCGCCGGCCATTCAGATCGATCACCCGGGTGCCCGATGCCGCCAGCTTCATCACGTCCTGGCGCTCGCCGACGGCAATGAAGCGGCCGTCCGCGATGGCAACGGCATCGGCCTGCGGATTGGCGCGATCGAGCGTGGCGAACTTGCCGTTGACGAGAATCAGGTCGGGTGTCGGGTTCGGTGACATGGCGAAGAGCTCCGAAGAGGCGGCCGCGCCGAGCGCGGCCGCCGAGGCGATGAATTGCCGGCGGGTGACTGACATAGGCTTGTCTTGCGGCTCAGGCGTTCAGGAAGGCCAGCAGGTCGGCATTGACCTCGTCGGCATTGGTCACGCACATGCCATGCGACGCGCCCGGGTAGACCTTCAGCGTGGCGTTCGGCGCGATCTCGACGGACAGCCGCGCCGCGTTGTCGATCGGCACGATCTGGTCGTCATCGCCATGCAGGATCAGCGTCGGCACCGTCATCTTCTTCAGGTCCTCGGTGTAGTCGACCTCGGAGAATTCCTTGATGCAGGCGTACTGACCGACAATGCCGCCGGCCATGCCCTGCGCCCAGAACGCGTCGATCGTGCCCTGCGAAACCTTGGCATTGGGCCGGTTGAAGCCGAAGAACGGCATCGCCAGGTCCTGGTAGAACTGCGACCGATTGTCGGCCACGCCCTTGCGGATGCCGTCGAATACCTCCAGCGGCAGGCCATTCGGATAGGCAGCGCTCCTGGCCATGGTCGGCGGCACCGCGCCGATCAGCACCGCCTTGGCGACGCGTTTGGTGCCATGGCGGCCGATGTAGTGCGCCACTTCGCCGCCGCCGGTGGAATGGCCGACCAGCGTGGCGCCCTGGATGTCGAGCGCGTCGAGCAGCGCGGCCAGGTCGTCCGCATAGGTGTCCATGTCGTTGCCGTGGGCCGGCTGATCGGAGCGGCCGTGGCCGCGCCGGTCGTGCGCGATCACGCGAAAGCCCTTTTGCACCAGAAACAGCATCTGGGCATCCCAGGCGTCGGCGTTCAACGGCCAGCCATGCGAGAAGACGACCGGCCGGCCGGTGCCCCAGTCCTTGTAGAAGATGCGGGTACCATCCTTGGTGGTGATCGTGTTCATCGGTTCGTTCCTCGAGTCAGGTGGAAGCGGTGGGGTGGGGGGCGTTCAGCGTGCCGCGACCGGCGCGATCGACTGGTGCGGGGTGGCCGTGCGCTGCTCGGCCTTGTGCACCATCGTGTAGGCATAGTCGACGCCCATGCCGTAGGCGCCGGAGTGTTCCTTGACCAGCTTCATCACCGCGTCATAGGTGTCGCGGTGCGCCCAGTCGCGCTGCCATTCGAGCAGTACCTGCTGCCAGGTCACCGGCACCACGCCGGCCTGCACCATGCGCTGCATCGCGTAGTCGTGCGCGTCCTTGCTGGTGCCCCCCGACGCATCGGCCACCATGTAGATCTCGTAGTCGCCCTCGAGCATCGCGCACAGCGCGAACGTGGTATTGCAGACTTCGGTCCACAGGCCGGACACCACGACCTTCCTGCGGCCGTTGGCCTTCAGCGCGTCGCGCACCTTCTGGTCGTCCCAGGAATTCATCGAGGTGCGCTCGAGCGTCTTTGCCTCGGGGAACACGTCCAGGATCTCGGGGAAGGTGTAGCCCGAGAACGACTCGCTCTCGACCGTGGTGATGGTCGTGGGCACATTGAAGATCTTCGCGGCCTTGGCCAGGCCGACGACATTGTTCTTCAGCGTCTGGCGGTCGATCGACTGCACGCCGAACGCCATCTGCGGCTGCTGGTCGATGATGATCAGCTGGCTGTTCTGCGGGGTCAGGACTTCTAGCTTCGGGTTGGCCATCGGGAGCTCCCTGGAAACGAGGTTAGAACGAAGTGGGACGAGAGGGACGAAAAAGGCGGTGCGCGCATTCGCGGTACGCGAAGCGGGGTGGGCGGCACCGAACCGGTGCGCGATCGGCGGGGCGACGGCGATGCAGCCCGACAGAAGACTAGACGGCCCAGGCGTTGGCCGCCATTGACCGATCGTATTAGTGGCCAGTGGCGCGATGGCGGCAGCGCAGTACGCGAACCGTCGTCGCCCGCGTTCACGGGGACGGCGGTGGCGGCATCGCTGCCGGCGGCGCCACTAACACAAAGGTATGGGTGGCCGTGCCGGCGCCGCTATGCTGAAATCGGCCGGTCCCGCGGGCCGCGTCATCGGCCCTGTCTATAATCCCCGCGATCTGCTCGAGCACACTGGAGGACCGACCGTGACCACCCACAGCGAGGCACATGCTGCCGGCGGCGAGTCGATGGTGCTGATCGTCGACGATGATGCGGGGCTGCGCAATGCACTGGGCAACCTGTTCCGGTCCGTCGGCATCCGAGTGGCGCTGTTTGACTCGGCAGCCGAACTACTCGAGTTCGAGCTTCCCGACATGCCATGCTGCCTGGTGCTGGATGTTCGCCTGCGCGGCCCCAGCGGCCTGGAGCTCCAATCGCGCCTGTTGCAGATGGGCGTTCCCATTCCGATCATCTTCATGACGGGGCATGGCGACATCCCGATGACAGTCGCGGCAATGAAGGCGGGCGCGGTGGATTTCATGTCCAAGCCGTTTCGCGACCAGGATCTGCTCGATGCCGTCACGGCGGCGCTCGACAAGGACCGCGCGCGACGGCAAGGGATGCGCCAGGTCGAAGCGATCCGGCGGCACTACGCCACGCTGACACCGCGCGAGGCGGAGGTCATGGGGCTGGCGGTCACTGGCCTGCTGAACAAGCAGATCGCGGCGGAGATCGGCATCAGCGAGGTCACCGTCAAGATCCATCGCGGGCAGGCCATGCGCAAGATGAAGGCCCGAACCTTCGCCGACCTGGTATTGATGGCCCAGCAACTGGGCATCCGGCAAGGCCTGCCGGCCGGCTGAATTCGCGCTACGCGTGCCTTCCCAAGCGGGGGGCGATCTGGCATCAAAATATTTGAATAACAAGGCCAAACCGCGGTCTTTCTCCCACTGCGACCTCCCTCTATAGTTCAGCACATGGACGACGCGACGGCGCAACAAACTCAAGCGCGGCAGCGTCCGAACCGATTCAAATTCGCTGACTGATGAAGGAGAAAGCCATGCCCAAGAACACCGCCCTGAAGATCGCTTCCGCTCTGCTGCTGTCGTTTGCCGGTGCCGGCATCGCGCAGGCCGCGACGGTCCCCGCCGACAAGTACGGCTACGAGTTCCGCACGCCGCAGACCTACACCGAAGGGGCGCGCACCTTCGATGTGCATGGCGATGGCGCCCGCGGCTTCGACCCGTACACCCAGGGCGCGCGCAAGGCCGACCCGTTTGTCGACGGCGCGCGCAAGGTGGCCGGACTGGATCGCGTGGGCGTCTCGGCAACCCCCGGCCGTGCTGCCGATGCGTACACCGATGGTGCTCGCGGCTTCGATGCCTTCAGCGAAGGCGCACGCGGCGTCAATCCGTATCTGGACGGCGCCCGCATCCAGGCCTGACTCGATGCGGCGTGCCGCGCTGCGCCGCGGCCGTCGCATGGCTGTCTATAATGGCCGCCCACTCGCAAGCAACGGACGGGAGAAGGGCGGTGATGGATCCAGTGCAGGCAGCCCCGATCGCCCCGGCTGGGGGTGGCGCGGGCCAGTCCAGGAGCGCCGCGTCATGACCTCGCCGAACCGACCCGAGCGGCATTCACCGATCGCCTTCGATGCCGCATGGCTTGCCGCCACGACAGCCCACCTGTTGAGCGCGGCGGACGGCGTGGTCGCCGAGCGTCTGTTCGATCCTCGTACCGGCACATACTGGCTGTCCCGCAGCGCGTCGCTCGCATCGGACGGCGCGCATCGGCAGTTGCAGAACGAACTGAGGCTGGCGCCGCGCTTGCATCCCGGATGGGCGACGGTGCCGATTGCCACCGTCTGGACCGCCGACCGAATGGTGCTGTTGTCGGAGGCGCATCCGTCTTCCCGCACCGCCGCGGCGCAGATCGGTCCCGTGCTTCCCATTGCCGCCGTATTCCAGATTGCCATCGCCGCCGCTCGCGCGTTGGCGGCCATGCACGGGAAAGGCCTGCTGCATGGCGATATCCGCCCGCACAACCTGTTGATCGACGACAGCGGCGCGTTGCGCCTGACCGGCTTCGGCCATGCCGTTCCCGTCGACTCCGGCGGGCAATGGGCGTCCCTAACGGTACCGCAACCGGCCCAGCAACCGGCCTCGCAACCGGCCCCGCAACCCATACCGCAACCCATACCTCAACCGGGCGCCGCCGCGCTGCCGTATCTTGCCCCCGAGCTGGCCCGCGGCGACGTCGCCCGCATCGGCGTGCGTTCCGACTTGTACGCGCTGGGCGTTGCACTGTACGAGTTGCTGATCGGCGCGACCCCGTTCCAGGCCGAATCGCCGGCCGCATGGCATCACGCCCATCTCGCCGTCGAACCGGTGCCGCCGCAGTTCCGCCGTCACGATGTGCCCGGCATGCTGGGCCGCATCGTGCTGAAGCTCCTGGCAAAGGACCCCGCCGACCGCTATGCCAGCGCCGCGTCGCTGGTGTCGGATCTGCTGCGGCTGCGGACCGAATGGGAGTCGACGGGGCGGATTGCGCCGTTCCAGCCCGACGCCGCCGTTCGGCCGCCGATTCCGATGCTGCCCGGCCAGCTGTTCGGCCGCGACACCGAGAAGGCGATGCTGTCCGAGGCATGGTCGCGTGTGCGCGACACCGGCAGATCCGAGCTGGTGCTGATCGCCGGTGCCGCGGGCTCCGGCAAATCGGCGCTGGTCGACTGGCTTCGGCGCGAGGCGGGCCTGGACGCGCTGCACTTTGCCGGCGGCAAGAGCGATCAGTTGCAGCGCGAGACGCCGTATGCGCCGGTGGTGCAGGCGCTGCGCGCGTCGACGATGGCCTTGCTTGGCGAGGATGAGGCCGTGCTGGCGCCGCTGCGGCAGCGCTGGCTCGACGGGCTTGCGGGCCAGGGCAGGGCCGTGGTCGAGCTGGTTCCCGAGGCCGAGCACGTGATCGGCGCCACCGCGCCGCTGTCCGAGGTGCCGGCCGCGCAGGCGAGGGCACGGGTGGACACCGCGATGCTGCGAACCTTCGCCGCCTTTGGCGAGGCGGGCACGCCGCTGGTGCTGTTCATCGACGATCTGCAGTGGGCCGATGCGTCAACCCTCGGGCTGCTGGAGGCGTTTATCGCGCAGCCGCCCGACAACGTGCTGTTGATCGGTGCCTATCGCGATTCCCGCGCCGGGCAGGAGCCCGGTGCCGGCGCCATCGAGCGGCTCGCGGGTCTGGCGCAGCCGGCGCGGCCGGGTATGACGGCGGCAGCGCCGGCAACGCCGATATCCGACACAACGACGGCCGCAACGAGCGCCCCGATGGCCGTCAGCCGTATCCAGATCAAGCCGCTGGCGCTTGCCGAGCTCACCGAGCTGGTGGCGGCTGCGCTGGACGAAGCGCCGGCCCGGGTGGCGGAGCTCGCGCGTGCCGTGCGCGCCAAGACCGCGGGCAATCCGTTCTTTACCTACCAGCTGCTGCGCACGCTGATCGACGAAGGGGTGCTGGCCTACGACGGTGCGGCTTCGCTGTGGCAGTGGAACGCGGCCGACCTGGTGCGCCTGCGTTATACCGACAGCGTGATCGACCTGATGGTCCGGCGCTTTGCGCGGCTGCCGACCGCCGGCACGCTGCTGCTGCAGCAACTGGCCTGCGTCGGCATCCGCTGCGGCGAGGGGCTGCTGGCGCGCATTGCCGGCATCTGTCCGCTGCAGATCGGCCAGCGGCTGCGGCCCTTCGTCGACGCGGGCTTGCTGGACCGGCTGCCCGAGGGCTATGCGTTCCGCCATGATCGCGTGCTCGAGTCCGCGTACACGATGATCGCGCCGGACCGGCGTTCGGCGATGCATGCGCACATCGCGGCCAGCATGATCGAGCACTGGCAGGACGAGCTGCCCGACTACGCCTTCGAGATCTGCAACCAGATCGAGCGCGCGGGCGATCATCCGCTGACCGGGCAGCAGCGCGCCGCCTTTGTCCATGTCGCGATCGTCGCGGGCCGGCGCGCCAAGCGCGCGGCCGCGATCGAACAGGCGGCGCGCTATACCGACGCGGCGTTCCGGCTGATGCCGGCGTCGTGGCGGTCACCGCAAGACCGCTTGCATGACGGTCCGCAAGACGGTCCGCCTGAGGGTCCGCATGACGCCCCCCATGCGCGGCCCGACGATGGTTCCCCCTACGCGCTGGCCTACGCGGCCAGCGTGCTGCGCTGCGAATGCCTGCTGGCGCAGGCCGATCTCGACGGCGCCCGGCGGGAAATCGATGCGCTGCTGATGCGCGAGCTGCGGCCGATCGACCGCGCGGCCGTGCACCGTCTCGAGGCCATCCTGCTGACCGTGCGCTGCGATTACGAAGGCGCGATCAACGCGGCGCTGTCCGGGCTCGCGCTGCTCGACGTGCGCCTGCAGCGGGATCCGGCGCGCATCCATCATCGCGCCGCTTACGAGGCCGTCACGGCCGCGCTGGGCGACCGCGCGATCGCCGATCTCGGCGCCTTGCCGGCGACCGGCGATCCACGTATCCGCACGGCGATGGGCCTGCTGTCGACGCTGATCTCGTCGCTGTTCGTGTCCGACGGCATCAGCTTCTTGCATGTCGCCAAGATGGTCGAGCTGACGCTGGAACACGGCGCGACGCCCGAATCGGCCTACGGCCTGTCGTGGTTCGGCGTGTTCGTCGCCAGTCTCTACGACGAATACGACGACGGGTTGGCCTATGGCCTCGCCGCGCTGGCGCTGATCGATCGCCATGGCTACGAGGCAGAGCGCATCGCCACGCTGGTCGCGCTCGACCAGGTCAGCGCCTGGACCCGGCCGCTGCCGTACGCGCTGGAACACGCCCAGCGCGCGGTCGCGCTGGGGCGCGCGTCCGGCGACATCGGCATGGCGTGCTACGCCTGCAACCATATCGCCTCCGACCTGCTGGCGATGGGCGAGCATCTGCGGCTGGTCAAGGAGGAGATCGAGCGCGGTCTCGAACTGACGAGGCTGGTCCAGTACCGCGACATCGAACTGATCCTGCACGCGCAGAGCCACTTCGCGCAGCGCCTGTGCGCCGGCGACGATGCGATGGCGCAGGACGGGCCGATGCCGGCGGCGCAGACCAGTGTCAAGGAGCGGCTGCGCCTGAGCAACTCGTTGCCCACACGCTTCTGGATCTGGCTGTATGACGGCATGGCAGCGGCATACCTGCACGACTGGGAGCACGCGAGCCGCAGCCTGGCGCAGGCGGAAACGCTGATCTGGTCGGCGCCCGCGCATATCAATGTGGCGGATTGCCGCCTGTTTCTGGCGCTGTCGTTTGCCCGCGGTCCGGCGGCCGCGCTGGATCGCGACCAGGCCATCACCGCGCTGCAAAACCATCGCGAGCGCTTTGCGCAATGGGCCTCGCTCAATGCGCTGACGTTCCAGAGCAAGCTGTCGCTGCTCGACGGCGAGATCGCGCGGCTGCGCGGCGACCCGCTTGCCGCGCTGGTCTGCTACGAGCGCGCGGCCCACGCCGCGCAGGCCGCCGGCTTCGTGCATGAGCAGGCGCTGGCCAACGAACTGGCCGCGATGCTGTGCGAGAACCACGGTCTGCATACCGCGGCCCGTCAGCACTACCGCGGCGCGCAGGACTGCTACCGTCGCTGGGGCGCCGATCACAAGGCGGCACTGCTGGCCGCACGCCATCCGGAGCTCGGCGCCTGGTCCGACGCCCAGGCAAGCCCCGTGGCGCGGTCGGGCGCGGCGCTGCCCGCGGCGACGCGCTCACTCGGTATTGAGGCCGCGCAGGCGCTGTCGGGCGAGGTCGTGATGGACCGGCTGATCGAGACGCTGATGACCAATGTCGTGGTGCATGCCGGCGCGCAGTACGGCGTGCTGCTGCTGATGCATGGCGACCGGCCGATGATCGAGGCAACGGCGCGGGTCGCCGATGGACGCGTCGCGGTGACGCTCGGCACCGCCGCGCCGACCCAGTGGGCGTTGCCGCTGACCGTGCTCAATACCGTGCTCAGGACGCAGCGGACGCTGGCGCTGGCCGACGCGGCCGTCGAGGCGCCGTCGATCCGCGAGCGCGCCGGCACCGTCGGGCCATTGCGGTCGGTGCTGTGCGTGCCGCTGATCCGGGGCGGCGGCTTGATCGGCGCCTTCTATCTGGAGAACAACCTGTCGCCGGGGGTGTTCCATGCCGACTGCATCGCGGAACTGGAGGTGCTGGCGCCGCAGGTCGCCATCTCGCTCGAGACCGCGCGGCTCTACGAGCAGCTGCTTGACGAGAACACGCGCCGGCTGACCGCCGAGATGAACCTGCGTACGGCGCGCGCGGAGTTGGCCCGCACCTCGCATCTGACGGTAATGGGCAGCCTGGCTGCGTCCATCGCGCACGAGGTCAATCAACCGCTGACCGCGATCGTGGCATCGGTCGATGCGAGCCTGCGCTGGCTGAACCGTCCGGCGCCGGAGCTGGGCGAGGTCGCCGAGGGGCTCGCGCAGATCAAGCAGAACGGACTGCGCGCGGCCGACATCATTCGCGCGCTGCGGTCGCTGGCGAAGCAGGCGCCGGCCGTGCTGGCGCCGCTGCGGCCGGACGACGTGGTCAGTGAAGTGCTTGACATGGTGCGGATGGATATCGAGGAACACGATGTCCGCGTCCACGTGCGGCTCGAGGCGGGCGCGGCGACGGTCGAAGGCGACCGGGTCCAGCTGCAGCAGGTCGTGCTGAACCTGATTACCAATGCGCTCGATGCGATGGACGGCACGCCCGCCGAACGGCGCGAACTGATCGTGACGTCGCGGCGCGAGCCGGGGCGGCAGGGGCAGCAGGAGCAGGTGGTGGTCAGCGTGCAGGACCGCGGCGAGGGCATCGCCGCGGACGCCTCCGAACGGATCTTCGATCCGTTTTTTACGACCAAGGCGAGCGGCATGGGCATGGGCCTGGCGATCTGCCGCTCGATCGTCGAGGCGCATGGCGGCACGCTGCAGGCGAGGTGGCCCGAGCAGGGCGGCAGCGAATTCGAGTTCCGCCTGCCAGTGGTGGCGGGTTAGCGGCGCACCAACTGCAAAAAAACACGCGCGCAAGGCGATCGGCCTTGCGCGCGTGCTTGCCGGTGAGGCAGCGAGCCCCCGGCGATGGCACTGTGGCCCGTGCTAGGCGACCGTGCGCACAGGCAACGAACGGATCCGCTTGCCCGTTGCGGCAAAGATCGCGTTGCACAGCGCCGGTGCGACCGGCGGCACCGGCGGCTCGCCGACGCCGCCCGGCGGCACGTCGTGGCTGCCGTTGACCAGGTGCGTGCGAATCGTCCGCGGCGACGCGTGGTGGCGCAGTACCTCGTAGTCGTGGAAGTTGCTTTGCTTGACCCGCCCCTTCTCGAAGGTGATCTCGCTGGACAGCGCCAGGCTCAGCCCCATGATCGCGCCGCCTTCGAGCTGCGAACGGATGCGTTCCGGGTTGATCTGCGGGCCGCAGTCCATCGCCATGTCCACCGCGACGACCTGCACCTCGCCCTTGTCGTTGACGGCGACCTCGACGACCGCGGCCGTATAGCTCATGAAGCTGTAGCAGAAGGCCAGGCCCAGGCCATGCCCGCGCGGCAGCTTGCGGCCCCAGCGCGCGCCGCGCGTGGCGGCCTCGATCACGTCGCGCAGCCTGCCCGTGTCATACGGATAGCGCTCCGGCGATTCGGTGTAGTTCCAGCTATCCGCCATCGTGCGCGGATCGATCTTGCGGGCCGGGCCGATCAGGTCCAGCGCGAACTGCTTGTGATCCTTGCCGGCGCGATGAGCCAGCTCGGCGATGAAGCACTGTGCCGCGAACGCATGCGGGATATTGGACACCGAGCGGAACCAGCCGATGCGCGCGTGGGCCTCGACTTCCGCGGTTTCGACACGCACGTTCGGAATCCGGTACGGCATGTTGATGGCCGACATCCCCAGTTCGAACGGCTGCTGGCCCTTGGCCCCGGCCGTAAACAGCGAGCCGATGGTCGGCGCGGCGCTGCGGTGCAGCCAGGTCTGCGGGCGCCCGTCCTTGCCGACGACCGCCTCGAGGCGCTCCACCGACACGGTGTGCAGGTAGTCGTGATGGATGTCGTCCTCGCGTGTCCATACCAGCTTGACCGGCGTGCCGGGCATGGCTTGGGCCACGACCGCGGCCTCGTCGACGAAGTCGGGCTTGGACTTGCGGCCGAAGCCGCCGCCCAGCAGCACCACGTTGACGCGCACGTCCTTGGGCTCGAGCTTGAGCCGCTTGGCGACGGCGGTCTGGGCGGCCACCGGATTCTGGACCGACGTCCATACCTCGGCGGTCTTGCCGCTGACGCGCACCGTCGCCACCGGCGGTTCCATCGAAGCATGGGCCAGGTGAGGCAGGTAGTACTCGGCCGCGTAGCGCTCGCTCTCGGCGCTCTTGTTCCAGGCAGCCGGCGCATCGCCCTCGTTGCGTACCACCTTGCCCGGTTGCCGCGCCGCGGCTTCCAGCGTACGGCGATAGGCGACCGAGTCGTAAGCGGCATTGGGGCCGTCGTCCCACTCGATCTCGAGCGCGGCACGGCCCTGCATCGCGGCCCAGGTATTGCGCGCGACCACGGCGACGCCGCCGAGCGGCTGAAACGCGGGCGCGCCGCTGAACGGCGGAATCTCCACGACCTTAAGCACGCCCGGTACGGCCAGCGCCTTGTCGGCGCGAACCGCACGCACCTTGCCGCCGACCACCGGCGGCCGGGCGACCACGGCATAGACCATACCGGGCAGGCGCACGTCCATGCCATAGGTGGCCTGGCCCTTGCCGATCGCTTCCAGATCGACCAGGCGCACGCGGTCCTTGCCGATATAGCGGAACTGGTCGGGGGTCTTGAGCTTGAGCGTGCCTTGCGCGGGGACCGGCTGCTTCGCGGCGTCGGCGGCAAGCTCGCCATAGGACAGGCGCCGGCCCGTCGGCAGGTGGACCACCTCATGCCGTTGCGCGCGGACCTCGCCGACCGGCACCGACCAGCGCGCCGCGGCGGCGGCCTCCAGCATCTGCCGCGCCGCCGCACCGACGCGCCGCATCGGCATCAGGAAATGCCGCACGCTGCGCGAACCGTCGACGTTCTGGTTGCCGTAGCGCGTTTCGTTGGCCTCGGCCTGGACCACCTTGACGCGGTCCCAGTTCGCCTCCATCTCGTCGGCGACGACCATCGGCAGGCTGGTCCGCACGCCAGTGCCCATCTCGGCGCGATGCGCGACGATGGTCACCGTGCCATCGGCGCCGATCGAGACGAATACCAGCGGATCGGACACCGTGCCGCCGGGCATCGAATCCGCGCCATATTTCTTCGGCGCGTCGTCATCGGCGCGGGCCAGGCCGATGATGCCATTGGCGCCTACCGCCAGCGCCAGCGTGCCGAGCGCAGTGCCTTGCAGGAAGCCGCGGCGCGAGAGGTCCGGGGTCATGGCCGGGGTCATGGTCGAGTCGTTTGCGCGCATTACTTGCCCCCCTTGGCCAGTTCGCCGGCCGCCTGCTTGATCGCCGCACGGATCCGAGGGTAGGTGCCGCAGCGACAGATGTTGCCGCTCATCGCTTCGTCGATCTGGCGCTCGTTCGGCGCCGGTGTGGCCTTCAGCAGGCTGACCGCCGACATGATCTGGCCGGCCTGGCAATAGCCGCACTGGGCCACGTTGTTCTCTACCCAGGCTTTCTGCACGACGCGGCCGACGCGATCGGATTCCACGCCTTCGATCGTTGTGATGGCGTGCCCGTCCGCGGCGGAGACCGCGGTAATGCAGGCGCGAATCGGCGAGCCGTCCATATGCACCGTGCAGGCGCCGCACAGTGCCATGCCGCAGCCGAATTTGGTGCCGGTCATGCCGAGCTCGTCGCGCAATACCCATAGCAGCGGGGTATCGCCCGGAACGTCGATTTCCTTGATCTGGCCATTGAGTTGGAGGCGTGCCATGGCGGAATAGAGGTCGGTGGGGTAGTGTTCGGGAGTTGTTATCCGAGCGCGGGCCGCTGCGGCATGCACGCCGATTGCGCGCCGAATTGCGCTCCGGCGCAATGATATTCGCTAATGCCGTTTCTCGCAGCGTGCGCAATCGGCAAGCACTGATGCGTCGGCTCGCCGGACTACTTCGAGGCGCACGGCGTGCAATGCGATGGCGGCCCATGGCCCCCAAGTTTCCGGTGCTGTTCGCCTGCTATCCGAACCGGCGCAATGCGTCGAAGGCGCTGACGCTGGTGATCGAGGCGATCCGGTGGCGGGATCGAGGCGGGAGTGGACGCCGCGGGCGGCGCGAGCGGCAACGGGGAAAGCGGGGCCGGCCGACGCCGTGCCCCGCTGTCCTTGCCGCGTGGCGGGCCTTGGGCCCGCTCAGGGCTTCACCGCAATCGCCCCGATCTCGACCGCCACATCGCGCGGCAGCCTGGCCACCTGCACCGTCGCGCGCGCCGGCGTGACGCCGGTGAAGTAGGTCCCGTAGACCTCGTTCATCTTGGCGAAGTCGTTCAGGTCCTTCATGTAGACCGTGGTCGAGACGACGTTGGCCATCGTCATCCCGTCGGCCGCCAGCACGGCCTTCAGGTTGTCGAGCACCAGCCGGGTCTGCGCCTCGATTGGCGCGTCCTTCATCAATTCTCCGGTCTTCGGATGAATCGGGATCTGCCCGGCGAGATACAGCACATTGCCGGCGCGGACCGCCTGCGAATAGGGCCCGATGGCCTTGGGCGCATCGGGAGACGAGACGGCGCGCAGGGCGCCGCCTTGCTGGGCGCAGGCGGACAGCGATGCCGCGCCGCAAAGCGCGGCGGCAATCAAAGCGATCGATCGTTTCATGGGCTGACTCTTGTTGGAAAGGGGGAAGGTCGGTTATGCCATGGCGCCGGACAGATTCCACATCGATTCCACCAGCCGGTCGATGTCGTTCGCGTCGTGCCACAGGTGCGTCGAGATGCGGATGCCGTAGTGCTGCGCGGGCGCGCCGATGACTTCGAAGTTGACCGAGCGGATCACGAAGCCCGGCGAGAAGTCGCTCAGCATGCGGTTGACGAACGTGGTGGCCTTCTGCTGGTTCATCACGTCGTCGCGATTGCGGAACGGATTGAAGCAGGTCAGCGCCGACACCAGCTTCGGGTCGTCCTTCGGCGAATACAGCGAGTCGATACCCCAGCGTTCGACGATCTTTTCCTTCAGGTAGGCCGACAGCGTCAGATCGTAGGTTTCGATCTTCTTCCTGCCGATCGAATCCCACATTTCGCAGGCCCGTGCCAGCGCACGGAACATCGGCACATGCAGGCTGCCGCAGGAGGTCACCGTGGCGGCGATATCGTAGGCGCCGCGCGGCTGCTGCCTCGCGTAGGAACTGGTATGGATCGGGAACCAGTCGGGCAGCGGCAGCGGGTTCGATGCGCGCATCTTGTTGCGGATGACCAGGATGCCGGTCGAGCCGGGGCCGCACTGCCACTTGTGTCCGGCGCCGGACATGAAGTCCATGCCGAGCGCGCCGTAGTCGTACGCCATCATGCCGGGCAGGTGCGCGCCATCGACAATGCTGATCAGGCCATGCGCCTTGACCACCTCCATCAGATCGGCGATCGGCAGCATGGTGCCGGTCTTGTAGGTCGGCGATGACCACATCATCGCGCGCACTCGCTTGCCCTGGCCCTTCAGCGCCCGGATCCGTTCGTCGAACAGCTGCACATAGGTGCTGGCGCTCTGGCGATTGCCGGTCGGCACCTGGATCATCGACACTTCGATGCCATAGCGGTCCACCGCGATATTGAGCGGCGTCAGACCGCCGCCGTGTTCGTGGTTGGTGGTCACCACCACATCGCCCGGTTCCCACTTGATGCCCAGAATCGCATGGCACATGCCCGACGAGGTGTTGGCCGAGAAGGCGAGCTCGTCGCGATCGACGCCGAAGCCCTTGGCCACGGCCTCGCGCAGGTCCGCGAGGTTGCCATATCCGCTCGAGGAATCGGCCGCCTTGGCGAAGTTTTCCTGCTCGAACGTATCGAGCACGACCTGCGGCATCGAGCCGCCGGTGCCGATGTTCATGTAGACCTTCTCGGGCTTGAGCACGAACATGCCCTGCACCTGCGCCCAGAACGCTTCGTCCTGCGTCAGCCGCGAGCGCAGGTCCGATGCCTGCGCCGATGCGTCGTCGGAGCAGGCGCCGATCAGCGGCCCCAGGGCCAGCGAGCCGGCGCCGTAGGCCAGCATCCGAAGAAATTCACGGCGCTTCGGCGTCCACGTCGCCAGGTCCTCCGCCTGCCATTGCGTCGCGACTGCCGGTCTCTGCGTTTGCTTCAGCTCGTCCATGGTGCTCTCCCGTTTCGGTCCAACGATCTCGGTCCAACGATCGGCGCATCGCGTATTCGAACACTCGAACATTCGAACGCATGGCGCCTGTCCGAAAAAAGTCTATGCAAACTGCGGTCCCGGCATCAGGACGACTTTCCCCTACGCAGTAATACCGAGAGCACGGCGTTCAGGCACGCAGAAGGGCAATGCGCAAGCGAGGCGCGCTTGCGACGTGCGCCCGGGCAGTGCGCTCGCGCGGCGCGGGGGCACCATCGCGGGGATGGCGCCCCAGCAGAGGGATGACGGTCAGCAGTCCGTCGCGAGTGCCTCGTCGGCCAATCCGACCGCATGCAGATCGGAGAAGTGAACCGCGTACTTGACGAGCTCCGCGCGTCCGCCGACCTGCAGCTTGCGACGGACATGCAGGCGATGCGTCTCCACCGTCCGCACCGAGGTGCCGAGCCGCTCGGCGATTTCCTTGTTGGAATAGCCCTCGGCCACCAGCTTCAGCACCGTGGCTTCCTTGGGCGTCAGCGTCCGCCGCGATGACGGGGGCGGCTCGTCGGTCCGCAGATACGCCTGCAGTTCGGTATTGAGATAGGTGCCGCCCGCGGCGACCGTGCGGATCGCGGTCACCAGCTCGTGTGCCGGCGCTTCCTTCAGGACATAGGCCGCGATGCCGAGCGCGAAGGCGCGGCGCACATACTCCGGATCCTTGTGCATCGACAGCGCGACGACGCGTATCGACGGAAACCGCTCGGCAAACCGCGTGGCGAGCTGCAGGCCGTTGGCGTCCGGCATGTGAATGTCCGATACAACCAGATCGGGACGCCGCTGCTCGGCCACCGCGATGGCGTCCTCCACGTTGGACGCCTCGCCGACCACCGTCATTTCGCCGGTGGCCTCCAGACGCAGGCGGACGCCGTCCAGCACGAACGGATGGTCATCGACGAGCAGCACACGCAGGTTCGAGGTCATGCAGCAGGGCTCCTTGCAGGGGGACGGTGGCCGGAACGTCGGGCCGGCTGTCGGCGCGGCTGTCGGCGCGGATGTCGGCGCGGATGTCGGCGCGGCTGTCGGCGCGGATGTCGGTCTCGGGCTCGGGCGCGCGCAGCGCCAGCCGTACCTCGACGCGCGTGCCGTCGGGCCCGGTATGGATGGCGAAGCCGCTGCCTTCCAGGCTTTCGATGCGCTCGCGCATATTGCGCAGGCCGATGCCGCGCTGGCGGTCGGCACGCACCTTTTTCAGATCGAAACCGCGGCCGTTGTCCTCGATCGTCAGCTCGACATGGCGCTCGCTTCCGGTAAGTGCGATCTGCACCCAGCCGGCATGGGCGTGGGACAGCGCATTGTTCAGCGCCTCCTGTGCAACGCGGAACAGCGCCGTGGCCTGTGCCTCGGACAGCGCCGGTATCGCACCGTGCTCCGCGAAGCGCAGGTCGACGGGACACTGCGGCCGCAACTGTTCGACCAGCATGCGCAGCGCGGCGGCCAGACCCAGGTCGCTCAGCAGCGCCGGATGCAGGCCGTGCGACACGCGGCGGATCTCGACCAGGGCCTCCTGCAGACGGCCCAGGCCCTGCGCCAGCAGTTCCTGCGGCGCGTGGCGGCGTGCGGGCGGCGCGGCGGATGTCCGGTCCGATCCCTGTTCCTGCTCCAGGTGGACCTGTGCGGTCTCCAGCAGGTACTTGGACGACACCAGCACCTGCACCACGCCGTCGTGCAGCTCGCGCGCGACGCGGGCGCGTTCCTCCTCCTGCGAGCTGACCACGCGCCGAGCCAGCCGGCGCAGCTTCTCGCCGGAGATCCGCGAGTTGTGCAGATTCAGGGCAAGGCCGCCCAGGCTGATCAGCATGATGGAGCCGAGCGCGAAGGCGCTGATCCGGATCTGCGTATCGCGCAGCGTGCGGGCGGCATTGGCGTCGAAGGCCGCCAGCTCCCGCTCGATGTCGTCCATATAGAGGCCGGCGCCGAGGATCCAGCCCCATTGGTCGGCGGCACGCACATAGGACATCTTCGGCGCTTCGGTGCGCGAGGAGGGCTTGATCCAGTTGTATCGAACAATGCCGCCGCCGGCGCGCGCCTTGTTGATCAGCAACATCGCCTGGTCGCTGCCGGTATCGGCCGGATCGCAGAAATCGACGCCGTCGATTCCCATGCTGCCCGGGTTCAGCAGCACATTGCCGAGGCGGTCGTAGACGAAGAAGTAGCCGTCGTTGCCGAAGTGCATGCGGGACAGGGCGGCCAGCGCCTGCTGCTGCAGGTCCGCCTCCTCGCCGCTGCCGTGGGCGATGCGGACCAGCGTGGCATGCCCGAGTTCGACGTAGTGGCGCAGCTCCTTTTCCTTGCTGGCCACATAGACGGCCTGCACCTGCTGGCGGTCCTGCCGCGAATGGCTGACCATCTGGTACGAGACAGCCCAGGTCACCAGCACGAAAACCACCAGCATCAGGGCCGCGAACAGCGCGACCGTCCGCATGCGGATCGTCAGGCTTTGCACACGTGGGGGCAAATGGATCATCGAGGGGGCGCCCAAGAGCCGGTCGTATTCGGATTCGGCAAGCCGTGTGGATGGCCGCCGACGAAACACCGAGGCGGCGCCGAGCAAATGCCGACGCCGCCGAACAAATCGATTCCTCCCAGTTCGATTTATCGAATCGGCCCGCTGCACGAATTCAGTGTCCGCGCCTTGTCAGGCTGATTCTCGACCCCTCGCGCCGATCGACGAAGCAGGACTGTTCGGTCGATTGGCATGACGAAAGCTATGACGTTTTGTGGCAAAAGGCAAGCCGCTGGCCAGTACCGGCCAGGCCTTGCCGCACAAGCGAATGCGCGGCCCGCAAGGGATCGCGCGTCGATCCGAAATGTCAATGCGGGTAGGCACGAAGAACAATGCAGACATGCGGGTCAAAGGGGGGGCACGCGCAGGCCGGAGACCGCCGTGCTATATCCTGACGCCGCGTTCGGTGCCGCTGAAGGGGCCGCAGTTCAAGCAGCTGGTGTCGCTGCCGGTCGCCAGCCCGATCCTGAACAACGGCCGCATCCACGTGGTCAGGCGGGCCGGCTGCTGTCGCCGGTGGCCGACAGGCTGCTGCGGCATGTGGTCAAGGCCTTCCCCGTGATCCGAGGCCCAGGCCGCGGGGAACGAATGTTGCTCCCGCTGCAACGATCTTCCGTCTTAATCAACGCTTAATGTCGCGCTGGCATCCTCCCGTGCCCGCGGCTCTCCATTCCACTCTGGATACGCTTTCCGATGACAAGCGCCATCGATTTGCTGCTGGTCGAAGACGATGCCATGCTGGCCGAGGTCATCTGCGATGGCGCCCGGCAGAACGGCTGGCGGATCGACCATGCGGATTGCGCGGCCGCGGCCCGCGCCGCGCTGGTCGACCATGCCTATTCGGCGGTCCTGCTCGATATCGGCCTGCCGGGCGAGTCCGGGCTGACCGTACTGCGGGCCATGCGCGCTGGCTACGACGTCACGCCGGTGCTGATGCTGACGGCGCGCGGCCAGCTGAGCGAGCGGATCGAGGGGCTGGATGCCGGCGCCGACGACTATCTGGTCAAGCCATTCCAGGTCGACGAGTTATGGGCGCGCGTGCGCGCGGTGATCCGGCGCAGCCAGGGCCGGGTGGTTCCCGTATTCAGCTGGGGGGACATCGAACTCGATCGCAGCCGCCGCGTGGTCACCCGGGCGGGCGCCCGGGTTCCGCTGAGCGCGCAGGAATACCGGACACTGCTGGCGCTGCTGGAGCGCCCGGGCCGCGTGATCACGCGGGAACACCTGGAGCGCGTGGTATACGGCAATGCCAGCGCGATCGAGAGCAATACCATCGCGGTGTTCATCCATCAGTTGCGCCGCAAGCTGGGCGAGGGCTTGATCACCACGGTGCACGGCCATGGCTACATGATCGGGGAGTCCGGCGCATGAGGTCGCTGCAGGGGCGGCTGCTCGCCGTGATGGTCGGCGTCATCGTGCTGTGCTGGGTCGTGTCGCTGGCGGCGCTGATGGTGTATCTGCAGCACAGCCGCTCCAGTATCTGGGACGACAAGCTGCAGGCCTTCGCCGCCCGCATCGTCCGCGCGCTGCCGGCCAACAAGAAGGCGTTCAATCTGGTCGGGCCGGGGCGCGAGGTCCGCGACGACGACGGTTCGCCCGAGTTCGATCTGGTGATCCAGATCTGGTCGCAGCGCAAGCTGCTGACCGTGCAGAGTCCGCGGCCGCGTGCCCAGGCCACTTCGCCGGCGGCCGCGCTGAAGCCGGACTTCGTCGACGGGTTTGCCACGCGTGTCATCGACGGCGAACGCTGGCGGGTCTATGCCATCTCCGACAGCACCGGCACCATGCAGGCGCAGGTGGGGATTCCGCATGCGATCATCGATGCCGAGGTACGCGAGGCCACGATGCACGCGCTGATTGCCAACAGCGTGCTGCTGGCGCTGGTCGGCGTGCTGTTGTGGCACACGATGCGCCGATCGCTGAAGCCGGTCGCGGTGCTCGAGCGGCTGGTGCGCGATCGCACGACGTTCGACCTGACACCGCTCCCATCGACGTCCTTGCCGACCGAACTGCAGCCGCTGGTGCAGTCGTTCAACCGTGTGCTGGCGCAGCTCGATCAGGCAGTGGAGAGCGAGCGGCGCTTCATCGGGGATGCCGCGCACGAATTGCGCACGCCGTTGTCCGCGCTGCAGGCGCAGGTGGAGGTCGCCATGCGCGCACCCGGCGGCAAGGAGAAGGACACCGCGCTGGAAAAGCTGCTGGCCACGGCCAAGCGGACCACGCGGCTGGCGGAACAATTGCTCGATCTGGCCCGCCTCAATGCTTGTGGCCAGGCGCCGCACGAACCGGCCGACCTCGGCAATCTGGTGCTGCATGTCGCCAGCGAGTTCGAGGTGCAGGCCGAACTGCAGGCGCGCAAGCTGTCGGTGGAGACCGGAGGCGGCCGCATCGCGTGCAATGTCGACGAGATCGGCATCCTGCTGCGCAACCTCGTCGACAACGCGCTGCGCTATACGTCGCCGGGTGGCCGGATCCATGTCGCCTGCGGGACCGCGAATGGCGACGCAGGCGGTGCGGTCTATCTGGAGGTCGCGGACGATGGACCGGGCGTGCCGGCCGCCGAACGGCAGGCGATCTTCCGGCGCTTCCACCGCGCCAGCGGCAATCGTGTCCGCGGCAGCGGCATCGGCCTGTCGCTGGTCGCCACCATTGCGCAATCGCACGGGGCGAGCATCGAGACGGGCCCCGGCCTGGACGGCCGGGGCTTTCGCGTACGGGTGGTCTTCACGCCGGCCGAGCCGATGCCGCCATCGGCATCGGCTGCGGTGTCGTTCCCCGGCGGCTCAGAACCGGTACAGGTAGCCAACCTGCACGGTGGTCGTGTTGGAGCGGTCGACGATCGGGCTGTCCTTGATTCCCGAACCCAGCCGCGTGGCGCTGACGTCCAGGAACAGCCCGTGATGGCGCGCCAGGCGGTAATCCACGCGCAAGCCCGCGGTGAAGTTGACGGTTGAATCGCCCTGATATTGCGGCCGGCCGATGCGCGCCTCCGACGCCCTGACGCCGTAGTAGTAGTCGACGTTCTGGCTGCTGAGCCATTGCGCCGAGACATGCGGCGTCAGCCGGAAATTGCCATATTGGAAGCCGCGGCTGACCTGCAGCGTGGCCCGGTTGCCATCGGCCGAGCCGAGCCATTCGGCCGAGACATTGGCAATGGGGTTGTGCCAGATCGCCGCGCCGCCGAACCACAGCCTGGCGTTGCGGTCGGCCATGCCTTCCAGCGCCCCGGAGTCCGAGGCCTCATAGCCGTCGCTCAGGCCGTAGCGCGTGCGCAGCCGGAACGAGACCGGGCCCAGCGAAGGCAGCTTCAGGTCCGCAGTGAGGCCGAACACGTGCACCCACCGGTTCTCGTACGACAGCACCGGAATCACGCTGTAGTCGGTGCCGATATCGCGATAGGGCTTGCGCCGGGCCGCGGCGCCGACCCCGAGGCCCCACTGCGATTCGCCGGGCTGCAGCGCGGCATCGGCAACTTGCGCCCAGCCCTGTGGCGTCCACAGGCTGGCCAGCAAGGCAATGGCCGCCACAGCGGCCGGAAAGCGAATGGGTGTCGCGCGGCGACGAGATCTGGTTCGGTTCATTCTGGATGGGTAAGGCGAGGGTGGATCGGGAGGTCAGCAGGGCGGGCGATCGGCTGCGCCTGCTCCACGCGGGCACGCGCGAGCGCCAGTGCCCGGCACCGCAGGCACAGGCATGGGCCGTCGATGGCGGACGCAGGCGAGCCAGCCGGCGCCGCGGGCGCAGTCGTGGCGGAGCGGGGAGGAAGCATGGGAATCGGCACGGGACACCTTGCTGTTGCCGGGGCCGCCAAGGGCTGGCGTCCCCCGGTGCGAATCGTGCCGATGCCGGTTTAAGAAGTTATTAGCGACGGCGCCGCTGCCGGCGAGGCACTGCCCATGTCAGACGCGCACCGATGACACGCGCAGGTCCGGCTGCGCATACTGATCGGCATCACCATGACCTTGGCCGCGGGACAGGAATCGACCGCGGCGTTGCGACGCCATGCCATCACGGAACGCGCCTTCTTCCCCTGTCAGCGAGCGCAAGCGCCTCGGCAACTGGCTTCCCGCCGACGAATCCGCCGTGGCCGAATTCCGGCTGCGGCTATGCCGGCAAGCCAGGGAGAGCGCTGGCGGCGGCCCGCGATCCGAAGCGGTGCGCGCATTGCACACGCTGCTGCGCGACGACGCCACGCTGCGCATGGGCCTGACGCGCGCGATCGGCGAGGCGAGCGATGCGGGCTACGCGCTCGGTTATCGCGACATCGACGAGTTGATGCTGGTGGTCGACTATCTGATGTCGTACGCGCCGCCGTTCAGCGACAGCAGCCTGGTGGTGTGCCCGCTCAATGCCGTGTTCGACTGGCCGATGTGCATGCCGTCGGGCTACGCGGTGTTCCGGCACCCGGTGTTCAACAAGCAGATCCGGCGCGTGCTGACCGCGTGGTCGGCGTTCCTCGGCGGGCCGCACTCGCGGGCGCATCTGAATAGCGGATCGCCCGATGGCTGGTTCAGTGCCGAGGCGGACGCCAAGATCGGGCTCTCGCAGTTCGTCACGCATCGCGAGCTGCCGTACTGGGGCTTTCTGTCCTGGAACGACTTCTTCACGCGCCGTTTCCGTGAGGGCGCCAGGCCGGTGGAGGCCCCGGACGACCCCAGGATCATCGTCAGCCCGTGCGAGGCGAAACCCTATGCGCTGCGCCGCGATGTCAGGCTGGCGGACGACTTCTGGATCAAATCGCAGCCGTACTCGCTGCGCGACATGGTGGGCGCGCACGAGGAAGACCTGGCGCGCCGCTTCGTCGGCGGCACGGTCTACCAGGCCTTCCTCAATGCCTACAGCTATCATCGCTGGCACGCGCCCGTCGGCGGCACCATCGTCAAGGCGTACAACCTGGCCGGCACCTACTACTCGTGCGCCGAGGCGCAGGGTCCCGATCCCGAGGGCCTGAACGATTCGCAGGGCTATACCAGCGCGATGGCGGCCCGCGCGGTGATCGTCGTCGAGGCAGACGACCCGGCCGTCGGGCAGATTGCCTGCGTGTTCATCGGCATGGGCGAGGTGTCGTCATGCAGGGTCGAGGTGGTGCCGGGCCAGCGGGTCAGCAAGGGCGAGGAACTCGGCTGCTTCCAGTACGGCGGATCGACGATCTGCATGCTGTTCGAGCCGGGCAAGGTCGACGAGATCGTCTGGGACCCGACGCGCATCGACGACCCGCCGATCGTCAAGGTCAATGCCCATCTGGCGACGGCGCGGTAGCGGCGCCGTCGGTAAACACATCGCGGGTTCCCGCGCGCGCGCCGTCCGTGAACGGATCGACGCGGCCCTGATGGGCGCCGTCCAGATAGACGTTGCGTGCGCCGATGTCGCCGGCCCGCCCGCGCTTGCAAAGGCGGGCAGTGCCCGAACGGCTGGCGCATATCTTCGGGCGGTTTTACCGTGGCGATCCCGCGCGCAGCAATTCGGCGCAGTCCACCGGGCTGGGCCTGGCCATCGTCGACTCCATCATGCGGCTGCACGATGGGCGGGCGACGGTTTCGAGCCGGCCGGGGCTGACGGTGCTGGAGCTGGCGTTTCCGCTGCCGGCCGCGTGACCGCTTCCCGGATTGGCGGTGAACCGAGGGGAAGGCTTGCGGTGGCCGGCTGCGCCCGTGAATCGAGCGGATGAACAGTGGTGGCTGCCGCAAACGTCGATGCGATACGGCAACCGTCGCTGTCAGGCAGGGTCTGTCCGTTCGCTGTCGGCGACCGGCGGCGTGCCATCTGCGGCGTCCGCTGGCGAAGCCTGGGCAGGCGCCGGGGTGGATGGCTTCGCTCGCCGGCTGCGCAGCTGCTCCAGATGCCGCGCGCGAGCGGCATCGCGCGCCGACACCTGGCCGGCTTCCGCGCCGGCCAGGTCGACCCGCGGCGCGCCTTCGACCAGGCACGCCCAGTAGCGGCTGCCGCGGCACCATTGCTTCAAGGCGTCGCGCAGTTCCTGCTCGGTCATCTGCAAGGCCGCGGCGTGCGGCAGCAGATCGTCGTAGACGCCGATCTTCAACGGCAGCTTGGCTGCCGGCGCCTTGGGGAAGGCGAGCGGGAACTGCTTCTGCAGTTTCCAGATATTGCGCACGGTCGGATCGACCGGCTCTTCGGTGCGCCGGGCGGCTGCCGGTTCCCGATGCGCTTTGCGCGGCGGCTTGGCGCTGGCGCCGGCGCCGGCGCCGGCAGGCCTGGTTCCGCCGGCCTTGGTCCCGCCATGTACGGCCTTGTCGCGCGCCGGCGCCTTGCCCGGCCGATGTTGTCCGTCGCCGCGCGACGTGTCCTTGCCCTGCTGGGCCGTCGCCTCCTTCGCGGGGCGGCGTGCGTCGGATCGTCGTTCGGCGGGACGGCGCGAGGCCTCCCGTTGCCTGGCAAGTTCCGCTTTCAGTGCGGCGAGTTTTTCAAAGCCCATTTACGGTTCGGACAGCAAGTCCGGATAGCGAGTTCGGAGCGATTCTATCAGCGCGAAGCCATCCGGCGCCGGGCAGGGGCCTCGATTACGTCGCGCTGATGCCCTTCGCCTTGACGATGGCGCTCCAGCGGTCGTAGTCCTTGTTCAGCCGCGCCTGCATCTGCTTGCCGTCCTGGAACGACGCAATGGCGCCGGCCGTCACCAGCTTCTGCTGCAGTTCCTTGTCGTTGGACAGGATCTCGCGCGTTTCGCTGGCGATGCGGTCGACGATCGCTTGCGGCGTATGGAGCGGCGCGATCAGGCCGCCCCACGAATCGAAGTCGAAGCCGCGGAAGCCCTGCTCGGATACCGTCTTCACGCCGGGCAGCAGCACCTTGGCATTGGGCGAGCTCAGCGCGATCGCCTTGAGCTTGCCGGCCCGGATATGCGGCAGCGCGGCCACGACGTCGGCGAACATGGTGCCGACCTGGCCGCCGAGCAGATCGGCGACGGCCGGCGCGCTGCCGCGGTAGGGCACGTGCATCATGTCGAAGCCGCCCAGGTCCTTCAGCTGCTCCATGGCCAGATGGCCGAAGCTGCCGGTGCCCGAGCTGGTGTAGTTCAGCGGCGTCTTGCTGGCCTTGGCAAAGCGGATCAGGTCCGCCAGTGTCTCGACGCCCGGCACCACGTTCGGGTTGATGACGATGGCCATCGGCAGCACGTAGACGGTTGCAACCGACTGGAAGTCCTTCTTCACGTCGTACGCGCTGTTGTTGTACATCAGCGGAGCCAGCAGCGCCGGCATGCCGAACATCGACAGGTTGTAGCCATCGGGCGCGCTCTTGATGAAGCTGGCGGTGCCGATCGAACCGGACGCGCCGGGCTTGTTCTCGATGATGACCTGCTGACCCAGCCGTTCGGACAGCTTCTGCGCCACGATGCGCGCGGCGGTGTCCGTCGGGCCGCCGGCGGGGAAGGCCACGACCATCTTGATGATCTTGTCCGGCCAGCCGTTGCGCGCGAACGCGGCGGGCATCATTGCGGCCATCGAGGCGGCGGCCCCGGCCTTGAGCATCTGGCGGCGGCTGAGGGTCAGCTTGGTCATTCTGTTGTCTCCGTCTGTTGAGAGCGTCGATTGGGAAATTCGATGGCTCAGATGACGCCGCGCGACCGCAGATCCGCGATCGCGTCGTCGTCGAGCTGCAGCAGTTCCTTGAACACCTGCTCGGTGTGTTCGCCCATATGCGGCGGCGGCATCCGCACCGGCATGCGCTGGCCGTCGATGGCGTACGGCGGCGCCAGCACCGACTGGACACCCGCCTCGCTGTCCTCGTAGCGATGCAGCAGGCCGGCCTGGGCGGTGCGCTCGGACTGCAGCGCTTCGAACATTCCGAGCACCTCGCCGCAGGGGATCTGCGCAGCGGTCAGGCGCTGCAGCAGTTCGGCCCGCGTGAATTGCCGCAGCGCTTCGCGCAGCTGCGGCAGCAGCGTGTCGCGATGCTGCGAGCGCGCGGTGTTGGTGGCGAAGCGCTCGTCGTCGGCCCATTCGGGGCGATCGATCACGTCGCGACAGAATCGCTGGAATTGGCCGTTGTTGCCGACGGTGATCACCAGCGGGCCATCGGCGGCGTCGAACACGCCATAGGGCACGATCGACGGATGCGCATTGCCGAACTTGGCCGGATCCCCGCCCTGCAGCAGGGCTTCCATGCCGTAGTACGACGTGATCATCAGGCCGCAGTCGTACAGGGCCATCTGCACATGGCGGCCGCGTCCGCTCGACTGGCGCGCATACAGCGCCGCCAGGATCGCTTGCGCCGAATACATGCCGGTGAACATGTCGACCGCGGCCACGCCGAACTTCAGCGGACCCTGGCCGGCTTCGCCGTTGGTCGCCATCACGCCGGCCTCGCCCTGCACGACCAGGTCATAGCCGGGCCGTTCGGCCTCGGGCGTGAAGCGGGCGTAGCCGGAGATCGAGCAGTACACCAGGCGGGGATTGAGCTCGGCCAGTTGTTCGTAGCCCAGGCCCAGCTTTTCGGCGCCGCCGACCTTGAAGTTCTGGATCACGACGTCGCTGCGCGCCGCCAGCTCCCGGGCCAGCTTCAAGCCGGCTTCGCTTTGCAGGTCCAGCGTGATCGAGCGCTTGTTGCGGTTGGCGCTGTTGAAGTACGACGTGTTGCGCGTGCCGATGCGCAGGCCCCAGTCGCGGGTGTCATCGCCACGGGCCGGGTGTTCGACCTTGATGACGTCGGCGCCGAGGTCGGCCAGCGCCATCGCGCACATCGGCCCCGCCAGCACGCGCGACAGGTCCAGGACCCGCACGCCGGCCAGCGGCAGCGCTGCGGCATTGTTTTCGTGATGCATGGTCAGCGTCCCCTCCGCGGGGACGATCCGGTGAAATTGGTCAGCGCAGATTGTCTATATGTTGATAAAGTTTGACAATTGCAACGACCAATCAACATAGATGACAACTCGGAGTTGACAATGGATTTGAGCGCGCTGTCGCTGCTGGTAGACATCATCGACGCCGGCAACCTGAGCCGGGCCGCCCGGCAACTGGGCATGAGCCGGGCCAATGTCAGCAAGCGCCTCAATCACTTCGAGCGGCAGCTGGGCGCGGAACTGCTCAGGCGCAGCACCCGCCAGCTCGAGCCGACCGAACTCGGCCGGCAACTCTACGAACACGGCCGCGCGATCCGGCACGAGCTGTTGGCGGCACGCGAGTCCGTGCAGAGCCTGGGCAAGCGGCTCAGCGGCACGGTGCGACTTGCCGTGCCGAGCGGCTTTGGCCAGCACACGATGTCGGCCTGGTTCATCGAGTTCATGCGGATGTATCCGGCCATCACGCTGAACGTGATCTTCGACAACGACATCGAGGACCTGATCAAGGGCGCGGTGGACTTTTCCATCCGCGTGATGGGCGAGACGCCGACCAATGCGGTGGCGCACAGCCTCGGCGACATCGAGTATGTCGCCTGCGCGACGCCCGAGCTGGCCCGCGAGGTCGGCATGCCGGGCTCGCTCGAGCCACTGCGCGACCTGCCGCTGATCACCTCCGAGTTGACCGGCGAGCGTCTGCAACTGGCCGGACTGTGGGGAACGGCCGGCGCTCGGCCGCATATCCGGCCCCGGCTGATGTCGGCCAACTTCTTCTTCCTGCGCGATGCGATTCTGCAGGGGATCGGCGTGGGCCTGGTGCCGCAGTACATGGTGGCCACCGATCTGGCGGCCGGGACCCTGGTTCAGCTGCCGCTGCCGCCGCGGGAGCTGGCCTTCCTGCGGACCACGATGTATCTGCTGTATATGCCGGCCCGGTACCAGACTCGCGCCGTGACGACGCTCATTGCGTTTCTGCGGGAGAAGGCGATGGCGGCGATGGCGCAGTAGCGGCCGCGGTGGCGAGTTCGCGGCCTTTCGCGATGGCCTGGGCGATCGCCGAGACGATGTCCTCGCGCTTGCCGGCGTCATCGACCCGCAACGCATAGGACGGGTGCCAGGTGGCGACCAGCCAAGCGTCGCCAAGCCGCGCCGGCGCGTTCAGGTAGTCGCGCAGGCTGGCCGTTG
Organism: Cupriavidus gilardii; assembly: GCF_008801915.1. GTDB lineage: Bacteria > Pseudomonadota > Gammaproteobacteria > Burkholderiales > Burkholderiaceae > Cupriavidus > Cupriavidus gilardii. The sequence goes on from NZ_VZOV01000001.1 coordinate 580,028, forward strand.
CGCCCAGGATCGCGCCCAGCGCGGTGGCGCCCAACGTGACGATGACCGCGGGCCGCACCCGTGCCCGTTCCTCTTCGAGCCAATGGGCGCAGGCCTGGACCTCGCGCTGGGCCGGCGTCTTGTGCAGGCGCCGTTTGCCGCGCGCGATCCACTTGAAATGCTTGACCGCATTGGTCACGTAGACGGAGTCGGGCGGCACGCCGGCCCGGCGCATCGCCTCGTCCAGCACCTTGCCCGCCGGCCCGACGAAGGCGCGCCCGGCGAGATCTTCCTGATCGCCCGGTTGCTCGCCGACCAGCATGATGCGGGCCGTCTGCGGACCGTGGCCCGGCACGGCCTGGGTCGCATGGCGCCACAGCTCGCAGCGGCGGCATTGGTCCAGCGAAGAGGGCGCCGGGCGCAGCGGCTGCGCATCCTCGGGATTCACCGCGACCGGCTTGCCCCTCATCGTGCCGACCGCGCCAGCCTGTGCGACGCGGCGTGCGCCGTTGCGGGCGTCGGCGATCATCGCCGGTATCAGCCGGCCCTCGGGCAGCCCCTTCCAGAAGCGCACCGGCATGTGCTGCTCGAGCGCGGCTTCGTTCAGGCGGGCCGGATTGAAAATGCTGCGGTAATAGGCCAGCCACAGCGGCTCGATGTCGTCGGCGGCCGCGCCTGCGCGCAGCGCCTGGACATCGATGCCGGGCACCGCATCCGAGATCGCACCGGCCGGTGTCGCGGACACCTGCAGCGTATGGCCGTCCCACAGCGCCGCGCCCTGGGGCGTGCCGATCCACCACGACGAACCGCCCATGCGGCGCGCGAAGTGGTCGGCGGCGTCGGCCAGCACGTCGTGCTCGGGCTCGTACCAGGCGAGGTATTCCGGGCTCCCGCCACTGCTGCGTCGATGAAACCGCACGTAGGCAATCATGTCGTGGTGGGCGCGCCGCACCGATTTGGCCATCGCGTGCAGCCGCGCACCGTCTTCGTCGGCGGGCGAGGCCGCCGCGCGATCGCCCTGGCACCATCGCCACAGCACCCGATAGAGGAAGGCCCAGCGTTGCGGCGAGCGGTGGCGCGCGGCCTGCTGCAGCAGGGCGGCCAACGCCTTCGACACACGGACCATCGGGGCGGCGCCGACGGCCTGCTGGCACTCCGCGGATGGCAGGTCATCACCGGCCATCGGCGCGGGGCCGGCATCGAGCAGCATCAGCTGTGCCGTGCCGGTGCAGGCAGCCGAACCCCGTTCCGCCCAGGTGACGGCCTCCGGGGGCCAACCGGCCGCCAGCGCGCGCAAGGCCTGCGCACGCCAGCCCGCGTAGCCGCCGTCGACCACCAGTACCGGCGAGCTGGCGCCGCTCATAGCAGCGCCAACTGCACCGGCGGCGCGGCCAGCGCCCGCCGCAACTGCTCCGACGGCCGGTCCGCCTGCGCCGGCCGGTAGTCCTGCACCACGATGAACGGTTTGATCTTGTCCATCGCGCAGCGCAATCGCACCAGGTCCTGATAGCGGATCGCCCGTGAGCGGCGCAGTTCCACCAGCCGCTTCGCATTGCGCATGCCGATGCCGGGCACGCGTGCGATCAAGGCCTGCGGCGCACGGTTCAGGTCGACCGGAAACGACTCGCGATGCGCCAGCGCCCAGGCCAGCTTCGGGTCGATGTCGAGCGGCAGGTCGCCGGCAGACTGGAACAGCTCCTCGGCCTGAAAGCCGTAGCCGCGCATCAGGAAGTCCGCCTGATACAGGCGATGCTCGCGCAGCAGCGGCGGCGCCTGCGCGGGAAGGCCGGAGGGACTGTCGGGAATCGGGCTGAACGCCGAGTAATACACGCGCTTCAGCTTGTAGGCGCCATAAAGCGTCTGCGCGGTCTGCAGGATCGTGCGGTCGTCCGCGTCGTCCGCGCCGACGATCATCTGCGTGCTTTGGCCGGCCGGTGCGCGGCCCGGCGCGGACTTGTCGCTCTCCGCCTCTTCCTGGGCAAGGCGGATCGACCCCATGGCGCGCTTGATCGTATGCGCATTCTTCTCCGGCGCCAGCCGCTGCAGGCCGCCGTCGGTGGGCAGCTCGATGTTGACGCTGAGCCGGTCGGCATACTGGCCGGCCTGCGAGATCAGCCGGGAATCGGCGTCCGGAATCGTCTTCAGGTGGATATAGCCACGGAACCGGTGTTCCTCGCGCAGCGAGCGCGCCACCTGGACCAGCTGCTCCATCGTGTAGTCGGCGCTGCGGATGATGCCGGAGCTGAGGAACAGCCCGTCGATATAGTTGCGCCGGTAGAAGTCCAGCGTCAGATCGACGACCTCGCGCGGCGAAAAGCGGGCCCGCGGGACGTTGCTCGAGCGCCGGTTGACGCAGTACTGGCAGTCGTACTGGCAGAAGTTGGTCAGCAGGATCTTGAGCAGCGAAACACAGCGCCCATCGGGCGTGAAGCTGTGGCAGATGCCGGCCCCGGTACTGGCGCCCAGCCCGCCCTTGCCCAGCGAATCCCGTTTCGGCGCGCCGCTGCTGGCGCAGGAGGCGTCGTATTTGGCCGCGTCCGCCAGGATCTCCAGCTTGGTGAGCAGTTCCATCGGGAGGTCATACTGTATGAATATACAGTATTATAGGCGCGATTGGGCTGCCGTGGGCCAACCCCGGCTCGATCCCGATGTCCGCCACTGCCAATGCCTGCCACGATGGCGTCATCCGTGGACCCCAAAGGGAGAGTCCGATGTGCTACGCCGCGCAGATCAAGGCCGACTTCAGGAAGTTCACCCGCGAGTACGGCGCGGTGATGAGCCTCCGCCAGTTTTTCGAGCTGTTCTGGCAGAAGCGCAAGGAGCAGGAATGGCAGAAGCTGCCCAAGGCGATGCGCGTCGCGTTCGCGCACGCCGGCTCGGCGGAGGACGGGGACGCCGCGGAGCGCGAGCTCGCCGCGCTGATCGCCGCCGGCGACCGCGAACTGGCCAACGCGCTGGAAGCGGAGCTCTTCCGCCAGCGGGCCCGCCTGGCGGAGGCCGAGCGCGCGCTTGCCGGGCGGCCTACCCGCAAGGCAGAGAACGAGCAGCGCATCGCCGCCGACAAGATCGCCCGGCTGCAGCAGAACCTGGCGGACCTGCAACGCGTCACGCCGACCCCCGAGGACGCGATGATCTTCCCGGGCTATTACGCGCCGGTGATGATCGAGGTGGACGGGCGGCGCACGATCGTGCCGATGCGCTACCGCTGCCGGCTGGCCGGCTGGGACGTGTCGATGGAAAGAAAGAAGCCCGGCACGTACAACGCCCGCCGCGACAATCTCGAGACGGCTTGGCGACAGCTGTTCGGCTACCGCCACGGCATCCTGCCGATCCGCGCCTTTCATGAACACGTAGCCCGGCATCGGCTCGAGCACCGCGAACTCGGCCCGGACGAGAAGGAGCAGAGCGTCGTGCTGGAGTTCCGTCCCGATCCGCCGCAGGATCTGCTGATCGCCTGCCTGTGGTCGCGACACAAGGGCGAGGCCGGCGAACCGGACCTTTATTCGTTTGCGGCGATCACCGACGAGCCGCCGCCCGAAGTCGCCGCGGCCGGCCACGACCGTTGCGTCATTCCGATCAGGCCGCAACACGTCGACGCCTGGCTCAACCCCGACCCCGCCAATCTGGCCGCGCTGTACGCGATCCTGGACGACCGCGAACGGCCGTTCTTCGAGTATCGGCTAGCGGCTTAGCGGGGAGCGCCGTGGCCGCATGGCCGACGGGGATGGTGCGTATCAGCCTGACTGCCCGAAGGTGTTGAGGTATTCGTCGAACTCGTCCCGGACGATGCTTTCTATCCGTTCGACTTCATCGTGGGTCAGGTCTTCGAATAGCTTGCGCTTTCGCTTCGACAATTCTCCGTGGTTCTGCACGATGAGATCGATCAGGTTGGAAAGCCGCGACTGTGGCAGATCAAGCCAGCCTTCTATGCGCTCTAGACTGGCGTCGTAGGCTCGCAGGTATTGGATTTCCTGCGCCAGATCGTGCTCGACGCATTGCTCGATACACCTGAACACAAACTCGCACAACGCAGTCGCGTCGAACGACGCATACAGCCAATACGGTTGAGGCGACTTGATCAGAATCGTGTCGCTGTCGGCGTCCAATGCGTAATTGAGCAGTGCGGTGCGCGGTGCCGAGTACGCCTTCAGCAAGCCGGCATAGGTGTCGATCTCCTTGAGCATGCGTGCAGATATGGGCAGGACGACGCCTTCCGGGGTGACCCCGGCCTGCCGGAGCAGGTGATGGATCAGGAAGCGGTGCAGACGCCCATTGCCATCGTAGAAGGGGTGAGCGAACACGAAGCCGAAAGATGCGCAGGCAGCCACAACGATGGGATGGACAGTCCCTGTCTGAATCAGGCTGGCCACCTGCGAAATGCCTTCCATCATTGCGTCAAGTTGCTCGGGATTCGGAGGAATATAGTCCGCCATATTCCGCATGCGGCCACCGCGCGAAAGCCAGTTTTGCCTGTCGCGATACGAATACTCGCTACGCGGGCCCGAGATGATTTCGTTTTGCCATTCGCATAGCTGGTCCTCGGTCAAAGGTCCAGGTGCGCCGGCAAACTGAAGCAATCGACGGAATTTCGCCACGCGCTGGTTATCGGGCACCTCTCTCTCGATCGAGTATGTCGAACGGGTTTCGGCGAGATACAGATAGTCGACGGCCCGGGCCAGCACCTCTGGCTCAAGGCGCTCAATCGCCGCGGCGACCTTGTCTGGCAGGTCAGACGCGATCCAGGCCGCGAGTTCGTCGGTGCGTCGCACCACCGGACAGAATGCAGGCGGTCCGAGATGGTTGTTCTGGACGCCGAACTGGGTATCGTTCTTGACGGGGCCGGTGATATACGCGCGTTCGTCGAGCGCCGGAATGCGGGGCGCGCCGGAAGGCACGTTGTAGTCGAACTGGGCTCCAGCCAACCATTTGGCGTAGAAACCGCTCAATCGGGCATAGCGCGACGTGGGCGCGGCTCGGAGCCATTCCTGCACGGCCTCGATGGCCTCCGGGTGCTCGAACAGTGCCGCCAGGACAGTCAGGTCCAACTGTTCCTTCTTCAGCGCAAAGAGAAGGTGATCGACGATCGAGTCGCCGCCGCGGTACCTGTTTCGCGGGTAAATCACACGAGTGGTGCCATCGGGGCCAGTGTGCCGAGTCAACACGCCTGTCTTGTCGGCCAGCTCGTACGTCGAGCGTAGCGGCGGCACGCGCAGATCGAACTTCTGGACCAGCGCCATGTAACCGAGTGATGTAAGTGCCATATTTTGCGATGCAACTTTGGGCGGTTTGCTCGCGGCAGCTTACCAAACCTTCTACTGGACTTACCAGAATATCTATTTTTTGCCCTCGGACTTACCGTTTCATCTATGGGGCGTCGTGCCCTCGAAGGTATCGGGCTTGACAAGACCTGATGGGACGGTGCCGTGCCAACTTACCAATTTCTCTACTCCCTTTACCAATTCATCTACAAAAGGTCCCGAGTCTTACCATTTCGTCTACACGACCCAGGCTTCAGCGCCGGAACCACAGCACCGACAGCACGCTCGCCGCCACCAGCAGCAGCACCGCGCCCCCGGCAAACAGCGCGCCGATTTCGGTCTCCCTGCGCTCCAGCGCAAACCGCGTGCTGAGCTGGCGATAGACCTGGCTCAGGTCGGCCTCGGAGCCCGCGTGGAAATATTCGCCGCCGGTGATCTTTGCCACCGCGCGCAAGGCCGGTTCGTCGAGCTGCATGTAGTAAGACATGGTCGAACCGCTGGCGGCTCCGCCATCCTGCGAGCCAAAGCCGACCGTATAGACGCGCACGCCGCGCTCGGCGGCCATGCGGGCCGCGATGACCGGATCGGGGCCGGTGGTGCGGCGGCCATCGCTGAGCAATATCACCGCGCCGTGCCGATAGGAGCCGGGCTCCGCCGCCGGCCGCTCGCCGCGCCTGGCGCGCTTGTCGCGATGGCGGGCGGCCTCGGCGGCCGCCGATTCGTCCAGCGATCGGCCCTGGCTCTCCATCAGCTTCGATGCGCTGCCGAACAGCACGGACTCCAGGTCGATGCCATCGTCCGGGAACAGCACGGCAAGCGCTTCGATCAGGCCGCTTCCGGTCGCGGTGCCGCGCTGGAGCTGGAAGCGCTCGATCGCCTCGAGCATCTCCTGCCGGTTGTCGGTCGGGCTGAGCACCACCGAGGCCGTCGCCGCGAACGACACGATGCCGAGCCGGACGTTGGCGGGCAGCCCGGTGACGAGATTGGTGGCTGCCTGCTGGGCCGCGCTCAGGCGGGTTGGCGCGACGTCGGTCGCCTCCATGCTGCGCGAGACGTCCATCGCGAGCACCAGCGTGATGGTGTCCGCTGGCAGCGTGATGGTCGCGCTCGGGCGCGCGCAGGCGAGCAGCGCGGTGCCCAGCGACAGCAGGAAGAGCAGGGGAGGGAGGTGGCGCCGAAGCCATTGCCTGGGACCGAGCGCGGCGCGCGGCAGCACAAGACTGGCGTACAGCAGGGCGGCCTTTCTGCGCCGGGCAAGCACGTAGAAGTAAGCCGCTGCCAGCACGGGAAGCACGAGCAGCAGCCAGAGCATTTGAGGCCAGAGAAACTGCATGCCCTGCTCCTTGGCGCGTGGTTAAGAACGATGGTACTGTAGTTTCCGACGCGTGAACTCGAGGCAGCGATGAAACGGGTGACGATCTACGGAACAGCCTTGGCGGCGATCGCACTCGTCTTTGCAGCGGGCGTCGGTTCCGCCTGGCTGCTGCAGCCGAAACAGCGGACGTTGACGCAGTCCGACATCGATTCCGCGGTGCTCCACACGCTGCACAACAAGGATCTGCCGTCGCGCGCCGCGCGCGCCGCCGAGGCGATCCGCCAGTCGGTCGTCGAGGTCCGCAGCTATCCCGCCGCCGAAGCGCCCGCGGAAAAATCGCGCGCGGACAAGGGGGGGCGCGATCGGTCCGCCAAGCCGCCCGAATCCTCCGCCCCTTCCAGACGCCCGCCCCGCGACGAAACCGCCAGGGGCAAATCACCGGGCACGCCCGCCACCCCCGGCCCCCACGCAGAAAAGGGCGGGCCGGAAGCCTTGCCCGACGGCCGGCACATCGGCACGGGCGTGGTCGTCACCGAAAGCGGCGTCATCCTGACCAACTTCCACGTGGTGGCCGGCGCCCGCCGCGTCGAGGTCCGCTTCCACGACGGGCATACGGCCGAGGCCACCGTGCTGCAGGCCGTGCCGGAAAAGGACCTGGCGATCCTGCAGCCCAGATCGATTCCCGACGACCTGCCGCCGGCGACGCTCGGCTCCAGCCGCGAACTGGCGCCGGGCAGCGAAGTGGTCGCGGTCGGCTTTCCGTTCGGCATCGGCCCGTCGGTGACGGCCGGCGTGGTGTCCGGGCTCGATCGCCAGTTCGTGTCCCCCGACGAGAAGAAGCAGCTGGACAAGCTGATCCAGTTCGACGCCGCCGCCAATCCCGGCAATTCGGGCGGGCCGCTGGTCAACATGAGGGGCGAGGTGGTCGGTATCGTCACCGCCATCCTCAATCCCAACCAGAGCGGCAATTTCCTTGGCATCGGCTTTGCCATCACGATCGAAAGCGCGGGCGGGTCCGTCGGCGCTTCGCCCTTCTAGCCTTCCAGACCTTCCAGACCAGAGCGAGAGGCCCATGAACGACCAAGCCCGGGACGCGATCGAGACCGCCAACCTGATGGAGCGGCTGCTGTACGAGGTCAAACGCGTGGTGGTGGGGCAGGACCACTTTCTCGAACGGGTGCTGGTGGCCATTCTTGCCGGCGGCCATCTGCTGGTGGAAGGCGTGCCCGGGCTGGCGAAGACGCTGACCGTCAACACGCTGGCCAGAACGATGCGCGGAACGTTCAAGCGAATCCAGTTCACGCCAGACCTGCTGCCCGCCGATCTGGTCGGCACGCGCATGTATCACCAGGGTACCGGCCAGTTCTCCACGGTGCGCGGGCCGGTCTTCGCCAACCTGCTGCTGGCCGACGAGATCAACCGAGCGCCGGCCAAGGTGCAGAGCGCCTTGCTCGAGGTGATGCAGGAAAAGCAGGTGACCATCGCCGGCGAAACCCACCGCGTGCCGATGCCCTTCCTGGTCATGGCCACGCAGAACCCGATCGAGACCGAGGGCACCTATCCGCTGCCGGAGGCGCAGGTCGACCGCTTCATGATGAAGGTGCTGGTCGGCTATCCCAGCGAGGACGAGGAGGTCGTGATCGTCAATCGCGTCACCGGGCCGCGGATCGACGTGAGCCCGATCGCCACGCCCGAGCAGCTGGCCGAGCTGCAGCAGGAATGCCGCACCATCTATGTCGATCCGGGGCTGATCCAGTACGCGGTGCGCGTGGTGTCGGCCACGCGCAGGCCGGCCAGCTACGGGCTCGACGATCTGGACCGCTACGTGACCTTCGGCGCCAGTCCGCGCGCCACCATCGGGCTGATCGAAGGCGCACGCGCGCTGGCGCTGCTGCGCGGCCGGCACTATGCGGTGCCGGAAGACGTCATCGATCTGGTGCCGGACGTGCTGCGCCACCGGCTGTCGCTGTCCTACGAGGCCATGTCCGACGGCGTCACCGCCGATGCGTTGATCGGCCGCATCGTGCAGGCGATGCCGGTCCCCGAACGTCCGCTGGAATCCCATGTTCGGGCGGCTGCGCGCTAGACGCCGGTCCGGCCCGGACGCCGCCTCCGACAAGGCCACCGCGCGGGGTGCGCCGCGCGGCGTCGGTGCCGGCCGCACCGATGCGCTGTTGCGCCGCATGGAATGGACCGTCGTGCGCCGCCTCGACGGCATGCTGCAGGGCGACTACCGGACCCTGTTTCGCGGGTTCGGGCTGGACCTGGCCGATCTGCGCGAATACCAGGCCGGCGACGACGTTCGCCACATCGACTGGAACGTGACCGCGCGGCTGCAGACGCCGCACGTGCGCATGTTTCAGGAAGATCGCGAGATCGCGGTCTGGTTTCTGCTCGATCTGAGCGGGTCCGTCGAGTTCGGCTCAGGTGATGTGCGCAAGCGCGACCTGCTGAGCGACTTCACCACCGTGATGGCGCTGCTGCTGACGCGCTATGGCAACCGCGTCGGCGCGGTGCTCTACAACGGGGCGACCGACGTGACGGCGTCGGTGGTGCCGGCGCGCGCCGGCCGCCGGCAGCTGCTGCATCTGCTCGACCGCATGCACGCGACGCCGGCCGCCTCGCCCGGCCATACCCGGCTGCGCGGCCTGCTCGACCATGCGCGGGCGGTGGCCCGGCGCCGATCGGTGCTGTTCGTCGTCTCGGATTTCATCAGCGAGCCGGGCTGGCAGGCCTCGCTGGCGATGCTGGCGCGGCGTCATGAGGTCATCGCGGTGCGGCTGGTCGATCCACTGGAGCAGGCCTTGCCCGATCTGGGTTTGCTGGTGCTGCAGGACGCCGAGACCGGCGAGCAGATGTTCGTCGACACCCACGACCCCGCCTTCCGCAAGCGCTTCCTGGCTGCCGCGCAGGCGCGCGAGGAAGAACTGCGGCTGGGCTTTGCGCGCGCCGGCGTCGATTGCCTGACGCTGTCGACCGACGCGCGCCTGGACCTGGCGCTGCTGGACTTTTCGCGGCAGCGCCGTCATCGGCAGGGCACCGCGAAGGGGACGGCGAAGCCGGCAGCGAAAGGGAAAGCGCAGGAAACGGGGCAAGGATCGAAGCAGGGGGCCGCATGGACGGCGTGAGCGAGGCGATCAGCCGGCTGCCCGCCATCAGCTTCCTGTGGCCGCGGATGCTGTGGTTGCTCGCGCTGGTTCCCGTGCTGGCGCTGGCCTACCTGTGGCTGGACGGGCGCCGCCGGCGCGCGGCGGTCCACTATCCGGCGCTGAAGACCGTCGGCTTCGCCAACCGCAGTGTCGCGGGATGGCGCCGGCACGTGTCCCCCTTGCTGATCCTGCTGGCCTTGACGGCATTGATCGTCGCGATCTCCCGCCCGCATGCGCTGATGGTGCTGCCGTCGCGCATCGAGACCGTGATGCTGGTCATCGATCTGTCGGGCAGCATGCGGGCGAAGGACGTGCCCCCGAGCCGGCTGCGCGCGGCCCAACAGGCCGCCAAGGGGCTGCTCGACGCGAAGCCGGCGGGCGTCGGCGTGGGACTGGTGGCGATGGCGGGCACGTCCGCCGTGGCGCAGGCCCCGAGCCGGCGCAAGCAGGACGTGGCCACGGCGATCGACCGGCTGCAGCCGCAGGGCGGCACCGCGCTGGGCAACGGGCTGCTGATCGCACTGACGGCGCTGCGGCCGCAGGCAACCGAGGATGCCGCGCGCCTGATGGAAGGCGACGCCTCGCCGCTGAAAAAGCCAGGGCCACCGGCCAGCCAGTTCAGCGCGCCCGGCTTGGCGCAGGGACCGGGCCAGGGAGGCGGGGCGCAAGGCTCCGCCGATCCCGAGGGCGCCGGCGGCCCGGGCTCCTATGCCGCCGGCGCGATCGTCGTGTTCTCCGACGGCGAAAGCAACGCCGGTCCGGCCGCGGTGCAGGCCGCCGAGCTGGCGGCCACCTACGGCGTGCGCGTCTATACCGTGGGCGTGGGCACGACGCAGGGCGTCGTGCTGTCCGCCGACGGCTGGTCGGCGCGCGTCAAGCTGGACGAGGCGGTACTGAAGGAGGTTGCCAATATCACCGGCGCCGAATACTTCCGCCTCGAGGACGCCGCCAGGCTGAAGCAGGTCTATCGGGCGATCAACGCGAAGCTGACACTCGGCAAGACCGAGCAGGCGGAGATCACCGCGCTGTTCGCCGCGCTCGGTGCGGTGCTGGCCGGCGGCGCGGCGCTGCTGTCGCTGTGGTGGTTTGGGCGCGTGATGTAGCGGCGGCCGCCGCTCAGCGGCCCTTGAAGATCGGGTGCCGGGCGCAGGCCGACAGCACGATGCGCTCGGACTGCACCAGATAGTCGTTCAGCGCCGTCGCGCATTCGGCCAGCTTGCCCGACTCGAACAGCTGCAGGATGTGCTGGTTCATCTCGACATAGGGCCCGTGCAGGAATTCCGGATCCTGCAGCATGCCGAACGCCAGCCGCAGCTCGGCCAGCAGGTGGGAGAACATCACGTTCAGCCGCTCGCTGTCGGCCAGTTCCACGATGGCCATGTGGAACTCCATGTTGGCGGTACCCGCCCCCTGCCAGTCGCCGCGGTCGCGGCATTGCAATCCTGTTTCCACCGCGTGCCGCATGTGCTTGCGCGCCGGATGGCTGGGGTAGGCCTGCGCGATCGCCTGGCATTCGATCAGGCGGCGGACGCGGTAGATATCGATGATCGCCGCGATGCTGGGAATGGCAACGGCGACGCCGCGATTGGGCTCGTGCTTGAGCAGGCCTTCCTTGGTCAGCACGCGGAACGTCTCGCGCAGCGTGTTGCGGGAGATCTGCAGGCTTTCACTGAGCGCGGCTTCGGACAGCCGCTGCCCCGGCGCGAAGTCGCCATGCAGGATGCGCTGGCGAATCTGTTCGGTGACCCGCTCGGCCAGGTTTTTTACGTCGGAACTGGTTGTCATGTTGGCGGCAAGGGACGGCGAGTTTGGCCGGGGTAATCGAGGCGCTGTCGCGGGCGTGCCCGGTTCGCGGGATGTTACCCCACCTTGTTCAACAAAATGCGCTCGATTGGTGCATTGCCCCAAGTCTGCGTGCGGCTAGGTGTATACCAGAATCGATCCTGATGAATGATTGTTGAACAATCTCGCTACGGTAGTTGAGTGATACGTGCATATACATCAACATGGCATGTGCCTTGCTAAACAGCGCTGCGGTGAAGGGGCGCCTGTTTCGATGGTCCGCTCACTGCCTCGACGTCGTCGCAGCAGGGTCGTGAAGACAGCGCGGCGAGCATCCCACGTTTTGCCGTTATCCCGAGTGAGCGCAACCATGTGGCTTAAAGAAACTACGCAGGAAGAGCGCAAGACGCTCTTTGCCGCCTTCGTCGGCTATGGGGTCGATGCCTTCGACTACATGATCTACACGTTCATGATTCCCACCTTCATCCTGGTGTGGGGCATGACCAAGGCACAGGCCGGCTATATCGCGACCGGCGCGCTGATCAGTTCCGCGATCGGCGGCTGGCTGGCCGGCATCCTGGCCGACAAGTACGGCCGCGTGCGCGTGCTGCAGCTGACCGTGCTGTGGTTCAGCTTCTTCACGTTCCTCAGCGGCTTCACGCAGTCGCCCGAGCAGCTGTTCGTGACCCGCATGCTGCAGGGCCTCGGGTTTGGCGGCGAATGGTCGGTCGGCTCGGTGCTGATCGCCGAGATGATCCGCGCGCGCCATCGCGGCAAGGCGGTCGGCCTGGTGCAGAGCAGCTGGGCGATCGGCTGGGGCCTGTCGGCCATCGCGTTCTGGGCGGTCTACGCGATGTTCGAGCAGCAATATGCCTGGCGCGTGCTGTTCTGGATCGGTGTGCTGCCGGCCGTCTTCATCCTCTATATCCGCCGCAATATCAGCGAGCCCGAGGTCTATCGCGAGACCAAGGCGAAGCTCGCCGCCACCGGACAGAGCAACAACTTCATGCTGATCTTCAAGCCGGGCGTGCTGCGCGTGACCGTGCTGGCGAGCCTGCTGGCCACCGGCATGCAGGGCGCCTACTACTCGGTGACGACCTGGCTGCCGACCTACCTGAAGATGGAGCGCAACCTGTCGGTGCTGAACACCAGCGGCTATCTGATGGTGCTGATTGCCGGCTCCTTCGCCGGCTACCTGACCAGCGCCTGGCTGTCCGACCATCTCGGGCGCCGGCGATGCTTCATGCTGTTCGCGGTCAGCGCGGCCATCCTGGTGATCTGCTACACGCAGCTGCCGATTACCGATGCGGCGATGCTGGTGCTGGGCTTTCCGCTGGGCTTCTTCCTGTCGGGCATCTTCTCCGGCATGGGCGCCTACCTGACGGAGCTCTATCCGAGCCATATCCGCGGTTCCGGACAAGGCTTCTGCTACAACTTCGGGCGTGCGGTCGGCTCCGTGTTCCCGGCGCTGATCGGACATATGGGCGCGACGATGTCGCTCGGCGTCGCGATCGGTTATCTGGCGGCCGGCGCCTATGGGCTGGTCGTCGTCGCCTGCCTGCTGCTGCCCGAGACGCAAGGGCGCGAACTGGTCGGCGAAGCCGAGCCCGCGCATTGAGGTCCGACGCCATGCAAATCGACCTGAACAGCGATCTCGGCGAGAGCTTCGGCGCCTGGCGCATGGGCAGCGATGCCGCGATGCTCGACATCGTCAGCAGCGCCAACGTGGCCTGCGGCTTCCACGCCGGCGATCCCGCCGGCATCCTGCGCACGCTGAAGGCCGCCGCGGCGCGCGGTGTCGCGGTGGGCGCGCATGTCTCGTATCCGGACCTGCAGGGCTTCGGCCGCCGCAACATGGACGTGGCGAGCGAAGACCTGATTGCCGACGTCATCTATCAGATCAGCGCGCTGGCCGGCATGGCGGCGACGGTCGGCACGACGGTGCGCTACGTCAAGCCGCATGGCGCGCTGTACAACACCATCGCCAGCGACGAACGCCAGGCGCGCGACGTGATCGCAGCCATCCGCGCGGTCGACCCCGAACTGGTGCTGGTCGCGCTGGCCGGCTCGCCGCTGGTGGGCTGGGCGCGCGATGCCGGCCTGCGCGTCGTCGCCGAGGCCTTCGCCGATCGCGCCTATACGCCGCAGGGCACGTTGGTCTCCCGCCGGGAACCGGGCGCGGTGCTGCACGACGCCGGCGAGGTCGCACAGCGGATGTTGCGCCTGGTGCGGGAAGGCACGGTGGTCGCCATCGATGGCAGCGTGGCCGGCGTCGAAGCGCAGTCGATCTGCGTGCATGGCGACAGCGAGGGCGCGCTGGAGATGGCACGCGCCGTGCGCGACGCGCTGGAACGCGAGGGCGTGAACGTCCGCGCCTTCGCCTGAGCGCGGGCCGGATCTGGAGGTCATCTTGCGTTTCCTGCCCGTTTCCTCGAATGCGCTGCTGGTCGAGCTGGCCGATCTGGACCAGACGCTGGCTTTGCTGGCGTCCCTGCAGCGCGAATCCCTTCACGGGGTGATCGAGCTCGTGCCGGCCGCCCGCACGATTCTCCTGTACTACCGCCCCTGGGTCACCAACGCCGGCGCGCTGGTCCGTGCGATCGCCGCGCGCGATCTGTCGCAGCGTGTCGAGCGCAGCGATACGCTGATCGAGATCCCGGTCCGCTATGACGGCGAGGACCTGGCCGAGGTGGCGCAGCTGCTAGGCATCGCCACCGACGAGGTCGTGCGCCGTCATACCGGCAGCGAATATACGGTGGCGTTTACCGGCTTCGCGCCCGGCTTCGCTTACCTCAGCGGCGGCCATCCCTCCCTCGACGTGCCGCGGCGCCGTACGCCGCGCACGCGGATTCCGGCCGGGGCCGTGGGTCTGGCCGGCACCTTCAGCGGCGTCTATCCGAAGGCCAGCCCCGGCGGCTGGCAGATCATCGGTACCACGCCGTTGGCGATGTGGGATCTGGAGCGCGAGCCGCCGGCGCTGCTGCAGCCCGGGTATCGCGTGCGCTTTGTCGATATCGCGACGGTGGACGAGGTCACACGGAGCCGCATGATGTCCGCGCACGATGCGGGAGCGCCGGTGGCCGGCGTGCGTCGCCCGCAGAGCGCTGCCGCCTGTACCGCGGCGCTGAAGGTAAAGGGCACCGGCTTGCAGACCGTATTGCAGGACCTTGGCCGCCACGGCCAGGCCGGGCAGGGCGTGTCGGTCTCCGGCGCGCTCGACCGGGCCGCACTGCGGATGGCGAACCGTCTGGTCGGCAATCGCAGCGACGGTGCCGCGCTCGAAACCGTCGGCGGCGGCCTGCAGTTGCAGAGCCAGGGCGACACCGTGCTGGCCGTGACCGGCGCCGATGCGCCGCTGATCGTGCGCGCGGCCGATGGCCGCCAGTGGCGCGTATCGACGCATCGGGCCGTGGCGCTTGCCGATGGCGACACCTTGAGCGTCGGCCAGCCCGTCGCCGGCGCCCGCTGCTATGTGGCAGCGCGCGGCGGCTTTGCCGTGGCGCCGGTGCTCGGCAGCTGCGCGACCGACACGCTGGCCGGCATCGGCCCCGCGCCGTTGGCCGTCGGCGATCTGCTGGGTGTCCTGCCCGCTCCGCCGGGCGCCGTGGTCGGCATGCCGGAGGAACGCGCCGCCGATCTGCCGACAGTCGAACGCGACGTGGTCCTTGACGTGGTACTGGGACCGCGCACCGACTGGTTTACGCCCGAGTCGGTCGAGCGGCTACGAATGCAACGCTGGCAAGTCACGCCCCAGTCCAATCGCGTCGGCCTGCGGCTGGCCGGCGAGGTGCCGCTCGAACGCGCCATCACCGGCGAACTGCCGAGCGAGGGCACCGTGCTCGGGGCGTTGCAGGTGCCGCCCAGCGGCCAGCCCATCCTGTTCCTGGCGGACCATCCGCTGACCGGCGGCTACCCGGTGATCGGCGCCGTCGCGCCTCACCATCTGGACCGTGCCGGCCAGATCCCGGTCGGTGCATGGCTGCGCTTCAACCCGATCGGCCCGTTCGAAGAACTGCAACCGTCTGCCGACTGAGCCGGCGCCTTTTATCCAAATTCGCGATGAAGAAAGTCCTGATTGCCAACCGTGGAGAGATCGCCGTCCGCATCATCCGCGCCTGCGCCGACTACGGTGTCGGCTCCGTGGCGGTGTATGCCAACGCCGATATCGATGCGATGCACGCGCGCCTGGCCGACGAGGCTTACGGCCTGAATGGCGACCGTCCCGCCGACACCTATCTGAACATCGACAAGCTGCTCGACATCGCCCGCCGCAGCGGTGCCGATGCCGTCCATCCCGGCTACGGCTTCCTGTCCGAAAGCGAGGCGTTTGCGCGGGCCGTCATCGAGGCCGGCCTGACGTGGATCGGTCCGTCGCCGGCCACGATCGCGCGGCTCGGCGACAAGGTCGAAGCGCGCAAGATCGCGCTGCGCGTGGGCGCGCCACTGGTCGCCGGTACGCCCGAGCCGGTCGCCGACGCCAACGAGGTACTGGCGTTTGCCGAGCAGCATGGCTTGCCGATCATCATCAAGGCCGCGTTCGGCGGCGGTGGCCGCGGCATGAAGATCGCCTGGCGCATGGATGAAGTCGAGGAACTCTATGCTTCGGCCGTCCGGGAGGCGGTCACCGCTTTCGGCCGCGGAGAGTGTTTCGTCGAGCAGTTCCTCGACAAGCCCCGCCATATCGAGGCACAGGTCCTCGCCGATCGGCATGGCAATGTGGTCGTGCTGGGCACGCGGGACTGCTCGCTGCAACGCCGGAACCAGAAGCTCGTCGAAGAGGCCCCGGCGCCGTTCCTCAGCGATGAACAACGCGCGCGCATCCACGCCGCGGCGCGCGACATCTGCGCGGCCGCGGAATACACCAGCGCCGGCACGGTGGAATTCCTGCTCAGCGCCAGCGGCGCGATCTCGTTCCTCGAGGTCAACACGCGGCTGCAGGTCGAGCATCCTGTCACCGAGCAGACCACCGGCGTCGACCTGGTGGTCGAGCAGTTGCGCGTGGCCGATGGCCTGCCGCTGTCGATCGCCGAAACCCCCGCACCGCTCGGCCATGCGATCGAGTTCCGCATCAATGCCGAGGACGTGGGCCGCGGTTTCCTGCCCACGCCCGGGCCGGTGCGGCGCTTCGACGCGCCGTCGGGCCCGGGCGTGCGCGTCGATTCCGGCGTGCAGGCCGGTTCGGTGGTGCCGGGGACGTTCGATTCGCTGATGGCCAAGCTGATCGTGACCGGCGCCACGCGGGAACAGGCGCTGGCGCGTGCCCGCCGTGCACTGCGCGAATTCCGCATCGAGGGCGTGGCATCGGTGCTGCCATTCCATCGTGCCGTGATCGATCACGCCGATTTCGTCGGCACGGGCGGCTTCAACGTCCACACGCGCTGGATCGAGTCCGACTTTGCCGAGCCGCTGGCGGCAGCCGCGCGTGCCGAACCGCGG
Organism: Cupriavidus gilardii; assembly: GCF_008801915.1. Classification (GTDB taxonomy): domain Bacteria; phylum Pseudomonadota; class Gammaproteobacteria; order Burkholderiales; family Burkholderiaceae; genus Cupriavidus; species Cupriavidus gilardii. The sequence continues at coordinate 596,947 of NZ_VZOV01000001.1, forward strand.
CAGGACGACAGCTTGCTGCGTACGGCGATCGAGGTCGACGGCCGCCGCATGGTGCTGGGCTTGCCCGCGCAACTGCTGCGTGGCCTGGCCGACGCGCCGGGAACCGGCGGCGCGACGGACCCCGCCGATCCCGTACCGACCGCCGCCAACCCGGCCGAGCTGCCGTCGCCGATTGCCGGCACCGTGCAGGCGTGGAAGGTCGCGCTCGGCGACGAGGTCAAGCAAGGCGATCTGATCGCCGTGATGGAAGCGATGAAGATGGAGATGCAGGTCCACGCGCATCGCGACGGCCGTGTCGCGTGGCAGGCTGGCGCCGGCACTTACCTGGCCGCGGGGGCGCGGCTGGCGGAGATTGTCTGAGCGCATGCGGTGAAGGGCCGCTGCCTCAGGCAGCGGCGCCCGCCGCGTATTCCGGGTAGTCGGTATAGCCGGCGGCACCGCCGCCGAAGTAACTGGCGCGATTGCCGGGATGGAGCGGCAGGTCGTGCCGCAGCCGGTAGGGCAGGTCCGGGTTGCCGATAAAGCTGCGGCCAAACCCGATCAGGTCGGCCCAGCCCCTGGCAAGCGCTTCCTCGGCGCGCGCCTTGTTGTAGTTGCCCGAATAGATCAGCGTGCCGGGGTAGACCTCGCGCAACGCCTCCTTGAACGCGGCCGGCATCACCGGCGCATCTTCCCAGTCGGCTTCGGCGATGTGGATATAGGCGACGCCGATCTTGCCGAGCGCGTGGGCTGCGGCCAGATAGGTAGCTTCGGGCGTGTCGTCGACCGCGCCCTGCAGCGTGGTCAACGGGGCCAGCCGCACGCCGATTCGGTCCTTGCCGACGACATCGGTGACCGCCTGCGCGACCTCCTTCAGAAAGCGCAGCCGGTTGTGCAGCGAGCCGCCGTATTCGTCGGTGCGCGCGTTGGCCTGCGAATCGATGAACTGATTGATCAGATAGCCGTTGGCCCCGTGCAGCTCGACGCCGTCGAAGCCAGCGTCCAGCGCGTTTCGCGCAGCTTGCGCGTAGTCGGCAACGATGCCGTGGATCTCGGGGACCGTCAGCGCGCGCGGCGCGGAGTGCTGCACCATCTCGCCGGCGCCGCCGGCCGGACCCTTGCCTTCCACGTCGATGAACACCTTGACCCCTTCGGCCACCAGCGCGGATGACGACACCGGGGCCGCGTTGCCGGGCTGCAGCGAGGTGTGCGACACGCGGCCGACGTGCCACAGCTGGGCGAACATGATGCCGCCGGCGGCGTGCACCGCGTCGGTGACCTTGCGCCAGCCGGCCATCTGTTCCGGCGTGTGGATGCCCGGCGTCCACGCGTAGCCCTGGCCCTGCTGGCTGATCTGCGTGCCTTCGGAAATGATCAGTCCGGCCGAGGCGCGCTGCCGGTAGTACTCGGCCATCAGGTCGGTCGCCACGCCGCCGTCGCCGGCGCGCGAGCGCGTCATCGGCGGCATCACGATACGGTTTTCGGTGGTCAGCTTGCCAAGGCGGTAGGGCGTAAACAGCATGGGTTCCTCTCGGTTGCGGTTGCGGATCGGCGGGCCGTCGGGTCACGCCGATGCCGCGATGAGGCCATTGTCGGCAACGCATCCGTTCGGAAAAACCCGGTGACCGGCAAATGATTCTTGCGCCGGGGTCAAGGGTCATCCGTGCTTCGGCAAATGCGCGGCGGTATCCTTCGTCCGGGCCGCCGATCCGGCGGCGTCGCATCTGAAAACCTTGAAGACACCGAAAGACGATGAGGACTGCATGACGGAGTCGAACTCCACCTCCCGACCACCGGCCATCGGCCTTGCCGGCGCGGCGCGCGACCTGTATCGCGCGCTGTGGCGTCATGCGAGCGGCGTGCGGCTTCATTTGATCGGCGCCACGGCGCTGCTGGCCGCCGCGCAGCTGCTGCGGCTGACGATGCCGTGGCTGGCCGCCCAGGCGATCAACGCGCTGCAGCAGGACAGCCTCGCCACGGCCGGCCGCTGGATTCTTTATCTGATCGGCGTCTATCTGCTTTCGTGGCTGCTGCACGGCCCGGGCCGCGTGCTCGAGCGCAACGTCGGCGTGCGCGTACGCGAGCGGCTGGGCGACCAGCTCTATGCGCGCATCGCCGCGGCGCCGCTGGCCTGGCGCGATGGCCGGCATTCGGGCGAGTTGCAGCACCGTGTGGTGCAATCCAGCCGGGCGCTGTCGGACTTCGCGCAGAACCAGTTCGTCTACCTGCAGAACGCCTTCAACTTCGTCGGTCCGCTGGTCGCACTGACGCTGCTGTCGCGCACCAGCGGCCTGATCGCCGTCACCGGCTACGTGGTGATCGCGCTGATCATCCTGCGCTTCGACCGCACGCTGATGCAGCTGGCCCGCGCCGAGAACGACGCCGAGCGCCGCTATGCCGCCGCCTTGCTCGACTTTGTCGGCAACGCCGGCACGGTGATCGGGCTGCGCCTGCAGGCCGCATCGCGCAAGTTGCTCGGCCGCAGGATGGCGGCCGTGATGGCGCCACTTCGTCGTGCGGTCATGGTCAACGAAGGCAAGTGGTTCGCCGTGGACCTGCTCGGCATGGGGCTGACCTGGATCCTGGTGGTGATGTACGTGCTGCAGGAGCGCTCGCCGGGGCAGGCGGTGGCGCTCGGCACCGTCTTCATGATCTACCAGTACGCGCAGCAGGCCGCCTCGGTGGTCGGTTCGATGGCCGCGAACTTCCAGAGCTTCGCGCGGATGCATACCGACTACGGCAGTGCCGAACCGATCTGGGACGCCCCGGGCGATCCCGACGCGGCGGTGCCGGCCGTGGTGCCCGATGCGCCGTGGCAAACGCTGGAATTGCGCGGCGCCACCGTGCACTACGCCGACGGTTCCCGCGGTGGACTGCATGGCATCGACCTGGTGCTGCGGCGTGGCGCGCGGGTGGCCTTGATCGGCCCGAGCGGCGGGGGCAAGAGCACGCTGCTGCGGACGCTGGCCGGTCTCTATCATCCGCAGCACGGGGAATTGCGGCGCGACGGCGCGACGGTCGGCTGGTCCGAGCTGCGTACGCTGGCCACGCTGATTCCGCAGGAGGCGGAGGTATTCGAGGCGAGCGTCGAGGAGAATCTGACCTTCGGCCTGCCGGTCGACGCGGCGGCGCTGGGCGGCGCCGTGCATACGGGCGGGTTCGACGAGGTATTGCACCGCCTTCCCGATGGCCTCGCCAGCGCCATCAACGAGCGCGGCGGCAACCTGTCGGGCGGTCAGCGGCAGCGGCTGGCGCTCGCCCGCGGCGCGCTCGCGGCGCAGGGCAGCTCGCTGCTGCTGCTCGACGAGCCGACCAGCGCGCTGGACCCGCAGGCCGAGGCTCGCGTGTTCGACCGCATGCACGCCGCCTTTCCGTCGGCTTGCATCGTCGCCTCGGTCCATCGGCCGAGCCTGCTCGCGCGCTTCGACACGATCGTCGTGATGGAAGGCGGCAAGGTCGTCGATGCCGGGCCGCGCGACGAGGTGCTGGCCAGGCGGGCGCATTGAATCGATTCAAGCATCGTTCCGGCGCCCGGATGTCCGGGGTTTAGCGATCCCGGTTCGCATGGCGGCGGCCCGCCCGCGCGCCGGACCTTCCGCTGTGCTGCTCCCCAGCGCACCGGCCGCCGCGGCGCGCAGCATGCGCCGGAACGTCGGACACTCGAGGTGGCTCGGCGCCGGGCACACCGCGGCATGCCGCAGCCCATCACGCATCGCCGTCAGCCGGCGAATCGTGCGATCCAGCTCATCGGCCTTGGCGGCAAGCCGCGCGCGGTCGATCCGTGGGCGGCCGTCACTCGCGAACATCCGCGAAATCTCATCCAGCGAGAACCCGGCGGCCCGGCCCAGCGCGATCAGTGCCAGCCGGTCCAGCACGGCGGGCTCGAACACGCGTCGCAGTCCGCGCCTGCCGACCGACGCGATCAGTCCCTTTTCCTCATAGAAGCGCAGCGTGGAGGCGGGCACGCCAGATCGTTGCGCCACTTCAGCAATGTCCATGTCGGCAGCCCTTGACTTCAAGTTGACTTGAAGTGCCATGATGGCTTGCATGGACGATCAGTGCAACGATCAATGCAACTGCGAGGAGCCGACGATGGACGGAAAACGGCAGGCTTACGACGAACAGGCCGCACTATGGAACGGTGCGGCCGGACAGGGATGGGTAACGGCGCAGCACGTGCTGGACCGGATGTTCGAGCCGATGGAGGCGCTGCTCGTGCAGGCCGTCCGCGACAGCGGCGGCACCGAGGTGCTGGACGTCGGCTGCGGCACCGGCGCCACCACGCTCGCCGTCGCGCGCGAGCTGCGCGAGCGCGGACGGTGCACCGGCATCGACCTGTCGGAGCCGATGATCGAAGCGGCCCGGCATCGCGCCCAGCGGGAGGGCGCCACGGCGCGCTTCCTCTGCGCGGATGCGCAGCGATACGCGTTCCCGCCGGCGAGCTTCGATACGGTGATCTCGCGGATCGGTGTGATGTTCTTCGACGATCCGGTTGCCGCCTTCGCCAATCTGCGCCGCGCCGCGCGCGACGGTGCCGCACTGCGCTTCATCGCGTGGCGCGGGGCGGATCTGAATCCCTTCATGATGACCGCGGAGAAAGCCGCCGCGCCGTTGCTGCCCGCGCTGCCGGCGCGCGCGTCCGACGGGCCGGGGCAATTCGCGTTTGCCGATGCCGACAAGGTTCGCGGCATCCTGGCGGCCGCCGGCTGGACCGGTGTCGGCATCCGCGCGGTCGATCTGGCATGCAGCTTTCCCGCAAGCGAACTGCGGCGATACGTGACCAGCGTGGGACCGCTGGGGCGTGTGTTCGGCACGCTGGACGCCAAAGTCCGCGACACCGTCGCCGCGACGGTGCTGCGGGCCTTCGAACCCTACGTCGACGGCGGCGAGGTCCGCTTTACCTCGGCGTGCTGGATAGTCGAGGGCACTGCGGGCTCGCGCGAGGAGCACGGCCATGCATGACAAGCTGCCGCTGCTGGCCGTCGCCATCGGCGCCGGCGCAACGCTGACGATGGATCTTTGGGCGCTGGTTCAACGGGTCTGGTTCGGCATGAAGCCGCTGGACTACGGCATGGTCGGCCGTTGGCTGGGCCATATGCCACGCGGCCGCTTTCGCCACGAGGCGATCGGTCAGGCGCCGGCGATTCCGGCCGAACGTTGGATCGGCTGGACGGCGCACTACGTGGCCGGCATCGTGTTCGCGGCGGTGTTGCTGGCCATCTGGGGGCCGCAGTGGGCGTGCCGCCCGACCCTCGGCCCCGCGCTGATCGTCGGGCTCGCCAGCGTGGTGTTTCCCTTCCTGCTGATGCAGCCCGGCATGGGCGCCGGCATCGCGGCCCGCCGCACGCCCAAGCCCGGCGTCGCCCGCTTGCGCAGCCTCGTCACGCATGCGGTATTCGGCCTTGGGCTCTACGCTTCGGGCCACGTCCTGCAGTGGGTCGGCGGGCTGCTGCCGGGATTCTGTGGCGGATGACGCCCGCAGCGTCCGGATATTCCGGAATCAGGCGGCCGCCGCGCCGGCCCCCTGCAGGAAGGCCCGCTCCGCCAGCCCGGCCAGCCCGGCGCGGGCGATCCGTCCGCGCCGCTCCCCGTCGAGCAGGCCGATCAGCACCGATGCCCAGATTTCCGTCAGCGCCTGCGCGGTGATATCGATCCGGAAGATGCCTTGCTGCTGGCCGCGCAGAAAGAAGGCGTCCAGCTTGCTCTCCCAGTCCGTCTGCCAATCCGACGAGACGCCGGACACGACCTCCCGCCAGTAATAGATCAGGAACGCCGCCACCTCGCGTTGCTCGATCATGTTCGCATTCAGGCGCCGCAGTGCGTCAAGGGGAGAGGGGTCGTCCAATTTGGCGCACTGGACGACTTCGGCGAGCACGCGCACGCCGTGGTCGATCAGGCGGGAAATCAGTTCGTCGCGCGTCCGGCAGAACCGGTACAGCGTGGCCTTGCTGATGCCGACGGCTTTCGCCAGGTCCTGCAGCGTGCCGCGCGGCTGGTCCACCAGCGCCAGCGCGAGCGCGGCCAGGAGCCGGCTGTTGTCTTCGTTCGATGCGGGGACGGCCGTCATGACAAGCTGGAATCCATACTTTGTATCTCAAAAAGCACTTTTGTGTGGGGCTGGCGCGAACGCCGTGCGTTGGCACCCCGGGGATTATCCGGCAAAACAGGCAATTCCCATACCATATGAATCTTTATTGATTCATATGATGAATGAGCGTAGCATGTGCCCCTTTGCCGAACATTGAAGAAGGTAGACATGAATCACTTCCCAACGCGGGGATGGCGCACGCTGGCCATGGTCGCGGCGGTCATCGTGACGGCAGCATGCGGCAATGCGGAACAGGCGGCCGCCCCGGCGGCGCCCTCGGTCGATGTGCTGACATTGCAGCCGCGGCCGATGGCCGTCAGCAGCGAGCTGCCGGGCCGCATCGAACCGGTTCGTGTCGCCGAAGTGCGGGCACGGGTCGCCGGGATCGTGCTCAGGCGCAACTTCAAGGAAGGCAGCGACGTCAAGGCCGGCGATCCGCTGTTCCAGATCGATCCGGCCCCGTTGCAGGCGGCGCTGTCGCGCGCCGAGGGCGAGCTCGCGCGCGCGGAGGCGGTGCTGGCGGACGCCGACGCGGTGGTGCGCCGTTATGCGCCGCTGGTCGAGATCGAGGCGGTCAGCCGGCAGGATTTCGATGCGGCCCAGGCCACGCTGAAGAGCGCGCAGGCGGCACGGCGCAGCGCGGCCGCGGAAGTGAAGACGGCCCGCCTGAACCTGGAATACGCGACGGTGCGGGCGCCGATTTCCGGACGGATCGGCCGCGCGCTGGTCACCGAAGGCGCATTGGTCGGGCAGGGCGAGGCCACGCCGATGGCCACCATCCAGCAGCTGGACCCGGTCTATGTCGACTTCAAGCAGCCGGTGGCCGATGTGCTGCGCATGCGCGAGGCGCTGGAGCAGGGCCGGCTGCAGCGGGAGCCGGAAGGCGGTGTGCCGATCGTCGTGACCATCGAAGGCACCGACAAGAAGCGCGAAGGGCGGCTGCTGTTCTCGGACATCTCCGTCGAGCGCGGCACCGGCCAGGTGTCGCTGCGCGGCCAGCTGCCGAACGCCGACAGCCTGCTGCTGCCGGGCATGTACGTACGCGTGCATGTCACGCACGCGGTCGATCCCGCCGCGATGCTGGTGCCGCAGCGGGCGGTGCGCCGCAGCCCCGACGGCAAGGCCCAGCTGCTGGTCGTCGGCAAGGGCGACGTGGCGGAGACCCGCCAGGTCCGCACCGGCCCGATGCAGGGCGCCGAGTGGCAGATCCTGGAGGGCGTCAAGCCGGGCGACCGCATCGTGGTCGGCGGCGAGGCGAGCTCGGGGCAGAAGGTCACCATCGCCCCCGCTGCGCCGTCCAGGCAGGCCGGGGAAGCCGGCCTGCCGGCGCCCTCGAACCCTGCTGCGGCGGAACGAGGCTAGGCGCGCAGGCGCCGCGCCACTGAACAGACATCATGCTGCCAAGATTCTTCATTCATCGCCCCAACTTCGCCTGGGTGCTGGCGATCTTCATCGTGCTGGCGGGCCTGCTCGCGATGCCGTCGTTGCCGGTGTCGCAATACCCGACCGTCGCGCCGCCGCAGATCGCGATCTCGGCGGTCTACCCGGGCGCGTCCGCCACTACGCTGGTCGATTCGGTGACCAGCGTCATCGAGGAGGAGCTGAACGGCGCCAAGGGGATGCTGTACTACGACTCGTCCAGCAGCTCGGCGGGCATCGCGGAAATCACCGTGACGTTCGCGCCCGGCGTCGATCCCGATCTGGCCCAGGTCGACGTGCAGAACCGGATCAAGCAGGCCGAGGCGCGGCTGCCGGCCGCGGTCACGCGCCAGGGCCTGCGTACCGAGCAGGTCAGCGCGGGCTTCCTGCTGGTCTACTCGATCAACTTCAAGGGCGACGACGCCGGCAAGGATATGGTGACGCTGGCCGACTACGCGGCGCGCCGGATCAACAACGAGATCCGCCGCGTGCCGGGCGTCGGCAAGGTGCAGTTCTTCGGCGCCGAGGCCGCGATGCGCGTGTGGGTCGACCCGCAGAAGCTGCTCGGCTACGGGCTGTCGGTGGCCGATGTCAACGAGGCGATCGCCGCGCAGAACGTGCAGGTGCCGGCCGGCAGCTTCGGCAGCCCGCCGGGCAGCGCGGACCAGGAGCTCAGCGCGACCATCGCCGTCAAGGGCATGCTGACGACGACCGAGGAGTTCGGCGCGATCGTGCTGCGCGCCAATCCCGACGGCTCGAAGGTGACGCTCGCCGACGTCGCTCGCCTCGAGGTCGGCCTGCAGGACTACAACTTCGACATGCTGACCAGCGGCAAGCGCGCGGTCGGCGCCGCGGTGCAACTGCGCCCGGGCGCGAACGCACTGGAAACCGCGCGCGCGGTCCGCGCCAGGCTCGACGAACTGTCGAAGTCCTTCCCCGACGACATCGAGTACTCGGTCCCCTACGACACCTCGCGCTTCGTCGAGGTCGCGATCGAGAAGGTCATCCATACGCTGGTCGAAGCGGTGGTGCTGGTGTTCCTGGTGATGCTGCTGTTCCTGCAGAACCTGCGCTACACGCTGATTCCGACCATCGTCGTGCCGGTCTGCCTGGCCGGCACGCTGGCGGTGATGTATGCGATCGGCTTCTCGGTCAACATGATGACGATGTTCGGCATGGTGCTGGCGATCGGCATCCTGGTCGACGACGCCATCGTCGTGGTCGAGAACGTCGAGCGGATCATGGCGGAGGAAGGGCTCGGTCCCGTCGAGGCGACCGCCAAGGCAATGAGCCAGGTGTCGGGCGCCATCATCGGCATCACGCTGGTGCTGGCGGCCGTGTTCTTCCCGCTGGCCTTCATGGCCGGATCGGTCGGCGTGATCTACCGGCAGTTCTCGCTGTCGCTGGCCGTGTCGATCCTGTTCTCGGGCTTCCTCGCGCTGACGCTGACCCCCGCGCTTTGCGCGACGCTGCTCAAGCCGATCCCGCAAGGCCATCATGAAGAGAAGCGCGGCTTTTTCGGCTGGTTCAATCGCCGGTTCGGCCGACTGACCGAGCGGTTCACCGCGCTGAACTCGAAGCTGCTGCGCCGCGCCGGCCGCTGCATGATCGTCTACGGCATGGTGGTGGCGCTGCTGGCGCTGCTGTACACGCGGCTGCCGGAATCGTTCGTGCCGATCGAGGATCAGGGCTACTTCGTGGTCGACGTGCAGCTGCCCCCGGGCGCGACCAACCAGCGCACCGAGGCCGTGGTCAAGAAACTGGAGAGCTGGCTGCTCGGCCGCAAGGCGATGGAGTCGACCACGATGGTGCTGGGCTTCAGCTTCTCGGGCAGCGGCCAGAACGCGGCGCTGGGCTTTCCGACGCTGACGGACTGGTCGACGCGGGGCAGCGGCCAGCATGCCAGCGACGAGGTGGCCGCCTTCAACGCCCAGTTTGCGGGGCTGAAGGAAGCACGCGTGATGGCGGTCGATCCGCCGCCGATCGAAGGGCTGGGCAATGCCAGCGGCTTTGCGCTGCGCCTGCAGGATCGCGCGGGCCTTGGACGAGCGGCGCTGGTGGCGGCGCGCGATACGCTGCTGAAGGAGGCCAACGCCTCGCCGGTGCTGGCGTACGCGATGATGGAAGGGCTGGAGGACGCGCCGCAGCTTCGCCTCGATATCGACCGCGACAAGGCAGAGGCGCTCGGCGTCGGCTTCGAAGCGATCAACACCGCGATTTCCAGCGCCTATGGCTCCGCGACCGTGGCCGACTTCGCCAATGTCGGGCGGCTGCAACGGGTCGTCGTGCAGGCCGACGTGCGCGACCGCATGACGCCCGAAGCGCTGCTGTCGCTGAATGTGCCCAACGTGCGCGGGGAACAGGTGCCTCTGAGCGCGTTCGCCACGCCGGAGTGGGAGATCGGCCCGGTGCAGGTGTCGCGCTACAACGGCTACCCGACGATCAAGATCATGGGCGACGCCGCGCCCGGTTTCAGTACCGGCGAGGCCATGGCCGAGATCGAACGGATCGCCGCCAGGCTGCCGGCGGGCATCGGCTACGAATGGACCGGCCTGTCGTATCAGGAACGACAGGCCGGCGCGCAGGCCCCGTTGCTGCTGGCGCTGTCCTTCCTGGTGGTGTTCCTGCTGCTGGTGGCGCTCTACGAGAGCTGGGCGATCGCCGCCTCCGTGATGCTGATCGTGCCGATCGGCGCGCTGGGGTCGGTGCTGGCGGTCAATGCCCTGGGCATGCCGAACGACGTCTATTTCAAGGTCGGGCTGATCACGATCATCGGTCTGGCCGCCAAGAACGCGATCCTGATCGTCGAATTCGCCAAGTCGCTGCGCGAGCAGGGCATGCCGCTGATCGACGCCGCGCTGGAGGCGTCGCGGCTGCGGTTCCGCCCGATCGTGATGACGTCGATGGCATTCATTCTCGGCGTCGTGCCGCTGGCCATTGCGACCGGCGCCGGCGCGGCCAGCCAGCGCGCCATCGGTACCGGCGTGATCGGCGGCATGCTGACCGCGACCACGCTGGGCGTGGTGTTTGCCCCGGTGTTCTTTGTCTGGGTGCTGTCCCGCTTCAAGCGGTATCGGGACAATGCAAGGGACAGCGGACGAACGACAACGCCGACTGCGACCACGACGACGGAGGGCGCGCAATGAAATCGATTCGATCCCGCACAACGTTGCCGTGCCTGCTGTTGAGCGCCACTGCCGCCCTGGCCGGTTGCTCGTTGGCGCCGGTCTACGAGCGGCCGGCGGCGCCGGTGCCCACGCAATGGGCGTCCGGCCAGATGACGCAGATGGCCGGGATGGCGGCCGGCGATGCGCAGGTCGCGCCTTCATCGGCGGCCGTGCTGCAATGGGACAGCTTCATCGTCGACGGCAAGCTGCGCGAGCTGGTGGCGCTGGCGCTCGAGAACAATCGCGACCTGCGGCAGGCGGTGCTGAACATCGAGGCGGCGCGCGCGATGTATCGCGTGCAACGTGCCGACCGCGTGCCGGGGCTGCAGGCCGAGGCGGGCGGCACGCGGCAACGCGTGGCCGAGGACCTGCGCCAGCCGGGCATGGGTTCCGTCCAGCAGACCGTGCAGGCCGGCATCGCGGTGCCGGCGTTCGAGCTCGACCTGTTCGGCCGCGTACGCAACCTGTCCGAAGCCGCGCTGCGGGAATACTTCGCGACCGAGGAGGCCGCGCGCAGCGCGCGGATCAGTCTGGTGGCCGAAGTCATCCAGGCGTATCTGGCGCGGGACAGCGCCCAGCGCCGCCATCTGCTGACCGCGCAGACGCTGCAGACCCGCGAAGCCTCGCTGCGGCTGATTGCACAGCGCCGCCAGGCCGGCACGGCCACCGCGCTGGATTTCTACGAGGCCAGCGGGCTGACGGACCAGGCGCGCGCCGACCTGGAAAGGACCGACCGCGAATTTCGCCAGGCCACCAATGCGCTGGCGCTGCTGGTCGGCGTGCCGGACATCGCCGCGCGGTTGCCGGCGGCGCCGCGCGACGACGTGCTGCTGGTGCAGACGCTGGCGCCCGGCACGCCGTCCGACCTGCTGATTCACCGGCCGGACATCCTCGCCGCGGAACAGCGGCTGCGCGGACGCCATGCCGACATCGGCGCGGCACGCGCGGCGTTCTTCCCGCGCATCACGCTGACCGGCATGTTCGGCAGCGCCAGCGGCGAGCTGTCCAACCTGTTCGGCGCGGGCCAGACGGTATGGTCGTTCGCCCCGCAGTTGACGCTGCCGATCTTCTCCGGTGGCCGCAATCTCGCGAACCTGGATCTTGCCCATGTGCGCAAGGACATCGCGGTGGCCAACTACGAGAAGACGATCCAGACCGCGTTCCGCGAAGTCTCGGACGCGCTGGCGGCAACCGACACGCTGCGTCGCGAAGAGGTCGCCCGCCGTGCTGTCGCGCAGACCAGCGAGCAGACGTTGCGGCTGTCCGAGGCGCGCTACCGCGCCGGCGTCGACGACCATCTGCGCTACCTGGAGGCACAGCGTAACCACTATGCCGCGCAAACTGCGCTGATCGACGTCGCCGCGCAGCGGCAAAGCGCGCTGGCCGCGCTGTTTCGCGCGCTCGGAGGGGGCTGGTCGAGCGAGCGGACGGACGCGGCGGAAGCGTCCACGGTGGGGCAGCGTTCCCCACTATAGGGCTTCGCGTGACTGAGGGCGAGCCGTTGCGTGCCCGGTTTTTGGGCGGGCACTGGCCTTAAGTTTTTCTTTTGAGACGGCAAATAAAGTCTTAATTTTCTTTATCTGAGGGGGCCAGTAACATCGGACGACCATAAGAGGAGAAACCTGCCATGCCCGCCGTTCGCAAGCCCGTTCGCAACCCTGTTCGCCGCCGTACCTTGTTCGCCGTCGCCGCATTGTGCGCGATGCCATCGCTGGCTGTCGCCGCGGACAAGTACCCGTCCAAGCCGATCCGCATGGTCGTGGCCTTCGCGGCGGGCGGGGCGAACGACACCATCGCCCGCATCCTGGCCAAGGAACTGCAGCAAGGCATGGGGCAATCCGTCGTGGTGGAGAACCGTGGCGGCGCCGGCGGCCTGATCGGCTCAGACATGGTCGCCAAGGCGACGCCCGACGGCTACACGCTGCTGCTCGGCAGCGCTGGCGCGCAGACCATCATGCCGGCGCTGACCCGCAAGATGCCCTACGACCCGCGCACGGGGCTCGCCCCGGTGTCGCTGGTCGCCGAAGCGGCCAACGTGCTGATGGTCAGGACGGGACTGCCGTTCAACAACGTCAAGGAGCTGCTGGCAGGTGCGAAACAGAAGCCCGGCGCCTATACCTACGGCTCCTCGGGCAATGGCACCACGCTGCATGTGTCGGGCGCGCTGATGGAAAAGCTCGGCGGCATCGACCTGCTGCACATTCCCTACAAGGGCAACGGCCCCGCGATGAACGACCTCTACGCCGGCAACGTCGACATGGTGTTCGGCTCGGTGCCGGTCGCGATGGCGGCGCTGAAGACCGGCAAGGCGAAGATGGGGTCATGCCAAGATTCGGGCAATCGGCTATCATAAGCCGCTGGGTTATATAAACAAGAAGAAACATTCCCTTTAGTTATAACTTTGGTCTAGAACTTTGCCATCGTCCTCGGCTAGACTGGCTGGCCCTTCAGAGATTGTCGAGATCCTGTATGGCCACCGTCGAGCGTACCGCCTACCCGCGTTTCCCGAAGGTTTTCTCCACTAAGGAGCTACAGGCGTGTTACACGCCGGATGCCGAGGAACTGGAGTGGGCCACCCGCTCAACACGTGGACAAGTGCCGCGACTTGGCTTGCTGGTGCTGCTGAAGGTCTTCCAGCAACTGCATTACTTCCCCAACCTGGACAGCATTCCCGTCGTCGTGATTGACCACGTGCGCGCCAGCGCTGGTCTGGCGCCAGATGCCGCATTTGGCTATGACCGCAAGCTATCCCCCACGCTGTACCGGCATTACACGGCGGTACGCGCATTTCTCGGCGTCCAGCCCTACATTGGCACCGATGCCAACGAGGTCACGATCCGCGCCGCGCGCGAAGCCGCGGAAACGATGGACCAGCAGGTGGACATCATCAACGCCACCATCGATGCGCTGATCCTGCACCAAGTCGAGCTGCCAGCGTTCTCCACCCTGGACAACATTGCCGAGCAGATTCACACCCGCACGCAGACCGCGCTGTTTCGAAGCGTCGCAAGGCGCTTGTCGGACGAGGAACGGCAGCGGCTGGACCGGCTTCTCACCCGGGAATTCACCAACCGCCTGACCGCCTACAACAACATCAAGCGCCACGCGCGCCGTCCATCACGCAAGCATCTCAACCTACTCATAGAACACCTGACCTTACTGGACGGTCTTGGCGATTTCTCTCGCGCAATTGCCGGCGTGCCAGCCTCGAAGCTGCGCTCGCTGGCCAGCCAGGCCATGAGCCTGGACGCGGCCAATCTACGGGAGATCTTGCCTGAAAAGCGCTACACGCTGATCGTCGCCTTGCTCAACCATATGCGCGTGCGTACCCGCGACGATCTCGCGGAGATGTTCATCCGTCGCATGGGCGCCATCCACAAGCGGGCGCGCGACGAGATGGAGCGCATCCAGTCCCGTCAGCGCGCGCAGATGGAGAAGCTGGTCACCTTGCTCGACGGCGTGGTCGATATCGTCGCCGACGGCCAGGACGACGCGCTGATCGGCCGGCAGGTGCGCCGCTTCCTCGCGCCGTCCGGCGATCTGGAGCCGCTGCGCGAGAGCTGCGCCGAGGTGCGGGCCTTCAGCGGCAACAACTACCTGCCGCTGCTATGGCGGCATTTCCGCGCGCACCGCTCCGTGATGCTGCGCCTGGCGCAGGTGCTGGAATGGGAGTCGACCAGCCAGTCGCGCACGCTGCTGGCGGCACTTGCGGTGGTGCTGGACAATGAATCCCTGCATCGCGAATGGATTGCCGCCGACGTCGATGTGAGCTTCGCCTCGGAGCGCTGGCGCAAGCTGGTGCGCCGCCCCCACGACCAGGGCGCCCCCACCAACCGGCGCTACCTGGAACTGTGCGTGCTCTCGCATATGGTCAACGAGTTGCGTTCCGGCGACTTGTGCGTGGTGGGGTCAGATGCCTTTGCTGATTACCGTGCTCACCTGCTGCCCTGGCGCGAATGCGAACGGCGTCTGCCCGAATACTGCGCCAAGCTGGACATGCCGGCCAACGCGCAGGACTTTGTGGCGCATCTACGCCAATGGCTGGCCGACACGGCGCGTAGGCTGGATGCCAGTTTTCCCGACAAGCGCCAGCACGTCACCATCGGCCAGGACGGCGAACCCGTGCTCAAGCGGACGATCGCCAGGGAGATCCCGGCCAGCGCGATCACCCTGCAACAGGCGCTGCTCCGGCGCATGCCGACACGCAATCTGCTGGACGTGCTGGCCAACATCGAGCACTGGACCCACTTCACGCGGCACTTCGGCCCCCTCTCCGGCAGCGACCCCAAGATCCGCCATGCGGCCGAACGCTACCTGCTGACCATCTTCGCCATGGGCTGCAACCTGGGGCCCACCCAGGCCGCCCGCCATATGGGGGATCGGGTCACGCCGCACATGATGTCGTTCGTCAACCGCCGGCATCTGAGCCTGGAGCGTCTCGAAACCGCGCAGCGGGAATTGATCGAGCTGTATCTGCGGCTCGACCTGCCCAAGCACTGGGGGGATGGCAAGACCGTCGCGGCTGACGGCACCCAGTACGACTTCTACGACAATAATCTGCTGGCCGGCTACCACTTCCGCTACCGCAAGATGGGCGCGGTGGCCTACCGGCACGTGGCCGACAACTACATCGCGGTGTTCCGGCATTTCATTCCGCCCGGCGTGTGGGAAGCCATCTACGTGATCGAGGGTCTGCTCAAGGCCGGCTTGAGCGTCGAGGCCGACACCGTGCACGCCGACACCCAGGGCCAGTCGGCCGCGGTGTTCGCCTTCACGCATCTGCTGGGCATCAAGCTGATGCCGCGCATCCGCAACTGGCAGGATCTGAAGCTTTACCGTGCCGATGCCGATACCAAATACAAGCACATCGACCGGCTGTTCTCGGACACCGTGGACTGGGACCTGATCGCCTTCCACTGGCAGGACCTGATGCAGGTGGCGCTGTCGATCCAGGCCGGGACAATCTCCTCGCCGCTTCTGCTGCGCAGGTTCGGCTCGGAAAGCCGCCGCAACCGCCTGTTTCTGGCGGCGCAGGAACTCGGCAAGGTCGTGCGCACGGCGTTCCTGCTCGAATGGATTGGCAGCCGCGAACTCCGCCAGGAGATCACCGCCACTACCAACAAGATCGAGTCCTACAATGGCTTTGCCAAATGGTTCTCGTTCGGCGGTGACGTGCTGGCCGAAAACGACCCCGACGAACAGCAGAAGCGCCTGCGCTACAACGACCTGATCGCCTCGGCCGTGATTCTGCAGAACACGGCGGACATGATGCAGGCCCTGCGCGCCATGGTGAAGGAAGGGATCAAGGTCGACGTGGCCGACATTGGCTTCCTGAGCCCCTACCTCACCAGCAACATCAAACGCTTCGGCGACTATAAACTCAACCTGGAGCGGGTGCCGGAAGCTTGGATTCGCGACAGCCTCTTTGCCGCTCCCGCCCATTCCGCCCGCAAGCCTCGTCATGCCTGACACCGATACCCCTTACGGCAGGGTCGACGCCGAGGCGTTGCAAGCGCTTCGAGACACGTTCGACACGACCACCATCCTGCGCGTGGTGGACCAACTCGATGCGATCCGCGCGCGTTGCTGTGAGCCGGCCGGCTTGCGCGACGATCTGCTGCGCTTACACGGCATGGCGCACACCGTGATCAACGGTGCCGCGTTGTCGTGTTCGCCCACTGGCCCGACCCTCGTGGACCAGGCCGAGGCCATCATTGAGGAACTGGACGACTGGATTCTGCTGCTCAAGCGCGCCGTGCAAGCGCTGCGCCCGCTGGAGCCGCTTCGCCCCCGCGACGATGGCTGACCCGGCCAGCTCGCCTGCCTATCGAGACGGCGCATGTGAGGCCGGCCGCGACGAAGCAGCAGAACAGAAGCCGGAACGAGCCGTGGCAGCGTAGCCGCGTTCACTAGGCCCTTTGGTGTGCTTTTCCCCCTTGCAGCGCTGCGATCAGCGGGCAGGATACGTTGCCTTGACGGGCATGGCAGGCGCACACCAGCTCGGACAGCACGGCCTCCATGCGTCTCAGGTCGGCCAGCTTTGCGCGCACGTCGTTGAGCTTGCGCTCGGCCAGGCTACCGGCCTCCTCGCAATGGGTGCCATCCTCCAACCGGAGCAGTTCTGCGATCTCGTCCAGGGTAAAGCCCAGCCGTTGGGCCGCTTTCACGAACCGCACGCGCGTCACATCCGCTTCGCCATAGCGGCGGATGCTGCCATAAAGCTTGTCCGGCTCCGGCAGCAACCCCTTGCGCTGGTAAAACCGAATGGTTTCCACATTGACCTCGGCCGCCTTGGCGAAGGCGCCGATGGTCAAATTCTCCAAACTGCGATCCATCCCGCTTGACTCCGTACAAAACTACGGAAGTAAGCTTACGTTATCCCTTCCCGATTCGAAAGATCAAGCGCATGTCGAAACCGCAACACGGGCGCAGTGCCCTCTTTGCCGGGGGACTGGCCGCCATTTTAGCCTCCACGTGCTGTCTAGGGCCGCTGGTTCTGGTGGCCCTCGGTTTCAGTGGGGCCTGGATCGGTAACCTGACCGCGCTGGAGCCATATCGACCCCTGTTTATCGGCACGGCGCTGGTGGCACTGTTCCTCGGCTGGCGGCGCATTTTCCGCCCCGCGCAAGTCTGCAAGCCGGGCGGGGCCTGTGCCATCCCGCAGGTACGCGCCACCTACAAGCTCATTTTCTGGGCCGTCGCCCTGCTGGTTCTGGTTGCGCTCGGATTTCCCTACGTCATGCCATTTTTCTACTGATCAGGAGTTCGCCATGAAGAAGCTGTTTGCCGCCCTCGCCCTGGCCCTGGTCGGCGCCGTCGCCCCGGCGTGGGCCGCCATGCAAACCGTCACGCTGTCTGTGCCGGGCATGACTTGCGAAACCTGCCCGATCACGGTCAAGAAAGCGCTCTCCAAGGTCGACGGCGTCAGTAAGACCAGTGTGAGTTTCGAGAAGCGCGAGGCCGTCGTCATCTTCGATGATGCCAAGACCAGCGTGCAGAAGCTGACCAAGGCGACCGAGAACGCGGGCTATCCGTCCAGCGTCAAGCAGTAAGCCATGGGTGCGAGGGAGCGACGCCGTGGGACTGATCATGCGCCTGGTCAACAAGGCGGTGCCCTCGGCAGCGTCGTCTCGGCGATGGGGTGCGCGAGTTGTTTTCCTGCTATCGCCAGCTTGGGCGCGGCCATTGGCCTGGGCTTTCTGAGCCAGTATGAAGGACTGTTCATTCGCATCTTGCTGCCCGCGTTCGCCGGGGATTGCACTGCTCGCCAATGCGACCGCCTGGCTCAACCATCGGCAGTGGCAACGGACTGCGCTCGGCGTGATCGGCCCACTGCTGGTGCTGGCCGCGGCGTATTTGACGGTTG
This sequence comes from Cupriavidus gilardii, assembly GCF_008801915.1. GTDB lineage: Bacteria > Pseudomonadota > Gammaproteobacteria > Burkholderiales > Burkholderiaceae > Cupriavidus > Cupriavidus gilardii. The sequence continues at coordinate 614,966 of NZ_VZOV01000001.1, forward strand.
GCTGGCGCAGCGAGGCGCTGCTCTATGTCGGCCTGGCCTTCATGGTCGGGGTATCGATCTGGGACTTCGTCTCGCCGGCAAAGCGCTGCGGCGCACCGGACGCCTGTGAACCCCCGGCCAAGCGCGGCTGACCGCGTTGGCCGCTGCCGAAGTGAACATAGGAACTGTAGTATGACCCACTTGAAGATCACTGGAATGACATGCGACTCGTGCGCCGTCCACGTCAAGGATGCCTTGGAGAAGGTGCCGGGCGTGCGGTCGGCGCTCGTGTCCTACCCGAAGGGGACGGCGCAAATCGCTACCGACCCCGGCACGTCGCCGGATTCGTTGACCGCTGCCGTGGCCGGCCTCGGCTACCGGGTCATGCTCGCCGCGGCCCCGCCGGCGGAAAAGCGCGGCAGCCTGCTCGACAAGGCGTTGGGCTGGCTGGCCAGCGGTGAGAAATCCGCAGGCGAAGGCAGCGCGCTGCGCATCGCCGTCATCGGCAGCGGCGGCGCCGCGATGGCGGCGGCGCTCAAGGCCGTCGAGCAAGGCGCGCAGGTGACCCTGATCGAGCGCGGCACCATCGGCGGCACCTGCGTCAATGTCGGCTGCGTGCCGTCCAAGATCATGATCCGCGCGGCCCACATCGCTCATCTGCGCCGCGAAAGCCCGTTCGACGGGGGCATCCCGGCCACGCCACCGGCGATCCTGCGCGAGCGCCTGCTGGCCCAGCAGCAGGGGCGTGTCGATGAGCTGCGCCACGCCAAGTATGAGGGCATCCTGGCAAGCACGCCGGCCATCACGGTGCTGCGCGGCGAGGCCCGCTTCCAGAACGGGCATGCCCTGAGCGTGCGGCTGGCCGAAGGCGGCGAGCGCGAGGTGGCGTTTGACCGCTGCCTGATCGCCACTGGCGCGAGCGCGGCCGTGCCGCCGATCCCCGGCCTGAAGGGCACCCCCTACTGGACCTCGAACGAGGCGCTGGCCAGCGACACCCTGCCGAAGCGGTTGGCCGTGATCGGCTCGTCGGTGGTGGCCGTGGAGCTGGCGCAGGCCTTCGCCCGGCTCGGCAGCCAGGTCACGATCCTGGCACGCAGCACGCTGTTCTTTCGCGAGGACCCGGCGATAGGCGAGGCCGTCACGGCCGCCTTCCGCGCCGAGGAGGACATCACGGTGCTGGAACACACGCAGGCCAGCCAAGTGGCCTACGCGGATGGCGAATTCGTGCTCACCACCGGTCACGGCGAAATCCGTGCCGACCAACTGCTGGTCGCCACCGGCCGCGCGCCCAACACGCGTGCGCTGGCATTGGAGGCGGCGGGCGTGACGGTCAACGCGCAGGGCGCCATCGTCATCGACCATGCCATGCGCACCACGGCGCCGCACATCTACGCCGCCGGCGACTGCACCGACCAGCCGCAATTCGTTTACGTGGCCGCGGCGGCCGGCACCCGCGCGGCGATCAATATGACCGGAGGCGATGCCGCGCTTGATCTGAGCGCCGCGCCGGCGGTGGTGTTCACCGACCCACAGGTCGCCACGGTTGGCTACAGCGAGGCGGAAGCGCACCACGACGGCATCGAGACCGATAGCCGGTTGTTGACGCTGGACAACGTGCCGCGCGCGTTGGCCAACTTCGACACGCGCGGCTTCATCAAGCTGGTCGCCGAGGCAGGATCGAACCGCTTGATCGGCGTGCAGGCAGTGGCACCGGAAGCGGGGGAATTGATCCAAACAGCGGCACTGGCGATTCGGGCCCGGATGACCGTGCAGGAACTAGCCGACCAGTTATTTCCTTACCTGACGATGGTCGAGGGACTGAAGCTGGCCGCACAGACGTTCAGTAAAGACGTGAGCCAGCTATCCTGTTGTGCCGGATAACGAGAAAGGGGGACTCCGAACGGGGCAGATGCCAAGCGCGCGATTCGAATCGTGCGCCAGCGGCGCCGACCTCCAGGTTTTCGCGGCGGCGTCATCGCGGTGTGTTTGGATGGCTAACACCGAGCCAGGGGCATCAGCTGGCGGGGATGCCGGGCAGCGACCCATAAAGCAACAGAATTCGCGGCGGGTGGCCACTGACGCGTGCCGGTTCGAGCTTGTACAGGTCCGGAGTATCCAGCGCAGCTGGCACGATATAGGGCAGATCCACGCTCATTTGTTGACCCTCCGGCCCTGCGCGTCGATAACCACCTCGCCGTCTTCCTTGTTGAACGCGCTTCGCTGCGGCGCGGGCAGGATGTCGAGGACGATCTCCGACGGGCGGCATAGCCGTACTCCCAGCTCCGTGACCACAAGCGGGCGATTGATCAGGATGGGGGCGGACAAGATCGCGTCTAGCAGCTGGTCATCCGTCAGGGAGGGATCGGCCAGGCCAAGCTCCGCATAGGGCGTGCCTTTCTCCCGAATGACCTCGCGCACAGTCAGGCCTGCATCCTGGATCATGCGCTGCAACGTAGCACGATCCGGTGGAGTGACAAGATACTCGATGACCGCTGGCTCGATGCCCGCATTGCGAATCATGGCGAGAGTGTTGCGCGATGTGCCACACGCAGGGTTGTGATAGAGGTGACGGACATGGATAAAAAATGGTGCCGGTCAGAGTAGGTTAGTCCACCTGGTGGTCGCCGGATGCTTCGATGACGTTGGGATGGCCGCGCGGCACTACGCGCGGCTCCAGCAGTCGGTGCAGCATCAAGTACTGGATGACTGGATCCTGCTGCTCAAGCGCGCCGTGCAAACTCTACGGCGGTTGGAGACGCTTCGCCCTGGCGACGAAGGCTGTCGCCGCTTGGTCACCTGCATCTGTGGCGCGACGAGTGCTGGGCCCGCCCACCACGCACTGGCCGTGCAGGAATAGAGACCAATTGGTGCAAGGCATAGCCGCGAACACTACCCTCCGTGTTTTCTTCCCTATTGGCCGACGTTGGTCTCTGCTATGTCAGTGCGAATGCCTGTGATGAATGTCCGGGTAGTGGGGATGCTTGTGGACGAGGGGGGCATGCCAGTGGGTGTGCACATGTGGCTCCTTCCCATCCCACGGAAAGTCATGCTCATGCCGGTGATGCTCATCGTGGCGATGAGCATGCGTGTGTTCCATTGGCTCATGGGTGTGCTCATGTTCGTGACGCTCCCGGAGATGCACCCATACGCCCAGGGTCATCAGCGCCGCAGCGAGCCAGAACAGGACATTCGGTATCTCCGGCCACAAAAGGAAGGAGATCACCAAACCGAACAAGGGGGCCACTGAGAAATAGGCGCCTGTCCTGGCCGTCCCAAGATGACGAAGCGCGATCACAAACAGTGCCAGGCTCACGCCATAGCCGGCAAAGCCGATCACCATCGCCGAAGCGAAAGGGAACGCCCCAGGGAGCGTGCTGCCTGCAACCAGTGCGAATCCCGTATTGCATGCGCCCGCGACCAGGCCCTTCAGACAGGCGATGAGGACAGCGTCATTCGATGACACCTTCCGGGTGAGATTATTGTCGACCGCCCAGCATCCGCAGGCGGCAACAATGAGCAGCGCACCTGGGGACAAGGTAGCGGCGTCCGGTTGCCAGGAAAGGAGAATGCCCCCGGCAACGATGGCAATCATGCCAAGCACAATTTGCCGATCGGCGTTCTCCTTGAACACGATCCAGGCGATGAGCGTCGTGAAAACGCCCTCCACATTCAACAGGAGCGAGGCGGATGCTGCGCTGGTCACCGCGAGCCCCGTCATCAGAAGTGCCGGGCCGGCCACTCCGCCAGCCAGGATCGCTCCCAAAAGCCACGGAATTTCGTGACGCGGAATCGGCGGTTGCGGCGGGGTCCGGCTGTCGGCCTTCCGCGTGAGCTTTCTCAGTAGCAGGAAGCCGCCCAGGCCCAGGCCGCTACCCAGGTACAACAGTCCCGCCAGCAACAGCGGCGAGACTGAACCCATGAGGGTCTTGGCCAGCGGCGTGCTTGCGCCGAACAGGAGTGCGGCAGCGAGCGCCGGGGCGGCGGAACGAACGGACATGTCAGCAATGTCATGGGGGAATGGTTGCCTATTGTCGCGCGTTTGCGGAGAATACTTGCCTGTTATCCATATTGCGAGTGCAGCGGCCTCCCCGCGGCACCGCTGGCTGGTTCGTGCAACGCCTTGTCTCCCGCTTCGTCGTCCGTCTGGTCACGCTGCTGTTCGTTCTGAACTGCGGCGCGACCTTGGCTGCGGCGCCGGCATGGCTCCACCACGAAATGGAGCACGCACTGGAGCATGCGCACGGCGCTGCCGGGCTGGATGGCAAGGCAGACGTTGGTGAGCAACTTGCCGCTGAATTTGCCGTGCCCGATCATGACGACGATTCCGGCATTCCCCATGGCGCACTGCATGCCTTCGCCCAACTGCCTGCCACGCTGCATCGGCATGCGCCCCTGGTGATTGTGGAGCGCACGGGGACACCGCCATCGCATACCGCGGCAGACGCCCCGACCGACCAGCCTCCTGGTCTTCCCTTCAAGCCGCCCCGAGTCTGACCCCGCCAAGCGCTTCTTCCTGCGCCGCCCCCACTTATCTGCTGACGCGGCTTGCCCACGTCGGCGGCCTATTCCTGTCGCTTAACGAGTTCCGACATGGTCGCATTTCCGTGCCCACGCGGCCGGCGCGCGGCAACGGCAGCAGCGTTTCTCCTGACGCTCCTGCCATGCGCTTCGCATGCCCAGCCGTCTGATGCCGGCATCGGCGCTGCCGCACCCGCAGCCTCGGTTTCCGCACAACCCGCATTGACGCTGCAAGCCGCGCAAAGCCGCGCGCTGGCAGCGAATCCTTCACTCCTCGCCGCAGAGAAGGAGCGGCTTGCCTGGGATGGCACGGTTCGCCAGGCCGGGGCCTACGTGAATCCCGAGCTCTCCCTGGAGGGCGACGAGTTGCGCAGCGACAACCGCACTGAGGCGATCCGTCTGATTCAGCCCATTGACGTAAGCGGAAAGCGACGGGCCCGTACCGCCCTGGCCGAGGCAGGCAGGGACCGGACCAGCGCTACCCTGGCGGCCAGGCGCAGCGAGCTGCGCATCATGGTTGCCAGCGCCTTCGTATCGCTGCAGGAGGCCGAGGCGCTGGAGCGCCTGGCGGGCCAGAAGCTGGAGATCATCGAGTCTTTCCGGAGTGCAGTTGGCCGCCGCGTGGATGCGGGCAAGGTGTCGCCGATCGAGCGGGAGAAAGTCGGTTCGGATGCAGGAGGCGCTCTCATCGAGGCGCAGGACGCGAGGCAACGGACTGCGCTGCCCCGCAGGCGTCTGGCCAGCTTCTGGGCCCGCACCGATGCGCCGGATTTCACCACGGTCAGCGGGCCATTTGGCGAGGAGGCAGCGTTCCCAAATCGCCAGATCGTTTTGAACGCCTTGTCGCAGCGCCCGGAATATCAGGCGCGGCAGCAAGCCATCCGCGAGCAAGAGGCGCGGCTTGAGCTGGAGCGTGCTCGCCGGGTCGGTGACGTCACGGTTGCCGCAGGCGTCAAGCGGGTTCATCAGGCCCCCACGTTTGGCCAGCCCACTGCGCGGAATACATTAATGCTATCCGTCGGCATCCCCTTGCCGCTGTTTGACCGGAACCAGGGAAATATCTATGAGGCAACCCAGCAGGTAGACCGGGCCCGCCTGGAAGCCAATGCCACACGTGACCAGTTGCAGCTCAGAGCGCTCGAGCTGTCTGACGGCATCGCGCTGGCGGCCAATGAACTCAAGACCCTGCGCGAGGAGGTACTTCCCGCCTCGCGTGAAACGGCCCGTGCGGTCATGAAAGGCTATGAGTTCGGCAAGTTTTCCTACCTGGAAGCACTGGACGCGCAGCGTGCCCACTTCCGCAACGAAGCTCAGTACATCGCCGCCGCCGCGCGGTACGAGCGTCTGAAGAACGAAATCCTTGAATTTGCCGGTAGCCCGGCTGCCAACCCGGGAGCGCAACCATGAACACCAAATCCGCTGTCGCACTGGCTGTGGCGACGCTCCTCGTCGGCTCCTTTGCCGGCTTTCAACTCGGACACCGCAATGCTGGCAGCTCGCCTCAATCCGCTCAAGACTCCCACGGCTCCGACGCGCCCACCGCGGAAACGGCCAAACGCGGCCCTCACGGCGGGCGCCTGCTCGAGGATGGGCCGTTCCAGGTCGAAGTGACGATCTTCGAGCAAGGCGTCCCTCCACAGTTCCGGCTCTATCTGTATGAGAACGGCAAGCCGCTACCGCCCAAGGCTTCGCAAGCGGCGATCTCGCTGCAACGCCTGGGCCGGCTGGCCGAGCCCATCGCTTTCCATGCCGAGCGAGACTACCTGCGTGGCGACAAGACCGTGGTCGAGCCGCACTCGTTCGATGTGACCGTGTCCGCCGACCACAATGGCAAGACGTCGCGCTGGCGATACGCGCAGGTCGAAGCGCGGGTCGAGATGGGCGACGCGCAGTTGAAGGAGGCGGGCGTCAATGTACTGACCGCGGGGCCAGTCCGCATTCGTTCCGTCCTTGAGCTGCCCGGCGCGATCAAGCCCAATAGCGACCGCTTCGTCCCGCTGCTGCAGCAGTTCAATGGAACCGTGGTCGCGGCGCCAGTTGGGGAAGGGACGCACGTCAAGCGTGGCGACATTCTGGCAGTTGTGGAAAGCCCTGAAGTCGGCGACCTGCGTAGCGCGCTCGCCGTCGCCCGAGACAAGGCGGAGCTGTATCGGCGAACACTCGAGCGGGAAGAAAAGCTCTTTGCCGAGCGCATTTCGCCGGAACAGGACGTGCTCGCCGCGCGGCAAGCCTATCGCGAAGCCCAGATCTCCGCAAACGCCGCTGCACGCAAGCTGGAGGCGATGCGCGTGACCGCCGGCGGCGGCTCCAATGTCGCCCGCGTCGAGCTGCGCGCCCCCATTGATGGCGTGGTCACGGGGAAGTCAGTAGCGCCGGGCCAGGCCATCGACGCCGGCACCGTCCTGATGTCAGTCGCGGACACTTCCACGGTCTGGGTCGAGTTGCCCATCTATCCGAAGAACATGGCCGCCGTGCGCCCCGGCCAGGCTGTCGTCATCAAGGCGAGCGACGGCGAGACCGAGGCGCAGGGGAAGGTAGACGCAGTCAGCGCGGTCGCCGGCGAGCAGACGCGCACGGCCATGGCGCGCATTGTCCTTCCCAATCGCGAGGGTACGTGGCGTCCGGGCACTCTGGTCAATGCTGTGCTAACCACCGACGAGCAGGAAGTCGCCGTCGCGGTGGACAAGAGTGCGATCCAGACGGTGCGTGACTGGAAAGTCGTGTTTGGCCGGTACGGGCAATACCTTGAAGCCCGCCCGCTCGAGCTTGGGCGTAGTGACGGGAAGATGGTCGAAGTGATTGAGGGCCTGTCAGCCGGCGAGAAGTATGCGGCCGGCAACAGCTTCACCGTGAAAGCCGAGCTCGGCAAGGCCGGCGCGACGCACGACCACTGAGGCCACGGGAGTCCCAGCCATGTTCGACAGATTGCTTCAATTCTCCATCCAGCGCCGCTGGCTTGTGATGCTGGGCGTCCTCGCCCTGGTCCTGGTCGGCATCGCAAGCCTCTTCAGGTTGCCTATCGACGCGGTGCCTGATATCACCAATGTGCAGGTGCAGATCAACACGCGCGCGGAGGGATATTCACCACTAGAGGTCGAGCAGCGCATCACCTTCCCGATTGAGACGGTGATGGCTGGCCTGCCGAGTCTTGAGGCCACGCGCTCGGTCTCGCGCTACGGGCTGTCACAGGTGACCGTGACCTTCAAGGACGGTACTGACATCTATTTCGCCAGACAGCTCGTCAACGAGCGGATAACCGAGGCCCGTGAGCGGCTGCCGGCCGGCGTCACCCCGGCGATGGGGCCGATCGCGACCGGCCTGGGCGAAATCTTCATGTACACGGTGAAGGCTCGCCCCGGAGCACACAAGGAGGACGGTTCCGCCTATACCCCGACCGATTTGCGCGAGGTCCAGGACTGGATCATCCGGCCGCAGTTGCGCACGGTAAAGGGTGTCACCGAGGTGAACTCCGTTGGTGGCTTTGTCAAACAGTTCCACGTGACCCCTGACCTGACAAAGCTGGCCGGATTTGGCCTGACCCTTTCGGACGTCTCGCGTGCACTCGCGGAGAACAACGCCAACGTCGGCGCGGGATACATCGAACGTCAAGGCGAACAATACCTGGTTCGCTCGCCCGGTCAGGTGACGTCGCTGGATGACCTATCGGCCATCGTCATCGAAACCCGCGGCAGCACGCCTATTCGCATCGGCGATGTCGCCACGGTGCACCTGGGCCAGGAGCTGCGCAACGGTGCGGCTACGGAAAACGGTCAGGAAGTGGTGCTGGGAACGGTCTTCATGCTGATTGGCGAGAACAGCCGCACTGTTTCGTCCGCCGCCGCCGCCCGGCTTCAGGAAATCAATGCCAGCCTGCCCAGCGGCATAGTCGCGGAACCCGTGTACGACCGGACCACCCTGGTGGACCGCACGATCAATACCGTCAGCAAGAATCTGCTTGAGGGGGCCGCGCTCGTCATCGCCGTGCTCTTCGTACTGCTCGGCAACCTGCGCGCCGCGCTCATCACCGCAATGGTGATTCCGCTCTCCATGCTGTTCACGATTACCGGCATGGCGAGCAACGGCATCAGCGCCAACCTGATGAGCCTCGGGGCGCTCGATTTCGGCATCATCATCGACGGTGCCATCGTCATCGTCGAGAACTGCATCCGGCACCTCGCGGACGAGCAGCACCGACTGGGGCGTCCATTGACCCGCGACGAGCGCTTTGCCCTGGTGTTCAAGTCTTCTCGCGAGGCGCGCAAGCCCATTCTCTACGGGCAGCTCATCATCATGGTGGTCTACCTGCCTATCTTTGCCTTGTCCGGCGTCGAAGGAAAGATGTTCCATCCGATGGCGCTCACGGTGGTGTTGGCGCTCGTCGGCGCCATCATTCTGTCGGTGGTTTTCGTGCCTGCCGCCATCGCCATGTGCCTGACCGGGAGCATCAAGGAGAGCGAAGGCAGGGCCTACGCCGCGATCAAGCGTTTCTATGCCCGGCAGCTCGATCGCGCATTGGGCAAGCCAGTTCTCACCCTCGGGATCGCCGGCGCCATCCTTGCCGGAAGTGGAATGCTGGCGGCAAGGATGGGCTCGGAGTTTATTCCCAGCCTGAACGAAGGGGACATTGCCCTGCATGCCCTGCGGATTCCGGGCACCAGCCTGTCACAGGCGATACAAATGCAGGAGGCGCTGGAAAAGCGCATCAAGGCGTTTCCGGAGGTGGATCGCGTCTTTGCCAAGATCGGGACGGCCGAGATCGCGACCGACCCGGTGCCGCCAAGTGTGGCCGATAACTTCGTCATCATGAAGCCGTCATCCGAGTGGCCGGACCCGCGCAAGCGCAAGGAGACACTGGTTGCGGAAATGGAGCAGGCTGTTGCCAAAATTCCTGGGAACAACTATGAGTTCACCCAGCCAATCCAGATGCGATTCAATGAACTCCTGTCAGGCGTGCGTGCCGACGTGGCGTTCAAGATTTTTGGCGATGACATGGAGACCCTGGAGAGCCTGGGCAAGCGCGCTGAAGCGTTGCTCGAATCCGTGCCGGGCGCCGCTGATGTCAAAGCTGAGCAACTGACGGGCTTGCCTGTGTTGTCGGTGAACTTTGACCGGCAAAAGCTCGCGCGCTACGGTATTTCCCTGGCCTGCGCACAGCGGGTGGTGAACGCAGCCATCGGTGGGCAGGAAAGCGGCACCTTGTTCGAGGGCGACCGGCGCTTCGATATTGTCGTGCGCCTTCAGGAGCATGTTCGCTCCGACCCCGACAAATTGCGCATGCTGCCGCTTCCCGTGCCGGGCGGAGCGGCGCGCTATGTGTTGCTTGGGGAGGTAGCCACGCTGGACGTGACACAAGGTCCCAACCAGTTAAGCCGCGAGAACGGCAAGCGCCGGGTGGTCGTGGCGGCAAACGTTCGCGGCAGGGACCTGGGCTCGTTCGTCCTCGAGGCGCAAGCGAAGATTGCCAGCGGCATCAAGTTGCCTGCAGGCTATTGGTCTAGCTGGGGCGGTCAGTTCGAGCGGCTGGAGTCCGCTGCCAACCGGCTCAGGATCGTGGTCCCCGTCGCCCTTGGCCTGATCTTCCTGCTGCTGTACAGCATGTTTACAAGCGTCAAGGATGGCCTGTTGGTATTTACCGGCGTGCCGTTTGCATTGACGGGGGGTGTCATTGCCCTGTGGCTGCGCGACATTCCCTTCTCCATCTCCGCTGGCGTGGGCTTCGTCGCGCTGTCCGGGGTGGCGGTGCTCAACGGTCTGGTGATGGTCTCTTTTGTCCGCCAGCTCCGAGCCGAGGGGACGCCACTTGACGAAGCGGTCAGGGATGGCGCGTTGCTTCGCCTGCGGCCGGTGTTGTGCACCGCGCTCGTGGCTTCGTTGGGCTTTGTACCGATGGCGATCGCCACTGGTGCGGGGGCCGAGGTGCAACGTCCGCTCGCCACTGTCGTCATTGGCGGCATCCTGTCATCGACGTTCCTGACCCTGCTTGTCCTGCCATTGCTCTACAGATGGGCGTATCGGAACGAGGCGGAAGAACGCTCGCAAACAGAGCGTCTTGCCCGTGGAATTGCGCCACCTTTGGGGGGTGTGGGAGATTAGGCCCCACGTGCTATGGTCCGGGAGCCGGCATAGAACCGTAACCGCTAAATCCAGCACACCTTGTTGAGTCGAGCCGTTACCCAGTAACGTACGCAATACGGGACGTTACCGGGTAACCATGACGAAGGAGTGCAGGATGGCGCAGACGACAGCCCAGCGACAGG
>NZ_VZOV01000002.1 GCF_008801915.1 Cupriavidus gilardii
CGGTACGGCCGATGCCGCACGCGACGGGCGCCGCCTCCGTGCCCGCCGCCGCGGCGAGCGCCGCGGCCGTACTGTCGGCCTCCGCCGCGCTGGTGCCAGGCGCCACCGCGGCCAGCGGCGCCGTTGTGGCGAGCCCCGGTGCCGGCATCCCGCTCGACGCCGCCAGCGCGACGGCCGCAGCCTCGACACCGGTCGCCGAGACCGCGCCGGCCGCCAATACCGACACCTTCTCCCGCGGCAACTGATCTGCGGAAACTGATTCGCGGCAACGGATCGACCCCGTCGACGCCTGCGGCCGCCCGAAGCCGCGCTGCCCTCTCCCCGCTCTCCCGTACCAACCGCCACGCCGCCGCGATGCAGCCCATGGCGACGCCTTTGGCATAATGCCGCTGCCCATCACGCCAGCGCGCGGCCTTTCCGCGCCTCGCCCCGACTCGTCCATGCCAGTCCATGTCCGCCAAGACCGCCACTGACGCCGCCGCACCGCGCCCCGCGCCGACCGCCTCCGCGCAGGTACCCGAGCAGGTCCCCACGCAGGCGCCTGCGATCCGCCGCCGCGTCGCCTGCATGCTGTACGAAGGCGTGCTGCTGTTCGGCGTGCTGAGCGCCTCCACCGCGCTCTATCTGCTGGCCCGGCCGCTGCTGCGGGAACTGCGCGTCGATACGCCGCTGACGATGCAGTTGTGGAGCTTCCTGGTGATGGGCCTCTATTTCTGCTGGTTCTGGCAGCGCACCGGCCAGACCCTGCCGATGCAGACCTGGCGCATCCGCGTCGAAGGCGCCGACGGCAAGCCGCCACGCTGGCCGCGCGCGGCGCTGCGCTATCTGCTGGCCTGGCTGTGGCTGCCGCCGTCGGCGGCGGCCGGCCATGCGCTGGGCCTCGTCAAGGGACCCTTCGTCGGCGTGCTGGCTTGCGGGCTGGCGATCTGGATATTGCTGACCTTCCTCGATCGGCGCCGCCAGTTCCTGCACGACCGGCTGGCGGGCACGCGGCTGGTCGACCTGCGGCCGCCGCGCCGGCCATGAAGCTGACCGCCACCGCGGTGCGGCGCATCGCCGTGGCGATGCAGCTCGGCGGGGTGTACGGTGTGGCGCTGGCGCTGGTCCGGCAGGCCGGCTGGCACTGGGGCGCGGCGCTGGCCGGGGGCATCGCCACCGTGCTGCTGCTGTTCGGGCTGTCGGTCGCGATGGCCTTCGCGATCTCGGTGGGCGGCACCGGCGCATCGGGTACCGGCACATCGGGTACCGGCGCATTCAGCGCCGGCATGCCGACGCTGCCGCCCGCACTGCAGGCGCATCGCACCGCCGCGCGGCTCGGTCCGCGGCAGGCGCTGCTCTGCTATCTGCGCGAATGCCTTGCGGTGTTCCGCATGTTCAACTGGCTGCAACCATTCCGCCATCGGCAGCCGCTGATGCCGGCCCGGCCGGACGCCGCCGCATCGCGCCCACCGGTGCTGCTGGTGCACGGCTACGGCTGCAACCGCGCGGTCTGGCTCGACCTGCAGCCGGCGCTGGCGGCGGCCGGCTACCGCTGCGAAGCGATCGACCTCGAGCCGATGCTGGCCGATATCGACGACTACGGCGACGCGCTGCTCACCGCAATCGAAGCACTGAACCGCTCCACCGGCCGCGCCCCGCTGCTGCTGTGCCACAGCATGGGCGGACTGGCCGCGCGCGCGGCGCTGGCCCGCGCCCGCCGCGAGGGCCGGCCCGCTGCCTGCGCGGGCATCGTCACGCTGGGCACGCCGCACCATGGCTGCACGCTGGCCAGCATCGGCAGCGGCGCCAATGCGCGCCAGATGCGTTGCGGCAACGACTGGCTGCAGGCGCTGGCGCGCAGCGAAAGCCCGCGCGATCGCGCCGCGATGGTGTCGATCTTCAGCTGGCACGATTCGATCGCCGGCCCGGCCGAAACCAGCTGGCTCGACGGCGCCCACAACGTGGCGCTGGCCGGCATCGGCCATGTCTCGCTGCTGCGCGACGCACGCGCCGTCGACGCGGTGCTGGCAGCGCTGGACCGTCTCGCGCACGCCCCGGCCGCGGCCGCTTCCTGATCCCCGGCTGATCGATTGCTGGCCCGCGGCATCGCCGCGCGAGCGGGCGCCCAACGTCTTTACGGTCGGTCACATGTCATTCATGTTTCCGTCATGGCGCCGTCATCGATGGCTGGCTCAATGCAGTCATCGCCGTCACCGGGGCCGCCATGGTCAGTCCACTCCGTTCCGCCCGGGCACATCTGGCCCGCGCCGCGCAGCGACTGCGCGGACGCTCCGACCCGATGCTGCCGCTGGCCGCCATTCCCGGCATGCCAGCCGCCTTCATGCCGCCCGGCCTGGACCGTGCGCCGACCACCGCCTTCCCCGCCGACACCGACCGCCCCGGCCAGCATGACCGGGGCGACCCGGTCCCCGCCGCTGCCCCGTCTCCCGAACCGCCCGAAGTCGAGCGCTACCGCGCGATCTGGCTGTCCGACATCCATCTGGGGACACCGGGCTGCCAGGCCGACTACCTGCTCGATTTCCTCAAGCACAACGAGTCCGACACGCTGTACCTGGTCGGCGACATCATCGACGGCTGGCAGCTGCGGCGCGGCTGGTACTGGCCGCAGAGCCACAACGACGTCGTGCAGAAGCTGCTGCGCAAGGCGCGCAAGGGCACCGAGGTCATCTACGTGCCGGGCAACCATGACGAGGTCGCGCGCCAGTTCGATGGCCTGGCCTTCGGCGACGTGGTGGTGCGCGAGGAAGCGGTGCACGTGACCGCCACCGGCCGGCGCCTGTGGGTCGTCCACGGCGACCTGTTCGACGGCGTGGTGCAGCACGCGCGCTGGCTCGCCTATCTGGGCGACACGCTGTACACGCTGATCCTCGCGCTGAACCGGCATTTCAACCGCATCCGCGCGCGGCTGGGCTTTCCGTACTGGTCGCTGTCGCAGTACCTGAAGCACCAGGTCAAGAACGCGGTCAACTACATCAGCTCGTTCGAACACGCGATGGTCGAGGAAGCGCGCCGGCGCGGCTGCGATGGCGTGGTCTGCGGCCATATCCACAAGGCCGAGATCCGCGAGGTCGACGGCCAGCTCTACTGCAACGATGGCGACTGGGTCGAGAGCCTGTCGGCGCTGGTCGAGACCGTCGAGGGCGAGCTGAAGATCGTCTACTGGACCACGCTGCGCGACCCCGCGCCGGCCGTCGCGCGCCGCACGCGCAAGAGCGCCGCGACGGCGTAACGCCGCGCCGCATTCCGACCGATCGCTGCTCGGCAACCGATACCGCGGCCGCTGCCGCAAGGACACACCATGAAAATCCTGATCGTGACCGATGCCTGGGAACCGCAGGTCAACGGCGTGGTCCGCACGCTGAAGTCGACCCGCCGCGAGCTGCAGGCGATGGGCCATACCGTGGAGCTGCTGACGCCGCTCGAATTCCGCACGGTGCCCTGCCCGACCTACCCGGAGATCCGCCTGTCGCTGCTGCCCGGCGCGGCGGTGCGCCGGCGCATCCGCGAGTTCGCGCCGGACGCGCTGCATATCGCCACCGAAGGCCCGCTCGGCCTGGCCGCACGCCGCCATGCGGTGCGCCAGAAGCTGCCGTTCACGACGGCCTACCACACCCGCTTTCCGGAATACGTGCAGGCGCGCTTCGGCATTCCGCTGGCCTGGACCTATCGCTTCCTGCGCTGGTTCCACGGTCCGGCCCAGGCGGTGATGGCGCCGACCCCGGTGGTGCTGCAGGACCTGCACCGCTTCGGCATCGAGCATGCAGTGCTGTGGACGCGCGGCGTCGATCTCGACGTGTTCGTGCCGCAGTCGGTCAACGTGCTGAACACCGCCCACCCGATCTTCCTCTACGTCGGCCGCGTCGCCGTCGAAAAGAATGTCGAGGCCTTCCTGTCGCTCGATCTGCCCGGATCCAAATGGGTGGTCGGCGACGGCCCGGCACTGCCCGCGCTGCGGGCCCGCTATCCGAACGCGAACTACCTGGGTGTGCTGAGCCAGCCCGAACTCGCCAAGGTGTATGCTTCGGCCGATGTCTTCGTGTTCCCGAGCCGCACCGATACGTTTGGGCTGGTGTTGCTCGAAGCGCTGGCCAGCGGTCTGCCGGTCGCGGCCTATCCGGTCACCGGCCCGATCGATGTACTGGGCGACAGCGACGCCGGCGTGATGCACGAGGATTTGCGCGAGGCCTGCCTCGAAGCGCTGCGCATCGACCGCGCCACCGCACGCGCGCACGCCGAACGCTTCTCGTGGCGCGCCGCGTCCGAACAGTTCCTCGCGCATCTGCGACCGCTGCACGGCATGCCGAACGGCCAGGCCGCGCGCCCCCGACAAGATCATGGCGAAACCCCCTCTTCCCTCCGACAACTCCGTGCCGAAGCCGACCTTGCCCCGCGAGAACGGCGACTACACGATTGAAGACAACCCCCACAAGGGCAACCGCGGCATCGCCCGCGCCTGGCGAGCCGCGGTCAATTCGCTGTCCGGCCTGCGCTATGCGGTGCTCGAGGAAAGCGCGTTCCGGCAGGAGCTGACGCTGGTCGCGGTGCTGACGCCGCTCGCCTTCCTGCTGCCGGTGACCTTGGTCGAACGGATCCTGCTGCTCGGCACGCTGCTGCTGGTGCTGATCGTCGAGCTGCTCAATTCCAGCGTCGAGGCGGCCGTCGACCGCATCTCGCTGGAGCGGCACGGCCTGTCCAAGCGGGCCAAGGACTTCGGCAGCGCGGCGGTGATGCTGGCGCTGGTGCTGTGCGGCGGCACCTGGCTGGCGATCGCCGCCCCGCATGTGGTGGGCTGGCTGCGCGCGCTGACCGGTTGAGCGGGGACCGCGGCGCCGGCGCGCCGCAGGGGCGCATGCGATGCCATTGCATATAATCGCAGTCCGTCCATTCGCAGTGCGCCGGTCCGTCTGTTTGCGGCCCGCGGCTGCCTAGCTTGTCCGGCCTCATGGAATCCAAACCCCAGACCGGTCCCCGCCGCACGCGGGACCGCATCCTCGATGTCTCGCTGCGCCTGTTCAACGAGGTCGGCGAGCCCAACGTGACCACCACCACCATCGCCGAGGCGATGGAAATCAGCCCCGGCAACCTGTACTACCACTTCCGCAACAAGGACGACATCATCACGTCGATCTTCGCGCGCTTCGAGCAGGAGATGGAGCGCCGGCTGAAGCTGCCCGACGACCACAAGCCCACGCTCGGCGAAAGCTGGGGCTACCTGCAGTACATGTCCGAGTTCCTGTGGAACTACCGCTTCCTGTACCGGGACATCAACGATCTGCTGGCCCGCAACCGGATGCTGGAGACCAACTTCAAGCGGATCGTCGAGCAGAAGAAGCGCTTCGCGCAGGAGATCTGCCGGCAGTTCCTCGACGACGGCGAGATGGAAGCCACGCCGGACCAGGTCGATGCGATCTGCACCAATATCGTCGTGGTCGCGACCTACTGGCTGTCGTTCCAGTTCGTGCAGCATCCGCGCCAGTACAACGACCCCGAGCAGATCCGCGGCTATCTGCACAGCGCCAGCTACCACATCTTCTCGATCCTCGCGCCCTATCTGCGCGGCAACGCGCGCCAGGCCTTCGATCAGCTGGCACGCGAGTTCGCCGCGGCCAAGGCGCAGACGGAACAATCGGGCCAGGCGAGCGCGCCGTCGCCCTCCCTCCCCAAACCCAGACAGGAAGGAAAGCAGTGAAATCGGTTTGCGTCTATTGCGGTTCGAGCCCCGGCAATCGTCCGGAATACGCGGAGGCGGCGCGGGCGATGGGCCGCGCGCTGGCCGACAAGGGCCTGGCGCTGGTCTACGGCGGCGGCAAGGTCGGCCTGATGGGCATGGTCGCCGATGCGGTGCTCGAGCATGGCGGCACCGCGATCGGCATCATTCCCGAGGCGCTGATGCACAAGGAGATCGGCCACGCCGGCCTGACCGAGCTGCACGTCGTGCGCAACATGCACGAGCGCAAGCAGATGATGGCCGACCGTGCCGACGCCTTCGTCGCGATGCCCGGCGGCATCGGCACCTACGAGGAACTGTTCGAGACGTTCACCTGGCTGCAGCTGGGCTATCACGCCAAGCCGGTCGGCGTGCTCAATGTCGCCGGCTTCTATGACGGCATGCTCGGCTTCCTGCGCCATGCGGTCGGCGAAGGCTTCCTGAAGCCCGAACACGCCGGCCTGCTGCGCGTGGCCGATACCCCGGACGGCATCCTCTCGTCGCTGGCCAACGTGCCGCAGCTGCGCGTCGACAAGTGGCAGCAGGCCCGCGACAAGACCTGATCGGATTCAGAAGGACGAGCCCGGCTGGCGCAGGAAGGCGACTTCCTCGTCGGTGCTGGGCCGGCCCAGTACCGCATTGCGATGCGGGAAGCGGCCGAAGCGTTCGATCACCACGCGGTGGCGTTCGGCCCATTCGACGACGTCGACGCGCCCCGCCGTATCCTCGCGCAGCGCGGTCATCAGTTCGACCGCCGCGTGCTGGGCGTCCAGCGCCTCGGCATGCTCGAACGGCATATAGCAGAACATCCGGTGATACGGCGTCGGCAGGCAGCGGTCGTCGCCGCGCTCGACCATCCGCCGGGCCAGCGCCAGCGCCTGCGCATCGGTGGCAAAGCTGCGCGGATCGCCGCGGAACATGTTGCGCGGGAACTGGTCGAGCAGCACGATGCGCGCGCAGACCGTTTCCGGCGCCAGCTCGGCGGTGTTCTCGACGAAGGCCGACCATCCATCGGTGCCCGCATGCGCGGCCTGCCACGCCGGCAGGAATTCGGCGCGCACGCGGGCATCGAACGCTTCGCTGCGCGTGAACCACATCGCCCGTTCGCGATCCCAGTCCGGCGAGTCCGGCGTGCCGAACCAGAACGCCAGGATGCGCGCGGCCAGATTGTTGTGATTGGTTTGGTCCATCGTTTCTCCTTGCTGCTGCCGTAGCGGCGCTCCCTGGCGGCTTCCCCCTGCCACATGCGGGAGAGGGAGCCGTTGCCGGCAGCGCGTCAGTGGCCGCGCTGGCGACGCATCATCGCGCCACGTTGCGCATCCAGTCGGCCGTCTGGAACAGCGCCTGCAGCAGCCGCATCTGCAGGTCCTCGGACAGGCCGACGTCCTGCATCGCCATCGCCATGCAGCGCATCCACTGGTCACGCTCGCTGATGCCGATCTCGAACGGCAGATGGCGCGCGCGCAGCCGCGGATGGCCGAAGCGTTCGATGAAATGGTTGGGCCCGCCCAGCCAGCCGCACAGGAACCAGAACAGCTTGTCGCGCGAGCCGTCCAGCGACGGCGGATGCAGCGCGCGCAGCCCGGCGAACTCCGGCTCCAGGTCCATCAGGTCGTAGAAGCGGTCGACCAGCTCGCGCACGCGCGCTTCGCCGCCGATCAGCTCGTAGGCGGTGGGCTGCGCCGCCTGTTCGGTGGCGTCGGTAGCGCCATCGGTGGCGCTGTCGGTGACCTTGTCATTGGCCTGCTGCTCGGCAGCGGTGTCGGCATTCTGCCGGGATACGTCGGACATGGCGGTTTGAATCAATGGAATCGGCTTGCCGGCTCAGGCCTCGCGCAGCGTCGCGAGCGCCGGCTGGCGCAGCACGTCGCGCAGGCCCAGCCAGCCGCCGGCAAAAGCGCACAGCATGCCAGAAACCACGCCGACCGGCACGATCCACGGATTGAGCGCATAGGAGAAGTCGAACACGAAGCGCGACAGCGCCCAGCCGACCGCGATCGCGCCGATGCTGGCCAGCAGCCCCGCCAGGCCGCCGACCACCAGGAATTCGGCGTACTGGGTCTGCTTGATGGTCGCCGCCGATGCGCCCAGCGCCTTCAGCAGTCCCGCGTCGCGGCGGCGCTCGTCGCGCGCGCCGGCCAGCGCGGCATAGAGCACGGTCACGCCCGCCGCCAGCGTGAAGGCGAACAGGAACTGCACCGCGGCGATGACCTGGTCCAGCACGCCCTGCACCTGCCGCAGGATCAGCTCGGTATTGACGATCGTGATGTTCGGAAAGCGCGCGCTCAGCGCATTGCCCAGCGATGCCTGCTCGGGCTTCAGATGGAACGCGGTGATATAGGTCTCCGGCAGTCCCTGCATCATCGACGGCGGCAGGATCACGAAGAAATTGACGCGCATCGAGCTCCAGTCCAGCTTGCGCAGCGAGGTCACCGGCGCCTCGATCTGCTGGCCCGCCACGTCGAAGCGCAGCGTATCGCCGAGCTTCACGCCCAGCGTCCTGGCGATGCCCTCCTCCATCGACGCCTCGGGCCGCTTGCCGTCGAACCAGCGGCCGGCTACCACGCGGTTGCCCTCGGGCAGCGCATCGGTATAGGACAGGTTGAATTCGCGCTCGACCAGATTGCGCGCGCGGCCCTCCTCGTAGCGCGAGGCCTGCACCGGCTCGCCGCCGATATGCGTCAGCCGGCCGCGCACCATCGGATAG
Organism: Cupriavidus gilardii; assembly: GCF_008801915.1. Classification (GTDB taxonomy): domain Bacteria; phylum Pseudomonadota; class Gammaproteobacteria; order Burkholderiales; family Burkholderiaceae; genus Cupriavidus; species Cupriavidus gilardii. The sequence goes on from NZ_VZOV01000002.1 coordinate 8,415, forward strand.
AGCAGATCGTCGATGCCGTCGCGCGCCAGCATCTGCCGCAGCGGCTCGCGCTGGTCCGGCTGGATATTGATGATGAAGCGGTTCGGCGCGTCGGCCGGAGTGGCGTTGCGCCACGAATCGATCAGGTCGTTGCGCGTCATGCCCAGCAGCAGCAACGCCATCAGCCCGACCGCCAGCGCCACCGTCTGCAGCACCGTGACCGCGCGGCGGCGCTCCAGCACCGCCAGCGCAAAGCGCCATCCCACCGCCCGGCCGGCCGCCTTGCCGCCGACCAGCCGGCCGCGCACCAGCCGCGCCAGCAGCGTCAGCAGGCCCAGCGCCAGCAGCGCGAACACCACGCCGGCGCCGGCGAAGCCGCCCGCGGTCAGCAGCCCCAGCTTCAGGTCGCGCGCCGCCACCAGCAGCAGCGAGACGAAGGCGCCCAACCCCAGCGCATAGGCGATCCAGACCGAAATCGGCGGCATGCCGACGTCGCGGCGCAGCACCCGCAGCGGCGCGACCCGCGTAAGCGCCAGCAGCGGCGGCAACGCAAAGCCGACCAGCAGCACCAGCCCGGACAGCAGGCCGACAACAGCCGGCAGCGCGGACGGCTGTGGTAGCGACACGGTCAGCAGGTCACCGAGCGACAGCAGCAACCCGTAGTGGCCGAGATAGCCGAGCACGACGCCCAGCGCGGCGCCGAGCACGCCGACCAGCAGGAATTCGAGTCCGAACGCCAGCAGGATCTCTCGGCGCGACAGCCCCAGGCACTTGTAGATCGCGCAGGCGTCGGTATGGCGCTGCATATAGCGTCGCGCCGACATCGCGATCGCCACCGCGGCGATCATCGACGACAGCACCGCGACCAGCGACAGGAAGCGCTCGGCCCGGTCCAGTGTGGCGCGCATCTGCGGCTGGCCCGAGTCCAGCGACTCGACGCGCGTATTGCGCAGCCCCCGCCGCTCGATCTCGGCCTGTGCCCACTGCCGATAGGCGGCGCCCGCCGCCTCCGGCCCGGCGACCAGCAGCCGGTAGCTGACGCGGCTGCCCCAGCCGATCAGGCCGGTCGCTTCCAGGTCGGACAGCGGCAGCATCACGCGCGGCGCGAAGTTCATGAAGCCGCCGCCGCGGTCCAGCTCCTGCGTGATGATCCGCTCGATCCGGAAACTGCGGCTGCCCAGCCGCAGCGTGTCGCCGATCTGCACGCCGAGCGCGCCGAGCAGCGCCTCGTCGACCCATACCGTGCCGGCTGCCGGGATGCCGCCGGCCGGCTGCCCCGGCGCGCCGGGCGCGGTGGCGGTCTTCAGCGTGCCGCGCAGCGGATAGCCGGCGCTGACCGCCTTCAGGGCGGCGAGCTGGCTGGCCGGCGCGTCGTCCTCGGCGGGCGCGGCACCGGCCTGGCCGGCGTTCGGGTTGTCCGCACGCTCGGCAGTCTCGCCGCCGTTCGGCCTGTCTGCCGGGCGGGCGACGGTCGCCATGCTCGGAAAGGTGACCGTCTGCGCGACGGACAGGCCCTGCGCCGCCGCCTGCGCCGCGAAGGCTGCATCGAACGGCTGGTCCGCCACCAGCAGCACGTCGGCGCCGATCAGTTGGCGGGCATCGCGCTCCAGCCCCTGCCGCATCCGGTCGGACAGGAAGCCGACGCTGGCCAGCGCCGCGACCGCCAGCACCAGCGCGAACAGCAGCAGCGTCAGCTCGCCGGCGCGCCAGTCGCGCCGTGCCATCCGCCACGCCTGGGCCCACGGCGAGAAACGCGCTCCGGCATGGGGAACGGCGACGGGGCGCACCAGCGCAGGGGCGGTGGGATCCGCGGCGGAATCGGTCGGCATGATGTCGTGGTCAGGGGTGCTCGTGTTGGGGCAGCGGACGCTGCCGATCCCGGTCAGTACGTGGCGGGCGGCCCGCCCTTGCGGGTCAGCGTGCCATGCAGCTTGCGCACGCCGCGCCACAGCTTGGGCAGCAGCCACAGCGCCAGCAGCAGGCTGATCGCCAGCAGTACGAAGAACAGCACCGGCAGGAAGAACGCCAGCAACAGGCTGCCGGTGGCGGTCACATCCTCGGTGAATGAGGCCGCCCAATTCGAAAAGGGTTCCGGCGACACATTGATCAGCGCTCGGGTGCCGGCCTTGGCGGCATGCGCGGTACCGGCCAGCGTGCCGCCGATCAGGCCGGCGACCACCATCCACTGCGGATCGAGATTGCCGAACGCGGCCGCCGCCAGGATCGCGCCGGCGGGAATGCGCACGAAGGTATGGATGCCGTCCCAGACCGAATCGAAGCCCGGGACCTTGTCGGCGACGAATTCCGCCAGCGCCAGCACGGCGGCCACGCCGATGACCCAGTTCGACGCCAGCGGCTGCAGCCCGGCCGGCAGATCGAGCCAGCCCATGCGGGCCAGCAGGCCGGCGGCCAGCACGGCCAGGTAGAGACGAAAGCCGCTGGCCCAGGACATGCCGGCGGCCAGCGCGGCGGTTTCCAGCATCGGGACGCCCTCGCAGAGTCGCGGCCGGCGGCGCCGGCCATGGGCGCAGTGTAATACGGGTGTCGTCCCGGGCTGCCCGAAGGTCCGCGGTCTTGCCCCGGTCTTGCCCCGGTCTTGCCCTGATCTCGCCCTGGTCTCGCCCTACTCGCGCCCGTCGACCCCGTACCAGGGCAGCACCTGCTCCGGGGCCAGCAGCCCGCGCTGCTCGACCAGCGTATAGCCGGGCAGCGCGGTAATGCGGGCGGCGATCGCCGGGTCGGCCAGCAGCGCCAGCAATGCATGGACCCACGGCGCGAACTGGTCGGCCTTGCGCAGCGCCAGATAGTAGACCTCGCGCGTCAGCGGCACGAAGGCCAGGCCGTGCGCCTCGGCATTGACGCGCAGGCCGAAGCCGACTTCGGCGCGGCCGGCATGCACCGCCTCGGCAACCTTCTCGTTGCTGAACTCGGGCTCGTCATAGCCGACCACCTGGTCGGCATACAGTCCATGCGCCGCCAGCAGCTGGTCGAACAGCAGCCGCGTGCCCGAGCTGCGCTGCCGGTTGACGAAGCGCGCCTGCGTGCGGACCAGATCGCGCAGCTCGCGGATTTCGCGCGCCCGCGACGGCGCGACGATCAGCCCCTGCTCGCGCGAGGCCACCGGGATCAGCCGCACCGCGGACGGGCGCAGCCATTTGCGCAGCGTCACGTGCGCGACCGATCCGGCGGTCTGGATCGGCGCGACATAGAAGCCCGCCAGCTCGGCCTGCCGCTCGTGCAGGCAGATCAGGCCCTCGACGCTGCCGCAGAACACGGTGTCGAGCTGCAGCCCCTCCGGCTGCTCGTTCAGGGCCGCGGCCAGCACCTCCATCGCGGGATCGTGACTGCCGGAGAAATGGATGCGGGTCTGTGGCCGGGCGGCGTCGTCCAGTTCCGCGGCGAACTCGGCCAGCGCCTTGCGCACCGCCGGATCGACCGCCTCGCGCAGCTTGCCCTCGGCCCGCAGCAGGCGCTCGCCGAACCGGGTCAGCGAGGCGCCGCGACCGCGTTCCATATCCAGCATGCTGCGCCCGAGCAACGCCTCCCAGTCACGCATCACGCCCCAGGCATGCCGGTACGACAGCCCGACCTTGGCGGCGGCGCGATGCAGCGAGCCGGTCTCGCGCACCGCCTGCAGCAGCAGGAACACCTTGCCGTTGGCACGCGGATTGTCGTCCGCCGATACCACCGGAAACAGTTCGAATTGGAATGTCATATGTTCCGCTGTTCTTATTTACTTTGTTCTTGGAGTGCCGAGACAATCATGGCGCCCGTACAAGCTTGCGCAGATTAGCGGAAGCTTCGGATGTTGCGCATTGTCACCGAAGCCGATGGGCGCACGCAATTATGTTCTGACAAACATAACTAGAGGAATTCCACATGCCGTCTCCCCTCCTGGGTCGCCCCTCCCGCGCGCTGCCGCGCCTGCTCGCCGCCGCCCTGCTATCCGCCGCCTCGCTGCTCGGGACCGGCAGCGTCTTCGCCGGCGAACTGAAGCTGGCGACCACCACCAGTACCGAAAACTCCGGCCTGCTCAAGACCCTGCTGCCCCGCTTCGAGCGCGACAGCGGCGTCACCGTCAAGGTGATCGCGGTCGGATCCGGCAAGGCGATGAAGATGGGCGAAATGGGCGACGTCGACGTGCTGCTGGTGCATGCGCGCAAGATGGAGGATGCCTTCGTGGCGGCGGGCCACGGCATCGACCGGCGCGACGTGATGTACAACGATTTCATCGTGGTCGGTCCGTCGGCGGATCCGGCGAAGATTGCGGGCAGCAAGGACGTGATCGCCAGCTTCCGCAAGATCGCCGCCAGCGGCGTCAAGTTCATCTCGCGTGGCGACAACTCGGGCACCGACGTGATGGAGAAGTCGTACTGGAAGGAGGCCGGCATCGAGCCCAAGGGCCAGGCCTGGTACGTCAACGCCGGGCTCGGCATGGGCGAGGTGCTGACGATGGCAGCGCAAATGCCCGGCTATACGCTGTCCGACCGTGCCACCTATGGCGCGTATCGCGCGAAGACTGGACTGGCCATCGCGGTGCAAGGCGATCCGAAGATGTTCAACCCCTACGGCATCATCGCGGTCAATCCGGCCCGGCATGCCGGCGTCAACTACTCCGATGCGCGCAAGCTGATCGAGTGGATCACGTCGAAGGCGGGGCAGGACGCCATCGCCAGCTACAAGGTCGACGGCGAACAGCTGTTCTTCCCCAGCTACAAGGAAAAGGCGGGCTCCTGATCCGCGGCCGGAAGCAACGGCAGCAACAACCGCAGCAACAACAGCAGCAGCCGCGGCCGTGCCTTGCCGTGTCAGGGCTCGGCCGGGATCTCCAGCCGCGGCAGCAGCGGCAGATCGGCTGCCACCTCGGCGATCATCCGGCGCAGCCACAGCACGTCCGGCGCGGCGTGGCAGCGCTCGTGCCATAGCTGGTAGAAGCGCATCCGCGGGAACGCCACCGGCGCCGGCACCATCCGGATCGGCAGGTACTGCGCATAGTGCGCGGCGAACTGACGGCCGGTGGTGAACACCATGTCGGTCTTCATCAGCACATAGGGCACCAGCCCGAAATACGGCAGCGTGACCTGGATCCGCCGCTTGTAGCCCTGCTCCGCCAGCGCCTGGTCGATCATGCTGCGCTGCATCGACGCATACGGCGCCGGCGCCAGATGCGGCATCTCCAGATAGTGCTTCAGCGACAGCCCCTTCTTCGCCAGCGGATGCTGGGCGCCAAGCATGCAGACCACCTCGTCCTCGAACAGCGGCGAGATATGCAGATGCTCGGGGGGCGACAGCCAGTTACCGACCACGATATCCAGCTTGCCCTGCTCGAGCTCCTCCAGGAAATCCGTGGCGCTGGTCAGCGGATGGACGAACAGCTTCGCGCCCGGCGCCAGCCGACGCACCCGCTCGACGATATTGGGCAGGAAGAAGGCGTCCAGATAATCGGGCGCCCCCAGATGGAAGGTCCGGTCGGTCGTGGCCGGATCGAACTGCTGCGGGGGCCGCGCGATGCGGTCCATCGCGGCCAGGCTTTGTTCGGCGAGCTCGAGCAGCTCGCGGCCGCGCTCGGTCGGCACCATGCCGCTCTTGCCGCGCACCAGGATCGCGTCGCCGGTGATCTCGCGCAGCCGCTTCAGCGTATTGCTGATGGCCGGCTGCGACTGCCCCATCCGCACCGCGGTGCGCGTGACGCTCTGCTCGGTCAGCAGGGTGTGCAAAACCCGAAGCAGATAGGTGTCCAGATGGTCGCGTCCGTGCATGGTGAATTCGTCCGGCCTGATAAGCCTGCGGGCCGGTGGCGTGGGGATAAGGATCGGCGCATAGTGTATGCCAGTCCCCCTGGCAGCGGTCAATTCGGCGCAAACCCGCGGAATGCCACCGGTTTTCGTGCGCCACGGCACATTTGGGGGGCGCGCCGGCGGTGCCGCGGGTGACCGGGGCGTCATGATGGGGCATATCACCTGGGCCGAATATTGCTACTCGGCGCGAGTGCTATGTTTGTCCCCATCGCAAGGAGATAAAACGACCATGGAGACACAACCCATCCGCTTCTATCATCGCGGCCAGGTTCAGCAGGTCACCGACGCCCCGATCACCCGCACCGTGCTGCAATACCTGCGCGAGGACGCGCGTTGCACCGGCACCAAGGAAGGCTGTGCCGAAGGCGACTGCGGTGCCTGCACCGTGGTCATCGGCGAACTGCAGCAGGATGGCGAACTGAGCTTCAAGGCCGTCAACTCCTGCATCCAGTTCCTGCCCACGCTGGACGGCAAGGCGCTGATCACGGTCGAGGACCTGCGCCAGGCCGACGGCTCGCTGCATCCGGTGCAGGAAGCGATGGTCGAATGCCACGGCTCGCAATGCGGCTTCTGCACGCCGGGCTTCGTGATGTCGCTGTGGGCGCTGTACCAGCAGCACCAGCCGGGCGGCCCCGCGCCGGACCGCCAGACCATCTGCGACGCGCTGACCGGCAATCTGTGCCGCTGCACCGGCTACCGGCCGATCATCGAGGCCGGCCAGCGCATGATGTCGCTGCCGGCGCCGCATGCCAGCCGGCTCGAGCCGAAGGCGATCGCCAGCGCGCTGCGCACGCTGATGCGCGAGGACACCTTCCACTATCGCGATCCGTCGGGCGCTCTCTTCCATGCGCCGCGCACCGCGTCGGCCTTCGCCGCGCTGAAGGCGGCGGAACCGTCGGCACGCATCCTGGCCGGCAGCACCGACGTGGGGCTGTGGGTCACCAAGCAGTTCCGCGAGCTTGGCAATCTGCTTTATGTGGGACAGGTCGAGGACCTGCAGCATGTCGTCGAGCACGACGGCGTCATCGAGATCGGCGCAGCCGTCTCGCTGGAGCGCGCCTACGCCGCGCTGAACCAGGCCCATCCCGAACTCGAAGAGCTGTGGAAGCGCTTCGCCTCGCTGCCGATCCGCAATGCCGGCACGCTGGGCGGCAATATCGCCAACGGCTCGCCGATCGGCGACTCGATGCCGGCGCTGATCGCGCTCGGGGCCGAGGTCGTGCTGCAGCATCGCGACACGCGCCGCACGCTGCCGCTCGAGGACCTGTACCTGGCCTACCAGAAGACCGCGATGGCCGAGGGCGAATTCGTCGCGGCGCTGCGGGTGCCGGTGTCCGGGCCCCAGCACTTCCGTACCTACAAGCTGTCCAAACGGTTTGACGAGGACATCTCGGCGGTCTGCGCCGCCTTCGGCATCACCATCGCCGACGGCGTGGTGCGCCAGGCCCGCATCGCCTTCGGCGGCATGGCGGCCACGCCCAAGCGCGCGGCCCACGCCGAGGTCGCGCTGCTCGGCCAGCGCTGGGACGAAGCCACCGTCAAGGCCGCGATGGCCGCGCTGTCGCAGGACTACACGCCGCTGACCGATATGCGCGCCACCGCCGAATATCGCGCCCGCGGCGCCGCGAATCTGCTGTACCGCTTCTGGCTGGAAACGCGCGACGATGCGCTGCCGGCCGCCGCCGTCAACGTACGGGCGCCCGGCGCGGGCAGCGTGCCGGCCACCGCGATCACCGCTTAAGAAAAGGAGCGATCGGCATGAACAAGCAAACCGAAGCCTTCCTGCTCGACACCGGTGTCGCCAACGGCGGTGCGCCGGTCGCGGCGGACTTCAGCGGCGGCGACCTCGCCGCCCATATCGCGGCGGAGGCGCCGCCGCAGATCGGCGTGTCGCGCCCGCACGAGTCCGCGCATCTGCATGTGGCCGGCACGGCCACCTATACCGACGACATTCCCGAACTCGCCGGCACGCTGCACGCCGCGCTCGGCATCAGCGCCCGCGCCCACGCCCGCATCCGTTCGATCGCGCTGGACAAGGTGCGCGCCGCGCCCGGCGTCGTCGCGGTGCTGACCGCGCAGGACATCCCCGGCGTCAACGACTGCGGCCCGATCGTCCACGACGATCCGATCCTGGCCAGCGACACCGTGCAGTTCGTCGGCCAGCCGATCTTCATCGTGGTGGCGTCCTCGCACGATGCCGCGCGCCGCGCCGCACGCCTGGCCGCGATCGACTACGAGGACCTGCCGCCGATCCTGTCGCCGCAGGCCGCGCACGAGGCGCGCAGCTACGTGCTGCCGCCGATGCATCTGGAGCGCGGCCAGCCGCGCCAGCAGCTGGGCACGGCCGCGCATCGCGACAAGGGCCATATCCGCCTTGGCGGCCAGGAGCAGTTTTATCTGGAAGGCCAGATCGCCTATGCGGCGCCGAAGGAAAACGACGGCATGCACGTCTGGTGTTCGACCCAGCATCCGACCGAGATGCAGCACGCGGTCGCCCACGTGCTCGGCTGGCAGGTACACCAGGTGCTGGTCGAATGCCGGCGCATGGGCGGCGGCTTCGGCGGCAAGGAATCGCAGTCCGCGCTGTTCGCCTGCTGCGCGGCGCTGGCCGCGTGGAAGCTGATGTGCCCGGTCAAGCTGCGTCCGGACCGCGACGACGACATGATGATCACCGGCAAGCGCCACGACTTCGTGTTCGACTACGAGGTCGGGCATGATCCGCGAGGCCGCATCGAGGCGGTCGCGGTCCAGATGGTGTCGCGTGCCGGCTTCTCCGCCGACCTGTCCGGCCCGGTGATGACGCGCGCGATCTGCCACTTCGACAATGCCTACTGGCTGCCGCACGTGCAGATCGACGGCTACTGCGGCAAGACCAATACGCAGAGCAATACCGCGTTCCGCGGCTTCGGCGGTCCGCAGGGCGCCTTCGCGATCGAGTACATCCTCGACAATATCGCGCGCACCGTCGGCCGCGACGCGCTGGACGTGCGCCGCGACAACCTGTACGGCAAGACCGAGCGCAACGTGACGCCGTACGGCCAGACCGTCGAGGACAACGTCATCCACGAGCTGCTGGACCAGCTCGAAGCCAGCAGCGACTACCGCGCCCGGCGCGAGGCCACGCGCGCGTTCAACGCGGCCAGCCCGGTGCTGAAGAAGGGCATCGCGATCACGCCGGTCAAGTTCGGCATCTCGTTCAACGTCGCGCACTTCAATCAGGCCGGCGCGCTGGTGCACGTCTATAACGACGGTTCGGTGCTGGTCAATCACGGCGGCACCGAGATGGGCCAGGGGCTGAACACCAAGGTGGCGATGGTGGTCGCGCACGAGCTCGGCATCCGGCTCGAACGCGTGCGCGTGACCGCGACCGACACCAGCAAGGTCGCCAATACGTCGGCGACCGCGGCCTCGACCGGCACCGACCTGAACGGCAAGGCCGCGCAGGACGCGGCGCGCCAGATCCGCGAGCGGCTGGCCGCCTTCGCGGCGCGCCAGGCCGGCGTCGATCCGTCCACGGTGCGCTTCGGCGACGACCTGGTGGTCGCGGGCGAGCTGCGCCTGCGCTTCGACGAGCTGGCGCGCCAGGCCTACGTCGCACGCGTGCAGCTGTGGTCCGACGGCTTCTACGCCACGCCCAAGCTGCATTGGGACCAGAGCAAGCTGCAGGGCCGGCCGTTCTACTACTACGCCTACGGCGCGGCCTGCTCCGAAGTGCTGGTCGACACGCTGACCGGCGAATTCCGGCTGCTGCGCGCGGACGTGCTGCACGACGTCGGCCGCTCGCTGAACCCGGCGATCGACATCGGCCAGGTCGAGGGCGGCTTCATCCAGGGCATGGGCTGGCTGACCACCGAGGAGCTGTGGTGGAACAAGGACGGCAAGCTGATGACGCATGCGCCGTCGACCTACAAGATCCCGACCGTCAACGACTGTCCGGAAGCGTTCAACGTGCGGCTGTTCGAGAACCGCAACGCCGAGGACAGCATCCACCGCTCGAAGGCGGTCGGCGAGCCGCCGCTGCTGCTGCCGTTCTCGGTGTTCTTCGCGATCCGCGATGCCATCGCCAGCCTGGGCGGCTATCGCATCAACCCGCCGCTCGATGCGCCGGCGACCAGCGAGGCGATCCTGAACGCGGCCGATGCCGTGCGTCAGGCCGCTGCGGCCTGACGCCGTCACGCGCAATCCGTCGAAGGCCAACATTCGGACGCGATCATGCAGGACGCCCCGCTCAAGCCCTTCCGCTTTGCCGACGCCGCCGCGCTGGTGCGCGCCGGCGTGCCGGTCGCGATGGTCACCATCGTCGAGGTCAAGGGCTCCGCGCCGCGCGAGCCCGGCATCCGCATGCTGGTGACCGGCGACGACCTGATCGGCACGATCGGCGGCGGCCATCTGGAATGGCGCGGCATGGCGATCGCGCGCGAGATGCTGGACGCGGCAGCGCAAGGCGAGGCCGCGTCGCTTGCGCCCGATGCCACGCGCCGCGTCGTGCGGATTCCGCTCGGACCGGCGCTGGGCCAGTGCTGCGGCGGCGTGGTGCAGCTCGCCTTCGAGCGGCTCGGCCCGGCCGATCTCGAGTGGCTGGACGCGGTGGAAGCGGCCTTTGCCGCGCGCCGCACCGTCACGCGCGCGGTGCCGGCCGCCGGCCCCGTCCGCCATGCGATCGACCGCACGCCACTGCCGACGCTGCCCGCCGTCACGCTGCACGAGGACGGCAGCTGGACCGACCTGCTGGCCCCGGACGAGATGCATGTGGTGCTGTTCGGCGCCGGCCATGTCGGCCACGCACTGGTCAAGGTGCTGGGCACGCTGCCGTGCACGGTCCATTGGGTCGACGAGCGCGACACGCTGTTTCCTGCCGGCCTGCCCGGCAACGTGGTGGCCGAAGCCACCGACACGGCCGAGGCGGTGGTCGACGAAGCCCCGCCCGGCAGCTACTTCCTGGTCATGACGCATAGCCACGCGCTGGACCAGGCGCTGTGCGAACGGATCCTGCGGCGCACCGACTTCGCCTACTTCGGGTTGATCGGCTCGAAGACCAAGCGCGCCCGCTTCGAACACCGGATGGTCGAGCATGGCATCGACCCGGCTGCCTTTGTACGGATGACCTGCCCGATCGGCGTCGCGGGCATCACCGACAAGGCTCCGGCTATGATTGCAGTTGCCATCGTCGCCCAGCTGCTGCAAGTGCGCGATCGGCGCCTGGCGGCGCTGCGCGCCGGCGCACCGGCAACGCAGCGCGACGGCGGGCAGCCGGGCGGCAGCGAAAGCCCCGCCCACCGGTAACCGCGCCGGCACACTGTTCGAACACGGACAGCATGCCGGCATAGAAAAAAGGATTCCCCATGACGCTCGACGCCGCGCTCGCGGACCGCATCCGCCGCACTCCCAAGGCCGAACTGCATGTGCACATCGAAGGGACGCTCGAACCCGAGCTGATCTTCCGGCTCGCGCAGCGCAACCAGGTCAAGCTGCCCTACCCCAGCGTCGAGGCGCTGCGCGCCGCCTATGCGTTTACCGATCTGCAATCGTTCCTCGACATCTACTATGCGGGCGCCAGCGTGCTGCTGACCGAGGAGGATTTCTTCGACATGACGATGGCGTACGTCGAGCGCGCGGTCGCCGACAACGTGCGTCACGCGGAAATCTTCTTCGATCCGCAGACGCATACCGCGCGCGGCGTGGACATCGAGATCGTGATCGACGGCATCGCCGATGCCCTGGCTCAGGCCCGCACGCAGTACGACTTCTCCAGCAGCATGATCCTCTGCTTCCTGCGGCATCTGTCGGAGGAAGACGCGTTCGCCACGCTCGAGGCCGCGCTGCCCTATCGCGACCGCTTCATCGGCGTCGGTCTCGACTCGTCGGAGCGCGGCAATCCGCCCGAGAAGTTCGCGCGGGTGTTTGCCCGTGCGAAAGAGCTGGGCCTGCATCGCGTCGCTCATGCCGGCGAGGAAGGGCCGGCCGACTATGTCCGCGACGCGCTCGACATCCTGCACGTCGAGCGCATCGACCACGGCGTGCGCGCGATCGACGATCCGGCACTGGTCGAGCGGCTGGCGCGCGAACGCATCGCGCTGACCGTGTGCCCGCTGTCGAACCAGAAGCTCAAGGTCTATCCCGACCTGCGCGACCACTCGCTGAAGAAGCTGCTCGACGCCGGCGTCGCGGTGACGATCCACTCGGACGACCCGGCCTATTTCGGCGGCTATATGAACGCCAACTGGGAGGCCACCTTCGACGCGCTGCCGCTCGATGCCGCCGACGCGCACCGGCTTGCCCGCAACAGTTTCGAGGCCAGCTTCCTGCCGCCGGCGCTGAAGGCCGAATACCTGACCGAGGTCGACCGCTTCTGGCAGGCGGCCAGCCCCACGAAGCCGGCAAGCGCGGCGACGGCTTGATGCCGTTGCCGCCCTGACCGGCGCAACATCGGCCGGCGCCCCGCGCCGGCCTTTCCCAACCCCACGACCATGAACCAGACCACCAGCCCCTCTTCCCCTACCGGTACCCTTCGCGCCATCCGTGGCCGCGTGCTGCATTTCCTGCGCGACCCGCAATTCCATGATGACGCGTATCAGTATTGGGAAGACGGTGTGCTGCTGGTCGACGACGGCCGCATCGTGGCCGCGGGCCCCTATGCCGAGCTGGCGCCATCGGTCGCCCCGGGCACCGAGGTGATCGACCATCGCGGCAAGCTGATCGTGCCGGGCTTTATCGATACGCACGTGCACTATCCGCAGACCGACATGATCGCGTCGCCGTCGCCGGGCCTGCTGCACTGGCTCGACACCTATACCTTCCCCGAGGAGCGCCGCTTCGCCGAGCCCGAGTACGCGGCCGGCGTGGCTGCCTTCTTCGCCGACGAGCTGCTGCGCAACGGCACCACCAGCGCGCTGGTCTGGAGCACCGTCCATGCCGCCTCGGCCGACGCGCTGTTCGCCGAGAGCCATCGCCGCAATCTGCGGCTGGCGACCGGCAAGGTGCTGATGGACCGCCACTGCCCGGACTTCCTGCGCGACACCGCCGAGTCCGGCGCGCGCGAATCTGCCGATCTGCTGTCGCGCTGGCATGGCAAGGGACGCCTGTCCTATGCGATCACGCCGCGCTTCGCGCCGACCTCGACCGAGGCCCAGCTGGCGGCCTGCGGCGAGCTGGCGCGCGCCTACCCCGAAGCGCTGATCCAGACCCACGTGGCGGAGAACCGCGACGAGGTCAAATGGGTCGCCGAGCTGTTCCCGCAGGCGCGCAGCTATCTGGACGTCTACGATCGATACGGGCTGCTGCGGCCGGGGGCGTTCTACGGCCATGCGATCCACCTCGACGACGACGATCGCCGCCGGCTCGCCGATACCGGCGCCGCGGTCGCGCACTGCCCGACTTCGAACCTGTTCCTCGGCAGCGGCCTCTACGACTTCCACCAGTCGGACGCGCATCGGCTCAATCTGACGCTGGCCACCGACGTCGGCGGCGGCACCTCGTTCTCGATGCTGCGCACGATGAACGCGGCGCACAAGGTCGCGCGGATGGGCGGCTACCATCTGACCGCGCTGCGGATGTTCTACCTGGCCACGCGCGCGCCGGCCGACGCGCTGGGCTGGGGCGACCGCGTTGGCAGCTTCGCGCCGGGCAACGAGGCCGACTTCATCGTGCTCGACCCGGAGGCCACGCCGCTGCTGGCCCGCCGCAGCGCGCGCTCGGAAACGCTCGAGGAGCAGCTGTTCGCGTTCGCAATGCTGGGCGACGATCGGGTGATCGACAGCGTGTACGTGATGGGCGAGCGGGCCTGAACGGCCACGGTGTAGCCGGTACGGCGGTGCGTCTGAAGACACCGGGTCCCCGCCTTTGCGGGGACGACGACGATTCGCGAACATGCCCGTCGTCCCCGCGCACGCGACGACCCAGCGGCTTGCGCCTTGCTTGACCCCGGTCAAGGTCCTCGCCATCGATCTGCATTACGCTGGCCCGCGCCATTCGACAATGCCGATCCCGATATGACCACACCCGTTGCACCCGCCGATGCCGTTCCATCCGGCGTTCCACCCGAACCGCTGTCGCCCCACGCTCCGCTGCCACCCCGCAAGGTCATCCGCAGCTGGCTGATTCCGCTGTCCGACCGCAGCACGCCGCGCGCGCTGCTGCTGTTCGCGCTCGACGCGTCGCTGTTTTTTGCGGCCCTCGCCGCGCTCGTGATGGCATCGCACTGGCTCGCCAAGCTGGCGCTCGGCGTGCTGGCCGGCGTGCTGATCGCGCGCCTGTTCATCCTCGGACACGATGCCTGCCACCAGAGCCTGACGCCGCGCCGCGGCCTGAACAAATGGCTGGGCCGGATCGCCTTCCTGCCGTCGCTGACGCCGTACAGCCTGTGGGAGGTCGGCCATAACGTCGTCCATCACGGCTACACCAACCTGAAGGGCTTCGATTTCGTCTGGGCCCCGTACTCGATGCAGGAATACGCGGCGCTGCCCTGGTGGCGCCGCGCGCTGGAGCGGCTGTACCGCAACGGCCTGGGCGCCGGGCTGTATTACCTGATCGAGATCTGGTGGCTGAAGCTGTTCTTCCCCAGCCGTCGGCAGATGGCGACGCGCCGCCGGATCTTCCTGGCCGACTGCCTGCTGGCGGCCGGCTTCGCGGCGCTGTGGATCGGCGCGCTGGCTTGGCTGGCCATGGCGACGCAGCAGTCGGTCGCGCTGCTGCTGGCCGCCGGTTTCGGCGTGCCCTTCCTGATCTGGAATGCGACGGTCGGCTTCGTGCTGTATGTCCACCATACCCATGAAAGCGTGGCCTGGTACGACAGCAAGGCGATGTGGGCGCGGGCCCAGCCCTTCGTCTCGACCACGGTCCATCTGCGCTTTCGCCATGGCGTCGGCACGCTGCTGCACCACATCATGGAACACACGGCCCACCACGTCGACATGAGCGTGCCGCTGTACCGGCTCAAGCGCGCGCAGGCGCTGCTGGAGCGCGCGCTGCCCGGCCGCATCGTGGTGCAGAACTTCTCGTGGCGCTGGTACTTCGATACCGCGCGCCGCTGCAAGCTGTACGACTTCCAGGCGCTGTGCTGGACCGATTTCCGCGGCCGCCGCACCACCGCGCCGTCGCCGGTGCCGGCGTAGCGAGCGCGGTCGGACGCAGCGGAGATCGGTGCCGGTATGGACGACCGCCTCGCAGACTGGCTATAATCGCGCTTCCCATTGGGGAGTAGCCGCCCTGCCGCTCGGCACCGAGCCATGCGACAGGGGCGTACGTCAACAGACTTGACCGCTTGCGGTTATGGCGTGCGCAGCTTCCGGAACGGTGCAATGCCTGTTCCAGGGCCTGGCGAGACCGATGACGTCGTTTTTCGGCTGGGCCGGGGAAAACGCACGTCATTGGCATCTCGCGATGCGTCCGGCCCGCTGCTCCGATAACAACGAATGGAATCCCTGCTCGTCTCGACCGGTATCGTCGCCCTCGCGGAAATGGGCGACAAGACCCAACTGCTGTCGCTGATTCTCGCTGCGCGCTACCGCAAGCCCATCCCCATCATCCTCGGCATCCTGATCGCGACGCTTGTCAACCATGGCCTGGCCGGCGCGCTCGGCGGCTGGATCACGCAAATGGTCGGCCCGGCGCTGCTGCGCTGGATCCTCGGCCTCGGCTTCATCGCGATGGGCGCATGGATGCTGATCCCCGACAAGCTCGACGAGACCGAAAAGCCCAAGGCGGTCAAGGGCGCGTTCGGCGTGCTGTGCGCGACCGTCGTGGTGTTCTTCTTCGCGGAGATGGGCGACAAGACGCAGATCGCCACCGTCGCCCTCGCCGCCCGCTTCAGCAGCGATATCCTCGCGGTGGTCGCCGGCACCACGATCGGCATGATGCTGGCCAACGTGCCGGCGGTGCTGCTGGGCGAACGCTTCGCGCACCGGCTGCCGATCAAGCTGGTGCACCGCATCGCCGCGGCGGTGTTCGTCGTGTTGGGGGTGGTGGCGCTGATGGATATCGGAGGCTGATCCCGGCCACGCGCTCCGGCCACGGAATGCCGGTCGCCGGCTCTCGCCGATTCTCCTGTCACGTGCGGTCGCAACGGCGCAAGCGCGATCGTCGCCACGCGCAAACCCAGGGACTTCGTCGATTGCGGTATTGCGATCGTCAATCCGTGGGAGCCGCCGCCAGGCGAAGCCGGCGTCCGTTGAGACGCCGCCTGCGAACGCGACAAACCAATACGAAGCCACAAAAAAACGGGGCTTTCGCCCCGTTCAAACCCTCGCCGGCCCGGTACTGCGGTCGCCGACTGCGCGGCCACCGGACCGTCGATCACCGATCGGTAGGTTATTGCGTCGTGCTGGCGCCGGCCTCGAACCACTGGCCCAGCAGCGCGCGCTCGTCGTCCGTGATCTGCGTGACGTTGCCCAGCGGCATCGCCTTCTGCTGCACGGCCTGCTGATAGATCAGCTGGGCGTGCGCCTTGATCTCGTCCGGCGTTTCGAGCTTGATGCCTTTGGCCGCCGTCGGCATCATCTTCGGCGCTTCGGCATGGCACTGCACGCAGCGCGCGTTCATGATCTCCTGCACTTTGGTGAAGCTGACCTTGGTCGCGGCGGCGCCGTCCGGCTGCGCGGCAACCGGCTGGCGCGGCTGCGGGGCGATCATCACGGCAACCACGCCCAGCGCGGCGACGCCGGCGGCGGGCCACAGCACATTGATCTTGCCCTTGTGCTTGAGGATGAAGAACTGGCGGATCAGCACGCCGGCCAGCATGATCAGCACCAGCACGACCCAGTTGTACTTGTGCGCGTAGGTCATGCTGTAGTGGTTCGACAGCATCGCGAACAGCACCGGCAGCGTGAAATAGGTGTTATGCACGCTGCGCTGCTTGGCGTTCTTGCCGTGGATCGGATCGACCGGCTTGCCTTCGCGCATCGCCGCGACGGTCTTGCGCTGCCCCGGAATGATCCACACCAGCACGTTGGCGCTCATGATGGTCGCGATCATCGCGCCGGTCAGCAGGAACGCCGCACGGCCCGAGAACATGTGGCAGGCCACATAGGCCGCCAGCACCACGTACAGCGCGACAAGAATGCCGACCACGCGATCGTTCTTGCCGAACACGCGGCAGATGCAGTCGTAGACCACCCAGCCCACCGCCAGATAGGCAATGGCCAGCCCGACCGCCGCGCCCGGCGACATGTCGTAGACGTTCTTGTCGATCAGGAACGTGCTGGCGTTGAACAGGTACAGCACCACCAGCAGCGCGAAACCCGTCATCCAGGTCGAATACGACTCCCAATAGAACCAGTGCAGGTTCTCCGGCAATTTCTTCGGTGCGGTCAGGTATTTCTGCGGGTTGTAGAAGCCGCCGCCGTGCACGGCCCACAGCTCGCCGCCGACGCCCTTGTCCACCAGGTCGGGATCGACCGGCTTTTGCAGGCTGTTGTCCAGCCAGACGAAGTAGAACGACGAGCCGATCCACGCGATCGCGGTGATCACGTGGGCCCAGCGCAGCAGCAGATTGGCCCAGTCGAAAATGTAGCCTTCCATCTCTTGTCTCCTGTTTCCCTCGCCGCGCGGATCAGCTGCCGCGGTAGGTCGAGTACGACCACGGCGACACCAGCAGCGGCACGTGGTAGTGCGCGTTCGTATCGGCAATGCCGAAACGCAGCGTCACCACGTCGAGAAAGGCCGGTTCGGGCAACTGCACGCCGCGCGCGCGGAAATAATCCCCGGCGCCGAATTCGAGTTCGTAGACGCCGACGGCAAGATCGGCCCCCTCGAGCAGCGGCTGATCGCAACGGCCGTCGTGATTGGTCACAACGGTCTTCAGCGTTTCGCGGCGATTGTCAACAATTTTGGAAAGGGTAATCGACAGGCCTTGGCCGGGAATGCCTGCGGCAGTGTCGAGAACGTGGGTGGTCAAGCGTCCCATGGTCTGGTTCCTTAGCACGTGGGTGGTGAGAGGCGCCGCTGCCTTCACTAGCACCATTTGTGGGTATGGTGCCCGCTCGGTACGTCTTTTCAACGCATCCCGGCGCAGAACTGGTGCATGGCGACAATGCGCCGCACCAATCCGGATGACAACTACGGGATTACCCGTAGTTGTCGAAAACCTGGTTCGGTTTTGTTGACAATATTGAATGCACAACCAAATAATTGTCAACAATTTTTGGATCGGCGCGCCGGAGCGAAGCGTGGCCCGATCCTCCACCAGCGGGTGCCACGATGTCCAAGACTCTCAAGCTGATTGCCGGCGCCGATGAAGGCGCCGCGCCCAACGAAACGAAGCCGCGCAAGGGCTCGGTCGAGGAGCGCATGTATCACGAGATCTACGACGCGATCATGGAGCATCGGCTGCCGCCGCGCACCAAGCTGACCGAGCATCCGCTTTGCGAGATCTATGCCACCGCGCGCCACACCGTACGGAAGGTGCTGGCCCGTCTGGCGGCCGACGGCATGGTGGACCTCGAGCCCAATCGCGGCGCCTTCATCGCCAGCCCTTCCACCGACGAGGCGCACGACATGTTCGAACTGCGCCAGATGCTCGAGCGCGCGGTGCTGGAAAAGCTCGCGGCGCAGCGCAATGTCCGCAGCGTGATCGCCCCGGTGCGGCAGATGGTGCAGCAGGAGCGCCAGGCCTTCCTGAACAACGAGCGGCCCAAGTGGATCCGCCTGTCGGCCGAATTCCATACCGCGCTGGCCGAGCTGTCCGGCAACGCGCTGCTGGTCACGATGATGCGCCGCCTGGTGTCGCGCACCACGCTGATGATCGCCAGCGTCGAGGCGCCGGGCAACAACGCCTGCTCCTTCGACGAACACGAGGCCATTCTCGATGCGCTGGAACAGGGCGACGCCGCCCTGGCGCAATCGCGCATGGCGCACCATCTCGGCGCCTGCGCCGACCGCGTACAGCCCGACGACCCGGGCAGCTTCGATCTTCGCAGCGTGCTGGGGCGCTCCACCTAGCACGCTGTTCCACCCTGCCGGCGCCCCGCCCAGCTTTCGCACCCCGCCCAGCCACGCGCACCCTCGCAGGTGCCGGCAGCGGGACCAGGCCCGGATCGTTCCGAACGACCGGGCCGGACGCACCAGAAGGCATGCGGACGCCAAGCAAACGTCCAACCATCGGAGAGGAGACAAACACAATGACAAGCGCAAGCACCACGGTCCCCACGGACCTGACCAATGAGCGCCTGCCCTCGGGCCGGCTGCTCGCGCTCGGGCTGCAGCATGTATTGGTGATGTACGCGGGCACCGTGGCGGTGCCGCTGATCGTCGGCGGCGCGCTGAAGCTGCCGAAGGACCAGCTGGCCTTCCTGATCAACGCCGACCTGTTCGCCGCCGGCATCGCCACGCTGATCCAGGCGTTCGGCTTCTGGAAATTCGGCATCCGGCTGCCGGTGATGATGGGCGTGACGTTCGCCTCGGTGGCGCCGATGATCGCGATCGGCACCGATCCCAATATCGGGCTGCTCGGCATCTACGGCGCGGTGATTGCGTCCGGGCTGTTCGGCATCCTGATCGCACCGATGATGGGCCGGATGCTGGGCCTGTTCCCGCCCGTGGTGACCGGCACCGTGATCACGCTGATCGGCGTGTCGCTGATGCGGGTCGGCATCAACTGGGCCGCCGGCGGCCAGCCGACGACGCGGGCGGTGATCGACGGCGTCGTCAAGGAGGTGCCGAACCTGGCCTACGGCGACCTGACCAATCTGGGCATCGCCGGCGCGGTGCTGGTCATCATCCTGCTGCTGACGAAGTACGGCCGCGGCCTGGTGTCGAACTGCGCGGTGCTGCTGGGCATCATCGCCGGCACGCTGATCGCGATGGCGATGGGCAAGGTGTCGTTCGAAGGCCTGCACGAAGCGAGCTACGTCGCCGTGATCACGCCGCTGCATTTCGGCATGCCGACCTTCCACTTCTCGGCGATCCTGTCGATGTGCATCGTGATGGTGATCACGCTGGTGGAATCGACCGGCATGTTCCTTGCACTGGCCGACATCACCGGCAAACGGCTGTCCAACGCCGACCTGACGCGCGGCCTGCGCGCCGACGGCCTGGGCACGGTGATCGGCGGCGTGTTCAATACCTTCCCGTACACCTCGTTCTCGCAGAACGTCGGCCTGGTCACGGTGACGGGCGTGCGCTCGCGCTATGTCGCGGCGGCGGGCGGCCTGATCCTGATTGCCTTCGGCCTGTTCCCCAAGATGGCGCACGTGGTCGCCTCGGTGCCGCAGTTCGTGCTGGGCGGCGCCGGCATCGTGATGTTCGGCATGGTCGCGGCGACCGGCATCCGTATCCTGGGCTCGTGCGATTTCAACCGCAACCGCCACAACCTGT
Source organism: Cupriavidus gilardii (assembly GCF_008801915.1). Classification (GTDB taxonomy): domain Bacteria; phylum Pseudomonadota; class Gammaproteobacteria; order Burkholderiales; family Burkholderiaceae; genus Cupriavidus; species Cupriavidus gilardii. The sequence goes on from NZ_VZOV01000002.1 coordinate 28,499, forward strand.
TCATCGTCGCGATCTCGATCGGCTTCGGCATGATCCCGACGCTGTCGCCGACCTTCTTCCAGTACCTGCCGAGCTGGACCCATGCGATCACGCACAGCGGCATCGTGCTGGGCACCGTGGTCGCGGTGGCGCTGAACCTGTTCTACAACGGCATGCAGTCGGCCGACGAAGCGATGCGCAACGCGGCCGCCAACAGCCACGGCACGGAGTAAGGCCAGCCGTGCGTTTGCCCGCGCCGCCGCCGTGGCCGTTGTTGCCGCCGCGGCGGCGGCGCGGGCCGGGTCGATGCCGTGCGGCCTGTTTTGACAACCCGAGTGACCCTGATGACAAACCATAACTATCCACGCGATCTGATCGGTTACGGCAGCCAGCCGCCGCACGCCCGATGGCCGGGCGGCGCGCGCATCGCGCTGCAGTTCGTGCTCAATTACGAAGAAGGCGGCGAGAACTGCGTGCTGCACGGCGACGCGGCCTCCGAGCAGTTCCTCTCCGAGATCGTCGGCGCGGCGGCCTACCCCGACCGCCACATGAGCATGGAGAGCATCTACGAATACGGCTCGCGCGCCGGTGTCTGGCGCATCCTGCGCGAGTTCGAGCAGCGCGGCCTGCCGCTGACCATCTTCGGCGTGTCGATGGCGCTGCAGCGCCATCCCGAGCTGACCCGCGCCTTCGTCGAGCTGGGCCACGAGATCGCCTGCCATGGCTGGCGCTGGATCCACTACCAGAACATCGACGAGGCCACCGAGCGCGAGCACATGCGCATCGCGATGCAGATCATCCGCGAACTGACCGGCAGCGCGCCGCTGGGCTGGTACACCGGCCGCGACAGCCCCAACACGCGGCGCCTGGTGGTCGAGCACGGCGGCTTCGTCTACGACTCGGACTACTACGGCGACGACCTGCCGTTCTGGACCGAGGTGCGGACGAGCAACGGCGAAACGAAGCCGCATCTGGTGGTGCCCTACACGCTGGACTCGAACGACATGCGCTTTGCCACGCCGCAAGGCTTCAACACCGGCGAGCAGTTCTTCCAGTACCTGAAGGACGCCTTCGACGTGCTGTACGCCGAGGGCGATCCGCAGGGGCTGAACCAGCCGAAGATGCTGTCGATCGGCATGCATTGCCGGCTGCTCGGACGCCCCGGGCGCTTCCGCGCGCTGCAGCGTTTCCTGGACTACGTGCAGTCGCACGACAAGGTCTGGATCGCACGCCGCATCGATATCGCCCGGCACTGGATCGAGACGCATCCGTACGCCGCGAAGGCGCCGCGGTAATCCACCATCCCAGGCGCCACGCCTCCATCGAACACAGCCGAGTCCCGACGTGACCTACACCCTCTCCCAACTGAACGCGATGCCGTCCGCCGAATTCGTGCAGGCCCTCGGCGGCATCTATGAACACTCGCCCTGGGTTGCCGCCAGCGCCGCCGAGCAGCGGCCCTTCGCCGACCGCCAGGCGCTGGCGGCGGCGATGCGCGCGGCCGTCGACCAGGCCGGCGAAGCGGCCCAGCTCAAGCTGGTGCGCGCCCACCCGGAGCTGGCCGGCAAGGCAGCGGTGCGCGGCGAGCTGACCGAAGAATCAACGCGCGAACAGAGCGGCGCCGGGCTCAATCAATGCACGCCCGAGCAGTTCGAACGGCTGCAGGCATTGAATGCGCGCTACAACGAGAAATTCGGCTTCCCGTTCATTCTCGCCGTACGCGGCTACGATCGCGCCGGCATCATCGACGAGTTCGCAAGACGCATCGAGAATTCGCCGGCCGATGAGTTGCAAACATGCATCAATCAGATCCATCGCATTGCCCAGTTCCGTCTTGACGACTTAGTATCCGGCTGAGTCGAAATTCCCCTCGCATGGAACCCATGCATGGAGCCAGACCGCGCATCGGGCAAGGCCTCGGCATGTCACCGCCGGCGCCCTGCCCGATGACATGATGAACGGCGCCCGAAGCCAGCGCCGTCCGCCGCCGGCACCCTTGCCACCGATGCCGGCGGCGCACCAAAAAGAGAACCCGTCAGGGACCCAGTACACAACGTTCCAACAGGATCAAACCACGGAGGTCTTTCATGCAGAAGCAGTTCAAGTTGGCGGCACTGGCCGCGGCCCTTTTCAGCGGCGCGGCCATGGCGCAATCGAGCGTCACGCTCTACGGCCAGGTCGACATGTTCGTCGGCGCGGTCAAGAACCCGGGCACCGGCGAGCGCGCCTGGGTCGCCAATTCGGGTGGCATGCAAACGTCGTACTGGGGGATCAAGGGCGCCGAGGATCTGGGCAACGGCCTCAAGGCGATCTTCGACCTGAACGGTTTCTATCGCACCGATAACGGCCGCACCGGCCGCTTCGACGGCGATGCGATGTTCAGCCGCAATGCCTATGTCGGGCTGCAGAGCGACCGCGCCGGTACGCTGAAGCTCGGCCGCAACACCACGCCGTATTTCATCTCGACCATCCTGTTCAATCCGCTGGTCGATTCGTACGTATTCTCGCCGGCGATCTTCCACACCTATTTCACCGCGACCAATGGCACGGTGTTCGATCCGGGCATCATCGGTGATTCGGGCTGGAGCAACTCGCTGGTCTATTCGACGCCGACCTTCGGCGGCCTGACCGCCAACCTGATCTATTCGTTCGGCGAACAGGCGGGCTCGACCGGCCGCAACAAGTGGGGCGGCAACCTGATGTACTTCAACGGCCCGCTCGCCGCGACCGTCGCCTTCCAGCAGGTCAAGTTCAACAACGTGCCGGGCGACGTGACCTCGCCGGCTACGCTGGCCGGCTTCGACAAGCAGAACGCGGTGCTGGCCGGCCTGTCGTACGACTTCAAGGTGGTCAAGCTGTTCGCCCAGGGCCAGTACATCAAGAGCGACGTGAACAATGCCACCGGTGACATCAAGCACACCAGCGGCCAGATCGGCGCCTCGGTGCCCATCGGCGCCGGCAGCCTGCTCGCTTCGTATGGCTATGCGAAGGCCGAGAACAATGTCGACGACTTCAAGCGCAATACCTTCGCGATCGCCTACGACTACAACCTGTCGAAGCGCACCGACGTGTATGCCGCCTACTTCTACGACAAGATCACCGGCGCCGAGCACGGCGATTCGTTCGGTGTCGGCGTTCGGCACAAGTTCTGATCGGGATTGCCTTCGGGCCTGAACGGCCTGAACGGCCCCAAGGACCCTGTCGCCTTGCCCTCTCCCCCGGCCCCTCTCCCGCAAGCGGGAGAGGGGAGAAGACCAGCAGCGTGTCGCGGGTCTGTGGGTGTCCCTCTCCCGCTTGCGGGAGAGGGCTGGGGAGAGGGCAACAGCGCCCCCCGCTGCGGCGCAATGCCGCAGCATCGCATCATTTCCCCCCTTCCCCGCTGCATCGCAGCACCGTTCCCCTGCTCCCGCGGCGGGAATGAACGACTTCACCTCATAGGCTCATTCAATTGGCACGGCCCAGGACGAATGCCTACATTGAACGTCCAGACCACGATTAGCCAAACGAGAGAGGTGACTCATGCGGCGATACGCAAAGACCCGGTCGGAGTTGATGGCTATCCTCAACCAGTGCCTCGATAACAATCCGGAATGCGGCGAGTGCGAGTTGCATGCGGTACGCGTGCACCAGCCGGACCATACGGGATGCAATTGGAGCGCCGAGGTGGACTTTCCCCGTGCGGCCGAAGACAGCGTATCGATGCAACTGCGCGCGGCGAAGTCGATCATCGTCGACATGCGCCAGCAGTACAATGTCTTGCAATAGCGCGGCCTTCAGCCAATACGCTGCTCCGCAGCACAGCACCGCAGCATGAAATAACGAGCACCGATCAGCGAACGCCATCGCGACCGAATGTCGCAATAAAAAAAGCCGGGCACAGAGCCCGGCTTTTTTGTTTGAAGCGGCCGCTTGTCAGCCGCCCGCGGATCAGCGCAGCGCGCCCGACTCCGCCACCGCCACCGCCGTCATATTGACGATCCGGCGAGTGGTCGCCTGCGGATTCAGGATGTGCACCGGCTTGGCGGCGCCCAGCAGGATCGGGCCCACCGTCACGCCCTGGCCGCCGGTGATCTTCAGCAGATTGAACGCGATATTGGCCGCATCCAGCGTCGGCATCACCAGCAGATTGGCCGAGCCGGCCAGCTTGGTGCCCGGCAGGAAATGACGGCGCACGTCCTCGACCAGCGCCGCGTCGCCCTGCATCTCGCCCTCGACTTCGAGCTCGGGCGCGATCTGGCTCAGGATCTGCTGCGCCGCGCGCATCTTGCGCGCCGAAGCACGATTGGACGAGCCGAACATCGAGTGCGACAGCAGCGCGACCTTCGGCGTCAGGCCGAAGCGGCGGATTTCCTCGGCCGCCAGTTGCGTGATCGCGGCCAGCTCGTCGGCCGTCGGATCGTCGTTGACGAAGGTGTCGGTGATGAACAGCGTGTACTTCTCCAGCATCAGCGCATTCATCGCCGCCAGCACCTTGGCGCCGGGCTTCAGGCCGATCACGTCGCGCACATGCTCGAGGTGCGCCTCGAAGCGGCCCACCGTGCCGCACAGCAGCGCATCGGCATCGCCCATATGCATCAGCATCGTGCCGATCAGCGTATTGGAGCGGCGCAGCGCGACCTTGGCCATGTCGGGGGTCACGCCATCGCGTCCGCGCAGCGCGTGATAGGCCTCGTGATAGGCGCGATAGCGCGGATCGTCCTCGGGGTTCACCAGTTCGAAATCGACGCCCGGCTTCAGCCGCAGGCCGGCCTTGTCGATGCGCATCTGGATCACGTGCGGACGGCCGATCAGGATCGGGCGGGCCAGCCCTTCGTCGACGACGGTCTGCACCGCGCGCAGCACGCGCTCTTCCTCGCCCTCGGCATAGGCGACGCGCTTGGGCGCGGCCTTGGCGGCCGAGAACACCGGCTTCATGATCAGGCCGGTGTGGTAGACGTATTGCGTCAGCTGCTGGCGATAGGCCTCGAGGTCCTGGATCGGACGCGTGGCCACGCCCGATTCCATCGCCGCGCGCGCGACGGCCGGCGCGATCTTCTCGATCAGGCGCTGGTCGAACGGCGTCGGGATGATGTAGTCGGGACCGAACTTCAGTTCCTTGCCGGCATAGGCAGCGGCCACCGCGTCGTTGGTCTCCGCCTCGGCCAGCTCGGCGATCGCCTTGACGCAGGCCAGCTTCATTTCCTCGGTGATCTTGGTCGCGCCGCAATCGAGCGCGCCGCGGAAGATGTACGGGAAGCAAAGGACGTTATTGACCTGGTTCGGATAGTCCGAACGGCCGGTCGCGATGATGCAGTCGGGGCGCGCGGCCTTGGCCACTTCCGGACGGATCTCCGGCTCGGGATTGGCCAGCGCCAGGATGATCGGCTTGTCGGCCATCGTCTTGACCATCTCGGCGGTCAGCACGCCGGCGGTCGAGCAGCCGAGGAACACGTCGGCGCCCTTGACGATATCGGCCAGCGTGCGGGCCGAGGTGTCCTGCGCGTAGCGCGCCTTGTTGGCCTCCATGTTGGCGTCGCGGCCGACGAAGATCACGCCCTTCGAATCGACCACGTAGATGTTCTCGCGCTTGACGCCGAGGCTTACCATCGTGTCGAGGCAGGCGATCGCCGCCGCGCCCGCGCCCGACACCGCCATCTTGACGTTGGCGATGTCCTTGCCGACCACCTTCAGGCCATTGAGCAGCGCCGCCGCCGAGATGATCGCGGTGCCGTGCTGGTCGTCATGGAAGACCGGAATGTTCATCCGCTCGCGCAGCTTCTTCTCGATGTAGAAGCACTCGGGCGCCTTGATGTCCTCGAGGTTGACGCCGCCCAGCGTGGGCTCGAGCGCGGCAACGATCTCGACGATCTGGTCCGGGTCGCGCGCATCGAGTTCGATGTCGAACACGTCGATGCCGGCGAACTTCTTGAACAGGCAGCCCTTGCCTTCCATCACCGGCTTGCCGGCCAGCGGGCCGATGTCGCCCAGGCCCAGCACCGCGGTGCCGTTGGTGACCACCGCCACCAGGTTGCCGCGCGAGGTGTACTCGGCCGCCATGGCCGGGTCCTTGGCGATCTCCTCGCACGCATAGGCCACGCCCGGCGAATAGGCCAGCGACAGGTCGCGCTGGTTCGACAGCGCCTTGGTCGCGGTCACCTGGATCTTGCCCTTGGTGGGGCTGCGGTGATATTCCAGCGCGGCGAGGCGCAATTGCGCTTCAGGACTGTTGGGGGCGTGTTGCGGTGCGTCACCGCTGGTCTTGCTGCTCATGTCGCTCGTCCGGAAAGAGGCCCAACATGGCGCCGTGCGAGGCCGGTCGATGCCGGTCGATGCCGGTCGGACAGCCAGGGCCGAAAAAATCGAGCAGCTATTCTAGCCCAGCAGCAGAGCGCGAGTCGCGTCGATGGCGCCCTGGCAGGCCGCCAATGCGGGGATTTTGCGGTTAAAGAGCTTTTACCGGAATAGCGTCAATGGCGCAGAGGGGGCGCGCATGGGCTCTGGACGATCCACCGGTAAAACAAGACGCCGGCATGCAACCTTTGACGGATGCATGCCGGCGTCCATGTCGATGCACCGGAACCGGTCGTTTCGCGCTACCTCGCGTTCTTGTCGACCTCCAGCGTCACGCGCCGCGGCCGGCCGCTTTCCATCGGAAATTCCGCGAAGGCGCTGCGCACCAGATAGGGCATCAGCCCGGGCATCGTGCTGCCTTCGCTGAGGTTCTGCGCGGTGACCTGGTAGACCCGCTTGTTGCCGGCGGCCTCGCGGATAAAGACGCGCAGGCTCGCCAGCGTGGCCGGCACGTCGCGGATCACCGTCTGCGGCGGCCAGTAGCCCGGGCCCCAGCCCCACGGCCCCCACGGACGGTAGTAGCCGTAAGGCCCCCAGTACGGCCCCCACGGATACCACGGATCGGGATAGTAGGTCTCGTGCACGCGCACCAGGCGCGGATCCGAATCGAAATCGAAGCTGACCAGGTAGCGTGCCTGCGACCGCGGCACCTGCGTGAAGCCGTGGCCGGCCAGCGCGTCGGCAATCCAGTTCTGATAGGTGGCACGGTCCAGTTGGGCCTGCTGCTCCTGCTGGCCCTGCCCCTTCTCCGCCTCGAACGCGTAGGTGCGGGGCGGATCGTTCTGCCAGCCGGGCTGCCGGAACGCCGTCACGTCGGTGGTCACGGTGCTGGCGCAGCCGGACAGCAGCAAGGCGCCGAGCATCGCGGCCCCGGCCCATCCGGACCGGCCGGCGGTCCGCCCCACAGTTTCGCCGCGACGGCTCACGGTGCTCAGCCATTGGCCCACCCGTGCACAGGCCTTTCGCCATTGCCACATGATGTTCTTCCTTCTGTTCATGGTCTCGCCGACAGGGCTTCACCGGACCGGGCGCCGGTGATTGGCGCGGGGGCGGTCGGCGGGCCGCCCTCTCGTTGCATCAGACCGGCCGCGTGCGCCGGAATTCCCTTGACGCCATGCGGCCATGCCGTGCTTGGCTACAATGGATTACCCGGCGCCCGGCGCGCCCGACTCATCGCCTTCCAGGACAGGACCATCCATGCTCCGCACCGATACCCCCGTCACCGTCCACCGCAAGGACTATACCCCGCCCGCCTTCGCCATCGAACACGTCGACCTGGTGTTCGAACTGGATCCGCGGCGCACCGTGGTGACCAGCACGCTGCGCTTTGCTCGCCGCCAGGCCGGCGCGCCGCTGGTGCTGGCCGGCGAAGCGCTCGAGCTGCTGAGCGTCGGCCTCGACGGCCAGCCGTTCGGCGACTATGACGTCGACGAGGGCAGCCTGACGCTGAACGGGCTGCCCGAGCATGGCACGCTGCAGATCGTCAGCGCCTGCCAGCCGGAAGCCAATACCACGCTGTCGGGACTGTACGTCTCCAACGGCAACTTCTTCACGCAGTGCGAGGCCGAGGGGTTTCGCCGCATCACCTATTTTCTCGACCGCCCCGACGTGATGGCGACCTACCGCGTCACGCTGCGCGCGGACAAGGCCGCCTATCCGGTGCTGCTGTCCAACGGCAATCTGATCGGCGAACAGCAACTGGACGGCGGCCGCCACGAGGCCGTGTGGGAAGACCCGTTCCCCAAGCCCTCCTATCTGTTCGCGATCGTCGCCGGCAAGCTGCAATGCATCGAGCAGCGCATCACCACCGGCTCGGGCAAGGAGAAACTGCTGCAGGTCTGGGTCGAACCGCAGGACCTGGACAAGACGCAGCACGCGATGGATTCGCTGATTCACGCGATCCGCTGGGACGAGCAGCGCTTTGGCCTCGAGCTCGATCTGGACCGCTTCATGATCGTCGCCGTCGGCGACTTCAACATGGGCGCGATGGAGAACAAGGGCCTGAACATCTTCAACACCAAGTACGTGCTGGCCAATGCGGCCACCGCGACCGACACGGACTTCTTCAATATCGAAGCGGTGGTCGGCCACGAGTACTTCCACAACTGGACCGGCAACCGCGTGACCTGCCGCGACTGGTTCCAGCTGTCGCTGAAGGAAGGGCTGACGGTGTTCCGTGACCAGGAATTCTCCGCCGACATGATGGCCCAGCAGGGCGCGGACGACGGCTCGGCGCGCGCGGTCAAGCGCATCGAGGACGTGCGCGTGCTGCGGCAGGTGCAGTTCCCCGAGGATGCCGGACCGATGGCGCATCCGGTGCGGCCCGACAGCTACGAGGAGATCAACAACTTCTACACCGTGACGGTGTACGAGAAAGGCGCCGAGGTCGTGCGCATGTACCAGACCCTGCTGGGCCGCGAGGGCTTCCGCAAGGGCATGGACCTGTATTTCCAGCGGCACGACGGCCAGGCCGTGACCTGCGACGACTTCCTTGCCGCGATGGCCGACGCCAACGGCCGCGATCTGACCCAGTTCGGACGCTGGTACAGCCAGGCCGGGACCCCGGTGGTCGGCGTGCATACCGAATGGGACGCCAGCCAGGGCCAGCTGACGCTGACGCTGACGCAGCAATGCCCGAAGGTCGGCATCGAAACCCTGCCCGGCACGCCGGAGAAACTGCCCTTCCATATCCCGTTCGCGCTGGGGCTGATCGGCGCCGACGGCAAGGACCTGCCGCTGCAGCTCGATGGCGAATCCGCCGCGGGCGGAACGACCCGCGTGCTGAACTTCACCGAAGCGCGGCAGACCTTCCGCTTCGTCAACCTGCCCAAGGGTCCGCGCCCGCCGCTTCCCTCGCTGCTGCGCAACTTCTCCGCGCCGGTGATCGTCGATGTCGACTACAGCGACGACGAGCTGACCTTCCTGCTGGCGCACGACAGCGATCCGTTCAACCGCTGGGAAGCCGGCCAGCGGCTGGCGACGCGGGCGCTGCTGAAGCTGGTCGCCGACGTGCAGGCCGGGCGCGAGCTCGAGCTGGACCATGCGCTGATCGGCGCGTTCCGCTCGGTGCTGACCGACACCTCGCTGAGCCCGGCCTTCCGGGAGCAGGCGCTGATGCTGCCGGCCGAGGCCTATCTGGCCGAGCGCATGGGCGTGGCCGATCCGGCGGCGATCCATCGCGCCCGGCAGTTCCTGCGCGCGGGCCTCGCCCGCACGCTGCAGAGCGACTGGCTGGGCGCCTACGAGAGCAACGCGACCACCGGCCCGTATCGGCCCGACCCGGAATCGGCGGGCAAGCGCGCGCTGCGCAATCTGGCGCTCGCCTATCTGGTCGAGGTCGGCGACGATGCGATGTATGCGCTGGCCGGCGAGCAGTATCAGCAAGCCGACAACATGACCGACCGCTTCGCCGCGCTGACCGCACTGGTCAACAGCTTCGCGCCGGGCCGCGAGGCCGCGCTGGCCGATTTCTACCAGCGCTTCGAGCACGATCCGCTGGTGGTCGACAAATGGTTCTCGCTGCAGGGCATGCAGCGCGGCGAAGTCGGCCCGCATGCGGGCAAGCGCACGATCGACACGGTGCGGGCGCTGATGCAGCATCCGGCCTTCACGCTGCGCAACCCCAACCGCGCGCGGGCGCTGATCTTCAGCTTCTGCTCGGGCAACCCCGCGCAATTCCATGCCGAGGACGGCTCGGGCTACGAATTCTGGGCCGAACAGGTGCTGGCACTCGACGCGATCAATCCGCAGGTGGCGGCACGGCTCGCGCGCGCGCTCGACCGCTGGCAGAAATACGCGCTGCCGCTGCGCGACAGGATGCGCGCAGCGCTCGAGCGCGTGGCGGCGGCCGACAAGCTGTCGCGCGACGTGCGCGAGATCGTCGGCAAGGCGCTGTCGGCGTGATGCGGCCCGCTGGGGCGCGGTTGAGGCGCGATTGAGGCGCGATTGAGGCACGGTAGGGACGCGGTTGACGGCCTGGCTGCGTGCCCCGGGCGGGTGCCGGTCAGGTGCGATAGCGAACCGGCGATCGCGGCAAGGCCCGCCGGCATCGGTGGGCCGCCCGCCCCGGCCTGTAGAATGGCGGCCATTCAAGGAGGAAACCCATGACTCGCATCAGCCTGACCCGCTATCTGGTCGAGGAACAACGCAAGCACAACACCATCCAGCCCGAACTGCGGCTGCTGATCGAGGTGGTCGCGCGCGCGTGCAAGGCCATCTCCAATGCCGTCAGCAAGGGCGCGCTCGCCGGCGTGCTGGGCTCGGCCGGCACCGGCAACGTGCAGGGCGAAACCCAGCAGAAGCTGGACGTGATCGCCAACGAAGTGCTGCTCGACGCCAACGAATGGGGCGGCCACCTGGCCGCGATGGCGTCGGAGGAAATGGACTCGTTCTACGAGATCCCGAACCGCTATCCGAAGGGCGAATACCTGCTGCTGTTCGATCCGCTCGACGGCTCGTCGAACATCGACGTCAACGTGTCGATCGGCACGATCTTCTCGGTGCTGCATATGCCCAAGCCGGGGCAGACCGTCACCGAGAGCGACTTTCTGCAGCCGGGCACCCATCAGGTCGCGGCCGGCTACGCGGTGTACGGCCCGCAGACCACGCTGGTGCTGACCGTCGGCAACGGCGTCCATATGTTCACGCTGGACCGCGAGGCGGGCAGCTTCGTGCTGACGCAGTCGGACGTGAAGATCCCCGAGGACACCAAGGAATTCGCGATCAACATGTCGAACATGCGGCATTGGGCCCCGCCCGTGCGCCGCTACATCGACGAATGCCTGGCCGGCGAGGAAGGCCCGCGCGGCAAGAACTTCAACATGCGCTGGATCGCCTCGATGGTGGCCGACGTGCACCGCATCCTGACGCGCGGCGGCATCTTCATGTACCCGTGGGACAAGCGCGAGCCGGAGAAGCCGGGCAAGCTGCGCCTGATGTACGAGGCCAACCCGATGGCGATGCTGGTCGAGCAGGCCGGCGGCGCGGCCACCAACGGCCATCAGCGCATCCTCGAGGTCCAGCCGGAAAAGCTGCACCAGCGCGTATCGGTGATCCTCGGCTCGAAGAACGAGGTCGAGCGGGTGACGCGCTACCACCAGGAAGCGCAGGCGGGCAGCTGATACCGCCTGCTTGCACGCGGGCCGGTCTTCGACAGAGGCCGGTCTCGCGGGGCCTGCATCGACGTGCATGGTGCCCGCCGACAGGGAGCCAACCGCATTGCCGGTGGCTCCTTTTTCTTTCCGCAGCGGAAATCAGAATCCGCTCATTTCCTCCGCCTCGCCGAGTCCCTACCCTGCTGTTTTCTCCACGCAGCAAGGAAACCGCGATGGCCCCCCTTTCGGATGCCGGCGCCCGCTACGCCATCACCCCGCCGATCACCCCGCCGATCAACCCGCCCGTTACCGCCACCCTGCCGGCCAACCCGCCGTGCGGCGAGGCCCCGCTCGAACTCGCAGCCGTGCAGGCCCTCGCCATCCGGCTGCACGAGACGCTCGACGTCGCGCTGCATTACGGCCTGAGCGACGGCATCGACCTGCATGTCTGCGATTTGCGCCAGCTGGCGAACTGGGGCGTGCCGATCAGCGAGCAGGAACGCGAGTTGTATTTCCATCCCTGGACCATCGACGCATCGGACCCGGTATTTCCGGTCACGCTGGTCCGCCTGCGCGAATTCATCGCCGCGATCGACGGCCTGCTGACCGCGCTGGCGCGGCCGGACGGGGCCACGCCAGCCCATCCCGCCCCGCCTACGGGCCGCACCTTCGGCTGACGGCCGCCTGGGGGAACCGTGAAAAAAGTGCGCCGAGGGGCTTCACAGGCGCGTGATCCGCTGCTATTATTGCGGGCTCTATCCGGTTCCCAACCGGTAGTGTTGCCGAAGTAGCTCAGTCGGTAGAGCAGCTCATTCGTAATGAGAAGGTCGGGGGTTCGATTCCTCTCTTCGGCACCAACGGATTTAAACACTTAGCCCAGCCCACGCGGTTGGGCTTTGTCGTTTCTGGGGGCCGCCCGTAGGGAACCGCATCGCCGCGTGTGGCGGGCAGCGCGGTCGCGTCACTCCGGCTCGACAGGATGGAACTTGACGGCGTGCCGACTGCCGTCAGGCGCAGCACGTGTTGCAGCGGCCTTTAGCCATGCTTTCGGGCGCGAGCCTTCGTCCGTCACCCCGGCAAGGCGGGCCCCGCTCAGAAACTGGTGGCGCAAGGCCGGCGCGTTCCGCGGATCACCGTTGGAACAGCACTTGCTTCAGGGTGGTGGCAGGCCTTTCCATGGCCTGCTCCGATCCATCCCCCTGGAATCAAGGCATGACCATCAAAACAACACGCGCGGCGCTGTCCGTCGCGGCGACACTCTTTGTCTCTCAAGCCATGGCGGCACCGTTCTCACTGGAAGAGGCGACGGTTTCGAAGATCCATGACGCGTTCCGCCATGGCACCCTGACCTGCACCCAGCTCGTTTCCGGCTATCTTGCCCGCATCGATGCCTACAACACCAGGGGTCCGGCGCTGCGTGCCATTCTGACCGTGAACCCCTCCGCGCTGGAGCAGGCACGGGCGCTCGACGCGCAATATGCGGCAAATCCGAACGCGGCGGGAAGCCTGCACTGTATCCCGCTCATCCTCAAGGACAATTTCGACACCGTCGACATGCCGACATCGAGCGGCAACGTGGCGATGCGCGATTCCAGACCCCAACACGATGCATTCACGGTGGCGAAGATGCGCCAGGCCGGTGCATTGATCCTGGCGAAGTCCAATCTTCAGGAATTCGCGCGCGGCGGCGTCTCGATCAGCAGCCTCGGCGGCCAGGTGCTGAACCCCTATGATCTGACCCGCAATCCTGGCGGTTCGAGTGGCGGAACCGGTGCGGCGATCGCGGCGAATTTCGCCGTGATGGGAACGGGCAGCGACACCGGGCAATCGATCCGCTCTCCGTCCTCGGCCAACAACCTGGTTGGCGTTCGCCCTACCCGAGGGCTGATCAGCCGGACCGGCGTGATGCCGAACAGCTTCACCCAGGACGAAATCGGGCCGATCGCGCGCACCGTGACGGACGCCGCGCGCTTGCTCGACGTGATGGTCGGCTTTGACAAGGACGACCCCATCACGGCCCTTGGCGTGGGCAAGACGCCGCGCAGCTACACCGACGGCCTGAAGGCTGACGCGCTGAAGGGCGCCCGCATCGGGCTGTTCACCGATCTGATGGGGAGCGATGCGCGGCATGCCGAGGTCAGCGCGGCCATGAACCGGGTTGCCGCCGAAATGGAGCGGCGCGGCGCGACCGTGGTTCGTTTCTCGTTGCCGGCCTATGCCACGCTTTCCAAGGTCGTTGCGACCGACAGCTTCGAAGCCAGGCCGGCATTCGACAAATACTTCGCCACGTTGCCGGCGAACGCGCCGGTCAAGTCCTTCCGCCAGCTCGTCGATGGCAAGACCGCGTCTCCGGACATTCAGAAAACCCTGGAAAAGGAAATCGCGATCGAGAACGGCATGGAGAGCGACGAGTACAAGACCCGCATGCTCAATCGCGAGAAGCTGAGGATCGCACTCGCCGGGAAGATGGCCGAACTGCGGATCGACGCGATCCTCTATCCGATGCAGAGCGTGCTGGTCACCAAGGCCGGTGATGCGAACCAGCCCGAGCGCAATGGCACGTTGTCCAACGGCACCGGTTTCCCTGCGGTCACCTTCCAGGCAGGCTTCTCGGCACCGACGGCCGACGCCCCGCTCGGCGTGCCGATCGGCGCGGAACTGCTGGGCCTGGACTACACCGAGCCGAAGCTGCTGGCCTATGCCTATGCATTCGAGCAGGCCACGCATCTGCGCAGGCCGCCGCTGTCGACGCCAGCGCTGAAGTAAGCGCGCCATCTGCGCCCCTCTCCCGGTGGCGGGAGAGGGAGTCCGCTGGCGTAGCGAGATGGCGGCGATCTGCCGGATCAGCCCGTCGATATCGCGCTACGCCTTGGCGTCGGCATGGGCCGCCCTACTCCGCCAGCCACCGGCGTACCGCTTCGCGCAGAAAACCCTGGTCTTGCGGATTGCGCTGCGGATTGCCGGCGAGATGCCCCCAGATGCTGGGAATGGGCAACAGCTCGCCATGGCGCAAGTGGGGCAGCTCAAGGGCATTGTCCGCGACGCGGAAGTACAGGTCGGTCTCGCCCGGCATCAGCAACACGCGCGCCTCGATGGAGGCCAGGGCCTTGGCGAGATCGTTGCGGAAACGCTCGTTGGCGCTGATATCGCTGTGTGACCAGGTCATCAGATGCGCGCGCAGATCGGAGCCATGCCGGTGGGTGAAGCGATCGCTCCAGTTGGCGGCAAGAAACGATTCCAGGTCCGCGGCGCCGAACGCGCGCAAATGCAGTCCTTCCCGATAAAAGTCCTGGCTCAGCGCCCAGCCGGCATAGACACGCCCAAAGGCCCGCAGCGCTGCGAGCGGCTTCTGGCTGAAGCGGCCGTGGCCGACATACTCCGGCGCGGCTTCGAGCACGGCACGCAGCCCGTCAAGGAACACCTGGTTGTGGACAGCGGTGCGGGCGCTGCCGCAGCAGATCACGGCGCGCTCCACCTGATCAGGGAACAGAGCGGCCCAGTGGTAGGCCTGCTGCGCGCCCATCGACCAGCCGTAGGCGCAGTGGATGCGCTCGATGCCGAACTGCTCCGCCAGCAAGCGGCGCTGGGCATGGACATTGTCATAGGCGGTCACCAGTTCGGGGTAGCCGCGATCGTTCGACGGACTGGACGACAACCCGTTGCCGAACATGTCCGGGATGACGATGAACCAGCGCGACGGATCGAGGATGCGATCGGCACCGATCAGCCATTCGATGTCGCCGTGATGCGCACCGAAGCTGGTCGGATAGACGATCACGTTGTCTCGCCGGGGCGAGAGCGTGCCGTAGGCCTTCCAGCTTAGCCGGGCCTGAGCAAGCACCTGGCCGGACTGTAGCGGGAAATCGCCGAGATTGAATACACCTTGCTGAATGGGGCAGTCCATCGTTGTGTCTCCGCATGCGGGTGGCGAGCCTTCTGGGGCCCGGAGGAGGATTGGGGCGGCTCAGGTCTTGGTTGTGCCCTGCCGCTTGAGCCGGTATTCGAGCTGGGCACGGGATATGCCCAGCAGCCGTGCCGACGCCGACAGATTGCCCTTGCTGCGCCGGACCGCCGCGCGCAGGATGCCGTCCTCCAGCGCGTCCAGCGTCAGCGCAGCATCGAGCGCCTGTCCGGCCAGCGTGTCGATCGTGTCGGTGCCGGCAAAGTCTGACGTGGGCGCCGCCAGATCGCTGGCCACGCGCACCTTGCCATTGGCGTCAACGGCGAAGATGCTGTCGGCGCAGGTGCGCGCTTTTTCGTTCAGGCATAGATGGGCGACTTCGAGCAGTTCGCCGTCGCCGGCCAGGATCACCGCGCGTTCGATAATGTTCTCGAGCTCGCGCACGTTGCCGGGAAAGTCGTAGTTCAACAGGACGCTGAGCGCCTTGTAGCCGAGTCCGGGACAGCTCTTGCCATGCATCCGCGAGAACTTGGCGAGAAAATGCTGCGCCAGTAGCGGGATATCGTCGCGCCGCTCGCGCAGCGGCGGAATGGTGATCGGAAAAATGTTGAGCCGGTAGTAGAGGTCCGCGCGGAACCGACCTTCACGCACCAACGCTTCGAGGTCGGCATTGGTCGCGGCAACGACGCGCACATCGATGCTCCGCGTGCGCGAGTCCCCCACTCGCTCGATCTCCTTTTGTTGCAAGGCCCGCAGCAATTTGACTTGACCGCTTTCATTGAGCGTACCGATCTCGTCGAGGAACAACGTTCCCCCTTCTGCGCGTTCGAACCTCCCCTTGCGCGACTCCGTCGCGCCGGTATAGGCGCCACGCTCGACGCCGAACAACTCCGACTCGAGCAGATTGTCCGGGATCGCACCGCAATTGACCGCGACGAACGGCCCTTTGCCGCGGTTGCTGATCTGATGCAGCATATGGGCAAAGCGCTCCTTGCCCACGCCGGTTTCGCCCAGCATCAAGACCGTGGCATTCGTCGACGCGACCTGCTGGAGCTTGTAGCAAGCCGAGATAAAGCTGGAGGACACCCCTACCAGGCCGCGGGTCGACAGGTCCTGCTCGCGCGTTTCGCTCGCCGCATCGATCGGATGCGCGGGCGCTGCCGCGAACAGGCTGGGATTGACGAAGGATTGCGGCTGGAAGAAGCGGGTGTCCTCCTCCGGCGCCTGCCAGTCGCTCGCCAGTTTTCCGATGATGCGGCAATAGGTATTGCCCATCGACTGACACTGGACTTCGCGGAACACGATCGGACGCCCGAAGAAGGTGCTGTTGTATCCCGAGGCGTACCCGATCTGCATCCAGCACATCGGTTCATTGCCAATGCCGAACTCGGCCATATGGGCGTCGTCTTCCGAGGAATCGTGCCAGATCTGCTCGCAGTAATAGGTGCCCGCCTCCAGATCGACATCGAGCCGGATCGTTTCGACCGACACCAGCCCCTGCAGGGCATGGAAGGCCGGACCGGTAGTGAAGGCATCCATCAGACTGTCGTTCGGACGGATCTTGGCCGCCAGCCGCGCTGCCTGGGTGCCGGCGGAGTAGCCGATGCGGGTCAGCAAGTCGCGTGCCTTGTCCATCCCGAGCGACAGCACCAGTTCCTTGCGCATCATCGCGAACGCGGACAGATGCAGCAGGATCATGCGCTGGTCGTCGAGCCAGATGCGGCCGTTGGAGGCCGCGAAGCTCAGGCGGGCGTGCAATTCCTCGGTGCGCAGCTTGCGATTGAGGTCCGATGGAGCATGGGCTGCCGCGCCTGCCGTGGGCGGCCCGCCTTCCGCGAAGTGAGACAGTTTGCGTGGCATGGGAACGGGACTTCGGCGAAGAACCAGGTTCAGGCCAGCCAAAGCCAGCCTGGCCGCATGCACGACATCCGGGATTGGCGCATGCTGAAGTCGCAAGCCCTGCACGAAGCGTGCCGAGCGCTCAGCCGGGTACAAGGTATCGGGCTGCCCACGCCGACACGTCGAGCAACGGCGCGTCGCCGCCCTTGGGCGCGACCAGTTGAATGCCAAGCGGCAGCCCACGCGGGCCCGAACCGTGCGGCAAGGCCACGCAAGGGGCATGCAATGCCGTCCAAAGCCGGCTCATGATGGGGTCTCCCGTGCCGTCCGCGGCAGGCGGCGCCTCTCCCAGCGCCGACGGCACCAGCCATGCCTGGTACCCGGCGAACAGGCGCGCGAACGCCGCGCGTGCCTCGCCGATCCGCGCCAGCGCGGCGCGGTATGCGGCCGGGGAAACGCTCTCGCCCGCCTCGCACAACCTGCGGAACGCGGCGCTGGTCTGCAGGGGATAGCGCTCGTACTCGAACGGATAATTGCGCCACGCCTCGTGCGCCATGACCGCATACTGCGCGTCCTCCGCGCCGGCGAGCGCCGCGGGTAGCTCCACGGTATCGACGCTGGCACCGGCGGCGCGCAGGCGTGCCACCGCGTCCTGCACTGCCTCCCTGGCTGCCGTCTCCATCTTTTCCCAGTGCGGCGTGCGGCAAAGGGCCAGCCGCGGCGGCGCTGTGCCGGCCACCGGTGCGACCGCAGGCTGGCAACGCCCGAGCAGCACTTGCCGCATCAGCGTGACGTCTTCCAGCGATCGCGCCAGTATGCCAAGGCTGTCGAGCGACTCGGCGAAGGGCCGGATGCCGGCGAGGCTGAACTCGCCATGGCTGGCCTTGTAGCCGACCACACCGCAATATGCCGCCGGGCGGATCAGCGAACCAGCGGTCTGCGAGCCAAGGGCCAACGGCACCATGCCGTCGGCCACCGCCGCGGCCGAGCCGCTCGACGACCCGCCCGGCGTCACCAGCCGATCGCGAGGATGCCTGGTCTTGCCCGCGGCGAAATAGGCGAACTCCGTGGTCACGGTCTTGCCGAGCACGATGGCGCCCGCGCGACGGCAGGCAGCGACACAAGCGGCATCCCAGGAAGGGCGCCGGTCCGCGTACGGAGGAAAGCCGAGGCCGGTCGGCATGTCGCAGGTGTCGATGATGTCCTTGACGCCGATCGGCACGCCATGCAATGCCCCGCGAGGCGCGCTCCGGTCGGCCTCGCGCGCGGCGGCCAGTGCAGCGTCCGGATCGAGCCAGGTCCAGGCACCGACCACCGGTTCGCGCGCCTCGATGCGGTCCAGGCATGCCCGCACGAGATCCTCGGCGCGCAGCCTGCCGGAACGAATCAGCGCAGCCGCCTCGCTTGCGGTCATGACGGCGGCATCCAGGCATGCCTTGCTCATCGCGCCCCCAGGGATGGGACGCGCTGGTCAGCGGGAATGACGTCGCCATCGAGCACCATCGGTTCGCCGTCCAGATACAGGCTGGCGCCTTTCATGACGATATCGAGGTGCGCCGGCGTATTGCGGGTGCCGCCCACATCCGTGTTGGGACCGGTCGACCACAGCACGTTGCCGTAGAACGCGCGTCCGTCCTGGCCGATCGCGGTTTCCTTGTTGATCAGGCTGATGCCGTTCCACAGCGCCATCTCATCGAGCCCCCAGCCGATATGCGCCATGGCGTAGGCATCGGGGTCGTTCCAGGCGGCCAGGAAATGGGCCAGATGCTCGGCATCGAAGCCGCCCTCGATATCGGTGATGAAGCCGTTGCGCACGGTAATGCGGACATTGCCGCGAACGAACTCCTTGAACGGATAGATGATATCCCCCTCGCGCAACACGATGACGCCCTCGCTCTCCCCCTCGTTCGGCCAGGTATAGGCGAACGCGCCTGGAAAATGGTCCCACCTGCCCGGCTGATCGGTATAGCCATACTGCAGGATCGGGCTGTGCGAGTATTGTCCGAGCCTGTAGGTCAGGTCGGTGCCGGCCGGACTGGTGATGCGCAAGGTCGATGCGGCCGCGATCTTGCGGCCGGCGGCTTCGACCCGAGGACGGGTGTCCTCGCGGGCGAGCATGCGGGCGAGGATGTCGGGCGGCTCCACGACCATCAGCACGCGCGTGCCGGCCTTCTGGATGTCGAGCTGCTCGGGCGAGTGCAGCAGGCCGATCAGATCGATCAGGATATCGGCGCGTTTGAGTATCTCCACGCCGGACCGATGCCCGGTCAGCGGCGTGATGCCCCACAGGGCGCCCTGCGCGGTGGTCGGCGTCTGCCGAAACGCCGTCACGGGCTGCGGCAGGTTCAGATGAAAGACCTCGGCGCCCAGCTGCTGCCCGGCGGCGATGAATGCCGCCACATAGTCCGGCCGGGTACCGGGGCCGCTCAGCACGGCCATGGTCTCGCCTTGATGCACCTTGCACAGTTCCAGCTCGCGGCGAAACAGGGCCAGTAGATCGATTGCACTCATCGAAAATCTCCACACGAAGAAGAATCAGCCGTCCAGCAGCGCGGCATGAAGCCGCCGCTGGATTGGAAACAGCCGGATACCGTAGCGGTCGCTGGCCCAGCCCCAGAGGCCGCGCGGGTAGCGGATGGTGACGACGATGGCGGTCAGGCCGAGCGCCACCATGTACCAGGTGCCGTAGTCACTGAAGTACTTCGACACGAGGAAGTAGAGGACCGCGCCGATGATCGGACCTTCGATGGTGCCGATGCCGCCGATGATGACGATGAATACGATGACGGGAGTCCATTGCACGCCGAAAGCAGAGTCGGGCGAGATGCGCAGGCTCAGCAGAAAGAACAGCGCCCCGGCGATGCCGAACCCGAACGCGGACAGCAGATAGACGGCCAGTTTCATCCGGGCCACGTGCACGCCCTGACTTTCCGAGGCGACTTCGCTATCGCGGACGGCCGTCAGCGCCAGGCCGTACCTGGAACGCAACAGCAGATAGATCAGCGCCACCGCAGCAAATGCCAGCGTGATGGCCAGCCAGTACGTCGCGGATTCCCGGACGGCGCGCGGGACGCCGCGAAAGGCGGTCAGGCTGGTTCCCGAGCCGCCCCCCAGCACTGCCTGATTGGCGACCAGCAGCCGCAGGATCTCGGCCACGGCCCAGGTGCCGATGGCGAAGTAGCCGCCCTGCAGCCGAAACAGCAGGCGCGAGGCAGGAAGCGCGATCGCAGCCGCCATCAGGCCCGCAAGCGGCACGCACAGGAACGGATTCAGCCCGGCGAAGTTGGCCAGCACGATCAGCGTGTAACCGCCGACACCGATATAGCCCTGCTGCCCGATCGAGGTCAACCCGCCGTAGCCGCTCAGCAGATTCCACATCTGCGCCATGATGATCAGGCAGGCGAGTTCAGTGACTTGCCGCAGCAAGGCGGAGCCGCCCCACAGCGGCAGCGAGGCGAACACCGCGAACAGGATGAAGGAACAGGCGAGCAGCAGCTTGCCCGCACCGGGCGCCAGCATGGGAGCGGCAGCAGGCGCGGCCGCGTCGCCGGCGATTTCGAGTGAACTTGAGGTCGACATGGGAGCGGACGTTGGCGATTAGCGGGTTTTGGGAAACAAGCCACTGGGCCGGACGATCAGCGCCAGCACGAACACCAGGTGGCCGGCCAGGATGCCCCAGCCCGGGTCGAGCCGGAATCCGATCGATTGGGCGACGCCAAGGATCATGCCGCCGACGAAGCTGCCCCAGAACGAGCCCATGCCGCCGATGATGACCACCTCGAAGGCGTAGATCAGCTGCACCGGACCGTCGCTTGGCGCGATCGTGGTGCGCATGCCGTGCAGCATTCCCGCTACGCCAACGATGGCGACGGCGATGCCGGTGGCCAATGCATAGATGTGGCGATCGCCGATTCCCATCAGCAGCGCTGCCTCCCGATCGTCAGAGGTCGCGCGAAAGGCGCGGCCGAGCGCGGTATGCCCAGTGACCCATTGCAGGCCCAACGTTGCGCAGAACGCGGTCAGCAGCGTGAACATCGGCAGCACGCCAACGGTGAGCCCACCCGCCAGCGGGATGCTGGCGGTTTCCAGCCCCCCGGCCGCAATCGAACGCGAATCGGCGGAGAAGGCTTCCAGCAACAGGTTCTGCACGACGGTCGCCATGCCGAAGGTGACCACCAGCGAAGGGAGCGGATCGCGCGTGACGACGAAATTGAGCACGCCGCGCTGCAGCACATAGCCGAACAGGAATGCGCATGGCACCACCACTGCCGTCGCCCCGAGCGGGCCGATGCCGAGTGAATCGGTGAGGAGGAAGCCCAGGAAGGCCGCCAGAATGACGAGGTCGCCGTGGGCGGTGTTGACCAGCCGCATGACGCCGAACATCAGCGCCAGGCCCATTGCGAACAGTGCGTAGAGCCCGCCCAGCATCAGCCCCTGCAATGCGGTATCGATCCAGCTCAGCATGCCGCGCGCTCCGCACCGAAGTAGGCGCGCGATATCTCTTCGGCGCCGAGTGTCGCGGAGGCGCCCGCCAGTGCGACGCGGCCTTCCTGAAAACAATACAGCCGCGTGGAACATCGCCTGGCGAGCGCGACATCCTGTTCCACCAGGATCACCGTCATGCCGCCGTCCAGGATGCGGGCGATCGCCGCGTAGATATCCTTGATCACGATCGGCGCAAGGCCAAGCGACAGTTCATCGCAGATCAGCAGCTTCGGGTTGGCCATCAGCGCGCGCCCGATCGCGACCATCTGCTGCTGTCCGCCCGACAGCGCCGTGCCGGGCGCCCTGCGCCGTTCCCCGAGCACCGGGAACAACGCATATACGCGTTCCAGTGTCCAGAACCCGCAGCGCCGGGAGTACCCGCCGACCCGCAGGTTCTCTTCGACGCTCAGGCTGGGGAAGATGCGGCGGCCTTCCGGCACCATCGCGATCCCGCGCCGCACCAGCTCGTGCGCCGGTGTGCCGCCGATGTTCCGGCCTTCGAACTGCACTGCGCCCTCGGACGCCGGAAGCAAGCCCGTGATGCACTTGAGGAAGGTCGACTTGCCGGCGCCGTTGGCTCCGATGATCGCCACGACTTCCCCTTCCGAGATCTCGAAGTCGATACCGAACAGGGCCTGAAAGTCGCCATAGCGCGCGGTCAATGCGCGCGTACGCAATAACGGACTGGCCATTTCACACCTCCATTCCCATGTAAACGCGGCGGACCTCCGGATCCGCCATGACGGCATCGGGCTGGCCCTCGGCAAGCTTCGCGCCGAAGTTGATGACCAGCAGCCGATCGGCAACGGCCAGCAGCGCATGGACCACGTGCTCGATCCAGACGATCGTCATACCGCTCGCCTTGATATCGCGGATCAGCGCCACCAGTTCGATCGCCTCCTGGTCGGTGAGCCCGCCGGCGATCTCATCCATCAGCAGCAGCTTTGGCGACGTGGCCAGCGCACGCGCAAGCTCGAGCCGCTTGCGGTCGAGCAGCGTCAGCGAGCCAGCGCGGTGGTTCGCCTTGCGGATCAGCCCGGTGCGCCGCAGGATCTCCACACAAGGCGCATAAGCATCGCGCTCGCGCATCGCCGCGCCAAACGACGCGGCCACCAGCAGATTCTCGAATACCGTCATTCCCGAAAAGGGGTGGGGAATCTGATAGGTGCGACCGATGCCGAGCCGGCAGCGCTGGTGCGGCGTGAGCGAGGCGATGTCGGCCCCGTCGAAGACGATCCGCCCTGCGTCCGGCCGCACATCGCCCCCCATCAGATTGAACAGGGTCGACTTGCCCGCGCCATTGGGCCCGAGAATGCCCAGCACCTCGCCGGACGGGACCTCGAAGCTGATATCGTCGGTAACGCGCAGTGCGCCGTAGCTCTTGCGCACATCACGCAAGGCGATCCGCGCGGGCGCCGCCGGCAGGCCGGGCCGAAGGGCGGCGGCAGCGGGATCGGCGGTGGCCGCGGCAGCGGGATCGGCAGTGGCCGCGGCAGCGCGAGCGGCACCGCTATCTGGCATGGTTGGCATCGGCGCGGGCCTTAGAGCGAGCGGAACTTGCCCTGCACGGGAATGCCGGGCATGGTCTTGTTGTTGACCACGAGAAGGTCATAGGGATGGGTCTTGCCCTTGAACCACTGAGCTCCCACCAGCGGCGTCTTGGCCACGTTCCTGACCGGCCCCCTTGCCCAGGACAAGGGCCCCACCACCGTGTCCAGATTCGTTGCCGCGATGGCGTCCCGAATGGCCTGCTTGTCGTCAATGCTTCTGGTGCGCCTGAGCGCGTCGAGCGCGACCTCGAACATCGCATGGGAGCAACCGAGCGGCTGCGACCATGGCTTGCCGGTCGCCTTTTCATAGGCCGTCGCCACTTCCATCGCACTTTGTCCGGTCATGGACGAGCGGAACGGACGGTTCGCGCTCCAGAACGATTCCTGCGAGATCCCCTCGCCGATGTCGCCCACCGCCTCGATCGCGGAGGGAAATGCCAACGCCTTGCCCACCGTCACGATCTTCGGCTTGAAGCCCTGTTGCTTGGCCTGCGTCCAGAACGTCTTGAAATCCGGAGGCGTCGGAACACCGGCCACGATCTCGACATTGGCGGCCTTGAACGCCGCGATATAGGCGCTGAAGTCGGCCTGCATGTTCTGGTAGCGCCCGGGATCGACCACCTTGTAGCCGCGCGCCTTCAGCACCGGCGGAAAGCCGATCTTCGGGTCGCCCCATGCGTTGCCGTCGCCGTCGTTGGAGAACAGCAGCCCGACGACCTTGTTGGTCGGGATCTCGGCCCACATGTTCGTGAAGACCTCGATCACGTCTTCGAGACCGAAATAGAAGTGATAGGTCCATTCGAAACCCCGCTTCGGCGTCCCGCCCCGCGTGAAGTACCACGCTTGCCAAGGGGCCGCCGTGGAGATGCAAGGAACGCCGTTCAGTTCGCACTGGTCAGACACGGGATTGGTGGTCTCCGGGGTACCCCCCACCACCATCAGGTCGATCTCGTTGCGCAGGATCAGATCGGTGGCAGCTTCCGCGGCCTTGTTCGGGTTCGACTGGCAGTCCTTCATCCATACCTGCACCGGGTGCACCTTCCCATTGATGGCGATGCCGCGTCGCGTGGCATCGATGAACTGCGCCTGCGTGAACTTGTCCACTTCGCCGAAGCCTGCGAGCTGCCCGGTCTGCGGCGATACGAGACCAACCCGAAGGGGGCGCCCTGCACCCTGCGCGCGCGCCAGCGGATTCAGTCCGGCCAGTCCGGCCGCCCCGAGCGCGATGGTGGTACCGGCAGCCGTGACGGCGAAACGGCGGCGGCCCCGATCTACTGCGTCCTTGCTATGGCCCATGAGTTGACTCCTTGTGGCGGTGATGGAATGAATGAGGCGGCAGCCGGGTCAGGCGGCGGCCAATCGGTGCGCGCTTGCGTAGCTGCCGTCCTGGTACAACAAGGGGGACACCTGATCGGCAATCAGCACGTGTTCCACGCGGCCGATGAAGATGGTGTGGGTGCCATAAGCGATGCGCCGGTCGACCAGGCAAAAGAGATTGGCCTGGGCGTCCTCGAGATAGGGCAGGCCGTCGTCATGCAATTGCCAGCTGCCCACGCTGAAGCGCTCCGCCCCTTTGAGCCGGCCGCTGAACGCCTGCGACAGATCCACTTGCGAGCTGTCAAGCAGATTCACGCAGAAGCGCTCCGCGCCGCTGATCGCGTGATGGAACGACGCCGCGGTATTGACACAAACCAGAAGCGAGGACGGCTCCGCGCAAACCGACGTGACGGCTGTGGCCGTCATGCCGTGGGCGCCGGCTTCGTTCGCGCACGTGATGATGCTGACGGTACTGGCCATGCGCCGCATGGCGGTCTTGAAGTCCGCGATCATTTCAGTAGGCCTCCATCGCGGCTCAAATCAGATCGGTGTTCTGCGGCAAGCCAAGAACGATCCGGCCATACATCTCGCGGGCGGTGTCCAGACAGTTCAGACCATGCAGATTGATCGCATGCAGGTCGAGCCAGGCACGTTGCACGGGATTGCCCAGCGCGACCGCCGACCCTCCCGAGGACAGGTACAGCATCTGGACCGCCTCCAGGCACAGACGCGATGCATAGGCCGTATCCATGCGCACCTGGGCGCGCTGGTCGAGCGGCATCAGTTCACGCGCTTCGGCATAGCGCTCGATGTTCCGCGCCGCCTGATGCAGGATCGAACGTGCCGCATTGATACGCGTGGCGGCATCGGCCACCATCACATGCGTGACCGGCATCTCCATTTGGATTTCGTGGCGGGTATAGATGACCTGCTTGCCTGGCAGACGGGCCTTGAAGTCGGCCAGCGCGCCCTCGGCCAAGCCCAGCGCCGTGGGGCCCAACGCAATGGCCAGCACGGGAATGACGCCCGAGTGGTACAGGCTTCCCTCGTGAATCGCCATGCCGGGATTGCTTCCTTCAATGGCCCGCGGCATCGACAGGAAGCGGTGAGCGGGCACGAACACCTCGCGTGCCACCACGCTATTGCTGCCGGTGGCCTTCAGGCTGGCGACGTTCCAGTCGTCCTTGACCTCAAGCTCGGCGATCGGAATCAGGAATTCGCCCTCGTCGATGGGCTGGCCGTCATCGTCCTGCACGATTCCGCCAAGCATGACCCAGTCCGCCGCGGTGGATCCGGAACAGAACGGCCAGAAGCCGTTCAGGATATAGCCGCCATGGGTGCGGCGGGCCTTGCCGCGGGAACTGACGACTGCCGAAATCAGGGCATCGGGATTCGCGGCGAATACATCGTCCTGTGCCTGCCGCTCGAACAGGCCGATCAGCCAATGGTGGGCCCCGGTCACGGCCGTGACCCAAGCCGATGCGCCGCATCCCGTCGCGAGCGCCGCCACCGCGTCGATGAACTCGTGCAGGTCGGTCTCCAGGCCGCCGCATCGCCGCGGCTGCAGTGCCTTGAACATGCCTGCCACGCGCAAGTCCTGAACGTTGTCGTCGGGCAAGCGTCGCAACGCCTCTGCCCGCGGAACGCGGTCGCGCAGCGTTTTTGCGAGGGCACGCGCATTGCCGACCAGATCGGGACGTTGCCCGGTCGAGGAGTCGGCGGCCAGTACTGCGAATGTCATGAAGCTCTCCTTGTTGGCTGTATCGGCTGCTGGGTATCGCCGAAGAGCAACAAGGGTGCCAGGGGGTCAGCGCGTCTCGGCGCAACGGCAGCGGCAGCGCGTCGCGATTGCCGCGAAGGCGCATGCGGCCGCGCTTTGCGGGAAATGGCGAGGTAGCGGGATGCGGCGGCATGGCGCAATTGGCGCGGCCGGCCACGCGATGCGTCCCCCCTCGCGCTTCATCAATTGATGAAGCGGGCCCCGTCTCGCACAGGCCGGCCTTCAGAAATAGATGAAGCCGCAAGGGCGGGCGGGCCGCCCCTGTCCGTTCGTCTCGCTTTCCTGCCACGTCTCGCCGGCATGCCGATTCGCGAGCGGCCAGGACCTTTTCAGAATCCGCCCAGCCCCATCGGGCGCCCGGCTCGATAAGCTCGAGCGTCCCTTCACTTCTCCTTGGCCATACCGATGGAATCGATCCGCACTGTGCCTCGAACCGAAGCCGCCGTCGCAGGCGACGCCCTTGCCTTCCCGCCGGCCGGCGCTGTCGGCGTCGACGTTGTCAGCGGGCCACGCGATTGTGCCGAAGCGCTTGCCATCACGCGGCGCCTGCAGGAGGCGATCGACAACACCGCTCCAGGCCGGCCTGACGACTTCGTGGTGCTGCGGCTGGCCGACCTGCGGCAAATGGACACCTGGGGGATCACGATCCAGGGCGAAACGCTGCACAGCTATTTCGATCTGGGTTCGATCGACGACGCCGTTCCGCACTACCCCGTGACCGGGGACGAGGCTCGATGGCTGAGGGGGGCAATGGAGGCATGGACGGGCGCCACCTGTGGCGCCGCTGCGGGACGCCGTCGTTGGCGCGATACGGCCTGAGGTGCCGTCCAGAAACACGGCGCCTCGGCGCCGTCTTCGGTTTTACTCCTTGACCACGCCGATGCCGTCTCCCACCAGCCGCAGCTCGACTTTCGGCAGCTCCTCCATCACCCGCATCGCCTTCTGGCCGATCGCGATGCTGACGCCGCCGTATACGCGCTTGCCGACCACCACCGCGGCATCGGGACGTGGATGCAGCTGCTCGGCCAGTTTGGCCAGATGCGCGTCGGTGTCCATGATGTCGCGGGTGTACTTGAACAGGGTCGCGCGCGCTTTCTCCCGCAGTTCCGGCGTGGCGCGCTCGGGATTCTTGGCGAAGAACGCCATCAGTTGCTGGATCTTGGCCTGCTCCTGTTCCTGCCGGCGCTTCTCCGCTTCCAGCGCGGCCTTTTCGGCGTCGGCATAGGGGTTCAGGCCGACGTGGATGGCGGTAGCGGTGCCCGCCGGCGCGCCCAGCGTGCCGGCACGGACCGCATGCCAGGCGCGGCAGCGGCCGCCGGTGATATTGCCGCTGCCGATGGCCGCGTCTCCGGCAGTGATCGTCTCCCCAGCCGCGACATCGCTCTGGCGAATGGCGCTGTCGACAGTGACCGTGGTGCCGGCCTCGACCACGGCGTTTTCGATGAAGCGCGCATGTACCGACCCCTTGCACTGGATCCGTGCGATGGCGCTGGCCGGGTCGTGCGGCCCGTCGGACTTGCCGATGATGCCGCCGCTGACCACCACATTGCCGCCGGCCTCGACGTGGGCGGCCTCGATGGTGCCGGCGACGATCACGTCGCCGCCGACGCGCACCGACATGCCGGTCTTGATGTCGCCGTTGACGCGCAGCGTGCCTTCGAACGCGATATTGCCGGAGTGCATGTCGACCGCATCGACCGCGACGACCGGATTGACGCTGACGCCGCGCGCGCGCACCGATGGCAGGCCGGCGACGGTCGCCACCAGCAGATCCGGATCGTCCGCGTCGGGACCGACGCCGGTCAGGCGATCGGTGAACGGTGTATCGGCGACTTCCGGCGCCGGCAGCACGCGGCCGAACACGTCCTGACCCGCGGTGCCCTGCACCGCGGGGATACGCCGCATCAGGTGCGTGCCTGGCTGCACCAGCAACAGGTTGCCGAGGTCACGCAGATCGATGCGGGCGTGGTCGTCGTCCGCGCCGCCGCGGCGTGGCTCGAGCAGATTGACGAAGCGCGCCGGCGTGCCGCGCGTCGGCGCCGTGCCGTGCACGATCGGCAGGTCGTCGCAACGTCCCGCGGCAAAGGCTTCTGCCAGCGCCGCCTCGTCGACCGGCAGCTTGATGCCGCGCCCCGCCAGCACGATGCGTACGTCGTCTGGCTGCACCACCCGTCCGCCTTCGGGCGGCCACAGCGTCAGCCGCACCGTCAGCGAATCGGCATCGATATCGATCTCGAAATAGCCGTCGACCAGTTCGCCGATCACCGCCTCGGCCGGCACCCCGTCGCGATGGCAGGCGAGCAGGAACGCCGCGATGGCGGACTCGTCCAGCCTGGCATGCGCCCAGCCCTGGGCCTCGAGGGCTGCCATCAGCGCGGCGCGGTCGGGGGGCCCGTTGCCCTCTTCGGCCTCCGCCGGCAATTCGTACCGCGCCCGCACGGCCTTGTCCGCGCCGTCCACCCACACCCGTACAACTGAAGCTGCTACGTCGCTCATCGCGTCCTCCAGCCGTCTGCCTTTGATTTATCGTTGTTGTCGGGGCGGCACCCAGTCGGCATGCCGCCTGTCCGTCACCTACGGCAGATTTCGGCAAAACTTTAGGAAAATTCTTTCGGGACGCCTTCCGGTAAACTGTCGCCCTGCCCGCCCGGGCCCACGCGCCTGTCCCAAGGCCGCACGATGCCGCAAGACGCGGCGCACCATTACCCGGGCCAACCGCGCCGTATCCCATGTCGAACACCCACGAAATCCGTCCCGGCCAGTCGATCGAGCTGCTCAAGGAACTCCATATCCTGACCCGCGACGGCAAGATGAATCAGGACAGCCGCCGCAAGCTGAAACAGGTCTATCACCTTTATCAGTTCATCGAACCGCTGCTGCAGGACCTCAAGCGCGACCATGCCGACCTGACGCTGGTCGATCATGGCGCCGGCAAGTCGTATCTCGGCTTCATCCTCTACGATCTGTTCTTCAAGACGCAGCAGGACCGCTCGCATATCTACGGCATCGAAACGCGCGAGGAGCTGGTGCGCTCATCCACCGCGCTTGCCGAGCGGCTCGGCTTCCCCGGCATGTCGTTCCTGAATCTGTCGGTGGCGGAGTCGATCACCTCGGACCGGCTGCCGGCGACGGTCGACATGGTCACCGCGCTGCATGCCTGCAATACCGCCACCGACGACGCGATCCGTTTCGCATTGACCAAGCGCGCGAAGTACATCGTCGTGGTCCCCTGCTGCCAGGCCGAGGTCGCGGCGGTGCTGCGCAGGAACAAGTCGAAGTCGCTCGGCAATCCGCTGACCGAGATCTGGCGCCATCCGCTGCATACGCGCGAATTCGGCAGCCAGGTCACCAACGTGCTGCGCTGCCTGCAGCTGGAGGCGCACGGCTACCAGGTCACGGTAACCGAGCTGGTCGGGTGGGAACACTCGATGAAGAACGAACTGATCGTCGCGCAGTACAAGGATTTGCCGCGCCGGCGGCCGGCGGAGCGGCTGGCTCACGTGCTCGAAACACTGGGGCTCGAGGAAATGCGCGAGCGGTTCTTTACGCCCGCCTGAGGTTCAGCAGCAGAGCGCCCGTGGCGGGAGCCCACTGACCGGCGCTTACTGGGCGTCTTCCCCCGCCATCCAACGCCGCCAGCCTTCGTGGCCGAGCCGGCGCATGGTCTCCTCGTTGCGCTCGTAGATGTCCGCCGCGTCGGGAAAGGCCTCGACCGCGCGCGCAATGCTGTCTTCGCGCAACAGATGCAGGATCGGATACGGTGCCCGGTTGGTGTAGTTCTCGATATCGTCCGCGTCGGTGCCGGCGAACTGGTATTGCGGGTGAAAGCTGGCGATTTGCAGCACGCCGGACAGGCCGAGGCTGTCGAGCACGCGCTCGGCCAGGTACAGAAAATCGTTGTAGTCGGCGAAGTCTGCCAGCATCCGCGGAACGATCAGCAGCGTGGTGTCGATGTGCGCGGGATCGGCCGCGGCCAACCCCTTCAGCTCGGCCTCGACCGTATCGAGCAGCGTCTCGGCATCGGTCGCTTCGCTGACCACGTAGCGGATCTGCTCCTTGACGTGGACGCTCTTGGCGAACGGGCACAGATTGAGCCCGATCACCGCGCGCGTCAGCCAGTGACGCGTGGCATCGACGATCTGCTGCTGCTCCGCCGGCGACATCACTCAGGCCGCCTTGCCGACCCGGTTGACGATATCGAGCGCGACCGCCTCGGCCACCTCGATGCCGTCGATCGCCGCGGAATAGATGCCCCCCGCGTAGCCCGCGCCCTCGCCGGCCGGATAGAGGCCCGCGACATTGACGCTCTGGTAGTCGTCCTTGCGGCGGATGCGCAGCGGCGACGAAGTCCGCGTTTCGACGCCGGTCAGCACGGCGTCGTCCATCGCGAAGCCGGGCACCTGCCGTTCGAATGCCGGCAGCGCCTCGCGAATCGCCTCGATCACGTAGTCCGGCAGCGCGGTGCTCAGATCGGTCGGCGTCACGCCCGGCTTGTACGACGGCTCGACCGTGCCGAGCGCGGTCGATGGCCGCCGCGCGAGGAAGTCGCCGACCAGCTGGCCCGGCGCGCAGTAGTTGCGTCCGCCCAGTTCGAAGGCGCGCTCTTCCCAATGCCGCTGGAAGTCGATGCCGGCCAGCGGTCCGCCCGGATAGTCGGCGGGCGTGATGCCGACGACGATGCCCGCATTGGCATTGCGCTCCGCGCGCTTGTACTGGCTCATGCCGTTGGTGACCACCCGCCCCGGCTCCGATGCCGCCGCTACCACGGTGCCGCCCGGGCACATGCAGAAGCTGTAGACCGAGCGGCCGTTGCTGCAGTGGTGCACGATCTTGTAGTCGGCCGCGCCCAGCAGCTTGTTGCCGGCAAACTTGCCGAAGCGGCTGCGGTTGATCATGCCCTGCGGATGTTCGATGCGAAAGCCCAGCGAGAACGGCTTGGCTTCCATGAACACGCCGCGTCGGTACAGCATCTCGAAGGTGTCGCGCGCGCTGTGGCCGACCGCCAGCACGACCTGCTCGCACGGCAGGTAGTCGCCGTTCGACAGCTGCAGGCCGCGGACGCGGCCGCCTTCGATGTCGATGTCGTCGACGCGCGTGCCGAACCGGATCTCGCCGCCGAGGGCGAAGATCTCGGCGCGGATGTTCTCGACCATCTTGACCAGCCGGAACGTGCCGATGTGCGGCCGCGCCTTGAACAGGATGTCCTCGGGCGCACCCGCCTTGACAAACTCGTGCAGCACCTTGCGGCCGTAGTGCTTCGGGTCCTTGATCTGGCTATAGAGCTTGCCGTCGGAGAAGGTGCCGGCCCCGCCCTCGCCGAACTGCACGTTCGATTCCGGATTGAGCACGCTCTTGCGCCATAGCCCGAAGGTGTCGCGAGTGCGCTCCCGCACTTCCTTGCCGCGCTCGAGAATGATCGGGCGAAAGCCCATCTGCGCGAGGATCAGCCCGGCCAGCAGGCCGCACGGGCCCATGCCGATCACCACCGGTCGCGGCGTCGCCGTGTGCTGCGGCGCCTGCGCGACGAAGCGGTACGTCATGTCCGGCGTCACGCTCCAGTTCGGCTTGCCGGCGATGCGCTTGCGCGCCGCGTCCTCGTCCTTCACCTCGATATCGACGATATACGTCAGCTTGATATCGGAGCGCTTGCGCGCGTCGTGCGCGCGGCGGAACACGGTAAAGGACACCATGCCATCGCCCTTGACGCCGATGTCGATCAGACGCGCACGGACAGCGGCCTCCAAGTCACTTTCGGAATGGTCGAGGGGGAGCTTGAGTTCACTGAGGCGTAGCATGGGGGACAAGGTATTCGGCGGCCGAGCGGCGGGTCCGATGGCCAACCCGCAATTCTAAAGCCTTTCGGTGCCGTCGGCCGCTCGCGACCGCCCCTTCCTTGCCCAGCCGGTCCGTCAGTCCTGCGCCGGCGCCCGCCCCAGCAGCGCGGCGTAGCGGGCCATGTCGACATTGCCGCCGGACAGGATGATGCCGACCCGCTTGCCGGCGATCTGGACCTTGCCCGCAAATGCCGCGGCGGCGGCCAGGCAGCCGGTGGGCTCGACCACCAGTTTCATGCGGCCGGCAAAGAAGCGCATCGCCTCGATCAGTTGAGCGTCGCTGACCGTGACGATATCGTCGACCAGTTGCTGCAGTACCGGG
The DNA here is from genome assembly GCF_008801915.1 of Cupriavidus gilardii. Classification (GTDB taxonomy): domain Bacteria; phylum Pseudomonadota; class Gammaproteobacteria; order Burkholderiales; family Burkholderiaceae; genus Cupriavidus; species Cupriavidus gilardii. The sequence continues at coordinate 60,929 of NZ_VZOV01000002.1, forward strand.
AAGGTGTGGCGGCCCAGATGCTGGGTCTGCGCGCCGTCGGCGATGGTGTCGGGCGTGCCGATTTCGACGATGCGCCCCGCGCGCAGGCTTTGCTGGCCGTCGTTGCCCGCTTCGGGCTCGACACCGATGATGGTGCAGCCCGGATGCATCGCCCGGGCCGCCACGGCGCAGCCCGACAGCAGACCGCCACCGCCCAGCGGCACCAGCAGCACGTCCAGCGGACCGGCCTGCTCGAACAGTTCCTTGGCGGCCGTGCCCTGGCCGGCCATCACGTCCGGATGGTCGAACGGCGGGATCAGCGTCAGTCCCTGCTCGCGCGCCAGCCGCTCGCTGATGGCCTGGCGGTCCTCGGTATAGCGGTCGTACAGCACGACTTCGCCGCCATAGCCGCGCGTCGCGGCGATCTTGGCCGCGGGTGCATCCTTGGGCATCACGATCACCGCGCGCGTACCGAACAGCCGCGCCGACAACGCGATCGCCTGTGCATGGTTGCCCGACGAGAAGGCCGCGACACCGGCGGCGCGCTGTGCGGCGGACAGCTGCGCGATCGCGTTGTAGCCGCCGCGAAACTTGAAGGCACCCATGCGCTGCAGGTTCTCGCATTTGAAGAACAGCCGCGCGCCGGTCTGCGCGTCGGCGGTGGCCGAAGTCAGCACCGGCGTATGGTGCGCGACGCCGCTGATGCGGCGGTGCGCCTCCACGACATCGATGAACGAGATGGCCAATTGCGTCATGGGACAGCACTCCTTGCAGGGAAAAAAAGTACGCGATTCGAATGGGACGGGCATCGGCCGGGCTCAGTGCGCCAGGCGCCGGCGGCGCCAGCCGGAGAGTATGCGCGCGATGCGGGCCCGGGAAAATACCCAGGCACGTTGGCGCAGCCGCACGGTGGTATCGCGCCGCGCACGCACGGAACACCAGCCCGAGCGGGACAGCGTGACCACGCTGCCGGACGCCAGCGTCCGGCGCGGCCAGTGCAGCGCGCCGGCCAGCAGCAGCGGCGGCTCGACCAACTCCACGTCGCCATCGGCGACATGCAGTTCGGTGCCGGCCCTGGCGTGGAAGCCCACCGCATGGCCGGCATGCAGCATCAGGGCGCGGTAGTGGTAGATCGGATGTGGCAGCAGCGACAGGATGGACATGAGGGGCCTCGGGCTCGGGCGTCAAATTCAGGGTCGGCGTCGGGGTCGGGTTCGGCTGCGGCAGCAACCGCGGCGGCGCCTCGTGCCGCCGGCACGACCAGACGGACCGGCCGGTTCGTCAGTGCCGCGATCGACTGAACGCAGCGTACCGGCCGCGGCCGCGGTGCGGCAGGCACACCGCACCGGAACGGACAGCAGAACAGAGCCCCATCCTTTGCTCTGTTACGATACGGCGGATACTTTTCTGTATCTGTTGCGCATCGGCCGGATGCGCCACCATGCCGCATGGACTCCGCCCCGCTGTATCGCCAACTCGCCGGCCACTATCGGCAGGCCATCGCCGCGGGCACGCTGCTGCCGGGCGAACGGATGCCCTCGATACGGGCCCTGATGGAGCGCCACGACGTCAGCCTGTCGACGGCGCTGCAGGCGTGCCGCGAGATGGAGGCGCAAGGGCTGCTCGAAGCGCGCCCCCGCTCCGGCTACTTCGTCCGCCCCCCGGCACCGCAGACCACACCGATCGCCGAACCGTCGGCATCGCTGCCCGATCCCGCCCAGTACGTCGGCATCCACGCGCGCATCTCGGCGATCATCGCGCGCGGCCGCCGGTATCCCGACGCGGTCAATCTTGCGGGCGCCTGCGCGCCGCCCGAGCTCTATCCGGTCGAAGCGCTGCGCCAGGCCACCGGCCGCGCGCTGCGCCGCCACCCCAATCTGCTGGGCAGCGCGGTCGAGCCCGACGGCCATCCGGCACTGCGCGCCGCGCTGGCGCGCCAGGCGCTGCAGGCCCGCATGACGCTGGCGCCGGAACAGATCGCCATCACGCATGGCTGCACCGAGGCGCTGAACCTCGCCTTGCGCGCAGTGGCCGGCCCGGGCGACGTCATCGCGGTCGAATCGCCGACCTATTACGGATTGCTGCAAATCCTCGAAAGCCTCGGCATGCGGGCGCTCGAGGTCCCGTGCAGTCCGCAGACAGGGCTGTCGCTGGAGGCGCTGGAACTGGCCGCGCAGACCTACGACAACATTCGCGCGGTGGTGGTGGTGCCGAACCTGCAGAACCCGCAGGGCAGCATCATGCCGGACGCGAACAAGGCGCGGCTGGTGCAATGGTGCGAGGCCCGCGGCATCGCGCTGATCGAGGACGACTGCTTCTCGACGCTGGCCGACGACGACACGCCGCTGGCGGCCGCCAAGGCATGGGACCGCAGCGGCAACGTGATCTACTGCGCGTCGCTGCACAAGAATCTGGCGCCCGGCATGCGGCTCGGCTGGATTGCCGCCGGCAGATGGCAGGCCCGCGTCGAGATGCTGAAGTTCAGCCAGTCGCGGCCGAACGAACTGCTGTCGCAGATCGCCGTGGCCGAGCTGATGGCGTCCGGCGATGTCGATCGGCATCTGCGGCGGCTGCGCGCGCGGCTGCGCCACCAGCGTCATTGGGCAGCGGAGACCATCGCGGCGCTGTTTCCGCCCGGCACGCGGCTGTCGGCACCGCAGGGCGGCATGCATCTATGGGTGGAATTGCCGGACCGGCTGTCGTCGGAGGCGGTGTTCGAGCAGGCGCTCGAAGCCGGCGTGCGCGTGATGCCAGGCGTGGTGTTCTCCAACTCGAGCCGCTTCGACCATTGCCTGCGGATCAATATCGGCGCGCCGCGCTCGACCGCGCTGGAGCGGGCGTATCGGAAGCTGGCGGGAGTGGTGGCGCGGCTGTCGCCACGCTAGGAGGAGCGGTGGGACGCGGTGCATGGCACCGCGTCCTTGCAGCGGCTGCGGTCCCGAAGCCGGCAGCGCTACAGGAAGACGATCAGCGCGACGCCGGCGGCGATCAGGCCGAACTTCACCACGTAATAGACCTGGCGGTTCCACGCTTTCAGGCGGCGGCGATATTGGCCGCCCAACCAGACGATGCGGAACAGCTTGTTGATCATGCCGGTCTGGTCGTTCTCGTCGTTCGGCGAACTGGCGGCGCTCATCACCTTGCGGCCCAGCCAGCGATTGATCTTGCCGGCCCAGCCATAACGCATCGGCCGTTCGATGTCGCAGAACAGGATCAGCCGGTTCTGGTCGCTGCGGTTCTCCGCCCAGTGCAGATAGGTCTCGTCGAAGACCACGCCCTGCCCGTCGCGCCAGCTGTGCCGCTCCCCGTCGACCTCGATGAAGCAGCGGTCGTCGTTCGGCGTGGCCAGCCCGAGGTGGTAGCGCAGCGAACCGGCGAACGGATCGCGGTGCGGATTGAGCTTGCCGCCCGGCGGCAGCTCGGCAAACATCGCGGCCTTGACGAACGGCAGTTCGCGCAGCAGCGCGACCGTGCGCGGGCACAGCTGCTCGGCCGACGGGTGATGCGCCTCGTACCACTTCAGGTAAAAGCGCTTCCAGCCGTATTTGAAGAAGGAATTGAAGCCGGCATCGTCGTTCTTCTCGGCCGCCTTGATCTTGCGCATCGCGGCCAGCGCCAGCCCTTCGTCGCGGATCTCGGGCCAGGCGGCGCGCAGCTTCTCCAGTTCAGGGAAGCGCTCCACCGGGATGAACGGCGTGCGGGGAACGCCGGAGAACGCGTACATGAAGCAATTGACCGGCGCCACCAGCGCCGAATGATCCAGCAATTGCCGCCAGATGCGCAGACGCACCTTGCCGCGGAAATGCACATACAGAATCGCGCCGAGATAGGCCGCGACAATGATCCACTTGACCACCTCGAACTCCCCCTGAGCTGCCTGGTGCCAGCCTGTTGCCGTGCGGGCAAAGGCACACCATTAGCAATGAAGGATCGTAGTTTACCTAAATGGCAGGCTCGGCGCTGGAGAGCGGGATCAAGGCTTGCCGCGGGACTGGCGGGCGATGCGCTCGATCAGCGCGCGGGCGTCGTCGGGAGCGCCCTGCAAGGTCAGAAGGCGCGCGTTCAGCACCATGTTTTCGAGGACCAGCTTGGCGGTCGAGGCCCACATGGTGGCCAGCACCGCGTCGACCGGCATGCCGGCCGCTTCCATTGCCTGCGAGCGCTCGGCCACCAGACGGCAGACCAGGGACCGCAGCGCGCCGTCGTCGAATGGCAGGTTCGCATAGTCGATCGGATCTTCCTTCTCGACCTCCACCATCAATTGCATCAGCATGTCCTCGGTCATCGGCAGCTCCTTGCGGGATGATGCGGGTGGCCCCTTGCGGGATCGGGCAGCGGCGGCGCGGGCGCGGGGCCGATGCGACCGAAGCTACGGCAAACGGCGCCGGGCTGTCAATTCCGGGCCCTCGCCCGGTGCGACGAATCGATCCCGGCCAGCGATAGAAAATGGCCTCGCACGCAAGCTGAACAAAGCGCGGGCGGCACGGTCAGATCACGTGGTTCTCATTCTCATTTCGACCGGAGACGCACGAACAATGACGAAGCGTTTGTTGTCCGCCATGCGGCAGTACGCATGGTTCCAGGGAGTCAAGCATCACGTCGTCCAGGGTGTCGAGGCGCTGGCCGAGCTGCTGAAGTCCCCTTCCGTCGCCGCGCGCGCGGTGGCCGCGATCATCGCCGAGACCGAGCACGGCGTGCAGGTGTGGGTGTCGTACTTCGGCAAGCCGCTCGACCCGCATACCAACTACGTGCTGTGGCCCACCCGCGCGCTGAAGGCGGCGCGCCGGCGCGTCGCGCTTCCGGTCTTTCCGGCCCGCGATCGGCCCGAAGGTTGACGGCGTAAAGTCGACGGCGTCAATCGCCATCGGACAGGCGTGCTGTAGGCCACGTCCCGACAGCAGGCGCCCCGGGGCCGCCACTAGAATGGACATCACACCGCCAACCCACAGCACGGAGGCCGAGATGGACATGCCCGAACCGGTACACGACGAAGCGCTGGTCAACCTTTACCTCGAGCGCATCTCGGCGCTGTCGGTCAGCGCGTTCGATGGCGCCGATGTCGGTGACGAACTGCAGCAGCTGATGACCGAGGCGGTCAGCGAATGCGACGCCAGCAAGACGGCTCCGGTCGGCAACAATCTGCAAGTCCTGGTGGCCAGGTTGCGCGAACGCGCCGAGGCCGCGGAGCGTGAAGATCAGCCGGCGATACGCGAGACGTTCGAACAGGCGATCGCGCTGGCGGGCGGTTCCGCGGTGTAAGCGCGGCAAGGCGCGGACGACCCGGCCCCGATGCATCGAACACGGAGGCAGTGAAGGCGGTACTTGTCAGGGGGATACTGCGAGGGACGGAACTGCGTGCCGCTGAGATGTCTGCACGGTACCTGGTTCAATGGCCAGGCACCGTGCGTAACGACGACATCTCGGGAATCTGGTTGCGGGGGCAGGATTTGAACCTGCGACCTTCGGGTTATGAGCCCGACGAGCTGCCAGACTGCTCCACCCCGCGTCTGGAAGAACAACATTATGCAGCAATCGCGCCGCCATTGCAAGCCTTATTGTCGGCACGAACTCCGGCCGCGAAGCGGCAATCCATCACAACGTGACATGATGGCGCACGACTCCCGCGATGCCGCCACGGGCCTCAGCACTCCGGACCGAGAATGCGATCGACGCGCGCGTAACCCGCGCTGAAGGCCGCGACCTCGGCGGCATGGCGGGTCGCAAAGACCTGCTCGCCGCTGGAGATCATCTCGACATCGCCGGCATCGCTCGGATCGCCACCCTCCTGCCCGATGCGGACCTCGTAGGTCCATCCCGAGGCTCCGCCACCCTCTCGCTCGGACACCAGCACATAAACGTCCATGCCGCGATAGTCCTCGACACGCCAGTCGTCGTCATGCATCGCACCTCCTGCAATGGGCCTGGTACACAGGTTCAGGCTAGCCAGCGTGCGGCGCAGGCGCAAGGCGGCGAAGGCTGACGCGGCTGTCGGAGAACGGCGCAGTCGAAACGCAATTTGACAGTGAGCCTGCTCGATTCGTGCCATCATCCTCGCCATTGCAGAACCCATGTCAGCCAGGCATTCCCGCCTGGCCGCAAGCCCGGCCAGAACCCCGCACCAACGTCAATGCATCATGGAAAATCGCAAGATGGACCGAATCGATCGACTGGAACAATCGGTGACCCGGCTCGAGGGCGACGTCTCGATGTTGAAGACCGACGTGTCGACTCTAAAGGCCGACGTCTCATCGCTGAAGACGGACGTCTCGTCCCTGAAGACGGACGTGTCGTCCCTGAAGACCGATGTCGCCCACCTGACCACCAGTGTCGCGGACATCCAGACCACGCTGACGCGCCTCGACGCCAAGCTTGACCTCGGCGAGATCCGGGCCTCGGTCGAACGCGCGCATACCGACATCTACAAGTGGGTCGCCACGCTTGCCATCTCCGTCGCCGCGCTAGGCTTCGCGGCATACGCTGGACTGAAGGCCGGCGCCAACGTCCAGAGCGGCCGCCCAAGCGCGGTGGCAAACAGCGAGAATCCGGCCGCGCTGTAAGGGGGAGCGCTCGATCAGCGTCGATCGCCACGCTGACGGCCGGGCATCCGCGGCAATCCAGCCCCCACCGGCAACACCAAAACAAAAACGGCCTGGAGAGAAGACTCTCCAGGCCGTTCGTACTGCATGTAGGTGGCGCGGCTGGCAGGATTCGAACCCACGACCCCTTGGTTCGTAGCCAAGTACTCTATCCAACTGAGCTACAGCCGCACGCGAGAAAGAGATTATATCGCGTTTTTTGTTTTTGGGAAGCCCCCGGCGCCATCTTTTTCGGCGTCACCGTTGCAGGCCGCTGTTCCTATAATGTCTGCCTGCCAAGAAGTGATCCGTACCATGAGCAAGGCATTTGTCAAAGAACCGTCGGACGACGAAGACGACGACCTTCCCGAAGGCGCGACCCCGCTGCCTGCCGGCACCAAGAACTACATCACCGCGCAGGGCTACCAGCGGCTGCGCGGCGAGTTGATGCACCTGATCGATGTCGAGCGACCCGAGATCGTACAGATCGTTTCGTGGGCCGCGTCGAACGGCGATCGTTCGGAAAACGGCGACTACCTGTACGGCAAGAAGCGTCTGCGCGAGATCGATCGGCGCATCCGCTTCCTGACCCGCCGGCTCGACAAGGCCGAGGTGGTCGACCCTTCGCTGCAGGGCGACAACGACCAGATCTTCTTCGGCGCGACGGTGACCTACGCCAACCAGTCCGGCGAGGAAAACACCATCACGATCGTCGGCATGGACGAGGTCGATCTGGACGCGCACCGGGTCAGCTGGATCTCGCCGATCGCCAAGGCGCTGATCAAGGCCCGCGAAGGCGATACCGTGCCGCTGCGCACGCCGAGCGGCATCGAACAGATCGATATTCTGGAAGTCCGCTATCCGAAGCGCGGCGAGGCCTGAGGCCCTGCCGACCCCGGCCGCGCGTCAGCCGTCGTTGCGGTCGCGGAAGATGCGGATGACGTCGGTGTTGCGGCGCAGGGCCCGCATCACGTTGGCCAGGTGCAGGCGGTCGTGGACCTGGATCACGAACTGCATATAGGTCGCTTCCTGCCGGCCGTTGTCCTGGTGCTCCATCGCGACGTGGGCGACGTTGGCGTCGGCGGCGGTCAGGTCCGCCGCCACGCGCGCGACGATGCCCTTGACGTTGCGCACCAGCACCTTGATCGAGACGTCGAAGGCACGCGTGGTCTTGTTGGCCCACATGACCTCGATCCAGTGCTCGGGATCCTTGCTGTGCAGCCGCTTGGCCACCTTGCAGTCCTGGACATGGATCTGCAGCCCTTCGCCCTTGCCGAGATAGCCGACGATCGAATCGCCGGGAATCGGCCGGCAGCACGCCGAGAAGATCATCGACATGCCCTCGTCGCCGGTGATCGGCACCGCGGGCGCCTCCTCGCCGGCAAAGGTCTGCACCGCCGCCATCAGCGCGGTATCGAAGTCGCCGGACAGCTCCTGCAGCAGGATTTCCATGCGCTTGGCGACCACCGCCGGCACGCGCCGCCCCAGCGCCAGGTCGGCGAAGATGTCGTCGCGCTGCTTGTTACCGGTCCACTGGATCATCCGTTCCCAGACCGGCTGCGGCACCGCCTTCAGGTCGATGCCCAGCTGGCGCGCGGCCTGCTCCAGCAGCCGCTCGCCGAGCTGGATCGCCTCGTCGAGCTTGGTCGTCTTCAGATAGTGGCGGATCGCCGCGCGCGCCTTGCCGGTACGCACGAACGACAGCCAGGCGGGATTAGGCTTCGAATACGGCGCGGTGATGACCTCGACGATATCGCCGCTCTTCAGTTCGGTACGCAGCGGCAGCAGCTCGTTGTTGATCTTGACCGCGACGCACTGGTTGCCGAGATCGCTGTGCACCGCATAGGCGAAGTCCAGCGCCGTGGCCCCGCGCGGCAGCGCGCGGATATGGCCCTTGGGCGTGAACACATAGACCGCGTCCGGGAACAGGTCGATCTTGACGTGCTCGAGGAATTCCTGCGAATCGCCGGTCTGGCTCTGGATATCGAGCAGCGACTGCAGCCACTGGTGCGCCTGCTGCTGGATATCGTTGATCTGGTCGGCGTGATGCTTGTACATCCAGTGCGCGGCCACGCCAGCCTCGGCGATCTGGTGCATCTCGCGCGTGCGGATCTGGAACTCGACCGGCGTGCCGAACGGGCCGACCAGCGTCGTATGCAGCGACTGGTAGCCGTTGATCTTCGGGATCGCGATGTAGTCCTTGAACTTGCCGGGCATCGGCTTGTACAGCCCATGCAGCGCGCCGAGCGCCATGTAGCAGTGCATCTGCGTCTCGACCACCACGCGGAAGCCGTAGACGTCGAGCACCTGCGAGAACGACAGCTGCTTGTCGTGCATCTTGCGGTAGATGCTGTACAGGGTCTTCTCGCGGCCCGACAGCTCCGCCACGATGCCCGCGTTGGCCAGCGCGCTCTGCGCGGCCTCGAGGATGCGCGAGACCACCTCGCGGCGATTGCCGCGCGCCGCCTTGACGGCTTTCTCCAGCGTCGCGTAGCGGAACGGCGAGCCAACCTTGAACGACAGCTCCTGCAGCTCGCGATAGGTGCTGTTCAATCCGAGCCGATGCGCGATCGGCGCGTAGATCTCCATCGTCTCCAGCGCGATGCGCCGGCGCTTCTCGGGCGGCACGAAGTCCAGCGTCCGCATGTTGTGCGTGCGGTCCGCCAGCTTGACGAGGATCACGCGCACGTCGCGCGCCATCGCCAGCAGCATCTTGCGGAAGCTCTCCGCCTGCGCCTGCTCGCGGCTCTGGAATTCGAGCTTGTCCAGCTTGGTCAGGCCATCGACCAGTTCGGCGACCTTGGGACCGAACTTCTCGGCCAGCTCGCTCTTGGTGATGCCCTGGTCCTCGATCACGTCGTGCAGCAACGCCGCCATGATCGACTGCGCATCGAGCTTCCACTCGGCGCACAGCTCGGCGACCGCCACCGGATGCGTGATATAGGGCTCGCCGCTCTGCCGGTACTGGCCGAGGTGAGCTTCGTCGGAAAACTGGAAGGCCTCTCGGACGAGGGCCTGGTCGGCAGGCTTCAGGTAATTGAGCCTCTCCATCAGCCTGGAGATGGAGATTACCTGTTGCCGCGGCGGCACCGCGGGCTGCGAGGTCGGGCCGAAGAAATGCCGGTACGTCTGCGCGAGGACCGCGTCGATGAACAGGCCGTCCGCAGCCTGGGCAGCCGGCGCGGCCAGCGCGATGCCGTTGTCGATCTCGCGCGGCTGCGCGGACGCGGCGCTCGCGGCCCGGCCCTTGGCCGGTGCCATCGCCGGGGCGACGGCGCGCTCGCCGACCACGTCGTCGCCCAGGGGATCGGGCAGGTTCGGCGCGCCGGTACGCGCCGCGGCGCGCGTCTCCCCCGTGCTGCCCGGCTTGGGCGACGATCGCGAGGAAGAGCGCGGCGACGAGGGCATGATGGCGGCCTGTGGTTCAGACGTGGGCAACGAATGCGATCAGGACAATCCGGTCGACCAGGGCGACGATCGGGCGGGATTCCAGGATAGCTCGCAATGCCGTTGAAAACCGGGCCGCCGGCCGATCAGGTCGGAACCTTCTTCAGCATTTCGATGCCGACCTGGCCCGACGCGATCTCGCGCAGTGCCACCACGGTCGGCTTGTCCTTGGCCTCGACCTTCGGCGTGTGCCCCTGCACCAGCTGGCGCGCGCGGTAGGTCGCCGCGAGCGCGAGCTCGAAGCGGTTCGGGATGTGTTTCAGACAATCTTCGACGGTAATACGCGCCATATCAAATCTACCTTGAGACAGAACCTATGCGATGGCCGCCATTTTACCGCAGGTGGCCCGCGGCCCCGCGGCCTCGCCTTCAGTGGATGCCGAGTTCGATGAACAGATCGGCGTGCCGCGCCTTCTGCGACGAGAAACGCAGCCGCGTGGCACGCACCACGCAGCGCAGCTTTTCCAGCGCTTCGTCGAACACGTCGTTGATGATCACGTAGTCGGCTTCGGAGGCATGCGCCATCTCGCTGCCGGCCGCCAGCAGGCGCCGCACGATCACGTTGGGCTCGTCCTGCCCGCGCTTGCGCAGACGCTCTTCGAGCGCGGTCAGCGACGGCGGCAGGATGAAGACCTCGACCGCATTGGAGAAGCGCTTGTGCACCTGCTGCGCGCCCTGCCAGTCGATCTCCAGCAGCACGTCGTGGCCATGCGCCATCTGCTGCTCGATCCAGACGCGCGAGGTCGCGTAGTAGTTGCCGTGGACCTCGGCCCATTCGAGGAAGTCGCCGCGATCGCGCGCCTCGCGGAAGGCTTCGATCGTGGTGAAGTGGTACTCGCGTCCGTCCTGCTCGCCGGGACGCGGCGGCCGCGTGGTATGCGAGATCGACAGGCGGATCGACGGGTCCTGCGCCAGCAGCGCGTTGACCAGCGTGGATTTGCCCGCGCCGGACGGGGCCACCACCATGAACAGGTTGCCGGGGTAGACGGTGTCGATCGCGGTATGCGACTGCGCCGGCGCGTTGGACGCAGGATGGGGCTGAGTAGTGTCGCTCATGTTGGTCATTCGAGATTTTGAATCTGTTCGCGCATCTGCTCGATCAGCAGCTTGAGCTCCATCGACGCATCGGCCAGTTCCTTGGCCGCGGCCTTCGAGCCCAGCGTGTTGGCCTCGCGGTTCAGCTCCTGCATCATGAAGTCGAGCCGCTTGCCGACCTGGCCGCCCTTGTCGAGGATATGCCGGGTCTCGTTCAGATGCGCCTCGAGCCGGGACAGCTCCTCGGCGATATCGATGCGGATGCCGTAGACGGTCGCCTCCTGGCGGATGCGCTCGCCGATCTCGTCGCGCGACATCGACGGCATGCCGTTCGGCGCGACCAGGTTGAAGGCCTCCTGCAGCCGCTCGGTCAGCTTCTCCTGGTGCTGCGCGATCAGGTCCGGCACCGCGGGCGCGAGGCGCTGCACGATCGCCAGCATCGCGTCGATGCGGTCGACCAGCGCGGCCTTCAGCGCATCGCCCTCGCGGCGGCGCGCTTCGAGCAGCTGCGCCAGCGCGTCCTTGGCGGCGCCGAGCACCGCGTCGCGCAGCGCATCCTGCGACAGCTCGGGCTCGATCAGCACGCCGGGCCAGCGCAGGATCTCGCCCATGCGCAGCGTGCCGGCCTGATCGAAGGTCCTGGCGACGGTGGTTTCGAGCTCGCGCAGCTGCGCGAGCAGGCCGGTATTGAGCGCCAGCGCCGCGCCGCCCGCGTCGGTGCGCTGCAGATTGATGCGGCACTCGAGCTTGCCGCGCGACAGCTTGGCCATCAGCATCTCGCGCAGGGCCGGCTCGAACGCGCGGCACTCTTCCGGCGCGCGGAACAGCAGATCGAGGAAGCGCGAATTGACGGTGCGGAATTCGACCGACACGGCGGCGGTCCTGCCGCTGGGCGCGCCATGCGCGTCGGTCAGCGGTGCCTGGCGCGTCGCCAGGCCATATCCGGTCATGCTATGGATCATGGATTCGTCTCTTGAGGGGGCTGGCGGCGAGGGCCGCACGACGCGGCGACCGCGGCCTGCCCGGCAGTGGGCTGACCAACACTGATTGAACACAGTATTGTAAAGAACTTTGCCCGGCGGCCCCCTCGCCGCCCCGCTACCGCGCCACTGCCGCGCCGCCGCCGTGCGGGACCCGGCGCGGCGCGCGGCCGCCAGCATCCGCGGGCACCCGGCGTTAAAATCGCGCCTGTTCCCGATTTTCCTTCCAAGAGAGCCTCCATGCGACCCAGTGGACGCGCGGCCGACGCGCTGCGCCCGATCACCCTGACCCGCCACTACACCCGGCACGCCGAAGGTGCGGTGCTGACCGCCTTCGGCGACACCAAGGTACTGTGCACCGCCAGCGTGCTGGCCAAGGTGCCGCCGCACAAGAAAGGCAGCGGCGAAGGCTGGGTGACCGCCGAATACGGCATGCTGCCGCGCGCCACCCATACCCGCTCGGACCGCGAGGCCGCGCGCGGCAAGCAGTCGGGCCGCACCCAGGAGATCCAGCGGCTGATCGGCCGCGCGCTGCGCTCGGTATTCGATCTGTCGCGGCTGGGCGAATACACGCTGCAGCTTGATTGCGACGTGCTGCAGGCCGATGGCGGCACCCGCACCGCCGCGATCACCGGCGCCTTCGTCGCCGCCCATGACGCCGTCTCGGTGATGCTGCGCGACGGCCTGATCGCGGAAAGCCCGATCCGCGACTTCGTCGCCGCGGTATCGGTCGGCATGGTCGACGGCGTGCCGGTGCTCGACCTGGACTACGCCGAAGACAGCGCCTGCGACACCGACATGAACGTCGTGATGACGGGCAGCGGCGGCTTCGTCGAGGTCCAGGGCACCGCCGAGGGCGTGCCGTTCTCGCGCGCGCAGCTCGACGCGATGACGCAGCTGGCCGAGCGCGGCATCGCGCAGCTGGTCACGATGCAGCGCCAGGCGCTGGATCTGGCATGACGGCGGGCATGACGGCAAACATGACCGCGGGCATCGCCATGCGCGCCGCGCAACGCCTGGTGCTGGCCTCGAACAACGCCGGCAAGCTGCGCGAGTTCGGCGCGCTGCTGGCACCGCTGGGCTTCGACGTGGTGCCGCAGCGCGAGCTCGGCATCCCCGAGGCCGAGGAACCGCACGTGACCTTCGTCGAGAATGCGCTGGCCAAGGCGCGCCATGCCAGCCGCCTGTCGGGCCTGCCCGCACTGGCAGACGACTCCGGCATCAGCGTCGACGCGCTGGGCGGCGCGCCCGGCGTCTACTCGGCGCGCTACGCGCAACTGGCCGGCAAGGAGAAAAGCGACGCCGCCAACAATGCCCATCTGATCGCCGAGCTGGCAGGCCACAGCAATCGCCGCGCGCACTACTACTGCGTGCTGGTGCTGGTGCGCCATGCCGACGATCCCTGCCCGATCATCGCGGAAGGGCGCTGGGACGGCGAAGTGGTCGATGTCCCGCGCGGCGACGGCGGCTTCGGCTACGACCCCTACTTCCTGCTGCCGGCGCTGGGCAAGACCGCCGCCGAACTGTCGGCGGAAGAGAAAAACCGCGTCAGCCATCGCGCGCTGGCCCTGCAGGCACTGTGCGAGCGGCTGCGCCAGGACGCGGCCATGGATAGCGCCACGCAAAACGCCACCGATAGCGCGACCGATAGCGCGACCGATAGCGCCACCGATAGCGCTACCGAAAACGCCGCGAACACGTCCGCGCACGGCCGGCCATGATCCCGATCCTTCCCGTCACCGGCACCGCGCCCGCCCCCGCTTCGTCCGGCGGCGACAGCGTCGGCCTGTGGCTCAAGCCCGGGCAGATTTCGCTGCCGGCCTCGCCGCCGTTGTCGCTGTATGTGCACGTGCCCTGGTGCGTGCGCAAATGCCCGTATTGCGACTTCAATTCGCACGCGGCGCCCGACGGCAGCGAGATTCCCGAGGCCGCGTATCTCGACGCGCTGCGAGCGGACCTCGAGCAATCGCTGCCGCTGGTATGGGGACGCCCGGTCCATACGGTGTTCATCGGCGGGGGCACGCCGAGCCTGCTGTCGGCCGCCGGCATGGACCGGCTGCTGTCCGACATCCGCGCGCTGCTGCCGCTGGACGCCGATGCCGAGATCACGATGGAGGCCAACCCCGGCACCTTCGAGGCCGAGCGCTTCGCCAGCTATCGCGCCAGCGGCATCAACCGGCTGTCGATCGGCATCCAGAGCTTCAACGACGAACACCTGCGGGCGCTGGGCCGCATCCACGGCGGCGCCGAGGCCCGCGCCGCGATCGACATCGCGCTGCGCCACTTCGACAACGTCAATCTGGACCTGATGTACGCGCTGCCACAGCAAACGCTGGCGCAGTGCCGGCAGGACGTCGAGACGGCGCTGTCGTACCGCACTTCCCACCTGTCGCTGTACCACCTGACGCTGGAACCGAACACGCTGTTCGCGCGCTTTCCGCCGGCGCTGCCCGACGACGACACCGCCTACGAGATGCAGGACTGGATCGAGGCGCGCACGGCCGAAGCCGGCTATCGCCACTACGAGACCTCGGCCTATGCGCAGCCGCATCGCGAGGCGCGCCACAACCTGAACTACTGGCGCTTCGGCGACTACCTCGGTATCGGGGCCGGTGCGCACGGCAAGCTGTCGTTCCCGCATCGCGTGCTGCGCCAGATGCGCTACAAGCATCCGGCCACCTATATGGCGCAGGCGATGGCAGGCAACGCGGTGCAGGAAGCGCGCGATGTCGATGCCGCCGAGCTGCCGTTCGAATTCATGCTGAACGCGCTGCGGCTGACCGACGGCGTGCCGGCGAGCCTGTTCCACGACCATACCGGCCTGCCGCTGCATGCGATCCGCCGCGAGCTGGCGCAGGCAACCGAAAAGGGCCTGCTGGACCCGGACCCGACCGTGATCCGCCCGACCGAGCTGGGACGGCGCTTCCTGAACGACCTGCAGGAGATCTTCCTGAAGTCGTGAGTGGCAGCGGGACAACCCGCCGCACCCATGAAAAAAGGCCGCGATTCGCGGCCTTTCTCCATTCCATTGCTGCCCTCGCAGCGGCGGAACTCGCTCAGATCGGCGACGCCATGTCGTTGGCGACCTGCACCCGCTGGCCGACCTGCAGATTGTTGGCCTGGCGCTGCGTCACGGTGGCCATGCGGCCATCGTCGAGTCGTACGTGCACGCGATAGACGGTCTCCATGCCGCCGGTGGCGCGCTGTTCGATCTGGTTGCCGGCCACGCCGCCCGCCACCGCACCGCCAATCGTCGCGATGGTCTGGCCGCGGCCGCCGCCGATCTGGTGGCCGAGCAGGCCGCCGGCCAGACCGCCGATCACGGTGCCGAGCAGACCCGAGCTGGCGCCGCGCGGTTGTTGAATCGGTTCGATCGCTTCGACGCGACCGTAGAACACCGAGCCGGCCGGCGCCTGGTAGGACCCCTGGCCGTAACCCGTGTTGGCCGCCGGGGCGCCGTAGCCATAACCGCCACCGGGCGCCGCGCAGCCGGCGGTACCGATCGCGGCCGCCAGCGCGGCCATGCCAAACAAAGTCTTGCCATTCATTTAATGTTCTCCTGACTGGGACGAGAAGAGACGGGATGCGGCGCACCGCCGCTTCCCTCCTGCCCTAGGAGGTATACATCCAGACAAGGTTCCGCGATGTCGGACGGACGCCGACAGGGCCGGTTTCTTGTCTTCCCGCGGTGCAAGATGTGTAACGAGGCGTTTCCGACCCCACCGGGATACCGCCTTGCTATAATGCGCGGCCGGCGCAAGGCCGGCCCGTCATGGGACTGGAGACGTGGCCGAGTGGTTTAAGGCAGCAGTCTTGAAAACTGCCGATGGGGTGACCCATCCGTGAGTTCGAATCTCACCGTCTCCGCCAATCGCAGCACAAGACCCTCACGGCCACACATCCCCGACGCAATGAAAAAGCCCCGCATGACGCGGGGCCGGAACATCTCGTACGGCGGTCTTTCGATCGTCAATCGATCGTGATCTTGCCGGTCTCGATCACGTTCTTCCAGCGCTGCAGCTCCTGGTTCTCGAACTGCGCGAACTGCTCCGGCGTATTGGCGACGACCTCGAAGCCGGTCTCGGCCAGCTTGGCGCGCATCTTCGGATCGGTCAGCGAGCTGACCAGCGCGCCGTGCAGCCGCGTCTTGACGTTGGCGGGCAGCCCGCGCGGCGCGGCGACGGCCTGCCACGAATAGACCTCGACATCCTTGACCCCGGCTTCGGCCAGCGTCGGCACATCGGGCAGCAGCGGCGAGCGCTTCTCCGAGGTAATGGCCAGCGCCTTCAGCTTGCCGGCCTTGATGTGCTGGATCACCGCGTTGATGTTCTGGAACGAGACCTCGACCTGTCCTGCCAGCAGGTCCTGGATCGCCGGGCCGCCGCCCTTGTACGGCACGTGCAGGCCGTCGGTGCCGGTCTTCTGCCAGAACAGCGCCGCGGTCAGGTGGTCGGACGAACCCGCGCCCGACGACGCGAAGCTGACCTTGCCCGGATTCTTCTTCATATGGGCCACCAGGTCCTGCACGCTGCGCGCGGCGACCGACGGATTGGCGACCAGCACGTTGGGCGCGCGCACCGCGACCGTCAGCAGGTCGAAGTCCTTGGCCGGATCGTACGGCAGGTTCTTCTGCAGGAACGGGTTGACCGCATAGACGCCGATCGACGCAATCATGATCGTGTAGCCGTCGGCCGGCGCGCGCTTGACCATCGCCGCGCCGATCGCGCCGGTCGCGCCCGGGCGGTTCTCGATGACGAAGGGCTGGCCCAGCTTTTCATTCAGCGGCTGCGCCAGCATGCGGGCAATGGTGTCGGTCGATCCGCCAGGCGGGAACGGCACCACGACCGACACCGGTTTCTGCGGCCAGTCCTGCGCGGCCGCGGTACCGCTGGCCAGCAGGCCGCCGGCGAACGCGCCGGCCAGCATGCCCGCGGACAGCATCAGCCGCGGCAGGCGGCGCACACAGGTGATGAAGGACTTGCTCATGTTGTCTCCTGAATCTCTGTTCGTTGTCGAAGGGATCGCCGGCACCGGCTACCGGACCATGCACGGCGCCTTGTTGTCGAATTTCCAGCCGGGGATCAGGAACTGCATCGCCACCGCGTCGTCCCGCGCGCCCAGTCCCATGCTGCGATAGCGCTGATGGGCCTTGTCCAGTTCGGCCATGTCGATCTCCACGCCCAGCCCGGGCCGCTTTGGCACCTGCACCATGCCGCCCTCGATCTTCAACGGCTCCCTGGTCAGGCGCTGGCCGTCCTGCCAGATCCAGTGCGTGTCGATCGCGGTGATCCGTCCCGGCGCGGCCGCGGCCACATGCGTGAACATCGCCAGCGAGATGTCGAAGTGGTTGTTCGAATGCGAACCCCACGTCAGCCCCCACTCCGCGCACATCTGCGCGACGCGTACCGAGCCCTGCATCGTCCAGAAGTGCGGATCGGCGAGCGGAATGTCGACCGATTGCAGCCGCACCGCATGGCCCATCTGGCGCCAGTCGGTGGCGATCATGTTGGTCGCGGTCGGCAGGCCGGTCGCGGTGCGGAACTCGGCCATGATCTCGCGGCCCGAATAGCCATCTTCGGCGCCGCACGGGTCCTCGGCATAGGCGAGCACCCCGCGCTTGTCGCGGCACAGCCGGACCGCCTCGGCCAGCGACCAGGCGCCGTTCGGATCGAGCGTGATCCGCGCCTTGGGAAAGCGCTCGGCCAGCGCGACGATCGCCTCCATCTCCTCGTCGCCGCGCAGCACGCCGCCCTTGAGCTTGAAGTCGTTGAAGCCGTAGCGCTGATAGGCGGCCTCGGCCAGGCGCACCACCGCCTCGGGGGTCATCGCCTCCTCGTTGCGCAGCCGGAACCAGGCATCGTCGGCCTCGGCCTCCTGGCGATACGGCAGCGTGGTGCGCTTGCGGTCGCCGATATAGAACAGGTAGCCCAGCATCTCGACGGCGTCGCGCTGCTGCCCTTCGCCGAGCAGCGCGGCGACCGGCACATCCAGATGCTTGCCCAGCAGGTCGAGCAGCGCCGCTTCCAGCGCGGTGACCGCATGGATCGTGATGCGCAGGTCGAAGGTCTGCAGGCCGCGCCCGCCGGCATCGCGGCTGGCGAAGGCCTGGCGCACGCGATTGAGCACCGCCTGCCAGGCGCCGATGGGCTGGCCGACCACCAGCGGGCGGGCGTCCTCCAGCGTCTGGCGGATGCCCTCGCCGCCCGGCACTTCGCCGACGCCGGTGCGGCCAGCGCTGTCCTTGAGCAGCACCACATTGCGCGTGAAGAAGGGACCGTGGGCGCCGGACAGGTTCATCAGCATGCTGTCGTGGCCGGCGACCGGGATCACGGTCAGTTCGGTGACGACGGGCGTGGCGCCCGGCGCGGAGATCGAGGGGTCTGTCATGAAGCGTCTCGGAAGGCTGTCTCGAACGGCTTGTCGCTACGGCCCCTGCCGCACCGGATGGTGGCAACGAGAGGCGTGCGATAAAGTCGGTTATCAGTCGTCGTATAACTTACGACGCAGTATAATGAGCCGTTCGCGAACCGGTCAAGCACCGTACATACCCTATGAAAGCCTCGACCCTGGCCCCCACTCCGCTGCGCCGCCGCGGCCGTACGCTGGCCGAAGAAGCGGTCGCCAGCCTGACCGACAGCATTCGCCAGGGCACGCTGCGCCCCGGCGACAAGCTGCCCACCGAATCGGAAATCATGGCCACGCTCGGCGTCAGCCGCACCGTGGTGCGGGAGGCGCTGTCGCGCCTGCAGGCGAGCGGCCTGGTCGAGACCCGCCACGGCATCGGCACCTTCGTGCTGACGCCGCCCCCGGCCGAATCGGCCTCCCCCTTCCGCATCGATCCGTCGGCCATGGTCACGGCGATGGACGTGCTGGCGATGCTGGAATTCCGCGTCAGCATCGAAGCGGAAGCCGCGGGCCTGGCGGCCGTGCGGCGCAGCGACGCGGATCTGGCCGAGATGCGGCGCGCGCTGGACGAACTGAAGCGCACCGCCGCGTCCGGCGGCGACTCGGTCGCCTCGGACTTCGCCTTCCACCTGGCCGTGGCGCGCGCCACCGGCAACCGCTACTTCAGCGAGATGCTGGGCCACCTGGGCGCCTCGGTGATTCCGCGCGGCCGGCTGCACGTCACCCCGGGCGACCGCGAGCAGTATCTGGAACGGGTCAATTTCGAACACGACAGCATCTACGACGCGATCGAGCGCCGCGACCCCGATGGCGCCAAGGCGGCGATGCGCATGCACCTGACCAACAGCCGCGAACGCCTGCGCAAGGCGTCGGCCGCGGCGGCCAATACGCAGGCCTGACTCCGCAAGCCTGATTCCGCAAGCCGGATTCCGACGCCCTGCCCACCGCCCCTCCGGGGGTTAACCCCCGATGCGAAACGCTTGCACTTAAGTTGTATGATGTCTTACGATATCGACCATCGAAGGACGCCCCCCTGCCGCGGCGCCTTCACCGTCCAATGTTGCGCATCGGGCAGGACGCCCGGCCTTTTCATCGGTAAATCGGAAAATCGGAAACCACCATGTCCCTGAATCCCCAAGACCTCAAACAGATCATCAGCGCCGGCCTGCTGTCGTTCCCGGTGACCGATTTCGACGCCAACGGCGACTTCGCCGCCGCGTCCTACGCCAGGCGCCTCGAATGGCTGGCTCCGTACGGTGCCAGCGCGCTGTTCGCGGCCGGCGGCACCGGCGAGTTCTTCTCGCTGGCCCCGAGCGAGTACAGCGACATCATTCGCACCGCGGTCGACACCTGCCGCGGCAAGGTGCCGATCATCGCCGGCGCCGGCGGTCCGACCCGCGTCGCGATCGCCTATGCGCAGGAGGCCGAGCGCCTGGGCGCCCACGGCGTGCTGCTGCTGCCCCACTACCTGACCGAGGCCAGCCCCGAAGGCATCGCCAACCACGTCGAGGCGGTCTGCCGCTCGGTGTCCTGCGGCGTGATCGTCTACAACCGCGCGGTGTGCCGCCTGAACGCGGTGCAGCTGGAACGGCTGGCCGAGCGCTGCCCGAACCTGATCGGCTACAAGGACGGCCTGGGCGACATCGAGCTGATGGTGTCGATCCGCCGCCGGCTGGGCGAACGCTTCGCCTATCTGGGCGGCCTGCCGACGGCCGAGGTCTACGCCGCCGCCTATCGCGCGCTGGGCGTGCCGGTCTACTCGTCGGCGGTGTTCAACTTCATTCCGAAGACCGCGATGGACTTCTATCGCGCAATCGCCGCCGAGGACCACGAGACCGTCGGCCGCCTGATCGACACGTTCTTCCTGCCCTACCTCGACATCCGCAACCGCAAGCAGGGCTACGCGGTCAGCATCATCAAGGCGGGCGCCCGCCTGGTCGGCCACGATGCCGGCCCGGTGCGCGCGCCGCTGACCGATCTGAGCGAAGAGGAATGCGCGATGCTGCAACGGCTGATCGACAAGGTCGGCGGCCAGTAACTCCTTCCGTACGCGCCGTGTCCGGCCTTGCCGGCGCGGCGCGCGCCATCATGCCTCCGGCGCATCGGCCGCTCGCGGTATCGCACCGCGGCGGCCGTTGCGCCATCGACGTTTTCAGGAGAAGCCAATGAAGATCACCGGAGAGATGCTGATCGGCGCCAGCGCCGTGCGCGGCCACGACGCCGTGCTGCAGGCGATCGACCCCGCCACCGGCGCGACGCTGGGCCCAGACTTCCATGGCGGCGGCGCGGCCGAAGTCGACCGTGCCTGCGCGCTGGCCGAACAGGCCTTCGACGCCTTCCGCAACACGCTGCCGGCGCAACGCGCGGCCTTTCTGGAGCGCATCGCCGACGGCATCGAGGCGCTCGGCGACACGCTGATCGAACGCGCCCATCGTGAAAGCGGCCTGCCGCTGGCGCGGCTGCAGGGCGAGCGCGGCCGCACCGCCAATCAGCTGCGCCTGTTCGCGCGCGTGCTGCGCGACGGCCGCTGGCAGCAGGCCACCTGGGACAGCGCGCTGCCCGAGCGCACGCCGCCGCGCCCCGACCTGCGCATGCAGAACATCGCGCTGGGCCCGGTGGCGGTATTCGGCGCCAGCAACTTCCCGCTGGCGTTCTCGGTGGCCGGTGGCGATACCGCGTCGGCGCTGGCCGCGGGCTGCCCGGTGGTCGCCAAATCGCACCCGGCCCATCTGGGCACCTCCGAGCTGGTCGGCCGCGTGATTCAGCAGGCGGTGGCCGACGCCGGCCTGCCCGAGGGCGTGTTTTCGCTGGTGCTCGGCGCCGGCAACGAGATCGGCACGGCGCTGGTCGCGCATCCGGCGATCCAGGCGGTCGGCTTCACCGGCTCGCGCGCCGGCGGCCTGGCGCTGACGCGCGTGGCGCAGCAGCGGCCGCAGCCGATCCCGGTCTATGCCGAGATGAGCAGCATCAATCCGGTGTTCCTGTTGCCGGCGGCATTGGCCGCGCGCGGCGAGCGCATCGCCACGGAGCTGGTCGATTCGCTGGTGCTCGGCGTCGGCCAGTTCTGCACCAACCCCGGCCTGGTGATCGCGATCGACGGGCCGGCGCTCGCCGCGTTCCGCGCGGCCGCGGTGCAGGCGCTGGGCGGCAAGCCCGCCGGCACGATGCTGACGCCGGGCATCCACCAGGCCTATCAGCAGGGCGTGGCAAGCCTGGGCGAGATCAACGGCCTGCAGCGCATCGGCACGGGTCTGGCCGGCAGCGGACCCAATCAGGCCTGCGCCGCGATGTTCGAGACCAGCGCCGCGCAGTTCATCGCCGATCATCGGATGCAGGCGGAGGTGTTCGGCCCGTCGTCGGTGCTGGTGGTCTGCCGCGACATCGACGAGATGGCCGCGCTGACGCGCAGCCTCGAGGGACAGCTGACCGCCACCGTGCATGCCGATGCCGGCGACCATGCGGCGGCCGCGCAGCTGCTGCCGGTGCTCGAGCGCAAGGCCGGACGCGTGCTGTTCAACGGCTATCCGACCGGCGTCGAGGTGTCGTATGCGATGGTGCATGGCGGCCCCTTCCCCGCGACCTCGGACGCGCGCACGACCTCGGTCGGCGCCGCGGCGATCTCGCGTTTCCTGCGCCCGGTCTGCTATCAGAACGTGCCGGCCGAATTGCTGCCGCCGGCGCTGCACGACGACAATCCGCTCGGCCTGTGGCGGCTGCGGGACGGGGAGCTGGGCCGCACGTGACCGCCGGCGTTGTCGCCGCCGCGCAGGCAGCGGTTCCGGCGGCGCTCAGGGACGCCGCGCTCCCGCCGGCGCGGGAACGACGGCGCGGGAACGACGGCGCGGGAACGGCGGCGCGGGAACGACGGGGTGCCCGGCCATGACCGGCGGCGACTGTGTGATCCATCCCACAGTCGCTGCAGGTCGACGTACGTACAGTGACGGTGTCACCGCAACGTGTGCCAGCCGGCCACAGAGGATCGCCATCATGACCACCCCGCCGCCCCTGCGCATCCCGCCCGAATCCGCCCATGTCGCGGTGGTCGGGCCGGTGCGGAATTGCGGCGCGACGATCGCGGGTGAAGTGGCGCACCTGCGCAAGGTCCTGGCCGGCTTCGCGTCGGTCAGCTTCCTGCTGGTCGAGAGCGATTCCTCCGACGATTCCGTGCAGCAGCTGCGGCAGCTCGCCGCGCAGGTCCCCCGCTTCGCCTTCGAGTCGATGGGCTCGCTGCGCGAGCGTCATCCGGCGCGCTGCGACCGCATCGCGCTCTGCCGCAATGTCTATGTCGAGCGCCTGGCCAGCGATCCGCGGTACGCGAAGATCGATTACGTGATTGCCGCCGACCTGGACGACATCAACCATGGGCTGACCGCCGACGCGGTGCTCAGCTGCTGGCGCAGCGAGGTGGACTGGGCCGGCATGACGGCCAACCAGCGGCTGGGTTACTACGATATCTGGGCGCTGCGCCACCCGGCCTGGTCGCCGGTCGACTGCTGGGCCGCCTATCGCGACATCGTCGACGTGGTGGGGCATCGCCAGGCACTGGAGATGTGCGTGGCCTCGAAGCAGATCCGCGTGCCGGCCGACGCCGCGCCGATCGAAGTCGAATCGGCCTTCGGCGGCTTCGCGGTGTACCGGCGCGATGCCTTCGTGACGGGGCGCTATGTCGGGCTCGACGCCAACGGCGGCGAGATCAACGAGCACGTGTCCTTCCACGCCGACCTGCGCGCGCGGGGATATCGCATCTATATCAATCCGGCGATGATCAACGCCGATTTCACCGAACACACCTATCACAAGACGCGCCTGGGCCATCTGCGCAAGGAGCTGATGTGGCGCGTGCGCGAGACCGCCGATTCGCTGCATTGCCGCGAGCAGCTCGAATCGGCGATCGACGCGATCAAGCGGCGGCTGGCGGGCCCGATCGACCCACCCGGCAGGCTGCGCTGACGCCGCGGCGCATCAGCGCATCAGCGCATCAGCTCACCGGCACACCGCCGGGCCGTACGTCCTCAAGCCGCCGCGCGCAGCGGCGCGGCAGCGCTCGCTGCCGAAGCCGGCGCCGCCGAAGCCGCGGGCGCCGCGATGGCGCCGCTGCGCGAGCGCCCCGAACTCAGATAGCCCGCGATCGATTCCTGCGTGACCTCGCCCAGGTAGACGCCGTCGGCATCGACCACCGGCAGCCAGCTGGTGTTGTGCTGATACATCCGCGACAGCACGATGCGCAGATGCTCGTCGAACGCCGCGGTCGCGGCGAACGGACGCAGCACGTCGCCGCAGAACTGCTTGCCCGCGGCCGGATTGCGCGCGTCGCGGCGCGCCACATAGCCGAGCGCGCGCTGGTCGCGATCGAGCACCGGCAGATAGCGCACGTCGGCGTCGTCCATCAGCGCCAGCGCCTGCGCCAGCGGCATCTGCGGCGTCGCGGTGGCGCCCATCGTGGCGGCATCGCCGGCGCGCACCAGCAGCAGACGCTTGAGCGTGTTGTCGTGGCCGACGAAGGCCTGCACGAACTCATCGGCCGGATGCGCCAGCAGCGCGTCGGGATGGTCGAACTGGACCAGCTTGCCGGCGCGGAACACGGCGACCTTGTCGGCCAGCTTGATCGCCTCGTCGATGTCGTGCGAGACCATGATCACGGTCTTGCCCAGCTGGCGCTGCATCTGCAGGAACTCGTTCTGGATGCTTTCGCGGTTGATCGGATCGACCGCGCCGAAGGGCTCGTCCATCAGCAGCACCGGCGCGTCGGCGGCGAGCGCGCGGATCACGCCGATGCGCTGCTGCTGGCCGCCGGACAGCTCGCGCGGATAGCGCGACAGCATCCGGTTCGGATCGAGCTGCACCATCGCCATCAGCTCGCGCGCGCGTTCGCGGCAACGCTGCTTGTCCCAGCCCAGCAGGCGCGGCACCACGGTGATGTTCTGCTCGATCGTCATGTTGGGGAACAGGCCGATCTGCTGGATCACGTAGCCGATCTTGCGGCGCAGCGCCACCTCGTCGATGCCCGCGGTGTCCTCGCCCTCGATCAGCACGCGGCCCGAGGTCGGCGGGATCAACCGGTTGATCATCTTCAGCGTGGTGGTCTTGCCGCAGCCCGACGGGCCGAGGAACACGCAGATCTCGCCGCGCGGCACCGTCAGCGACACCGAGTCGACCGCGCGCACCAGCGCGCCATCCTTCTGCGTGAACGATTTGCTCAGTTGGTCCAGTTCGATCATGTGCGGATTCCTTTGGGCGTCAGCACGCGCTGCAACCACTGCAGGCACGCGTCCGCCACGATGGCGAGCAGGCTGACCAGGACGGCGCCCACCGCGAGTTTGCTCATATTGCTCTGGCTGATCGCTTGCAGGATCAGCACGCCGAGACCGCCGGCGCCGATCAGCGCGGCGATGGTCGCCACGCCGATGTTCATCACGACCGCGGTGCGCACACCGCCGAGGATCACCGGCACCGCCAGCGGCAGGTCGACCAGCCGCATCCGTTGCCAGGTGGTCATGCCGATGCCGCGCCCGGCCTCCTGGATGCCGCTGTCGATGCCGGCCAGCGCCACGTAGGTGTTGCGCAGGATCGGCAGCAGCGAATAAAGGAACACCGCGGTGACGGCCGGCAGGTAGCCGAGCGCGTGGCCGAAGCGCGCGAACACCGGGATCATCAGGCCGAACAGCGCGATCGACGGGATCGTCAGCACGATCGTGGCCAGCGTCATCATCGGCGTGGCCAGCCAGCGCCAGCGCGTGGCCAGGATGCCGAGCGGCACGCCGATCAGGATCGCCAGCCCGACCGCCGCGCCGACCAGCGCGAGATGCTCGCCGGTCATCTTCAGCAGCGTGGGCCAGCTGTGTTGCAGATAGGAAATCAGGTCCATGGAGTGTCCGTGCTTGTCCTTGGTTGTCCTTCGTTATCCCGGCCGGGCCGTCAGATCAGCCCGCGCTGGCGCAGGAAGTCGGCCGCGACGGCATCGACTGGTTTCTGCTCGATGTCGACGCGGTAGTTCATCTCCGTCATCGACGCGTTGTCGAGCGCCGCAGCCAGCGCGTTCAGCAGCTCGGCCAGTTGCGGGTGCGCGTCGAGCACCGCCTTGCGCACCACCGGCACCGCCTGGTAGGCCGGGAAGAAGCCCTTGTCGTCGCGCAGCAGCACCAGATCGAAGCCCTTGACGCGACCGTCGGTGGCGTAGACGAGGCCGGTCTCGACCTGGTCGTTGCGCAGCGCGGTATAGACCAGGCCCGGATCGAGCTGGATCACGTCGCGGCGCGTCCATGGCAGCCCGTAGGCGGCCTTCAGCGGCTCAAGGCCGTCGGGCCGCGCGGCGAACTCCATGTCGACCGCGAAGTTGTGGCGCTTGTCCTCGCCCCCGGCGCGGATCTTGTCGGCGAGCTCGGACAGCGAGGTCACGCCGGCCGCCTCCGCACGGTGGCGCGGCATCGCCAGCGCATAGGTGTTGTTGATCGTCGAAGGTTGCAGCCACACCAGGCCCTTGGCCGCGTCGAGCGACTTGACCCGGGCGTAGCTCTGCTCGGCATCGAGCTTCTCTTCGACGCGGTTGAAGACGACCAGCGCGGTGCCGGTGTAGTCCCACACCACGTCGAGCTGTCCGCTCTCCATCGCCTGCCGCATCAGCGTGCTGCCCAGGCCCGCGGTCAGCTCGGTGTTCAAGCCCTTGGCGCGCAGATATTGCGAGGTCATCGACGACAGGATCAGCTGCTCGGTGAAATTCTTGCCGCCCACGCGCACCGGCGCGGCATCGGCGGCCGTCGCGGGGGTGTTCGCCACCAGCGCGGCGGCGCCGAGCAGCGCGGCCAGCCACGCGCGCGGACGAAGCGATCGCATCAGCGTCATGGTGTTCTCCTTGATGTTCCGCTTCATGCCGCCAACCCTCGCCGGCGCAGATAGAAGCGTCCGCCCGCGGCGAACAGCGCATCGAGCGCCAGCGCCAGCAGCGCGGTGGCCGCGGCGCCGAGCAGCAGCAGCGACGGCTTGTTCAGATAGATGCCGGGGAAGATCAGTTCGCCGAGGCTGTTGGCGCCGATCAGGAACGACAGCGGCACGGTGCCGACGTTGATCACCAGGCTGGTACGCACGCCGGCCAGGATCACCGGCATCGCGTTGGGCAGCTCGACCCGCAGCAGCCGCTGGCGCGGCGTCATGCCGATGCCCTTGGCCGCCTCGAGCAGCGCGGGCGGCAGGCCGCGCAGGCCCTCGCAGGTATTGCGCACGATCGGCAGCAGCGAGGCCAGCCACAGCGCCAGTATCGCGGGGCGCTCGCCGATGCCGAGCACCGCCAGCGACAGCGCCAGCACCGCCAGCGACGGCACGGTATTGCCGATGTTGAAGACCTGCATCAGCCGGTCGGCCCAGCGCCGCAGCGCCGGCCGCGACAGCAGGATGCCGGCCGGCACGCCAGTGGCGAGCGCCAGGGCCATCGACCACGCCACCAGGCGCAGGTGGTCGGCCACGTCGAACAGCAGGCGTCCGCGGTGTTCCGCGATCGTGTCGACGCCGACCCAGGCCAGCAGGCCGGCCAATGCCAACACGATGAAACCGGTCCAGCCGAGTCCACGCCAGATTCGCTGAGACATCTTTTCTCCCGTAAGCCAGCCGGCGTCGCGATCGGCGGATCGGCGGATCGGCCAAACGGCGACAGGCGGCGACAAAAGCACGGCACGACAGGCGCAACAAGGCGCGACGGCCGCGACGGCGGTCCATGAAGGACGACGGCGACGGACCAGCGCGATGGCGGACCCGATGGGGACATGCGCCATGGCGGCGGACCCGGCCGGGTCCAGACTAGATTGGTGCTGTCCGCCATGACCGGCGGGATGCCGGCGGACGGACGGTGGGCGCCCATTGCCGCACGAGGGGGCGAGGCGATGGGGGCCCGGTGACGGACCGCGGGTGCCGCCCGGAACGGGCAGGCGCCAGCGGCCCTGGCGCGGCGCTGCGGATCGTTGCGACGGTCGGTGCGGCGTCGGCAGGAGCCAGACGGACGCGGACGATCGCAGACGGTAAGTCCAGACCTCGCAGGCCAGTGGCAGCGCAAAATTGAAGGTTCCGACGCGCCGCCGGTCAATCGGCCGTGGTCGCGAAATCGGCCACGGCGAGCGCTAAGCTCAAGCGGCTAATTTGCAACAACGGATGGCAAAGAGGTCGCTATTCTAACCAACTTCAGCGATCTTGTCACCCCGCCCGTCAACCGGCCGTCTTTTGGCGTCTTTTTGCGCGTCCCGCGGCTTGGCCAAACGCCTGAGAAGGCACCCAGCATGGCGGCGATCCGCGTTCCAGTGGCGTTCCAGTGGCGTTCACAAACCAGGCCCTATCATTCCATCCACAGAACGCTCTTTTGCCCTGCTCCCGGCTACCGCTTTCCCGCCAAACCCTTACATTGAGGGGGTACCGCGGCGCGAGGCGCCGCTCGCCAAGACACAGGAGATCGACATGGACGACATCCGCAACCTGAACGAATTGACCACCGTGCCGGCGGCCGCCGAGGAAGCGGTGCGGCGCACCCGTACCATCGACCGCGTGGTGCGCGGCATCGCCACCTCCGATGGCGCCGGCGTCAAGCTGACGCGCGTGCTGACGCAGAACCTGCAGCGCCGGCTCGACCCGTTCCTGATGCTCGACGCCTTCGGCACGGACCGGGCCGACGACTACATCGGCGGCTTTCCGGCCCACCCGCATCGCGGCTTCGAGACCATCACTTACATGCTGGCCGGACGCATGCGCCATCGCGACAGCGCCGGCAACGAGGGCCTGCTGGAAAACGGCGGCGCGCAATGGATGGTGGCCGGTGCCGGCGTCGTGCATTCGGAGATGCCGGAACAGCAGGATGGCCGCATGGAGGGCTTCCAGCTGTGGCTTAACCTGCCGGCCAGCGACAAGATGACGGCGCCCTGGTATCGCGACCTGCCGGCCGCGGCGATCCCGACCGTCGCGCTGCCGGGCGGCGCCACGGTGCGCGTGCTGGCCGGCGCCTCGCACGGCGTGCAGGGCGCGATGACGCGACCCGTCACCGAGCCGCTGTATCTCGACGTATCGCTGCCGGCGGGCCAATCGTTCGCGCAGACGGTCCCCGCCGGGCATAACGCCCTGGTCTACGTCTATCGGGGCGAGGTCAGCATCGGCGAGGGCGACGCGCTGGCCGCGCTCGACGCGCAGCGGATGGGCGTGCTGGCCAACGAGGCGGATGCCGACGGCGTGATCGTCAAGGCCACGCAGGACGCGCGCTTCCTGCTGATCGCCGGCAAGCCGCTGGGCGAGCCGATCGTGCAGTACGGACCGTTCGTGATGAACAGCGAGGCCCAGATCCACCAGGCGCTCAGCGACTTCCGCGACGGCCGGTTCGAGGGGAAGGTGCAGAGCGCGGGGTAAGGCGGCCCTCTCCCCGACCCTCTCCCGCAAGCGGGAGAGGGAGAACACCCACCCGACCCCTGACATGCTGCCGGTTTGCTCCCCTCTCCCGCTTGCGGGAGAGGGGCCGGGGGAGAGGGCAGCGCCGTGCCAGCCCTACCCGTTCCCCTCCACCGCCGCCACCCCCTTGCCCTTGCGCAGCCGCGCGCGCAGGTCGCCCATCATCGGCCAGATCAGCACCAGGATGGCCAACGTCATGATCGTGCCGACCAGCCCGTTGGACCAGAAGATATCGAGCGAACCCGACGACACCAGCATGGTCTGCCGGAACGCGTCCTCGGCGCGATCGCCGAGCACCAGCGCCAGCACCAGCGGCGCCAGCGGATAGTCGAGCTTCTTGAGCACGTAGCCGATCACGCCGAAGCCGAGCATCAGCCAGACATCGAACAGCGCGTTGTTGACCGTATAGGCGCCGATCGCGCAGACCACCAGGATCAGCGGCGCGATGATCGAGAACGGGATCCGCAGGATCGCGGCGAACAGCGGCACCGTCGACAGCACCACCAGCAGCCCGACGATATTGCCCAGGTACATGCTGGCGATCAGCCCCCAGACGAACGGACCCTGCTCCTGGAACAGCAGCGGCCCCGGCTGCAGGCCCCAGATCATCAGGCCGCCAAGCAGCACCGCGGCGGTCGCCGAGCCCGGAATGCCGAGCGCCAGCATCGGCAGCAGCGCGCTGGTGCCGGCCGCGTGCGCGGCGGTCTCGGGCGCGACCACGCCCTCGATATTGCCCTTGCCGAACGAGTCCGGATCGCGCGCCATCCGCTTGGCCACGCCATACCCCATGAACGACGCCGCGGTGGCGCCGCCCGGCGTGATGCCGAGCCAGCAGCCGATCGCCGACGAGCGCAGCACCGTCATCCAGTAGCGCGGCAGCTCGGCCCAGGTACGCAACACCACCTTCAGGTCGATGCGCGCCTGCTTGCCGCGGAAGGCCACGCCCTCCTCCATCGTCATCAGGATCTCGCTGATGCCGAACAGCCCGATCACCGCCACCAGGAAGTCGAAGCCGCGCAGCAGCTCGGTCGAGCCGAACGTCATCCGCAGCGTGCCCGAGACCGTGTCCATGCCGACCGCCGCCAGCAGGAAGCCCGCGCACATCGCGATCAGGATCTTGGGCTTGGCCTCCTTGCCCATGCCGACGAAGCTGCAGAAGGTCAGCAGATAGACCGCGAAATATTCCGGCGGGCCGAAGCGCAGCGCGAACTTCGCCACCAGCGGCGCGAGGCAGGTGATCAGCAGCACGCCGGCCATCGCGCCGAGGCACGAGCCGGTGAAGGCCGACGTCAGCGCGCGGCCTGCCTCGCCGCGCTGCGCCAGCGGATAGCCATCGAAGGTGGTCGCCACCGACCAGGCCTCGCCCGGGATATTGAACAGGATCGACGTGATCGCGCCGCCGAACAGCGCCCCCCAGTAGATGCAGGACAGCATGATGATGGCCGAGGTCGGATCCATCGAGAACGTCAGCGGCAGCAGGATCGCGACGCCGTTGGGGCCGCCCAGCCCGGGCAGCACGCCGACCACGATGCCGAGCAGGATGCCGACGAACATCAGGCCGACGTTCTGCCACGACAGCGCGACCGAGAAGCCGTGCATCAGCGCGTTGAATTCCTCCATGGTGCCCCTCCTAGAAGCCGAGCGCCGCTTCCAGCGGCCCCTTCGGCAGCGGCACCCGGAACTGGATCTCGAAGATCCAGAACAGCACCAGATTGATCCCCGCGCCCAGCAGCACCGCCCGCCACCATTCGGCCTTGCCCACCGCCATCATGAAGCCGGCGATGAAGATCGCCGATGCGACGTAGATGCCGAGCCAGCCGATCAGCGCGACATAGACGGACAGCGGCAGCAGGATCACGCAGACCTGCCGCAATTGCTGCCAGCTGGCGAAGATCGCGTCCGCTGGCGTGCGCCACGCCTGCCATGCCACGGCCAGGCTGCACACCAGCACGATCACGCCGACGCGCAGCGGAAAGTAGCCGGCCTCCGGACCGTCGGCGGCCCAACCGGCGCCGATGCGGTGATTGCTCCAGATCACCACCGCCGCGGCCGCCAGCAGCAGCGCGGCCACCGCCAGCTCGACCGCGCGCAGCGACATGCCGCGTGCGCCCGCATCGGCATGATCAGCGCGGTCGGCGTGCGCGGCGGCGGCCGCATGCTCTTGCTGTGTTTCCATCGAAAGCTCTCCCAGTCGGTGCGCGCGGCGGCCCGCGTCGAGCCGGCCGCGCGTCGTTGGCGGTGCCGGCTCAGCGCGCGGCCATGAAGCCCGCGTCCTTCAGGATGTCGCGGTGCGCGTTCTCGTCCTTGACGAGGAAATCCTCGAGCGCCTTGCCCGCGACGAATTCGCTCTTCAGCGCATTGCGCTCGAGGTACTCCTTCCACTCGGGCGTGGCGACGATCTTGCGCATCAGCTCGACGTAGTACTTCTGTTGATCGGGCGTGATGCCGCCGGGCATCATGAACACGCGCAGCATCTGGTACTGGACGTCGAGCCCCTGCTCCTTGCAGGTCGGCACGTCGCGCCAGCTCTGCGACTGGGTGACCTTGGTGGTGTAGCCCATCCGTTCGGGCGCGAACACGCACAGCGCGCGATGCTCGCCGGCGCGCCACTGGCCGATCGATTCGGACGGGTTGTTGACGTTTGCGTCGATATGCTTGCCCGACAGCTGCGTGGCCGCCTCGCCGCCGCCCTTGTACGGCACGTAGATGAACTTCGCGCCGGTCTTCTTCTGGATCAGCGTGGTGATGATCTGGTCCTCGCGCTTGGAGCTGGTGCCGCCCATCTTGACCTTGCCGGCGCCGGCCCTGGCGCCCTCGACGAACTCGGCGACGGTCTTGTACGGGGCCTCGGCATTGGTCCACAGCACGAACTCGTCCTGCGCGACCATCGCGATCGGCGTCAGGTCGCGCCAGCTGAACGGCAGGTGGCTGACCATCGGCACCGTGTACAGCGCCGACGATGTCACCAGCAGCTTGTGCGCATTGCCCTGCGACGCCTTGGTGTCCATCAGGCCCTCGGCGCCGCTGGCGCCGGCCTTGTTGACCACGATCACCGGCTGGTTCATCAGCTTGTGCTTGGCGATGATGCTCTGGATCGAGCGCGCCATCTGGTCGGACGCGCCGCCCGCGCTGAACGGCACGACGATCTCGACCGGCTTGGTCGGCTCCCATGCCCATGCCGCGGCCGGCGCGCCGCCGATCGCGAGCGCGGCCGCGCCGAACGCCAGCATCGAACGCTTGCCCTGCTTGCTGTGCTTGCTTTGCATTGCCTGTCTCCTCGTTGGAATGTCACATCGGCCCGCCGCGTGCCGGCCGTCGAGCGGCCTTGTCCGGTCTGTGCGGCGGACTGGTTTGCGGCCGGAACGGCAACGGTGCCGGCCTGTCCTCCCTGTATTGCTACCCCCTCGCTAGTCCGTCACCGCCGCCGCTGCGCGTACCGTCAACGCCGCGGCCAGCACGCGCGCCACGTGCCAGGCCTGCGCGTCGGCACCGTCAAGGATCTGATGGCGGCAACTGGTGCCGTCGGCAACGACGATGGCATCGTCCGTCCGCGCACGCACGGCCGGCAGCAGCGACAGCTCGGCCATCGCCAGCGACGCCTCGTAGTGCTCGGCCTCGTAGCCGAAGCTGCCGGCCATGCCGCAGCACGAGGACTGGATCGGCGTGACCTTCAGCTCGGGAATCCAGCGCAGCACCGTCTGCACCGGCGTGAACGCGTCGAAGGCCTTCTGGTGGCAGTGGCCATGCACCAGCGCCTCGCGCTGCGGCAGCGGCTGCAGCGCCAGCTGCTTCAGGCTCAGGCGCCCCGCCTGGCGCTCGCGCACCAGGAACTCCTCGAACAGGAAGGCGCCGGCGGCCAGCCGCGCCGCCTCGTCGCCATAGCCGTAGCCGAGGAATTCGTCACGCAGCGACAGCAGGCACGACGGCTCGAGCCCGACGATCGGCACGCCGCGCGCGACGTACGGCTGCACCGCGTCGAGCAGCCGCCGCGCCTCCTGCCGTGCCTGCTCGACCAGGCCCGCGGCCAGGAAAGTGCGGCCGCAGCAGAGCGGCCGCTCGCCCGGCCGCATCAGCGGATGCACGGTGTAGCCGGCGGCTTCGAGCACGGCCTGCGCGGCGCGCGCGTTCTCGGGCTCCATGTGGTTGTTGAAGGTGTCGACGAACAGCACCACCTCCCGAATTCCTCCGGAGGCCGCATCGCGCAGCGGTTGGCTTGACGATGCGGCCAGGGAAGCGGTGCCCGTCGCAGCGCCGGCGGTGGCCGGGGTGGCATCGCCGCGGCCGGCACGCGCGATCGTCGACAGAAACGAACGCTGCCAGCGCGGCAGGCTGCGCTGCGGCGCGAAGCCGAGCGCGCGCCTGGCCCACGCCGACAGCAGCGGAATGCGGTCGGCCAGCGCCATCAGCGCCGGCATCCGGCTTGCCAGCGGCGCATAGCGCGGCATGAAGGCCACCAGCCGGTCGCGCAGCGTCAGCCCATGGCGCCGTGCCCACGCATGGCGCGCCTCGATTTTCATCCGCGCCATGTCGACGCCGGTCGGACAGTCGCGCTTGCAGCCCTTGCACGACACGCACAGGTCCAGCGCCGCCTTGACGTCCTCGCTCGCCAGGCCTTCCTCGCCCAGCTGGCCCGACACCGCGAGCCGCAGCGTGTTGGCGCGTCCGCGCGTGACGTGCTGCTCGTCCCGCGTGACCCGGTAGCTCGGGCACATGGTGCCGGCGTCGAACTTGCGGCAGTGGCCGTTGTTGTTGCACATCTCGACCGCGGCGGCGAGCCCGCCGGTGCGATCGCCGCCGCTGCCCGGCGGCGTTTCCTCGCCGCTCAAAGGATCGCGGCTGACGTTCCACGCCGACCAGTCCAGCGCCGGCTGCAGCGGCAGCCGCTGGTAGCCGGGCGGGAAGCGGAACAGCTCGCGCGTGTCCATCTTCGGCGGCCGCACGATCTTGTCGGGATTGAAGCGGTTGTCCGGGTCGAACAGCGCCTTGATCTCGCCGAAGGCCGCATGGATGCGCGGGCCGTATTGCCAGGCCACCCATTCGCCGCGGCACAGGCCGTCGCCGTGCTCGCCCGAATAGGCGCCCTTGTACTCGCGCACCAGCGCGGCGGCCTCCTCGGCAATCGCGCGCATCTTCTGCGCGCCGTCGCGGCGCATGTCCAGGATCGGCCGCACGTGCAGCGTGCCGACGCTGGCGTGCGCGTACCAGGTGCCCTCGGTGCCGTGGCGATGGAACACCTCGGTCAGCCGGCGCGTGTACTCGGCCAGATGCGGCAGCGGCACCGCGCAGTCCTCGATGAAGGAGACCGGCTTGCCGTCGCCCTTCATGCTCATCATGATGTTCAGGCCCGCCTTGCGCACTTCCCACAGCGCCTTCTGCGCGCCGGCGTCCGGCATCTTGACCACCGAACCGGGCAGGCCGAGGTCGCCCATCAGTTCGTCGAGCGCATCGAGGTCGGCGCGCAGCGCGGCGGCATCCTCGCCGGCGAACTCGACCAGCAGGATCGCCTGCGGCTCGCCGCGCAGCGCCGACGCGATCACCGGGCGGAAGGCCGGGTTGGCCATCGACAGGTCGATCATCGTGCGGTCGACCAGCTCGACCGCGACCGGCGCCAGCCCGACGATATGCTGGGTCATTTCCATCGCCTGGTAGAAGGTCGGGAAATTGACCACGCCCAGCACCTTGTGCGCCGGCAGCGGTGCGAGCTTCAGCGTGATCTGCCGGCTGTAGGCCAGCGTGCCTTCGGAGCCGACCAGCAGGTGCGACAGGTTGGCGTGGCCGTCGTCGGTATAGGCGCGCGGGTTCTGGCAGTCGAACAGATCGATGTTGTAGCCGGCGACGCGGCGCAGCACCTTGGGCATGCGCTCGGCGATCTCGTCGCGTTCGCGCGTGGCGATCGCGCGCAGCTGCCCCAGCATGGCCTGCACGCGCGGATCGGTGGGCGCCTGCGCCAGCGATCCGAAATGGCACTGCGCGCCGTCGGCCAGCACGGCGTCGATCGCCAGCACGTTGTGCACCATGTTGCCGTAGGCCAGCGAGCGCGAACCGCAGGAGTTGTTGCCCGCCATGCCGCCGATCGTGCATTGCGCGCCGGTCGAGACATCGACCGGAAACCACAGCCCATGCGGCTTGAGCCAGGCGTTCAGGTGATCGAGCACGATGCCCGGCTCGACCGTGACGGTGGCCGCGACCGGATCGAAGTCGATCACCTGGTTCAGCCACTTGCTGTTGTCGATCACCAGCGCCTCGCCGACGGTCTGGCCGCACTGGCTGGTGCCGGCGCCGCGCGCAAGCACCGGCGCATGCGCGTCGCGTGCAATCTCCAGCGCCAGCAGCAGGTCGCGCTGGTCGCGCGGCACCACCACGCCGACCGGCATGATCTGGTAGATCGACGCGTCGGTCGCATAGCGGCCGCGGCTGGCGCGGTCGAACAGCACGTCGCCGCGCAGCTCGCGCCGCAGCCGCGTGGCCAGCGGCGAGCCGGGCCCGCCTTCGGCGCGGACGAAGTGCAGCGGCTTGACGATCGGCGAGGCCAACGAAGGGCTCAATGGCGTGGACAGATCCGTCATCGCAGCTCCATCCGCTCAGGCAGCGGCCTTCAGCACCGGCGTGTCGGCATGGGAAGTCAGGTACTCCATCGCCGCCGCGACGCCGCTGCCGTGCAGCGGCACGCCCGACAGCTTCAGCCCCATCTCGCAGCCCGACAGCGTCGCCATCAGCGTCAGGTCGTTGCAGTCGCCGAGATGGCCGATGCGGAACATCTTGCCGCGCATCTTGCCCAGCGCCTGGCCCAGCGACATGTTGAACCGTTCGTAGATGCGCTTGCGCACCGCGTCCGCGTCGACGCCCTCGGGCATCATCACGCCGGTCAGCACCGGGCTGTAGACGGCCGGATCGGCGCACTGGATCTCCAGGCCCCAGGCGCGCACCGCACGGCGGGTCGCCTCGCCGAGGCGCTGGTGGCGCGCGAACACGTTGTCCAGCCCCTCCTCCAGGATCATGTCGAGCGCCTCGGACAGGCCGTACAGCAGGTTGGTGTTCGGCGTGTACGGCCAGTAGCCGTTCTTGTTGGCCTCGATGATCTCGTCCCAGCGCCAGAAGCTGCGCGGCATGCGCGCCTCCTTGCTGGCGGCGATGGCCTTCGGCGACAGCGCATTGAAGCTGATGCCCGGCGGCAGCATCAGGCCCTTCTGCGAGCCCGACACCGTCACGTCCACGCCCCACTCGTCGTGCCGATAGTCGGCCGAAGCCAGGCCCGAGATCGTATCGACCATCAGCAGCGCCGGATGGCCCGCCGCATCGATCGCGCGGCGCACCGCGGCGATGTCGGAGGTCACGCCGGTCGAGGTCTCGTTGTGCACCACGCAGACCGCGCGGATCCGATGGCCGCTGTCCTCGCGCAGCCGCGCCTCGATCATGTCGGGCTGCACGCCGCGCCGCCACCCCTCGATGCCCGGCAGGCCGAGGAATTCCGGCTGCAGGCCGAGCGACTCGGCCATCGACTTCCACAGCGTGGCGAAATGCCCGGTCTCGTACATCAGCACGGTATCGCCCGGGCTGGTCGTGTTCGACAGCGCGGCCTCCCAGGCGCCGG
This sequence comes from Cupriavidus gilardii, assembly GCF_008801915.1. Classification (GTDB taxonomy): domain Bacteria; phylum Pseudomonadota; class Gammaproteobacteria; order Burkholderiales; family Burkholderiaceae; genus Cupriavidus; species Cupriavidus gilardii. The sequence continues at coordinate 97,351 of NZ_VZOV01000002.1, forward strand.
TGCCCGAGGCCGGATAGATGATCACCGGATGCTCGGTCTTGAAGATCTTGCGGATGTCGGCCAGCACCTTGCGCCCGAGCGCCCCGAATTCCGGCCCGCGATGATCGATGGTCGGATAGCTGATCGCACGCAGGATGCGATCCGGTACCGGGCTGGGTCCCGGGATCTGCAGGAAGTGGCGGCCGGCGGGGTGAAAGTCGAGCGAGATCATGGGACTGGTGCCTCCTTGTTGAATTTTGAATTCAAAATACTGTAGCAGCCGAGGTCGGCCAGCCCAAGCGGAAATTGCCGCATAAGCGCGCTCGTTTACCCCGATTGCCGGCGCCATGCGGGCTGGGGGACAGTTCCGCGCGACTCTGCGCTAGAATGGCCGGGACATCACGGATAAGGACGTTGAATGCAAAATTCCGCCGAAGGGGCGCCGCTGCCCGACAGCGGCGCCACCCCGCTGCTGCCCCGGCTGGAGCGCCAGCGCCTGCACGACACCGTGGTCGAGCACCTGCGCAAGTTCATCACCGAAGGCGTGCTCAAGCCCGGCATGAAGCTCAACGAGCGCGAGCTGTGCGAGACGCTGGGGATTTCGCGCACGCCGCTGCGCGAGGCGTTCAAGGTGCTGGCCGCCGAGAACCTGATCGAGATCTCGCCGAACCGCGGCGCCAGCGTGTCGCGGATGACCGAGGCCGAGATCTGGGAGACCTTCGAGCTGATGGCCGGCCTGGAAGCCTTTGCCGGCGAACTGGCCTGCGAACGCATCACGCCGGCCGAGCTGGCGCAGATCAAGGCGCTGCATTACGCGATGCTGGCCTGCCGCGCGCAGAACGATCTGTCGGGCTACTACAGCCGCAACCAGGAGATCCACGACCGCATCAACGCGGCCGCGCGCAATGGCGTGCTGCGCCAGACCTATCTGTCGATCAACCGCCGGCTCAAGGCGCTGCGCTTCCGCTCCAACCAGCAGACCCAGAAATGGGACCGCGCGGTGCAGGACCACGAGGCCATGATCCAGGCGCTGGAAGCGCGCGACGGCAAGCGGCTCGCCGCGATCCTGCGCCAGCATCTGCTGGAAAAGCGCGAGGCGGTGATGCAGGGCTCGCTGGCCGCGGAGCGTACCGGCGGCGAGGCGGGCGACAACACGGGGGCTTCGGCGTCCGCGGCCTGAGCGCGCCGGCCGGACTTTCCAGGCCCGCGCTCGCCGGGCCTTCCCCCTCCTTTCCCTTCCCTCGCCGCGCATCCGGCATGCGACTTGCAACCGTCCGCCATCCGTTGCGGGGCCTGCGGCGGCGGTCATGGCGGCCGTTGCGGGACCCGCGCACTTATATAATCCCGACCTGATAACAGGCATTACGCTTCCGTGATGACGCGGCCAGGTGCGCCGGCCATGCTGGCCCCGCCTTGCCGCTGTTCACTGCTGACCGCTGCCGCCGTGCCGTGGCGCCGCTTCCCCGCGGTCTGCCCCGGCGCCGCGCAGTGCCGACGGACGAAGCTGCCACGACAACCAGAGCCGCCTCAGTGACATCCAATTCCACCCCCAGGCTGGCGCTTGCCCATATCGTCAAGCGCTATCCCGGCGTGACCGCCAACGACGACGTCTCGCTGACCGTCGCTCCCGGCGAAATCCATGCCGTGCTCGGCGAGAACGGCGCCGGCAAGTCGACCCTGATGAAAATCATCTTCGGCGCGGTCAAGCCCGACGCCGGCCAGATGCACTTCAACGGCGCGCCGGTCGTCATCGACAGTCCGCACGACGCCCGCGACCTGGGCATCGCGATGGTGTTCCAGCATTTCTCGCTGTTCGACACGCTGACCGTGACCGAGAACATCGCGCTCGGCCTGCCGGCCGCGCAGCGCGGCGGCACCTCGATGAAGGCGCTGGCCGCGCGCATCCGCGAGACGGCCGCGCGCTACGGCCTGCCGCTCGAGCCCGAGCGCCATGTGCATACTCTGTCGGTCGGCGAGCGCCAGCGCGTCGAGATCGTCCGCGCGCTGCTGGCGCGGCCGCAATTGCTGATCCTCGACGAACCGACCTCGGTGCTGACGCCGCAGGCGGTGCAGACGCTGTTCGTCACGCTGCGCCAGCTCGCCGACGAAGGCACCAGCATCCTCTACATCAGCCACAAGCTCGACGAGATCCGCGCGCTGTGCCATCGCGCCACCGTGATGCGGATGGGCCGGGTCACCGGCCTGTGCGATCCGCGCCAGGAAAGCGCGGCCTCGCTCTCGCGCATGATGATCGGCGGCGAGCCGCCGCGCGAGGCGCGCGTGGCGACGCCGCGCGGCACGCTGCGGCTGTCGGTGCGCGCGCTGTCGCTGCCGCGCGCGCATGCCTTCGCCACCGCGCTCGAAGACATCTCGCTCGATCTGCATGCCGGCGAGATCGTCGGCATCGCCGGCGTGTCGGGCAACGGCCAGCAGGAACTGCTGGCGGCGCTGTCCGGCGAGGACACGCGCGCCGCGCGCGAGGCGATCGCGCTCGACGGCAAACCGGTCGGCCGGCTCGATGCCCGGGCGCGCCGGCGCGCGGGCCTGGCCTTCGTGCCCGAGGAGCGGCTGGGCCGCGGGGCGGTACCCGGCATGAGCCTGGCCGACAATACGCTGCTGTCGCACCAGGACCCGCCCTATGTGCGGCGTGGCCTGGTCTCGCCGAAGGCGGCGGCCGGGCTCGCCGCCGCGATCATCCAGCGCTTTCGCGTCAAGGCCGGGGGCCCCGACGCGCTGGCGCGCAGCCTGTCGGGCGGCAACCTGCAGAAGTTCATCGTCGGCCGCGAGATCGAAAGCGGCCCCGGCGTGCTGATCGTCGCGCAGCCGACCTGGGGCGTCGACGTCGGCGCCGCCGCGCAGATCCACAACGAGCTGCTGGCGCTGAAGGCCACCGGTTGCGCGATCCTGGTCGTCTCGGAGGAGCTCGACGAGCTGTTCGCGATCTGCGACCGGCTGCACGTGATCGCCAAGGGGCGGCTGTCGCCGTCGATCCCGGTCGAGGACGCCACGCGCGAACAGGTCGGCCTGTGGATGAGCGGACTGTGGCAGGGCGGACCCGGCGGCCAGGACGAAGGCCGGCAGGATGTCACGGAGGCGCGCGTCCATGGCTAGATCGCCCGGCTTCGCCTTTCCCCTGTCGCTGGCCCCGCGCGGCCTGCCGTCGCGCCCGATGGCCTATGCCTCGCCGGTGATCGCGCTGGCGCTGACGCTCGCTTTCGGTGCGCTGCTGTTCGTGCTGCTCGGCAAGGACCCGATGGCCGCGCTGAAAGTCTTCCTGGTCGATCCGGTCAAGGACAAGCGCGCGCTCGGCGAGGTGCTGCTCAAGACCGTGCCGCTGGTGCTGTGCGCGCTCGGGCTGTCGGTCTGCTACCGGGCCAACGTCTGGAACATCGGCGCCGAGGGCCAGCTGATCCTCGGCGGCATCTTCGCCGCGGCGACGGTGCTGTGGTTCGACGTGCCCGGCCATGCGGTCAGCGGCGTCGCGGTGCTGGTGCTCGCTTCGCTCGCCGGCATCGCCGGCGGCATGCTGTGGGCCGGCATCACGGCGCTGCTGCGCGACCGCTTCAACGCCAACGAGATCCTGGTCTCGCTGATGCTGACCTATATCGCGCAGCAGCTGATCCTGTACGTGGTCAACGGCCCGCTGAAGGATCCGCAGGGCATGAACTTTCCGCAGTCCAAGGTGTTCTCGTCGGAATTCCTGCTGCCCAACCTGATGTCGGGCTCGCGGCTGCATGCCGGCTTCGTCGTGATGCTGGTGCTGGTGGCCGTGATGACGGTGTTCCTGTTCCGCAGCTTCGCCGGCTATCGGCTGCAGATTGGCGGCACCGCGCCGTCGGCCGCGCGCTATGCGGGCTTCTCGGCGCGTGCCTCGCTGTGGATGGCGCTGCTGATCTCCGGCGGCTTCGCCGGCCTGGCCGGCGCCTTCGAAGTGGTGGGACCGATCGGCCAGCTGCTGCCGTCGATCTCGCCGGGCTACGGCTTCACCGCGATCATCGTCGCGTTCGTCGGCCGGCTGCATCCGGTCGGCGCGGTGTTCGGCGGCATCGTGATGTCGCTGTTCTATATCGGCGGCGAGATGGCGCAATCGCGCCTGGGCCTGCCGTCGGCCATCGGCTGGGTGTTCCAGGGGATGCTGCTGTTCTTCCTGCTGGCCTGCGACAGCCTGATCGACCACCGCCTGCGCTGGCGCGCGGCGGCCGCCCGTTGATCCGGCGACTCTACCGATATCCGCTCATGGAACAATTCGCTCCCCTTGTCGCCACCGCGATCAATGCCGGCACGCCGCTGCTGCTGGCCGCGCTCGGCCTCTTGATCAACGAACGCGCCGGCGTGCTGAACCTCGGCGCCGAGGGCATGATGCTGGTCGCCGCGGTGTTCGGCTTCATGGTCGGCTACCAGACCCAGTCGCCGCTGCTCGGCTTCGTCGCCGGCGCGCTGGCCGGCATGGCAATGGCCACGCTGTTCGCCTGGCTGGCGCTGGTGCTGGCCACCAACCAGGTCGCCACGGGCCTCGCGCTGTCGATCTTCGGCACCGGCCTGTCGGCCTTCATGGGCCAGCGCTTCGTCGGCCATGCGATGCCCGCGCAGGGCAGCAAGGTGCCGGTGCTCGGCGACCTGCCCTTCGTCGGCCCGGCCTTGTTCCAGCATCACTGGATGGTCTATGCCAGCGTGCTGCTGTGCCTGGCCATCATGTGGTTCCTGTTCCGCACGCGCGCCGGGCTGACGCTGCGCGCGATCGGCGAATCGCCGGAGTCGGCGCACGCGCTCGGCTATCCGGTGCGCTGGATCCGCTTCGCCGCGCTGCTGTTCGGCGGCGGCTGCTGCGGGCTGGCGGGCGCCTACCTGTCGCTGGTCTATACGCCGATGTGGGTCGAGAACCTGGTCGCCGGGCGCGGCTGGATCGCGCTGGCGTTGACCACCTTCGCCACCTGGCGGCCCGGCCGCGTGCTGGTCGGCGCCTGGCTGTTCGGCGGCGTGACGATCCTGCAGTTCTATCTGCAGGGCATCGGCGTGTCGGTGCCGTCGCAGATCCTGTCGATGCTGCCGTATGCGGCCACCATCGTCGTGCTGGCGCTGATCTCGCGCAATCCGGCGTGGATCCGCCTGAATATGCCGGCGTCGCTGGGACGGCCGTTCCGTCCCGGCAACGCCTGACCCGTTTCGATCGACGGCGCGGCGAACAGGGGTCGCCGCGGGGCCGCGCCGCCGTCTGCAAGCAGAGCCAACCCGCCATCCATCCCGCAAGCATTCGCGCATTCAACACAAGGAGAAATCGATGAACGTCACGCGCAGGAAGTCCCTCGCGACGCTGGCCGCCACCACGCTGCTGGCGGCCGCCACGCTGGCCGGCTGCGGCAAGAAGGAGGCCGAACAGCCGGCCCCGGGTGCCGCCTCCGCGCCGGCCGCCGCCGGCCAGGCGGGAGAGCCGTTGAAGGTCGCCTTCGTCTATATCGGACCGGTCGGCGACGCCGGCTGGACCTATGCGCACGACCGCGGCCGCAAGGCGGTCGAGGAGAAGTTCGGCGACAAGGTCAAGACCACCTATGTCGAGAACGTGCCCGAGTCGGCCGCGGACGCCGAGCGCGTGTTCCGCGACCTGGCCAGCCAGGGCAACAAGCTGATCTTCGGCACGACGTTCGGCTACATGGAATCGATGCTGAAGGTCGCCCGCGAATTTCCGGACGTCCGCTTCGAGCACGCGACCGGCTTCAAGACCGCGGAGAACGTCGCGCAGTACGACGTTCGCACCTACGAGGGCGCCTACCTGGCCGGCGTGGTCGCCGGCAAGATGAGCAAGACCGGCAAGATGGGCGTGGTCGCGTCGGTGCCGATTCCCGAGGTGATCCGCAATATCGACTCGTTCGCGCTCGGCGCGCGCAGCGTCAATCCGAACGCGACCGTCAAGGTGGTCTGGGTCAACAAGTGGTTCGATCCGGGCAAGGAACGCGAGGCCGCGACCACGCTGATCGGCCAAGGCGTCGACATGCTGATGCAGAACACCGACTCGGCCGCCGTGGTGCAGACCGCACAGGAAAAGGGCGTGCACGCGTTCGGCTGGGACAGCGACATGAGCAAGTTCGGTCCGAAGGCCCACCTGGCGGCGTCGGTGATCTCGTGGGGCGTCTACTACAACAAGGTGGTCGGCGACGTGCTCGGCGGCACCTGGACCAACGGCACGACCTGGTGGGGCCTGAAGGAAAACATGATCGACCTGACCGGCTTCAACGCCGATGTGCCCGAGGACGTCAAGGCGCTGGTCGCCGAGCGCCGCCGCGGCATCATCGAGGGCAGCGCGCCGATCTGGAAGGGCCCGATCAAGGACAACACCGGCAAGGAGCAACTGGCCGAAGGCCAGGTCGCCGACGACAAGTTCCTGCACGGCATCAAGTTCTATGTCGAGGGTGTGGAGGGGCAGATTCCGGGTTGACCGGAACGCTCCGGCAGTGCCCTTTACCGCCTGTTTGCCCCCTCTCCCGCCGCGCGGGAGAGGGGAGCAAACCCTACCCCCTACCCTTCACCGCATCCCCCTAGGGAACTTGAACCGCGGCGAACCGGCCCAAGCTATCCTGTTGTCGTGCCGCGCATTTCCAGCCGCGGGTGCACAGTGTGAAGGAGGCCTCTCATGTGGAAACGATTCTCGGCGCTTTGGACGCTCGTGCGGCGGGATGGGCGCCTGCTCTGGCATGCGCTGCGGCACCCGGACGCGCCCGGCTGGCTCAAGCCGGCGGTGATAGGCGTGGTGCTGTACGCGCTGTCGCCGATCGACCTGATTCCGGACGTGGTGGCGGGACCGGGCATCGTCGACGATCTGGTGCTGATTCCGCTGGCGGTCCATCTGATCCTGAAGCGCCTGCCACCGCATATCCTGCGGCAGGCGCAGATGCGGACGCAGTCGACCACGGTCAGGCCGCACTGACCTCGCGGTAGCGGGCAAGAAGAAAGGGCGCCAACCGGCGCCCTTTGTCGTTGCGATCCCGCCGTTGCCGTCCCCGCGCAGGCGGGGATCCAGTGACACCGCAAGTCGCCGGGTTCCCGCTTGCGCGGGAACGACAGCCGCTCACCTTATGGAATCAGCACGGTCGAGCCGGTGGTCTTGCGCGCCTCCAGCCCGCGATGCGCCTGCGCAACCTCGGACAGCGGATAGCGCTGCCGCACCTCGATCCTGACCTTGCCGCTGCGCACGATGTCGAACAGCTCGGCCGCCATCGGCTCGAGCAGCTCGCGCTGCGTCACATAGGTCATGATGGTCGGCCGCGTCAGCTTCAGCGAGCCCTTCGCGCCCAGCACCGAGATATCGACCGGCGGCACCGGACCGGAGGCATTGCCGAAGCTGACCATGGTGCCGCGCGGCGCCAGGCAGTCCAGCGAATCGTTGAAGGTGTCCTTGCCGATCGAGTCGTAGACGACCGCCACACCCTTGCCGCCGGTGATCTCCTTGACGCGGTCCAGGAACGACTCGCGCGTGTAGACGATGGTGTGGTCGCAGCCGTGCGCGCGCGCCAGCGCGGCCTTGTCATCGTTGCCGACGGTGCCGATCACGGTGGCACCCAGCGCCTTCAGCCACTGCGATGCGATCAGGCCGATGCCGCCGGCGGCGGCGTGCAGCAGCACGGTGTCGCCCGGCTGCACGCGGTAGGTGTCGCGCACCAGGTACTGCACCGTCATGCCCTGCAGCATCATCGCGGCGGCCTGCTCGAACGAGATATCGTCCGGCAGCTTGACGACGATGTCGGCCGGCATCACGCGCACCTGTGCATAGGCGCCGGTGGGACGGCCGGCATAGGCGACGCGATCGCCTTCGCGCAGATGCGTGACACCCGGCCCGACCGCCTCGACCACGCCGGCGCCTTCCATGCCGATGCCGCCGGGCAGCGGCTGCTTGTACAGGCCGGTGCGGAAGTAGACGTCGATGTAGTTCAGGCCGACCGCCTCCTGCCGGATGCGGATCTCGCCCGGGCCGGGCTCGCCGACCTCGACGTCGACCCACTGCATCACTTCAGGACCGCCGTTCTCGAAGATGCGGATGGCTTTGCTCATGGTTCGGTTCTCCTTGGGGATCATCGGATGGGAAGCGCCGCGGCGCTGCCGCACCGGCTCAGGCCGCCGGCGTCTCGGCGCGCCGCCGCATTTCGGCGATCAGCATGTCGGCGGTCGCCACATTGGTCGCGCACGGTACGTCGTGCACGTCGCAGGCGCGCACCAGCGCGTTGATGTCGGGCTCGTGCGGCTGCGGCGTCATCGGGTCACGCAGGAAGATCACCGCGGCCACCCGGCCCTCGGCCAGCTGCGCGCCGATCTGCAGGTCGCCGCCCCACGGGCCCGACAGCATGCGCGTGACGGGCAGCCCCACCTCGTCGATCAGCCGGCCGCCGGTGGTACCGGTGGCCAGCAGTTCGCAGTGCACGAGGAAGTCGCGGTGGCGGCGGGCGAAGGCGACGATATCGTCCTTCTTGCGGTCGTGGGCGATCAGCGCGATGCGCGGCGGAACCGCGGCCACAGGGATGGTCGTCATGCGCGCGCTCAGAAGGTGCCGGGGTAGGCGCCGCCGTCCAGCAGGATGTTCTGCGCGGTGATGTAGGCCGCCTGCTTGCTGCACAGGAATGCGCAGGTCGCGCCGAACTCGGCCGGGTCGCCGAAGCGGCGCGACGGGTTCTGCGCGGCGCGGCGCTGCGCGACTTCATCGACGGTCAGATTGGCCTTCTTCGCCGCGCCTTCCATCGTCTTGTACAGCCGGTCCGTATTGAACGGCCCCGGCAGCAGGTTGTTGATGGTCACGCCATGCTGCGCGACCTCGCGCGCCACGCCGGCGACGAAGCCGGTCAGGCCCGAACGCGCGCCGTTGGACAGGCCCAGCACATCGATCGGCGCCTTGACCGCGCCGCTGGTGATGTTGATGATGCGGCCCCACTTGCGCGCGATCATGCCGTCCACCGTCGCCTTGATCAGTTCGATCGGCGTCAGCATGTTGGCGTCGAGCGCGGCGATCCAGTCCTCGCGGTTCCAGTCGCGGAAGTTGCCCGGCGGCGGGCCGCCCGCGTTGTTGACCAGGATGTCGAGCTCGCCCAGCTTGGCCGCGGCCTCGAGCGCCTGCTGGCGGCCTTCCGGCGTCGTGATGTCGGTCGCCACCGCGATCACGCGGCGGCCATGGCGCGCGCGCAGATCGGCGGCGGCCTTGTCCAGCGCCTCGGCGCCGCGCGCGACGATCACCACATCGACGCCCTCGGCGGCCAGCGCATCGGCGCAGGCAAAGCCCAGGCCCTTGCTCGCGCCGCACACCAGCGCATGCTTGCCTCGCAGTCCGAAATCCATGCTCCCTTTCTCCTTGATTCGCTAGTTTGTATTCACGCCTGAGTTCAAGCCCGCGCGGCCTTGCCGCGCGACAGCAGATAGATGCCGCCCATCACCAGTGCGCTGCCGGCCAGCTGCACCACGGTGATCGGCTCGCCCAGCAGCCAGAAGCCGAGGAACAGCGTCGACACCGGGCCGATCATGCCCGCCTGCGAGGCCATCGGCGCGCCGATGCGCGCGACCGCCATCATCGTCAGCGACACCGGCAACACGGTGCAGAACACCGCGTTGATCACGGACAGCCACATCACCGGCGCCGGCTGCAGCAGTTCGCCCCAGGGGCGTCCCAGCACCAGATATTGCACCACGCAGCAGGCGGTGGACACGCACATCGCATAGGCGACCAGCCGCAGCGAGCCGATGCGCGCGACCAGCTCGCCGCTGGCGATCAGATAGACCGCGTAGCTCAGCGCGCTGCCGAGCACCAGCGCGGCGCCGAGCCATACCTGGCTGCCGCTGACGTCGAGGTCGTGGGCCAGCACCAGCACGATGCCGGCATAGGCCAGCAGCAGCGAGATCCACTGCTGCCGGCTGATATGGCGCTTGAAGCCGAAGGCGGTGGCCAGCACGACGAAGGACGGCGTCAGGAACAGGATCAGCCGCTCCAGCCCCGCGGTGATGTATTGCAGGCCGAGGAAATCGAGAAAGCTCGACAGGTAGTAGCCGATGAAGCCGAGCATCAGCACGCGAGCGCGATCGGCCCAGGACAGCGGCGGCAGCCGCAGCGACTGCCACCAGCCGATCGCCATGAACAGCGGCACCGCGAACAGCATGCGCAGCGTGATGACCATCACGGCGTCGACGTTGTAGCGGTACATCAGCTTGGCGACGATGGCCTTGCCGGAGAACAGCACCGCGCCGATCGCGGCGACGGCAAGCCCGGTGCGCTGCCGCGCACCGGCGGAAGCGCTGGCGGGGCTGGCGAGGGATTTCTGGGAAGCGGGCACGGGTATGGTGCAAACGGCCTGTCCGCGCACGGTCGCCGACAGGCGGGCGCGGCAAGGCACGACATCGGGAAAGGTTGGGAATTGCCGTCGCGTCGGCAACGCTTGAAGTTGTCGTCCGACAGACGCGAGGATTGTATGTCAAAAGGCGCAAAGGCATCGGAGGCCCGCTCGAAGCCGCTGGGTCCCCGCTTTCGCGGCGACGACGCGGAGTCGATCCATTACAATCCCGCACCAACGGCCAACCAGACCGACAAGCCAGACGTCCCGGCCTGACCCAGGCCCCCGCCCTTCCCGCCCAGCCGCTACCCGCCATGAAGCAAGATCCGCGTTTCCCCAACCTGTTCATCCTCGACCACCCGCTGATCCAGCACAAGCTGTCGCACATGCGCGACCGCGACACGTCGACGCGGACCTTTCGCGAGCTGCTGCGCGAAATCACGCTGCTGATGGGTTACGAGATCACGCGCAGCCTGCCGCTGACCACGCGCCATATCGACACGCCGCTGGTCAGCATGGATGCGCCGGTGATCGCCGGCAAGAAGCTGACCATCGTGCCGGTGCTGCGCGCCGGCGTGGGCATGAGCGACGGCCTGGTCGAGCTGATCCCGTCGGCGCGGATCGGCCATATCGGCGTCTATCGCGACGAGCATCATCGTCCGGTCGAATACCTGGTACGGCTGCCCGACCTGGAGGACCGCAGCTTCATCCTGTGCGATCCGATGGTCGCCACCGGCTATTCGGCGGCGCATGCGGTCGATGTGCTCAAGCGCCGCGGCGTCAAGGACGAGGCGATCACCTTCGTCGCGCTGGTGGCAGCGCCCGAAGGGGTCGAGGTCTTCCAGAAGGCCCACCCGAACGTCAGGCTGTACGTGGCCTCGCTCGACAGCCATCTGGACGAGCACGCGTACATCGTGCCGGGCCTGGGGGATGCGGGCGACCGGTTGTTCGGCACCAAGAACTGAGTCGGCGGCTGGGGGCGCTTGCCCTCACCGCCGCGCCCTTCCGCCGCGCCCATCCGCCGTGCGGCGGAAGATGGCCGGGGAAAAGCGCAGCGCCGCTGGCTACCGGCGCTTGCGCCCCGACCCCAGCAGGCTGCCGAGCACGCCGCGGATCAGTTCGCGGCCGACCTGCGAACCCATGGTGCGCGCCGCCGACTTGGCCATCGATTCGAGGATCGAATCGCCGCGGCCGCTCTTGCCGGTGCCGCGCGTCAGGCCGCCGAACAGATCGCCCGCCTCGTCGAGCCAGCCGCGTTCGCCGGCCTGCTGCTGCGCGGGCTCGCCACCGGCCTGCCCGCCGTTCTGCGCCCCGTCCTGCCCCGTCTGTGCCTCCGCGCTCTGCGCGGCCCTGCCCTTGAGCCGCTCGTAGGCCGATTCCCGGTCCACGGCCTTCTCGTAGGTGCCCGCCACCAGCGACGAGGCCAGCAGCTGCTTGCGCTCGGCCTCGTCGATCGGGCCGATGCGGCTGCCCGGCGCCAGCACCCAGGCGCGCTGCGTGATGCCGGGCGTGCCCTTGGCGTCGAGCAGCGAGATCAGCGCCTCGCCGACCGCCAGCTCGCCGATCGCCTTCTCGACGTCCAGCTCGGGATTGGCGCGCATCGTCGTGGCGGCCACCTTGACCGCCTTCTGGTCGCGCGGCGTGAAGGCGCGCAGCGCATGCTGGACGCGGTTGCCGAGCTGGCCCAGCACGGTGTCGGGAATATCGATCGGGTTCTGCGTGACGAAGTACACGCCGACGCCCTTCGAACGGATCAGCCGCACCACCTGCTCGATCTTTTCCAGCAGTGCCTTCGGCGCGTCGTTGAACAGCAGGTGGGCCTCGTCGAAGAAGAACACCAGCTTGGGCTTGTCGAGATCGCCCGCCTCGGGCAGCTTCTCGAACAGCTCGGACAGCAGCCACAGCAGGAAGGTCGCGTACAGCCGCGGCGCGTGCAGCAGCTTGTCGGCGGCCAGGATATTGACCATGCCCAGACCCTTGTCGGTCTGCATGAAGTCGTCCAGGTTCAGCATCGGCTCGCCGAAGAACACGTCGGCGCCCTGCGATTCGAGCGCGACCAGGCCGCGCTGGATCGCGCCGATCGACGCGGCCGAGATATTGCCGTACTCGGTGGTGAACTGCGACGCGTTGTCGCCGACGTACTGCAGCATCGCGCGCAGGTCCTTGGCGTCGAGCAGCAGCAGGCCGTTGGCATCGGCGATGCGGAACACCAGGTTCAGCACGCCCTGCTGGGTGTCGTTGAGCTCGAGCATGCGCGACAGCAGCAGCGGGCCCATGTCGGACACGGTGGCGCGCACAGGATGGCCCTTCTCGCCGAACACGTCCCACAGCGTGGTCGGGCAGGCGCCCCAGACCGGTTCGGGCAGGCCCAGGTCGGCCAGCCGCCTGGCCAGCTTGTCGGACAGCTGGCCGGGCTGCGAGATGCCGGTCAGGTCGCCCTTGACGTCGGCCATGAAGACCGGCACGCCGAGCCGCGAAAAGCCTTGTGCCAGCGCTTGCAGCGTCACGGTCTTGCCGGTGCCGGTGGCGCCGGTGATCAAGCCGTGGCGATTGCCCATCTGCGGCAGCAGGGCCAGTTCGTGCTGGGCGTTCTTGGCGATAACGATGGGGTCGGCCATGCTGGGGCTCCGGTGAATGACGAGGCGAGGAATGAATCGAGGATCGCGCGATGGTGCGGCGCCACGGAGCGGGCCTTTGGCCGGTGCGGCAAAGGCCGGGCCGGCGGTCTGGCGCGCGGGGGCGCGTGATAAAATCCCCGGCTGATTATATCCAGCAGTGATTGCCAGCAGTCATGGCCTGCCGCTGATGATTCCATCACCCGGCGCGTGCATCGCAACAAGCCGAGGGCGTCCTCGAACGTCCGCCGGCCCGGCCGCCACCTTCGGCCATGCTGCGCTTGCCGCGCTGCACGCGCATCGCGTACCTGTTCCGCCTCGGAGAGAAACATGGCCGGTCATTCCAAATGGGCCAATATCAAGCATAAGAAAGCCGCCGCCGACGCCAAGCGCGGCAAGATCTGGACCCGCCTGATCAAGGAAATCACCGTCGCCGCCAAGCTGGGCGGCGGCGATCCCGACTCCAATCCGCGCCTGCGCCTGGCCATGGACAAGGCCACGGACGCCAACATGCCGAAGGACAACATCCAGCGCGCGATCCAGCGCGGCGTGGGCGGTCTGGAAGGCGCCAGCTACGAGGAAATCCGCTACGAGGGCTACGGCCTGTCCGGCGCCGCGATCATCGTCGATTGCCTGACCGACAACCGCACCCGCACCGTCGCCGAAGTGCGCCACGCCTTCTCCAAGCACGGCGGCAACATGGGCACCGAGGGTTCGGTCGCGTTCATGTTCACGCACTGCGGCCAGTTCCTGTTTGCCCCGGGCACGCCCGAGGACAAGCTGATGGAAGCCGCGCTCGAGGCCGGCGCCGACGACGTCGTGACGCACGAGGACGGCGCGATCGAGGTCACCTGCCCGCCCAACGACTTCGGTGCCGTCAAGGCGGCGCTGGAAGCGGCCGGCTTCAAGGCCGAGGTCGCTGACGTCGTGATGAAGCCGCAGAACGAAGTCAGCTTCACCGGCGACGATGCCGTCAAGATGCAGAAGCTGCTCGACGCGCTGGAAAATCTCGACGACGTGCAGGAAGTCTTCACCAACGCGGTGATCGAGGACTGAGCCGGCGCTCCGCCCCTCCCCTCTCCCCGGCGGCCGCCGCCCACGCAATGCGGCGGCCGCCCTCCCCAAAGCTTTATCTTCTGGCAGTGGATCATGAAAGTATTGGTTGTCGGCTCGGGCGGACGTGAACACGCGCTGGCCTGGAAACTGGCCCAGTCGCCCAAGGTGCAGGTCGTCTACGTGGCGCCGGGCAACGGCGGCACGGCGCTGGACAAGCGGCTGCAGAACGTCCCGGTGACCGATCCGGCGGCGCTGGCCGAGTTTGCCCGGCAGCAGAGCGTGCATTTCACCGTGGTCGGTCCCGAGGCGCCGCTGGCGGCCGGCATCGTCGACGTGTTCCGCGCGCAGGGCCTGCGGATCTTCGGCCCGAGCAAGGCGGCCGCGCAGCTGGAATCGTCGAAGGACTTCGCCAAGGCCTTCATGCACCGGCACCAGATTCCGACCGCCGCCTACCAGACCTTCGCCGACGCCGGCCAGGCGCACGCCTATATCGATGCGCAGGGCGCGCCGATCGTGATCAAGGCCGACGGCCTGGCCGCGGGCAAGGGCGTGGTGGTCGCCACCACGCTGGAAGAGGCGCACGCCGCGGTCGACATGATGCTGGCCGACAACAAGCTCGGCGATGCCGGCGCGCGCGTGGTCATCGAGGAATTCCTCGAGGGCGAGGAAGCCAGCTTCATCGTGATGGTCGACGGCGCCAACGTGCTGGCACTGGCGACCAGCCAGGACCACAAGCGCCTGCTCGACGGCGACGCCGGCCCCAATACCGGCGGCATGGGCGCCTATTCGCCGGCGCCGGTGGTCACGCCGGCGCTGCATGCGCGCGTGCTGCGCGAGATCATCATGCCGACCGTGCGCGGCATGGAGAAGGACGGCATCCCGTACACCGGCTTCCTGTACGCCGGCCTGATGATCGACAGCGAAGGCAATCCGAAGACGCTCGAATTCAATTGCCGCATGGGCGATCCCGAGACGCAGCCGATCATGGCGCGGCTGAAGACCGACCTGTTCGACGTGATGGAGCACGCGGTCAATGGCCGGCTCGACGCGGTCGAGCTCGACTGGGACCGCCGTACCGCGCTGGGCGTGGTGATGGCCGCGCACGGCTACCCCGATGCGCCGCGCAAGGGCGACCTGATCACCGGCATCCCGGCCGAGACCGACGACAGCGTGACGTTCCACGCCGGCACCACGCTGGCCGACGGCAAGCTGCTGACCGCCGGCGGCCGCGTGCTGTGCGTGGTCGGGCTGGCCGATACCGTCAAGGCGGCGCAGCGCGCGGCCTATGCGGCGGCCCAGCAGATCCACTTCGACGGCATGCAGTACCGCTCCGATATCGGGTATCGCGCGATCAAGCGCTGAAGTCTTTCCCTGACCCGGCCCTCTCCCCGCGGGAGAGGGAGAACACCCTCGCAGCACAAGCCGCCCGCGTGCCGGTCCCGCCGCACCATGACGGGGCAGCGGCTACAATCCTGACCATGCTGATGATCGACTCCCAGGCAGTCCGCGCCTATCTGCTGGATCTGCAAGACCGCATCACGGATGCCGTCGCCGCCATCGACGGGCAGCCGTTCGCCACCGATGCCTGGGAAAAGCCGCCGACCGAACGCCTGCGCGGCAGCGGCCGCACCCGCATCCTCGAAGGCGGCGCGGTGATGGAGCGCGCCGGCGTCGGCTTCTCGCACGTGCGCGGCGACGCGCTGCCGCCTTCGGCCAGCGCCAACCGGCCCGAACTGGCCGGGCGCGGCTTCGAGGCGATGGGCGTGTCGCTGGTGTTCCATCCGCGCAATCCCTACGTGCCCACGGTCCATATGAACGTGCGCTGCTTCCTCGCGGTCAAGGAAGGCGCCGACCCGGTCTGGTGGTTCGGCGGCGGCATGGACCTGACGCCCTACTACGGTAATGCCGACGACTGCCGGCATTTCCACGCGACCTGCAAGGCCGCGCTCGATCCGTTCGGCGCCGATCTCTATCCGCGCTTCAAGCGCTGGTGCGACGACTACTTCTTCCTGAAGCATCGCGGCGAGGCGCGCGGCGTCGGCGGCGTGTTCTTCGACGACTTTTCCGCGCTCGGCTTCGACGACAGCTTCGCGATGATGCGCGCGGTCGGCGACGGCTTCCTCGACGCCTACCTGCCGATCCTGCGGGCGCGCAAGGACACGCCCTACGGCCCGCGCGAACGCGACTTCCAGGCCTATCGCCGCGGCCGCTATGTCGAATTCAACCTGGTGTTCGACCGCGGCACGCTGTTCGGCCTGCAATCGGGCGGACGCACCGAATCGATCCTGATGTCGATGCCGCCGCAGGCCGCCTGGCGCTACGACTGGCAGCCCGAGCCGGACAGTGCCGAAGCGGCGTTGTACACCGACTTCCTGCCGGCGCGCGACTGGGTCTGAACCTCACCGATGAACACCACCGCCTCCGCCGCCAGCGCGCCGATCCGGCCGGGCCCGGCCGACGATCCGGGTCCCGCCGGGCACGGCCGCCCCTGGCGCCTCGGCATCCTCGGCGGCACCTTCGATCCGCCCCATGTCGGCCACCTGGCGCTGGCGCGGCTGTGCATCGACCATCTGCAGCTCGACGAACTGCTGTGGATCCCGACCGGCCAGTCCTGGCAGAAGGGCAACGACGTGACGCCGGCCGCCGACCGGCTGGCGATGACCGAGCTGGCCGCCGCGGCGCTGGCCGACGCGCCGGCGCGCGTCCACGCCAGCCGCATGGAGGTCGATCGCGCCGGCCCGAGCTACACCATCGACACGGTGCGCCAGCTGCGCGAGCATTACGGCGCCGAGGCCTCGCTGGCCTGGCTGATGGGCGCCGACCAATTGCTGCGCCTGCACACCTGGCATGGCTGGGAGGACCTGCTCGACTACGTCCACCTGTGCGTCGCGACCCGGCCCGGTTTCGCGCTGGAGCAGCTCGATGGCCCGGTGCGCGATGCGCTGGCCCAACGCCGCGCCGACGCGCACCTGATACAATCCACGCCCTCCGGCCGGATGTGGATCGACCAGACGCTCGCCGTCGACCTCTCCTCCACCGCCCTGCGCCAGCGCCTTGCCGCCGGCCAGCGCGCGGATGACCAACTCCCCCCGGGCGTGGCACACTACATCGCCACCCACGGACTCTATCGCCAGGACTGAGCAGGACCGTGGAACCGGGCCGGCCTTGGCACTGGCCCGGGACGCGGCTACGGCCACCGATCCCTCGCTGACAAAATACAAGGGCACCACCAAGGCACCATGGATATTCGCAAACTGCAACGCGCCATCGTCGATGGCCTCGAGGACGTCAAGGCACAGGACATCAAGGTGTTCGACACCACGCACCTGACCGAACTGTTCGACCGCGTGGTGATCGCCAGCGGCACCTCGAACCGGCAGACCAAGGCGCTGGCCGCCTCGGTGCGCGACACCGTCAAGGAGGCCGGCGGCCACATCATCGCGGTGGAAGGCATGGAGACCGGCGAATGGGTGCTGGTCGACTGCGGCGACGCGGTGGTGCATATCCTGCAGCCGCAGCTGCGCCAGTACTACAACCTGGAAGAGATCTGGGGCGACAAGCCGGTGCGGATCAAGCTCGGCGCGGGCGCCAAGGGCCTGGCCAAGGCCAGCGAGCGGATGGACGAAGAGGAGGACGCCGAGGAGGCGCCGCGCACCCGCACGCGCCGCGCCGTCGGCGAACGCCCGGCGCTGGCCCGCCTGCCCGAAGGCATGAAGGAGCCGTCGCCGCCGATGGGCCACGAGGACACCGACCCGGACGCGATCGCCACGCAACGCAAGCCGGTCGCGCGCGCCCGCACCACCAGCGTCAGCGGCGCCGCGCCGGCGCGCAAGGCTCCGGCCCGCACGGGCACCGGCAGCGGTGCCGCGCGCAAGACGGCGGCCAAGACCGCCACGAAGACGGCCACCAAGACGGCCACCAAGACGGCGGCAAAGACGGGAACCGGTACCGGCGCCCGCACCGCGGCCAGGACCACCGCCACGCGCAGCGCCGCCGCCAAGACCGCGGCGCCGCGCAAGCGCGCCACCCGCTCGGCCTGAGCCGCCCCCGCTCCCGCAGCAGCGCGTCGCCGTGCAGTTGCTGATCGTCGCGGTCGGGCACAAGATGCCGGCCTGGATCGAGTCCGGCTTCGCCGAGTATGCCAAGCGCATGCCGCCGGAGCTGCGTATCGTGCTGCGCGAAATCAAGCCCGAGGCGCGTACCGCCAGCAATAACGCGGCGACCGTGATGCAGCGCGAGGCCGCGCGCATCGAGGCCGCGCTGCCGCGCCAGTGCCGCATCGTCGCACTGGACGAACGCGGCCGCGACCTGACCACGATGCAGCTGGCCGAGCAGCTGACCGGCTGGCAGCGCGAGGGCGGCGACGTCGCCTTCCTGATCGGCGGGGCCGACGGGCTCGATCCGGCGCTGAAGGCGCGCGCGCAGACGCTGCTGCGGCTGTCCAGCCTGACGCTGCCGCACGGCATGGTGCGCGTGCTGCTGGCCGAGCAGCTGTACCGCGCCTGGACGGTCACGCAGAACCACCCTTACCATCGGGTCTGATCCCGCTCCCCGGTATCAACCGGCGTTCCATCCCGTCGTTCCACCCTTGTCCCTGAGCGCGCCCGCCGCGCCCGTGCCACCGTGCTCCACGACGTCCTCTACCTCGCCTCCCAAAGCCCCCGCCGCCGCGAACTGCTGACGCAGCTCGGCGTGTCCTACCAGTTGCTGCTGCCCGACGACGACGAAGACGCGGAGGCGCTCGAAGCGGTGCTGCCCGGCGAGACGCCGGACGACTATGTGCAGCGGGTCTGCGCGCTGAAGGCCGAGGCCGCACTGCGCCGCCGCGAACGCCGCGCGTTGCCCGACGCCCCGATCCTGACCTCCGACACCACGGTCTGCCTGGGCGGGCGCATCCTCGGCAAACCCGAGCATGCCGACGACGCCGCGGCGATGCTGGCGGCGCTGTCCGGCACCACGCATCGCGTGCTGACCGCGGTGACCGTGGTCTCGACCCTCGGCGCGCACCATGCGCTGTCGATCTCCGAGGTCAGTTTCCGCGCGATGCGGGAGGACGAGATCGCCCGCTACGTGGCCAGCGGCGAGCCGCTCGGCAAGGCCGGCGCGTATGGCATCCAGGGCCGCGCCGCCGAGTTCGTGCAGCGGATCGCGGGGAGCTATTCGGGTATCATGGGCCTGCCCCTGTTCGAGACGGCAGCACTGTTGCGACAGGCCGGCCTGCGCTTCTGAAGCGCACCGCCACGCAACGCCGAGCAAGGCGCCGGTTCGCCCGCCGACCGCGCCGCACGGCATCCAGGGGACCAACCTGCTCCGCCGCGACGGATCACCGTCGGCGGAGCCAGCCAGCCGGCGACGGATCGCACACAACATGACCGAAGACATCCTCGTCAATATCACCCCGCAGGAAACGCGCGTGGCCATCGTGCAGCAGGCCGCGGTGCAGGAGCTTCATGTCGAGCGCACGCTGACGCGCGGACTGGTCGGCAATATCTATCTGGGCAAGGTCGTGCGCGTGCTGCCCGGCATGCAATCGGCCTTCATCGACATCGGGCTGGAGCGCGCCGCCTTCCTGCACGTTGCCGATATCTGGCACCGGCGCGAACCGGACCGCAACGGCAGCACGCAGCTGGCGATCGAGAAGACGCTGTTCGAAGGCCAGGCGCTGATGGTGCAGGTGATCAAGGACCCGATCGGCACCAAGGGCGCGCGGCTGTCGACCCAGGTCAGCATCGCCGGCCGTACGCTGGTCTATCTGCCGCAGGACCCGCATATCGGCATCTCGCAGCGCATCGAGGGCGAGGTCGATCGCGAGGCGCTGCGCGCCCGCGTGCAGGGGCTGGTGCCCGAGGACGAGCGCGGCGGCTTCATCGTGCGCACCATCGCCGAGGAGGCGACCGACGAGGAGCTCGGCAACGACATCGCCTATCTGCGCAAGATCTGGGGCGCGATCCGGCTCAACGCCACCACGCTGCCGGCGCCCAGCCTGCTGTATCAGGATCTGAGCCTGGCGCAGCGCGTGCTGCGCGATTTCGTCAACGACGCCACCGGCGTGATTCAGGTCGACTCGCGCGAGAACTACCAGAAGCTGGTCGAGTTCGCGCAGGAATACACGCCGGCGGTGCTGCCGCGGCTGTCGCACTACACCGGCGAGCGGCCGATCTTCGACCTGTTCAATATCGACGCGGAGATCGAGCGCGCGCTGTCGCGGCGCGTCGACCTGAAGTCCGGCGGGTATCTGATGATCGACCAGACCGAGGCGATGACGACGATCGACGTCAACACCGGCGGCTATGTCGGCGCGCGCAATTTCGACGACACGATCTTCAAGACCAATCTCGAGGCGGCGCACACGATCGCGCGCCAGCTGCGGCTGCGCAACCTGGGCGGCATCATCATCATCGACTTCATCGATATGGAGAACGCGGAGCACCGCGACGCGGTGCTGTCGGAACTGAAGCGCGCGCTGTCGCGCGACCGCACCCGCATCACCGTCAACGGCTTCTCGCAGCTGGGCCTGGTCGAGATGACCCGCAAGCGCACGCGCGAATCGCTGGCGCACGTGCTGTGCGAGCAGTGCCCGGTCTGCCAGGGCAAGGGGCAGGTCAAGACGCCGCGCACGGTGTGCTACGAGATCCTGCGCGAGATCATGCGCGAGTCGCGCCAGTTCAATCCGCGCGAGTTCCGCATCCTGGCCTCGCAGGAAGTGATCGACCTCTTCCTCGAAGAGGAAAGCCAGCACATGGCGATGCTCGGCGACTTCATCGGCAAGCCGATTTCGCTGCAGGTCGAATCGACCTTCCATCAGGAGCAGTACGACATCATCCTGATGTAGCGCAACCCGTCCGGATTTCCACTAGGGTCTGACCGCATGTCATTGCCGCCGCGATCCCCTATAACGAATGCAGGAATGGCACGGCAGGAGCGGACCATGACGGGGCGGCAAGCGACGAGGGCCGGACTGGCCTGGACCTGGCAAGGCGCGCCGTGGGTGGGCGCGATGCTGATCGCAATCTGCGGCATCCAGGGCTGCGCGCCCGTGCAGGAACTGGCCAAACGCGCGCCCTCGTTGCCGCCGGCCGCGCCCGAACGCCAGGTTACCCCTGCCCCGCCGCCACCGATCGCTGCGCGCGTGATCGAACTGGCCGGCTACTGCAGCCGTACCGAGGACGACGGCTTTCGCGAAGAGGCGCGGGTGCGCGTGATCGCCAACGAGGTACAGGCGCTGAACTGGAAGCTGTGGGTGCCGCGGCGCCGCGGCTCGTGCGCCTTCGATCTGAGCGAATTCCGGCAGGTCCAGAAGGCCCCGCATATCGAGCTGGTCGCACGCGACGACAGCGGCTGCAAGCTGATGGTCTGGCAGGATCCGCGGCGCGTCACGCTGGCGCATGCCAACTGCCAGAAGCGCTGCACGCCGGGAATCTACGAGGAAGCGTGGCCGGTGATGTTCGACCCGGGCAGCGGCATGTGCGCGCAGGTCAAATAGGGCGGCAATCAGGGCGGCAATCAGGGGGGCAATCAGGGCGGAACCTCGCCGCGCACCGGCCGGCCTGAACCGCGACCGTCGCCGGCGCCGTGCGAGCGATCATTCGGCCCGACCGCCGCCGGTGCCGCCAGTTCGCGGCCGATGCATATCAAGGTTGCCAGCCGCGCCAGGCAGCTTGCCGGCCACGTATCCGAGCGCCGCGCACATCCCCACCAACGCAACGATCCCCGCTGCCGCGAAGAGGGCGGGGATCGCCATGCCAGTCATGACGAGGGCACAGACGATGCCGCCAACCACCGCGCCCTGCGCTACCCTGACCAGCACGCGGCCAACAATGCGACCGGCGCCCGGCACCGGAGCCTGCGGCATGCCGCGCGCCCGCACGAGCCACCAGAGCCCGCTCTTGAGCCGCTCCGCCAGCCGGGGCGCTGCCGGAGCCTGCGGCGCCTGCCATGCGGGCAACAGCGGCGCGGCTTGCTGGGCGCCAACCGCGGGGGCGTTGCGGGGCGCTCGGCCCAGATGGGACGGCACGGACACCGTGCGCGTGGGTTGCGATGGCGATTGCGGGAGACTAACGCGGTGCCCGACTCTCATGTGGCGGCCTCGATGTTGGCGAATTGACTGGGGAAGGATGCGGTGATCCGGTTCGGCGAACCGTCACCGCAAGCAAGACCCGGATCATCCGCAATCGAGGCCGCGGTTGCTTTCGCAATCGCCGTGCCCTATTGCAATTGGTCCACCAACGTCGGCATTGGCATGCCGACGTTCAGCCGCGCTTGACCCAGACCACGAGCCCACCCGCGATGCCGAGCGTGCGGCGGTCCGGACGGTAATCCATGGTGCCGGGAAACTGCTGCGCGTCGCGCTGGCCGATGCGCCAGGCGCAGCCGTCCAGCAGCGCGATCGCCTCGGCCTCGGGCTTGCCGACCAGCGCGTCGTCGGCGAGCTTGTCGGCGGCGCAGCCTTGCGGCGTGGCCGCGCCTCCCATCGGCGGCGGCGGCGGGCCAGGCGGCGGTTCGCTGGCGCAGGCGGTCAGCATGGCCGCGCCGGCAGCGGCGCCAGCCAGCCGGCCCAGGCCACCGAGGCCAATCCAGCGCGAAAGCAGGCGGGAAACAAGCGATCGGTCGACGATCCGGTGCATGCAATCTCCTTGCAGGTCGATGGCGGACAGCGTGTGCCGCCGGGAGTCATGGGGGCCTTGGTCATCAGGGCAGTGACCACGACGGCCGTGGCGAGAACGGCCGTGGTCGGGACGGCGTCGTCAGGACGACTTTGCCTTGGGCACGCGCCCCATCAGGAAGAACTCGTCGTTGGGGCGCATGCCGATGGTGTTGGCCATGCGGTTCGACAGGCCGAAGAAGGCGGTGATCGCGGCGATATCCCAGGCGTCCTCGTCGGAGAAGCCGTGCGGGCGCAGCGCGTCGAAGTCCGCCTCGTCGATCTCGTGCGAGGCCTGGCAGACCTTCATCGCGAAATCGAGCATCGCGCGCTGCCGCGGCGGCAGGTCGGCCTTGCGGTAATTGACCGCGACCTGGTCGGCCAGCAGCGGCTTCTTCTCGTAGATGCGCAGGATCGCGCCGTGCGCGACCACGCAATAGAGGCACTGGTTGACGCCGGAGGTGGCGACCACGATCATCTCGCGCTCGCCCTTGGTCAGCCCGCCCTCCTTGTCCATCAGCGCGTCGTGATAGGCGAAGAAGGCGCGAAACTCGGCCGGCCGGTGCGCCAGCGCGAGAAAGACATTGGGCACGAAGCCCGCCTTCTCCTGCACCGCCAGGATCCGCTCGCGGATATCGTCGGGGACCTGCTCCAGTGTCGGCACGGGGTAGCGGCTGATCGGCTTGTCGGCCGATGCAGTCGAGGACGGACTGGCTTGCTGCGATTCGCTCATCGTGGTCTCCTCGGTGGGTTCCGGTTGATCCGGCTGTCGGCATGGCCCCGCGCGGTGTGCGGGGGCCTGCGACAGTATCGGCCAGCCACGGCGGCACGCCAAGCCTCGCCGGCCGGCGGCTAAGCGCGCGGCCGGTTTACTGCGAGGCCGGCTTACTGCGAGGCCAACTTACTGCGTCGCGAACTGGATCCGGTGCAGCCCGGCGTACAACCCGTTGGCGGCCAGCAGTTCGGCATGGGTGCCGTGCTCGGCGATGCGGCCCTGGTCCAGCACCGCGATGCGGTCGGCGTTCTCGATGGTCGACAGCCGGTGCGCGATCACCAGCGTGGTACGGCCGACCATCAGCGATTCGAGCGCGGCCTGGACCTGGCGCTCGGACTCGGAGTCCAGCGCCGAGGTGGCCTCGTCCAGGATCAGGATTGGCGCGTCCTTGTACAGCGCACGCGCGATCGCCAGGCGCTGGCGCTGCCCGCCGGACAGCTTCATGCCGTTGTCGCCGATATTGGTCTGCAGGCCCTCGGGCAACGCCTTGACGACGTCGGTCAGATAGGCGGCTTCCAGCGCGCGTTCGACCCGCGCCGTGTCGATCTGATCGGCCGAGTGCACGCCATAGGCCACGTTGGCCGCGACGGTGTCGTTGAACAGCACCACGTCCTGGCTGACGAAGGCGATCTGGCGGCGCAGGTCCTTCAGCGCCAGCGCATCGAGCGGCTGGCCATCGAGCAGGATGCGTCCTTCGGTCGGGTCGAAGAAGCGCGGCACCAGATTGACCAGCGTGGTCTTGCCGCTGCCCGACGGGCCGACCAGCGCCAGCACCTCGCCCGGGCTCACGCGCAGCGACACGTCCTGCAGCGCCGGCCGCCCGGCATCGCCGTAGCGGAAGCCGACGCGCTCGAACACCAGCTCGCCGCGCGCGCGCTCCAGCGGCAGTCCGCCATGCTGCGGCTCGACCGGCTCGTCGATCAGCCGGAAGATCATTTCGGCGGCGGTCATGCCGCGCGTCAGCGGCTGGTTGATGTCCGTCAGATGCTTCAGCGGCGAGATCAGCAGCAGCATCGCCATCACGAAGCCGGTGAAGCCGCCGATGGTGGTCTGATTGCCCTGCGCCTGCACCATCGCGATGGTGATGATCACCGACAGCGCCAGCGCCGCCAGGAACGCGGTGACCGGCTGATTCAGCCCGCCCGCGACCGCCATCCGCATCGAGTAGTTCTTCAGCCGCTCGGCCATCGCGCGAAAGCGCGCCAGTTCGTAGGTCTCGCCGCCGTGCAGCTTGACCACCTTGAAACCGCCGGCCGCTTCCTCGACGACGTAGGCGGCGCTGTTGGTCAGCGTCTGGTGCTCGCGGTTGAGCTTGCGCAGGCGCCGGTTGATCTTCGACATCAGGTAGCCGATCACCGGCAGGATCACCGCCACGATCAGCGTCAGCCGCCAATTCGTGTAGAACAGGTAGATCAACAGCGCGACCACGGTCAGCGAGTCCCGCACCAGCGTGATGAACACGCTGGTCAGGATCTGCAGCACCTGGTTGACCTCGAAGATCACCGCATTGATCAGCGACGCCGCGGTATTGCGATGGAAGAACATCGCGGGCACATGCAGCATCCGCTCGAACATCTGCAGCCGCATCTTCAGCAGCACGCGGTTGGAGATCAGGCTCAGCAGATAGCCCGAGGCGAACTGCGCCAGGCCGCGAATCAGCGCGACGCCGGTCAGGATCGCCGGCACATGCCAAAGCTTGCCGGCGTAGTCACCGCCGAAGCCCTTGTCCAGCAGATCGTTGACGACCTTGGGGATCACCCCTTCGCTGGCGGCCACGACGGCCATCGCGACGATGGCGGCGATAAAGATGCGCAACTCCGGGCGCAGGTAGGACCAGAGTCGGGCGGGTATGGTTTGCACACCTGGCGTCGATGGGCGGGACAAGAACACTCCTTCGGAATAATCAGAGGCACCGGTGAGCCCGGGCCGGGGACCGGAAGCGGGCACCGGCGGGGTCGGCGCGGCGCAGGGGCCGGCAGGGGCCGGGGTACAATGGCGCCGCGCTCGACCGGGGCGATACCGTGCCGATGGCGGTCGGATCGCGGCTCGGTCGCGTCAATACAGCAGGCCATACGACCACGTCAATGAAACTCTCCGTCGTCATCATCACCCGCAACGAAGCCCACAATATCCAGGCCTGTCTGGAGAGCGTGAAGTGGTGTGACGAGGCGATTATAGTGGATTGCATGAGCGCGGACGCCACCCCGGCGATTGCCCGGGACATGGGCGCGCGCGTGATCCAGACCGAAGACTGGCCCGGCTTCGGGCCGCAGAAGAATCGCGCGGTCGACGCCGCGACGGGCGACTGGATCCTCAGCATCGATGCCGACGAGCGCGTCAGCCCGGCGCTGCGCGACGAGATCCTCGCCGCGATCGCCACTGACAGCGCCGACGGCTACGAAATGCCGCGGCTGTCGCAATTCTGCGGCCGCTTCATCCGCCATGGCGGCTGGTATCCCGACTATGTGACGCGGCTCGTGCGCCGAGGCCATGGGCGCTTCAGCGATGCGCTGGTGCACGAGAGCCTGATCGTGCAGGGCCGGCTCGGCCGGCTGCGCGAACCGCTGACGCACTACAGCTATCGCGACTACTCCGACGTGCTGCGCAAGATCGACAGCTATTCGTCGGCCGGCGCGCGCCAGGCATTCAGCCGCGGCAAGCGTTCGTCGCCCCTGGCCGCCGCGGGCCACGGCCTGTGGGCCTTCGTGCGGACCTGGCTGCTTCGCCGCAGCATTCTCGACGGCGCCGAGGGCTTCGGCGTCGCGCTGATGAACGCGCAGGCGAGCTATTACAAATATCTGAAGCTGTGGTACCTGGGCCGGCAGCAGGCCGGCGGCCAATGAACGGCCGCCCATGACCCCGGCTTTCCTTCCGTCCCGATATCCGTGTCCATGAAGATCGGCATCTCCTGCAACCGCTTCGGCAAAGGCGGCGGCTTCGAACGCTATGCGCTGGACCTGGCGCGCGGCCTGATCGCGCGCGGCGAGCGCCCGGCGGTGTTCGCGCGCCGTTTCGACACCGACATCCCGGAGTACGGTCAGGTCGACCGCCATCTGGTGCGCGTGCGCTGGCTGCCCGGCAAGATGCGCGACACCGCGTTCTCGTGGGGCATGCGCGACGCGCATCGCCACTGCGATCTGCTGATCGGCTGCAACCGCGTGGTCGGCGCCGACCTGGCGGTCTGCGGCGGCACCCATCGCGGCTACCTGCGCGCATCGGGACGCGCGTCGACCTTCTGGGACCGGCGCCAGATCGAACTGGAATCGCGCCACTATGCTGCCGCGCGCTGCGTGGTCGCGCATTCGCAAATGATGGCCGACGAGCTGGCCGAGCTCTATGGCGTGCCGGAGGACCGGCTCGCGCTGCTCTATCCGCCGGTGGACATCGCGCGCTTCCGCCCGATCGACGATGCCGCGCGTGCGGCATTGCGCCAGCGCTTCGGCTTCGGCGACACGCCGGTGTTCCTGTTCCCGTCGTCCGACCACTCCCGCAAGGGGCTCGATGTGCTGGCCCGCGCGCTGGCCGACAGCGGCCTCGATGCAACGCTCGCCGTCGCCGGCCGGCCGGTCGGCAAGTCACTGCCCGGCGTGCGCGAACTGGGCTACTGCGCCAACATGGCCGAGCTCTATGCCGCCGCCGATTTCACCGTGCTGGCGTCCAGCTACGAGCCGTTCGGGCTGGTCGGCATCGAGTCGGTGCTGTGCGGCACCCCTGTGCTGCTCGCGGACAATATCGCCTGCCTCGAGGTGATGGACGATGCGGTGGCGCGGCGCTTCCCGCGCACCGACGTGGCGGCGATCGCCGCCGCGATGCGCGAGGCCGTCGCCTGGTCGAAGGATGGCGGCGCGCGGATCGCCGAGCCGCGCCGTCATCTGCGCTACAACCCCGAACCGGCGGCGCATCTCGATGCGCTGCTGCGGCTGGGTGGCGCCTGAGAGAATTCCGCCTCGGGTCCGGGACCTACGGTCCGCTCAGCGCTGCCTGGTGGCAGCCGCGGCTTCCAGCTGCCGGGTGCGGTTGGCGATGATGCCCAGCAGCGTCGCCGACGTCAGCCCGAAGAAGGCGGTGTTCATCACCAGCGTGAAGACGTCGATGGTCAGCCCGAACACCACCGTCCCCAGCGTCAGCACCAGGCCCATCGCGGCCGCGGTCGCGATGTCGGGATCCGGCGAATGACGATGGCGCCAGAAATGGATCGTCGAGCCGTAGTACAGCAGCAGCAGTGCCGCCAGCCCCAGCAGCCCCATCTCGGCCAGCGTCGAGAACAGCTCGTTGTGCGCGTGCGGATGGACGATCGCCGGCGAAGCCTCGCCGCGCTCGGCCAGCACCTGCAGATTGTCCTTCAACGTGCCCTTGCCGACGCCCAGCGCCGGCTCCCGCTCGAACAGCGTCCAGGCCGCCTGCCACAGCTGCAATCGCAGGCCGATCGAGGTATCGGCGTCGCCGTGCGCCAGCCGCTCGAAGTCCGAGGTCGCCGCGGCAATCCGGCTCTGCACCACCGGCGTATTGAGCGCCGCCATCGCCCCCAGCGTCAGCGACGCGGCAAACACCAGCATCAGCCGGCGCGGGCGCACGCGCGCCAGGTCGAAGCGGCACAGCAGCACCCACAGCATCACCGGAATGGCGATCCAGCCGCCGCGGCTCTCCGACGCGTACGACGCATAGCAGCCGGCCGCCAGCCCCAGCAGGCGCAGCACCTGCTCCCAGCGCGGGCGCCCGCGTTCGGCCAGCGGAATCGCGCCCATGAAGCCGAGCACCAGCGCGGTGTCGCCGAACGGAATCGGATTGGTGAAGGGGTTGCCGGCGCGGCCGGACATCACCCACTCGGCCGGCGAGAACAGGATCAGCACGGACCAGAAGCAGGCGCCCAGCGCGCCGGCCACGCAGCCCCACTGGAACGGCCGCAGCCGCTCGGCCGGCACCGCGGCGAGCAGCAGGAAGATCGGCACGGACAGCAGCAGCCGCGATGGCGAGTCGAAGGCGCGTGACGGCACCTCGCCGGTCAGCAGCGCCTGCAGGCCGATCGCCAGCGGATAGGCCGTCATCGCGACGACATACCACTTGTAGCGCAGCAACAGTTCGCGGCTTTGGCGGCGGTTCTCGGCCTGGCTCAGCCACAGCAGGCTGAAGGCCAGCACGACGAAGAAGCAGTAGCCGGTGCCGCCCTGCAGGGTCAGCATCAGCACAGGGGACAGCGCCGCGGCGATCGCCGCGACACCGATGGAAACACGATGCATGCTCATGGGGTGAAATACGGATCGGCGCCGGAACGGCGTTGGCGGGCACATTGGCCATGAGCCGGAAACAAGGGGCGGCCAGGGCCGCCACGCGGCGCATTATACCGTTGCGCCTTGCGCCACCCTCCCTGCGAGGGGGGGGCCGGAGCGGCATGGTATCGTTCGGCCTTGCCGCGATGGGGCCAAATGCGGGCCACGCGCGTGGCGAGCGCAAATGCAAGCAGATTGGCAAGCGCAAGCGGATTGGCAAGCGGATTGGCAGGTAGAGAGGGAGCGAGGATGAGCGGTACGGTGAATGGCGGCGAGGTGCGGGCGACGGCCGACACGGCCGACACGGCGGACGCGGCGGACGCGGCGAATGCGCGGGACCGCGCGTGGCCGTCCGCGACGCTGCTGCTGATCACCTACAACCAGCGACGCTTCATCGCCGACGCGATCGCCGGCGCGCTGGCCCAGGACTACCCGGACCTGGAGATCATCGTCTCGGACGACGCCTCGACCGACGACACCTTCGCCGCCGCGCAGCAGGCGCTGCAGGGCTACGCCGGCCCGCATCGCGTGACGCTGCGGCGCAATCCGGTCAACCTCGGCATCAGCGGACACCTGAGCCAGCTGGTCGAGCTGTCGCACGGCGAGCTGATCTTCGTCGCCGCCGGCGACGATATCTCGCTGCCGACGCGCTGCCGCGAGGTCGCCCAGGCCTGGCTCGCGCACGGCCGCAAGCCGGACCTGATCGCCACCGACCTGATCGACATGGACTACGAGGGCATCGACCACGGCACCATCGCGCACAGCGAGCTCGGCATCTATGACGGCGTGGACCGCTGGATGGCCGAACCGCCGGTCGTCATCGGCGCCTCGCATACCTGGACCCGCCGGCAGTTCGAACGCTTCGGCCCGATCGCGCCGGGCATGATCTCCGAAGACCAGATCACCACGCTGCGCGCCGTGCTCGGCGGCGGCGCCATCACGCTGCGGCGGCCGCTGGTGCGCTATCGCCGCGGCGGCGTCTCGGGCAAGCGCAAGTGGCGCACGCCTGCCGACTTCGTCAGGCGAATCCAGCTGACCAACCGCAGCTCGCTGGCCGAGACGCTGCAATTCATCCAGGACGCCGAACTGGCAGGCGCCGGCGATGCGATGCGGCGCCACAAGGCCGGCAAGCTGGCGCGCGAAACCTTCACGCGGGACATCTTTGCCGCCACCAGCACCGGCGAGCGCCTGCGGCTGCTGTTCGGCTCGCGCGGCGTACGGCTGGGCCATCGGCTGCGGATGTTCCTCTATGCCGCCTGCCCCGGCGTCTATGCGCCGTTCTTCGCACTGGGGAATCTGGTGAAGGGGATGAAGGGATGAAGGGGTCAGGGGATGAAGCGCTGAGGGGCTTCGGTACTCCTCTCTGCCGCGTGCGGGAGAGAGGCTTGGAGAGAGGAAGCGGGCGCTTCCTGTAACCCTCAACGCTCGCTGAACCGCCCTGTTGGCTCTCCCCTACCCTCTCCCGCAAGCGGGAGAGGGAGCCGGTAACACCCGATATCGGGAAGGCACGCGTCCCGCCAGATCGATGCCTCGCTGGCCCCTCACTCGTACAGCGTACTGACGCACTCCGGCGACAGCGCCGCGCGCAGCGCCGCCAGCGTGTCGTCCGACGGCACCACCTGCCAGGCCTGGCCCAGCACCGCCTCGCAGACCGCCGAGGCGCTCGCGTACTGGATGCAGACCGGCAAGCCCGCGCCGCCGGCGGATTGCGCCAGATGCGGGGTCAGCAGTTCGCGCAGCATCGCGGTCGACGAATTGCCGTTCAGCGACAGCTTCAGCGCGCGCGCATGGCGGATGCGGGCAGTGGTCAGATCCATCACCGTTTCCGCGGTGAAGCGCACGCCGCCGGTGAAGGTGTCGTGGCGCGCATTGCCCTGCGCGATCAGCAGTTCGTCCTCGCGGAACATGTGCCGGTTGGCGTCGAACAGCTCGTTGAACACCGTCATCTCGATCTGTCCGGTGCCGTCGTCGAGCAGCACGATCAGCATCTTGCCGCGCTGGGTCATCTGGGTGCGGATGCCGGTGATCACGCCGGCGACCATCTTGCCGCGCACGTCGCGGCCATAGCCGCCGCCGTTGCCCTGCACTTCCTTTTCCAGCGCGGCCAGCGTGCCCTTGACGAAGCGCCGCACCTCGTCGCGATAGGCATCGAACAGGTGGCCGGAGAAGTAGTAGCCGAGCGCCTGCTTTTCTTCCTGCAGCATGCGCTTGGGCGTCCACGCCGGCTCGTCGATCAGCTCGGGACGGTGCGCGTCGCCGTCGTCGGCCATCAGGTCGAACAGCGACACCTGGTTGGCCGATTCGGCCTTCTGCTCGGCCGCCTCCATCGCGCGCGGCACCGAGGCCAGCAGCTGGGCGCGGTTCGGATGCAGCGTGTCGAAGGCGCCGGCGCGGATCAGCGCCTCGATCGTGCGGCGGTTGACCTGGCGGCGGTCGACACGCTCGCAGAAGTCGAACAGGTCGGTAAAGGGCCGTTCCTCGCGCGCGCGCAGGATGTCCTCGATCGCGCCCTGGCCCGAGCCCTTGATGCCGCCCAGTCCGTAGCGGATCGTCTTCGCATCGGTCGGGGCGAAACGGTATTCGCTGGCATTGACGTCCGGCGGCAGCACGCGCAGCCCGTTGGCGCGGCAATCCTCGTAGAGGATCTTGACCTTGTCGGTGTCGTCCATCGCCAGCGACATGTTGGCCGCCATGAATTCGGCCGGATGATGCGCCTTCAGCCATGCGGTGTAGTAGGCCAGCAAGGCATAGGCGGCCGCGTGCGACTTGTTGAAGCCGTAGCCGGCGAACTTCTCCATCAGGTCGAAGATCTCGTCCGCCTTGTCGGCCGACAGCCCGTTCTTCGCGGCGCCCTCGCGGAACAGCTCGCGATGCTTGGCCATCTCCTCGGGCTTCTTCTTGCCCATCGCGCGGCGCAGCAGGTCGGCGCCACCGAGCGAGTAGCCGCCGATGATCTGCGCCATCTGCATCACCTGCTCCTGATAGACCATGATGCCGTAGGTCTCTTTCAGGACGGGTTCGACGCGCGGGTCCGGATATTCCACCTTCTCGCGCCCGTGCTTGCGCGCGCAGAAACTGGGGATCAGGTCCATCGGACCCGGGCGGTACAGCGACACCAGCGCGATGATGTCCTCGAAGCGGTCGGGCTTGGCGTCCTTGAGCATGCCCTGCATGCCGCGGCTTTCCAGCTGGAACACCGCCACCGTGTTGGCGGACTTCAGGATGTCGAAGGCGGCCGGATCGTCGAGCGGGATCTGGCTGCAGTTCCAGTCGGCCTTGCCCGGATCGAGCCGGCGGATATAGCGCTCGGCCCAGTCGAGGATCGTCAGCGTGGTCAGGCCCAGAAAGTCGAACTTGACCAGGCCGGCGGCCTCGACGTCGTCCTTGTCGTACTGGCTGACCACGCCGCTCATGCCGTCGTTCTGGCCGCCCTGCGTGTACAGCGGACAGAAGTCCGTCAGCTTGCCCGGCGCGATCAGCACGCCGCCGGCGTGCATGCCGACGTTGCGGGTCATGCCTTCGACGCGCTGCGCCAGCTCGAGCAGCTGGCGCACTTCCTCCTCGTTGTTCTCGCGCTCGGTCAGCAGCGGCTCTTCCTTCTTGGCCTCCTCGATCGTCACCAGCTTGCCGGGCTTGAACGGGATCAGCTTGGCCACGCCGTCGACGAAGTTGTAGCCCAGATCGAGCACGCGGCCGACGTCGCGCACCGCGGCCTTGGCCGCCATGGTGCCGAAGGTGGCGATCTGCGACACCGCGTCCTTGCCGTACTTCTCCTTGACGTACTGGATCACGCGATCGCGGCCGTGCTGGCAGAAGTCGATATCGAAGTCGGGCATCGACACCCGCTCCGGATTCAGGAAACGCTCGAACAGCAGCGCGTATTTCAGCGGATCGAGGTCGGTGATGCCCAGTGCGTAGGCGACCAGCGAGCCGGCGCCCGAGCCGCGCCCCGGACCGACCGGCACGCCGTTGTTCTTGGCCCAGTTGATGAAGTCGGCCACGATCAGGAAGTAGCCGGGGAACCCCATCTTGATGATGATGCCGGTCTCGAACTCGAGCCGCGCGTAGTACTCGGGACGCTTGGCCTCGCGCGTCGCCTCGTCGGGGAACAGCACTTCGAGACGGCGCTCCAGCCCTTCCTTCGACATGTGCACCAGATAGTCGTCCAGCGACATGCCGTCCGGCGTCGGGAACAGCGGCAGGCGCGGCTTGCCGAGCTCGAGCGTCAGGTTGCAGCGGCGCGCGATCTGCACCGCGTTCTCGAGCGCCGACGGGATGTCGGCGAACAACGCGGACATCTCGTCCTGCGTCTTGAAATACTGGTCGGTGGTGAAGCGGCGCGCGCGGCGCGGATTGGCCAGCAGCTCGCCCTCGGCGATACAGACGCGCGCCTCGTGCGCGGTATGGTCGTCGGGGGTCATGAACTGGACCGGATGCGTCGCGACCACCGGCAGCTGCAGCGCCGCGGCCAGCTGCACCGCGCGTTGCACATAGGCCTCGGTGCCAGGATGGCCGGCGCGCTGCAGCTCGATGTAATAGCGCTGCGGGAACACGGTCGCCCAGTGCCGCGCGGCGCGCTGAGCGGCCGCCTCGTTGCCGTTGGCCAGCGCCTGGCCGACGTCGCCGCCCATCGCGCCGGACAGCGCGATCAGGCCGCTCGACAGCGGCAGGCCGTCCTCGCCGGGTTCCTCGAACCACCCCGGCTCGAGCTCGGCGCGGCCGCGGTACTGGTTCGACAGCCAGGCGCGCGACAGCAGCACGCACAGGTTCAGATAGCCGCGCCGGTCCTGCACCAGCAGCAGCATGCGCGCGGGCTTGTCGCGATCGTCGGCGTTGGTCAGCCAGACGTCCGCGCCGACGATCGGCTTGACGCCGCCGCCGCGCGCCTCCTTGTAGAAGCGGATCAGGCCGAAGGCATTGGCCAGGTCGGTCAGCGCGAGCGCGCCCATGCCATCGGCGGCGGCGGCCTTGACCGCATCCTCGAGGCGGACGATGCCGTCGACGATCGAGTATTCGGAATGGAGACGGAGATGTACGAAGCGGGGCGAAGACATGGGCGCCATTGTACCGGCGCGCGCTGGCCGCCGGGCCGCCGGCGGGTAACGAAATCCGCATGCGCAAGCGGTTGCGCGGCGATCCGCGCTTCAGGCACGGCGCCGCCCGCCTGCCCGAGCCGCTATAATTTCGCGTTTCCAATCAGGCAGTTAATGGCGGCAGCGCGGCACGGTTCACGGACCGGCCCCGGCACCTGCGCGGGCACCGCCCGGCACGACCGGCATGCCGCCACGCCATCCTCCGCAGTCCATGCAGATCGTCAATATTTCCGCCTACAAGTTCGTCACCCTGAACGACATCGACACGCTGCGCCCCGCCCTGCGCGAGCGCTGCGAGGCGGCCGGGCTCAAGGGCACCATCCTGCTCGCTCCCGAGGGGATCAATCTGTTCCTGGCCGGCGGCCGTGAAGGCATCGACGATGTGGTGGGCTGGCTGCGCGCCGATCCGCGCTTTGCCGACCTGGAGCCGAAGGAGAGCCTGTCGGAGACCCAGCCGTTCAAGCGGATGCTGGTGCGGATCAAGCGCGAGATCATCACGATGAAGATGCCGCTGATCCGGCCGGAGGAAGGCCGCGCGCCGTCGGTACGCCCCGCCGACCTGAAGCGCTGGCTCGACCAGGGCCATGACGACGAAGGCCGCCCGGTGGTGATGCTCGACACGCGCAATGCGTTCGAGGTCGCGGTCGGCACCTTCGAGCAGGCGGTCGACTACGGGCTGCAGAAGTTCAGCGACTTCCCGGCCGTGGTGGCGCAGCACAAGGACGAGTTCGCCGGCAAGACCGTGGTGTCGTTCTGCACCGGCGGCATCCGTTGCGAGAAGGGTGCGATCCATATGCAGCAGGCCGGCATCGAACGCGTCTATCAGCTCGAGGGCGGCATCCTGAAGTACTTCGAGGAGGTCGGCGGCAGCCACTATCGCGGCGACTGCTTCGTCTTCGACTACCGCACCGCGCTCAATCCCGAATTGCAGCCAGCCGGCCCCAGGCAATGCTTCGCCTGCCGTGCGGTGGTCACGCCGGAGGAGCAGCAGAGCCCGCACTACGTCGTGGGCGTCAGCTGCCCGCACTGCCATGCCGACCGTGCGGCGCAGCGCGATTCCGAATCGAAGCAGGAAGGGAAAGCGGCGCGGGCCTGATCGCCTGCACGCCGTCGCCAGGCATGCGCCCGCGCGCTAGGCCGCCAGCAGGTGGTACAGATTGCGCAGCATGCCCGCGGTCGCGCCCCAGATGAAACGATGCCCGCCGCCCTCGCGCGGATACGGCATCGCGTAGAACATCCGCTCGCCGTCGACCCAGCGGAACAGCCGCCGCTGATGGCGCGACGGATCCATCAGAAAGGCCAGCGGCACCTCGAACACATCGGCGACCTCGCGCGCATCGGGGCGCAGCGTGAAGCCATCGCGCACCAGAGCCACGACCGGGCTGACATGAAAGCCGGTGCCGGTGATGTAGTCCGGCAGCGCGCCCAGCACCTCGATGTAATCCCGCTCCAGCCCGATCTCTTCTTCGGTTTCCCGCAGCGCGGTGGCAACGCGATTGGCATCCTCGGGCTCCCAGCGGCCGCCCGGAAAGCTGATCTGTCCCGCGTGCGCGCTGAGGTTCGCGTTGCGCTGCGTCAGCAGCACGGTCAGGCCGTCGGCGCGCTGCACCAGCGGCACCAGCACCGCGGCGTCGCGCAGGCTCTGCCTGGGGTCGTAGGCGCGCGACTCGTCGGTCAGCTCGGGCTGCCAGGCCGGCGGGCTCAGGAAACGATGGCGGATGAAGTCGGGCCGCAGGCGCGGCTCGGAAAGCGGCGGGTGTTGGCTGTCGACCGAGACGATCGGCAGCGCTTCGGGATCGAAGGCGGGGCGCATAGCGGCACAAGTATGACAGACCTCGCCGCGGCGCATCGGCCGCCGGGCGGCAGCCTGTCCACCATGCGGGCCATCGTCCATGGCCCGGGCAGAAGGGCACCAAGCAAAAAGGGCACCCGAAGGTGCCCTCGAAGACGGGGCGCGAACCCCGTCCATGGCTCTGGCCGGCGTGCCGGCCAGGCGCTGCGTCTTACTCGGCAGCCGCGACCTTCGAGGCCTTGGTGACGAGCTTTTCCTTGATGCGAGCGGACTTGCCCGAACGCTGGCGCAGATAGTACAGCTTGGCGCGGCGCACATCGCCGCGGCGCTTGACTTCGATGCCGGCGATCAGCGGCGAGTACAGCTGGAACGTACGCTCCACGCCCTCACCCGACGAGATCTTGCGCACGATGAAGGACGAATTCAGGCCACGGTTGCGCTTGGCGATCACCACGCCTTCGTAAGCCTGCACGCGCTTGCGGTTGCCTTCGACCACGTTCACGTTGACGACAACGGTGTCGCCCGGCGCGAATGCGGGGATGGTCTTGTTCGCGGTCAGACGCGCGATCTCTTCCTTCTCGATCTGCTCGATGATGTTCATCGTTTCTTCTCCTGTGCCATCGTGACGGCGTTGCATGCCTCGCCTGATGGCGCGGCCCCGACAGAGGATGGGGTTTCAACTGGCGGAGGCTTGCCCCCGCCCTTCCTTCGCCGCCCACTCCGACAAGAACTTCTCGTCGGCCTTGGTCAGCAAACCTTGGCGGCGCGCGGACTCGATCAGGTCGGGCCGCTTGCGCGCCGTATTGGCCAGCGCCTGACGGCGCCGCCATTTTTCGATCTCGGCATGATGGCCGCCGAGCAATATCTCGGGGACCCGCACGCCTTCATATTCCTCGGGCCGCGTGTAGTGCGGACAATCGAGCAGCCCGTTGACGAAGCTGTCCTGCACCGCGGATTGCGCGTCGCCCAGCACGCCGGGCAGCAGCCGCACCACCGCGTCGATCAGCGCCATCGCCGGCAGCTCGCCGCCCGACAGCACGAAATCGCCGAGGCTGATTTCCTCGTCGACACGGCGGTCGATCAGGCGCTGGTCGATCGCCTCGTAGCGGCCGCAGATCAGCACCAGCCCGGGGCGCTGCGCCAGCTCGACCACCTTGGCGTGCGTCAGCGGCGCGCCCTGCGGCGACATCAGCACCACGTGGGCAGCGCTGGCACCGGCGTCCGCCTGCGCCGCAACCGCGGCGTCGATGGCGTCTTCCAGCGGCCTGGCCAGCATCACCATGCCCGGACCGCCCCCATAGGGACGGTCGTCGATGGTGCGGTAGTTGTCGGTGGTGAAGTCCCGCGGATTCCAGCTGCGCACCGTATAGCGCTGCTGCTTGGCAGCCCGGCTGGTGATGCCCCAGTCGGTCAGCGCGCGGAACATCTCCGGGAACAGCGTGATCACGTCGAACTGCATCCGTCTCACTCCTGTTCCATTGCCGCCATTGCCTGCCGTTGCCTTGCCGCCCTTGCTGCCGCGGCTAGTAGTCCAGCCCCCAGTCCACCACGATGCGCCTGCCCTCGATATCGACGTGGCGCAGATAGGCGTCGACGAAGGGAATCAGACGCTCGCCGGGCTTGCCATCGGGCAGCACGTAGGCAACCTGCAGGATCTGGTGGGCGCCGTTGTCGATCAGCCCGGCGACTTCGCCCAGGGCTTCGCCCTGCTCGTTGCTCACCGCGCAGCCGATCAGATCGACCCAGTAAAACTCGTTCTCTTCGGGCGCGGGGAAATCCTCGCGCCGGATCCAGACGCGGCGCCCCTTGAGCGCCTCGGCCAGATTGCGGTCCGCCACACCGGATGCCTGTGCCACCACCGTGCCGCTATGCTCGCGCGACTGGGCGATCTTCAGGCACAGCGGCTCCGACTCGCGCGCCGCGGACTGGGCCACCGGCCTCGAAGCCGGAGCCTCGGGCTGCAGCAGCCACCAGCGCCGCGCATGCAGCAAGGCACCGGCGTCCTGCGCATGGGGCTGGACCTTGATCCAGCCGCGCACGCCATACGCGGCAGCCACATAGCCGACCTCGATCAGGTCTTCGGGCAGGGCTTGCGCATGCACCAGCGCGGCCGGGATACGGGCCTCGCGCACCTGGCGCACCTCGCGCGGCGTGCCGGTCCCTGTCCCTTTCCCGGTGGCACCGGGCGGCAGGTTCAACGGCCGCCGTTGCGTACCGCGCGCGGACGTGGCCACGGCAGACTAGCGGTAGCGAAATCGGACAGCGAAAATCAGGCAGCGGCCTTGGCGCCCTGCTTGACCAGACGGGCAACGGTCGGCGACAGTTGGGCGCCAACGCCTTGCCAGTAGGTCAGGCGGTCTTGCGCCAGGCGCAGACCTTCTTCGCCTTGCGAAGCCAGCGGGTTGTAGAAGCCGATACGCTCGATGAAACGGCCGTCGCGGCGGTTGCGCGAGTCGGCTGCAACGATATTGAAGAACGGGCGCTTCTTGCTGCCGCCACGGGCCAGACGGATTACGACCATGGGTGAATTCCTCGAAAAACGGGGTGTTCGAACACGAAACACAAGAGTATAGCCCAATTACTGAGGCCAAACAAACACTTAGGGTGTCTGACGGCGGTGCGGGCCGATTGACGGGCGCGCCACGCGTCGGCATCGTGGCAAAAACACCAATCGCAGGAGGGGTCGTGCGCTACTTCAGTCACTTTTCCACCGTCCTGGCCGGGCTTGCCGCCCTGCTGTCCCACGCGATCGCGCCGAGCGCGCAGGCCCAGTCGCTCGAGCAGATCCAGTTGCCGCCCGGGTTTCGGATCGAGCGCTTGACCGGGGACGTGCCGGAGGCGCGCGGCATGACGTTTTCTCCGGGCGGCACACTGTACGTCGGCAGCCGCGGCGCCGGCAAGGTCTACGCGGTGCAGGCGCCGCTGAGCGGCAAGCCCGTGGTTCATACGGTTGCCAGCGGCCTGACACTGCCGATCGGCGTGGCCTGGCGCGACGGCGCGCTCTATACCTCGTCGGTCTCGCGCATCCTGCGGCTGGACGGCATCGAACAGCGCCTGTCCAATCCGCCCAAGCCGGTCGTCATCAACAACCAGCTGCCCAGCGAGACCCACCACGGCGGACGCTTCATCGCCTTCGGTCCGGACGGCTACCTGTACGTGCCGATCGGCGCCCCATGCAATGTCTGCACGCGCGACGAGGGGCGCTACGCCAACGTGATGAAGATGAAGCCGGACGGCACGGACCTGCAGGTCGTGGCCAAGGGCGTGCGCAACACCGTCGGCTTCGACTGGCATCCAACCACCGGCGAGCTGTGGTTCACCGACAACGGCCGCGACTGGCTCGGCGACGACCAGCCGCCTGACGAGCTGAACCGCGCGCCGCGCGCCGGGCTGCATTTCGGCTTTCCCTATTGCCACGCCGGCAATCTGCGCGATCCCGAATTCGGCAAGCAGCGTCCGTGCTCGGCGTTCGAGCCGCCGGTGGCCCGCCTGGGTCCGCACGTGGCCGCGCTCGGCATGCGGTTCTACACCGGCACGCAGTTCCCCGCCGAATATCGCAACAACATCTTCATCGCCGAGCACGGCAGCTGGAACCGCAGCGAACGAATCGGCTACCGCATCACGCGCGTGGTGCTCGACGACAGCGGCAAGGCGGTCCGGCAGGAGGTGTTCGCGCAGGGGTGGCTGCAGGACGGTCAACCGTGGGGTCGGCCCGCCGATGTCGAGGTCGCGCCCGACGGTTCGTTGCTGGTCAGCGACGACATGGCCGGCGCAATCTACCGCATCCGCTATGCGCCATAGCGACGCCATCCACCGTCGAACGCCGCCCCGGACGGCGCCCGCGCAGGCGTCGCCGAAGATGAGAACAGACCGCATTCGCAGGCGAAACAATCCGTTACACCGGTAACGGGATTGGCATAGGCGCCTGCTGGCAGCGCTGCGTACCATGATCCCAATCTTCTCGATAACGACAGCAAGCGAAGGCTTTGGGATTCCGCATGCTTTTCCGCTCTCTCCTGCGCGACGCCGCGGCCGCCACCGTGCTGGTGGCGTCTGTGCTCGGCCTTGCGGCCCTGAGCCATGCTCAGGGCGGCTGGTCGCGGCAAGGTGCCGACATGCGGGACGGCTTCGGCTTCGGTGCACGCCTGCTGCCGACCGGCATGGAACGCACCGTGATGCGCGCGGAAAGCCCTGATCACGTACGTGCCCAGATCGAGCGGATGGAAGCGCGCGCCCGCGCCGACAGCCGGCTGAACGGGCGCCCGAACCCACCGGCCGAACGCGGCCTCCCCGAACGTACGCAGACTTCCGACCGCAGCGCGCAGAACGGCGGCGGCGTGTCCGGAGACAATCGGCCCGCCAATGTCGGACCGGGCTGGCAAGGCTCCGGACGCGAGACCACCCGCTAGTCCCCCGCGAACTTTCCCCGTCCGGATACGATCGGCGACCGCGCCAAGGCGGTCGCCCTGACCTTTCGCGTTTGCCGGCGCCCCTTTCGCCCTTTCGCCCTTTCGCCCTTTCGCCCTTTCGCCGATCGCGATGGGCGCGGAATCCCGCACCGGAACTCCACCCGCCTTCCAACGGTCCAACAGCTTGTGGCGGCCGAAGCTGCGCCGCCACCAGGCTGCCGCCCGGCGCTGACCGGTGTTCAGCAGCGTGCCGTCGATCGCAGGCGGCGAACGCACACTGACATGCCCTCTCCTTCGGATCGTGTCGCGATGGGCGCGGCCTTCGTCCAACCAACCGACGAGGTTCGTATGCTATCCATGCTGACCGACCTGGCTCGACACGCGGGCCAGCTCACTCTGACCGTATTGTTCATGGGAATTCTGGCTGCCGTGCTGTACGGCGAAACCAATCTCGGCGTCCTGCTGGGCGTCGTGTCGAACGCGCCGCGCTGACGGCAATCGGACGCTGCTGCAAGACAGGTCATTGCAGGTTTTGCACCAGCGCCCCGGGCCGGTGATCGGATCAACGATCCACCGGCCTTCCAACGGGTCATCGAAGCGGGCGGTGCGGCGTACAATGTGCGCTGCACTGCCCGCTTCTACCGTATGGCCGCGTCTGAGTCTGCTTCCTGGCAGATTCTCCCTTCCTCATGTCCACGCCCATGTCCGCCGCTCCGTCCTCCGCCTCGTCCGCCTCTCCCGCCATTGCCGCCGGCATGGGCCGCGCGCCGATGCGCAAGTCCAAGCTGCTGACCGTTGCGCTGGCGTTCCTGCTCGGCAGCCTCGGCGCCCACCGCTTCTATCTGGGCGGGCTGCGCGACCGCTATGGCTGGCTGCACCTGCTGGCCACGCTGGCTGGCGCGCTCGGCATCGCTTCCATGGTGCTGCACGCCGGCTCGCCGGCGCTGAACTGGACCTTCGCGGTCGCCGGCGGCGCCTCGGTGATCAGCGCCTTCCTGGCGGCCATCGTCTATGGGCTGCGGCCGGACGAGCGTTGGGACGCGCGCTTCAATCCGGACGGCGAACCGACCCGCTCCGGCTGGCCCGTCGTGATCCTGGTGATCCTGTCGCTGCTGATCGGCACCGGCCTGCTGATGGCAGGACTGGCCATCAGCTTCCAGACCTTCTTCGAGTCGCAGGTCGAAGCGGCGCGCGAGCTGTCGCAATAGCGCGGAACGACATTGCCGCGGCGGACATCGCAGCCGTGCGCGTGCGCCGTTCGTTTTGCTGATCCACGTCAACCCCATTGCGCCGTTCGTCGACCATACTGAACGCGATGTTTGCAAGGTCGGTGAACTCCAGGAGTGGACATGAACGTTCCCAGCTATGAAGTGGGCCGGGTGGCCGCGTTGACCGTCAGACTGATGCGCGCGTCCGGCCTGTCGCACGACGACGCGGTCGCCGCGCTGGACCTGGCCTGCAGGATGATGGACGACGACATGGCGCCGCGATCGGCCGGCCCGGTGCGGGCAGGCGCGGTGCGGCCCCATGCCGCGGCGAACCCTGTGCGGCCCGGCCGGCAATGAACTAGGCCGCCGCGAGCCAGCGGCGCACCGCGGGATGCACCGTCTCGCGCCAGCGTGCGCCGCTGAACAGACCATAGTGGTCGCAACGTTCGATCGTCAGCCGTTCGCGGCATCGTGTCGGCAGGCCGCTGCACAGGCCCTGCGCAGCATGCGTCTGTCCGGGCCCGGAAATGTCGTCGCGCTCGGCCTCGACGGTCAGCAGGCGGGTTCGCCGCAGACTGTCGGGACGCACCATCTCGCCGGCAACCCGCCACGCGCCCTTGGGCAGCAGCATCTGCTGGAACACCACGCGCAGCGTGTCGAAGAAGAATTCCGCGGTCATGTCGAGCACGGCACCGTATTGCGCGACGGCACGCTCGATCTCGCGCGCGGTATCCGCATCCACGGCCTGGCGCCGGCATAGCCAGTCGAACATCAGCGTCGCGTGCCGGTCCGGCTGCGCCGCGACCAGCGCCGGATATTGCAGGAAGCCCGGATAGATGCGCCGCCCCGCACCGGCATAGCCGCTGGGCACCACATCGATCGCGGTCGCCTCGAGCCACGGCAGCGACAGCGTGGCGGCGACGCGATCGAGCGTGGTGGGCCCGAGCCGCGGATCGATCGGCCCGCCCATCAGCGTCAGCGTCGCCGGCTCGGCGCCATCGGCTTGCGCGACGCGCGAGACCGCGGCCAGCACCGGCACCGTCGCCTGGCAGACCGCAAGCACATGCAGACCGGCGGGATCGAGCTGACGGATGAAGCGCTCCACCAGCAGCACGTAATCGTCAAGGCCGAAGGCGCCGGCTTCACGCGGCACATCGCGCGCATCGGCCCAGTCGGTGACGTAGACGTCCGCATGCGGCAGCAATGCCGCGACGGTATCGCGCATCAGCACCGCGCGATGGCCGGCCAGCGGCGCGCACAGCAGCACGCGCGCGCGCGGCTTGCGGCGGGACGGCGAAGGACACTGGAATGCCCGCAGCGTGCAGAACGGCGTCACGGCTACCGTGCTCTCGCTGACCGGCTTGCGCATGCCATCTACCTCGATGTCATCGAAGTCGAAACGGGCCGTGCCGAACGGCGCGAGCCAGGTCTGGAACCAGCGGTAGCAGTGTTCGAAACGGCGGCGGTGCGTGGCCGCGGCCAGCGGATACGGCCCGGCAGCGAGCGCCTGCTGGGTCAGCTCGCCCCACATCACGACCGGATCGAAGGCCGCGCGGCCGCCGTGCTGCATCAGATGGATCATGGCTTCCCCAAGGCGACGCCGAGATGGCCGGCAGCGCGACCGCACCGCAGGCGGCGGCGGCGGGCGCGGCGGATCGAACAGCCATTATGGACAGCGGGTCGCACTTGTACAAACCCGCAGGTTCAGAACAGCGAACCTTGTGCGTCGTCCTGTTGCTTGCGGGGACCCCGTGCGCCGCGGCGCATGCCGGCGGGCGGCGCGGGCGGGACAAACTGCGAGGTATCCAGATCGAAGCGGTGATAGCGAAAGCCGAGGCGATCGGCGGCCTTGTGGAAGCGCTGGCGCATCAGGTCCGCCCAGACCCCGGTGCCGCGCATGCGGGTCGAGAAATCCGCATCGTAATCCTTGCCGCCACGCATCTCGCGGACGCGATTCATCACGCGCTCGGCCCGGTCGGGGAAATGCGCCTCCAGCCATTGCTGGAACAGTGGCGCGACCTCCCACGGCAGGCGCAGCACGATGTAGTTCGCATAGACCGCGCCGGCCTCGCGCGCCGCCTCCAGAATGCGCTCCAGATCGGGCTCGGTGATGAAGGGAATGACCGGCGCCACGCTGACCGCGACCGGAATGCCGGCCTCCGACAGCGTGCGGATCGTCCGCAGCCGTCGCGACGGCGTGGCCGCGCGCGGCTCCAGCGTGCGTGCGATCTCGGCATCGAGCGTCGTGATCGTGATCGCGGCGACCGCGAGCCGCCGGGCGGCCATCGGCGCCAGCAGATCGATGTCGCGCTCGATCAGCGACGACTTGGTGATCAGCGCGACCGGATGGTGGCATTCGTGCAGCACCTCCAGCACCTGGCGCGTGATGCGCTGGGTCCGCTCGATCGGTTGATAGGCGTCGGTGTTGACGCCCAGCGCGATCAGCTCGCATCGGTA
Source organism: Cupriavidus gilardii (assembly GCF_008801915.1). Taxonomy (GTDB): domain Bacteria; phylum Pseudomonadota; class Gammaproteobacteria; order Burkholderiales; family Burkholderiaceae; genus Cupriavidus; species Cupriavidus gilardii. Next base: position 140,938 of record NZ_VZOV01000002.1, read on the forward strand.
GGACGGCCGCGACAGCGTCTCGCGCAGCCGCTCGGCGGCATTGGCCTTGGCGAACAGCTGCGTCTCGAAGTCCAGCCCCGGCGACAGGTCGAGATAGGCGTGCGTCGGACGCGCGAAGCAATAGATGCAGCCATGCTCGCAACCGCGATAGGGATTCAGCGAGACGCCGAACGGAATGTCCGGCGACGAATTCCGGCTGAGGATGGAGCGGGCCTGCTCCTGCGTGACGCGGGTGATCAGCTTCGGCGGGGCCGGTTCGGCGGCGGCGCCTTCCCGGCTCTCGCCACCCGCGGCGGCCTCGTGCTCGCCGATGTCGGCCGGACCCCAGCCATCGTCAAAGGGCTCGCGGGTATCCCGCTCGAAACGCCCCTGCAGATTGCTGACGGCACCACGCCCCTTCAGCGGTCGAGGCGGTGGCCGCAGCATCGCCGGCTCGGCGGCGGCGTCATCCGCCGTCCGGCCCGCTTCGCGAGAGCCGGTGTGGCGTCCCTTGCGCGCGTTGTCCTTCATCTCATGCAGGCTGGCTCTTCTCGTCGACGGGGATGGCCAGCGTCTCCTTGATCTCTTCCATCACGACATAACTCTTGGACTGGGCGGCACCTGGTAGTTGCAGCAGGATGTCGCCGAGCAGCCGGCGATATTCGCCGATCTCGCGGATGCGCGCCTTGATCAGGTAGTCGAAATCGCCCGACACCAGATGACACTCCATCACCTCGGGAATGCGCAGCACCTCGCGCCGGAACTGCTCGAACATGTTGCCGGCCTTGTTGTTCAGCGTGATCTCGACGAAGACCAGCAGCGCGCTGCCCAGCAGGGCCGGATTCAGGCGGGCGTAATAGCCCATGATGACACCGTCGCGCTCCATCCGCTTGACCCGCTCGATGCACGGCGTGATGGTCAGCCCGACCGCCTCGGCGAGGTCTTTCATCGAGATGCGGCCATCGGCCTGCAGCACGGCGAGAATGCGGCGGTCGAGGCGATCCAGGCCGCGTACCGGCTGGCGGGTCGTTCTCATGATTTTTTCCTTTTTTGGGGAAATTTTCGGTAATTATGACTGGTTTGATTGCAATACCATAGCGGATATACCTTCATAAAACCGACATCCTGGTTGGGGTCCATCGCAATGCGTGTTCTCGTTCTTGGCAGTGGCGTGATCGGCGTGACCAGCGCCTGGTATCTGGCCCGTGCCGGCCATCAGGTCACCGTGATCGATCGCGAAGCGGCGCCGGCGCTCGGCACCAGCTTTGCCAATGCCGGCCAGATCTCCCCCGGCTATGCCTCGCCGTGGGCGGCGCCCGGCGTGCCGCTGAAGGCCATCAAATGGATGTTCCAGCAGCATGCGCCGCTGTCGATCCGGCCCGACGGCACGCTGTTCCAGCTGCAATGGATGTGGCAGATGCTGATGAACTGCAGCGCCGACCGCTACGCGGTCAACAAGGAGCGCATGGTGCGGCTGGCCGAATACAGCCGCGACTGCATCCGCGCGCTGCGCGCCGAAACCGGCATCGCCTACGAGGGCCGGCAGCAAGGCACGCTGCAGGTGTTCCGCACCGACGAGCAGCTCGAAGGCGCGGCCAGGGACATTGCCGTGCTCGAGGAAGCCGGCGTGCCCTATCAATTGCTGTCGCGCGAGGATCTCGCCGCGAGCGAACCGGCGCTGGCCGCGGTCAGCCACAAGCTGACCGGCGGCCTGCGCCTGCCCAACGACGAAACCGGCGACTGCCAGCTGTTTACCCAACGGCTGGCGGCCATGGCCGAGGGCCTGGGCGTGCAGTTCCTGTACAACCGGTCGATCGACAGCCTGATGACCCAGGGCACCGCGGTGACCGGCGCCATCGTCGGCGGCGAGCCGATCTTCGCCGATGCCGTGGTGGTCGCGCTGGGCAGCTGGTCGACGCCGTTCATCAAGGACTTCGTGCGCATTCCGGTCTATCCGCTGAAGGGGTTCTCGATCACCGTGCCGATGACCGACGCCGCGCGCAGCCCGGTGTCGACGGTGCTGGACGAGACCTACAAGGTCGCGATCACCCGCTTCGACGACCGCATCCGCGTCGGCGGCATGGCGCAGATCGTCGGCTATGACCGTTCGCTCGATCCGGCCAAGCGCCGCACGCTGGAACACGTGGTGACGGACCTGTTCCCGGGCGCCGGCGACGTGGCGCGCGCCTCGTTCTGGACCGGCCTGCGCCCGATGACGCCGGACGGCACGCCGATCGTCGGCCCGACGCCGGTCAAGGGGCTATGGCTCAATACCGGCCACGGCACGCTGGGCTGGACCATGGCCTGCGGCTCCGGCAAGCTGCTCGCCGACCTGGTGTCCGGCGCCTCGCCCGCGATCCGCGCGGACGATCTGTCGGTGGCGCGCTATCTGCAGCAGACGGCCCGGCAGCCGGCACCGCGTCCGGCCACGGCCTGAGAAAAGACTGCGCAAAAAAAAGACGGCCACCCGGCCGTCTTTTTTTTGCCTCCACCTCCGCCGCCGTCAGAACTGCGCCTCGCTCAGTGCCAGCGCCGCCGGTGCGCCGGCCACGATCGCATCGCGAATGCCGCCGGCCTGCGACAGCACGTGCTCGGCGAAGAAATGCGCGGTAGCGATCTTGGCCTCGTGGAAGGCCGGGTCCTCGGCACGCCGCGCGTCGGCGGCCAGCATCGCGCGCCCGAGCTGCCAGCCCGAGAACACGATGCCGCACAGCTTCAGATACGGCACGCTGCCGGCAAATGCCGCGTTGGGATCGGTCTTGCCATTGGCCACGATGAAGTCGAGCGCCTGCTCCAGCGCGGCACGGCCCCTGGCCAGCTGCGCCTGCATCGCGGCGAACGGCGCGCCGCCGTGCGCGGCCAGCGCGGCCTCGGTCTCGGCAATTCGCGCGCAGATGCCGCGCGCGACCGCACCGCCATCGCGCACCGTCTTGCGGCCGACCAGATCGTTGGCCTGGATCGCGGTGGTGCCCTCGTAGATCGGCAAAATGCGCGCATCGCGATAATGCTGCGCCGCGCCGGTCTCCTCGATGAAGCCCATGCCGCCGTGGACCTGCACACCCAGGCTGGTCACGTCGATCGACAGCTCGGTGCTCCAGCCCTTGATCACCGGCACCAGGAATTCGTAGAACGCCTGGTGTTCGCGGCGTACCGCCTCGTCCGGATGCTGGTGCGCGGTATCGCAGGCCGCCGCGCCGACGTAGGCCAGCGCCCGCGCCCCTTCGGTCAGCGCGCGCATCGTCATCAGCATGCGCCTGACGTCCGGATGATGGATGATCGTGACCGCCTGCCGGGCCGAACCGTCGACCGGGCGGCTCTGCACGCGCTCGCGGGCATAGGCCACGGCCTGCTGATAGGCGCGCTCGGACACCGCGATGCCCTGCATGCCGACCGAGAAGCGGGCCGCATTCATCATGATGAACATGTACTCGAGGCCGCGGTTCTCCTCTCCGACCAGCGTGCCGATCGCGCCGCCGTGGTCGCCGAACTGCAGCACCGCGGTCGGGCTGGCCTTGATGCCCAGCTTGTGCTCGATCGACACGCAATGCACGTCGTTGCGCGCGCCCAGCGAGCCGTCCTGGTTGACCAGGAACTTCGGCACGATGAACAGCGAGATGCCCTTGACGCCTTCCGGTGCATTCGGCGTCCGCGCGAGCACGAGATGGACGATGTTCTCGGCCATGTCGTGCTCGCCGTAGGTGATGAAGATCTTGGTGCCGAACAGCTTGTAGGTGCCGTCGCCCTGCGGCTCGGCGCGCGTGCGCACCGCCGCCAGGTCCGAACCGGCCTGCGGCTCCGTCAGGTTCATCGTGCCGGTCCACTGGCCCGAGATCAGCTTGGGCAGGAAGACCTGGCGCTGCGCGTCGCTGCCGGCGGTCAGCAGTGCCTCGATGGCGCCGTCGGTCAGCAGCGGGCACAGCGCGAACGACAGGTTGGCCGAATTCAGCATCTCGTTGCAGGCGGTGGCGATCAGCTTGGGCAGACCCTGGCCGCCGAATTCCTGCGGATGCAGCACGCCCTGCCAGCCGCCCTCGCCGAACTGGCGGAACGCCTCGCGAAATCCCGGCGTGGTGGTGACCGCGCCGTCCTTCCAGCTGCTCGGCTCGATGTCGCCGGCGCGGTTCAGCGGCGCGATCACCTGCTCGGTGAACTTGGCCGCTTCCTCGAGCACCGCCTGCGCGGTGTCGGCCGTCGCTTCCTCGAAGCCTGGCAGCTGGCTGATGGCATCCAGCCCGGCCAGTTCGTTGATCGCGAACAGCATGTCCTTGAGCGGGGCGCGGTAGGTCATCGAAGTCTCCGTTATCGCAATGGGTCGCTGCAGCCTGCTGACTGCGACCGTTCGATGCAGCGTATAAAAAAGCCGCTCGCGGGCGGGCCCGGAACGGCTTGTCTTGGCTTTTCCTTTTTCTTGTGCTGGCCGGCTTCGTCCTGCCGCGGCACCGGGCGGCGCCGCGGCAGGGCCTGCGATCAGCCCAGCGCCGCCACCAGCTCCGGCACCACGGTGTTCAGGTCGCCCACCAGGCCGTAGTCGGCGACCGAGAAGATCGGCGCCTCGGCGTCCTTGTTGATCGCGACGATCACCTTGGAGTCCTTCATGCCGGCCAGATGCTGGATCGCGCCCGAGATACCGACGGCGATATACAGCTGGGGCGCGACGATCTTGCCGGTCTGGCCGACCTGGTAGTCGTTCGGCACGAAGCCGGCGTCCACCGCCGCGCGCGAGGCGCCCAGCGCGGCGCCCAGCTTGTCGGCCAGCGGCGTCAGCACCTTGGTGTAGTTCTCGCCCGAGCCCACGCCACGGCCGCCCGACACGATGATCTTGGCGGCGGTCAGTTCGGGGCGATCGCTCTTGGTCACTTCACGCGACACGAATTGCGAGATGCCGGCATCGGCCACGGCGGGCACGGTGTCGACCGAGGCCGAACCGCCTTCCGCGGCGGCCGGATCGAAGGCGGTGCCGCGCACGGTGATCACCTTGGTCTTGTCCGACGACTTGACCGTGGCGATCGCGTTGCCGGCATAGATCGGGCGCTCGAAGGTGTCCGGGCCGTCGACCTTGGTGATGTCCGACAGCTGGGCCACGTCCAGCTTGGCGGCGACGCGCGGCAGCACGTTCTTGCCGTAGGCGGTGGCCGGCGCCAGGATGTGGCTGTAGTCGCTGGCGATCGCCAGCACCTGCTCGGCGACGTTCTCGGCCAGGCCTTCGCCGAAGTACGGCGCGTCGGCCAGCAGCACCTTGGTGACGCCGGCGATCTTCGCGGCGGCCTCGGCGGCGGCCTGGGCGTTGGCGCCTGCCACCAGCACGTGGACGTCGCCGCCGCACTGGGCCGCGGCGGTCACGGTATTCAGGGTCGCGCCCTTGATCGATTGATTGTCGTGTTCAGCAATGACGAGTGCAGTCATGTTCGTATCTCCTGGCGCGCTTAGATGACCTTGGCTTCGTTCTTGAGCTTCTGCACCAGCGTCGCGACGTCCGGCACCATCACGCCCGCGCTGCGCTTGGGCGGCTCGACGACCTTCAGCGTCTGCAGACGCGGCGCCACGTCGACGCCCAGGTCTTCCGGCTTCACGGTTTCCAGCGGCTTCTTCTTGGCCTTCATGATGTTCGGCAGCGTGACATAGCGCGGCTCGTTCAGGCGCAGGTCGGTGGTCACCACCGCCGGCAGCTTGACCGACAGCGTTTCGAGGCCGCCGTCGACTTCGCGGGTCACCGAGGCCTTGCCATCCGCGATCACGACCTTCGAGGCGAAGGTCGCCTGCGGCAGGCCGGCCAGCGCGGCCACCATCTGGCCGGTCTGGTTGGAGTCGTCGTCGATCGCCTGCTTGCCCAGGATCACCAGCTGCGGCTGCTCCTTGTCGATCAGCGCCTTCAGCAGCTTGGCCACGGCCAGCGGCTGCAGGTCTTCGCTGCTCTCGACCAGGATGCCGCGGTCGGCGCCGATCGCCATCGCGGTGCGCAGCGTTTCCTGGCATTGCGCCACGCCGCAGGAGACCGCCACGACCTCGGTGGCCACGCCGGCTTCCTTCAAGCGGACCGCCTCTTCCACGGCGATCTCGTCGAACGGGTTCATGCTCATCTTCACGTTGGCCAGGTCGACGCCCGAGCCATCGGACTTCACACGGACCTTGACGTTGTAGTCAACCACGCGCTTGACTGCGACGAGTACTTTCATGCGCTCACTCCACTGATTGTCAGAAATTTGGTTCGCTCGCCATTATAACCACCGGGTCGGCGGCGCCCGGAATTTTCGAACGACCGTACTATTTTATAGGCAAAGAATTGCCGGGCATAGCCCGGCAAGCGATCTGGTGACCCGTATTGTGCCGCAGAAAACCCATCGCGGCACAGCGCCAGCGGCCGGATTCGAGGTTTTGTTCGATACCCGGCCGTGACGCCCGGCTCGCGGCTTACCAGGCCGTGATCACCGAATCCTTGAAGGTCGTGGTCACGTACTGCTTGATCTCCGGCGAGTGATAGGCCTTGATCAGCTTGGCGACCCAAGGCTTGTTCTTGTCGGCCTCGCGCACGGCGATCAGGTTGGCGTACGGACCCTTCGGGCCTTCCATCGCGATCGCGTCCTTGGTCGGCGACAGGCCGGCCGATTCCGCGTAGTTGCCGTTGATCGCTGCGGCATCCAGGTCGTCCAGCGAGCGCGGCAGTTGCGCGGCGTCCAGTTCGACGATGCGCAGCTTCTTCGGATTCGCGACGATGTCCAGCGGCGTGGCCTTCAGGCCGGCGTCCGCGCGCAGCTTGATCACGCCCTTGCTCTGCAGCAGCAGCAGGCCGCGGCCGCCGTTGGTCGGGTCGTTGGGCACGCCGACGCGCGCACCTTGCTTGAGCTGGTCCAGCGACTTGATCTTCTTCGAGTAGACGCCCATCGGGAACGTGACGGTGTAGCCGACGTTGGCGAACTTGTAGCCGCGGTCCTTCATCTGGGCTTCGAGGTACGGCAGGTGCTGGTAGCTGTTGGCATCGAGATCGCCCGCAGCCAGCGCGGCGTTCGGCTGGATGTAGTCGCTGAACTCGACGACCTGGATATTGAGACCATCCTTGGCGGCGACCTTCTTGACCTGTTCCATGATCTGGGCGTGCGGACCACCGGTCACGCCGATCTTGATCGGCTTGTCCTGCGCCACCGCGGCGGTGGCGAGGCTGGCGCCGAGCGCGGCGCCGATGATCCATTGCAGCAGGCTACGACGTTGCATGTCTGACTTCCTTTGCGATGCGTTCTGGGTTGAGTCTGGGGTAAAGCAAAAATGAAACGGAAAACGAAACGATCCCGGCCGGTGCGACATGGCGCTCAGCGATGGCTGATCCGGCGGACCAGCCAGTCGCCGAAGCTCTGCACGGCCTGCACCAGCACGATCAGGATCAGCACCACGGCCACCATCACCTCGGTGATGTAGCGCTGGTAGCCATAGCGGATGCCGAGGTCGCCCAGGCCCCCGCCGCCGATCGCGCCGGCCATCGCCGAGTAGCCGACCAGGCTGACGAAGGTGATGGTCAGGCCGGCGACGATGCCGGGCATCGCCTCGGGCAGCAGCACCTTCCAGACGATCTGGCCGGTGCTGGCGCCCATCGATTGCGCCGCCTCGACCAGGCCCTTGTCGACCTCGCGCAGCGCGCTCTCGACCAGCCGCGCGATGAACGGAATCGCGGCGATCGTCAGCGGCACCACGGCCGCCGCGGTACCGATCGACGAGCCGGCGAGGAAACGGGTAAACGGAATCACCACCACCAGCAGGATGATGAACGGGATCGAGCGCACGGCGTTGACGACCACGCCGATCAGCCGGTTGAACAACGGGTGCGCCAGCGGGCCGCCGCGGTCGGTCAGATGCAGCACCACGCCGAGCGGCACGCCCAGCAGCGCGCCGATCACGCCCGAGATGCCGACCATCACCAGGGTCTCGCCCAGCGAGGTCACAAACAGGTCGAACAGCTCAGACCACATGCTCGTACTCCTCCACCACCACGCCCTGCTGCTGCAGGAATGCCATTGCCGCCCGGACGTTGTCGGTCTCGCCGGTGGCCATGATGGCCAGCGAGCCGAACGCCTGTCCCTGGATCTCGTCGATATGCCCGTGCAGGATGTTGAAGTCCAGCCCGTAGCGGCGGATCGCCTGCGCCAGCACCGGCTGGTCGACGCCCTCGCCGGTGAACGCGAGACGATAGACGTGGTCACGCCCGTTGCCGAGCCGGCTCTCGACGCGCTTGAGCACGCTCGGCGGCAGCTCCTGCGAGATCACGTCGCCGATCATTGCGCGCGTGACCGCATGCTGCGGCCGCAGGAAGACGTCGATGACCTGGCCCTGCTCGACCACGCAGCCGGCGTCGAGCACCGCGACGCGATCGCAGACCTGTTTGATGACCTCCATCTGGTGCGTGATCATCACGATGGTCAGCCCCAGGTCGCGGTTGATCTGCTTGAGCAGATCGAGAATGGAGCGCGTGGTTTCCGGGTCGAGCGCCGAAGTGGCCTCGTCCGACAGCAGCACCTTGGGCTTGCTGGCCAGCGCGCGCGCAATGCCGACGCGCTGCTTCTGCCCGCCGCTGATCTGCGCCGGATAACGATCCTTCAGCGCCGACAGGCCGACCAGGTCCAGCAGCGGCAGTACCGTCGCGGCGATCTCGTCGCGGCTCTTGCCGGCCAGCTCCAGCGGCAGCGCCACGTTGTCGTAGACGGTGCGCGAGGACAGCAGGTTGAAATGCTGGAAGATCATGCCGATGTCGCGGCGCGCCAGCCGCAGCGCCGACGCGTCGAGCGCGGTCAGGTCCTGCCCGGCGACGATCACGCGGCCGGCGGTCGGACGGTTCAGCAGATTGATGGCGCGCACCAGCGTACTCTTGCCGGCGCCGCTGCGGCCGATGATGCCGAAGACTTCGCCGGCCGCGATGGACAGGCTGACATCCCGCAAAGCGTGCACATCCCCGGTCGCACCGGGGAATCGCTGCGAGAGACCTTGCAGTTCGATCATGAGACAGAGCGAAAAGAAAACGGCAACAGCCGGGACGGGGTCTCCAGCGCTGCTGCCGCATTTATCGTTTTTGGATTAACGGGCTATTTTAAGCGATCCGCTTCTTACCAGAAACGACTTTTTGCCGATGTCTTTAGACGAAAAGGGAATAAGGCGCCCGCTCGGAGTGCCGGTATATCAACTCGAGCGCCAGGCCGGCGGCCGCTTGTCGATGAACGCCTGCACGCCCTCCAGCGCCGACTCGTCCATCATGTTGCACGCCATGGTCTGCCCGGCCAGCTGGTAGGCGGCCTCCACGCCCATTTCGAGCTGGCGGTAGAACAGGCCCTTGCCCGCGGCGATCGCCGCCGCGGGCTTCGCGCAGATGCTGGCGGCCAGCTTCGCCACCTCGCCGTCCAGCTCGGCGGCCGGCACCACACGGTTGACTAGGCCGCGTGACTGCGCTTCGTGGGCGCCGATCATCTCGCCGGTCAGCAGCATCTCCATCGCGTGCTTGCGATGCAGATTGCGCGACAGCGCCACGCCGGGAGTCGAGCAGAACAGACCGAGGTTGACGCCCGAGACCGCAAAGCGTGCGTCGTCGGCCGCGACCGCGAGGTCGCACATCGCCACCAGCTGGCAGCCGGCCGCGGTGGCGATGCCGTGCACGCGCGCGATCACCGGCTGCGGCATGCGCTGGATCGCCAGCATCATGCGCGTGCAGCGGTCGAACAGCCGGCGGTAGTAATCGTGGGAAGGCTGGGCGCGCATCTCGCGCAGATCGTGCCCGGCGCAGAAGGCCCGGCCCGCGCCGGCGAGCACCACGACCCGCACGGCGGGATCGGCGGCGATGCGGGTCAGCGCCTCGGTCACCGCGTCGATCAGCGCCTCGGACAGCGCATTGAAGGCGTCGGGACGTTGCAGCGTCAGGCGCAGCACGCCCGGGGCATCTTCGCTTTGCCTCAGCAGTACGCCGGCGGCTTGCGCGTGTTCCGATTCGGCCATGATGGTCTCCTGGTTTGCTGATCTGACATTGTCGTGCCGCGGTGGCCCCGCCGCGGCCTATTTCTCCAGCAGCACCTTCAGATGCGCCAGCACGCTGCGGCCCAGCGCGCTGAGGTTGTAGCCGCCTTCGAGGCAGCTGACGATGCGCCCCTGCGCGTGCTGCCGCGCCAGCGCCATCAGCTCCGTCGTGATCCAGGCGTAGTCCTGCTCCACGAGCCCCATCTGGCCCAGGTCGTCCTCGCGATGCGCGTCGAAGCCCGCCGAGATGAACAGCATCTGCGGGCGGAAGGCCTGCAGCCGCGGCATCCAGATCGTCTCGACCACCTCGCGCACCGCCATGCCGTTGGTATAGGCCGGCAGCGGAATATTGGCCATGTTGTTGGCGACGTGCTCGGTGCCGCTGTACGGGTAGAACGGATGCTGGAAAAAGCTGCACATCAGCACACGCTCGTCGCCGCGGAAGGCGGCCTCGGTGCCGTTGCCGTGATGCACGTCGAAGTCGATGATCGCCACGCGCTCGAGCCCGTGGGCGTCGAGCGCATGGCGGGCGGCGATCGCGACGTTGTTGTAGAAGCAGAAGCCCATCGCGCGATCGGGCTCGGCGTGGTGGCCGGGCGGCCGCACGCAGCAGAAGGCGTTCTCCAGTTCGCCGGCGATCACCGCGTCGGTCGCGGCCACCGCGGCACCCGCCGCATGCGTGGCCGCGGCCAGCGTATGCGCGTTCATCGCGGTATCGGGATCGATCGCATGGTAGCCGCTGGCGGGACTGGCCTGGTGCAGCCCGTCGACATAGCCGGGCAGGTGCACGCGCTCGATCTGCTCGCGGCTGGCGGCCGGCGCCTCGCGGCGGTCCAGCAGGCCGTCGATGCCGTGCGAGATCAGATGGTCTTCGATGGCGGTCAGACGTTCCGGGCACTCGGGATGGAAGTGACCCATCTCGTGCAGCAGGAATTCGGGATGCGTGTAGTAGCCGGTCGGCATGGGATGTTTCAGCGCGTTTATCGAGGCGTTGTTGGGCGCGTGGCGGGCACGCCGTCGGGGCGCGCCGCTGTCTCCATCCCCGTACGTTAGCACAGCGGATGGCCCGGCAACGCGGGCCCGCCTTCGCCGCCGGGTCGTATCGTCCCGTGATGTTTTGCGTCGGATGCGTCCGCTATACTCGGTCCGACTTGCAAAGGACACCATGACCGAACACACGCGTAACCTGCGCCGTCCGCTGCTGGGCGCCGCGCTCTGCTCCGTGGCGCTTGGCCTGTGCGGCGCCACCCCCTCGCTGCTGGCGGCCGGCAAGCGCCGCGTCAGCCTTCAGGAAGAAGAGATCGATCCCGGCCGCTATCGCAACGGCAGCAACCCGCAGGCGGCCGCCTTCATCGACGAGATGGTCGCCAGGCACGGCTTCTCGCGCGCGACCCTGAACGACTGGTTTGGACAGGCCGTCTACTCGGCCACGGTGGCGCGGCTGATCATGCCGCCGACCACGCCGGGCCGCAAAAGCTGGCGCGCCTACCGCTCGCGCTTCATCGAACCGATTCGCATCAATGCGGGCGTGCGCTTCTGGCAGCAGCACCGCGACACGCTGCGCCGCGCCGAAAGCGAATTCGGCGTGCCGGCCTCGGTCATCGTCGGCATCATCGGCGTCGAGACGATCTACGGACGGGACATGGGCAACTTCCGCGTGCTCGACTCGCTGTCGACGCTGGCCTTCGACTATCCCGATACGCCCAACCGTGCCAGCCGCTCGGCCATGTTCCGCGCGCAACTGCAGGACTACCTGCTGTGGTGCCGCGATACCCGTACCGACGTGTTCTCGGTGCTCGGCTCGTACGCGGGCGCGATCGGCATTCCGCAGTTCATGCCGACCAGCCTGCGCGAATACGCGACCGACTACGACCGCGACGGCCATATCGACCTGCGCAACAGCCCGGTCGACGCGATCGGCAGCGTCGGCCGCTTCCTGCAACTGCACGGATGGGAGGCCGGCCGGCCGGTGGTGTGGCGCCTGGCGCAGGACGAAGGCAGCCGCGGCATCGCGGCGGCCGCGGCGGACGGCGAACCGTGGCCGACGCGCACGCTCAATCAGCTGACGCGCGCCGGGCTGCGGCTGGACGAGCCGATCGACGTGGCGCGCGAAGGCGAGACCGGGGTGCTTGTGGTGGACCTGCCGACGCCCGATGCGCCCACCGACTACATGCTCGGGCTGCGCAACTTCTACGTGCTGACGCGCTACAACCGCAGCTTCTTCTACGCGCTGGCGGTCTATCAGCTGGGCGAGGCCGTCAAGGCGGCGATGGTGTAAGGACCAATGGTCGGGTCGGCGCCTGCCCCGCTTCTGGCGGACGGCGCCGGCCCTGGCCGACTCGGTTCAGGCGGGGAAAACGCCGGTCGACAGATAGCGGTCGCCGCGATCGCAGACGACAAACACGATCGTTGCGTCGCGGACCTCCTCGGCGATCCGCAGCGCCACGCACAGCGCGCCGGCGGCCGAGATACCGCAGAAGATGCCTTCCTCGCGCGCCATCCGGCGGGCCATGTGTTCGGCGTCGGCCTGGCTGACCGGCTCGGTGCGGTCGATATGGCGCGGATCGTAGATCTTCGGCATATAGGCTTCCGGCCATTTGCGGATGCCCGGAATACGCGAGCCTTCGGCCGGTTGCGCGCCGACGATCTGGATCGCCGGGTTCTGTTCCTTCAGATAGCGCGACACCCCGGTAATGGTGCCGGTGGTGCCCATCGCCGAGACGAAATGCGTGACGCGTCCTTCGGTGTCGCGCCAGATTTCGGGACCGGTGGTCTCGTAGTGGGACTGCGGATTATCGGGATTGGCGAACTGGTCGAGGATGATGCCCTTGCCGTCGCGCTCCATCGAATCGGCCAGATCGCGCGCGTATTCCATGCCGCCCTTGACCGGGGTCAGGATGATCTCGGCGCCGTAGGCCGCCATGCTCTGGCGGCGCTCCATGCTGAGGTCCTCGGGCATGATCAGCACCATCTTGTAGCCGCGGATCGCGGCGGCCATCGCCAGCGCGATGCCGGTATTGCCCGACGTCGCTTCGATCAGCGTGTCGCCGGGCTTGATGCGGCCGCGCGCTTCGGCACGCGCGATCATCGACAGCGCGGGGCGGTCCTTGACGGAGCCGGCGGGATTGTTGCCTTCGAGCTTGCCGAGAATCACATTGCCGCGCTCGGCGTTGGCGGCTCCGGGAATACGCTGCAGTTGCACCAGCGGCGTATTGCCGATGGTGTCTTCGATCGTCTTGTAGGCCATGATGGGGCGAGTCCAAATGTCGGCGCCCATTGTAATGCAGTCGTCATGACCCTGCCGCCAGCGCGGCGGCAAGCGCGGCGAGGCAGCTTGCGCGTGCCCCGCCCCGGTTCATCAGGCGCGCGCGCGCCCCTTGCCGAGCAGGTGATACAGCAGGATCGCGCCGAAGGTGGCGGTCCCGATGCCGCCCAGCGTCATGCCGCCGAAGCGCAGCGTCAGATCGCCGGCAGCGACCGTCAGCGTGGCGCCGACGGTGATCAGATTGCGCGAATCGGAGAAGTCGACGCGGTTCTCGACCCAGATCCGGCCCGCGGTGGCCGCGATCAGGCCGAACACGACGATGGTCAGGCCGCCGATCACCGGACCGGGAATGGTCAGGATCAGCGCACCGAACTTGGGCGAGAAGCCCAGCAGGATCGCCACCAGCGCGGCGACCACGAAGATCAGCGTCGAATAGATGCGCGTCACTGCCATCACGCCCATGTTCTCGGCATAGGTCGTCACGCCGGTACCGCCGCCGGCGGCCGACAGCATCGTCGCGACGCCGTCGCCGATAAAGGCGCGGCCGATATACGGGTCCAGATTGCGGCCGGTCATCACGCCGATCGCCTTGATATGGCCCAGGTTCTCCGCGACCAGCACGATCGCCACCGGCGCGATCAGCAGCATCGCGTTGAGCTCGAACACCGGCGTGGTGAAGGCCGGCAGGCCGAACCAGCTGGCGCTGGCGACGCCGGAGAAATCGATCGGCTTGCCCAGGCCGAACGCATTGGCGCAGACCCAGTAGGCCAGATAGCCGATCAGCCCGCCGATCAGCACGGGCAGCCGGCCGATCATGCCGGGCGCGCGCACCGCCACCAGCCCGACCGCGACCACCGTCAGCAGGCCGATCCAGGTATCGAGCGCGGCGGCGCTGACCGCCTTGACCGCAACCGGCGCCAGGTTCAGCCCGATCGCGGCGACGATGGCGCCGGTCACCACCGGCGGCATCAGCCGTTCGACCCAGCCATAGCCGGCGGCCTGCACCACCAGGCCGATCACGGTGTAAAGCAGGCCGGCGGCGATGATGCCGCCGAGCGCCAACGGAATATTCGGATTCGGGCCGCTGCCGGCATAGCCGGTGGCCGCGATCACGACGGCGATGAAGGCAAAGCTGGAACCGAGGTAGCTCGGCACGCGGCCGCGCACGCACAGGAAGAAGATCAGCGTGCCGATGCCCGAGAACAGGATCGCGATATTGGGGTTGAAGCCCATCAGGATCGGCGCGATCGCGGTCGAGCCGAACATCGCCACCACGTGCTGGATGCCGGCCAGCACGGTCTGCCCCGCGGGCAGCCGTTCATCGGGCGCGATCACGCCTTCGGTCTTCAGTGTCCAGCGCGGCAGGAATCCCGCCTCGTCGCCATTCGCCATCGTTGAGCTCCCGTTCTGAGGTGGCCGCTGGCGCGCCGCGCCCGGCCGTTTCTGGTGATGTGTTGGTGATGTGTTGTGGCCGGCAGCGCTTGCCGCGGCGGCGCGGCATGCGTTCCCCGGTGGCTCCCGGTCCGCGCATCGCGCGCCGCCAGCCCCCTTCGCTCTCCATCGAGAGACGAACGAGGCGCCCTGCCGCAGCGCCCGCATCATACTCCCTGGCCCAGGGCCTGCGAAGCGCCGCGGGATCCGATTGGCGGCGCCGCGACATTGCCGTGCCGCTCAGGCGTTAGCACGAGCCATACCAGCACAGGATGGCGGCATCGGCCGACGGCGGCCGCCAGGCCGCTCAGTGCGCGGCCTTGCTGGTCTTGCCGGAACCCTTGCCGGCCGGCGGGACTACCGCCGCGGTCGGTGCGGCAGCGGGCTGCTTGCCGCCCTTTGCCGCGGGAAGCGCCCCACCCTTGCCGATGTTCAATCCCTCGCCCTGCAGACGCACCACCGACTTCGGCCCCAGGCCCTTGACCCGCTCGACCAGATCGTTGGCGTCCTTGAACGCGCCCTGCTTGCCGCGCTCCTCGACGATGCGGCGCGCCATCGCCGGTCCGATTCCCTTGACCGTGGTCAGCGCCGCCTCGTCGGCACTGTTGACGTCGACAGCGGCCAGCGCGCTGCCGGCCGGCGCCATCGACATGCCCAGGCAGCATGCCAGCGCCAGCAAGGTTTGCTTGATCATGAACAGGCTCCTTCTCCGGTGACCGGAGTTCGGCTTCGTTGGCGATGCCCGGACGGGCATGCCGCCCCGCCGTCGCGACGGGGTAGGCCGAGAATAAGAGCCAGGGAGACAGGCGGCGCGCCGTGCAACAAAAGTTGACGCGATTCGAGCGGAAAGCGCGGCGCCGGTTTGCGGGGAAACGACAGCGGGGAAGCGGCCGCCGCCCGTCACAGAGTCGGGCGGCCGCCGGCTTCAGCCGCCGCGCTCGAGCAGCCAGCGGCAATAACGCGCGACGCCTTCCTCGACCGTATAGAACGGCGCGGTATAGCCGGCGCCGCGCAGGCGCGAGACGTCGGACTGCGTGAAGCACTGGTACTTGCCGCGCAGCGCATCGGGGAACTTGATGTATTCGATCAGCCCTTCCTGCTCCATCTCGTCCAGCGTCAGCGGCGGCTTGCCTTCCGCGCCGCGCAGCGTGTTGACCACGGTGGTCGCGATGTCGTTGAACGGCTGCGCGCGCCCAGTGCCGAGATTGAAGATGCCAGACTTCTCGGGATGATCGAGGAAGAACAGGTTGACCTTGACCACGTCCTCGACCGAGACGAAATCGCGGCTGTGGCCGCCCGGGCCATAGCCGCCGTATTCGCCGAACAGCTTGACGGTGCCGTCGGCGCGGAACTGGTTGAAGTTGTGGAAGGCCACCGAAGCCATGCGGCCCTTGTGCGCCTCGCGCGGACCATAGACGTTGAAGTAGCGGAACCCGACGATCTGCGAGTGGGCGTTCGGCAGCGTGCGCCGCACCAGCTGGTCGAACAGGAACTTCGAGTAGCCGTAGACGTTCAGCGGCTTCTCGTATTCGCGGTCTTCCTTGAAGGTCTGCGAGGCGCCGTAGGTCGCCGCCGACGACGCATAGAGAAACTGCACGCCCTGCTCCAGGCACGCTTGCATCAGCGCCTTGGTGTAGCGGTAGTTGTTCTCCATCATGTAGCGGCCGTCGGTCTCCATCGTGTCCGAACAGGCGCCCTCGTGGAAGATCGCGCGGACCTTGCCGAATTCGCCGCGCGCGAAGCGGTCCAGGAAGTCGGTCTTGTCCAGGTAGTCGGCGATCTCGCAATCGACCAGGTTGTGGAACTTGTCGGCGCGGGTCAGGTTGTCGACCGCGATGACGTTGTTCTCGCCGCGCTCGTTCAGCCCCTTGACGAGGTTGCTGCCGACGAAACCGGCGGCGCCGGTGACGATGATGGTCATGGTGAATCCAGCAGTGATAAGGGGCGTCAGCCTTGCGCCGCGCCGAACAGTTCGGGGTAGCTGACCACGGCCGTGCCCAGCTTGCCGACCACGATGCCGCCGGCGCGGTTGGCATGCTGCACCGCTTCCTTCAGCGGAATGCCGGCGCCGAGCATGGTGGCCAGCGTTGCGATCACGGTGTCGCCGGCGCCGGACACGTCGTAGACCTCGCGCGCCTGCGCGGAGACGTGCAACACTTCGGCCTCGGTGTACAGCGTCATGCCTTCCTCGGAGCGCGTCAGCAGCAGCGCTTCGAGCCGCAGCGCGCGGCGCAGGTTCTGCGCGCGGATGGTCAGGTCGGCCTCGGTCTTCCAGGCGCCGACCACATGGCGCATCTCGGCGCGGTTCGGCGTGATCAGCGTGGCGCCGCGATAGCGCGAATAGTCGTCGCCTTTCGGGTCGACCAGCACCATCTTGCCGGCGGCGCGGCCGCCCTCGACCATGCGCGCGACATGGGTCAGTCCGCCCTTGCCGTAGTCGGACAGCACCAGCACCTGGTAGTCGCCGATCAGCGCCTGGAAACGGTCCTGCACCGACAGCAGCACCTCGTGCGCCGGCGGGTTCTCGAAGTCGACGCGCAGCAGCTGCTGCTGGTGCGCGACCACGCGCAGCTTGATCGTCGTATTGACGCTGCGGTCGCGGTAGAGAAACGGCTGCACGTGCTCGGCGGTCAGCAGGTTCTCCAGCATGCTGCCGGGTTCGTCGTCGCCCACCACCCCCAGCATGCCGACCGTCGCGCCCAGCGCGGCGGCGTTGCGCGCCACGTTGGCGGCGCCACCCAGGCGCTCCTCGCTGCGCTTGACCTGGACCACCGGGACCGGGGCCTCGGGCGAGATCCGTTCGACATCGCCGAACCAGTAGCGGTCCAGCATCATGTCGCCCACCACCAGGATGCGCGATTGCCGGATCTGTTCGCGAGAGATCGGGTTCCTGTTCATCAGCTTCCTTTTGGCCGGCGCGCCGCCCGGCGGCCGCACCGGCATGTTGCGTCAGGCCGCCGCCGCGGGCCGGCCGATCGCGTGATACTCGATACCGGCCTCCTGCATCGCGGCCGGCTCATACAGATTGCGCCCGTCGAACACGACCGGCGTCTTCAGGCGGCGCCGGATCTGCGCGAAGTCCGGGCTGCGGAACACCTTCCATTCGGTGACGATCGCCAGCGCGTCGGCGCCGTCCAGCGTCTCCATCTGCGCATCGCAGAACGTCACGCGCTCGAAGCCGCCTTCGATGCCGGCCAGGTCCTGCGCCAGCGCGCGCCGCGCCTCCTGCATCGCGACCGGATCGTGCACCCGCAGCGACGCGCCGCGCGAGACCAGATCGCGGGCCAGCACCCGCGACGGCGCCTCGCGCATGTCGTCGGTATTGGGCTTGAACGCCAGGCCCCAGATGGCGAAGGTGCGCCCGCTCAGATCCTCGCCGAAGCGCCGCACGACCTTGTCGCCGAGCACGCGCTTCTGCGCCTCGTTGACCGCCTCGACGGCCTCCAGCACCCGCATCGCCTTGCCGCTCGCGGCGGCCGTGCGCATCAGCGCCTGCACGTCCTTCGGAAAGCACGAACCGCCGTAGCCGGCGCCGGCATAGAGGAAACTGTAGCCGATCCGCGGATCGGAACCGATTCCCAGGCGCACCAGCTCGATATCGGCGCCGACCTCGTCGGCCAGGTTGGCCAGTTCGTTCATGAACGAGATCCGCGTCGCCAGCATCGAGTTGGCCGCGTACTTGGTGAACTCGGCCGAGCGCACGTCCATATAGAAGGTGCGCTCGTGATTGCGGTTGAATGGCGCGTACAGCGCCCGCATGATCGCCTTGGCATGGCGGCCGGCGGCGTCGTTGTTGCAGCCGAGCACGATGCGGTCGGGCCGCATGAAGTCCTCGACCGCGGCGCCTTCCTTCAGGAATTCGGGATTGGAGACCACCGAGAACTGCAGGTCCTCGAGCCCGCGCGCGGCGAGCTCCTCGCGGATCACCGCGGCGACGCGGTCGCCGGTCCCGACCGGCACGGTCGACTTGTCGACCACGATCTTGAAGCCGGTCATGTGCCGGCCGATATTGCGCGCGGCCGCCAGCACATACTGCAGATCGGCCGAGCCGTCCTCGTCCGGCGGCGTGCCGACCGCGATGAATTGCACGTCGGCGTGGTCGACCGCCGCGGCGACGTCGGTGGAGAACACCAGCCGTCCCGCTTCGCGGTTGCGCTGGATCAGGTCCTTCAGGCCGGGCTCGTAGATCGGCACGCCGCCATCGTTGAGCAGCGCGATCTTCTCTTCATCGACGTCGAGGCAGAACACATCGTTGCCGAGCTCGGCCAGGCAGGCGCCGGTGACCAGGCCGACATAACCGCTGCCGATGATGGTGACTTTCATGAGGACGACTCCGTGAGACGGGGCGGATCAGGCTGGACGCAGGCTCAGCCGAGCGCTTCGGTGCGCCGCGGCGCGTAGGATTCCCAGCGGTTGCAGCCGGGGCACTGCCAGTAGAACAGGCGCGCGCGGAAGCCGCACTCGCGGCAGGTGTAGCGCGCCAGATTGCGGGTGCGCAGCTGCAGCAGGTCGCGAATGGCGGCGTCTTCCTGTGCGGTCGCGTCGGCCGGCGTCGCATCGGCGGCGGTTCCATCCGCGGCAGGCGCGCCATTGCCTTCGGCGACATCGGCCGTCGCCGGCGCCGGCGCGGCCAGCGCGGCGCGCGCATCGAAATAGCGCGTCAGCGCCTGCAGCGACGGCTGCCGGCGCAGCTGGTCGCGCATCAGCGCGGCCGCGGCGGCGGGACCTTCGAGTTCGAGTTCGGTGCGATAGGCGGTGTCGAGCAGCTCGGCCGCGAGGCCCGTCTTCAGCAGGCCGCGCAGCCATTCGAGCGCCTTGCCCTGCTCGCCCAGTTCGCGATATGCCTTGACTACGCGATCGGCGACAAGCGGCAGATAGCTGGCATCCTGGCGTTCGATGCCGAGCCAGTGGCCCAGCGCCGCGCCGAGATCACCCGACGCCATCGCGACATCGCCGAGCAGGATCGGCGCGCGCACGTTCTTCGGGTTCTCGCGCAGCGCCTGCTCGAGCCAGCCGACCGCCTCGTCGGGCTGCTTGCGCTGCAGCGCATCCTGCGCCAGTTCGCAGCAGAACTGCGCAATCTGCACGCTGTAGTCCTGCTGGGTCGCGCTCTGCAGCTCGCGCGCGGCGTCGATCGCCTTGCGCCATTCCTTCTCGACCTCGTACAGCTCCAGCAGCACGCGCTTGGCCGATGCGGCATACGGGCCGGACATCAGCGCACGCAGCGCGTCCTCGGCGCGGTCAAGCAGGCCGGCGCGCAGATAGTCCTGGCCCAGCTCGTACAGCGCATGCTCGCGCTCGGTGTCGGGCAGATCGGGGCGCGTGGCCAGATTCTGGTGCACGCGGATCGCGCGTTCGGTCTCGCCGCGGCGGCGGAACAGCGCCCCGAGCGCGAAGTGCAGCTCGGTGGTTTCCGGGTCGAGCCGCGCGACCTCGATGAAGGCGTCGATCGCCTTGTCGGGCTGCTCGTTGAGCAGGAAGTTCAGGCCCTTGAAATACGAGCGCGGCAAGGCGCCCTGCTCGCTGATCGCCTGCCGCAGGTCGAGGCGGGCCGCCATCCAGCCGAGCCCGAATACGAGCGGAAGGGCGAGCAGCCACCAGGTTTCAAAATTCATTGCTTAGACTTTCGGGCCGATTACGTTGTAAGGCGCCACGGCCTTGGAAGAAGACGCGCCGGCGCCGTCCTCGGCCGGCGTGCGCGCGTTGCCGACCGCACGGCGCAGCCGCGCGATCTCGAGCCGCTGCCGCATCAGGCCCGGCGCCACCGAGATCAACGCCGCCAGCGCGCCCAGCACGAAGGCGGCCAGCAGGATCAGGATCAGCGGCGCGCGCCACACCGCGTCGAAGAACAGCTGCAGCGACACATCGGCGGTATTGCGCAGGGCGAGCACGAACAGCAGCGCGAACAGGACGATACGGATAATCCAGGCGACAAGTTTCATGCGATTGACGAAGTGTCTGCGGCGGCGTGGCGGCAAAAAGGGGCGAAAGGACGAGGACGCGCCATGCGGGTGCCGGTTGCCGGGTATCTCGAACGGCAGGCCGGCCGCGGGCGGCGGCTCCCCGGCATTGTAGCGGAATCGATTGGCGCACACGGCGCGATCGGGGCTGGCGCCGCAGGCAAATTGGCAAGTCCTATGGGGATACGGAGAGGTCACTCAGACACCCGCGCCCGCGCCGCGGTTCCACGCCTGCGGATGCGCCAGGCATAAAAAAAAGCGCTCCTTGCGGAGCGCCTTTTCGATTCCGTAGCCGGCTTCGTCGCCGAAGCGGCCGGGATTCAGGACTGCGCCAGATTCAGGCCGGAGCCTTCCTGCTGGACGCCAGGCATCGCGGTGCCATGCGTCAGCGAGCCGCGTTCACCGCCGAGCGGGACATGCCCGTTGGCGGCGGCGCCGCCGCCGTTGCCGTTGCCGTTGCCATGCAGGCCCAGCGCGGTGCCATCGACACCATTGCGGCCGTTGCCGTTGACGCCGTGATCGCCGTTGCCGCCGCCATTGCCGGCCGCCGGGTTGCGGTCGACCCGCTCGCGCAACTCCTTGCCCGCCTTGAAGTGAGGCACCCGCTTCTCGGGCACCAGCACCCGTTCACCGGACTTGGGATTGCGCCCCACGCGCGGCGGCCTGCGATTCAGGCCGAAGCTGCCGAACCCGCGGATCTCGATGCGATGGCCATCGGCCAGCGCATCGGACATCGCGTCCAGGATCGTTTTGACCGAGATGTCCGCGTCCCGCAGCAGCAACTGCGGAAAGCGGGCAGCCAGCTTTTCGACGAGCTCGGACTTGGTCATGGCATCCGCGCGTGAGTTGGACGGTCGCGATGGACGCGATTACTGGTTGTCCTGGCCCAGCTTGGCCTTCAGCAGCGCGCCCAGGTTGGTCGTGCCAGCCGTGCCGGTGTCGGCCTGGAACTTCTGCAGGGCTTCTTGCTGCTCCGCCGAGTCCTTGGCCTTGATCGACACGTTGATGTTGCGCGACTTGCGATCGATGTTGACGATCACCGCGGTCACCTGCTCGCCTTCCTTCAGCACGTTGCGGGCGTCCTCGACACGGTCGGCCGAGATTTCCGAGGCGCGCAGATAGCCTTCGACGTCGTCGGCCAGCTGGACCACGGCACCCTTCGGATC
Source organism: Cupriavidus gilardii (assembly GCF_008801915.1). Taxonomy (GTDB): domain Bacteria; phylum Pseudomonadota; class Gammaproteobacteria; order Burkholderiales; family Burkholderiaceae; genus Cupriavidus; species Cupriavidus gilardii. Next base: position 162,720 of record NZ_VZOV01000002.1, read on the forward strand.
GACGGTCTTGATCGTCGCGGTGACGATCGAGCCCTTGTCATTGGCCGAGATGAAGTTGTTGAACGGATCGCCCGACAGCTGCTTGATGCCCAGCGAGATGCGTTCCTTGTCCACATCGATGCCCAGCACCACGGCCTCGACTTCGTCGCCCTTCTTGTACTTGCGCACGGCCTCTTCGCCCGACTCTTGCCAGGACAGGTCCGACAGGTGCACCAGGCCGTCGATGCCGCCCGGCAGGCCGATGAACACGCCGAAGTCGGTGATCGACTTGATCTGGCCGGTCAGCTTGTCGCCCTTCTTGTGGTTGCGGCTGAAGTCGTCCCACGGATTGGCCTTGCACTGCTTCATGCCCAGGCTGATACGACGCTTGTCTTCGTCGATATCCAGCACCATGACTTCGACTTCGTCGCCCAGCTGGACAACCTTGGACGGGGCCACGTTCTTGTTGGTCCAGTCCATTTCCGACACGTGAACCAGGCCCTCGATGCCGGCTTCGATCTCGACGAACGCGCCGTAGTCGGTCAGGTTGGTGACCTTGCCGAACAGGCGGGTGCCTTGCGGGTAGCGGCGCGAGATGCCGACCCACGGATCTTCGCCCAGCTGCTTGACGCCCAGCGAGACGCGGTTCTTTTCCTGGTCGAACTTGAGGATCTTGGCGGTGATTTCCTGGCCAACCGACAGCACTTCGCTCGGATGGCGAACGCGGCGCCATGCCAGGTCGGTGATGTGCAGCAGACCGTCGATGCCGCCCAGGTCGACGAACGCACCGTAGTCGGTGATGTTCTTGACGATGCCGTTGACGATGGCGCCTTCCTTCAGGGTTTCCATCAGCTTCTGGCGCTCTTCGCCCAGGGTCGCTTCGACGACGGCGCGGCGCGACAGCACCACGTTGTTGCGCTTGCGATCCAGCTTGATGACCTTGAATTCCAGGGTCTTGCCTTCGTACGGCGTGGTGTCCTTGATCGGACGCACATCGACCAGCGAACCGGGCAGGAACGCGCGGATGCCGTTGACCATCACGGTCAGGCCGCCCTTGACCTTGCCGGTCACGGTACCCGAGATGATTTCGCCGTCTTCCAGCGCCTTCTCGAGGTTCAGCCACGATGCCAGGCGCTTGGCCTTGTCGCGGGACAGGATGGTGTCGCCATAGCCGTTCTCGAGCGCGTCGATGGCCACGGAAACGTAGTCGCCGGCCTGCACTTCGAGTTCGCCCTGGTCGTTCAGGAACTCCTCCACCGGCACGAAGGCTTCAGACTTCAGGCCGGCGTTGACGACCACGAAGTTGTGGTCGATCCGCACCACTTCGGCGGAAATCACTTCGCCAGCCTTCATATTGGAGCGGGCGATCGATTCCTCGAACAGTGCGGCAAAGGATTCGTTGTTTTGCAGGTCGGACATAAACGTAAGTTAGCAATCCGCAATACCGTGGCCGGCGCGACGATCGCGCTCAGTCTGCCAGGGCAGCGGGGTCAGGTTGAACCATGCCGGCGGCGCGCTCCGCTTGCGGCGCGATCGTTGTCGCGTTCGCCGCGGCCGGCTGCCGGCGCCTCGTGGCGCTGCGCGGTCACCCCTGGGTCAGCGGACCCAGCTCGGCGTGCCACGCCAGCACCTGCGCCACCGCCTGATCCACCGTCATGTCGGAGGTATCGAGCAGCCGCGCATCTTCCGCGGGACGCAGCGGCGCGGCGGCACGGGAACGATCCCGCGCGTCGCGTGCTTCCAAATCACGCAAAAGGTTTTCGATACTAGCAGAAATTCCCTTATCAATCAATTGTTTATAGCGTCTGCGAGCGCGCGCCTCGACGCTTGCGGTCAGGAACACCTTCAGCCGCGCGTCCGGGAAGATCACCGTGCCCATGTCGCGACCGTCGGCCACCAGGCCGGGCAGTTTGCGAAAGCCCCGTTGCAGTGCCGTCAACGCATCGCGAACCGGCTGATGGACCGCCAGCGCCGAGGCCCGGTTGCCGATCGCCTCGGCGCGGATCGCCAGGCTGACCTCCTCGCCGGACAACCAGACCCGGTCCGGGCCGAACTTCACATCGAGGCGGCTCGCCAGATTTGCAAGGGCCGGCACGTCCCCTTCATCGACGCCGGCCCGTTCGCTGGCCAGCGCCACCAGACGGTACAACGCCCCGCTGTCGAGCAGATGGAAGCCCAGCGCGTCGGCGACCTTGTGCGCCACGGTTCCCTTGCCGGAGGCCGTTGGCCCGTCGATGGTGACGACTTCAGCGATAGTCATTTCTTATCAAAACGAAAGCAACGATCAATTTCTCGATCTAATTGAGAACCATTATCATTCTTCCATCGGTAGGGAGCGCGTCGATCCGCGGCTCCCGCAGACCAACGAGGCAATCTACCATGGCAAAAACCCTGTCGTTCGGCATCATGCACCTTGGCATCGCGTTCAGCGTGACCTATGCGCTGACGGGCAGCATTGCCATCAGCGGTGCCGTCACCTTCATCGAACCGGCCGTCAACACGGTGGCCCACTACTTCTTCGACCGCTACTGGGAGCAGCGCGAACGGCGCAAGGCGGCGCAGGCCGCCGCACCGGACTCCCCGCAGCATTCCGCACGGCACGACGCCGGCATGGCGATGACCCCGGCGCCGGCCCGATAAGCCGGGCGTGCTCGCGGCCAGTACTCAGCGGACCACCTGGCCGAACACGTCGAAATAGTCGGGAAAGGTCTTGGCCACGCAGCGCGGATCGTTGATGCGGATCGGCAAGGGACCAAACGTCGCCAGCGAGAAGCACATCGCCATCCGATGGTCATCATAGGTATCGATGCCGTCTGCGGGCGTGCGCCACTGCGCCGGCGGGGCGATACGCAGATGGTCCTGGCCCGCCTCGATGTCGGCGCCGAGCTTGCGCAGCTCGGCCGCCATCGCGTCGATGCGATCGGTCTCCTTGACGCGCCAGCTGCCGATGTTGGTCAGCGTGGTCGGGCCATCCGCGAACAGCGCCGCGACCGCCAGCGTCATCGCGGCATCGGGAATATGGTTGCAGTCCAGCGTGATGCCGTTCAGCCGGCCGTCGTCGCGGTCCACGCCGCGCACCTCGATCCAGTTGGCGCCGGCCATCACGTTGGCGCCCATCCGGTTCAGCGCATCGGCGAACTGCACGTCGCCCTGGATGCTGGCCAGTCCCACCCCTTCGACCCGGACCGGACCGCCGCCGATCGCGCCCGCGGCCAGGAAATACGATGCCGACGAGGCATCGCCTTCGACGAAGATCTCGCCCGGCGAGCGGTAACGCGCCCGAGCCGGCAGCACGAAGCGCGACCAGCCGTCGCGCTGGACCTCGATGCCGAAGCGTGCCAGCAGATTCAGCGTGATCTCGATATAGGGCTTCGAAATGAGCTCGCCCACCACCTCGATCTCGATGCGGCCGCCCGGCGCGTCGGCCAGCGGCAGCGCCATCAGCAGCGCGGTCAGGAACTGGCTGGACACGTCGCCGCGCACGCGGATCGGGCCATCGATGCGGATCGCCGACGGCTGCAGGTGCAGCGGCGGGTAGCCCTCGTTGCCCAGGTAGTCGATGCGCGCGCCGACCTGTCGCAGGCCGTCGACCAGGTCGCCGATCGGCCGCTCGTGCATGCGCGGCACGCCCGAGAGCCGATAGTCGCCGCCCTGCAGCGCCAACGCCGCGGTCAGCGGACGGATCGCGGTACCGGCATTACCCATGAACAGCTCGGCCGCCTTGACCGGAAAACGGCCGCCGGCGCCGGTGACCAGATGATCGTCGCCGTCCTTGCGCCACGCCACGCCCAACGCCTTCAGCGCGTCCAGCATCACGCGCGTGTCATCGGAATCGAGCAGGTCGCGAACCCAGGTCTCCCCCTCGCTGAGCGCTGCCAGCAGCAGCACGCGGTTGGAGATGCTCTTCGAGCCGGGAAGACGGACCGTGCCAGCGGCACGGGTGAAAGGGCCAAGCGTCAGATGTTCCATGGTCGGGCTGCGGTCGGTAGGGCTTGCAAGGGGCGGCAAGTGATCGCCGGCTCGGCGCAGATCACGACTCGACGTCGGCCGCGGCGGCACGCTCGGCGCCCCACTGCAGCCGGGCCTGGCTGGCGCGCGCGAACACGCGCTCGAGCGCGTCGCCATTGCCGGCCTCGATCTGCGCCTTCAGGTGCGCCAGCACCGATTGATAGGTATTGAGTTCGCGCAGCAGCGCGTCGCGGTTGGCCAGGCAGATGTCGCGCCACATCTCGGGCGACGACGCGGCGATCCGCGTGAAGTCGCGAAAGCCGCCGCCCGCGCAGGCGAGCTTGAGCGCCGCGTCCTCGGCATTCGCAACCTGCGCGACCAGCGCGTACGACAGCAGATGCGGCAGGTGGCTGACCGCGGCGAACACCGCGTCGTGCTGCACCGCGGACATGATCTCGCAGACGCCGCCGGCAGTCTCCCACATCGCGCGTACCGCCGCGACATCGGCCCGGCTGTTCTCCTGCAGCGGGCACAGCACCACCTTCTTGCCGTCGTACAGATCGTCGAGCGCCGCTTCCACGCCGTTCAGTTCGCGTCCCGCGATCGGATGAGCCGGCACGAACTGCGCGACCTTGTCGCCCAGCGCGGTCTTGGCCGCCATGATCACGTCGGACTTGGTGCTGCCCGCGTCGGTGACGATGGTGCCGGGCTGCAGGTGCGGCTCCAGCGCGTGCAGCAGCGCGAAGGTCTGCGCGACCGGCGCGCACAGCACGATCATGCTGGCGCCCTGCGCGGCGTCTTCCAGCGAGGCAGCCCGGTCGATCACGCCGAGGGCCAGTGCCCGTTCCAGCGAGGCGGGCGAACGGCCGACACCGACCACTTCGCCGACAACGCCGGCGCGCTTCAGGGCTCGAGCGAGGGAACCGCCGATCAGGCCGACGCCGACGATCACGACACGGGAAAAATGCAGGGCACTCACGACAGTACGCCGAGACCGGCGGCGGAAAGGAGAAAACCGGCATTGTAGCCGCTCGCTGCACGGCGGCGGGCGCGATCGGTACACGCGGGCCGGATATGGCAAACAGGGCGCCAGCGGCGCCCCGTCGAATGTTCAACCACGGCGCCGCCGCCGCACGGCGGCAACCCTATTGCAGCGCGCGCTCGAGCGCCGCGATAAACGCGGCATTTTCATCCGGCAACCCGATCGTCACGCGCAGCCACTGCGGCAGCCCGTAGCTGCCGACCGGACGCACGATCACGCCCTGCTTGAGCAGCGCGAGATTGACGCGCGCGCCGGCCTCGTCATCGTCGCCGACGCGGACCAGCACGAAGTTGCCGTACGAAGGCACATACTGCAGCCCGAGCCGCTCGAAGGCCGCCACGAGCTGCGCCTTGCCCTCGCGATTGAGCGTCGCGCTCCTGCGCAGGAAGGCCTCGTCGCCCAACGCCGCCACCGCGGCCGCCTGCGCCAGGCTGTTGACGTTGAATGGCTGGCGGATGCGGTTCAGCAGATCGGTCAGCGCGGGCTGCGCGACCGCATAGCCGACCCGCAGCCCGGCCAGCCCATAGGCCTTCGAGAACGTGCGCGAGACCATCAGGTTCGGATGCTTGCGTACCCACTGCACCGACTCGTACTGGTCCTCGGGGTCCAGATACTCGTTGTACGCCTCGTCGAGCACCACCGCCACATCGGCCGGCACCTTGGCCAGAAACGCTTCGATCTGCGCGGCAGGCAGGAAGGTCCCGGTCGGATTGTTGGGATTGGCGATGAAGACCAGCCGGGTATCGGGCGCGATCGCCGCGGCCATCGCGTCCAGATCGTGGCCGTAGTCGCGCGCCGGCACCTCGATCGCGCGCGCGCCGATTTCCTGCGTCGCCAGCGCGTAGACCGCAAACGAATACTGCGCATAGACGATCGACTCGCCCGGCTTGACCAGCGCATGCGCGGCCAGCTCGAGGATGTCGTTGCTGCCATTGCCCAGCGTCAGCCAGTCGGCCGGCACATCGTAGCGCGCCGACAGCGCGGCCTTCAGTTCGAAGCCGTTCGAATCGGGATAGCGGCCGAGCTCGGCCACCGCGGCGGCCATTGCCGTCCTGGCCGAGTCGGGCATGCCGAGCGGATTCTCGTTGGAGGCCAGCTTGACGATGCCGGCCTCGTCCAGGCCGAACTCGCGCGCGACCTCGGAGATCGGCTTGCCTGCCACGTAAGGAGAAATCGCCCGCACATATTCCGGACCGAACTGCCTGCCCTGCTCTGCCATATCGACTCCTGATTGCTTTGCCTCGGCCCGCTGCGGGCCGATGTTCGTGTTGCCGCTGCCCGCCAGCTTGCTACTTGCTCGACGGATACGAGCCCAGCACCTTGAAGTACGCCGCGTTGGCGCGCAGCTGCTGCAACGCCCGCTCGACGGCGGCATCGCGCTGATGGCCCTCGATATCGACGTAGAAGTAGTACTCCCAGGCCCCGCTGCGCGCCGGCCGGGATTCGAAGCGGCACATCGACACGCCGTTGTCGGCCAGCGGCGCCAGCAACTGGTACACCGCGCCCGCCTTGTTCGGCACCGACAGGATCAGCGAGGTCTGGTCGCTGCCCGAGGGCTCGGTCTCGTAGCGGCCGATCACCGCGAAGCGCGTCCGATTGTGCGGATCGTCCTGGATATGCGAGCGGATGATGTGCAGGTGATAGCGATTGGCCGCGGTCTCGGCGGCAATCGCGGCCACGGTCGGGTCTTCGCTGGCCATGCGCGCCGCCTCGCCGTTGCTCGACACCGCCTGCCGCTCCAGATGCGGATAGTTGGCGGTCAGCCAGTGCTGGCACTGGGCCAGCGCCTGCGGATGGGCGCGGACCACGGTCACGCCCTTCATGTCCGGCGACGACGCCATCAGGTTGTGATGGACCTTCAGCGCGATCTCGCCGCTGATCTTCAGCGAGGTCTGCAGGAACAGATCGAGCGTGCGCGACACCGCGCCCTCGGTCGAATTCTCGACCGGCACCACGCCATACTCGACGGTGCCGGCCTCGACCGCGCGAAACACCTCGTCAATGCTCGGGCACGGCACGCCGGCGACCTCATGGCCGAAGTGGGCGTACAGCGCCTGCTCGGAGAAGGTGCCGGCCGGGCCGAGGAAGGCGACTTCCAGCGGCTTCTCCAGGCCACGGCAGGCCGACATCACCTCGCGCCAGATCGCCGCGACGCTGTCGCCACGCAGCGGTCCCGGGTTGTTGCCCTGGACCTTGCGAATGACCTGCAGTTCGCGCTCGGGCCGGAACACCGGCGCGCCGAATTTCTTCTTGACCTCGCCGACGTCCAGCGCCAGCTGCGCGCGGCGGTTCAGCATGGCCAGCAGCTCGCGGTCGACGGCATCGATCTGCTCGCGCAGCGGTGCCAGCTCCACGGACAGCGCGCGCTCCTGCTCCTCGGTCGGCATGGTCGGCTGCTGGCCCTGGGCTGGGGCCGCAGCGTCTTTATCTTGTGTCGTCATGATGAAAATCCCGATTCGCCATCGAACGGCAGACCGCGCCCACGCAGGGCGATCGCGCCGCCGATGGTGCAATGGCCGCCGCTCAGGCGGCGCTGCGCTCGAACTCGCGCATGTAGTCGATCAGCGCGGTGACGCCCTCCAGCGGCATCGCGTTATACAGGCTGGCGCGCATGCCGCCCACCGACTTGTGGCCCTTGAGCTGGACCAGGCCGTTGGCGCGCGCGCCGGCCAGGAAGGCCTCGTTGCGCGACTCGTCGGCCAGGAAGAACGGCACGTTCATGCGCGAGCGGCAGCTCGGATCGATCTCGTTGCGATAGAAGGCGCTCTGGTCCAGGAAGTCGTAGAGCGCGCGCGCCTTGGCGATATTGCGCTGCTCGATGCCCTCCACGCCGCCCTGCCGCTTCAGCCATTTGAACACCAGCCCGGCGATATAGATCGCATAGGTCGGCGGCGTGTTGTACATCGAATTGTTGTCATTGACGATGCGCCAGTTGAACGCCGACGGGCACAGCGGATGCGCGTGGCCAAGCAGGTCTTCGCGCACGATCACGATGGTGACGCCGGCCGGGCCGATGTTCTTCTGCGCGCCGCCATAGACGACCTGCACGCGCGACCAGTCGATCGGCCGCGACAGGATATGGCTCGACGCATCGGCGACCACCACGCGGCCGCGGTTCTGGCCGATATCCGGCACCTGCTGGAATTCGACGCCGACGACCGTCTCGTTGGTGCACAGATGCACATAGGCGGCATCGTCGGACAGTTGCCAGGTCGCCGGATCCGGGATGCGCGCGAAGCGCTGCTCGACGCTGCTGGCGGCGACATGGCTGGCGCCGTAGCGGCGCGTTTCCTGCTCCGTCTTGACCGACCAGGTGCCCGTCACGACGAAGTCGGCCTTGGGCCGTTCCGGGTTCAGGCGCCCGATCAGGTTCAGCGGAACGATGGCGTTCTCGCCGATCGCGCCGCCCTGCAGGAACAGGATGCGGAATTCCTTCGGCACCTTCAGCAGGTCGCGCAGATCGGCCAGCGCCTCGTTGTGGATCCCCTCGAACTCCTTGCTGCGGTGGCTCATCTCCATCACCGAGATACCGGTGCCGTGCCAGGAGAGCATTTCCTCGGCTGCCTGTTGCAGCACCTCGGCCGGCAGCGTCGCGGGACCCGGGGAGAAGTTGTAGACACGTTCGGCCATGGCGCGCTGCATCATGGCGGCAAGGGCGGGATTCTGGGGATCGTTCATGAACGGAAAGAAAAATGGCTGCTTGGGATAGCCCAAGCAGCCATTATTACCTAAAGACGCATTTCGTTGGCGTCCCGGCGTCGCCGAGGTGGCGCACCGGACGCCGCGCCCGGCTTACTTCGATGCCGCGGTGACTTCCTTCTCGGCGGCGTCGCGCATCGACTTGCCCACTTGCGGGCCGTACTTCTGCATCATCGAGCCCCAGATCTCCTGGGTCGCCTTGCCCTGGTTGGCCATGAACTTCTGGCCGGTCGGCGACTTCAGGAAGGTCGTCAGGTCGCGGATTTCCTGCGCGGTGTAGTACTTGCCGAAGGCGTCGTAGTGGGCCTTGATCGCGTCGTTCTTGAACGCATCGGTGCCGAACTGCTTGCCGGCGCCGTCGACCATGCGCTGCACCGCGCCGTTCTTCTTCAGCTTCTCGACCGCGGCCTGCTTCTGCGCGTCGCTCAGCGTCTTGTTCTCGACCAGCACCTGTTCGAGCACCAGCGGCGCTTCCTGCTTGGCGCCGGCCTGCCAGTTCTCGGCCTGGCCCTTGACGGCCTGGTCGGCCTGCATCACGGACAGCAGTTCCTTGATCGCCGCGGTCTTGTCCGCGTCCTGCGCGCGCGCATGCTGCGCGACCATCAAGGCCGGAACAAAAGCAGCCAGCACAGCAATACGTCGAGTGGTGTTGAGCATTATGACTCCCTGATGAATTCGTCCGGTTTAGTCCGGTAGCGACTGGCCTAGTTCCAGCGGCCGCGCCATTGTTGCATCTGATTACGATTGAGCGCCATTGTCACCATTTGCGACATCATCGGCGCCATTGCCGGCACCATTGTCGTCGCCGTTGGTAGCGGCATCGGTGGCGGCATCGTGATCGCCATTCTCGCCGCCCTCGCTGCTCTCGCCGTTTTCGCCATTATCGGCATCGCTTTCGACAATGCGCTGCAGGCCCGAGAGCTTGGTGCCCTCGTCGACGTTGATCAGCGTGACGCCCTGGGTCGCGCGGCCCATCTCGCGGATTTCGGCCACGCGGGTGCGGATCAGCACGCCGCCGGTGGTGATCAGCATGATTTCGTGCTCGGGCGCGACCAGCGCGGCGGCGACCACGCGGCCGTTACGCTCGCTGGTCTGGATCGCGATCATGCCCTTGGTGCCGCGGCCGTGTCGAGTGTATTCGGTGATCGGCGTGCGCTTGCCATAGCCGTTCTCCGTGGCGGTCAGCACGCTGCCGACCGAGCCGGCATCCTCGGCGTTCTCGGCCGGCGCGACCAGCATCGCGATCACGGTCTGGCCCTCGTCGAGGTTCATGCCGCGCACGCCGCGGGCCTGCCGGCCCATCGGACGCACGTCGTTCTCGTCGAAGCGCACCGCCTTGCCGGCGTCCGAGAACAGCATCACGTCGTGCTGGCCATCGGTAATCGCCGCGCCGATCAGATAGTCGCCCTCGTCGAGGTCGACCGCGATGATGCCGGCCTTGCGCGGGTTCGAGAACTCGGTCAGCGCGGTCTTCTTGACGGTGCCGCGAGCGGTCGCCATGAAGATGAAGTGCTCGGCGTCGAACTGGCGCACCGGCAGGATCACCGTGATCTTCTCGCCTTCCTGCAGCGGGAACATATTGACGATCGGCCGGCCGCGCGAGGTCCGCGAGCCCTGCGGCACCTCATAGACCTTCAGCCAGTACAGCCGGCCGCGGTTCGAGAAGCACAGGATGTAGTCGTGGGTATTGGCGACGAACAGCGTATCGATCCAGTCGTCTTCCTTGGTCGCCATCGCCTGCTTGCCGCGGCCGCCGCGCTTCTGCGCGCGGTACTCCGAGATCGGCTGGCTCTTCATATAGCCGCTGTGCGACAGCGTGACCACCATGTCCTGCGGCGTGATCAGGTCCTCGGTGTCGAGTTCGGTCGCGTTCAACTCGATCTGCGAACGGCGGTCGTCGCCGAATTCGGCGCGGATCGCGCTCAGTTCGTCGGTGATGATCGTGGTAATGCGCTCCGGGCGGGCCAGGATGTCGAGCAGGTCGGTGATCGCGGCCATCACGTCGCGATATTCCTGCACGATCTTGTCCTGCTCCAGGCCGGTCAGGCGCTGCAGGCGCATCTGCAGGATTTCCTGGGCCTGCGAATCGGACAGGCGGTACAGGCCGTCGTCCTGCATGCCGAACACCGGCGGCAGGCCGTCCGGCCGGTAGGCCGCCCGGCCGCCCGGGGTATCGGTCTCGGCGCGCGCCAGCATCTCGCGCACCAGCTGCGAATCCCAGGACTTGGCCATCAGTTCCTGCTTGGCGATCGGCGGGGTCGGCGCGGCCTTGATGATCGCGATGAACTCGTCGATGTTGGCCAGCGCCACCGCCAGGCCTTCCAGCACGTGGCCGCGCTCGCGGGCCTTGCGCAGCTCGAACACGGTGCGGCGGGTCACCACCTCGCGCCGGTGCGACAGGAAGCACTCCAGCATCTGGCGCAGGTTCAGCAGGCGGGGCTGGCCGTCGACCAGCGCCACCATGTTCATGCCGAAGGTGTCCTGCAGCTGGGTGTTCTTATATAGGTTGTTGAGGACGACCTCGGGCACCTCGTTGCGCTTCAGTTCGATGACCACGCGCATGCCGGACTTGTCGGACTCGTCCCGGATGTCGGAGATGCCTTCGATCTTCTTCTCGGTGACCAGCTCGGCGATGCGCTCCAGCAGCGTGCGCTTGTTCACCTGGTACGGCAGCTCGTCGATGATGATCGCCTGCCGCTGGCCGCGGTCGATGTCCTCGAAGTGGGTACGTGCTCGCATCACCACACGGCCACGGCCGGTGCGGTAGCCTTCGCGAACACCCTGGATGCCGTAGATGATGCCGGCGGTCGGAAAATCGGGCGCCGGAATCAGCTCGATCAGCTCGTCGACCGTCGCCTGCGGGTTACGCAGCAGATGCAGGCAGCCGTCGACCACTTCATTCAGATTGTGCGGCGGGATATTGGTGGCCATGCCGACCGCAATACCCGACGAGCCGTTGATCAGCAGATTCGGAATACGGGCCGGCAGGATTTGCGGCTCGTTTTCGGAGCCGTCGTAGTTCGGTACGAAATCGACGGTTTCCTTGTCGATGTCCAGCAGCATTTCATGCGCTATCTTGGACAGGCGGATTTCCGTATAACGCATGGCCGCGGCATTGTCGCCGTCGACCGAACCGAAATTGCCCTGGCCGTCGACCAGCATATAACGCAGCGAAAAATCCTGCGCCATGCGGACGATGGTGTCGTAGACCGCGGTGTCGCCGTGCGGGTGATATTTACCAATCACATCGCCGACGATACGCGCCGACTTCTTGTAGGGGCGGTTCCAGTCGTTGTTCAGCTCGTGCATCGCATACAGCACTCGCCGGTGGACGGGCTTCAGGCCATCCCGTACATCGGGAAGCGCGCGCCCGACAATCACGCTCATCGCGTAATCCAGGTACGAGCGACGCATTTCCTCTTCGAGGGAGACCGGAAGGGTTTCTTTGGCGAATTGATCCATTGCGGCGTGGCTTATGCGGTTGAAACGCCCGCAAGCGGCGGTCGGCACGGAATGAATCGGTGCTGCCGGCGCGGCGGGTAACATGGCATTCTAACATGCGGCGCACCGGCTCCCGGCAGCCCGCCAGCCACCCTCGACGCAGCCTCCCCGGCTCAGGGGCGATGCCCTGGAACCCAAGCCGGACAAGGGTTTGCGGGCATCGCAAGGGCCATGTTGCACAAACACCACAGGCCCCGAAGCCATGGATTGAATCGCATATATTTACTTCTTAGGAAACGAGCCTTGTGGCACAATTCCCCAGCGAAGAGCCAGACATTGTTCGAAGTGGAGCATTCGTCACCTCGAGCGAGAAGGTTATACTCCGAAGAATGTATGACTTGTTTTCGTCCATTTGCTCGCAGTAACCCTGCGGTGATCTCATCCTGAGAGGAGAAATATGAAAAAATTTGCCAAGCTCGCGCTCGTTGCAGCTACCGCAGTAATGGCCGCATCCGCTCAAGCCCAGACCGCGTCGGTCCCCTACGAAAAGAAGGCGGTCAACGACAACTGGGGTAACGGTACGAGCGAGTACGTGTGGAAGAATGGCACGAACGAGCTCTGCTGGCGCGATAGCTCCTGGACCCCGGCCACGGCCAATGCTCAGTGCGACGGCGCGCTGGCTCCGGCTGCTGCCCCGGCTCCGGCTCCGGCTCCGGTCGCTCCCCCGGTGGTCTCGAGCGAGAAGGTCACCTTCGCCGCTGACACGCTGTTCGACTTCGACAAGGCTGTGCTGAAGCCGGAAGGCCGCGCCAAGCTGGACGACCTGGTGTCGAAGCTGTCGGGCATCACTCTGGAAGTGATCATCGCCGTCGGCCACACCGACTCGTTCGGTACCGATCGCTACAACGATCGCCTGTCGATCCGCCGCGCCGAAGCCGTCAAGGCCTATCTGGTGAGCAAGGGCGTGGAAGCCAACCGCGTCTACACCGAAGGCAAGGGCGAGCGTCAGCTGAAGGTCGATCCGAAGTCGTGCAAGGGCAACCGCACCGCTCAGATCGCCTGCCAGCAGCCGAACCGCCGCGTGGAAGTCGAAGTGGTCGGTACCCGCAGCGCTCGCTGATCGGTCCCGCTCCACGGCGAAAAAGCCCAGCGCAAGCTGGGCTTTTTTTCGTCCCGCGTTTTCGTTCGACTTCCTGGTACTGCCCTCCTGCCCCACTCTCTTGTCCATCGGACAACCCGCCGCCCGGCTCGCCTCGCGGGACGCATTTTGTTAGAGTTGCCCCAATTCCTAATGTCCCGCGCTGCCAGGCGCGCGCCAGATTCATGACGCCGACTTCCCCCGTGATTCACCCGACCGTCGACACCCGCCAGATTGCGCGCAACGCCGATCTGAAGGAAATCGACAAGTTCAGCGAAATGGCCCACCGCTGGTGGGACCCGAACAGCGAATTCAAGCCGCTGCACGAGATCAATCCTCTGCGGCTGGGCTGGATCGACAGCATCGCCGACCTGCGCGGCAAGAACGTGGTGGACATCGGCTGCGGCGGCGGCATCCTGTCCGAGAGCATGGCCCGCGCCGGCGCCACCGTGCGCGGCATTGACCTGTCGACCAAGGCACTGAAGGTCGCCGACCTGCACAGCCTGGAATCGGGCGTCGCCGTAACCTACGAGGAAATCGCGGCCGAAGCGCTGGCCGCGCGCATGCCGGCCAGCTTCGACGTGGTCACCTGCATGGAGATGCTGGAGCACGTGCCGGACCCGGCCTCGATCGTGCGCGCCTGCGCCACGCTGGTCCGGCCCGGCGGACACGTGTTCTTCTCGACAATCAACCGCAATCTGAAGGCGTATCTGCTGGCCGTGCTCGGCGCCGAATACGTGCTCAACATGCTGCCGCGCGGCACGCACGACTACGACAAGTTCATCAAACCCGCCGAACTGGCCCGCTTCGCCCGGCAAGCGGGCCTCGACCTGATCGAGCTGCGCGGCATGGTCTACCGTCCGCTGTCCCAGGTCTACGAGCTGAGCCGCGATACCGACGTCAACTACATGATGGCCCTGCGCCGGACCGCCTGAGCATGCCCACCTTCGACGCTGTTTTCTTCGATCTGGACGGCACGCTCGCCGACACCGCGCCCGACCTGGCCGCCGCCGCCAACCGCCTAGTGGTCGAGCATGGCCGCGAACCGGTGGACTACGCGCTGCTCCGCCCGGTCGCCTCGCATGGCGCACGCGGGCTGATCGGTGCCGCCTTCGGCAAGACGCCGGACGACCCCGATTTCCCGGCGCTGCGCGATGCCTTCCTGAACTACTACGAAGCCGATATCGCGGTGCGCACACGCCTGTTCGACGGCATGGAAGAGGTTCTGGGTGCGCTCGAATCCGCCGGCATCCGCTGGGGCATCGTCACCAACAAGATTGCCCGTTTCACCACCCCGCTGCTCAATGCGATCGGCCTGGCGCCGCGCGCCGCCGCGGTGGTCAGCGGCGACACCACGCCCTATCCGAAGCCCCACCCGGCCCCGCTGCTGCACGCCGCGCAGCTCAGCGGCGTCGACCCGCTGCGCTGCGCCTATGTCGGCGACGACCTGCGCGATATCCAGGCCGGCAAGGCGGCCGGCATGGCGACCATCACGGCAGCCTACGGCTACTGCGGCGAGGGCGAGCCGCCCGAGCGCTGGGGCGGCGACCATCTGGTACGCCATCCCAGCGAGTTGATTCCGCTGCTCACCGCGGGCGTTGCCGCTCTCTAGGGAACCGACACGCACGCCCGGCGTCGAAAGCGAGTACAATCCGTTTTCCTTACTGGGGCCGACCTGGTTTCGACGTGGGTTGCAAAGCAGTAGAGGGCATACCGAGGACCCGTCACCTCGTAAATCAATGGGAACGCAATAACTGCTAACGACGAACGTTACGCACTGGCAGCCTAAGGGCCGCCGTCCTCGCACTGGCTCGCTGACGGGCTAGGGTCGCAAGACCACGCGAGGTCATTGACGTCAGATAAGCCCTGCGGGTGTCACGACCTCAGGGACGAAAACCAAGTGACTCGCCGTCGTAGAGCGTGTTCGTCCGCGATGCGGCGGTTAAATCAAATGACAGAACTAAGTATGTAGAACTCTCTGTGGAGGATCTGCGGACGCGGGTTCGATTCCCGCCGGCTCCACCAATAATGAAACCCCAACCGTTCTCGGTTGGGGTTTTTTCTTGCCCGATCGCGCCGGTTCCCGCGTGTTGTTGGGGGCTCCTGCGGAAGCCTGCGGACTTCGCCGGTCAGCCTCCCAGCCCGTTCCGGGCCACATTCCACTCTCTCTTAGCCATTCCTCGCTCCGACCTCGCTCCCTGAAAGTTGCCCGAAGTCCGCAAGGGCCACAAGTCAGCGCCATACAGATCAAAGGGTTACGCGCGGACGAATCAAGCGGTTGGATTGCAGCATCGGGTGGCGAAGGACACGCTGCGGGTGCGTTTCGTCGGTAGTTATCGAGAACTACCGACATGTCGCAACGCGAAAGTACGTGCTTGGATGGTGGCTAAGATAAGGAACCTCTTGTCAGGACAATGTCCGGACGAGTACAATAAAGGAATCCAATATCAGTCCGGAGGGGCACCATGAGCACCCTGAATCTTTCCAAGACCGAACGCATTGACGTTCGTGCCAGCACGCCGGTCAAGCAGCTGCTTCAAGAAGCCGCACGCGCCTGCCACAAGAACGTCAGCGAGTTCCTGCTCGACGCGGGCGTGACGGCGGCCGCGCAGACGCTGGCGGATCGTCGCCAGTTCGTGCTGGACGACACACAGTGGCAGGCCTTCCAGGAGGCGCTGGACCGCCCGGTGCAAAGCAAGCCGCGTCTGAAGAAGTTGCTGCGTGAACCTGGGGTGCTGGATTGAGCAATGACTACTCGCCCGTTCGCAAGCTGGCTGCAACGGATCAGGTCGATGCGTTCGACTGCGGCCAGGCCGCGCTGAACCAGTTCCTGCAGCGCTACGCGCTCGTCAACCAGAAGGCCAACAGCGCGCAGACCTATGTCTGCTGCCAGGGTGACGTGGTGGTCGGCTTCTACAGCCTAGCCGTTGGTAGCGTCGATCCGGAAGCCACGCCGTCGAGAGTGATGAAGGGGCTGGCGCGCCACCCGGTGCCGGTCATGATCCTGGCCCGGCTCGCCGTGGACAAGGAGCATCAGCGTAAAGGTCTGGGCCAGGCCTTGCTCAAGGATGCACTGCTGCGCACCGCACAGGCCGCCGACATTGCGGGTATCCGCTGCCTGTTGGTCCATGCCAAGGACGACGCAGCACGGCAGTGGTACGAATCGTGGGAATTCGACCCCAGCCCGACTGATCCGTACCATCTGTTCCTGATGCTCAAGGATCTCAAAGGCATGTTGAGCTGAGGTGGTGTCTCCACCTCAGAGTCCGACTCTCTCCCGCTGCTCATCCCACAGCGCTGGCGGATCAACCGCCAGATCAAACAGCGTGACGTGGTTCGGCAATTCGTCGTCCAGGATGGCCGCCACGATGTCGGGTGCCAGCGTGGTCAGGTTGACCATCCGGCTGACGTAGCTGTTGTCGATCCCCTCCCGCGTGGCGATTTCCTTCAAGGACTTCGCTTCCCCCGATTCCAGCATCGCCAGCCAGCGGTGACCCCTGGCCAGCGCCAATTGAATGGAGGTCGGTGCCACGTCCCATGGTCTGACCGGTGCAGTCTCACCGTTCGGGAGAGTGACCAGCTTGCGGCCGCTGCGCCGCTTGATCTGGATCGGCACAGACAGAGTTAGCCGGCCATCACTCGCCTCAACGATGTCCGGCTCGCCAGTTTTCTGGATGCGGATGTCGCTCATGCCAACGCCTCCGCTTGTTGCTCGACCGGCTCGGGACGCAGTTCAAGCACCAGCCGCTCGATGCCGTTGGCGCGCAATCGCACCTCGAGGTCATTGGGCGACACGATCACCTTCTCGACCAGCAATTTCACGATCCGGGTCTGCTCCGCCGGGAACAGTTGATCCCAAATCGCGTCGAGTCGGGTCATGGCCACGGTGATCTTGGCCTCGTCCAGCGTTGGGTCGAGCTTGATCGCTTGCGGCAGCATGTCGCCGAGCAGATTCGGGGCACGCAGGATGGCACGCAGTTGGTCGAGCACCGCCGATTCGAGTTCTGCGGCAGGCAGTCGCGGCAGACCCGAGGCGCCCGCGTGTTCCTTGGCGTCGCGCTGGGGCACGTAGTAACGGTAGCGTCGGCCATTCTTCTTGGTGGTGTGCCACGGCGACAGCGCACGGCCGTCGTTGCCGAACACGATGCCCTTGAGTAGATAGGGAACCTTGGCCCGCGTCGTGTTGCCCCGCACCCGGCCGTTGGTATCGAGGATCGCGTGGACGCTGTCCCACAGTTCGCGGCTGATGATGGGCGGATGCTCGGCCTGGTACCACTGGTCCTTGTGCCGCAACTCGCCAAGGTAGGTTCGGTTGCTCAGGAGCTTGTAGATGTGACCCTTGTCGATCGGCCTGCCATCGCGGGTCTTACCGTCTTGCGTGGTCCACGCCTTCGACGTCACGCCATCCAGTTTTAGCTCTTTAACCAGTGCGGTGCTGGACCCGAGTTCGACGAAGCGCTGGAAGATGTGCCGGATCAGCTTGGCCTCACGCTCGTTGGGCACCAACCGCCGGTTCTCGACGTCGTAGCCCAGCGGCGGCACGCCGCCCATCCACATGCCCTTGCGCTTGCTGGCGGCGATCTTGTCGCGGATGCGCTCGCCAGTGACCTCGCGCTCGAACTGCGCGAAGGAGAGCAGGATGTTCAGCATCAACCGGCCCATCGAGGTCGTAGTGTTGAACTGCTGGGTGACCGACACGAACGACACGCCGTAGCGCTCGAACACCTCGACCATCTTGGAGAAGTCCGCCAGGCTACGCGTCAGGCGGTCGATCTTGTAGATGACGACCACGTCAATCTTGCCAGCTTCGATGTCCGCCATCATGCGCTGGAGCGCCGGGCGCTCCATGTTGCCGCCAGAAAAGGCGGGATCATCGTAATCGTCGGCGACCGGAATCCAACCCTCCGCGCGCTGGCTGGCGATGTAGGCGTGACCGGCATCGCGCTGAGCATCGATGGAGTTGTATTCCTGGTCCAGCCCTTCATCGGTGGATTTGCGCGTGTAGACCGCGCAGCGCATGCGGCGCTTCAAGACTTCGCTCATCGACCACCTCTCTTCTTGGTGGCGGGCTTGGCCTTGGCGTTGGACGGTGGCTTGAGGCCAAAGAACAGCGGACCCGACCAGCGCATGCCTGTGATTTCGCGGGCGATCATCGAGAGGCTCGGGTACATGCGGCCCTGGAAGTCATATTGGCCGTCGGCGGTCGCGATCACGCGGTACTCGACGCCTTTGTATTCACGGACCAGCACCGTGCCTGCGGCCGGACGGTAGTCGCGGTCGCGCTTTTTCACCTTGCCAGTTTCGACCAAAGATTGGATGCGACGCTGATTGCGATCCAGCAGATTGGCGTTGACCTTGCGGAACTCAAGCTCCTGCAGTCGGTAGGCAATCCGGCGTTCGAGGAACTGGCGGTTGTGGGTGGGTGTGTCGCCACCGACCAGCTTCTGCCAGAGTGCCCGGATCTCTGCCATCGGCATCTCGGGCAGCCTGGCGATCTGCGCCGCCACCGACGGCGGCGTGGAAAATAATGGTGTTTGTGTACTCATTTGGACTCCGTAGTTGTCTTGTTGACGGGGTCTGCATGAACGCGCTGGTTGCCAGAGAAGCCAAGCTCAAACTCGCTCGCTTCTGTCCTGGCTGCGGACTGTTCTGTGCCGGTGATACGCAGGCGTGCCAGGCCGTTGGCCAGCAACGACGCGATCTCGTGGCGACGCTGTTCCGGCGTCATCCGCTCCGGTGGTAGATGGTTGATTTGATGCATTGGTGGCGGTCCTCTCGGTCAAACTCACATGCAGTGAAATTGTCCGGATGGACTGCCGCCGACACCATGAGGGAGTTTCGGAGCCGTGCGAACCGATGCGGGTTGCTGCGAAAAGCAGGTCCCTTTTAGCTCGCCAGATGACGGGCGAGGATGGTCTTCATCAACGAATTGCCTGGCTGGGTGCTGGCGATCATGTCCCGGATCTGCTCGTTGACCTGCTGGGTTGGCAACCCAGCGTTCTCCGCCGCCTGCGTGACTGCCGAATAAGCATCGAGCACATCAGCGCCGGTGATCTCATAGCCGTGTCCAAGAGAGATCCAACGCAACGCGGCGAGGCCTGCGGCGAGCGCGAATGCTGGCTGCTTCTCGGCGTAGTCACGGGCAGCGCGCGTCAGCGTGCGTGGATCGGTCGGGCTGCGCGTGCCCAGCTCGATCGCCGCATTGAACAAACCCGCATCCTTGGCAGCGGCGAACCACTTGCCCTCGGCGCCAGGCGTGCTGGCTACCAGGTCGCGTAGGATCTCTTCCGGCTGCTTATGGGGATACTTCTTGGCAATGGCGCGAAACGTCGCCAGGTTCGTTGTGCCCTGATTCGCCTCGATGGCGTAGCGGCGGTAGGCCTCGTCGAGCAAGCCCGAGGACAACAGGATTTCTTCGCAGGCCTGGGCAATCTGCCAGCCAGGATCATTGAGACCGCGCGACTCCTCGGCATAGCGGATCGCCTCCGCCTTCCTGCCCATCGCTGCCAATGCCTTCACGCCCCAGCGCCGATCGTGCCACCACTTGAACCGCGCCTTGTCGAGTAACGCCAACAGTTCCTGGTGGCGGCCCGCCGCGTACATCGATGCTAGGCAAGCGCTGGTGCCTTTGAAAAATCCATGTCCGGAAGCCTTCGGGCTCCACACGCTCTCGACGACCGGCAAAAACTCATCGGCCCAGTGCGACGCCAGTTCCGGCGTCACGCATAACTCTCCCCAGTAATCGCCGAGCACTTCGATGTAGGGTATCTCGTCTTCCTGCAGCGCTTGCCACAAGCGTCCGAGCCAGCGTAGTCGCAGCTTCGGCTCGACATCGGCCTTGGCAATGATCGGCACCAGTGCGTCGATGGCCTTGTTGACCGCCGAGCCCAGGGCACCCGAGGAACTATCAACCTGCTCGAGCGCCGGGGACAACTTTTCGAGGAGTTGCACCGCACCCTCGGCCGCGAGCAGCGGCTCCTTGCGCGCGACCTGCTTGATTTCCGCGAGGGCTTCCTTGATACGCTGAATTGGCGTATCGGATCGCCAGCCGAAGGCGTGACGACGGAAGCGGGAACTGAACTGCCATTTGTGCGCGCTCACGACCAATTCCTCATGATCTATCGCACAGGGTACTGGCCGTTGCGGATGAATCGATCAAAGGTATCCTCCTCTGCCTCTTCATCATCATGCCGAGGCCGTTGCCATTCGGCGTCGGGCATCAACAGCAGCGTCAGAGTGTAGTCGTACTGCCCCGCCACCCGGGTCATTTCAGTGACGGGCATGCTGGTGGGTTCGCGTGGAAACCAGTCCTGTGCTCGGCCCGTCTGTTGATCGCCTGCATCCCAGCCGTTGTAGCTGTGAGCCAACGCTTGTCGAGGCAACTCGATGGTGTTCTTGCGGGTGGCGAAGTAAGCGCCGGACCGTAGTGCCGCCTCGTTCGACTTGGCCCACAGCATGTGATCATCACGACTGGCCACCAACACGGCGCGCTTCGGGGCGATTTCGGTCCAGCGCAAGGCTGCAGCCGTCAGCGAAACGCCGTAGCGATCCGCGCAGTGACTCAGCAGATCGAAGCTGATCGACTGCCCATCCACCTGGCGCCGGAAGTCGTCCAGCGGCATCAGCAGGGTCGAAGCAAACAAGTCCGCTTCTGACTCGATGTCGCGCTCGTTGTTGTCGCCCGTTTCGATGTCGCCGTCGCCGCACTCGAATAGGTCCCGCTGGTGGCGGTGCAGGATGTAGTGGCCGAACTCATGCGCGATCGTGAAGCGCTTGCGGCCCTCCGAAGGGGTGGCACTGTTGTATAGGAGCAGCCACTTCGAGCGCGCCTTATTGGCTTTCAGCAGACCATCGAAACCGTCGAGATCTTCGCCCTGGACCTTGTCGATCGGCGAGTCTGAAAAGCACTGGCGGGAATACTCCAGCGCCAGCTCGTCAACCTTGACCGGAAAACGATCCGCACCGAGCACCGTGTTGAGCATGGACGAGATGCGATTGGCCTCGGCCATGGGCTTCTTCGCCTCCGTCATTCATCTTCCCAGGCATCGAGGATCTTGCGGATCTTCTTTTTGTCCGGCTCCGACATGGTTTTGTACTTGCGGAAGAAGGCCTCGTCGAGCACTTCCTCGTCCGGGGTGGTTGCCGACTCGGTCAGCAGGAACTCCGTGGTGACCTCAAGGACGGCGGCGATCTTGCCGATCTTCTCGGCCGATGGCTTTGGGTCGTCTTTGTTTTCCAGTTCCCAGATGTAGCTCTTGCTGGAGTCGGTCAGTTCGGCCAACTGTTCCAGGCTGAGCTTCTTTTGCTTCCGCAGTGCGCGGATCTTGTCCCCCAGGGGCGATGGCACCGGTATTTCCTCATTTGTTGGCTTCAATCCTAAAATAATACCACTGTACCGAACGAATTCGTACCTGCTTGACAAACCTATAACCGCTCCGCGACAATCTAAATCGTTCGGTACACCGAACTTCATCGGTCTGCACACCCCAACAAGAAGAAGGGGCCGTCGAGGCTGATACCAAGCCGATCCAAACCTTTGAGGGGTATGTAGATGAACGATGCAGAAAACCTGAGCAAGCTCCTGGGCCACCTGCCACCGGCGGTGTTCCGTGAATTTATGGTGGATGAATTCGGCCTGGCCATGCCGGACGCGGACGCCAAGAAGCCCAAGAAAGAACAGCGTGAGCAGATGGAGGCTGTGCTCGCGGCTCTTGGGGTGGGCGAGCGGCAGCGGATCGAAGAAGTGGCCGAACGGATCGTGCTGCTGTCGGACGGCGCCGGCCAGGACGTCATCGACGGCTTTAAGGACGACATCTTCGATGACGCGGCCCGGGAAACCTTCGCAGCGATTCCGAACCAGTACGAGCGGGCGCTGTGGCTGCACGTCCATGAACCCGTGATCTTCGAGGAAGCCCTCAACGCCCGACAGGCCGACGTGTTCCGGCAAAGCGCCTCCTGCTACTCCGGTTTCATGGCACCTGCCAATCTGGCGGTACTCGACGACGCGACGGCCAAGGCGGCATTCCACCAAACCGTCGCCCAGCAACTCGGGTGCTCCGATGACGCGGTCGCGATCCAGATCTTCAAGCGTCTGCGGCCCGACACGCAGACCGGCGAGGATGTGGATCTGTACCAGATCAGCATCCATCACAACCGCCCACCGGAAATCATCGACTGCGTGCAGGCGAGCGAATTGGTGCCCCAGAAAGTGATCCGGGCGGTGTCTTCGCACATCACATACGAGCCGGCCAATGGGCACCTGGAGGTGCTGTCGAAAGATACGGCTGGCCGGGAAGCATTGGCGCGCATCGTGGCCGACTCCCTGCTGCAATCGCCCATCACCGGCGAGAAGATCCCGCTCAAACAATACGACTACCAGAGCTTGGCGGCGCCGCGAAATTTCGATTTGTCCGGCGAGCCGGTAGCGTTCGTCAAGGTCGTCGAGCTCGGTTACGCCGCCGGAAATGGGCGGTCGCTCCTGGTGAAGATCTGGACCAAGGACGTCGATGACATCTATGCGGCCGCCCGGTCGTTGATCGGCCCCGCCTTCGACTTCCGCGATCACCACCTCAACTACGCCAAGCTGTCCATCAAGCTGAAAAAGGTCGGCAAGGACCGCGCACGGACGATTACCGTGATCCTGCGTGACGACAACAAGTGCAACATCAAGACCAAGCGGGAAAAGGACCGGGCGCTGTGCGACCGACTGCTGGCCAAATGGCATCTTGTGAAGGAGATCGGCCATGTCGTCGAAGCCCCTGCCGACACAGTCGCTGCTTGAACTGATCGACCTGTTCGAGCAGTCTGGGCAGCCGATTGCCGACGGCGACGGACTGCGGCTTCGTGGGGTGCCCGGGTGGAGTGTCCTTGGACGGACATCTTTGACGCCGAAGCTGCTGGAGCAGTGGACCGACTGCGTCGGCTACGCCGGGAGTTACCCTGCATCGCTCGACGACGAACTTGTCAATGCTGACCTGACCGAAGATGAGCAGGCTGATCGGTATCGCTACCGCTGTCCTCAGACTTTTCGGTGGAAGTTTGTCCCCGCCGCCGAAGTCGCCGTCTACAGCGTTCGACCAGCAGCAATCCTGAGCACCATCGCCGATCTCCTGGGTATCGCGCAGGCTCTGCGAAAAGGGATCGATGCGCCGCTGCTGGACGATGCCCTCTGGCATTTGGGGAAGGCACGAATCGGCCCCGCGCTGACAGACGTCTGGCTCGTTCGCGGCTTGGCGCACTCCGTCGAAGAGGTATTTCGCCACTTCAGCCAGACAAGTCTTCCTGACCAGGGTCTGATCTTGTCGTCTGGCGGTGTATTGCCGCAGTTTGTGCGCCCACCTCGCAGTTACCGATTCGCATCGCTACGAGCTGCAATCGTCGACTACGTCGCCACGCCGTGCATCGACATGGATCTCCTGCATCGCATCCTGGCCGCTTCGCCCGATGGCGCGATCCGCCCCGTGTTGCCGGTGCACTTCGACGAGTACACCAACACGCTGACCATCCGCACCAAGACCAAGCCCTGGACGATCAAAGGAGAGCGTCAGGCTGCGGCAGTCCGCTACATGTTCGAACAGGCCATCAACGACAGGTGGATTCTGTCAGCCGCTGAAATTCTCGACGCAGCCTATGCAGATAAGAAGACGGCGCGCAGCCAGCGCATGCAGAACCTGTTTAGCGGCAACACGGAGTGGGAGGACTACATCGACAACCCTGAGAAGGGAAAGTATGGCTTCCGCCGAGATTGACCGGCCACCAGTTGGCAGCAGCACGCACAACCGCCTTCGGGCGGTTTTTTGCTTTCTGGCCCCCGCTTTTCCCCGCAGAAGCTGCGCCCGTACATCAGCCCGTACATGGCGGCGGCAGACGCCCGCACAGGCCGACTTCGAAACTGACCTCATGAATTCGCAACAACCAGAAGGAGTGCATCGTGAGTGTCAAACATCTGAATCAAGGCCAACTGGCCGAACGCTGGGGAGTCAGCGAAGCCACGCTTGAGCGCTGGCGTTCCGAGGGAATCGGTCCGGTATTTCTGAAGCTGCAAGGTCGCGTCGCCTATCGCATCGAGGACATCGAAGCCTACGAGGCAGAGAGCCTGCGCAAGAGCACCTCTGAACGCGTCAATGCTGGAGGTGCGGCATGAACCGTATCTCTCCCGATCAGGCATTGGCCACCCCAGCCGGTGAACTGGCTGAGCTTGCCAGCGAATCGCTGTTCCAGCTCAAAAACGACGCGACTGATCTTCTTTCCATGGCCAAGGCGATCGTCGAGCACGTCGATCGCGCACTGGACCTCAAGTACGCCGGCCGCGCTCACCAGCTGCGCCTGGCAGCCGGCAAAGACACCGGCGTCGTCCATTTCGACGACGGCCATGTCCGCATCACCGCCGATCTGCCCAAGAAAGTCGACTGGGACCAGAAGCGGCTCGCCGAGATCACCCGGCGCATCGCCGCCAACGGTGACGACCCGTCCGAGTACGTGGAGATCAGCTATCGGATCTCGGAAACCAAGTTCAACGCGTGGCCCGAGTCGCTCAAGAGCGCCTTCGCTCCGGCACGCACCCTCAAGACCGGCAAGCCGGGCTTTCGTCTCGCTCTGCTTCAGGAGTAATCGCCATGAAAACCAAACCTACGCTGCTCGAACTGCTGCGCAAGCAGCCGGAAATGTATCTCCGTGATCTGCCGGAAAACATCCGCATCCCGGCACTGGACGGCAATCGCCCCGACGAAGTCGTGCGTCGCATCGAAGACGCCACCATTGATGACTTGGCATTCGCGATCCAGGGCATGGAGTCGGAATCCCGTCTGATCCATCGCCGTCTGAGCGGTCTGCGCGACCTGTACGAAATGGCCCGCAAGCGCGGCGCACTCGGCGTGACCACCGTCGCTGACGCGTTCGCCAGCATCAGCGCCGAGGAGGCCGGCAAATGAGCCTCCCCATCATTACTGCAGACCAGCGCCTGGCCGAGCGCCGTGGCGTGAAGGGTGTGCTCGTCGGCAAGAGCGGCATCGGCAAGACGTCACAGCTCTGGACGCTGAAACCCACGGCCACGCTGTTCTTCGATCTCGAGGCTGGGGACTTGGCCGTCGAGGGCTGGGCGGGCGACACGATCCGTCCACGCACCTGGCAGGAGTGTCGTGACTTCGCGGTGTACATAGGCGGACCGAACCCAGCGCTGCGCGACGACCAGCCGTTCAGCCAGGCCCACTTCGATGCTGTGTGTGCGCGCTTCGGCGATCCAGCCGTGCTGGACAAGTACGACACCGTGTTCGTCGACTCCATCACCGTGGCCGGACGCCTGTGCCTGCAATGGTGCAAAGGCCAGCCGCAGGCCTACTCCGAGAAGACCGGCAAACCCGACAGTCGGGGTGCGTATGGGCTGATGGGCCAGGAAATGATCGCCTGGCTGACCCACCTGCAGCACACGCGCGGCAAGAACGTCTGGTTCGTCGGCATCCTCGACGAGCGCCTCGACGATTTCAATCGCCGGGTGTTCTCGCTGCAGATCGACGGCTCCAAGACCGGCCTGGAACTGCCCGGCATCGTCGATGAGGTAGTCACCCTGGCCGAGCTGAAGGCCGATGACGGCGCCAGCTACCGCGCATTCGTCTGCCACACGCTGAACGCATGGGGATACCCCGCCAAGGACCGCTCCGGGCGGCTCGATCCGATCGAAGAACCGCATCTCGGTCGGTTGATGGAAAAGATCGCCGGCCCTGCCAGGCCCGCCGCCGAGCGACTCGACTTCGCGCGCCCCGTGCCATCTGCCGCGCCTGTCCCTAACACCGAATCCACTTCCACTCAGGAGTCCTAATCATGACCTATTTCGATTTCAATTCCGCTTCCGAACAGACCTCTTTCGACCTGATCCCGAAGGGCACGCTGGTGCGTGTCCGCATGACCATCAAGCCGGGTGGCTTCGATGATCCGTCGCAAGGCTGGACCGGCGGCTACGCCACTCGCAACGACAACACCGGCTCGGTGTACCTGAACTGCGAGTTCGTTGTGATGGAGGGCGAGTTCGCCCGTCGCAAGATGTGGTCTCTGATCGGCCTGCACAGCCCGAAGGGCCCTGAGTGGGCGAACATGGGCCGCACCTTCGTCAAGGCGATCCTGAACTCCGCGCGCGGCGTTCATCCTGGCGACAACAGTCCTGCCGCGCAGAACGCGCGCCGCATCAGCGGGTTTGCCGACCTCGACGGCATCGAGTTTCTCGGCAAGGTCGACTGGGACAAAGACCAGAACGGCCAGGACAAGAGCGTTATCAAGGCCGCGATCACGCCCGACCACAAGGACTACGCCGCCCTCATGGGCGGGGCCGCAAAGCCTGCGGTGTCAGGGGCCGCCAACGGGTCGAACGCGTATGCCCAGGCTACGGGACGTGCCTCCGTGCCGGGTCGCCCGAGCTGGGCACAGTAAGGGGGACGCCGCCATGATGCTTCGCCCCCGCCAAGCCCTGTTGGTCGAGCGCTCCCTGGCGGCTCTCGCCCAACACGGCAACACGCTGTCTGTTGGCCCCACCGGGTCGGGCAAGACCATCATGCTGTCGGCGGTGGCCGGCAGCCTGTTGGCCGAGCCAGATGCCAAAGCCTGCATCCTCGCCCACCGCGACGAACTGACTGGCCAGAACCTGACCAAATTCGCTCGGGTGAATCCGGGCATCAGCACCTCCGTGTTTGATGCCAAGGACAAATCCTGGTCAGGGCGCGCCACGTTCGCGATGGTGCAAACGCTGTCGCGTGACAACCATCTCGCCGCGATACCAGCGCTCGATCTGCTGGTGATCGATGAGGCACACCATGCGGCATCGGCGTCTTACCGTCGTGTGATCGATCGGGTGCTGGACAAGAGCCCGAACGCTCAGATCTTCGGCGTCACCGCGACACCTGCCCGCAGCGATGGCAAGGGACTGCGGGAGGTTTTCAGCAACGTCGCGGACCAAATCACGCTGGGCGAGTTGATTGCCTCCGGCCACCTCGTGCCACCCCGCACCTTTGTCATCGATGTCGGCGCCCAGGAACAACTGACGCGAGTTCGTCGCACGGCCACCGACTTCGACATGACGGAAGTCGAGGCCATTCTGAACAAGACGCCCATCACCGATGCCGTGATCCGTCATTGGCGCGAGAAGGCCGGCGACCGCAAGACGATCGTGTTCTGCTCGACCGTTGCCCATGCCGAGTGCGTGCGCCAGGCATTTCACGACGCCGGGGTGCCTACCGTGATCGTGCACGGCGAGCTGTCCGATGCGGAGCGCAAGGCGCGCCTTGCAGAGTACGAGTCCGGCGCCGCACAGGTGGTCGTCAATGTGGCCGTGCTCACGGAGGGCTACGACTTCACGCCTACGTCGTGTGTTGTTCTGCTGCGACCCAGCTCGCACAAGTCGACGCTGACCCAGATGATCGGGCGCGGCCTGCGCACCATCGATCCTACCGAGCATCCCGGCGTCATCAAGACCGACTGCGTGGTCCTGGACTTCGGCACCGCGACCTTGATGCACGGTTCATTGGAACAGGACGTCAACCTCGACGGACACCAGCATCACGGCGAAGCGCCCACCAAGGACTGCCCGTCTTGTGAAGCCACCGTCCCGCTCGGTTGCCGCGAATGCCCGCTGTGCGGCTTCGTCTGGGAGAACGAGACCACCGAGGAAGGAGATGCGCTGGCCGATTTCGTGATGACCGAGATCGATCTGCTCAAGCGCTCCAACTTCCGCTGGTGCGACCTGTTCGGCTGCGACGACGCGCTGATGGCGACCGGCTTCAACGCATGGGGTGGCGTGTTCTTCCTGAATGGACGCTGGCACGCCGTGGGCGGTGGCAAGGATCTGCAGCCACGCTTGCTGGCCGTCGGCGACCGCACCGTCTGCATGGCCAAGGCCGATGACTGGCTGAACGACCGCGAGTCGGCGGATTCCGCGCACAAGACCCGGCGCTGGCTGAACGAGCCGCCTACGCCCAAGCAACTGCAGTATCTGCCGCAGGCGCTGCGCGCCGACTTTGGCATGACACGTTATCAAGCCTCGGCGCTGCTGTCCTTCCAGTTCAACAAGTCGTCGATTCAGCGCCTCGTGGTGGCTGCCAACGATGCCCACCGGGAGGCCGCGTGAAATGTGCAGTCTGCTTCCGCAAAGCCAAGGGCTTCGGCTACTTCAATCCACGCCTGCCGCGCAGCGATCCACGCCGTTACTCGGACCGATGGGTGTTCTGCTCCATGCGCTGCCAGAACGCATTTTCACGACTCATGGTAAAGACCGGAGGTCACATGATCGACCCGAGTGACATGGAGCTGGCTGCTATGGCGTCCTGCCTGGCGCCGCTTGGAGAGTACGTCGGCGCCATCGGCATGCAGCGCCCGCTGGCGGACTACAGCAAAGACGAAGTGCTGATGCTGATCGACGTCGTGGTGACCGCCTACCAGGAACACATGCTCGTCGAGCACGCGCGGATGGCGGAGAAGGACCGCGCTTTTCTTGAGGAGCGACTCGCCCGCCAAGGCAAATCGGTTTCGACGGGGGTGCCGTTCTGATGCTGGACTTCAATCACCGCCCCAAGATCCACGAGCAGATCGGCGCGCTCATCGATACCGCGCTGAGCGCCGAACGTGACACCCAACCCCGGCGCAACTATCTCGGCGCGTCGCGGTTGGGCGTTGCCTGCGAGAGGGCGCTGCAATACGAGTATCTGCAGACACCGGTCGATCCTGGCCGGGACATGCCAGGTCGCGTTCTGCGCGTCTTCGAGGTGGGCCATGTCCTCGAAGAATTGGCCATCCGCTGGCTGCGCATGGCCGGATTCGATCTGTACACGCAAAAGGCCAGTGGCGGTCAGTTCGGCTTTTCCGTCGCAGGCGGCCGCATCCAAGGCCACGTCGATGGTGTGCTGAACGGCGGTCCCGCAGCGCTAGGAATGAGCTATCCGGCCCTGTGGGAGTGCAAGACCATGAACGACAAATCCTGGCGGGACACGGTCAAGCACGGCGTCAGCAAATCCAAACCGGTTTATGCCGCGCAGATGGCCATCTATCAGGCCTACATGGAGGCCAGCGTTCCGGGCATCTCTGCGAACCCGGCGTTGTTCACCGCCATCAACAAGGACTCCGAAGAGATCTGGTTCGAGCTGGTGCCGTTCGACGGCGGCCTGGCGCAGCGTATGTCCGATCGCGCGGTTCGGGTCATCACGGCAACGGACAGCCAGGAACTCCTGCCGCGCCATGCGACCACGCCAACGCATGTCGAGTGCAAGTTCTGCCCCTGGCAGGACCGCTGTTGGAGTTCGACATGATGGCCGACAACATCATCTGGCTCGACTTCAATGACGCGCCCGAGCAGCGCGACGAACTGACCTCTGACACCGATGCCTTGCGCGCTGGCTTGCTGGATCGACTTGAGGCCGTCCTCCACTACCTGTTTCCGCAGGGGCGCATCCGGGGTGGCAAGTTCTACGTCGGTGATGTCGATGGCAACCCGGGTAAGAGTCTGGTGGTTGAGCTGGACGGACCACGGCGAGGCCTGTGGAAAGACTTCTCCACCGACGAGGGCGGCGACATCATCGATCTGTGGGCGCGGTCGCAAGGTCGCTCCGCCCGGGCAGACTTCCCTCGCATCGCTGGTGAGATCCGGCAGTGGCTCGGTCTTGCACAACCGAACATCACGCCAATGCGCCGCGATGTTCGCAGCGTGCCGATGGATGAACTCGGCGCTTACACCGCCAAGTGGGACTATCTGTCACCCGAAGGCGAACTGATCGCCTGCGTCTACCGCTACGACCCACCGACGGGCAAGGAATATCGCCCCTGGGATGTCCGCGCCCGCATGTGGCGCGCCCCCGACCCCAGGCCGCTTTACAACCAACCGGCCATCGCGAAAGCGCGAGAGGTCGTCCTGGTCGAAGGCGAGAAGTGTGCGGCTGCGTTGATCGCCTCCGGCATTGCCGCCACCACCGCAATGAACGGCGCCAAGGCACCAGTCGACAAAACCGACTGGCGTCCATTAGCCGGGAAATCCGTGGTCATCTGGCCGGACCGGGATGCACCCGGTTGGGACTACGCCGAGAGCGCGGCTCGCGCTTGCGTGGTGGCGGGCAGCACATCCGTGGCCATCCTGGTGCCGCCCGCCGACAAGCCGGCCAAGTGGGATGCCGCAGACGCTGTCGAAGAAGGCTTCGACTGCGCGGCATTCATCGCCCAGGGTGACCGACGGATCGTAAAGGCTGCGGCTCCTTCTCTGCCTACCTTCACGCTCGGCGAACTGCTCGACGATAACTCACCGCTGCCACCCGATCTGATCTCTCCGCGCGTGCTGACGCCGGCTGGCATGTTGGTGTTCGGCGGTGCGCCCAAGGTCGGCAAGAGCGACTTCCTGCTGTCTTGGTTGGCGCACATGGCGGCTGGCGCTGTATTCCTCGGCATGCAGCCACCCCGTCCGCTGCGCGTGTTTTACCTGCAGGCCGAGGTCCAGTACCACTACCTGCGCGAGCGCGTGAAGGACGTGCGCCTGCCGTCCCATCGGCTCTTGGATGCCCGCGCCAACTTCGTGGCCACACCGCAGTTGCGGCTGGTGCTCGATGACGCAGGACTGGCACAGGTGATCCCGGCGATCGCGCAGGCTTTCGGCGGCGAGCCTCCCGACATCATCGCCATCGATCCGATCCGCAATGTGTTCGACGGCGGCGACGCCGGCGGCGAGAACGATAACGGCGCCATGCTGTTCTTCCTGTCCCAGCGGGTGGAGCGCATTCGCCAGGCGGTCAATCCCGACGCTGGGATCATTCTTGCGCACCACACCCGGAAACTGGGCAAGAAGCAGTTCGAGGAGGACCCGTTTCAGGCACTGGCCGGCGCGGGAAGTCTGCGCGGCTACTACTCGACCGGGATGTTGTTGTTCAGGCCCGACGAGACCAGAACGACCCGCCAGCTGATCTTCGAGCTGCGCAATGGCGCGGGTATCCCGCAACGGCACGTCGACAAGATCAACGGCGAGTGGCGCGAGGTCGATGCCAACGAGCGGCTGGTGATGAAGGACTACGGCGAGCGCTTGGATGCCGAGCGCCGCCGCAAGCGCGACGCCATCCTTCAGATCTTGTTCGAGGAGGCCAGCAACGGGCGATGCTACACCGCCAATCAGTTCGCGGAGTCCTTCGAGGGCAAGGCAGGCCTGGGCGGCGAGCGCACCATCCGCGAACGCGTCTCCGCGCTCTCGACGCAGGGCTACATCAAATACTTCCGCAACGCTGCGGACTACGGTCTGCCGTCCAGCGGCCGCACCAAGTTCGGCTATCTCTGCGTCGAAGGCATGGTGCTGCGCATGCCTGCGGGCGATGTCGACACGGCCACCGGCGAGTTGCCGATGCGCGAGTACACGGTACTCCCGACCCATTACAAGTGCCCGCATTCCGGCGCCTCGATGCCTGTCGAGAACCCCGACGTGTGGGTCTACCACGACGAATTGAACGACCCGGAGGCCTCATGAACATTGCCCAATCGGCAGTTGGCAGCAGCGTTGCCAACTGCACTCACGTCCTTGCCAACTACACGCAGTTGGCAAACCCCTGCCAACTGGAATCCCTGGCAAATCAAGGCGCTGCCGGAATTACCCCGCAGTTGGCAGTTGGCAACGCTGCCAACTTGCCAACTGGCGCAAACCCGCGTGGTTGCTGGACTTTCTCGCGTTCTCCAGTTGGCGAAAACTCCCCTTCCTACTACGTAGGAGAGGGACCCGAAGGTCCCTCCACCCTACGTAGGGGGCTTGCCGGCCACCCCGGATCAGATCATCGGCGGCCATCCATGCCCTCGATCCTGGCACTGGATCTCGGCACCCAGACAGGCTGGGCGCTGCGCGACCGAGATGGCGCAGTGACCAGCGGATCGGAATCCTTCAAGCCGCAACGCTTCGAGGGTGGCGGCATGCGCTACCTGCGATTCAAACGCTGGCTCACCGAGATCAAGCAGTCCTGCGACGGCATCGACGCCGTGTACTTCGAGGAGGTGCGCCGCCACGCCGGGGTCGATGCAGCCCACGCCTACGGCGGCTTCATGGCCCACCTCACCGCATGGTGCGAGCACCACCAGATCCCGTACCAAGGCGTCTCGGTGGGTACGATCAAGAAGCACGCCACCGGCAAGGGCAACGCGAACAAGGATCAGATGATCAGCGCCGCCCGGTTGCGTGGCCACGCACCGGCTGACGATAACGAAGCCGATGCCATTGCGCTGTTGCACTGGGCCATCGAGACGCTGGAGGTGTGAGATGAAGGTTCCGACTCCCGCCTACCGCTGTGCCCTGGCTCGACTGCAACCCGATCCGCGCCCCGATCCGGAGCAGATCAAGCGTGAGGGCTGGCGCGACCAGCAGATCCTGGTGATCTCGCCCGACGACGCACGGCTCGACTGGGTCGAACGCGAACTGCTGCGCCGGATCGGCGATCGGCTGTACGGGGCGAAGGAGCGTCGACATGGCTGAATGGACGATCGAAACCGTGGCCGACCGGTTCATCGAGGCCGCAAGAACCGCCCACCGCCTTCCTCCGGTTCGCGTGCAGGGCTACTTCAACTGCTGGCCGGCGATCAAACGCATGCCATGGGAAAACCTCGGCGCAGAGCCACCGGTCTACCGCTTTCCTCCCGATCCTGTGGCCATCGACCGGATGCTGGAGACCATGCGGTGGGTCCAGTGGCTGGAAGAAGAACAGCGACACCTGGTCTGGATGCGGGCGCAGCGGTACCCGTGGAAAGAAGTCTGCTGCCGCTTCGCCTGTGATCGAACCACTGCCTGGCGTCGTTGGCAGGCGGCACTGGCGATCGTGGTCGAGCAGCTGCAAGCCGCGAGGAGACATGGAGCGACAGCCAATTCGCGCTGACGTTGCGTGTAGTTGCGAGCCGTTGCAAAGCCACTCGGAGTCCTGCGGAACGCTGCGGGTTTTGACGCCTTTTCGGCGTGCAACATCCGGAGGTTTTTTCGCTAGTATTACAGCTAATCTCGCGAGCGAAGTACGTCTGAAGGCCACAGCACAGTCTGTGGCCTTCGTCGTTTCCAGCCCGCGATGGCCACGCCCATTGCCACGGGTCCTTTCTGGCCACCAAGCCATGCGGGGGGCGCGAGCGCGGCGCTTTTTTAGCGTCAGGGTGCGAACCAAGGTTCGCACAGTTCGCAGTTCGCACCCCGCCAGTTCGCACCAACCCCAAAAACCCGCCCACGGCTTGTCGTCGGCGGGTTCTCTATTTTCAGGACACCATCTTTGAATACGCTCAACGTCGAGTACCGCAAGGTCGAGGCGCTGATTCCCTACGCCCGCAATCCGCGCACACATTCCGATGCGCAGATCACCAAGATCGCCGCTAGCATCGTCGAATATGGCTGGACGAACCCGGCCCTGGTTGATGGCGACAACGGCATCATCGCGGGCCACGGTCGTTTGGCTGCCGCACGCAAGCTGGGGCTGGATCAGGTGCCGGTGATCGAACTGGCCCATCTCACCACCGCGCAAAAGCGCGCCTTGGTCATCGCCGACAACCGGCTGGCGCTTGACGCTGGCTGGGATGAGGAGATGTTGGCGCTCGAACTGTCGGAGCTTTCCGAAGCGGGTTTCGAACTGGCGCTGACCGGCTTCGAGAACATCGAGATCGATGCGCTGCTGGCAGATGCCACGCCCACCGAAGCAGAACCTGCGGCGCAGGATGGCGTAGACGCCGATGAACCCGATACGACCGATAACGTACCTGACACGCCAGTGGTGGCGGTGTCGCGCGAGGGAGATGTCTGGGCCATCGGCTCGCACCGGTTGATCTGTGGCGACGCCACCGACCCAGCCGTGGTCGCCACGCTGATGCAGGGTGACACCGCGCAGCTTTGCTTCACCTCGCCGCCGTATGGCAACCAGCGCGACTACACCTCCGGCGGCATTGCCGATTGGGATGTCCTGATGCGAGGTGTGTTCGCACATCTGCCGATGGCTGGCGACGGACAGGTGCTGGTCAATCTTGGGCTGATCCACCGCGACAACGAAGTCATCCCCTATTGGGACGGCTGGCTGTCCTGGATGCGTCAGCTAGGGTGGCGGCGCTTTGCGTGGTACGTCTGGGATCAGGGGCCAGGCATGCCCGGCGACTGGCAGGGCCGATTGGCTCCCAGCTTCGAGTTTGTTTTCCACTTCAATCGCAGCACCCGCAAACCCAACAAGATTGTTCCTTGCAAGCACGCGGGCCTGGAATCGCACCTGCGCGCTGACGGGTCGTCCACAGCGATGCGTGGTAAGGATGGCGAGGTCGGCGGCTGGACGCACAAGGGTCAGCCGACGCAGGACACCCGTATCCCCGATTCGGTGATTCGCGTGATGCGCCACAAGGGCAAGATTGGGCAGGACATTGATCACCCGGCCGTGTTCCCGGTCGCATTGCCTGAGTTTGCCATTGAGGCTTACACCGATTCGGGTGACGTCGTGTTCGAGCCCTTCGGCGGCAGTGGTACGACGATGCTGGCCGCGCAACGCACTGGTCGTATCTGCCGCAGTGTGGAAATTGCGCCGGAGTACGTGGACGTGGCCATCAAGCGTTTTCAGCAAAACCACCCCGGCGTGCCGGTCACGCTCATTGCAGGCTGTGGAATCAAATCGGGCCAGTCCTTCGACGACGTGGCCACAGAACGGCTGGCGACCACGGAGGTAGAACAATGAGCGCGTCCTGGTTGGCAGACAAGATTGAGCAGTGGCCTACAGCCAAACTGCTGCCCTATGCACGCAATGCGCGGACACATTCGGATGATCAGGTGGCGCAGATCGCCGCATCGATTGCCGAGTTTGGCTTCACCAATCCGATCCTTGCAGGCAGTGACGGCATCATCGTCGCTGGGCATGGACGCTTGGCCGCTGCGCAGAAACTTGGGCTTGAGATCGTGCCCGTGGTCGTACTGGATCACCTGAGCCCGACCCAGCGCCGCGCCTTGGTCATCGCAGACAACCGCATCGCGGAGAACGCGGGCTGGGACGATGCGATGCTCCGGATCGAACTGGAAGCCTTGCAACTCGAAGGTTTCGATCTGGACATCACCGGCTTCGACGCCGACGCGCTGGCCGAACTGATCGCGGGCGACGAGCCGGACAATGAGGGACAGACCGATGAGGATGCGGTACCGGAGGTTGGCGAAATTCCAATATCGCGCCCGGGCGATGTCTGGATCATGGGCCAGCACCGACTGCTGTGCGGCGACTCGACCGTGGCCGAGAGCTACGACCGACTGATGCAGGGCGACGTGGCAGACATGGTCTTCACCGACCCGCCGTACAACGTGAACTACGCCAACAGTGCCAAGGACAAGATGCGCGGCAAGGATCGCGCGATCCTGAACGACAACCTGGGTGACGGTTTCTACGACTTCCTGCTGGCAGCATTGACGCCCACAGTGGCGAACTGCCGGGGCGGCATCTATGTGGCGATGTCATCCAGCGAGCTGGATGTGCTGCAGGCCGCCTTTCGCGCCGCCGGTGGAAAGTGGTCGACGTTCATCATCTGGGCCAAGAACACCTTCACGTTGGGCCGCGCCGACTACCAGCGCCAGTACGAACCGATCCTGTACGGATGGCCCGAGGGTGCGCAACGTCACTGGTGTGGTGACCGCGATCAGGGGGATGTCTGGAACATCAAGAAGCCGCAGAAGAACGATCTGCATCCGACGATGAAGCCGGTGGAGCTGGTCGAGCGGGCGATCCGCAATTCGAGCCGCCCGGGTAACGTCGTCCTCGATCCGTTCGGTGGTTCTGGCACAACGCTGATTGCGGCCGAAAAATCAGGTCGCGTCGCGCGACTGATCGAACTCGATCCGAAGTACGTGGATGTGATCGTGCGCCGGTGGGAGGACTTCACCGGCCAGACGGCCATCCGCGAGGCAGCAGACCAGGAAGTGTGCGCCAGTTGAATGACTGGCCAGGCTGCTTGGCCTCTTCTTCCTCGGCGATGCGCCGCAGGATTTGCATGGTAGTGGGATCGCGCGGCAGTGCCATGCGCATGACGCGCACGGCCTGCTCGATGGAGACGTCTGGACGCCGGTTGGCAATTAGCCAACGCAGCGCCTGCTCCCGTTCGGTGGCGGGCGTTTTCATCAGGCAGCCATCTCTTCGCATATTTCGCAGTGGATCACAAAGCCTGTCAGGTAAGGCAGGCCGCGCGGGATGCCGTACTGCTTGCTGGTCTGGCGGCCAATCGTCCAGCCCATCCAACGTCGGGTGGCGGCGTTGATCGCATCCTGCAACGCTTGGCCTTGGTACAAACCGTTCTGGACGTCGTCGGCAAAGTGGCGTCCGTGGCGGCTGTCGAGGAAGGTCCGCACCGATTCGAGGGGCTGGTACGTGGCGTCCGAAATGGTGTTCATGGCCAGGGGCCATGCGGAGCTGGCGTGTTCGTTCATCGTGTCCCAAAAACCCCAGGCTTCGTTTTGGGTGGCGGGTATCTGGTTGGTGGTCATGTGTCTTCTCCGGGTTGATCGTTGCGACACCTGTAGTAACGCGCTGTTCGATTGAGAAGCCAAGCTGTTCCTGGCCTCTCTCTCGATCAATTTCGCTTACCCGAGACGGGCTACGTAGCGGGCGTAATCACCGCCCTCGGGATTGACGTAGAGGTAAGGGCATCCGGGAGCAGTGACCTCGACGCAGAGGTAGCCGTCGCCAGTGCCGCCACCCTTGCCACGCAGCCAGTCGCGTGACACCAGCAGGCTGCGCCCAAAGGCGTCGAATTCGGCAGGGGTGAGCTCCTTGGTCTCGGTGACGTAGACCTTGTGCTGGTCGCTCCCGCCCAGTTCGCCGAGGTCGGCAGGTTTGCGTGCAAACGGTAGGCGGATGCTCAACTCTTCGACCTGGAGGCTTTGGCCTGCGAACTGCAGAGTGCGTGGGGTGCGTTCGATGGTGATGGTCATGGTGCTCATGGCGGTTTTCCTGGTTTAGCGTCGTCAATCACGACATCTGTATGAACGCGCTGGTGGGGAGAGAAGCCAAGCTATTCATGGCTCCTCTCGCCATCTTTTTGGCTTCGCCGAAACTCGCCGTGCTCGTTTTCAGGCGATGCGGTAGATCCGCTCGCCACCCTGCGGCTTGTCTGAGACGATGTTCAGGCCGAGCTTTTTCTTGAAGGCTCCGGCGAAGGTGCCGCGCACCGTGTGCGCCTGCCAACCGGTGGCGGTGCAGATCTGGCCGATGGTTGCGCCCTCGGGGCGTTGCAGCATCCAGATCACTTCGGCCTGCTTGCTGTTCTCGCGGGTGCGCGGCTTGACCCACGTGGCTTCTGCGGCGGTTACGGCGGCTTCCAGTTCGGGATCGCTCGCGGCCGCAGGCGCGCCTTCAGCGTTGGCGATGATCCGGTCGAGATTGGCTTCGAACTGACCGATGCCCTTCCTGTTCACGTCGGGACGCGGAATGCCCAGGGCGTCGTAGCCCTCCGCAGCGACAAACCAGTCGGTGCCGTCGGTTGTGATTAGTGCGCGGTTGAAAAGTCCGTTGAGCACCTTCTTGCGTGCGCCGCCTTTGATGTTGTCGGGGAACCAGTCGATCTTGCCGCTGGTGTGTTCAACCGCGTGGGCCAGGATCGCGTGCTGGGCAGGGGTCAGTTGAGTGGTGGTCATGTTTTGCTCCTTCGATGTGGTGGACGGTGATGTGATGAACGCGCTGTTCTCAAGTGAAGCCAAGCGCTTTTTGCTTGGCTTCTTCGCTTCGCAATCAGGTGTTGGCCTTGCCTGACGGGTTGGCATTGCGCCCTTGCTCGAGACCCGCGTTGAAGGCGGCTTCAAGCGCATCGCGTAGGCACCAGACCGCTACATCGTGGAAATCGAGGCTGTCCGAGCGGCGGGTTTCCAGGGTTTCGATGCCCAGCTTGTTTTGCGCGATCTGGGTCAGGAGTTGTTCGAGCTTGCTCATGTCCGTGTCCTTTCATGGTGTTGATGACGAACGTATGAACGCGCTGTTCCAGATAGAAGCCAAGCTCAATTCGCATGAATGACGAACAAATGATTGAAGGTGCCCCGAAGGGGAAATATGGGTATTTCGATTCGTGCCTACGCACGCCACCGAGGGGTGTCCGATGCAGCGGTGCGCAAGGCCATCGCTGGCGGGCGGATCACGCCGGAGGCAGACGGAACGATTGATGCCGAGCGCGTCGACCGCGAGTGGGCGCGCAATTCCGATGCACCCCGCAATGGCACGGCCACCCGCGCGGTCAAGGTCGCCGTCCAGGAATCCAGCGGGGCCGAAAGAGACGGGCAAGCAGCCTCATTGGCAACATCCGCAGCAGGTGGCACGTCCTTGTTGCAAGCGCGGACGGTCAACGAAGTGGTCAAGGCGCAAACCAACAAGGTGCGCCTGGCCCGCCTCAAGGGCGAACTGGTGGATCGGCCACAGGCCATCGCCCACGTTTTCAAGCTGGCGCGATCCGAACGCGATGCCTGGCTCAACTGGCCCGCACGCATCTCGGCACAAATGGCAGCCAAGCTCGGCGTCGATCCCCACACGATGCACATCGCCTTGGAGGCGGCGGTGCGTGAGCACCTGCAGGAACTGGGCGAGATGCGCCCGAGGGTGGATTGATGGACATGGACTATGAAGGCGCTGCCGAGATTGAACGCGCGTGGCGCGAAGGACTGACGCCCGACCCGCTGCTCACCGTGTCCGAATGGTCAGATCGCCACCGGATGCTCTCCAGCAAGGCCTCTGCGGAACCGGGTCGCTGGCGCACCAGCCGCACGCCTTACTTGAAAGCGATCATGGATTGCCTGTCGCCCACATCGCCGCTCGAGCGTGTGGTGTTCATGAAAGCGGCACAGCTTGGCGCGACCGAGATGGGATCGAACTGGATCGGCTATGTGATCCATCACGCACCCGGTCCAATGATGGCGGTGTGGCCAACAGTGGAGATGGCCAAGCGCAACTCCAAGCAGCGGATCGATCCGCTGATCGAGGAGTCGTCCGCACTGGCTGAACTGATTGCACCGGCGCGCAGCCGGGATTCCGGCAACACCATCCTGGCCAAGGAGTTCCGGGGTGGCGTGCTGGTGATGACTGGAGCCAACAGCGCGGTCGGGCTGCGCTCGATGCCGGTGCGCTACCTGTTCCTCGACGAGGTCGACGGTTATCCGTTGGACGTCGAGGGCGAAGGCGATGCGATCTCGCTGGCAGAGGCACGTACACGCACGTTCGCGCGGCGCAAGATCTTCATCGTCTCGACTCCGACGATTTCAGGGGCATCGGCTATCGAGCGCGAGTACGAGGCCAGTGACCAACGTCGCTACTTCGTGCCGTGTCCGCATTGCTCCCACCGTCAGTGGCTGCGTTTCGAGCAGCTCCGCTGGGACAAAGGGCAACCGGAGACCGCTGCCTACATCTGCGAGTCGTGTGACACCGCGATTGCCGAGCACCACAAAACGTGGATGCTGGAGCACGGCGAGTGGCGCGCGATGATCACCGATGGCACGGGCAAGACGGCAGGCTTCCACCTGTCGTCGCTATACAGCCCGGTGGGCTGGCGTTCGTGGCGTGAGATCGCCGCTGCGTGGGAAGCCGCCGTCAGTAAAGAGTCGGGATCGGCCGCTGCCATCAAGACCTTCAAGAACACCGAGCTGGGTGAAACCTGGGTCGAGGAGGGCGAAGCCCCGGACTGGCAACGACTGGTCGAGCGCAGAGAAGACTACCGCGTCGGCACGGTGCCGCAAGGCGGTCTGCTCTTGGTCGGCGCGGCCGACGTGCAGAAAGATCGTATCGAGGCGTCGGTCTGGGCCTTCGGGCGTGGCAAGGAGTCGTGGCTGGTCGAGCACCGAGTCCTGATGGGCGATACCGCACGGGACACAGTGTGGAAGGCGCTGGCCGCGATGCTGGCCGAGAACTGGACGCACGCCTCGGGGGTGGCGATGCCACTGGCGCGCTTCGCGCTGGACACCGGCTTTGCCACGCAGGAGGCTTACGCCTTCGTGCGAGCCTGCCACGATCCGCGCGTGATGGCGGTCAAGGGCGTACCGCGCGGTGCCGCACTGATCGGCACGCCGACCGCCATCGATGTCTCGCAGGGTGGCAAGAAGCTGCGCCGGGGCATCAAGGTGTACACGGTGGCGGTCAGCATCGCCAAGCTCGAGTTCTACAACAACCTGCGCAAGAGCGCAGATGTTGGCGAGGACGGATTGACCACGGTGTTCCCGGCTGGGTTCGTCCATCTGCCCAAGATCGACGCCGAGTTCATTCAGCAGCTGTGCGCCGAGCAACTGATCACCCGCCGCGACCGCAACGGCTTCCCGGTGCGCGAGTGGCAAAAGATGCGTGAGCGCAATGAGGCGCTCGACTGCTACGTCTACGCCCGCGCGGCTGCATCGGCGGCGGGTCTGGATCGCTTCGAGGAACGTCACTGGCGGGAACTGGAGCGACAACTGGGGTTGGCCAGTCCGCCAGCCCTTGAAACACCTACTGAATCGATCAACGAGGCCACCCAACGCGGTGGCCTCGCTGTTTCTGCGCCCCGCAGCACCGGGCGACGAGTGATTAGGAGCCGCTGGCTCAGCTGACAGATGTGCCGATGAGGACACGATGACTTACACCACTACTGAGCTCGACGCGTTGAAGCGTGCGCTGGCCACTGGCGAGCGCCGTGTGAGCTTCGGCGACAAAACGATTGAGTACCGCTCAGTCGAAGAGTTGCAGGCCGCCATTCGAACTGTCGAGACAGAGATCGCCCGAAATTCAGGGAAAAGCCTCGTCCGTCAGTTGCGCGTCACGACCCGGAAGGCCACCTGATGAGCTGGTTCTCCAAACTTCGGCGCGGCATGTTTGGCGGCCCGTCGCCGACTTACGACGGTATCGGCGGTGGTCGGCGAGCGATTGCCTGGCAGGTCGGAAATCCTGGTGCCGTTGCCGCGCTGGCCTTCACCCAGAACGAGCTCCGCGCCAAAAGCCGCGACCTGGTGCGACGCAACGCTTGGGCGGCCGCCGGCGTGGAGGCCTTCGTCGCCAACGCGATCGGCACGGGCATCAAGCCGCAGTCGATGCTCGCGGACAACGCACTGCGGGAAGCCATTCACGCCCTCTGGTGGGACTGGTGCAGCGATGCCGACGCAGCCGGCTTGACCGACTTCTACGGCCTGCAAGCACTCGCCTGCCGGGCAATGCTGGAAGGCGGTGAGGCACTGGTGCGGCTGCGCTATCGCCGACCCGAAGACGGTCTGGCGGTTGGCCTCCAGCTCCAGCTGCTGGAACCAGAACACTTGCCCATGACGATGAACCTGGAGCTACCTTCCGGCAACGTGGTACGGGCCGGCATCGAGTTCGATCGGCTCGGCCGCCGCGTCGCCTACCACCTGTATCGCTCGCATCCCGGTGATGGCGCCTTGGCGCCAATGTCCGGCACGGGTGGCATGGACACCGTGCGCGTGCCTGCCACCGAGATCATCCACCTGTTCCGTCCGCTGCGCCCTGGCCAGATCCGGGGCGAGCCGTGGTTGGCGCGAGCGCTGGTCAAGCTCAATGAGTTGGACCAATACGACGACGCCGAATTGGTGCGCAAGAAGACGGCGGCGATGTTTGCGGGCTTCATCACGCGCCTGGCGCCCGAGGACAACCTCATCGGCGAAGGGCTGGCGGACGCCAACGGCGTATCCCTGGCAGGACTGGAACCCGGGACCTTGCAGCTGCTGGAGCCTGGGGAGGACGTGAAGTTCAGCCAACCGGCTGACGTCGGAGCCAGTTATGCCGAGTTCCTGCGCATGCAGTTCCGGGCCGTCGCCGCCGCGATGGGCATCACTTACGAGATGCTCACCGGCGATCTGACGCAGGTGAACTACTCGTCGATCCGCGCCGGATTGCTGGAGTTTCGCCGCCGCTGCGAAGCGATCCAGCATGGCGTGATCGTCCACCAGCTCTGCCGCCCGATCTGGCGCGCATGGATGGAACAGGCTGCGCTCGAAGGCGCACTCGATCTCCCGGGCTTCGTCGGACGCAAACGGGAATACCTGGCCGCCAAATGGATTCCGCAGGGCTGGCAGTGGGTTGATCCGAAGAAGGAGTTCGACGCGATGCTCACCGCAATCCGTGCCGGGTTGCTTTCGCGCTCCGAAGCCATTTCCGCCTTCGGCTACGACGCCGAAGACATCGACCGCGAGATCGCGGCCGACAACCAGCGGGCCGATGAGCTGGGGCTGGTCTTCGACTCCGACCCGCGCCACGACAAGTCGCCCGTCAACGCCTCGGCGACCGCCACTCCGGCTCCGCCGCAAGAACCCCAGGACAACTGATATGCAGCTCGTACACCTGGCGTCCCGTCTCTACGGGACGCCGCTTCTCATTGCGCGTTCGAAACTGGACGTGATCCTGTCCGTCCTCGGCCCGCGCATCGGATTGCCCGAGATCGATGCTGCCGTCCCGCTTCCCACTTCGAAAGCCGGCACTGCGGTCGGGCAGCCCGGCATCGCGATCATTCCCGTGCACGGCACCCTGGTACGACGGGCGATGGGACTGGAGGCGGCGTCTGGCCTGACCTCCTATGGGGAAATCGCGGCACGCATCGACGCCGCGCTGGC
Organism: Cupriavidus gilardii; assembly: GCF_008801915.1. Classification (GTDB taxonomy): domain Bacteria; phylum Pseudomonadota; class Gammaproteobacteria; order Burkholderiales; family Burkholderiaceae; genus Cupriavidus; species Cupriavidus gilardii. The sequence continues at coordinate 205,494 of NZ_VZOV01000002.1, forward strand.
GGACCCACAGGTCAGCGGCATCCTGCTCGACCTAGATTCGCCCGGCGGCGAAGCCGGTGGCGTGTTCGAGCTGGCCGAGCGGATTCGCGCTGCGAACGACATCAAGCCGGTGTGGGCGCATGCCAACGACTCGGCGTATTCGGCGGCTTACGCGATTGCAGCCGCCGCATCGCGCCTGACCCTGTCGCAAACCGCAGGTGTGGGCTCCATCGGTGTCATTGCGCTGCACGTCGACCAGTCCGTCAAGGATGCCAAGGACGGCGTCGACTTCACTGCGATCTACGCCGGCCACCACAAGAACGACTTTTCTCCCCACGCGCCGCTGTCGCCACAGGCGGCTTCCACCCTGCAGGCGGAAGTGGATCGGCTCTACGGAATCTTCGTCAGCCAGGTCGCGCAAATGCGAGCTCTGGACAGCGATGCCGTGCGGGCGACCGAAGCCAGCCTGCTCTTCGGCGAGGCTGCTGTGACGGCAGGCCTGGCTGACGCGGTGATGAGTTTCGATCAGGTCCTGATCGAGTTCTCCAACGCACTGGATGCGCAACGCCGGCTGGCGACACCCAGTACGGGCGCCGCGAAGCGCGGCCCGCTCGCCCGTGCCTCGCTTGCTTCACGGAACGCACCCCCGCAGATTTACAGCCAACAACAGTCTCATTTGGAGAAAACCATGACCGATCACGAACAGCAGCCCCGTCTGGACGAATCCGAGCCGGAGGTCACGCCAGACCCGGCAGACACCCCAGCGCATGAACCCACCACCCCGCCCGTGTCTGCATCGCTCGTCGGTGCGCACGCCAACGGCCGGATCGAGGCACAAGCCATTGCCGAGATCTGCCTGATCGCAGGCACGCCACAGCGCACGGCGGAATTCCTCGCATCCGGGATGAACGAGGCCCAAGTCCGCCGCGCACTGCTCGAAGCTCGCGCTGAACAGCCGGAGATTGCCTCACGCATCACCGCCGATGCGGGAACCACCGTGCAGCCGGAGAGCAGCCCGGTCGTTGCCGCCGTCAAGAAACTCGCCACGAAGGAGTAAGCCATGTCTGCCATTCAGGAAACCAACAACCTCGGTGATCCCCTCAAGTACGAGGCGCCGAATCTCTATTCACGCGACCTGGCCACGGTTGCTGCCGGTCAAAACCTGCAGCTCGGCGCCATCGTCGGCCGCGACAGTACGACCGGCAAGCTGAAAGCGCTCGACCCGGCCGCCACCGATGGCACTGAGAACGCGGTCGGCGTGCTCGCCGCTGACGTGGACGCGACCCTGATCGACCGGGAAGACGCGCTGCTGATCTCCCGCCACGCCATCGTCGCCAGCCATGCCCTGGTGTGGCCGGTCGCCATCACCCCTACCGAGAAGGCCACTGCGATCGCTCAGATCGAAGCGCGTGGCGTCCTCGTCCGAACCGCCGCCTGAATTAGGAGACAACCATGCAGAACCCTTTTACCAATCCCGCGTTCTCGATGGCGGCGCTCACGGCGGCCATCAACATTCTTCCCAACCGTTATGGCCGCATCGAGGATCTCGGTTTGATGCCGGCCAAGCCGGTGCGCCAGCGACAGGTCATCGTCGAGGAGATGAACGGCGTACTGAACCTGCTGCCGACCTTACCGCCGGGCGCCCCGGGCACGGTCGGTGTGCGCGGCAAACGCACCTTGCGTTCGTTCGTGATCCCCCACATCCCGCATGACGATGTCGTCCTCCCGGAAGAGGTTCAGGGCATCCGCGCCTTTGGTTCGGAGACTGAAACGGAAGCCGTCGCGGGCGTCATCGCGCGCCACCTGGAGACCATGCGCAACAAGCATGCGATCACGCTAGAGCACCTGCGTATGGGTGCGCTCAAGGGCGTCATCCTGGATGCCGATGGTTCCGTGCTGTACGACCTGTTCGACGAGTTTGACATCACGCCGCAGACCATCGCCTTCGATCTCGGCAACGCCGGCACGAATGTGAAGGCGAAATGCCTCGCAACCCTGGCCGCGATCGAGGACAACCTCAAGGGTGAGTTCATGAGCGGTGTGCACTGCCTGTGCTCGCCCGAGTTCTTCGCTGCACTGACCGGCCATGCCAAGGTCGAGAAAGCGTTCGAGAACTGGCAGCAGGGTGCCATCCTGATCAACGACGTGCGCCGTGGCTTCACCTACGCCGGCATCACCTTCGAGGAGTATCGCGGGCAGGCCACCGACCCCTCCGGCACCACCCGACGCTTCATTGCGGCTGGCGAGGCCCATGCCTTCCCGCTGGGCACGGTGGATACCTTCGGTACCTACTTCGCGCCAGCTGACTTCAACGAGACGGTCAACACCATCGGGCAGACGCTGTATGCGAAGCAGGAGCCGCGCAAGTTCGATCGCGGCACTGACCTGCATACCCAGTCCAACCCGCTGCCCATGTGCCACCGCCCTGGTGTGCTCGTGAAGCTGACGGTGTGATGGTGCGCATCGAAGACTTCTACGACGCCGCTGGGCGGTCTGGCTTGCTGGTGGATGCGGAAATCGATGGCCACGCCATAGCCGTCGACTTCCGCGCCCCGGACGAATCCGTACTCGACGGGCTGGCCCTGTCCGCCGACTACACGATCCGCTTCCCGGCCTCGACACAGCCGAGCCTGGCAGCAGGGCAGACCGTGACGATCGGAGCCCACAGCTACCGCGTCCGTGATATCCGCAGCATCGGCGACGGCAGCGAGCGGCGAGCCGACCTCACGCGACTCTGAGGGACTCGGCATGAATTCGATCCGCGAGCAGATCCTGCGGGCGGTTGCCGCACGCCTGAGCAGCGCCGTCGCGCCCGTGCCGGTGCTGCGCCACCCAACAACACCGGTTACGCGCGATACCGGACCCGCGCTCTTGATGTTCACCGAAGGCGACGCCATCACCGCGCACGCCAACAACCGCGTCGACCGAACACTGACGATTCGCTGCGTCGCGGTGGCGCGTGGCGAGGAGGCCTTCGACGTCGCGGACCGGCTGATCGTGGCCGCACATGCTGCATTGATGACCGATGCCAACGTCACCGGCCTCGCGCTCGCGATCCGGGAGATCGATGGCGAGTGGGATGCCGAGGACGCCGATGCCGGCGCCGTCGCGTTGCCTGCCCGCTACGAGATCCGTTACCGCACCAATGCCCAAGACCTCACCCAGACAGGATGACCTTAATGACGCTTGAACTGATGAAACCCCACACCCACGCCGGAGTGCGCTATGCCCCCGGCGCGTACCTGGATGTCGACGAGGCCACCGCACGATGGCTGATCGACCACGCCGTCGCCCAGGAGGTCGCAGTGGCCGACGCCACCCCGAAGCTCGCCACTCCCGTTCGTAAAGGAGACTGACCATGCCGTATTTCTCTGGACAAGGCCGTGTCTACATCGGCGCCCGCGACACCGCCGGCAACCCGCAAGGGCTGAACTTTGTCGGCAACGTGCCGGAGCTCAAGGTGTCGCTGTCGGTCGAAACTCTGGAGCACCAAGAATCGACCAGCGGCCAGCGCCTGACCGACCTGCAGTTGATCAAGACCAAGAAAGGCGAATTCGCCTGCACGCTGGAAGAACTGATCGCCGTGAACTTGGGGTTGGCGTTGTACGGCACGACCATCGAACAGGTTAGCGGCACGGTGACGGCCGAGGCACTGCCCAACCCGGTCACGGCGGGGAGCCTGTACCTGCTCGCCAAGCAGAACGTCTCCTCTGTGGTGGTCAAGGACGCCTCCGGCACGCCCAAGACGCTGCCCGTCGCCCAGTACAGCCTCAATGCCAAGCACGGATCGCTGGTCATCAACGACAAGACGACGGGCGGCCCCTACGTGGAGCCGTTCAAGGTCGACTACGCCTATGGCGCGGCCCAATCGACGGCGCTGTTCACCCAGCCGCTGCCCGAACGGTGGGTGCGTTTCGAGGGCTTGAACACCGCCGACAGCAACCGCGAAGTGGTGATCGACCTGTACCGCGTGGCGATCAATCCGGCCAAGGAGCTCTCGATCATCACCGAGGAGTTGCTCAAGTTCGAGCTTTCCGGACAGGTGTTGGCCGACACGCTCAAGCCGACTGCCGGCGACCTCGGCCAGTTCGGCCGCATCGTGCTGTTGTAAGGAGCCGTCATGACCCATTCCGATCTGGATGTGCTCGTGACGCAGGCTCGGCTAATGGAAATGGCCGGGCAGCGCCTTACCATCAGCCCGCTGGTGGTCGGCGAACTGCCGGCGATGCTCAAGGCCGTGCGGCCTTTTGCCGAGCAGCTAACTGGCGAACCGGACTGGCTCGCCTTGCTCTGTGACCACGGCGACGCTTTGCTGGCTGCGCTGGCGCTCGCCAGCCGTCAGCCGCGCGAATGGGTGAACGCCCTGGCGCTGGACGATGCGATCACGTTGGCCGCTGCCGTGTTCGAGGTGAATGCCGATTTTTTCGTGCGCCGGGTCGCGCCGAAGGTCGGCGATCTGGCGCAGAGCCTGAACGGACAAAAGAAAGGTCTGTCGGCTGGATCGACGCCGTCGCCCGCCTGATCCGCAGCGGTCACCGCTACCCGGACATCCTGGGATACACGCTGGGCCAGGTGAACGCCTTCCTGTCGGCCGACGACCGTCTCGAATACGAGCGTCTCTCCATCCAGTTGGCGGTTATGACTGCCGCCGCGCAAGGCAGCCGCGACGGCATCCGTCAGTTGCAGGCCGAACTCCATCAGGGAATGCGCGATGAAGATCGATCTGGTCGCTGAGGGCCTGCTAGACCGGCGGCGTTTCAACGCTTGGCAGACCAATACCCACAAGGCGATCCACGCGGCAGTTGCCCGCGCGATGCGTGACAGCGGCAAGGATATGGCCGAACAGGTCCGCGGCGAGATGCGCGCCAGCTTCCGAACGGCCAGCCCCAAATTCCTGCGCTCCATGCACGCCAAGGTGTTCGACCGCAAAACCAATGCGTTCCCGGCCCTCTACCTCGGCTCGAAGGTGCCGTGGCTGGGCATCCACGAGCAAGGCGGAACGATCCGGGGGCGGATGCTGATCCCGCTGTTGCCTCAACACCGGCGCATCGGGCACAAGGCCTTCGCCCGGGTGATCGATGCGCTGATGCGATCCGGGAACGCCTGGTTCATCGAGAAGAACGGCCAGCAGATCCTGATGGCCGAGAACCTTGCCGAGAACGCCCGGCCGCTCACGCGCTTTCGCCGCGCCGAGCGCGAACGCAGCGGCGCAAAGCGCCTGCGGCGCGGCCAGGAGATTCCCATCGCCGTGCTGGTGCGGCGCGTGAGCTTGAGAAAACGCTTCGACCTCAACCGTGCGGTGCGGGTCGAGCTTCCCCGCCTGACGGCGGCCATCCGCAAGGCAATGTCGAAGGTTTGAACGATGGCGAACAACCGTGCCCAGATCCTCATCACCGCAGTCGATGAGACCAGGCGAGCCTTCCAGTCGATTAATGGCAGTCTGTCGCAATTGCGCGACCAAGCCAGTCAGGTCGGCGCCGTCCTGTCCCGCATCGGTGGGGCCATTGGGGTCGGGCTGGGCGTGCGCGAACTGGTGGAGGTGGCCGACCAGTACAAGAACCTGCAGGCTCGGCTCAAGCTCGCAGTCACCTCCCAAGAGGAATTCAACCGCGCCGACGCGGCTCTATTTGAGATCGCCCAGAAGAATCGCGCGCCGCTGGCAGAGACCGTCACGCTTTACGCGCGGCTCGCGCCGTCGGTGCAGGCGTTGGGTCGTTCGCAGGCGGACGTGCTGGCGGCTACCGATGCCATCGGCCAGGCGGTGTCGCTTTCCGGCGCGTCCAGCGAGGCGGCGGCCGGTGCGCTGCTGCAGTTGGGGCAGGCCTTCGCCTCTGGGCAACTGCGCGGCGAGGAATTCAATTCGGTCATCGAGCAGACACCGCGTCTGGCGCAGGCCATTGCCGACGGCATGGGCGTGCCGCTGGGCGCGCTGCGGGCCCTGGCGCAAGAAGGCAAGATCACCTCGGAAGCGGTGCTCGATGCTTTGCTAAAGGAGAGGGCGCGTCTGGCCGAGGAATACGCGAGCCTGCCCGATACGGTCTCGGGCGCGCTCACCCGTCTCAAGAATGCCTTTCAGCGTGCATTCGGCGAGCGCGACGCGAGCTCCGGCCTGACCGCAGGTCTGGCGCAGGCGATCCAACTCGTCGCCCAGCATCTGGAACTGCTGATCGATCTGGCTGGCGTCGTGCTGGTCGCCGCCTTCGGTCGGATGGCGGGTGCCTTTGCAACCAGCATTGCCGCCGCCCGCGCGGAGGCGGCGGCGCGGCTAGCCAACCTGCGCACGCTGGAAGCCGAGGCGCTGGCACGGGTCCGCCTCGCCGATGCCGCCCTGGCCCAGGCGCGGGCGCAAGGCCTCGCCACCAGCGCACTGGTCGCCGATGCGGCCAAGGCTCGGCTGCAAGCCAGTGCCGCCAGCGGTGCCGTGACACAGGCCGTCGCGTCCACATCCCTACTGGGGCGTGCGGCGGGGCTGTTGCGCGGGGCTCTGGCGCTTCTGGGTGGCCCCATCGGCGTGATCGTGACCACGGTGACGCTTTTGGCCGGGGCCCTCTATTCGGCGCGCAACGCCGTGGTCGAGTTCGGCGGCAAGACCGCTTCGATCAAACAGATCATCAGCGCCACCTGGGACCTGGTGGTCGAGAAGGTCGGCGACGTCGTCAGCGCCCTGGGGCGGCTGGTCGGCGCCAACAATCTGAGCTGGGCGCGCGTGCGCGAGGTAATGCTCAATGCGATCCGAGCCATCGGATCTGCCATCCGCACGATGGTCAATGGTGTCATCGGCGCCTTCAACGCGGTCGGCAGCATTGTCGGCATCACGGCCGCCTTCATGGTCGAGCGCTTTCGCAATGCCTTCTCCGACATCGGGGAGCTGGCGAAGGCTTTGGGTCAAGATGTGGCAGCGGCCTTCAGCGGCGACTTTTCGATGCAGTCGCTGCGTGCCGTCCTCGGCCGCCGACTTGGCGAGATGAGCGACTTCGGCAAGGAACTGGCGGGGACCGTGCGCGACGCCGTGACGCGCGACTACGTCGGGGAAGCCGCTCAGGCCATCGCCGGTCGCATCCGACCTGAGCAAACCCAGCCCGGCGTATTCGGTCGCCCGCAACCACCGGCCAAGCCGGCTCCCGACAAGGGTGTCGAGGCCGCCAAGCTGGCCCTGGTACAGGCGCAGGCCGAGGCGGAATTCAAGATCCTCAAGGACGCACTGGATCGCCAGGCGCGGGAATTGGATGCGGCGCTCGAAGACCGGCTGATCTCGCTGAAGGACTACTACGCGGCCAAGACCCGGATCGAGCAGCAGGAGATCGATGCGGAAATCCGCCGCGCACAGGTGTCACTCATCGAGCAGCAACGTCTACAAAAAACCGGCAAGGACGAACCCACTCGCATCAAAGCGAAGTCCGAGGTCGCCAAGCTCGAAGCGGAGCTCACGGTCCTCAACAACAAGCGCGCCGACGTCGAGGTCGCCAATGCCCGCAAAGCGGTCCAGGCCGAGCGCGATTTGCGCGAGGAACTCGCCAAGGTTCGCGACGAATTGCTCGATCTCACCGGTACCGCAACCAGCCAGGATCGCCGCACGGCCATCGAGCGCCAGTACCAGAGCCTGATCGCGCGGCTGCGCACCGAGGGTGACACCGAGGGCGCGGCCACCGTCGGGAGGCTGGTCGACGTCAAAGCGGCGGCGGCCGATCTGGCCGACTACGAGCGACAGTTCAACGACACGCTCGCGCGGATGCGTGCCTCCGAGGAGTCGATCAACCTGCAGCGCCAGTCGGGCCTGCTCACCGAATCGCAAGCTCGCCAGCAGATCCTCGCGCTGCACCGGCAGACCGGCCAATCGCTCGATGCTCTGCTGCCGCAGTTGGAGGCTACCGCCACAGCCATTGGCCCGGACGCCGTCGCCCGGGTGCAAGCGTGGAAGAACGAGATCGCGCAGGTGAAGTTGGTCGTCGACGACGTGGCGCTGGCCATCGACGGCGCGGTGCAGGATGGTTTCGCGCAACTGTTCCAGGACATCGGCAGCGGCGCCAAGTCGGCCAAGGACGCATTCGCGGATTTCGGGCGATCCGTGCTGCAGACGATCAACCGCATCGCCTCGCAGAAACTGGCCGAAGCCTTGTTCGGCAGCCTGATGGGCGGTGGCACGGCAGGCAGTGCCGGAGGCTTGGGCGCGTTGATCTCGTCGTTCTTCGGGTTTGCGTCGGGGGGCTACGTGACCGGACCCGGCACATCGACCAGCGATTCCATTCCGGCGCGACTCTCGCACGGCGAGTACGTGGTCAATGCCCGCGCGGTGGGACGGCTCGGCGTGAGCTTCCTGGATGCCATCAACGGTTTGTCTGCCGGGCCTCGCATCCAAGGCGGGCGACTGGCCTTTGCCGCTGGCGGCCTAGTACCGGAGGCCCCGGCGCAGTCAGCCACGAACCAAAACATCCGCATCGTCAATGTGATCGACCCGGCGATGGCGGCCGATTACCTCAACAGCAGCGCCGGCGAGCGCACGGTGATGAACCTCATCCAGCGCAACGCCACGTCGGTGCGCAACATCCTGGGAAGATAGGTATGGCCTGGACTTCTGGCACGGCACTCAATGCCGCCGATCTCTTCAACAAGCTGATCACCTTTTTAACCGCCGATGCGACCCTGGTCGCTGGCGGTGAGGCCTGGACGCTGCTGCGTCGCGACAGTTTTACATTGGATGCGAAACGCGAGCTGGTGGAACTGCGCGGTCCAGGCTCCTCAGCGGGCGATGCGATCTATGTGCAGGTTTGTCTGTTCGCCGACGCGGCTGCACCCGCGTATTCCATCCGGGTTCTCGGCTCGCAATCGTGGCAAAGCTCCGTCTCGATCAGCACCCCGGAAGGCCAACCAGGCAGTTTGCTCTCGGGGGCGGGTTCGCTCGGCATCTTGCCGAGAATGCCGGTTTTCAACAGCGCGATCAGTTACTGGTTCGTTGCCAACGGCCGCCGCTTCATCGTAGTGGCGAAGTCCTCGGCCTACTGGGGGGCGCTCTACGCGGGGTTTTTCCTGCCCTACGGCACGCCGTCGCAGTACCCGTATCCGCTCTTCATCGGCGCCAACACCTCGCGCGGCGACAACTATCAAAGTTCGGATCTCGATATCGCGGGCAGCGCGTTCTGGCGCAACGATGGTGAGTACGGCAGCTACAGCGCAGCTATCCTGCAGCCGAGCGGCGGCTGGGTCGGCACCAACCGCTTCGATACGAGCTACACCGGTCGCGCCTGGCCCTGGGCAATGTCGCAGGAGACCAGGAGGAACAGCGTAGGGCGCTACGACATGGGCAACCTCACGCAGTTGCCGAACGGCGCCAGTCCGCTGCTGCCGGCCATCCTCTATGACTGCGGAACCTCCCGTCCCTTCAACGTCTGGGGCGAGCTGCAAGGCGTGTTCGCCGTGCCCGGCTTCGGGGTGGCCGCTGGCGACACCGTGACGGTGGCCGGCAAAGTCCATTTGGTCGTCCAGGCGGCGACTTCCACCAATGCGGCGCGCTTTGCCGCCATTCAACTGAACTGAGAACTTGCTCGAGGCGATTCAATGGCTTACATCACCGGCGCGTCGGCGGACATCAACACGCTGCTGACGGCGATCAAGAATTTTGCGGTCGCCAATGGCTGGACGGCCAACGCTACCGACACCTTTACGCTGACGTTTCCGACCTATGGATCGACCGGTGGCGCGGCCCACGCCGGCACGACGTCGATGATTTCCTCGGTCAGCAGCTCCGATGCGTACCGGAATCAGTCGGAAACCAGCTTGACGGCGAACCGGGCCGTGTTGTCTAAGAACGGCGTGTCCTACCAGCTGTTCGCGGTCAATAAAAAGCTCTACAAGAACGGCGTCAACGGCACCTATGCCTGCTTGGAGGCCTGGGTGTGCGACGGTTTCTCCGCAGGCGTGGCGGCCAACCTGCAGACCAACAATCGCAAATTCGTGATGGTCGGGCCGATGGCGACCTCGCTCTACGCCTACCACCTGTTCTCGAGCGGAGACTTCATCCATGTGGTGATTGAGGAGATGCCAGGGCGTTTTCGACACCTGTCGTTCGGTTTCATCAACAAGTACGGCGCTTTTGCCGGAGGGCAGTACCTGACCGCAGGCTGCCCCATCGAGTCGTTCACGACGACGCCCAATGCGTTCAACACTTCAAATCACATGATTCCTTTCGGTGCGAACGGCTTGGGACCGTCGAGGGCATCGCTTGCATCGAACGGTTATCCGGGTAGTTATGTCAGAGCCGACATCGATGGTTGGACGGTCGGTTGGCGGCTGATCTCGACCGGCTCGTACACGACGGAACAGTTGGACGCCTACGGGTGCTCAAGCTACGCCAATGCGACCAACAACCGCGCGGGCTACATCGGGTCCGGAACCCAGAACTCCCTCAACACCCTGGCGCACGATCTGGCTTACCACTGCTCGCCGCAAAGCTACAACGGTCTGGCGCCGATGCTGCCCTGCTACGTTGGCGTCAATCGCACGCCCTACGTCGGCACTTGGACGCTGCTCGGCGAATTCCCCGATGTGCGCTTCCTGAACATCTCGAACTTCAACCCAGGCGACGAGCTGACCCTTGGCACCGACGTGTGGAAGATCTTCCCACTGTGGAACAAGGCCTACACGCTCGGGGCGGAACCGGTCAGCTACGACTACGGCCTGGCCTACCGCAAGGTGATGTAAATGCCCGACTTCGCCGGAGCCTTCACGTCAAACATCCTGGGCGGCGCAGTGGCCACCGGGATGAACAGCCTGTGGGACGATGGTCGACCTGCGTACTACGCACCGACCACGGTCATCGCGGCCATTGCTGGTGCGGTCGGTGTCATCGCCAGCGGCCAGCCGTCGCCCGAGGCACTGATCGCGCGGACTGGCGCACACTGCGCCTCGTTCTCCCAGGATTACTACTACCGGATCTACCTGCAGCCGTCCAGGATCGAGTTCGGCAATCTCGTTATTCCCACAACCCGTACCGTCGAAGTCTGGAATGCGTTCCTGGACCCGGTGACGATTTTCCAGCTGGACGGCGACACCGAGGGCTTGTCCCTGGGGTTCTTCCCGCCAACAAGGATGCGGGGGCTGGAGGACATCTTCTACGAGGTCACGGCCACTCTCGATGGCCCAAGCTTCGTCGATACGCTGCTGACGCTGCATTTCTCGGCTGGCGGCACACGGGATCTGGCGATCAGCTATGGCCGCGTGCTGGTCATGGGCCTGCTGCACGATTGGCAAGGCGGCTTCACCGAGCGGCTGGAATGGCTGACTGACGTGCTGACGATGCGTGACGGTGGGGAGCAGCGGGTGCGGCTGCGGACCGATCCCCGGCGCTCGTTCGAGTTCGACGTGCTGGAGTACGGCAACGGCGGGCAGCTTGATCTCTTGATGAACGTCTGGCAGTCGCGCGTCTATGCCGTGCCGGTGTGGACCGACAAGGCTTGGCTTGCGGCCGCCATCCATCCCGGCGACACGGTGCTGGCCGTGAGTACCACGGACCTGGACTATCACGCCGGTGGGCTGGCCATCGTCGGCTCAAGCGCTGGCGCCAGCGAGGCACTGGAAGTCCTGTCCCTGACCGCCGGGACGATCACGCTCAAGCGCCCGGCCTTGGGGAACTGGCCCGCAGGCTCCTGGATCGCCCCGGCCCGGCTAGGAAGGTTACCCGCCCAGCAGACCGTGACCCGGCCAACGGCGGCGATCTCCCAGGCCAAATTGCGCTTCGAGCTGGAGGACCTGGCTTCGCCAGTGGCGGCGACGAGTTCACCGATTCAGTACCGAGGCTACGACACGCTGCTGCTGCATCCAAACCGGGTCGAGGACGTCAGCATCGACTATCAGCGACTCGCCGATGTGTTCGACGTTGAGACCGGTACGCCTGCGGTGATCGACAGCCCGAACCGGCCCTTTATCGTGCGCCGCCACCAGTACCTGCTGCCAGACCGCACCCGGCTCACTGCGATGCGAGGCTGGCTCGCGGCCCGTGCAGGTCGTCAGGTGCCTTTCTGGGTGCCGACGTGGGAGCGTGGCCTCGAAGTCGCTCAGCCCTTCACCTTGGATGCAACGGAAATTCCGGTCCAGGCCAGAGGCTTCGCCACCTACTACCAGGCCATGCCCGGCCGGCGGGACGTGGCCTTTCTGCACAACAACGGCACCTGGTTCTTGCGACGGATCACCGCTTTCGAGTTCGTGGACGGGGTCGTCGAGCGGATGCGGATCGACGCCGCGCTGGGTGTGGCCTGCGCGCCGTCCGATTTCCGGATCGTCTGTTTCCTGGAACTGGCCCGACTGGAGAGCGATGCCGTGGAATTTTTCTTCGAAACGGATCGTGTGGTTCGGGTGACTTTGCCTATTCGGAGCATCAACGGATGACCTATCAGAACCAAGAAAACAGCCTCCATGCCGGCCAGCCGGTCGAGTTGTATCGCTTCGCGCTGGGGACCACCGTCTGGCGCTACACGTCAGCGCGGGATGCTGTGACCTACAACGGCGAGAAATACATCTCGGCGCCGATCCGGCGCTCGGAGATCGAGCAGACGCAGGAATTCGGTCGTGCGATGCTGAACCTGGAAGCAGCACTCGACATTGGCGTCGTACAGTCCTTCATCGTGACCCCGCCCGATGGCGTGCTGTCACTCACCATCTTTCGTCAGCACCTGTCCGACCCGGGTACGGAATTCATCACCTGGTGGAAAGGGCGCGTCGTGTCGGTGGTGTTCAGCGGCATCACTGTGCAGATGCGCTGCGAGCCGATTTTTACGACGCTCAAGCGTTCGGGACGCCGGGCGAACTACCAGATCAACTGTCGCCACCCGCTGTACCACGGCGGCTGCAAGGTCAACGCGGCCGACTACAAGACGGCCGGCATCGTCGAGAGCGTGGCGGGGTTGGAGGTGACCGCCTCGGTCTTCCTGCCCAAGCCGATTGCCTGGTTCGTCGGCGGCCGGCTGATGGCCGCCGGGGCGCAACGGATGATCGTCGCCAGCTCCGGCGGTGCGGTGACCCTCTCAGCGCCGATTCCGGGACTGAAGGCGGGCGACGCCTTCGAGGCCTATCCGGGCTGCGACCACACGCTCGCGACCTGCGCCGCCAAGTTCGGCAACCAGCTGAACTACGGCGGCTTTCCTTACATCCCGGTAAAGAACCCTTTCACCGGGGACGCCATCGTTTGAGGATGTTCCATGTGGCAATACCTGATCGTGTGGGTGATCACGACGGTTCTGTCGTCGCTGCTCGCCCCGAAACCCAAGACCACGACGCCGCAACCCGGCGATGTCGATGCGCCGGTCGCCGCGACCGACAGCCCGATCCCGGTGCTATTCGGTACGCGCACGATCAAGCAGCCGAACTGCGTGTGGTTCGGCGATGTGCGGACAACGCCGATCAAGACCAAGGGGGGTGGAAAGAAATGAGCGAACAGCGCAGCAACCTTCAGATCGCCACCCACCTTGATGCCAAGGCGCTGGGCTATTGCAATGCTGGCCTGCGCCGCTGGTTTCCGCGCGACGGCGTGACTTTCGATGATTTTCGCCAGCAGGGCGTGAGCACCGACTGGCTGCGTGCCACCGGAGACGCGATGGCGATCCGCTTGGCCGAGTACGTCGAGCAGGCAGAAACAGAGGCCAAGGCATGAGCGGTGGCGGCAAAGGCAGCAAGAGCGTCACAGTCGGCTACCGCTACTATGCCGGGATGCATCTGGCGTTGTGCCATGGCCCGATCGATTCGCTGAACAGTATCGTGGTCGGCCAGCGCACGGCGTGGTCGGGGGCGCTGACGTCCAGCGGACGGATCACCATCAACCAACCCGAGCTATTTGGCGGCGACGACCGCGAGGGTGGCATCGTCGGTGCCGTCGACCTGGTGATGGGAAATGCTTCAGACGGTCCGAACGATTACCTCGTCTCCAGGCTCGGCGCCAACGTACCGGCCTTTCGGGGCGTGGTGTCGCTGGTGCTGCGTCAACCGCAGTTGTCGGCGATGAACCCCTACATCAAACCGTGGAGCGCTGAGGTGACGCGGATCATCCGGCGCTCCGACGGATCGCCGCAGTGGTACTCGGACAAGGCCGCTATCGACGGTGACATGAATCCGGCGCACATCATCTATGAGTGCCTGACCGACCGCACTTGGGGCCGGGGCTACAGTCCGGCCGAGATCGACGATGCGTCGTTCCGTGCCGCCGCCGACACGCTCTACGCCGAGAGCTTCGGTCTCTCGATCCTGTGGGATCAGCAGCAGGATATCGAGGCCTTCATCGAGCGCATCCTGCAGCACATCGACGGTTCGATCTACGTGAGCCCGCGCACGGGGCTGTTCACGCTGAAGCTGACCCGAGACGACTACGACCCGGCGACGCTGCTGGAACTGAACCAGACCAACGTTATCCGGCTGGAGTCCTTCGAGCGCACCTTGCCCGAGGAATTGGTCAATCAGGTCACGCTCTCGTACCACGACCGGGCAACCGACAAGAGCGTGTCGATCTCGGTACAAGACATTGCCGGCATCGAGCGCAGCCTGGGCGAAATCAAGGATGCCAAGGTCAGCTACGAGGGCGTGGCCAACGGCGCCTTAGCCGCACGCCTCGCGATGCGGGATCTGCGTCAGCTTTCGTCCACTCTGGCGAAGGTCACGCTGGTGGCCAACCGCACGGCCGCCAGCCTCAACATCGGCGACGTGTTCAGATTCTCCTGGCCCGAGCTGCGGATCGAGCAATTGATCCTTAGGGTCGCGCAGATCAGCTACGGGACGCTGGCCGACGGCCGGGTGCGGATCACCTGTGTCGAGGATGTGTTCGGCCTGCCTGATGCCGTTTATCTCGTACCCGCCGAGAGCGGCTGGGTCGATCCCCGGCAAGCGCCGATCGCGGCGAATTTCGTGTCGGTGAGCGAACTGCCGTACTGGACCCTCGTGCGCGAGCTCACCGGCGAGTCGGCCGCCGCACAGGCCGAGATTGATCCGGACGGCGGATTCCTGTCTGTCTCCGTCGTGCGGCCCTCGAATGCAGCCATCAACTACACGGTACTGACCCGGCAGGGCTCGGCGGCTTTCGAGAAGATCGGTGTCGGCGACTTCGTCCCGTCGTGCGTGCTGGCGAACGACATCGGGCAAACCGAAACCGTGCTGAATGTCCTCTACAGCGTCGATCTGGATTTAGTGGCGCTGGACACCTACGCGCAGCTCGGCGGAGAACTGGTTGCGGTCAGGGCAATCGATGTCGCGGCCGGCACCGTGTCGGTGGATCGCGGCGTGCTGGATACGGTACCCGCGAAACACGCGGCCGGCACCCGGCTGTACTTCGTCGAAGGTGGGCAGTTTTACACCACGGCCCAGTATCTGAGCGGCGAGACGGTGCAAGCCAAGGTGCTGCCCGCGACCGGGATGGGGCGCTTGGCGGAAGCCTCGGCCGCCGCGATCAGCTACACCTTTGCCAAGCGGCAGATCAGGCCTTATCCACCCGGCAGGTTCAGGGTCAACAACCTTGACTACACCGTGAGTCACATCACGGGGGAACTGACGGTCAGCTGGGCACACCGCAGCCGGGTACTGCAGACCTCCTATCTGGTGACGCAGGGAGAAACCAATATCGGGCCGGAGCCAGGCACGACGTACACCGTGCGGATCTATGGCGAGGCCGGCACGCTCAAGCACGTAGAAACGGGAGTGACCGGCACGAGCTGGACCTATCCGATGGCCACCGAAGTCGCCGAAAGCGGCCTGAACCGACCGAACGAAAAACTGACCGTCAAGGTCGAGGCGGTGCGCGACGGGTACACCAGCTGGCAGGCCCAGCAGATCGACATCCCCGAGTGCCGTGGCTACGGCATGTTCTACGGGGCCACCTACGGAGAATGAAATGGCAGCACTGATCGGCCCGAACCTGGGCATGAACTACGGCTGGAGCGCCCGCGAGTCGGGATGGAACACCGGAATGGATGCCAACCTGAAACTGCTCGATGCGGTGCTGCAGTTGTCGGTGAAGTCGCGCACCTTGGCAAGCCCGCCGACCGCTCCAGCGAACGGCGAGCGCTACATCGTGGCATCCAGTCCCACAGGCGCGTGGGCCGGAAAGGCCGGGCAGATTGCAGTGCGCCTTGAGGGTGCGTGGTTCTTCTACGTCCCGAAGATCGGCTGGACCTGCTTCATCGAGGACGAGGACGTGCTCGCCGTCTACAAGCCCACCGGCTGGAGCGCCGGCCTGCCCATCTGAACCGCATCCCCACCCCACTATCTCGAACCCGCCCACGTGGCGGGTTTTTCGTTTCTGGAGACCACCTATGACCGAAGACGCCAAACCCGCCCTCGTCGAGAACATGGTCCTGCTGCGCAAAGAGGATTTCGGCGAACTACTTGCCCACGCTGCAGAGCGCGGCGCGGAACGAGTCCTGTCCCACCTCGGCCTGGAAAACGGCCACGCCGCTCGAGACATTCGCGAGCTACGCGACCTGCTGGAAGCCTGGCGCGACGCCCGTCGCACCGCCTGGCAGACCTTCGTGAAGGTGCTGACCACTGGCCTGCTGGCCGCGCTGTTGGTCGGCGCCGCGATCAAGTTCAAGCTCATGGGAGGCTCGCAATGATCGAGACCCTGCTCGGAGGATTGCTCGGCGGGGCCTTCCGTCTTGCACCTGAAATCCTCAAATGGCTTGACCGCAAGGGAGAGCGTGGCCACGAACTGGCGATGCAGGACAAGGCGCTGGAGTTCGAGAAGCTGCGCGGCGCGCAGCGAATGTCGGAAATCGGCGCGGGTGCCGACGCGGCATGGAACGTCGGAGCCATCGAAACCTTGCGCGAAGCCGTTCGCACTCAGGGCGAGAAAACCGGTGTGCGCTGGGCCGATGCGCTGAGCTCCAGCGTCCGCCCGGTCATCACCTACTGGTTCATGGCGCTGTACTGTGCGACCAAAACAGCAACAGTCGCCGCCGCTGTGACAGGTGGCACAGGCTGGGGCGTTGCCATCCTGTATGCCTGGACGGAGGCAGACCAAGCCCTCTGGGCCGGGGTGCTGAACTTCTGGTTCCTCGGGCGCGTATTTGACCGGGTGCGGCCGTGATCGAGGTGCCGAAGGCGGCCATCGAACTGGCCAAGCGCTTTGAGGGATTCGAGCGTAAGGTGAAGCGCGGAATCGAGATCACTGCCGTTCCCTATATCTGCCCAGCAGGGTTCTGGACGATTGGGTACGGCCATCTCTGCGATCCCAAGCATTCGCCGATCACGGAGGCAGAAGCTGAGGTCTATCTGGCGCGCGACCTGCAATCGGCACTCGCCGCGACGCTGCGCTACTGCCCGGTGCTGGCCACAGAGCCAGAGAGCAGGCTCGCTGCCATCGTGGACTTCACGTTCAACCTCGGGGCGGGGCGGCTGCAGACCTCGACGCTGCGACGGCGGATCAACCAACGAGACTGGGGTGCAGCCGCAACAGAGCTGCGTCGATGGGTCTATGGTGGCGGCAAAGTGCTGCCGGGACTCTTCGCGCGACGAGAGGCTGAAATTTCCTTACTGGACACCAAAGTGTAGGGCATCGAGTTTCTGCGGCGCGAATACTTCATGCATCCCATCGCTATTCTTTGCCGATCCCCAGAAGTCCTCAACTCCAGATCAGGCGCCAGGTTGCAACTCCACTCGCACTTCCCGTGGTTTACCGGCCCGCTCAACTGACAAGACCACAACATCTCCTACCTTTCGGTCGTCAAGCCGTGCGAGCAGTTTGGCGACATCGTCGACGGGAGCGCCGTCTATGCCTGTGATACGGTCTCCCGGCACGATGCCTTCGGGGCCAACGGTGATACCGCTCAGCCCCGCCTTTTGCGCCGCTGAGCCAGGGGCGACACGGAGCACAAACACGCCTTGGGTACTGGTCAGTGCCTGCAATCGGCGGTTGAGCTGCTCGTCTACCTCGATCCCAAGCGCCGGACGGATGTATTTGCCGGTCTTGATGAGTTGTGGCACCACACGCATGACCGTGTCCACCGGCACGGCGAAGCCGATCCCAGCCGATGCACCGGAAGGGCTGTAGATCGCTGTGTTGATGCCGATCAGGCGGCCGGCCGAATCGAGCAACGGCCCACCCGAGTTGCCGGGGTTGATGGCGGCATCGGTTTGAATCAGGTGTTCGATGGTCACTCCGCCAGATTCCCCGGGCAGCGATCGATCGAGCGCGGACACGATGCCGTTGGTGAGTGTCCAATCCAGGCCGAAGGGGTTGCCGATGGCGAACACCTTTTGTCCCACCTTGAGGTCTGCGCTGGTGCCGACCGGAACGGCGGGCGGGCGCTGGAAACCGACGCCGATTTTGAGCACCGCGATATCGTGGGCCGGACTCACGCCGACCAGCGCGGCTTGGTAATCGCGGCCGTCGGCCAGTTTGACAGTGGCCTCCGACGCCCCCTGAATCACATGAAAGTTGGTAACGACATGACCGGCGTCATCCCAGATGAAACCCGAACCCGTCCCGCGCGGCACGGAAAAGACGTTGCGCGTCCAGACATCTCGTACCAGTTGGGACGTCGTGATGTAGACCACCGATGCCCGGGATTTCTCGAACAGTTCGATGGTGGCCTGTTCATCAGCGGCCAGGTCGCCACGCGGCGTTACGGTGCGCTCGGCAGCTTCGCGCGGGCTGAACCAGGCTTCGATGGCGGGCAGAAACTGCCACAAGAGCATGAGTGCGGCAACACACGCGGTGATGAAGAGCCACCGCCGGACGAAATGATCCGGAGCTGGGCGTTGTGGGTAAGGATCGTGGTAAGCCATGGCGGGGGTTCCTTTCGAGTGATTTAGCGCCAAAGGCCGCTCAGGCCCCGGCGTGGCGGGCGCATCGGGGCGAACGACCTTGGCGCGAGATATTCCGTTTGGAACGGCAGGGTCTGCGATGGCTGAGGCGCCAACACCAGCAGGCGCGCGATACGATCCGCTGTCGCCGGAGGCGTGCGCAACCAGGACGGTTCGGGATTCCCCCAGCCGGGCAACAACCAGGCGCGCCACGAGCGGCTCACCCGCTCGATCTTCGCCAGCGCCGAGGCGAGCCCGTGCGGATCTCCCGTCAGCTCTACTGCCATCCGGTCGGCATCGAACTCTCGCACACGTGACAGACCCAACTGTGCGAGCAGTGCCAGTTGCGGCGAAGCGGCCAACAACAGTAAGCCAATCCAGTTAATTTCTGCTGCACCGACCAGCAAGGCTGGCATGCTGATCAGGAGCGCGACCTGACCCAACAACGCCAGCAGGTTCGTGAGCCGGCTGATCGAATCGGCCAAGCCCATGACACGAAGATCTTCTTGAGCGATGTGCGCGACTTCATGCGCCAGCACGGCTTGCAGTTCGCGCATACTCAGGCTGCGGAGCAGGCCATCGGTGAGGGCAATGGAGGCAAGGCGCCTGGAGCCGGTGGCAAAGGCATTGACGATGTCGCTGGGCACATAGTACGGAACCGGCGTGTTCGGCAATCCTGCGCGAGCTGCGAGCGCTCGCAGCAACGACCAGATTGCGGGGGCTTCATCAGGGCGCAAGGGACGGGCGCCATACAGACGCAAGGTCATCGCGGAGGCGGCGACAGGTTCGATCAGCAGGGTCAATGCGCATGTTGCCAGTGCCAGCCAAAGGCCAATCTCGCCGAACAGCAGACTGCCAGCGGCAGCTGCGATCCCCACCAGGGTCAAAACCAGCAGCGCGGTTTGAAAGCGATTGAGCCAGCGGTGCCTCGACCTGGCATCGTGTCGGCCGACTAGACCATAGGGGGTCATGCCTCCATTACTCGCTCTTGCGGTCATCGCGTTCACGCATGAGCCAATAGGTCAGACCCAAGGCCAGTACCGTCCCCGCCAGCGCGGCCACTTTGGCAGGATCAACGTCGGGTTCTAGGATGATGAACTTGCGGGCCAGTGCCAGGATCGCGATCAGAATGACGGTCTTGACCTGGATGATGCTTTCCTTGCGCAGAGCCACTTTGACGATCGAATGCTTGAATTCCATGGCGATCAGCAGCGTCATGGTGGCACCGAACACCAGCTGGAAAACCTTATGATCCAGTGGATTCAGCGCATCCATGACGAGCAGTGTGAACACCAGCCGAATCAACTGAATCAGCGAAATCACAATCACAATCGCGATGACGCCCGAAAGCGTGATGGCAACGACCTGCTCGAAGCGCTCGTAAGCCGTCATCAACCGCCACTGGGAGCGCATCTTGTCAAGGGCCGTGTGGCCAGATTCTTTATGCATAAGCGTTGCGCTCTCTCTTTCAATGAAACGTTAATGGAACGGGGAGTCCGAGAAGACGACTCGATTGCACCTGAATCATCGGGGCAATTGCGAAGCCACCCAGCGCATAATGTCCTGCGCGCCCGTGGCGCCCGCCTGACGTGCAACCTCATGTCCCCCTCGGAACAAAATCAGGGTTGGAATGCTGCGAATACCGAACTGGGCGGCCAGGTGAGGCTCGGCCTCGGTATTTACCTTGGCCAACCTCACCTTGGGTTCAAGCAGGGAGGCTGCCTGCTCGAACTGCGGCGCCATCATCTTGCACGGTCCGCACCACGGCGCCCAAAAGTCAACCAGCAGCGGCAGGTCACTGCGCTCCAGATGACGGGCGAAGGTCGCTGTGGTCAGATCAATGGGTTCTCCGGTGAACAGCGGGTGCTGGCACCGCCCGCAATTGGGCTTCTCTGCCAACTTGTTGGCTGGCACGCGATTGATGGATTGGCAGTGTGGGCAGACGATATGAATGCTGTCACTCATGAGGTGGCTCCTTGGGACACAGAGGAAGTAATGGCTCCGGCAGTTGGGCCGCTGTGACATGGGGATTCGAGCTGTAGCCCTTGCGTCAGTTGCCGGATGCTGTATTCATCCAGCGTTTCCCGTGCGAGCAGTTCGCGCGCGCACCGCTCCAGCACTTCTCGGTTAATTTCGAGAATTCGGTATGCACGATCAAACACACCCATCACGATGTCACGGATGGCTTGGTCGATGCGTGTCTGAGTCGATTCGGCTACCCGGCAGCCACCCTGTACCAGTTCAGGCGCATCAAGAAAACGCGGCCTCTGTGCCTCAAAAGCAACGTACCCCAAGCCCTCATCCATGCCGAAGCGCGTAATCATGTCGCGGGCG
Organism: Cupriavidus gilardii; assembly: GCF_008801915.1. Classification (GTDB taxonomy): domain Bacteria; phylum Pseudomonadota; class Gammaproteobacteria; order Burkholderiales; family Burkholderiaceae; genus Cupriavidus; species Cupriavidus gilardii. Next base: position 226,578 of record NZ_VZOV01000002.1, read on the forward strand.
ATGTCGGTGGCCCGCGCGAGATCGTCTGAAGCCCCTGTGGACAGCTCGCCAAACACGAGCTTCTCAGCCGCGCGCCCTCCCAGGAGCACGGCGATCTTGTGCTCCAGGTCGGCACGTGTCATCAGAAATCGGTCTTCGGTGGGCCGCTGCAGGGTGTAGCCGAGTGCACCGATGCCACGCGGAACGATTGAAATCTTGTGTACCGGATCGGTGCCGGGCAGCGCCAGCGCCACCAGCGCATGCCCCATCTCGTGATAGGCCACGGTTTCCCGCTCCTTGGGATTGAGCACTCGGTTTTTCTTCTCCAGGCCCGCCACGATGCGCTCGATGGCGGCGGTGAAATCCTGCAACTCCACGGCGGACGCTTTGCGCCGGGTCGCGGCCAGCGCGGCCTCGTTGACCAGGTTCGCGAGGTCTGCACCCGAAAAGCCCGTGGTCAGCGCAGCCACCTGTTCGAGATCGATATCCTGAGCCAGCGTCACCTTCTTGACGTGGACTTTCAGGATGTCCAGCCGTCCCTTCTTGTCGGGCCGGTCCACCAGCACCTGACGGTCGAAGCGACCGGCGCGCAGCAGCGCCTGGTCGAGGATTTCGGGGCGGTTGGTGGCGGCGAGGATGATCAGCCCGACCGAGCTGTCGAAGCCGTCCATCTCCGTGAGCAGCTGGTTGAGGGTCTGCTCGCGCTCGTCGTGGCCGCCGATGGGGCCGCCGACACCGCGCGCGCGGCCCAGCGCATCGAGCTCGTCGATGAAGATGATGGCCGGCGCCTGCCCGCGGGCCTGCTCGAACAGGTCGCGCACGCGCGCTGCACCCACGCCGACGAACATCTCGACGAACTCCGAGCCTGAGATGGAAAAGAACGGTACCCCGGCCTCGCCCGCCACGGCCTTGGCCAGCAGGGTCTTGCCCGTGCCGGGCGGGCCAACCAGCAACACACCTTTCGGGATGCGCGCCCCGAGCCGTCCATACTCCTGCGGATTCTTGAGGAAATCGACGATCTCAACCAACTCCGCCTTGGCTTCATCGACGCCAGCGACATCGGCAAAGGTCACGCCAGTGTTCTTCTCCATGAATACCTTGGCACGGCTCTTGCCGATGCTCAGGAAGCCGCCCATGCCCTGCTTCTCGGCGAAGCGGCGGAACAGGAAGAACCAGACGCCGAAGAAGGCCACCGCCGGCAGAATCCAGGAGAGCACATCACGTAGCCAGGTGCTTTCCACCACCCGCGCATAGGGCACGTCGTACTTGGACAGCCGCTCGGCCAGGTCGGGTTCGACACGGGTGGCCACGATGGTGGTCTTGCCCCGGCTGTCCGGCGATTTCAGGCGCCCGGTGACCGTGCGGTCCGACACCAGCACTTCGGCGACGCGCCCCTCGGCCAGCGCCTTCTCGAATTCGCTGTAGGGCACGGGCTCGACGGTCTTGGCCGCCTGCCAGTAGTTCTGCAGCGTCAGCAGCAACAGGCCGGCGACGATCCAGTAGCCAATGTTCCATTGATCTTTCTTTTCCATGGGCAATGTTCCTCGCAAGTCGTGTCGCTAGAGAATGGGGGTGAACAGACGGGCCACCCCGTCGCGCAAGCGGATGGCCAGCGGGCGGGCGCGCAACGCCTTCGCCGATATCTCGCCCGACGCATCACGAGCGGCATCAAAAAGGGATTCCAGCCGCGTAGACAGCGCGGTGTCGTACACCTCCACATTGAACTCGAAGTTGAGGCGCAGGCTGCGCGCATCCCAATTGGCCGAACCCAGGCAGCACCACTGGCCGTCTATCAGCATCAGCTTGCTGTGGTCGAACGGGCCAGGCCGTTCGAAGATGCGTACACCGTGCTCCAGCACCTGCCAGTAGTGGGCGCGCGCGGCCCATTGCACCGTGAGATGGTCGCCGTTTGCGGGCGTCAGCACCTCGACGCGCACGCCGCGCAACGCGGCCGTGCTCAGCGCCGCGATCATCGGCTGATCGGGCACGAAGTAAGGTGTCCAGATGCGCACCGAATGCTTCGCCGCGCTCAAAGCGCCCATGAAGGTCCAGCGCATCCTGTCCAGGGCCTCATCGGGACCGGCCTCGATGCCGCGCGCCCAAGAGGTTCCTTGCTCATCAGCCGTTGCGGGCGGTTCGCCCCAGAAACCCTTGCTGAGCCGCTCGCCCGTGGTATCGCACCAATCATCGGTGAAGCACCGCATCAGATGCGCAACCACCGGCCCGCGCAGACGAAAGTGCAAATCGTGACAGGCCTGCTCCGGCGCATCGGGCCGCCAATACGGGCTGAAGATGTTCATGCCGCCGGTGAAACCCGTCTCGCCATCGATCACCAGCAGCTTGCGGTGATTGCGCAGATGCGCGGCATGCAGGCGCGCGGGAATCAACGTCGGGTTGAACGTCGCCGCCGGAACGCCGGCGCGTTGCAAGGCGCGGTAGGCGCTGCGGGGCCTCCAGCGGGCATAGACGTCGTCGATCAGCACCCGCACTTGCACGCCGCGCTCATGAGCCCGGCGCAGCGCATCGACGAACTGCGCCCCGATGCCTTGGCTGTCGAAGATGTACGAAGCCAGCGCGACGCTGTGCCGCGCCGACTCGATGGCAGCGAGCATGGCCGGGTAGGCCTGCTCGCCATCGACGAGCGGCTCGATGCGGTTGCCGCTGGTCAGCGACTGGCCGGTGGCACGTCCCACCAGGTGCGCCAGGCCGGCAAACGGCGCCGATACGGCCTGGGGCATCGTAGGCGCGAGGTCCTGCCGAACAGCAGGATCTGCCCCCGGAAACAGCCGCCGCGCCCGCCGCTGGTAACGGTTGATGCCGAACAGCCCATACAGCAGCGAACCGCCCAGCGGCAACAGCGCGATCAGCAGCACCCACAGCGTGGCCGATCGAGGGTCACGCTTGTAGATGACCGCGTGCCCCGCTGTGGGGATAGCGACCGCCAGCGACACGAGGGTGGCTGCCCATGTCAGCCCGTTGGGGTCGGACACGACAGCCTCCCCATGACTCAAGATTCGCCGCCCGCTGACTTCTTCTTGCGCGCAGGCTTGCTCGCGTCGCTCGGCGGCGTCTCGGCCACGTTCGCGGCATCGGGCTTCTCAGGCTCGGCCGGCTTCGCGGGTGGCTCCTGGCGCTCGAAGACCACCCGTTCGGCCTTGTCGTCCCAGCGGGCGCTGGCGTGATCGGCCTTGCCGATACCGCCACCCAGCATCTCGCGCGCCAGAGCAGTTTCCAGCTCGCTGCGGATCAGCCGCTTGAGCTCACGCGCGCCGAACTCGGGCTTGTAGCCTTCCTCCGCGAAGTGATCGATCAAGGTCTGATCGAAGGTCAGCGTCACGCCCTGGCTGGCGGCGTTGCGGGCCACACGATCGAGCTGCAGGCCGACGATATGGCGGATCTCCTCCTTGCCCAGCGCATGGAAGACGATGATCTCGTCGATGCGGTTGAGGAACTCGGGGCGGAAGTGTCCGCGCAGCACGTCCATCACCTCGGACTTGGTCTTCTCGTATTCCTCGCCGGCGGCGCCACGGGCCTTCAGCCGACGCTGGATGATGTCCGAGCCCAAGTTCGAGGTGGCGATGATGATGGTATTGGTGAAATCCACCACCCGGCCCTTGCCGTCGGTGAGCCGCCCGTCGTCGAACACCTGCAGCAGGATGTTGTAGACGTCGGGGTGAGCCTTCTCGATCTCGTCCAGCAGCAACACGCTGTAGGGTTTGCGCCGCACCTTCTCGGTGAGCTGGCCACCCTCGTCGTAGCCGACGTAACCCGGAGGCGCCCCCACCAGGCGTGCCACGGTATGGCGTTCCCCGTACTCGGACATGTCGATGCGCAGCAGCGCACCTTCATCGCCATAGATGGACTCGGCCAGCGCCTTGGCGAGCTCGGTCTTGCCCACGCCGGTCGGCCCGAGGAACAGAAAAGTCGCCACCGGCTTGCTGCCTTCGCGCAGGCCCGCGCGCGACAACCGCACGGCATCGGCCACCGCGCGCACTGCTTCGTCCTGGCCCACCAGGCGCTCGTGCAGCCGCTGCTCCAGATGCAGCAGCTTCTCGCGTTCTTCCACCGTCAGCTCGTTGACCGGAATGCCGGTCAGGCGCGAGACGATCTGCGCGACATGCTCGGCCTTGACTTCGGCGCTGCCCGAGGCGCGCTCGCGTTCCCATTCCTCGACGAGCTTCTTGAGTTCAGTCTCCTTGGCCTCGATGCGCTTGCCCAGCTCGGCGGCCTTGTCGTACTGCTTGCGCGAGGCCACATAGTCCTGCTCACGCCGCAGCTGGTGCAGTTCGGACTCCAGCTCTTGCACCGCCACCGGGCGGGCCGTGGCCGACAGCTTCACGCGTGCGGCCGCCTGGTCGAGCAGGTCGATGGCCTTGTCAGGCAAAAAGCGCGCGGTGATGTAGCGGTCCGACAACTCGGCGGCGGCGATGATCGCATCCTCGGTGATGCTGACCTTGTGGTGCGCCTCGAAGGTGTCGCGCAGGCCGCGCAGGATCATCATGGTCTGCGCTATCGTCGGCTCGGGCACCATCACCGGCTGGAAGCGACGCTCCAGCGCGGCGTCCTTCTCGATGTACTTCTGATACTCGTTGAGCGTGGTAGCGCCGATCAGGTTCAGTTCGCCGCGCGCCATCATCGGCTTGAACACGTTGGCCACGTCCAGCCCGCCTTCGCCGCCACCCTGGCCTGCACCGACGATGGTGTGCACCTCGTCGATGAAGAGAATCAGCTCGCCCTGGTGCTCGGACACTTCCTTGAGCACCTTCTGCACGCGCTCCTCGAACTCGCCGCGGTACTTGGCGCCTGCCACCATGGCGTTGATGTTGAGTTCGACCAGACGCTTGTCGCGCAGCGTCTCGGACACTTCGCCGGCGACCATGCGCTGCGCCAGCCCTTCGACGATGGCGGTCTTGCCGACGCCGGGCTCGCCGATCAGCACCGGGTTGTTCTTCTTGCGCCGGGCCAGCACTTCGATGGTCGTCTCGATCTCCTGCGCGCGGCCGATGACCGGATCGAGCTTGCCCTCGCGCGCCATCTTGGTGAGGTCGCGCGAATACTTGTCGAGCTCGGGTGTGTTGGTCGGCGTCTCGGCGCGGCCATCCTCGGCCCCTTTGCCGACCACCTTGCTTACCTGCTGGCGCAGCGCTTGCGGCGTGAGGCCGTAACGGCGCAGCAGGTTGGCCGCCAAACCTTCGCCTTCCTCGGCGAGCCCGATCAGGAAATGCTCCGGCCCGACATAAGAGTGGCCGAGTTCGTTGGAGGCCACGAAAGCACGGCTGAGCGCGTCCTTGACCCGGGGCGACACGCCGATCTCGCCCTCGAACGGCTTATCGCCGCGCTTGGCTTCGGATTCGATCTGGCGCTTAAGGTCATCGACCTTGATCTTGAACTGCCCCAGGATGGTCTTGACCACGTCGCTGTCGGATAGCGCCAGCAGCAGGTGTTCGGTATCGACTTCGGCGCGCCCGAACTCTGCAGCGTGTCGGGCGGCCTCCTGCAATAGGGCCTCGGACTGTTCGCTGATACGGCTGGCGAGCCCACTGCCGCGACGGCGCGCGGTGCCCGTACCGGCCGGGGCGGGTTCGCCGAACGAGGCATCGACGACCTCGTCGGTATCGGCCGCCATGGACGGTGCGTCGTCACCGATGCGGAAGAAGTCGCTGCCAAGGAAGTCTTCGAACAGCCCGCTGCGCGAGCCGAACAAGGCTTCCAGCGGTGAGACGGTGCGCTTTTGCTGGCGCACCAGTTGGCGATAGTGATCGTCACACAACAGCATGGTGCTGTGGCGACCATTGAGATTGGCTTCCACCCGCACCGTGGCGGGCTGGCCGCAGACTTGGCATTGTTTTCTGGCCATGCTGATGCTCCTGTAAAGATTGATCTGACGAGGCACCGCCGATCACGGTGCCTCATCTCTTTGTGGTTTTTGAGAAAAACGCGCTGCCCCGCGTCAGCCGTTGATCGGGATCGAGCGCCCCTGCTGGGGCGTACTGGCCTCGCGCTTTTCCATCGTGATCGTGAGCACGCCGTTCTTGAAAGCGGCCTTGATCGTGTCCTGGTTGGCATCGGCCGGCAGGTTCAGAGCGCGCTGAAAGCTGCCGTAGGAGCGCTCCACCCGATGGAAACCGCCGTCTTTCGTTTCCTGCTCCTGACGCTTTTCACCGCGCACCAGCAGCACGTCGTTATCGAGCGTGATCTGAATGTCCTTTTCCTCGACGCCGGGAACCTCCAAAGAAATCTTGTACTGCTTGTCGGTCTCCTGGATGTCCAGCGCCGGTTTCAGCAGGCCCGGCCACTCCGACGGCCAGCGTGGCATGGCCAGCGTCGGGAAACCGAAGCCTCGAAACGCGTCGTCGAACAGGCGATCGATCTCGCGATGCAATTGCAGGATGGGACTGACGGGCCCACCCGCCACCGGCAGGTCATTGCGCTGCACCGGCAGCGAGACAGTGCTCTGTTGTTCTTCCTGCTCCTTTTTGAACCAGTTCCAGGGAGCCAATTTCTTGAAATCAATGTCCATGTCATACCTCCAGAAATCAATTGAAGACTCACTCAATCCGTTTGCCTGCGGCTATGGATAGCGCGCCCAGGCAACACGGGATGTTTCGCTGACTTCGGCTGCTCATCTGTGCGTATCACCTCCTTCTTTCTGCCTGCTTGGATCTGATCATTGATCCATTGATCGATTTCACTTTGACGAAACCGCCACGTCCCGCCGAGCTTGAAGGCCGGAATTTCCCCGTGCGCGGCGAGCCGGTAAAGCGTCCGCTTGCCGACCTTTAAGTAGGTAGCCAACTCGTCGAGTGTGAAGATCGCCTGCTGGCGCGCTGTCATACCACCCCCACAAGTTCCGTCGTCACGCGGCCTCGCTCGAGGAAATTCTTGCAAGACTTTGCAAGATATTGCGCCTAACATGCCGAAAGTCAAGAGTCTACATCCAGCGACCTGCTGGCCGATTGATGTGACTCAAATCTTCAAGGACGGTATGCCAGGGCGGGCCGGTCCGGCGCAGGGGACGGTGGGTTGATCGGGACCTTGCGGGCGCCGCCCACGGCCGCAGATCAAACACCGATCCTCACGTTGTAACCGAGCGCCCGCAGCCCCTTGCTCGTCCGCATGTTCCTTGGTGGATACTCGTCTGGGCGCGCCCAGCCGACAATTTCCCCGAGGCTGCTCAGACCAATGTGTGGAATTGCCCAGTCGTCGCTGCGGATCGCGTTCCAGAGCCGGGCTGAAACACTTCCGTTGCCCCAGACGACGTAGTTCAACAGCTCAAGCACCGTCCGCCCTTCGCGAGATCGCTGCCGCCAGAGCCACTCGCCGAACTTTTCCACCTTGTCGTCGCCGGCCTGCGGTCGGTCGGGCAAGCCTAAGTGCTCGTTTTCCTGCTTGATGGCGTGGTCTCGGATCGCGTGCACCCGGGAAACGGCATCCACGAACTCCTGCTCGGTCAATTTGAGAATGCGATCGCGTGCCAGCAGCTCACGCAGCCGGGGCGACCACTCGTAAATGGTGCGTTCTTCAAACGAGTGGTCGAAGTCGGCGTCATGCCACCACTCCAGCGCGTCGCGCAGCGCCAGCTCAGGGTTCTTCGAGTTCCTGTCGAAGAACTCCTCGTAAGGATGACGGTTTCCATCCTTGACCTGCTTGTAGTAATAGGCGTGCAGGAACTGATCCGCTTGAACGCCGGGGGCCACCGACGCATCAATCCAGCCCGGTTTGGCGCCGGGCGCCGAAACCCTGGATGCGATCGATCGCATCACCTGCAGCGTGTCGTTCCAATCCTGCTCGAACTTCTGGAAGCGCTTCTCAGACGATCGCTTCGTGTCGACAAACACCAGACCGTGGTTCTTCGGCAGCAAGCGGTCCTTGTCGAACTGCTGCTCAAGTCCGTATTCGCGCTTCGACAACTCAGACCGCCGGTCCGCCAAGCGCAGCTGCTCCTGGTAGATCTCCTTGGTCAGAGGCCGGGCACGGTCATCCACTTCCTCAAAGAAGCGCTGCAGCTCACGCTCCATACCCGTTTCGACGAGTTCGTCGTGGGGCAGAAAGGTGCCCGCTTCGATGTTCGATATCCAGGCCCGGTCAGACAGGTTGGCAGACCCGATGTAGGCACCGGCATCCACCCACCAGATGATCTTGGCGTGCAGGATGTCGGGCACGAGCTTGCAGTCGTAGTTCGGGCTGGCCTTGTCGAGAAACCACTTCAACACGGCGGGATCGACAGCCACCGTGTGGTCGTAGCGGCCAAAGAACTCCAGGGGCTTCAGGTGCTGCGCGCAGGCCTCGAACAACTTCATGTTGTCGCGGCTGGCGTAAGCGACGGCCGCGCGAACGCGCGTGCAGGATTCAATCACCTCGCCCAGCAGGTTTTGTAGCAGTTGTTTGTTGAGCGGGCCGGCGATGAAGCGCATTGCAGCAGATCCTTTTGTTATTGCATCGTCATCGGGCATGACCGCTCGGTTTGCGGGAGAGCCGCTCAACGGATGCGCCATCTGCATCGCCTATCTGGCGTTGCTCGATCGTGCGCCAACCCGGGACATGTGCACTCATCAGCGCCTTGAACATCCTCCCGTGGTTCGCGTAACGCAGATGAAGCAGTTCATGAACGATGACGTAATCCTGGAAAGGCTCATCCTGGTCGAGCAAGTCAGTGGCCAAGGTGACGGTTCCCGCCGATGAACAGGAACCCCACTTCCTGCGCATCTCCTGCACCCGAACCACGCGGGGATTCACCTTCAACTTGACCGCCCAGGCCAGTGCGCGGCGTCGCAAGTCCTGCGCCGGGTACAGGGACGATTTCATTCGCCACCCTCCGTGAGCAGCAAACGCACAACGAGATCGACGACCCGTGCCCGCTCGTCCTGCGCCAGCGCGAGGAGGGGCTTGTAGAGCGACGCACGGAGCCGTCGCTGCTCGTCGGCGTTGACCGAGGCATTCGGGAAACGCCCGAGCAACTCTTCGGCATCCTTGGCCAGTGTCATGGGGTCGATGCCCGCTGCCTTGACGGCCGCATCCTCACGCAGTACCCAGGCGACTGCAAAGGCACGAGCAGACAGGCCGCTGTCGCGCGCCGCCTTCATGGCCGCTTCCTTCTCGGCAGCCAACGCCGCCAGTTGGTCCATCGCCGCCAGACCGGTCGTCTTGCGCTCTTCCAGATCCTTCAGGATGCGCTCGGCACGATCTTTCAGCGGTTGCAGCACCGGTGCTGCGGCAGGGTCCTCGTCAATCTCGTGCTGCAGACCGCGCACAAGGTTGAACACTTTGCCCTCATCGGTCCCATCCTCACTGCGCAATGACTTCAGGGTCGCCACATCAAAGGTCACGGTCTTGGTCAATCGTCCAAGACCATGTTGCTCGGCGCTTTCCTCGATCAGACGCCGCGTCTTGTAGGCCAGGTCAGCCACGAACCCGACTTTTTCGGCGTAAGCATTGCGCACGGCCGCATATAGCTGACTGAGCTGCTTGTAGGTCGCGATGTGGTCACGCAGCGCCGGGTCGGGCGAGAGGATCTCCCACAGCGCCTCGACCTCCTTGTAGCTCTCGAAGAAGGTCTTACGCGCCTCGGGCGTCAGGAAGCGTCCGAACACCAGGCGCTCCAGCCGCTCGTCGGGGGTGCCGCCGGCGTCTGACTCCAGGTAGTCCTTCTTGGCCTGCTCGATGCGTTGCAGGAAGTCCTGCAGCAGCACGTCGAGGTCCTCAATCACGCCGCTGACGTCGCTGGAATCGAACTGCAGCGCCTTTTTTAGCTCGCGCAGCACACCGACAAAGTCGACCACCAAGCCGACGCGCTTCTGCACACCGTTCGCGTCTACATAAGGCCGGTTCACCCGTGCAATCGACTGCAGCAGGACATGGTCGCGCATCGGCTTGTCGAGGTACAAGCAGTAAAGCGGCGGCGCGTCGTAGCCCGTGAGTAGCTTGTCAGTGACGATCAGGATCTTCGGGTTCTCGGTGGGCTTCTTGAACAGCAAGCGCACCTGCTCTTCGGCGTCGTCTGAGAGCTGCAACTCGGCCACCAGCGGCCGATCCACCACATCGGCGGAGTTCTCGGTGTAGACCGGCGCGCTCCACTCGGGTGGCAGATGCTTGTCCAGCGCCTTCTTGTACTTGGCACAGGCCTCGCGGTTCACCGCCACCACGAAGGCCTTGTAGCCCAAGGGCAGCACGTTCTCCTTGAAGTGCTCGGCGATGAAGGCCGAAACCTTCTCGATCCGGTCGTCGGCCGTGAGGAAGGTGCGCAGGCCGACCGCGCGGTCGAGCACCTTGTTCAGTTCCTCGACATCGGTCACGCCCTCGCTCTCGGCCAGCGCGAAGAACTCCTTGTCCAGCCGTTCGGCCGGCACCGTCATCTCGCTCGGCGCCATCACGTGCTTGATGGGCAGCGTGGTCTCGTCGGCGATGCTCTCGGCGATGGAGTACTTGTCCAGGTAGCCCAGCTCATCCTGCGTGCCGAAGATCTTGAAGGTGCCTTCGCCCTGCGAAGTGCGCGCGATGGGCGTACCGGTGAAACCGATGATCGTGGCCTTTGGCACGGCGGCCATCAGGTAGGTGCCGAGATCCTTGGCCACCGACCGGTGCGCCTCGTCGATGAACACGTAAACGTTGTCGCGCAGGCAGCTGTCTTTGCGGATAGCCTCGAACTTGTGGATCATCGAGATGATCAGGCCACGGAAGTCGGCATCCAGCAGGGACTGCAGTTTGGCCTTGTTGTTGGCCCTCTCGACCGCGATGTCCTGCTGCTGCATCTCGCCCAGCAGGCGCTCCACCCAGCCTTTCAACTGGCCTTCCAGTTCGGTGCGGTCCACCACCAGGATCACGGTCGCATTGGCGTAACGCGCCTTGTCCTCAAGGATCTGACGCGCCGCCGTCAGCAGCGTGAAGGTCTTGCCCGATCCCTGGGTGTGCCACACCAAGCCGCGTGTCTTGGCCGGGTCGGCGCAGCGGTCCAGGATGGCGTCGATGGCGCGCCGCTGGTGCTGGCGCAGCACAGACTTGCGTGTCTCGCCATCCTGCACGTAGAACAAGATCCAGTGCTGCAGCGTGCGCAGGAAGTCGGTCGGCTCGAAGAAGGCTTGCACCGCAAAGCGGTAGGTTTCCTCCGGCGCCTGTTTCCAGCGCGCCATGTCGCGCCGGTTGGCGTTCCAGGTCACGCCGTACCAGTAATCGAGCAGGTGCGTCACGTTGAACAGCTGGGTCGTCGCCAGCAGCTCCGGCGTTTCCAGCTCGTAGCGGCGCAATTGCTTGATCGCGCGTTCGATGGCGTCGCCGTCCTTCGGGTTCTTGTGCTCGACGATGACCACCGGCACGCCGTTGACGACGAACATCACGTCGGCCCGGTTGCCCTTGCGCGCGGGCGGCTTGATCTTCCACTCCCAGGTCACATGGAAGACGTTATCCACCACGTGCTCGAAGTCGATCACCGTCACTGGTCGATGGCGCTTCTCGGTCTCGTCGTACCACTGGCGTTCGCCGCGCAGCCAGGCCAGCAGCTCGCGGTTACCCTCGATGGTGGCCGGCAGCGCGTCCAGGGTTTCCACCACCGAGCGCACTGCGTCAGCGGACATCCAGGGGTTGAACGCGGCAAGCTTGGCTTCCAGCACGTCGCGGAAGAAGGTGCCCGCCTCGCCGCCGCGCTTAGTGCGTGCGTCCTCCGGCGTAATCGACGTCCAGCCGATCTCCACCGCGTGCTTGACCATCGGGAACTGCACTGTGCCCGCTTCGCTGATCTTGAGCGTACTCATGCCGTGGCCTCCTCGTGTTGCGTCGAGGCCGGGGACAGCGCCGACAGATCCAGATCCGATACGGCTATCTCGCCAGTCATCAGTTTGCGCAGCAGAGATTCGAAGAGTTCCTCCAAGACTTCACGCTTCGCCCGGTGCAGGTCAATCTTGCGGTCGATAGCGTCGAGGATGGTGACGATTTCGTCTTGCTCGTCCTTCGACTGTGGATACACCACAGGCAAGTCACGGACGATTTCGAGATTGAGGTTCTGCTGCTGTCCACCGTGGGCGAGAGAGCGAATGGCCTCATAGCGCCAAGTGAGGAAGTGGTACAGATAGCGCGGCAACACGGCATCGTCTTTCGGCGTGATGGCTGCGCAGGCTTGATTGCAGGTCGCCTCAATACCCAGGATCGCGACCTTACCTCGAGTGATGCCTTGTCCGTACATCGCCATCAGCAACGTGCCAGCGGGTAGCATCTTGGCGGCCGAGCTTTCAAGGCCAAGTGGTGTGATGTGTTCTTCGGTTTCGGTGATGACGCAGTAGTCCACTTCCGTGGTCTTGGCCCAGGGAATCGTGCCGCCCGACCAGAACGCAGGATTGCCACGCGACGGCGTGCCGCCGGAAACGACTGCGTGATGCGCGCCAATCGGGGCAAGCTCCCAACTCTCCGGCACCAGCCCGATCTCGGTTTCCTTCTGCGCCTCGCCGCGCAGGCCACGCGTGAACAGTTCACGCATGGCGGCACGTTTGAGTTCCTGCAGATTACCGAGCAGCGTCGTCTGCTGCTGCAGCGCCAATTCCGCCTTGTGAAGAACGCCAGCCACAGACTGCTGTTCGTTCGCGTTCACTGGATAGGACAATTCCTTTTCCTTGAGGACAGTGAAGTGCCGGTTATAGCCACGTGCGGGCAGGTCAATGGCACGGCAGGCATAGAAGAAGAACAACGGATCGATGCTCGCCTTGGGCCGCAGCAGTTGCGTGCCGTCTGCGCCACGAGCGAAGGGGCGGTCCACGAACTTAAAAGCGCGCGTGTGATCGCCAAAAACGATCAACGGGAGCGGTGAATCGATCACGGCACTTTCGTCATCCGTCCAGCCGGCAATCTGCTCCTGCCCTTGATCGATTACCGGAAAGCGACCGGCCGGCTTGTAGTCGCGCGTCTGGATCTTTGTTCTACCCGCAGTCGACACCGGAACCAGGCAATCCGCTACGGAAGCGGTATCCCACAGCTGGCTCATCACATGTTCTCCGTTTTCGCCAGCGGGCGAAGCAGTCTCAGGAGATCGGCAGTAAGGGCCGTTTCCTGCGCGTTGAGTCCTTCAAGGGCTTGAATCAGTTGCGGCACCGATCCTACTTCCGCGCCGTCGTTCTGCCCAACCCAACGGCTCGGACTCAGGTTGTAATCGGCTTCCTCTGCCTGTTGCCGTGTGATAACAGCGAGCTCGCCCTCGACCGGCTCCCCCTTGACGTAAATTGCGGCGAGTGGCCGCAGGTCTTCCTCGGGCAGGTAGTTCTTGGGCCGGCCCTTCTTGAAGCGGCGACTGGCGTTGAGCAGGACGATCTTGCCCTTGCGCGCGGCGGGCTTGCGCCTGGAGAGCACGACGATGACGCCGGCGGCGGTGGTGTTGTAGAAGAGGTTCTCCGGCAGCAGGATCACGCCGTCGATCAAATCCTGCTCGACGAACCATTTGCGGATGGTGCGTTCCTTGTCCTCGTTCTTGGAGCCGGAACCGCGCGTGACGGCACCGGTGTCCAGCACCACCGCGGCGCGCCCGTGGTCGTTCATGCAGGCCAGCGTATGCTGCAGCCAGGCCCAGTCTCCCTTGCCGCTGGTGATGCCACCCGCTGTGCGGAAGCGGTCGAACGGATCGTTGGCGAACAGGTCCGCCGCGAACGGCTGATTCCACATGGGGTTGGCCACCACGATGTCGTGCCCGCGAATCTTGCCGCTGGCCTCGCGAAACTTGGGGTTGATCATGGTGTCGCCGCGCGCCAGCTCCACCTCCATGTCGTGGATGATGGCGTTCATCTGCGCCACGGCGTAACTCTCGGCCTGTAGCTCCTGGCCCGAAAGCTTGAGCGGCACGCGGCTGGTGGGGTCGAGTTCGCGGGCGACGAGCTGGAGCTTGATCAGCAGCCCCGCCGAGCCGCAGGCGTAGTCGTGGCAGGTCTCACCGGGCTTGGGCCGCAGGATGTGCGCCATCAAGAAGCCGACCTCAGTCGGCGTGAAGAACTCGCCCGCACTCTGGCCGGAGCCTTCGGCGAACTTGCGCAGCAGGTATTCGTAGGCGCGGCCAAGGAAGTCGGGCTGCACGTCGGCGAGGCCGAGGCGATAGCGCGGGTCAGAGAAGGTTTCGACCACGCCGCGCAGCTTGGCCGGGTTGATGTCCCGCTCGCCGTTGCGCTCGGCGGCGAAATCCACCACGTCGATCACGCCGGAGAGCGTCGGGTTCTGCTTGACCACGGCGCGCACTGCTTTGGTCAGGTGCTCGCCGATGTCCCGGGGCGCGGTCGGACGACCACGGTCATCGAGCGGCCAGTCGAACGATTCACGCCCGCTGATCACCGCCCAACGGGCCTCCGGTGGAAGGTAGAAACGCAGCAGCGAGTGGTCCGACTCGGCAATCTCCAGGGCGGTGGCTCGGTCGCCATACTCCTCGGCCAGCCGCTCGATCTCGTCGTCAAAAACGTCGGACAACCGCTTAAGGAAGAGCAGCGGCAGCAGGTAATCCTTGAACTTGGCCGCATCCTTTTCGCCCCGGATCGAGCAGGCGGCGTCCCAGAGCATCTGCTCCATCGGCTTGGTGGTGGGCGCAACCGCCACCCGCCCAGTGCGACGCCGGGTCACCTGAGCAGCTGCTTCAGCAGGCCGGGGGCTTTCAGCACCCTCGACCCCGGCCTCTCGCGCCAGCGCGAGGATGGTCTCCTGCGCGGCACGCTGGGGCTTATTACCGCCGCCTTCCCATCGGTTGACCGTGGCAAAGGAGACACCCAGGCGCTCGGCGAGCTGCTCCTGAGTCAGGTTGAGGGCCGCACGGGTGGCGCGGAGTATCGCTGGAAAATCGTTTTGTTTTGTCATGTCTGCTATGTTTGTTATATTCTGCTTACTTGTCAAGCAGAATTTGGCGATGGGGTGCACCACCGCCTCCGGAATAGGAGATCAGGCATGAGCGGGAACCGATGGGACACGGCTGGCGTGCCTCACAAGGGGTGGACGTGCGTTGACGTCGTCGACTTGCGAGCCGATGGCGGTCCGGCAGACGAAACCGATTACGCCACCTGCCAGATGTGCGGCAACGAGAAGATCCGCTACGTCCACATCATGGAGCATCCGGATCTGGACGAGCACTTCGACGTCGGGTGTGTCTGCGCCGGGAAGATGAGCGACGACTACGAGGGACCGAGGCGCCGCGAGGCAAGGCTGCGTAACCGGGCGGCGCGCCGGACCCGCTGGCTGCAGCGCAAGTGGCGGGTCTCCGCCAAGGGGAACAGCTTCCTCAACCTCGAAGGCTACAACCTGGTGGTCTATCCGACGAAGACGAAGCGCTGGGGCTTCAAGATCGGGGACCGATTCGGTCCGAGGACATACCCGACAGCCAACGAAGCCAAGCTGGCGCTGTTCGATGACTTCTGGGCGGCGACCCAGGATGATGACCGACTGTGGTCATCTGACTGATCTGCGGACGCGGGTTCAATTCCGCAAACGGGAATCGAACTGGCGTCCTGCACGATGCACTTGTCTGGTGACCCCGGCCGGGCAGAACTGGTAGGATTGTTGGCAGTTGGGGCTGGATTCCGCACCTTTCCGCAGGAGTTCGCAGCGGTTCTAAGGCGCTGAGTTACACAGGTTTGGCGCAGGGTTCCATCCCACCCAGACCCCGCAGGAGTTCGAATCTTTCCGCATGAACCCGCAGGAACCCTCACCAGCCCGCACGGCCTGATGCTAGGGCGTTGATTTTCAACAAATCGCTCGATCGATCCGCGCTTGCGGACTGCGGACTTCCAATGGGCCAGAAATCTGGCTCGTCCAGACGGCTCTCGGGACCGACACGTTGCAAACAGTCGGTACTTCTCGATAACTACCCGACGAATCGGAACATCTCAGCTCGCCCTAATGTTGCCCCTGCTTGCTGACGCAGCTTGGAAGTTCTGGCTGCAATATCGCCCCCCCAATCGCTGTGGAAGGTAGCTCCCTGGGCAAGTGCAATTGGAGGGGGACGCTGCGTAGGGCCGTGTGACCCCATCCTGCAGCATGACCTGATTGGGTCAAGGTCGAGTTGTCATGCAGGCAGTTTGGCTGCAAGCAGTTCGACCTTCTCGATATTGGGCGGAGAACTGAGCAAGGTCGCTGCGTTGGCGATCAAGGCCGCGGCGATCTGGCCGTTCAGATGTGCCTGGCGACCTGCCTCATCGGCAAAGGCATCGAACACACCAAACGTCGAAGGGCCAAACTTCAATGCGAACCAGGCAGTGGTGCCGGACTCGGCGTTGGCGAGCGGCAGTGCGCTGGCCAGGAAGTCGGCAAGCGCAGCCTCCTGGCCGGGTTTAGCTTCGAGGCGAACAAACAGGGCGAGCTTGGTCATGCTGTATTCCTTTGGGTAAATGGAAAAGTGGGTGAAGGGATCGAAGAGACTGCAGTCTAAGTCTTCATGACAGACATCTCTATAGGCAATAATGACAACATTGATATCATTATTGCCATGAAACTCCACCTCCTTGTTTGTGATGGCGTGTTTGATCTGGGGCTTGCGGCGCTCACTGACACAGTGGGCTTAGCCAATGCGATGGCGGGCTCGCTGCCACAGACTCCCGCGCACATAGAGCTCACGCTGGTGGGCGTGCGGCGTTGCATCCGAACTGCGCAAGGCTTGACGGTCCCCGTGGTCCCTGCGCATGGTGTGCCCGAACCAGACGTCGTGCTCGTGCCCGCGTTTGGAGACAAGATGCCTGACACGCTCTCGGCTCGTCTCACACGCCCCGATGTGCTCGACGCGGTCGCGGCGCTACAGCAGTGGTCCACCGCTGGCGCGCACCTTGGTGCCGCTTGCTCCGGTAGTTTCTTGCTTGCAGAGAGTGGCCTGCTTGATGGGCATCGTGCGACGACGTCATGGTGGCTGGGGCCGATGTTTCGGCAGCGCTATCCGAACGTCAAGCTGGACGAATCACGCATGATCGTGAACTCGACACGCTTCACCACCGCGGGTGCCGCTTTGGCCCACGTCGACCTGGCCTTGCGCATCATCCGGGGGCGCAGTCCAGCGCTGGCGGCCCTGGTGGCACGCTATCTGCTGGTCGAGGCACGCAGTTCGCAAGCCGAGTTCGTGATTCCCGACCACCTTGCACATGCCGACCCGATGGTGGAGCGCTTCGAGTGCTGGGCCAGAAGTCAGCTCGCGAAGGGGTTCTCGCTGGCCGAGGCGGCCAGCGCCGTGGGCACAAGCGAGCGCACCTTGGCGCGGCGGCTGCAAAGCGTTTTGGGCAAGACACCGCTGTCGTATTTCCAGGACCTGCGCGTGGAGCATGCCGTGCATCTCTTGCGCACCGGAAACGCGAGCGTCGACCAAGTCGCCGCACAGGTCGGGTACTCGGATGGGGTGACCCTGCGGGCCCTGTTGCGCCGCAAGCTGGGCCGGGGTGTCAGGGAGTTGCGACGCGGTGGATGACCAGAAGCGTTTGGTGTATGTACGGCTGGAGACCGCCGGGAAACTGACGCAGGCCAAACGGCGCATTTGGACCTGACAAAACTACTGCCCGCCACGGCGCGCAAGCTCCAGTTTGACCCCGGACAAAGTTTTGCTGGCAATGTCGTGGTTGAGCAAATCAATACCTTGATTGAGCAACGCTGTGCACTGACGATTCGGCGGCTCACCGACCCCGCCGCCGACAATGACGCAGCCGCCGAGCCCACCGTTTGAACTACCGTGCGGACACGGGTTCGATTCAGGGTTTGGGAATTGAACCGACATCCCATCGCAGACGAGTTTGATGCCCGTTTCCGGCGACTGAATCGCCCAGATGGCCGGCGGTGCCGCCGACGTTGCAAATCGTCGGTACTTGTCGATATCTACCGACGAATCGGAACATTTCTCAGCTGACACTGACCTGGGCCACCACGGTCTTGGTCGAGGTCGCCAGGCACGACTCCTCGTATGCCTCAATGTCGGCCTGCCGGTAGAGCACGCGCCCGCAGAGCTTCAGAAACTTGGGGCCGATCCCCGCGCTGCGCCAGCGCTCAAGGGTGGCCTCACTGATACTCCAGCGGGCAGCGAGTTGTTTTTGATTGAGGTGAGCGACTTCCATCTTGGTCTCCGTCCGAACGAGTTGGCAGGAGTCCATGAAGGCGCTGTTCCGGCCGCGAGCCAAGGCAATTCCAGGAAGTGCCGCTACTCGGGCAGATCATTCAGCTCGTAGCTGGTGCTACGCCCGCCGGCATCCGATTTGCGCAGCACGCCCCGCGTCAGCAGATCGTTGATGTCGCGCAGTGCCGTGTCCGGCGAGCATTTGGCGATGGCCGCCCACTTGCTGCTGGTGAGCTTGCCCTCGAAACCATCGAGCAGCTTGCTCAGCAATTTCACCTGCCGCTCGTTCAACGGGGTCGTCGCCCAGCGCTGCCAGAACCGCGCTTTCGTCAGGACAGCGTCCAGCGTGTGCTGGGCCTGGTCGACGGCGCGATGAAGCGTGTCGAGGAACCAGGCAAGCCACTCGGTGACATCCATCGACCGCTTCTGCGTCCTCTCCAGGATGTCGTAGTAAGCCTTGCGTTCGCGCTGGATCTGCGCCGACAAACTGTAGAAGCGTTGCGGGCTGCCATCGGCACGCGCCAGCATCAGATCGCCAATGGCCCGGGCGATACGGCCATTGCCATCATCGAATGGATGCAGAGTGACGAACCACAGATGGCCAAGGCCTGCCTTGAGCAGTGGCGGTTCGTTTGATGTGCCATTCAGCCAGTCGAGGAAGCGGCTGGTTTCGGTCTCGAGGCGATCGGCCGGCGGTGCTTCGAAATGCACCCGCTGGCGGCCGATGGGTCCGGACACCACCTGCATCGGGCCGGTGGCATCGTCGCGCCAGCCGCCGACGTTGATCTTGGAGAGCCCAGAATAGCCGGTAGGAAACAGTGCGGCATGCCAGCCGAACAGACGCTCACGCGACACCAGTGCCTGGCAGTTGGCGGTGGCATCAAGCACCATCTCGACCACGCCTTCGACATGCCGATCGACCGGAGCGAGCGCGCCGATGTCAACGC
Organism: Cupriavidus gilardii; assembly: GCF_008801915.1. GTDB lineage: Bacteria > Pseudomonadota > Gammaproteobacteria > Burkholderiales > Burkholderiaceae > Cupriavidus > Cupriavidus gilardii. The sequence continues at coordinate 245,529 of NZ_VZOV01000002.1, forward strand.
CCAACCTGCGGGCGATGGACGAGCGCACGGATTCAACGTTGAGCTGCTCGCCTTCGATCTCGCTGGTCTTGACTACGTCCTCGGTGAGCGCCGCGAGACTCGCTTGGTCACGCAAGGCCATGCCGACGTCAGCCAGACGCCCCATCAAGAGCCCTTGGGCACGACTGACCTCAGCCATGGGCTCGGCCAGCGCCGCCAGGTCGAAGCGCCAGTTTGGCCAGTCACTGGCCTGCCAGATGTATTTGTATTCGCCGCTATTCATGCGGAGATTATGGGCTGCAATCTCCGCTCGCGCAAGTCAATCGCCGCGCATTGTGCGGTGAATTTGGTCACCATTCGCCGCATGACGGATCGCCTTGCCCCAGGAATGGGTGTAAATGGGTGTGTTATTGGCTGTGGCAACGGACGCGGGTTCAGTTCCCGTTTCGAGAATTGAACTGGCCACGGAAAGCAGACGAGGTTGAGGCCGTATTCCGACTACCAATCAGTCCGAAAAACCTGCTTGATCGTCCACTGCCGAAGGGCGTACCGACTGGCTTTTCGATCGAGTTCGCACTGGTTCGCAGCAACCCGCAGCGCTTCGATTCCGTACTTTCAATAGTCGTTTGATACGGGGTACCATCCCACCACCAGTATTCCACCCGACGACATCCGGCAGATGTCCTCAAACCCGCGACGGCGTCAGCTGCGCGGGTTTTTGTTTGCCCGGCCGCGGCCGATTCGACGCGCGCACCGGAACTCAAGCCGTGTCGGAGACGGCGTTCCCCTCTGCCAGTCAGCGTTTGCGCCGGACCGATGGCATGATCGCGGCAGCGCGTCCCAATTCCTTTTCTGCCGAATCCAACCGATGACCGCCTTCCAACCCGTCCCCCTGCAATACGCCAGCCGTCTGATCAACCATGGCCCGACGGTGCTGATCACCAGCAGCGACGGCGCCCGCCGCAACGTGATGGCCGCCGCCTGGTCGATGCCGGTCGAGTTCACGCCGCCGCGCATTGCGATCGTGATCGACAAACGCACCTTCACGCGCGAGCTGGTCGCGGCCAGCGGCAGCTTTGGCATCTGCATTCCGGGCGCCGCTGCGATCGACATGACGTACGCCGTAGGCAGCGCCACGGGCCGCGACGTCGACAAGTTCGCGCAGTTCGGCATCGCGGCCATCACCGGCCCTGAGCTCGGTCTGCCGCTGATCGAAGCGGGCTGCAGCGCGTGGATGGAGTGCCGGCTGATTCCGGAGGCGCATACCGAGGATGCCTACGACACCTGCTTCGGCGAGGTCGTGGCCGCGGCCGCGGATCCGCGCGTGTTCGCCAATGGCCGGTGGAAGTTCGATGCGGGCAACGAGGCCCTGCACACGATCCATCATCTGGGCGGCGGCAATTTCGTGCGTTCGTCCTCGACGATCGTCGCCAAGCCGATCGGTTGATCCAAACCCTGCGCCCAACCCAAGCTCGATCGTGATCACCGCGAAGCCGATCGGCTGATCCAAAGATCAGCCCCTGGCCTGAGCCGAACGCGACTTCGATCGTTCAGCGCTTTCTACCCGCCCGCAACGGCTGCAACGGCCGCAACGACACTGCCGCCGCCTGCCGCACCGCGCGCGTGACGGCGTCGAGCGCCGGCGAGCGCAGCCGCCATCGGTGCCAGTACAAGGGCACGTCCAGATGCCGGCGCGGCGCAAATTCGGCGAGCGTCCCGTGCGCCAGCGGCTCGCGCACGAAGGGCTCGGGCATCATGCCCCAGCCGAGCCCGCGCTGGGCAAACGCGACGAAGCCGGCGGTCGAGGGCACGTAGTGAATCGGCGGCATCGGCTGCTCGGCATCGGGCCCGATCAGCAGCGCGATAAAGCGCGCCTGCAGCGCATCCTTGCGATTGAAGGCCAGCATCGGCGTGCGCGACAGGCTGGAGGCGTTGACGCCCTTGGCAAACGCCTGCGCGATCAACTGCGGCGAGGCCACGGCGAGATAACGCATGATGCCGAGCGGTTCGACCGTGCAGCCCTGCACCGGCTCGGCGCTGGCGCTGACCGCCGCCATCACCACGCCTTCGCGCAACAGCGTCGCCGAATGGTCCTGGTCCTCGACGCGCAGATCGAAGACCATCGCCGGCTCGGCCGGCAAGGCGTCGAAGCTGGCGGGAAACCAGCTGTCGAGCGAATCGGCGTTGACGGCCAGCGGCACCCGCAGCGGCACCCCGCCCGTGCCTCGCAGGCCGTTGCCGTCGACATCGCCAAGTTCGGCCAGCGTTTCCGCTTCGAGCAGCGCCAGTTGCTCGGTGTAGCGCGCCAGCGTGCGGCCGGCCGCGGTCGGCTGGCAGGGGCTGCCTCGTTGCAGCAGCACCTGGCCGAGCCGCTCCTCGAGCTGGCGCATCCGTTGGCTGATCGCCGATGGTGTGACATGCAGGCGCCGCGCAGCGGCCTCGAAGCTTCCCTCCTGCAGCACGGCGGCAAAGGCGGCCAATTGGCCGTTGTCGATCTTCATCATTAGCGTTTCTAATCCAGGACAAGGAAGTTTAGTTTTTCTTTTGACCGTGGCAAAGCTAGGCTGACGACCTTCCCACTCGTGCCCGCTCCCCCGATGAAGATCGACATGCCGTTGATGGCCGGCTTCCTCTCCAGCCTGGCGCTGATCATTCCGATCGGCGCGCAGAACGCCTTCGTGCTGCGGCTCGGCATCCGTCGCCAGCACCGTCTGCCGGTAGCGCTGCTGTGCGCGATGTCGGATGCGCTGCTGATCGGCGTCGGCATCGCCGGCCTCGGGGCGCTGCTGCACGCGCATCCTGGCTGGCTGACGCTGACGCGCTATGGCGGCGCGGCCTTCCTGGCGGTCTATGGCCTGATGGCCGCGCGCCGCGCGCTCGATGCCGGCAAGGTCGAGCTGCAGGCCGCGGCGCCGTTGCCGCTGGCGACGGCGCTGGCAACCTGCCTCGCCTTCACCTTCCTGAACCCGCACGTCTATCTCGATACCGTGGTGCTGCTCGGCGCGCTGGCCAGCCAGCATGGCCGCGATGGCCGCTGGATCTTCGGCATCGGCGCCGCGCTGGCCAGCCTGTCGTGGTTTCTCGCGCTCGCCTATGGCGCCGGACTGCTGGCGCCGCTGTTCCGCCGCCCACTGGCATGGCGCTGTCTCGACGGCGCGATCGCGGCGGTGATGATCGGTCTGGCCGTGACGCTGGTACTGGGCTAAGCAGGACGCTCGCGCGGCTTCAATGCGGCCGAATTCTGCATTGCACAAATTTGTGCGATGTAACACGGAACTGAGTTTTGCCGCGGCCGGACGAAGAGTTGTTCCGCCGTACGGCACCGCGATCGCGATGCACTGATGCAGTGCGCTAGCGGATTCCGCACTGACGCCGCGCCTGGTTGCCAGCGCTGGCGCCGTGCACGCGGCCGCGGCGGCCGTCCCGTTCCAACCGTCCGCCAGCAAGGAGCCACCATGGAAGTCGCCAAACGCCTGATGCTCGAGAACCGCGCCTGGGCCACCGAAGTGTTGTCACGCGATCCCGAACGCTTCAAGCGCCTGGCCGTGCGCCAGGCGCCGGACGTGCTGTGGATCGGCTGTTCGGACAGCCGCGTGCCCGCGGAGCTGATCACCAATGCCGAGCCGGGCGATCTGTTCGTGCACCGGAACATCGCCAACCTGGTGTGCGAGGACGACCCCAACCTGATGAGCGTGCTGCAGTACGCGCTGGAAGTGCTGCGCGTCGGCAACGTCATCGTCTGTGGGCATCAGGGCTGCGGCGGCGTACGCGCGTCGCTGGCGCGCGTTCCGGAGCTGCCGCATGTCGATGCGCGGCTGGACGAGATCCGGCAGGTCTATCGCGCGCATTGCGCCGAGCTCGACCGTCTCGATGGCGACGACGCCCGCACCGCGCGCCTGGTCGAACTCAATGCGATCGCGCAGGTACGCAAGCTGGCCGAGATGCCGCTGGTCCGCAATGTGTGGGACAGCGGCCGCGCGCTGCGCCTGCATGCATGGATCTACTCGCTGGAAACAGGTCTGCTCGAGGAGCGGCTGTGCCTGGACGGCACGGAAGCGGCAGCGGACCTGGAACCGCTGGCCGCCTGACCCCATCGACCTGGACCACTGGAAGCCTCCACCCAATGAACTCGGCGCCCCCTACCTCAACCGTTTCCATCCCCTCCTCGCGCGACGCCTATCTGCGCCACCTCGGCCGCGATATCCCGGCCGGCGTGGTGGTGTTCCTCGTTGCGCTGCCGCTGTGCCTCGGCATCGCGCTGGCCTCCGGCGCACCGTTGCTGTCCGGCCTGCTGGCCGGCGTGATCGGCGGCGTGGTGGTCGCCATGCTGAGCGGCTCGCAGCTGAGCGTCAGCGGTCCCGCGGCCGGCCTCGTCGTGATCGTCGTCGGCGCGATCGCGACGCTCGGCAGCTTTTCGGCCTTCCTGGTCGCCGTGATGCTGGCCGGCGTGCTGCAGATCGTCTTCGCATGGCTGCGCGCCGGCGATATCGCGGCGCTGGTGCCGTCCGCGGTGATCAAGGGCATGCTGGCCGCGATCGGCCTGCTGCTGATCATCAAGCAATTGCCGGTCGCGCTGGGCCTGCCTCCGTCCGCGCCGCTGGACAGCCGGCTGGTCGACGAGGCCGGCCTGGCCGAGGCCGCACAGCAGGCGCTCGGCATGGTGTCCGGCAGCAATCTGACGGTGGCCGCGGTGGCACTGGCAATCCTGGTGCTCTGGGATACCGATTTCATCCGGCAACGCCGGGCGCTGCGCGCGCTGCCCGCGCCGCTGCTGGCGGTGCTGTGGGGCGTGCTGTACCAGCGCTTCGCGATGCATGCGAGCCCCGATGCCGCGCTGGCGCCCGATCATCTGGTGCAGCTGCCGGCCATCGACGGCCCGGCTTCGCTGCTGGCCGAACTGGCGCGCCCGGACTTCTCGGCGCTGGGCAATCCGGATCTCTATGTGGTCGCACTGACGCTGGCGATCGTCGCGAGCCTGGAAACGCTGTTGAGTCTGGAGGCGGTCGACAAGCTCGATCCGATGCGCCGCGTGGCGCCGCCCAACCGCGAGCTGTACGCGCAGGGCGTCGGCAATATCGTGGCGGGCCTGCTTGGCGCGCTGCCGCTGACCGCGGTGATCGTGCGCAGCTCGGCCAATATCAGCGCGGGCGGACGCACCAAGGTGTCGGCGGTCGTGCATGGCGTGCTGCTGCTGGCGAGCGTGCTGTTCCTATCGGATCTGCTGCGCTGGATTCCGCTGGCGGCGCTGTCGGCCATCCTGCTGCACGTGGGCTACAAGCTGGCCAAGCCCGCGCTGTTCGTCGAGGCCTGGCGCAAGGGCCCCGCGCAGGCGCTGCCGTTCGTCGTCACGATCGCGGCGATCCTGGCCACCGACCTGCTGTTCGGCATCGCCATCGGCATGGCGGTGGGGATTGCCTTCACGCTGCGCCATCACGCGCAAAGCGCGATCTCGCTGACGCGCTACGAGGACTGCTATCTGCTACGGCTGCACAAGGACGTGTCGTTCTTCCACAAGGCGCAGCTGCGGCGCCATCTGGCGAAGGTCGAAGCGGGCGGCAAGCTGATCATCGATGCCACCCGTTGCGAGCGCATCGACCACGATATCGAGGAAACGCTGACCGACTTCCAGCGCGCCGCGCGGGTGGCGGGCATCGATGTCACGCTGCGCACGCCGGGGCCGGCGTCGCGCGTGCCGAGGGCATTGGCCGCCGCCGGGTCGTAGCGGCCGCCCGCGTTGCGACGCGGGCGGCGAGCGGGCGGGCGGCCGGTCAGTCAACCACCGGCAAATCAACCGGCGATCAACCCGCCCATCCAGCGGGCATCAATCGGCCTTGACCGGCTCGATCGCCATCTCCTTGAGCTTGAGCTCGACCGCCTTGCCCTTGCGCGCGCGCTTGCCGACATAGGGCAGCAGATTGGCGCCGGCCAGCTTCTGCGACGACGCCTTGCCGCCGCGGCCCAGCCCGGACACCATCAGTCCGGGCGCGCCCACCGCGGCGACCTGCTGCAGCGTTTCCTTCGGCTCGAGCTCCATCAGGATCACGCCGCGTCCGCCGCCGGACAGCACCTTGATCTCGTCGAGCGCGATCAGCAGCAGGCGGCCGTTGCCCGACAGGCAGGCGACGTGCGTGGCCTCATCGCCGATCGGCGCGGGCGCCAGCGGCGCGTCGCCGTCGTCCAGCGTCAGGAACGACTTGCCGCCCTTCTGCCGGCTGATCATGTCGCCGACCTTGCTCTGGAAGCCGTTGCCGCCGCGCGTGGCGATCAGCATGCGCTGCTCCGCCGTACCGGCGAAGGTATGCGCGATCTGCGTGCCCGCCTGCAGCTCGACCAGCGTGGTCAGCGGCACGCCGTCGCCGCGCCCGCCGGGCAGGCCGGCGACCGGCACCGAATAGACGCGGCCATTGGTGCCAAAAGCCAGCAGCACGTCGATCGTGCGGCATTCGAAGGTGCGGTACAGCGCGTCGCCAGCCTTGAAGGCGAACTGCTGTGGATCGTGCCCATGGCCCTGGCGCGTGCGCACCCAGCCCTTCTGCGACACCACCACGGTCACCGGTTCGTCGATCACGCGCACCTCGGCGGCGGCGCGGCGCTCTTCCTGGATCAGCGTGCGGCGCGGGTCCTTGTCGGCCGGGCTGTACTGCCTGGCGTCGGCCTCGATCTCCTTGACGATGCGACGGCGCATCATGGTCTCGGACTTGAGCAGCACGTCGAGGTCGGCCTGTTCTTCGCGCAGGTCCTTCAGCTCCTGCTCGATGCGGATCGACTCCAGCCGGGCCAACTGGCGCAGCCGGATTTCGAGGATGTCCTCGGCCTGGCGCTCGGACAGGCCGAACGCCTGCATCAGCGCGGGCTTGGGCTCGTCGCCTTCGCGGATGATGCGGATCACCTCGTCGATGTTGAGCAGCACCAGCATCCGGCCTTCGAGGATATGGATGCGGTCCTCGACCTTGGCCAGCCGATGGCGGCTGCGGCGAGTCACCGTCTCGAAGCGGAAGGCGATCCATTCGCGCAGGATCTCGGCGAGCCCCTTCTGCCGCGGACGGCCGTCGGTGCCGATCATCACTAGGTTGATCGGCGCGCCGGTCTCGAGGCTGGTATGCGCGAGCAGCGTCTGCGCGAATTCCTGCTGATCGATGTTCTTGCTCTTCGGCTCGAACACCAGCCGCACCGGCGCATCCTTGCCGGACTCGTCGCGCACCGCGTCGAGCACGCCGAGCATGGTCTGCTTCAGCTGCAGCTGCTCGGGCGTCAGCGACTTCTTGCCGGCGCGCACCTTCGGATTGGTCAGTTCCTCGATTTCCTCGAGCACCTTCTGCGCCGAGGTGCCGGGCGGCAGCTCGTTGACCACCAGCTGCCACTGGCCGCGCGCCATGTCCTCGATGACCCAGCGCGCGCGCACCTTCAGGCTGCCGCGGCCGCTCTCGTAGATCTGCGCGATGTCGGCCGGCGACGAGATGATCTGGCCGCCGCCGGGATAGTCCGGGCCCGGCATCAGCGCCAGCAGCTCTGCCAGCGTGATGTTCGGATTGCGGATCATCGCGACCGTGGCCGCGGCGACCTCGCGCAGATTGTGCGGCGGGATTTCGGTGGCCATGCCGACCGCGATGCCCGACGCGCCGTTGAGCAGCACGAACGGCAGCCGCGCCGGCAGCAGCCTGGGCTCTTCCATCGAGCCGTCGTAGTTCGGCGCGAAGTCGACCGTGCCCTGGTCGATCTCGTCGAGCAGCAGCCGCGCGATCGGCGTCAGCCGCGCCTCGGTGTAGCGCATCGCCGCCGCGCCATCGCCGTCGCGCGAGCCGAAGTTGCCCTGGCCGTCGATCAGCGGATAGCGCAGCGAGAAGTCCTGCGCCAGCCGCACCAGCGCGTCGTAGGCCGACTGGTCGCCGTGCGGGTGGAATTTGCCCAGCACGTCGCCGACCACGCGCGCCGACTTGACCGGCTTGGCGTCGGCGCGCAGGCCCATCTCGTGCATCGCGAACAGGATGCGGCGCTGCACCGGCTTCTGGCCGTCGGCCACCTCCGGCAGCGCGCGGCCCTTGACCACGCTGATCGCGTAGTCCAGATAGGCGCGTTCGGCGTAATGGGCGAGCGTCAGCGAATCGGCCGGCTCGTCGGGTTGAAACGTAATGTCTTGTTGTTCCATGGATGCTCAATACCTGCCGTCAGCGGCGATCAGATGTCGGCCACGACTTCGTTGCCGCGTTCCTCGAGCCAGTTGCGCCGCTGCGCGGCCTCGCCCTTGCCCATCAGCATGTTCATCACGCCGACCGTCTTCGGCAGGTCGTACTCGCCGAGCGCCACCGGCAGCAGCCGGCGCGTATCGGGGTTCATCGTGGTCTCCCACAGCTGCTCGGCGCTCATCTCGCCCAGGCCCTTGAAGCGCGAGATCTGCCACGCGCCTTCCTTGACGCCGTCCTTGATCAGCTTGTCCTGGATCGCCTCGAGCTCGCCGTCATCGAGCGCGTACAGCTTCTGCGCGGGCTTCTTGCCGCGCGCCGGCGCGTCGACGCGATACAGCGGCGGACGCGCGACATAGACGTTGCCCTGCTCGATCAGCTTGGGGAAATGGCGGAAGAACAGCGTCAGCAGCAGCACCTGGATGTGCGCGCCGTCGACGTCGGCGTCCGACAGGATGCAGATCTTGCCGTAGCGCAGGTTCGACAGGTCCGGCTCGTCGTCCGGGCCGTGCGGGTCCACGCCGATCGCCACCGCGATGTCGTGCACCTCGTTGTTGGCGAACAGGCGGTCGCGCTCCGTCTCCCAGGTGTTCAGCACCTTGCCGCGCAGCGGCAGGATCGCCTGGAACTCCTTGTCGCGGCCCATCTTGGCCGAGCCGCCCGCCGAGTCGCCCTCGACCAGGAACAGCTCGTTGCGCGACACGTCGGTCGATTCGCAGTCGGTCAGCTTGCCGGGCAGCACGGCCACGCCGGAGCCCTTCTTCTTCTCGACCTTCTGCGCGGCGCGCGTGCGCGCCTGGGCCTGGCGAATCACCAGCTCGGCGAGCTTCTTGCCATAGTCGACATGGTGGTTCAGCCACAGCTCCAGCGCCGGGCGGCTGAAGGTCGAGACCAGCCGCACCGCGTCGCGGCTGTTCAGCCGTTCCTTGATCTGGCCCTGGAACTGCGGGTCCAGCACCTTGGCCGACAGCACGAACGAGGCGCGCGCGAACACGTCCTCGGACATCAGCTTGACGCCCTTGGGCAGCAACGCGTGCATCTCGATAAAGCTCTTGACCGCCTGGAACAGTCCCTCGCGCAGGCCGGACTCGTGCGTGCCGCCGGCCGGCGTCGGAATCAGGTTCACATAGGACTCGCGCACCGGCGCGCCTTCCTCGGTCCAGGCCACCACCCACGACGCGCCCTCGCCCTCCGCGAAGCCTTCCTCGCCGGCATTGGCGTCCGGATCGGCGAAATGCTCGCCCTCGAACATCGGGATCACCAGCTCGGCGCCGCTGCCTTGCGCCAGCGCCTCGATCAGATAGCCCTTCAGGCCCTGGTCGTACTGCCAGGTCTGCACGGTCGGCTCCTGGCCGCCGCTCTTCTCGACGACCAGCGTGACCTTGACCCCGGGCAGCAGTACCGCCTTGCTGCGCAGCAGGCGCTGCAGCTCGGCCAGCGGAATCGTCGCCGAATCGAAGTACCTGGCGTCGGGCCAGACCTGCACGCGGGTGCCGTTCTTCTTCTCGCCGCGCTCGATCTTGCGCGTGGTCAGCGGCGTGGTCACGTCCCCGCCGGAGAAGGTCAGCGTCGAAAAATTGCCGTCGCGCCAGACCGAGACATCCAGCCGCGTAGACAGCGCGTTGGTCACCGACACGCCGACGCCGTGCAGGCCGCCGGAGAACGCATAGGCGCCGCCCTTGCCCTTGTCGAACTTGCCGCCCGCGTGCAGCCGCGTGAAGACGATCTCGACGACCGGCACCTTTTCCTCGGGATGGATGCCGACCGGAATGCCGCGGCCGTCGTCCTCGACGCTGACGCTGCCATCGCGATGCAGCGTGACGACGATCTCGCTGCCGAAGCCGCCCAGCGCCTCGTCGGAGGCGTTGTCGATGACCTCCTGCACGATGTGCAGCGGGTTATCGGTGCGGGTGTACATGCCGGGTCGTTGCTTGACCGGCTCCAGTCCTTTCAGGACGCGGATGGAGGATTCGCTGTACTGACTGGGTTTGCTCGCCATGGAGTCGTTACGAAAGTGGGAATCGCGGCCGCCGGACATCCGCATCGGGAGGGCCGGCCAGGCCGGGCAGCCTGCATTGTAATGGAACGCCGGGGCCGCCAATCCCGCAATTGCCGCGAGATTGGCACCGGTCCAGGCCCCGTTCAGCGTGCCGTCCAGCGGCGGCGGACGGTCCGGCTGCTGCCCGTGCCGGTCCTTGCCGGTGCGTCCCGCGGGCCACCCGGCCCGCATAAAACCCTGGCCGCCCGGGTGAATTCGGCGGCGGCCGACGCGCCTTTTCGATGCGGAGTACACTCGCCAGCACGATTGCCCGGCAGGGCAAGACGACGGCAACGAACAAGACAACAACGACAACGGCAACACCCTCCGAACCGAGCCACACATGCCAAGAAAAGAACTCTCCCTGACCACCGTGCTGATCTGCGGCGGCCTGCTCGTCACGCTGTCGATGGGCATCCGCCACGGCTTCGGCCTGTTCAACCTGCCGATCACCCAGGCGCACGGCTGGAGCCGCGAAACCTTCGCCTTCGCGCTGGCGCTGCAGAACCTGATGTGGGGCGCGGCGCAGCCCTTCGCCGGCGCGCTGGCCGACAAGTTCGGCGCGCTCAAGGTGATGCTGGTCGGCGTGGCGCTGTACGTGGCGGGGCTGGTGGTGATGGCGATGGCCAGCAGCGGCACCGCGTTCGCTTCGGGCGCCGGCATCATGATCGGCATCGCGCAGGCGGGCACGACCTACAGCGTGGTCTATGGCGTGATCGGCCGCGTCGCCAGTCCCGAGAAACGGGTCTGGGCCATGGGCATCGCCGCCGCGGCCGGCTCCTTCGGCCAGTTCCTGATGATCCCGGTCGAACAGAGCCTGATTTCGGGCGTGGGCTGGCAGAACGCGCTGTTCGTGCTGGCGGTGATGGCCTGCATGATGCTGCCGCTGGCGATCGCCTTGCGCGAACCGGACCAGGGCGCCGTGGCGCACGGCCATCGCCAGACCATCGGCCAGGCGGTCAAGGAGGCGTTCGGCAACCGCAACTTCCAGCTGCTGACGCTGGGCTACTTCGTCTGCGGCTTCCAGGTCGTCTTCATCGGCGTGCACCTGGCGCCGTACCTGAAGGACCGCGGCTTCACCGATCCCAAGGTCGCCACCGTGGCGCTGGCGCTGATCGGGCTGTTCAATGTGTTCGGAACCTATACTGCCGGCGCGCTGGGCCAGCGCATGCCCAAGCGCTACCTGCTGTCGTTCATCTACCTGAGCCGCTCGATCGTGATCGCCGCCTATCTGCTGCTGCCGCTGTCGGCGTTCAGCACCTGGGTGTTCGCCGCGGTCATGGGCGCGCTGTGGCTGTCGACCGTGCCGCTGACCAACGGCATCATCGCGCAGGTGTTCGGCGTGCAGTATCTGTCGATGCTGTCGGGCGTGGTGTTCTTCTCGCACCAGATCGGCAGCTTCCTCGGCGCGTGGCTGGGCGGCTATCTGTACGACCGCACCGGCGCCTACGACATCGTCTGGGGCATCGCGATCGCGCTCGGCGTGGTGGCGGCGCTGGTCAATCTGCCGATCCGCGAGCAGGCGCTGGTGCGCCCGCAGGCGGCGGCCGCCTGACCATGACGACGCGCGTGCTGCGGATCATGGGCGCCGCCACGCTGGCGGCGGCGCTGGTGCTCGGCTTTATCGGTTATCTGCAGCCGGCGTTCATGGTCGATCTGACCAATATGGTGCTGGCGTGGTGCGGGTGAGAAATTTGGGCGCCCAATGCCGTCTCCCCCGCCCCTCTCCCGCTCGCGGGAGAGGGGAGAAAACCGGGGGGCTCGATGAGCCGACGCGGCCTCTCCCGCCTTGGGAGAGGGAGAAACCGGCGGCATTCGATGAACCAGCACTCCCCCGATGAACCGACACTCCCCTCTCCCGCTTGCGGGAGAGGGGCCGGGGGAGAGGGCAGCCTGCCGAAAGCGCCCGCGCCCTAGCCTTCGCCGCGGCGCTTGGCCTCCAGCAGTTCCCAGCGCTCCAGCGCTTCCAGCAGCTCCATCTCGATCTCGTCGAAACGCGCCGCCAACTGCGCGGCGCGCGGCGGATCGCTGGCATACAGCGAGCCGTCCTCGAGCTGCCCGCCGATGGTCTTCTGCTCGGCCTCCAGCGCGGCGATGCGCTCCGGCAGCGCGTCGAGTTCGCGCTGTTCCTTGTACGACAGCTTGACGGTCCGATTGGCGCCGCGGGCATCTCGCCCGGCGGCCTTGGCCGCCTCCTCCGCGGCGGCGGGCTTGCCGGCCTCGGTGCCCTTGCGCTCCGTTCCCTTCTGGCCCTGCGCGGCCGCGCTGCGCTCCGACTGCTGGACCCAGTCCGAATAGCCGCCGACATATTCGCGCCAGCGGCCCTCGCCTTCCCAGGCGATCGTCGAGGTCACCACGTTGTCGAGGAAGGCGCGGTCGTGCGACACCAGGAACACGGTGCCGCCGTAGTCCTGCAGCAGTTCCTCCAGCAGTTCCAGCGTCTCGATATCGAGGTCGTTGGTCGGCTCGTCGAGCACCAGCACATTGGCCGGCCTTGCAAACAGGCGCGCCAGCAGCAGCCGGTTGCGCTCGCCACCCGACAGCGACTTGACCGGCGAACGCGCGCGCTCGGGCGCGAACAGGAAATCGCCCAGATAGCTCATCACGTGCTTGCGCTGGCCGTTGACCTCGACCCAGTCGCTGCCGGGGCTGATGGTGTCGGCCAGCGACGTCTCCAGATCCAGCTGCGTACGCATCTGGTCGAAGTACGCCACCTGCAGGTTGCTGCCGTTTTTGACCACGCCGGCGTCGGGCGCCAGTTCGCCGAGGATCAGCCGCAGCAGCGTGGTCTTGCCCGCGCCGTTCGGCCCGATCAGGCCGACCTTGTCGCCACGCATGATGGTCGCGGTGAAGTCGCGAACCACGGTGCGCTCGCCGAAGGACTTGGTCACGTCGATCAGTTCGGCGACGATCTTGCCCGAGCGCTCGGCCTGCGAGACCTCGAGCTTCACATTGCCCTGCACCTCGCGCCGCGCCGCCCGTTCGGCACGCATCGTCACCAGCCGCTGGATGCGGGCGACGCTGCGCGTACGGCGGGCCTCGACGCCCTTGCGGATCCACACCTCCTCCTGCGCCAGCAGCTTGTCGAACTTGGCCTGCTCGACCTGCTCGGCCGCCAGCATCTCGGCCTTGCGCGTCTGGTAGGCGGCGAAATTACCCGGGAAGGACACCAGCTTGCCGCGGTCGAGCTCGACGATCCGCGTGGCGACGCGATCGAGGAACGCACGATCGTGGGTAATCAGCAGCACGCTGCCGCGAAAGCCCAGCAGCAGGTCCTCGAGCCAGCGGATCGCTTCGACATCGAGGTGGTTGGTGGGCTCGTCCAGCAGCAGGATGTCGGGCTCGGCCACCAGCGCCTGCGCGAGCGCCACGCGCTTGCGCGTGCCGCCCGACAGCGCGTCGACGCGCGCCAACGGATCGAGGCCCAGCCGCGCCAGCGTCGTCTCGACACGCGTGCGCAGCTGCCAGGCATCGGCTGCGTCGAGCTCCGACTGCAGCCGATGCAGTTCGGCCAACGTGGCCTCGTCGTGGTGCTCGGCCAGCCGGTTGGCGGCATGTTCGTAGGCGACCAGCAGATCGTGGGCGGCGCCCATCCCTTGCGCGACGGCATCGAACACCGTCAGCTGCGCCGCGAACTCGGGTTCCTGCGGCACATAGGCGGTGGTGATGCCCTGCTGACGCGCGATCAGCCCGTCATCCGGCGCGGCCTGTCCGGCCACGATCTTCAGCAGCGAGGACTTGCCCGAGCCGTTGCGGCCGATCAGGCCGACCCGTTCGCCGGCCTCCAGCGAAAAGTCGGCGTGGTCGAGCAGCGCCACGTGGCCAAAGGCCAGCTGGGCATCGGAAATGGAGAACAGGGCCATGACAGCGAAGGAAGGAGGCGCGAAATGAAGTGTCGCGAAATGAAGGAGCGCGAGCGCCGAGGCGGGTACGAGGGGCGCGGCATCGGCGTTGCTTGAGTGCGGCGAGCGCGCCGCGGCGCGCGTACGCCCGGATCGGCGGCAAGCCGGCATTGTAGAGCATGGTGGGCGCGGTGGCGGAACGGGCTGGCCGGCCGCCAGCGACCGCGGGCGAGCTGCGGGCGCGCTGCTGGCGAACAGCTAGCGCGGCGCCGCCGGCACGCGCAGCAGCGCCTGGGCCCCGCCCTGCGGCCGGTTGCCCAGCGTCAGCTCGCCCCGGTGCAGCAGCGCCACCTCGCGCGCGAAACACAGGCCCAGCCCGGTGCCCTTGTCGCGGCCGCCGGGCCGGGGCAGCGAATAGAAACGCTCGAACACCCGCGGCAGCGCGTAGTCGGGGATGCCCGGGCCGCTGTCGGCGACCGTCACGGCAAACGCCTCCCCGTGGCGGTCTTCCTCTCGGCGCAAGCCCAGCGCGACGGTGCTTCCGGCCGGGGCGAAGTCGACCGCGTTGTCGATCAGGTTGACCAGCGCCTGCCGCAGCAGGAACGGATCGCCCAGCACTTCGGCAGGCGCGGCATCGGTCTCGACACACGGCGACAGCATCACGCCGCGCTGGCGCGCCCGCGGCTCCAGCTCGGTCGCCAGCTGCGTCAACAGCGGCGCCAGCGCGACCGGGCGCGGCGCCTCCAGCCGCTGGCGCTGCTCGACCTCGGCCAGCGCCAGCAGCTTGGCGACCATTTCGGCCAGCCGCCGCGCCTGGCTGTCGATATTGCCGACGAAGCGGGCGCGGTCCGCTGCGGGCATGTCCTCGCGCAGCAATTCCGCCGCGCCGCGGATCGCCGCCAGCGGGCTCTTCATCTCGTGCGTCAGCGTGTGGATATAGTGCTCGACGTACTGCTTGTCCTCGAGCCGCAGGCGCATGGTCTCCATCGCCCGGCCCAGCTCGGCCAGCTCGCCGGCGCCCGACAGCGGCATCGCGGCGCGTTCGCCGGCCGCCACCGCGCGTGCATAGCGGCGCAGCCGGCGCAGTCCGTTCGCCAGCCACAGCGTGCAGGCCAGACCGATCGCCGCCGCCACGCCCATCAGCAGCAGCCCGTGCAGCAGGATCCGATGCTGGCTGCGTGCGATCACCGGCGCCATCACCGCATTGGGCTTGGCCACGGTCAGCACGCCAAGCAGGCGCTCGCCGTCGCGTATCGGCGCGGCGACATACATCACGGTGCTGCCCTCGTCGTTCGGGTCGCTGCGCGTGCTGCGCGCGCCGTACCTGCCGCGCAGAGTCAGGTAGACGTCGTTCCAGCGCGAATAGTCCTGGCCGACCGCGGCGCCCGCCGTATCGAAGCGCACGATGCCGGCCGTGTCGGTGACATAGACGCGGTAGCCGATTTCGCGCTTGCGCAGGCCCCACAGTTCGGCGTCCAGCGGCGCGTCGCGCAGCGCGGTCAGCTGACGCGCGAAGGCGCCGTTGGCAATGCGGCCCTCGCGCATGTCATCGGCCGCCAGCGCGGCCAGCGCATGCGCGGTATCGATCAGCGTGTCCTCCATCGCCTGGCGCACGCCCGGCTTGACCTCCTGCACGAACACGCGCAGCGTGAGCCAGGCCGCCAACCCGACGATCAGGAAGAAACCCAGGAAGATGCGCAGGCCGATCCGCATGCGTGATGGCTCGCTCAGACCGCCAGCGAATAACCCATGCCGCGATGGGTCCGGATCGGGTCCTCGTCGGCGGCCGCGCGCAGCTTGGCGCGCAGCGTCTTGATATGGGTGTCCACCGTGCGGTCGCTGGTGTCGAGCGCGTCGTCCCAGACGAGGTCCATCAGCTGCGCGCGCGAGTAGATGCGGCCCGGGTGGTCGGCCAGCAGCGCGAGCAGCCGGTATTCGTAGCGGGTCAGGTCCAGCCACTGGCCGCGGTAGGCCAGCCGGGCGCCGTCGCGATCGTGCACGAACGGCGGCGCGGTCTCGTGCGCGGGTGTCGACGGCACGCCGTCGGCCCTGCCGCGCACGCGGCGCAGGATCACGCGCACGCGCGCCGCCAGTTCACGCGGCGAGAACGGCTTGACCACATAGTCGTCTGCACCGATCTCCAGTCCGACCACACGGTCGATCTCCTCGTGGCGCGCGGTCAGGAAAATCACCGGCACATCGGAAAAGGTGCGCAGCGTGCGGCAGACCTCGAAGCCGTTCAGGTCCGGCAGGCCCACGTCGAGGATCACCAGGTCGACCGGCTGCGCGCGCAGCCGCGCGATCGCCTCGCCGCCGAGAGCGCAGTGCTCGACCTGCATGCCCTCGGTGCGCAGTGCATAGAGGATCGTATCGGCAATGGCGGACTCGTCGTCGACGACGAGGATCGACGGGGCATGCGTGGCGTTGGCTTGCATTGAGGACGTGCGGGCGGCGGCAAATGTAGCGCGGGAAACGGGTCCGTCATTCTAGTCGAGCGCGCCCAGCACGGCCCCGCCCTGCCGCTGCCGCCGTCGATGGAAATAGAGCCGCTGCGCGGCCCAGCGCAGCGGCGGAGAGTACAACATCCACTCGAACAGCCGGTCGGACTGGCAGCGGTCGAACAGCCAGCGCAGCACGCGCTTGGCGCGAAAGCGCGGGGTGGCAAGCGGCACGGTGCGCTCGGGCGCCGGTCCACCGTCGCGCAGATGCGCGCCGATTGCCGCGCCGATCGTCTCGCCGTGCTCCCACGCCGAATGGATGCCGCCCGCGGTGACGGGCGACACCACGCCGGCCGCATCGCCCGCCAGCAGCACGCCATCGCGGCCCAGCGGCAGCACCGGTCCGCCGCAGGGAATCAGGCCGGCACGTGTCGATGCCGGCACCGCGTCGTCGGGCACGTCGAGCAGATGCCGCACCCGCGCGAGGAAGCCTTCGATGTCGGGCGTACGCGGACCGCGGCGCCGCCGCCGCAGCGCCAGGCCCATCTGCACGCCGGTGGGCGTCTGCGCGGCCCAGCCGAGATAGCCGGGTGCAAAGCGCTTGCCGACGAAGCAATGCAAGGCCCCGGGCTCGGCCAGGGTCAGGCCGTCGAATTCGTACTCGATGCCGTAGAGGAAGTCACGCGGTCCGGGCAGGCCCAGCCAGGCCGCCACGCGCGACCTGGCGCCGTCGGCGCCGACCAGGTAGCGGGTGCGGCCGATGCCCGGAATGCGCCAGCGGTCGCCGTCGCGCATCGCCTGCACGAAGGGCGTGCCCAGGTGCACCGTCACGCCATGCCGCACCAGCTCGCCGACCAGCCAGCGCATCAGCGCCGGCGTATCGGTGGTCAGGAAGTAGTAGCCGGGCGCGTCCAGCCGCAGGCTGCGCAGCGCCGGCGAATAGAGGCGGACCTGCTCGACGCGGCGGAAGCAGTGCGCCGGCGCGCGGCCCAGCCAGGTGCGCTCGGCCGCTTCCTTGACGACGATGCCGGTGGTATGGAGCTTCGCGCCGGGGTCGCTCTTGCGCTCGAGCACCGCCACGCGCAGGCCGGCACGGGCAGCCGCCAGCGCGCAGGCCGCGCCGGCAAAGCTGGCACCAACGACAATCACGTCATAGTCGGCAGTGCTGGCGGGGAACGGCGAGACGGTGGAGGCGCTACCGGAACGGCTGGCGGAAGCGGGGTTCGGAACGGACACTGCGGGACGGAATGGCATCATGCCGGGCTCCTGTTGCGTCGGTGACAGGCAGCGCAGTGTCGCGGGCGAATGTGAAGGCGACGTGGGGTTGATGTGTAGCGGGCTGCCACGGAACGCAGCGCCGGTGCCGAGCGGCGGCCCATCAAAAAGAACAGCCCGCGACATAGGCGGGCTGAAGAGTCTCTCCTCGGTGCCCTGCTCCCAAGGCACGGCCTCACTGTATCGGGACGGCGGCAGGCGCTCCAGTCGGACAAATCCGTAAGGGAAAACGCCTGTAGGCCGGCGGCGGCCCCCCGGTCCCCGCGACGGCATGCCAGCGCCGCGTCGACGAGGCCGCGCGGTCATGCGAAGATGTCGCCCTCAACGCACTGCGGGCCCGATCGCCAGCGCATCTTCGCATGCCGGCTGCGTGGCCAATCGCCGCAAGTTGCCGATCGCGCGACGCGGCTGTCCACCGCCATATGCGACCGGCCGCACCGACCGAACCGAATCGCCATGCCCTCCGCCACGCTCAAAGTCACCGATCTCTCCATTTCGGCCTTCGTCGCCGGTCTGGTCGCCATGCTGACCGGCTATACCAGTTCGCTGGTGCTGATGATCCAGGCCGGTCAGGCCGCGCATCTGAGCGACGCGCAGATCGCCTCGTGGATCTGGGCGCTGTCGATCGGCATGGGCGTGACCACCATCGGCCTGTCGCTGCTCACGCGCGTGCCGATCGTGATCGCGTGGTCCACGCCGGGCGCGGCACTGCTGATCGCCAGCCTGCCCGGCGTGCCGTACGCCGAGGCGATCGGCGCCTTCCTGCTGGCGGCGCTGCTGATGACGGCCGCCGGCCTGACCGGCTGGTTCGACCGGCTGATGCGCGCGCTGCCGGCCAGCATCGCGGCGGCGCTGCTGGCCGGCATCCTGTTCCGCATCAGCATCGACGTGTTCGTGCAGGCGCAGCACCAGACGCTGCTGTTGTTGCCGATGTTCGCGGTCTATCTGCTGGGCAAGCGCTGGTGGCCGCGCTATGCGGTGCCCGGCGTGCTGGCGATCGGCGTCGCGCTGGCGGGCATGCTCGGACAACTGCATTTCGAACACTTCCATTTCGCGGTGGCGGCGCCGGTATGGACCACGCCGGCGTTCTCGCTGCAGGCCTTCGTCAGCATCGCGATCCCGCTGTTCATCGTCGCGCTGGCATCGCAGAACATCCCGGGCCTGGCCGTGCTGCGGGCCGATGGCTATCACGTCAAGGCGTCGCCGCTGATCACCGTGACGGGCCTGGCCTCCGCGGTGCTGGCTCCGTTCGGTTCGCACGGCATCAATCTCGCCGCGATCACGGCGGCCATCTGCACCGGCAACGAGGCACATCCGGACCCGGCGCGGCGCTACACCGCGGCGGTCGTCTGCGGCATCGGCTACCTGATCGCCGGCACGCTGGCCGCCAGCATCGCGGCGCTGTTCGCCGCCTTCCCGCAGGCGCTGGTGATCGCCGTGGCCGCCTTCGCGCTGCTCGGCTCGATCGCCAGCGGCCTGACCACGGCGATGCAGAATCCCGGCGAGCGCGAGGCCGCGCTGCTGACCTTCATGATCACGGCCTCCGGCATGACGCTGGCCGGCATCGGCTCGGCGTTCTGGGGCGTGGTGGGCGGGATCGTCGCGCTGTGGGTGCTGCGGCCGCGGGAAGGCCGTTGAAGGTCAACGCAGACTTGGGGCTTCGCGGCGCGCCGGAGCATTGAGACAACGGCGCATCCGCTCCAACTACGGCCTGTTCCCGACAGCTTACGTCAACTCGGCACAAGCGCAGCCGATTTCGGCGATTTAGCGTAGTAGCAAAAATCTTAATAGATGAACGCAGGCAATACGGCGAAACACGCTACATCGCCTACGGCCCGATCGGTACCCGCCTGCACTGTCTGATCTTTACCATACGAGGCGACACGCTGCGGGCCATCAGTCTACGCAAAGCCAATTTCCGAGAGGTGCGAGACTATGAACAGGAAATCTAAGCTGACCATGCCGGCCGCCGACGAGAACGCCGCCATCGCGCGCGGCATTGCGGGCGATCCGGATGCGGTCGAACTGACGACCGAGCAGATCAAGCGTATGCGTCCGGCACGTGAAGCATTGGCCGAAGTGCTTGGCGAGAGAAACGTTGAGGCGCTGATCAAGCGACGGGGCCGCCCTGCCCTGCCGGCGGCCGAACGCAAAGTCAGTCAAACCCTGCGACTCGATCCTGACGTGCTGCAGGCATTCAAGGCAACCGGCGACGGGTGGCAAACGCGCATCAATGATGCGCTGCGCGCCTATGCCAAGTCTTATCGGATGCTGCCGCGCGGCTGCTGAGCGTCGCATGACATCACGAGACGGCTATCTGCAGTCGGTACTGGGCTGGGCGAGCGCCACGGACGCGGTCCTGGCGGTGATCCAGACGGGTTCGCTGGCACGACGCGACGATTCCGCGGACGAGTATTCCGATCTCGATATCGAAATCATCTCGTCTGATCCCGATACGCTGGCGCGTGACGACGGCTGGCTTCGCCAGATTGGCTCGCTGATCACGGTGTTGCGCCTCGAGGCCGACGACGATCAGCGATGGCCGACGCGGCTGGCGATCTACCGGGGCGGCGTCAAGATCGACTTTACGGTCGCCGGTATCGAACGGCTGCAACGGATGACGGGCCCCGAGGGCCTGGACGGCTTGTATGCCCGCGGCTATCGCGTCCTGCTCGACAAGGCCAGCGTGACCGGCTCGCTGCCGCCTGCGCCGTATCGCTTCCCGGTGGAAAGCCTGCCGTCACAGCAGGAATTCCAGGCCAGTGTCGAAGAGTTCTGGTTCGAGGCTTTTCATGTCCCGCGCTATCTGGTGCGCGGCGAACTGTGGCTGGTCAAGCAGCGCGATTGGACGATGAAGACGCTGCTGCTGCGCATGGCGCAATGGCACGCGCTGGCGCTGCACGGCGGCAAGGTCGATGTCTGGCACAACGGCTTGCGCATGGAACAGTGGACCGATCGCGATACATGGCATGCGATGCAGCAGGTATTCGGACGTTTCGACACCGCGGATGCACGACGCGCGTTCGACGCCACGGTCCAGCTCTATGGGCGCCTGGGACGAGAGGTGGCCGCGCGTACGGGACTGGCATATCCGCAGGCCTGCGAGGATCAGATCCAGCAGTGGAATCGGGCCGTGCTGGCGCGCCTTCGCGGCTGACCGGGGAACCCACGGCCACCCTCGGCATCGAGGGGATCGCGGCCGTCGTGCAGGCCCGTCTGGGCCACTGCCAGCAGGCGGCACGCTTGATCGAGCCGGCTCGTCATGCTGCCCGGCGACCTCCCACTAGCGCCTGGCCACGTCGCCCGCGAACGACTGGATCTTGCGCGTCGGGCCCGACACGATCAGCAGGTCGCCCGGCAATACGCGCGTGCTCGGCGTTGCATGCTGGAAGTCCTCGTTCGCGCGTTTGACGCCAACCACCGTGACGCCCGACTTCTCCCGCACGCCGGATTGCGCCAGCGTCTGGTTATGGGTCGACGCCGGCGCATGGACCTTGGCGATCGCGAAGCCGTCGTCGAACTCGATGAAATCGATCATCCGTCCGGTGATCAGATGCGCGACGCGCTCGCCCATATCGGCTTCCGGATAGACCACGTGATGCGCGCCGATGCGCTGGGCGATCTGCCCGTGCTCGGCCGACATCGCCTTGACCCAGATGTCCTTGATGTCGAGTTCGGTCAGCGCCATGATCGTCATCAGGCTGGCCGCAAGGTCCGAGCCGATGCCGACGATGGCATGGGCGAAGTCGGCCACGCCGAGCTGGCGCATCACGTTGACGTTGGTGGAATCGGCCTGCACCGCATGCGTCAGATAGTTCCCCCAGACCTGTACTGGCTCCGCTTCCTTGTCCAGGCCCATCACGTCGTGGCCCAGGCGCATCAGAGACTGCGCGACCGAGCTGCCGAAGCGGCCCAGCCCGATCACGACGACGCTGTCGCCCTTCGAGAACGAGAACTGCTCGGTAAACAATCTAGCCAACAATTGGGTGCTCCTCCGGATAGCGGAACGGCATGCGGCGCTCGCCCAATACCAGCGATGCCGCCAGCGTGATGGTGCCCACGCGGCCGGCGTACATCAGCAGGGCCAGCGTCAGCTGCGCCGGCGCGGGAAGGTCGGCGGTGATTCCAGTCGACAGGCCGACGGTGCCGAATGCCGAGATGACCTCGAAGATGACCTGGTCGGTCGGAACGACCGTCGTGCGCAGCAGCACCAGTGTACCGATGGTGACCAGCGCACTGCCGAGCACCAGCACCGTGATGGCCTGGCGCTGCGCCGACGCGCCCAGCCTGCGGCCATATGCCTCGCAATCGCTTTGGCCCCGGATCTCGGCGATTACCAGCAGTACGAGGATCGCCATGGTACCGACCTTGACGCCGCCCGCCGTGCCCGCGCTGCCGCCGCCGATGAACATCAGGAAGTAGTGCAGCGCCAGGGATTCCCGCGTCAGGCCGCCGATATCCACCGCATTGAAACCGGCCGTGCGCGCCGACACCGACGCAAAGGCGGCACCCAGCAGCTTGTCGGCCACGGACATCGGACCCAGCGTCCTTGCATTGGACCATTCGAACAGCAGGATGCCGACGAATCCGGCCAACAGCAGGACGGCCGTACCGGCAAGGGTCAGCTTGGTGTGCAGTGACCAGTGATGAGGATTGCGCGCCTTGCGCCGGACATCGTGCAGCACCGGAAAGCCGATGCCGCCGACCACGATCGCCAGCATCACCGGCATCAGCATCAGCGCATCGGACGCATAGCGCGTGAGGCCGTCGGCGTGGATCGAAAAGCCGGCGTTGTTGAAGGCGGACACGGCATGGAACAGTCCGCTCCACAGTGCCTCGGCCCACGGCAGATCGTAGGCGTAGTGAAGCCGCAAGGTCAGCAGCGCCGTAACGACGGCCTCGGACGCAAGGGTCGCGACCAGTACCAGCCGCGCCACGCTGGTCACGTCGCCGACGCCCAGCGAGCGCGTCTCTACCTGCGTGATCAGCTTCGTGCGCAGCCGCAGCGAACGATTGACCATCAGGCCCAGCAGGGTCGCGGCCGTCATCATGCCGAAGCCGCCGATCTGGAACAGCACCAGGATCACGGTCTGGCCGAAGCCGGACCAGTAGGTACCGGTATCGACCACCGCCAGCCCGGTCACGCAGACCGCGGATACGGCGGTGAACAGCGCCGTCAGCCACGGCGCCGCATGCCCGTCTGCCTGGGACATCGGCAAGCGCAGCAGCAGCGTGCCGGCCGCGATCGCCAGCAGGAAGGCCAGCGCGACGACGCGTGGGGGATGCGCAATGGATTTCATCGGTTGGCTGGCCGCGAACCGACAGCGCTGGCCGCGGGCACGCAGAGGATCGCTTGTTGTTGTCCGTCCATGTTGTCGACTCCGCGACGGTGCTCGACAAAGGCGTCAGCGCACAGCGGCCGCCTTGGGGCAACACGCGGCCGAATTCTACACTGGCCCATTCGCGTCGAGCCTTCGCGATCGATGCCTGCGCGCGCGCCTGGCGCACGGCTACGCAATCCCTGCGCCGGCGCCGTTGCGGCCATTGCGCGCGTGGTTGTAAGCCGCATCGGCGCCGCTGACAAGGCTCGTTAATCACCGTTGCAAAATCGAACAGAATGTCAGACGCCTCGCCGCTACAGTGATTCCTCCCTTGCCTGTAGGCGTTTTGATGGAGGTACACGAATGAAGCAACATCTGGCGAAATCCCTGTTGATGGCTGGCGCGATGATCGCGTCGTACCCGCTGCTCGCGCAGCAGTCCCAGCCGCTGCAGCCGACTCAGCCGATGCCGGCCGCACAGACGATGCAGCCGATGCAGTCCACCCAATCCTCGCCATACGCACAATCCGCGCAATCCGCGCAGTCGATCCAGTCCGCGCCTTCCGCGCAGGCGATGCCTTCGGCCCAGCCGATGCAGGGCATGCCGGCGGCAACGGCGCAAGCTCCAGCCGCCGCGCCGGTCGCCGGCGATCCGTACGCGCCAGCCGCCGCACCTGTTGCGCAAGCGGGCATGCCGAGCACCGACCCTGCCATCGATCCGGCCAGCATGAGCCTGCCGCCGGATGCGCTGGGCACGCGCCTCGGCCAGCGCAGCCCGTTCCTCGACGGCGCCTGATCCTCGATAGCCGTTTCGGTCCTGCCGGATGCCGACGCCCGGCCATCAGTGCTCGCGCGGCGTCCGGCGTCGCGGATTGCGCGCCGCGACCGTGTGGAAAACGGGGCGATGCAAATGGGAATGTGGGGAGTGGTCCCGCCGACAGGAATCGAACCTGTATCTAGCGCTTAGGAGGCGCTCGTTCTATCCATTGAACTACGGCGAGCGGATAGACGGGCATCGCTGCGACGCCCTGGGATGCGGACACCGTTGAACCGGCAATTCCGCGCGCGGCCATAGGCCGAGACAGGGGCGGAGTATAGCAAAGTCACTTGGCGGGGAGCGTCTCGCCGGCACCAGGCCATGTGCGATTTCGCCCGTGGAGCTGCGTCCCGGGTGCGACTTGGCGCGCGGACCCTCGTCTCGGAGCCGATCGTCCGGCATGCGGAGCCGCCTCGCGGGTGCGATCTGGCCGTCGGGCCCGCCTCGTGGCGCCAACTCCCGCACAAATGAAAAGCCCGCCAATGTCCTGGCGGGCTGGCTGCGGACGGGCCGGGCAGTCTGGGTCGACGCTGGCGGCATCGCCACAAGCCACGGTACAGGTCCTCTTCCTCATGGTTCCGCCGATGTCGCGGCCGCCCATCCGGACCACCCGGACAGTCGGAGAAAGAAGGCGCTGGCGTGCATTGCGGAGATACCGATGGCGAACAGCGAGGCACTCGCTGGAGACGGCCATCGGGTGGGAGGTTGTCCGCATCCGTGCCGGCACTTCGTGTCGACACTGCGAGTATAGGGCGGGGGTTCCGGGATTCAAGAGACGTGGACTCGGGAGCCGGCGGAGCCTCGCCAATGTCCGCCCAAAGGCGCTTGCGGGCAATGTTTTCGCAGTGCAGCAAGAATTTGCGGGTTCTGCTAGAATGCGCCCCGTGAGTTCGCAATGCGAGCCGTGCACACGCCGACCAGCCCCGCGGGCCAGAGGCGATGCCGCTTCCGCTCTCAAGCTCTGTCGCTCGGTTCTCCGGTCGTTTCCCAGTAGTGTTCGACCACCCGCCGCTTGCCAGGCCGCCATCTCACTTGACGCCGCCTCGTCTCCGATCCTGTTGAACAGCCTCGTTGCTGTTTGCCTGCCAGGGACCCGGCTTCCGGTCTTGTACCGGTCGCCCCCTGCCTGCCGCCGTACTGCCAGCTGAGTCTGTCGTCACGGCCTTCCGATTGGCGCCGAAGCCTTTTTAAGACTTTGCACTGCGCCCACCCTCTTGCCGACGGCAGGGGTGCCATGCATCAAGACCCTTACGACATGACCCAGCACGAATTCCGTGCGGAGCAGCCTTTTGCCTCCGCCAACGATATCTCCAATACCAACGCGCCGAGCCCGCTGGACCGCCTGCAGGCGATCCTCGAGCCGCAGGACGCGCCCGAAGCCGCCGCCTCGGCGGCCGACGGTTTTGCCGCGCTAGGCCTCGATGCCGCGATCCTGCGCGCGCTGGCCGAAGCCAACTACACCACGCCGACGCCGGTACAGGCGCAGGCGATCCCGGCCTTCCTGGCCGGCCGCGACCTGCTGGTGTCGAGCCAGACCGGCTCGGGCAAGACCGCTGCCTTCATGCTGCCGGCGATCCAGCGCATTTCGGAGCGCCCCGCGCCGAACCGCCCGCGCGCCGACGAGCCCGTCAAGCGCATGAAGGGCAAGCGTCCTCGCCCGGCCCCGGCCCAGCCGTCGCTGCTGGTGCTGACGCCGACCCGCGAACTGGCGCTGCAGGTGACCGATGCCGCCGCCAAGTATGGCCGCCATCTGCGCCGCATCATCTGCGCGAGCATCCTGGGCGGCATGCCCTACCCGAAGCAGCTGGCGATGCTGTCGAAGATGCCGGACATCCTGGTGGCGACGCCGGGCCGCCTGCTCGACCATATCGACGCCGGCCGCATCGACCTGTCGCAACTCGACATGCTGGTGTTCGACGAAGCCGACCGCATGCTCGACATGGGTTTCTCCGACGACATCGACGCGATCGTCGCGGCGACGCCGGCCACCCGCCAGACGCTGATGTTCTCGGCGACCGTCGATGGCCGCATCGCGCAACTGGCCGCGCGCCAGCTGCGTGACCCGCAGCGCATCGAAATCGCGGCGGCGCGTGCCGATCAGAGCAACATCGAGCAGCGCCTGCATTTCACCGACGACATGTCGCACAAGGAGCGCCTGCTCGACCATCTGCTGCGCGACGCGTCGCTGAAGCAGGCGATCGTGTTCACCGCGACCAAGCGCGATGCCGATTCGCTGGCCGAGCGCCTGTCGGACACCGGTTTTGCCGCCGGCGCATTGCACGGCGACATGACGCAGGGCGCGCGCAATCGCACGCTGACGGCACTGCGCCGCGGCAACCTGCGCGTGCTGGTCGCCACCGACGTGGCCGCGCGCGGCATCGACGTGCCCGATATCACCCACGTGGTGAACTTCGACCTGCCCAAGCAGGCCGAGGACTATGTGCACCGTATCGGCCGTACCGGCCGCGCGGGCCGCTCGGGCGTGGCGATCAACCTGGTCAACCACAACGATGCCTTCCAGTGGAAGCGGATCGAGCGCTTCACCAACAACCGCGTCACCGCGTCGGTGATCGAAGGCCTGGAGCCGCGCCGCACGCCCAAGCCGCGCACCGGCTTCGGCGGCAAGCCCGGCGGTGGCCGTCCGGGCAATGGTGGCGGCTATCGCGGCGGCGAGCGCAAGTTCGCCGGTGGCGAGTCGCGCGGTTATGGCAACGGCGGCGGCAACGGTGGCGGCTATCGCGGTGATCGCGAGCAGGCACCGCGCAGCTTCGGCGGCGGCGAATCGCGTGGCTACGGCGCCGGCGGCAACGGCAATCGCCCGTTCGGCGAGCGCAGCTTCGGCGATCGTCAATATGGCGACCGTCCGTTCGGCGACCGCAAGCCGGCCGAGCGCAGCTTCGGCGACCGCGATGGCAATCGTGGGGGCTATCGTGGCGACAATCGTGGCGACAGCCGCGACGGTGCCCGCAGCTTCGGCGACGGCAACCGCGGCGGCTACGGCAATCGCCATGGCGGCAACGGTGGCGGCTACGGCGGCCAGCGCCAAGGCCAGGGCCGCTCGCGCTTCTCGCGTTAAGCCGGTTCGGGGCCGGGCCCCGAACCAATGAAAAGGACGTCTTCGGACGTCTTTTTTTTTTGAGCCAGCGCCAAACAAAAACCCGCGCCAGCGTCCTCACGCTGCGCGGGTCGTATTGCGACGGGCCAATGTATTGCCCGCCCGTTGCGCGCTATTGCCCGGTCACGACGCGGGCGATGGTGCCGTTGCGGGTCGAGACCAGCAGGAACTCATTGCCGATACCGACCCACTGGTGCCCCTTCGGCGGGCGTTCCAGCTGGAACGAGCGCCAGTCGTCGATCACGTACTGACGGTCCCGATAGGCGGTCGGCAGACGATCGCCCTTCTTCCATTGCCCTGGCGCATAGGCATACGGCGAAGCCGATGCGCCGGGACCGCCGGGCGTAGCCGACGGCGTGGCGCGCTCGCCGGGTTGAGCGACGCGTCCCGAGGGGCCGCCCATCTGCGCGCCGCCCCTTTGCGAGCCGCCCATCTGCGAGCCACGCGTATCCGAACCGCCCGTCTGCGGCCCCCCCATCTGCGAGCCACCCCGCTGCGACTCCGGCGGGGCCCCCGCTCCTGCGCCGTACCCGCCGGCGCCGGCCGAGCCGCCGCCAGAGCTGGATTGCGCCAGGCCGACCGATGAACCGAACACGCCCGCGGCCACCAGCAAACCCATCAACATGTGGTTCCTCTTCATCGAGATCTCCTTGTTGGTTGGGACAGCGATGGCAAGTTACACCCTGCGGGCGCGAGGCGGCAACGCAGCTTTGTATCTGGATATTTCGGTGGTGCGGCCTAAGAGACTCGCGGCAACGGGCGCTTGCCGCAGCCGCGTGACAGCGCTTACAGGAAGCGGTCCAGCAGCTTGCGGCTGGCCTTGTCCAGCGCCTGCTGACTGCGGATCAGGTAGTGGATGCCATGGCTGTCGGAGATCAGCAGCGTGGTGCCCGCCAGCCGGCGGATATCCTCCTCGCCGCGCAGCACCAGCCGGGTCGGACCGCGATCGGTCTCGACCTGCCACGTACTCGGCGTGGCGAAGGTCGACACGCTGACGATGCGGCGGATCTCGGGCATGAATTCGCGCCCGCCCAGCTCTTCCTCGACGATCGCGCGCGCGCTCGCCGGCAGGTGCTCCAGGCGCTCGATCCACGCAAGCTCGTGGCCCTCGGCGCTGACCAGCGCGATGCCATCGTCCGGCGCCGTGATCGGGAACGCGCGCACGGCGACCACGCCCTCATGCACCATGCCCTCGGCGGTCGTCAATACCAGACGGCCGAAGGGATTGCGCGACAGCTGGAACGGGAATGCGACCGCAGTCGTCGATTCGCTTGCTTGCATGATCGGACTTCCTTATTGCACGACGGCGGCACTGGCCGTGACATGGGGCGCGACGGTATTGACCTCGACCGGATCGTCCGGATCGGTATCGACGTTGCGGGCCTGCGCCTGGTACAGCCTGTAGTAGGCGCCCTCGCGCGCCATCAGCTCGTCGTGCGGGCCCACCTCGACAATGCGTCCGCGGTCCATCACCACCAGCCGGTCCGCCTTGCGCAACGTCGACAGCCGGTGCGCGATCGCGATCGTGGTACGGCCCTGCACCAGGTTGTCGAGCGCCTTCTGGATTTCCTTCTCGGTCGCGGTATCGACCGACGAGGTCGCCTCGTCCAGGATCAGGATGCGCGGATCGATCAGCAGCGCCCGCGCGATCGAGATGCGCTGGCGCTCCCCGCCCGACAGCGCCTGGCCGCGTTCGCCGACCAGGGAGTCGTAGCCGTGCGGCAGCCGCAGGATGAACTCGTGCGCATGGGCCGCCCGCGCGGCGGCGATGATCTCGGCGCGGGTCGCATTGGGCCGCCCATAGGCGATGTTCTCGGCGATGGTGCCGAAGAACAGGAACGGCTCCTGCAGCACCAGGCCGATATGGCGGCGGTAGTCGGCCACCGCCAGCGAACGGATATCGACGCCGTCGACGCGGATCGCCCCTTCCGACACGTCGTAGAAGCGGCAGATCAGGTTGACCAGCGTGCTCTTGCCCGAGCCGCTGTGGCCGACCAGGCCGATCATCTCGCCCGGACGGATCTGCAGATCGAGCCCGCGGATCACCGCGCGGCTGCCGTAACGGAAACCGATATCGCGCAGCTCGATGGCGCCGCTGACCTGCGCCAGCTGCGTGGGCCGCGCCGGTTCCGGCACGCTCGACACGTGGTCGAGGATGTCGAAGATCCGCTTGGCGCCCGCCGCGGCCTTCTGCGTGACCGAGACGATCCGGCTCATCGAATCGAGCCGCGTGTAGAAGCGGCTGATATAGGTCAGGAACGCGACCAGCACGCCAACCGTGATCGCATCGCGCGAGACCTGCCAGATGCCGAAGATCCAGACCACCAGCAGGCCCACTTCGGTCAGCAGCGTCACGGTCGGCGTAAACAGCGACCACACGGCGTTGACGCGGTCGTTGATCGCCAGGTTGTGCCGGTTGGCCTCGCGAAAGCGCTCGACCTCGCGGCGTTCCTGCGCGAAGGCCTTGACCACGCGGATGCCTGGAATGGTATCGGCCAGCACGTTGGTGATCTCGGACCAGTTGCGGTCGATCTTCTCGAAGCCATGGCGCAGCCGGTCGCGGACCTGGTGGATCATCCAGGCAATGAACGGCAGCGGCACCAGCGTGACCAGCGCGAGCCAGGGGTTGATCGAGATCAGGATGACCGCCGTCATCATGATCATCAGCACGTCGGTGAAGAAGTCGAGCAGATGCAGCGACAGGAAGACGCAGATACGGTCGCTCTCGTTGCCGATGCGCGCCATCAGGTCACCGGTGCGCTTGCCGCCGAAATACTCGAGCGACAGCTTCAGCAGGTGCTCGTAGGTGGTGGTGCGCAGGTCCGCGCCGATCCGCTCGGACACGCGCGCCAGCAGATAGGTGCGTGCCCACCCCAGGCTCCACGCGATCAGCGCCGCGCCCAGCAGGCCGCCCAGATAGAGCCGCACCAGACCGTAGTCGATCGGCACGCCGTTCTGGTAGGGGATCAGCACCTTGTCCATCAGCGGCATGGTCAGGTACGGCGGCACCAGCGTCGCGCCGGTGGACAGCAGCGTCAGCACGAAGCCCGCCAGCAGTTGCATCCGGTACGGCCTGGCGAAGCGCCACAGCCGCAGCAGCGCCCACGTCGACGGCGGCGTTTCGAGTTCGCGGCTGCATTGCGGGCATTCGTCCTCGCCCGGCGGCAGCGGCGCGCGGCAGGTCGGGCAGACGCCCTCGACCTCGATCGGCTCGCGCGCGGCCGCGCCGGCGGCGAGACGATCGCGTTGCGCGTTGAACGTATCGAGCAGCCGCAGCGCGGCGGGATTGTTGCCCAGCGTGTAGTGCCAGGCCGCGAGCCGGCCGCTTCGGTCCTGCAGCTCCAGCGTGCCGACGCCAGCGTGGTCGCCATGGTGCATCGTCAGTTCGGCGCCGATCGGCCATTGCCGCCAGCCGTCCTGCCCGCCCTGCCCATTGTCCCGGGCCAGCACGCGGCGGTCGGTGACAACCACCACGCCTTCTGTAAAATGCAGCCGCCGGTCGAGATCGACCTCCAGCCAGGCCAGCACCGTTTCGCCGTGCAGGTCCCGGCGGGAGCCGAGTTCGGCCTCCAGCGAGACGCGCCAGGGGTCAGGCAGCGTGGGGGTCGATGATGCGGAGGTAGCGGCTAGGGTCATGGTCGGCACAGCGGGCGTCGTTTCGTCGGGCTGCGCGAGCATGGCGCAAGCGGTCGGCCGACGGTCGAAACGACATGTCTTGATACAAATAAAAATGGCGGGCGCTGCCGGAATGCCGATATGTCGGAGGATGGATCGGCGCAAGCGCGGCGCAAGTATACATAAGCCACATCGAAGCCACATCGGCGCAGCGGCGTCTGTCGCGGCGCACAAACGCTTTTTCGTCGGGAAGTCAACCAGGTCTACGCTGTAACGTTATTGAAAGGTTAGACTTCCGCCCCACGGGCGCATCGCCCATGCCTCAAGCTAATTCAATGAAGAAAAAGGACATTGAGATATTCGATGTCATGTCGCTGCGCGGCCCCAATATGTGGACATATGGGCCGGTGCTGGAGGCGTGGGTCGATATCGGAGAACTGGAGGAATACCCCTCCAACAAGATTCCCGGCTTCTACGAACGCCTCACGGCCTGGCTGCCTTCGCTGATCGAGCACCGCTGCAGCATCGGCGAGCGCGGCGGCTTCCTGCAGCGGCTGAAGGAAGGCACCTGGCCGGCGCACATCATGGAGCATGTGACGCTGGAGCTGCAAAGCCTGGCCGGCCTGCCCGGCGGCTTCGGCAAGGCGCGCGAGACGCCGGTGGTCGGCGTCTACAAGGTCATCGTCACCGCCTGGGACGAGCGCGTGGCCCGCGCCGCGCTGTTCCTCGCGCGCGATCTGGTGATGGCCGCGATCGAGGACCGCCCCTTCGATGTCGATGGCGCCGTCGACGAACTGCGCCGGCTGATCGATCGCCACTGGCTCGGCCCGAGCACCGCCTGCATCGTCTATGCCGCCGACGACCGCCGTATCCCGGCGCTGCGCCTGTCCGACAGCAATCTGGTCCAGCTGGGCCACGGCGCGCGCCAGCGCCGCATCTGGACCGCCGAGACCGACCGCACCTCCGCGATCGCGGAAAGCATTTCGCGCGACAAGGACCTGACCAAGTCGCTGCTTCAGTCGTGCGGCGTGCCGGTGCCCGAGGGCCGGCTGGTGGACAGCCCCGAGGATGCCTGGGAGGCCGCCGAGGAGATCGGCGTGCCGGTGGTGGTCAAGCCCTATGACGGCAATCACGGCCGCGGCGTGTTCACCAATCTGATCAGCCGCGAAGAAGTGCAGACGGCCTATGCGGTCGCCATCGACGAAGGCAGCGGCGTGATCGTCGAGCGCTTCGTGCCCGGCAACGAGCACCGCCTGCTGGTGGTCGGCGGCCGGCTGGTCGCCGCGGCAATGGGCGAGTCGGCCAGCGTGGTGGGCGACGGCAAGTCGACCATCGACGAGCTGATCGAGCTGCAGATCAACTGCGACCCGCGCCGCGGCAATACCGAGGATCATCCGCTGAACCGCGTGCGGCTGGATTCGGCCGCCCGCCTCGAACTGAAGCGTCAGGGCTTTACCGGCGAGTCGGTGCCGCCCGAGGGCCGCCATGTGCTGATCCAGCGCAACGGCAACGTGGCGTTCGACGTCACCGATCGCGTCCATCCGAGCGTCGCCGCGCATGCCGCGCTGGCGGCGCGCGTGGTGGGCCTCGATATCGCCGGCATCGACCTGGTCGCCGAGGACATCTCGCGCCCGCTGGAAGAGCAAGGCGGCGCGATCGTCGAGGTCAACGCCGGCCCTGGCCTGCTGATGCACCTCAAACCCGCTGCAGGCACGCCGCGTCCGGTCGGCCGTGCGATCGTCGATCACCTGTTCCCGCCCGCCGCGGACGGCGATGCCCCGGCCGACGACGGCCGCATTCCGGTGGTCGGCATCACCGGCACCAATGGCAAGACGGTGGTGGCCAAGCTGGTCGCGCGGCTGCTGCAGCTGTCGGGCCGCCATACTGGCCTGGCCTGCAGCGATGGCCTCTATCTGGACCGCCGGCTGGTGGAAGGCGGCGATCGCGCCAACTGGGAAGCCGCGACCCGCGTGCTGAAGAACCGCGCCGTCGAGGCCGCCGTGTTCGAGAACGACAGCGGCACGATGCTGTCCGAGGGCCTGGCCTACGACCGCTGCCTGGTCGGCGTGGTCACCAATATCGATACCCCGGACCACCTCGGCCACTACTACATCGAAGACGCCGACAAGATGTACAGCGTGTTGCGCACGCAGGTCGACGTCGTGCTCAAGCACGGCGCCGCGGTGCTCAACGCGCGCGATCCGCTGGTGGTCGAGATGGCCGAGCTGTGCGACGGCGACGTGATCTTCTTCGGCGGCAGCGCCGAGCTGCCGGCGATCGCGCAGCACCGTGCTGCCGGCAAGCGCTCGGTGTACGTGCGCGACGGCCGCATCGTACTGGCCACCGGCAACAGCGAATTGCCGCTAGCCGATGTCGCGGCGATTCCGCTGACCTATGCCGGCCGCGTCGGCTTCCAGATCGAGAACGTGCTGGCGGCGGTGGCCGCGGCCTGGGCGCTGGGCATCTCGCACGAGCTGATCCGCGCCGGCGTGATGACCTTCGATGTCGGCCAGCTCGACGTGCCGGGCCGCTTTACGCTGTTCGAGCGCAACGGCGCCACCGTGATCGTCGACGACGCGCACAACGCCCCCGCGCTGGAGGCCCTGGCCAAGGCGCTGGAGCGCTTCCCGTCCGAACGCCGGCTCGCCGTGTTCGGCGCCGGCGCCGATCGCCGCGACGCGGACCTGATCGAACAGGGCAAGGCGCTCGGCGCCGCCTTCGATCGCGTGTTCCTGTGCGAAGACCGCAGTGTCGCGCGCAAGCTGCCCGACAGCGAGGCGCGCGCGCTGCTGAAGAAGGGCCTGTACGAGGGCCGCCGCGTCAGCAAGATCATCGACCAGGGCAGCCGGCGCGAGGCCGTCGAGGCCGCGCTGTCGCAGCTGGTCGCGGGCGATCTGCTGGTGCTGCAGGCCGACGAGGCCGATATCGGCACCACGCTGGACCAGGTTCACCACTGGCTGGGCCAGCCGGCCCGGCGCGGTTGACCGGCCGGCATCGATGATCAGGGGCAAGGCGCCGAGGTTCTGACTCGCTGAAGCGCTGAAGGATAGAACGGTCGCCTGCCGCGGGGTCGCGCCCCGACCGGCTGGCGGCCGACCGATAGGAAACTGATTGATGGAAGTCTCACGCATCCGCGCGCTGCGCGGTCCGAACCTGTGGTGCCGCCACACCGCCATCGAAGCGATCGTCGCGTGCCCCGACGAAGCGGGCACGATCGAGGACCTGCCCGGTTTCGAGGAGCGCCTGCGCGCGCGCTTCCCCGACATCGGCCCGCTGCGGCCCGACGATGCGCACGGCGATGCGTCGCTGGCCCATGCGCTCGAATGCGCGACGCTGCGGCTGCAGGCGGCCGCCGGTTGCCCGGTGACCTTCAGCCGTACCTCGCCCACCGTCGAGCCCGGTACCTACCAGGTCGTGGTCCAGTACAGCGAGGAAGAGGTCGGACGCCTTGCGCTCGACCTGGCCCAGCAGCTGTGCATCGCCGCGCGCGACGACACGCCGTTCGACCTAGACCATGCGCTGTCCCGCCTGCGCGAACTGGACGAGGATGTACGGCTCGGGCCGAGCACCGGCTCGATCGTCCATGCGGCGGTCGCGCGAGGCATTCCCTATCGCCGCCTGACGCAGGGCAGCATGGTGCAATTCGGCTGGGGCAGCCGCCAGCGGCGCATCCAGGCCGCGGAAACCGATATGACCAGTGCGGTTGCCGAATCGATCGCCCAGGACAAGGAGCTGACCAAGAGCCTGCTGCATGCGGCCGGCGTGCCGGTGCCGCTGGGCCGCTCGGTCAGCAGCGCCGAAGAGGCATGGGAAGTGGCGCAGGAAATCGACGCGCCGGTGGTGGTCAAGCCGCGCGACGGCAACCAGGGCAAGGGCGTGGCGGTGCGCATCCGCACGCGCGAGGAAGTGATGGCGGCCTATGAGGTCGCGGCCGAGATCAGCAGCGACGTGATCGTCGAACGCTATATCCCCGGGCACGACTTCCGCCTGCTGGTGGTCGGCAACCAGCTGGTCGCCGCGGCCCGGCGCGATCCGCCGCAAGTGATCGGCGATGGCGTGCATACCGTGCGCCAGCTGGTCGACGAGGTCAATCGCGACCCGCGCCGCGGCGAAGGCCATGCGACCTCGCTGACCAAGATCCGCTTCGACGATATCGCGCTGGCCACGCTCGCCAAGCAGGGCCTGACCGCGGAATCGGTGCCGCCCAAGGGCACGCGCGTGATCCTGCGCAACAACGCGAATCTGTCGACCGGCGGCACCGCCACCGACGTCACCGACGACGTGCATCCCGAGATGGCGGCGCGCGCGGTGGCCGCGGCGCAGATGGTCGGCCTCGATATCTGCGGCGTCGACGCGGTCTGCGAAACCGTGCTGAAGCCGTTCGAGGAACAGGCCGGCGGCATCGTCGAGGTCAATGCCGCGCCGGGCCTGCGCATGCATCTGCAGCCCTCGTACGGCAAGGGCCGCGCGGTCGGCGAGGCGATCATCTCGACGATGTTCGCCGACGGCGACGACGGCCGCATTCCGGTCGTCGCGGTGTCGGGCACCAACGGCAAGACCACCACGGTCCGGCTGATCACCCACCTGCTGGCCGGCAGCGGCCTGCGCATGGGCATGACCGGCACCGACGGCGTCTATATCAACGGCCAGCGTATCGACACCGGCGACTGCAGCGGCCCGCGCAGCGCGCGCAATGTGCTGATGCACCCCGACGTCGACGCGGCCGTGTTCGAGACCGCGCGCGGCGGTCTGCTGCGCGAAGGGCTGGCGTTCGACCGCTGCGACGTCGCGGTGGTGACCAACGTCGGCGAAGGCGACCACCTCGGCCTGTCCTATATCAGCACGGTCGAAGATCTGGCGGTGCTCAAGAGCGTGATCGTGCAGAACGTCTCGCCGCAAGGCATGGCCGTGCTGAACGCGGCCGATCCGATGGTTGCGCGCATGGCGGACGCCTGCCCGGGCGCGGTGACGTTCTTCGCCCGCGATGCCGAGCACCCGGTGCTGGCCACGCATCGCGCGCAGGGCAAGCGCGTGGTGTTCACCGACGGCGGCGACCTGGTCGCGGCAGAGGGCGATACCCAGGTACGGATCGCGCTGAAGGACATTCCGCTGACGCGCGGCGGCAGCATCGGCTTCCAGGTCGAGAACGCGATGTCGGCGACCGCGGCGGCATGGGCGCTGGGCATCGACTGGTCGGTGATCCGCCGCGGCCTGGCGACCTTCGTCAGCGACGCGGCCAGCGCGCCGGGACGCTTCAATCTGTTCGACTATCGCGGTGCGACGCTGATCGCCGACTACGGCCACAATCCGGACGCCATCCAGGCGCTGTGCAATGCGATAGAGACGATGCCCTCGCGGCGCCGCATGGTGGTGATCAGCGGCGCCGGCGACCGCCGCGACGAGGACATCCGCCGCCAGACGCAGATCCTGGGCGGCGTGTTCGACGACGTGGTGCTGTACCAGGACCAGTGCCAGCGCGGACGCGAAGATGGCGAGGTGCTGGCGCTGCTGCGCGAGGGCCTGCAGGGTGCCACGCGGGCCAGCGCGGTCGACGAGATCCGCGGCGAGTTCCTCGCCATCGATACCGCGCTGGGCCGCCTGCAGCCGGGCGACCTGTGCCTGATCCTGGTCGATCAGGTCGAGGAAGCGCTGGACCACATCGCCAGGCGGATCGCGGAAGGTTGAGGCGAGCGGGCGCCGGCAGGAGTGCCGGCGCCCGCTTCGCTATCGGCGGCTCAATGCCGCCCCGGCAACGACAGCCGGCGCTCCAGCAGCCGTTGCACGAACGACAGCAGCGTGCTCAATACCCAGTAGATCGCCGCCGCCGCCAGATAGAGCGGCAGCGGCTGATAGGTCGCCGCGATCAGTTCCTGCGTGGTGCGCAGCAGTTCGGTGACCGTGATCACCGACACCAGCGAGGTGTCCTTGATCAGGCTGATCAGGCTGTTCGACAGGCTCGGCACCGCGATGCGCAGCGCCTGCGGACCCACCACGTAGCGCAGCGTCTGCGCCGGCGTCAGCCCGAGGCTGTAGGCCGCCAGCCATTGCCCGCGCGAGATGCCGAGGATCGCGCCGCGCATGCTCTCCGACAGATAGGCGCCGACATTCAGGCTCAGCGTCAGCACGCCGGCGGGCGTGGGCTCCATCGTGATGCCAATGCCCGGCAGGCCGTAATACACCACGAAGATCTGCACCAGCAGCGGCGTGCCGCGCATCACGCTGACATAGACGCGCGCGATCGCCCTGAGCACGCGGTTATGGCCGATCCCCATCAGCGCGACCACCA
Source organism: Cupriavidus gilardii (assembly GCF_008801915.1). GTDB lineage: Bacteria > Pseudomonadota > Gammaproteobacteria > Burkholderiales > Burkholderiaceae > Cupriavidus > Cupriavidus gilardii. The sequence continues at coordinate 282,434 of NZ_VZOV01000002.1, forward strand.
GGCCGATCACCAGCCCGAAAGCCATCGACCACAGCGCGAACTTGATGGTCAGCACCATGCCTTGCAGCAGCACGGGCAGCGAATCGATTACCAGTTGAAGGGATGGCATGGCAGGCGGGGAATGTAGGCGGGGTGGAGGCGCTGATGACCGCGCAAAGTCGGAATCATAAAGGGGTGCCCCAAAAAACAAAACGGCAGTGCGATTGCACTGCCGTCTGTCATTGGGCGCTGTCGCCCGGCCGGACCAGGCTTACTTGACCGGCTTGGTCACGTCCGCGCCGAACCACTTGTTCGACAGCTTGGTCAGCGTGCCGTCCTTGCGCAGATCGTCCAGCGCGCGGTCGAGTGCCTGTGCGAACTTCGGATTGTCCTTGCGGAACGGGATCGCGACCTCGGTATCGCCGCCCTTCACCACCGCGCCGGCGCGCAGCGGCAGATTCGACGTCTTGATCAGGTAGTTGACCATCAGCCGGTCGTTCAGCGCGGCATCGACACGTTGCGCGGCCAGGTCGCGCAGATACTCGGGCGCGCCCGGATAGGTCTTGACGTCGATGCCCGCCACCGACTTGGCCAGCTCGTTGTAGTTGCTGCCCAGGCTGACGCCCAGCCGCTTGCCCTTCAGGTCTTCCAGCGACTTGAACTCGCGCTTGTCGTCCTTGCGCTGGATCAGCTGCGCGGCCGAGAAGACGTAGGGCTTCGAGAAGTCCAGCACCTGCTTGCGCTGCGGCGTCACGTTGACCTGATTGACGATCACGTCGAACTTGCCCGCCTGCAGCCCGGCGATGATGCCGCTCCATTCGGTGGTGACGAACTCGGGCTTGACGCCCAGCTTGGCCGCAACGGCGCGCGCGACATCGACGTCGAAGCCTTCGAGCTGGTTGTTGGCGCCGCGATAGCCGAACGGCGGATAGGTGCCCTCCAGGCCGATCTTCAGTACGCCTGCCTGCTTGACGTTGTCGAGCAGATCGGCGGCATGGGCGCCGGCCATTGTCAGGGCCAGCAGCGGCGCCGCGATCAGCGGGCGGATCCAGCCAGCGGGAAACCAGGTCATCGAGTTCTCCAATCGAAGTTGATGGACGGCATGATAGTGCATGGGCCTGACGGCGCCTCGGCAGCGTTTCAGCAGCGTTTCGGCACCGCCTCCGTACCGGCACAGACTAAGTCAATCGCTATCAAATCAAAAATAACAATTCATAATGGCTATATAACGGGCAGTCCAGGCGGCGTTCGGTTCGCATTGACAGCCCGCATCGGCCTGCACCATCATCGAAACGCCCTTCCGGCCTCCAGCCACCGGCCCCTGCCGCCATCGCCATGTTCGTCCTGATCCTGCTGCTGCTGATCCTGATCAGCGCCTTCTTCTCGATCTCCGAGATCGCCCTGACCGCCGCTCGCCGCACCAAGCTGCAGACGCTGTCGGAGCGCGGCGACCGGCGCGCGACCAAGGTGATGCTGCTCAAGGAGGAACCGGGCAACTTCTTCACCATCGTGCAGATCGGCGTCAATACCGTCGCGATCCTGGCGGGCGTACTGGGCGAGAAGCATCTGTCCGACGTTGCCTTCGCGCTGCTGTCGCCCCACTTCAGCGACACGATCGCGCAGCGCATCGCCAATATCGGCTCCTTCCTGCTGGTCACGCTGCTGTTCATCCAGTTCGCCGACCTGATCCCGAAGCGGATCGCGATGAGCTTCCCCGAGGCCTGCGCGCTGGCGGTGATCGGGCCGATGCTGTGGCTGCTGAAGGTGCTCAAGCCGCTGGTCTGGCTGTTCAATGCCGCCGCCGATGCCGCGCTGCGGCTGCTGGGCCTGCCCACCAAGGCGGTCGAGCAGATCACGTCGGAAGACATCGCCGCGATGGTCGATGCCGGCGCCGAGGCCGGCGTGCTGCTCAAGCACGAGATCCACCTGATCGAGAACGTGTTCGAGCTCGATTCGAAGAGCGTCACGGCGATCATGACGCCGCGCGACGAGGTGGTCTACCTCGCGCTGGACGAGAGCGCCGACAGCCTGCGGCGCAAGCTGGTCAAGTACCCGCACGCGCAATATCCGGTCTGCGACCACGATCTGGACGACGTGCAGGGCTTCGTCGAATCGCAGGACATCCTGCGCTCGATGCTGGCCGACGAAGCCGATTCCGCGATCGCCAATCTGGCCCGGCACTACGACAAGAACGTGCTGGTGATTCCCGACACGCTGACGCTGTCCGAGGCGATGACGCGCTTTCGCGAGATGCACCAGAGCTTCGCGGTGGTGATGAACGAATACGGGCTGGTCGTCGGCATCGTCACGCTCGACGATATCGTCGGCGCGCTGATGGGCGACATCCTGTATTCGTCGGAGGACGAGCAGATCGTGCGGCGCGACGAGGACTCGTGGCTGGTCGACGGGGTGACGCCGCTGGTCGATCTGAAGAAGGCACTGGACCTGGACGCGCTGCCGGCCGAGGACTATGTCGACACCGCGGCCGGGCTGGTGATCTATACCCTGAAACGCATCCCGAAGAAGTCGGAATTCATCGAGACCGCGGGCTATCGCTTCGAGGTGCTCGACATCGACCACCACAAGATCGACCAGTTGCTGGTATCGCGGCTGCCGGCCGGCCGCGGCGGCGGCGGCGGTGCCGCCAAGCCGGCGCAGGCATCGCCGCCGTCCGTGGCACCGCCGGCCGCTGCGCCGGCGGATCCAGCCGCGCCGGGCTCCATCCCTGCTCCCGCCCCGGCTCCGGCGCAACGGGCACGGCCTTAGCGGCATCGCGGTAGCGCTCCACGTTGTGGGGCAGATGATAGACGGCGACCCACGCACCCATCGCGAGCGCCGCGGCGGCGGCCACGCCGGCCAGGGGCGCCGCCGAGAGCCTGGCCGGCACATGCAGTGTCAGATAGGCGGTCGCCAGCATCACGATCCAGGCCATGCCCAGCGCGTAGCCGGCCACCACGTCGGACAGCCAGTGCATGCCCAGATAGAGCCGCGACAGGCCGATGGCGACCACCACGGTCGCGATCACCGCCAGCACCGGAATGCGCACGCGCCACGGCTGCCGCACGCACAGCAGAAAGGCCAGGAAGCCGTAGGTCACCATGCTGCTGGTCGCGTGCCCGCTCGGAAACGAGAACGACTCCACGCCGCCGTAGATGCTGGCCGGCCGCGCGCGCGCGAGGCCGTACTTGAGCACCAGCACGCAGGCTCGCGCGCCAATCAGCGCGATGGTCCAATAGACGGCCGCCGCCCACGCCCGGCGCCACGCCAGCCAGCCGAACACCGCGATCCCGATCGCCACCGAAATGCGCGCGCCGCCGAATTCCGTGATTGCGGTCATCGCGACATCGAGCCAGTCCTGCCGGCCCTGCTGCAGCCATGCGAACACCGCCTGGTCGACGCGTACCAGCGGCGTTTCCGCGGCGACCGCCAACGCGAGCCAGATCAGCAGGCCCCCGCTGGCCAGCAGCACCGCCGCCGCGATCGCCACCAGCAGGATTTCGGCGACCTCGCGCTCCAGCAGCTTCAGCACGCGCGGCCAGCGGTCGCCCGCCCGCGCGTGCAGCGCATCGTGTGCGACGCGGCGCAGCGAATCGAGCAGCCGCACCGCCGGATGGATCAGCACCAGCGCGATGCGAACGAGGCAAAGCCCCAGTACCGCCAGCACGACGAACAGCAGCAGGCCGCCGATCAGCAGGCCGGGCGTGGGTTGCTCGAAGCGCAGCCAGGCAGGCCACTCGGCGATCAGCTCGTCCATCGTGTCCTCGAACCGATCAATCCCGACCTCAAACTCATCTTCAATAGCAGCATGGGCAGATTCCGTGTATTCGTATTCGACCGCGGCAACGACCGTGTCGTCCGGGCCGGATAAAACGATCGCGTCAGCCCGCATGATAGAACGCGGCTCCGGGCAGATCGCGGCCGCGCGGCCATGGCATCGCAATGACGACGCGCTCGCGCTGCAATCCCGCTGCAATCCCGCTGAACTCACGCTTGAAAATTTTGCAGTGGCCGCCCCGGCACGAAGCCGTTAGGCTATGCAGCGAGCGCGACGAGGAGAAAACCCCGATGCCACGCGACGATACCCCGCCCCTGCAGCATCTGCATCCCAAGCTGCGCCAGGTCAGCAACGGCAGCGAGCCGGTCAACCAGCTGCGCGCGCAATACTCGCAATGCGTGGTCACGCGCAAGCCCGCGCTGCCCGAACCGGCCGAGCGCCGGCTGACGATCGAGCAGCAGGAACGCGACCGCTTTGCCGCCGGCCTCAGCGACTACAGCTGTCTGACGGTGCACCGGGGCCGCGTGACCCGGCCGAAGCAGCAGGCCATGCCGGTGGCCGACGACGTCTTCATCAACGTGGTTGTCGAAACCGAGCCGCGCGAGCCCGGCGCGCCCGACGATACCGAGCACGTGCTGCGCGCCATCGATCGCATGCTGGCCGAGGCGGGCCACCGGCGCCGTCCCGGCCAGCAGCCCGCCACGCCGCTGCTGCACCGGCGCAATTTCATCGCGGCCACCGTGCCGATCTCCACGTTGCGCGCGCTGGCGGCGCTCGACGGCGTGCGCTACGTGCATCGCAGCGAGACGCTGTCGCTGCGGCTGCCCCGCCCCGATCGCGTACCGGCGGCAGCGGCGGCGGCGCTCGAACCGACGCCGCGGCGCGTCGCGGTCGACGGCCAGACGCAGAACGGCGCCGGCGTGCTGATCGGCATCATCGACGTGGGCGGCTTCGATTTCTCCCATCCGGATTTCCTCGATGCCGACGGCAATACCCGCTTCGTCTCGATCTGGGACCAGGGCGGCGATTTCCGGCCGCCGCCGCGAGCCTTCGGCTATGGTGCCGAACTGACGCGCGAGCGCCTGAACGCGGCGCTGCAGGCCGCGCGCAACGGCGGCCCGCCCGCCACCGAGCTGGAACGCCAATCGCAGCAGGAGCCGGGCTCGCATGCGACTCATGTGGCCAGCATCGCGGCGGGCAACCAGGGCCTGTGTCCCGGCGCGCTGATCGCCGGCGTGCTGATCAGCGTCGAGCCGCCCGGCGACGACTATGCCGCGCGCCGCTGGACCTTCAGCGATGCCTCGCGCATCGTCCATGCGGTCGAATATCTGCTGGCGGTGGCCGAACGCGAGGGCCTGGCGCTGTCGATCAATATCAGCCTGGGCACCAACGGCGGCTCGCACGACGGCGCCAACGGCACCTGCCGCTGGCTCGACGCCTTCCTGGCCACGCCGGGCCGCGCGATCTCGATCGCGGCCGGCAACGCCGGACAGGAGCGGCCCACCGACGAGGACCGCTTCGGCTGGATCATGGGCCGCATCCACACCAGCGGCAAGATTGCGGCCAAGGGCCTGACGGTCGAGCTCGAATGGATCGTGGTCGGCGACGGCATCGCCGATCTGTCGGAAAACGAACTGGAGATCTGGTACGGGGCGCAGGACCGCTTGACGGTTTCGGTGCAGCCGCCCGGCTCGGCCGACTGGTACGAGGTCGCGCCGAAGCAATACATCGAGAACCGGCGGCTGCCCGACGGCACCGTGCTGTCGGTCTACAACGAGCTCTACCATCCGTCCAACGGCGACAACTACATCGGCGTCTACCTGTCGCCCTTCCTCGATGCGCGCGCCTATACGCCGATCACCGCCGGCGTCTGGAAGGTACGGCTGCACGGCGACGAGATCCGCGACGGCAGCTTCCATGCGTGGATCGAGCGCGACGATCCGATGGAACTGCAGCGCCGGCGCGAACTGGCGGCCTACCGCTTCCCATCGTTCTTCGCGGAGGCGACCAACGTCGATTCGCATTCGATCAATTCGCTGGCCTGCGCGCATTGGGTGATCGGTGTGGCCAACGCCGACACCGAGCAGGCGCGCGTGCATATCTCGAGCAGCCAGGGGCCGACGCGCGACGGCCGCAACAAGCCCGACGTCTGCGCGCCCGGCACCGGCATCGTCGCCGCCAACGGCTTCGTCGACGATGGCGGCTGGGTCGCGATGACCGGCACCAGCATGGCCAGTCCCTACGTGTGCGGCGTGATCGGCCTGATGCTGGCCGCCAGGCCGACGCTGACGGCGGCGCAGTGCCAGGGCATCCTGCGGCGCACCGCGCGGCCGCTGCCCTCGCACGACTACGCCTGGCGCAACGACGCGGGCTACGGCCTGATCGATCCGGTCGCCGCGATCGAGGAGGCGCGCGCGTTCGACGAGCGCCGCGAGCGGCGCGATCCACCGGCGCGGAGGCGCGCATGAAGATCCGCCTGTTCCAGTCCTATCAGGGCGACTGCCTGCTGATCGAGGCAGCGTCGGGCCACCGCATGCTGTGCGACGGCGGCACCGGCGCGGCGATGCGCGATTTCGTCGCGCCGTCGCTGGAGCGGCTCGCGCGCGACGGCGCCATGCTCGATCTGGTCTACGTCTCGCATATCGACGACGATCATCTGGGCGGCGTGCTGGCAATGCTCGAGGCCGCGCTCCAGTGGAAGGTCTACGACTACCATGCCGAGCGGGGCGATCCGCCCGCCAAACCGGATGCTCGCCGCGTGCCGCGCATTGGCGCGCTGTGGCACAACGCCTTCCACGATCAGATCGGCGCCAACGCCGGACCGATCCATACGCTGCTCGCCGCAAATGCGCGGGCGCTGCGGGCTAGCCATGTCGAGCCGCTGGAGCTGCTGGGCCGCGAATACGCGCGCATAGCCAATTCGGTGCCGCAGGCGCTGCGGGTATCCCGTCTGGTCAAGGCCGATCTGCTCGATATTCCGTTGAACACGCGATTGGGCGACGCCGCCGAGGCCGGCGTGGCGCCGGCCGGCGCTTCCGCCGGCAAGCTGATCGTCGCCCGGCCGGACGCCCCGGTGCAGTCGCTGGGCTCGCTGCGCATTCGTGTACTGGGCCCTACCGCGGCGGAACTGAAGCGGCTGCGCGAAGGCTGGAACAACTGGCTGCGCGATCCCGCCAATCGGCTGCGCGCGCAGGCCATCCGCGACCGCTATGCCAACGGACTGCTGGCGATGGCGGGCGGCCGGGCCGACGATCCGTTCGACCTGCGCGAATGGGAGGGCACGCCGTCTTACCGCGGTGTCACCACGCCGAACATCGCGTCGCTGATCCTGCTGGTCGAAGAGGAAGGCCATCGCGTACTGCTGACCGGCGACGCGCATCCGGACATGATCCTCGCCGGGCTCAAGCAGGCCGAACTGCTGCGCGACGGCGCGCTGCACGTCGATGTGCTGAAGGTCCAGCACCACGGCTCCGAGCACAATATGTCGCCGGCCTTCTGCCGCGCGGTGTCGGCCGATCATTACCTGTTCTGCGGCAACGGCGCGCATACCAATCCGGAGCTGACCGTGCTCGATGCCTTGCTGGCCGCGCGCGTCGGCCCCGCCGGGCAGCGGGCACGCGCACCGGAAGCCGAATCGCGGCCGTTCACGTTCTGGTTCAATACCACCGCCGCCGCGCAGACCCAGCAACGTCATATCGCCCACATGGAGCAGGTCCAGCGCTGGGCCGATGCGGCGCTGCGCAAGCATGGTCCCCGGCTGCGGGTGCGCTTCGTCGACGGCGCCTACGCCAGCCTGACGCTGCGCTGAGCACGGGCATCGCCGTGGCCATGCGGGGAGGCGATCCCGCCGGCTATTTGAGCGCGTGCTCGAAGGCGACCGCCGGCGCGGACAGGCGCCGGCCCAGCTGGGCGGCCAGTTCCTGCGCGGCCTCGGCAAAGCGCTCGCGCAGCTGCTCGGCCAGGCTCGGAATGCCGCGATGGCTGGCGCGCAGCATCTGGATCTCGAAGGCCATCGCCGGCTGGATCTCGTGCAGCGAGACGGCGTGCGGATCGCTGCCCAGCGCGGTGTACTGATCGAGCAGCGCCACGCCCAGCCCACCCTCGACCAGCTTGCGCGCCAGCGAGTAGGTCTGCACCTCCAGCGTCGAGCGCGGCTCCAGCGCATTGCGCGCCAGCAGCTGGCGCACCATCAGGCCGAGCGAGCTGTGGTCGTCGTAGCCGATGAAGGCGCGGTCCATCAGCCTGGCCATCGGCAGCGGCGTGCGCCGCGCCGCCCCGGACAGCGGCTGGCCGCGCGGCACCGCCAGCAGCATGCGGCCTTCGGCCACCGTCTGCGCGGCGATCGCCTCGTGCGGCGGCGGCGCGAAGGCAAAACCGATATCGATCTGGTTGCGCAGCAGCCCCTGCACGATCTCGTCCGTATGGTGGGTCAGCACCTGCACCTGCGTGTCGGGGTGGCGCGCGCAGAAGCGCTGCAGCGCCGGCACCAGCAGCGGATCGGCCAGGCTCGGCGTGGCCGCCACGCGCAGCCGGCCGGCGCCCTTGTGGCGCAGGCTCTCGGATACCCGCCGCACGCGGTCGATCTCGCCATATAGCCGTTCGACATCGCCGTACAGCGCGGTGGCCTCCGGTGTCGGGCGCAGCCGGCCCTTCGCGCGGTCGAACAGCCGGAAGCCGAGCGAGGCCTCGGCATGCTGCAGCACGCGCGTGACCACCGGTTGCGAGACATGCAGCAGCCGTGCGGCCTCGCTGACGGTGCCGGTCAGCATCACGGCGCGGAAGACCTCGATTTGTCGCAGGCGCATGGCAATCCAGGGGGATCGGGCAAGGTATAGCCTAAAGACATATTCTGGCACGTCTTCGCATTGGGCAGGCCGGGCGCCCTGCTCTACCCTTGCGACATCGCAAACCGGTAGGGATGAATACGGCAATGAAGGTGGTGATCACCGGCGCCGGCGTGGTCGGCATGGCCACCGCCTGGCAACTGGCCAACGACGGCCATCAGGTCACGGTGCTGGAACGGCGCGACGGTCCGGGACTGGAGACCAGCTTTGCCAACGGCGGGCAGCTCAGCTACAGCTATGTCGCGCCGCTGGCCGGTCCCGGCGTGCTGGCCAAGGTGCCCGGCTGGCTGCTGCGCCGCGACGCGCCGCTGCGCTGGCGGCCGCGGCTGGACCCTGCCCAATGGCGCTGGCTCGCCGCCTTCGTCGGCGCCTGCAATGCCTCGCGCAGCGATGCGACCACGCGCAAGCTGCTGCGGCTCGCCTTCCATTCGCGCGACCGCATGCGTGCCTTCCTCGACCGCCACGACATCGACTTCGATTTTGCGCGGCGCGGCAAGCTGATCGTCCACCGCGACATGGCCAGCTTCGACGCGGCGCGCCGACTGCTGGATTACCAGGCGGGGCTCGGCAGCGAGCAGCACGCGCTGGACCGCGACGCCTGCGTCGCACTCGAGCCGGCGCTGGCCGGCATCCGCGACCAGATCGTCGGCGCCATCCATACCCCGAGCGAGGAAGTGGCCGATTGCCACCGCTTCTGCGTCGGACTGGCCGATCTGCTGCGCCAGCATCCCAATGTGTCGCTGCGCTTCGGCACCGCGGTACGCGCGATCGAGCGCCAGGGCGACGCCGCCCGCGGCGTGCATACCGACGCCGGCTTCGAGGCCGCCGACGCGGTGGTGCTGGCTGGCGGCATCGGCAGCGCGACGCTGCTGCGGCCGCTGGGGCTGCGTGCACCGCTGTGGCCGCTGAAGGGATACAGCATCACTGTGCCGGTCGGCACCGGCGCGCAGGCCCCGCACATCAGCGTCACGGACTTTGCCCGCAAGATCGTCTATGCCCGCATCGGCAACACGTTGCGCGTGGCCGGCATGGCGGACCTGACGCGGCCCGATACCCGGATCGACCAACGCCGGGCGGCGACGCTGCTGGACGAGACCCGCTCGGTCTTCGGCGGCATCGCCGGCGACCGTTCCTTGTCCGACCTGCAGCCCTGGGCCGGTCTGCGGCCCGCCACACCGACAGGTCTGCCCCTGATCGGACAGTCGCGACTGCGTCAGCTGTGGCTCAACATCGGGCACGGAGGACTGGGGTTTACGCTGGCAATGGGCAGCGCGAGCCTGCTGGCAGATATGATCGCGAAGCGGCCGCCCACGGTCGATCCCGCCGACTACAGCGCGACGCTGGCGTAGCGCGCCACTGCCCGCAGCACAGAGCAGCAGAGCGGAACGAGGGGCCGCCGCTTGCACGGCCCTTGCTAGCAGTACCACCCGATGTTGCGTTTCAACAAGAGCCGTTCCACAACCAAGGAGAGCCTGACCATGAAACTGCCTACCGCCACCCGCACTGCGCCACGACAGGCGCGCCGTTCGCTGCGGTCCGCCCTGGGTGCGCTGCTGACCGCCGCGCTCGCTTACGGTGCGTTCGGCACCATCGGCGCCGCTCATGCCCAGCAGAACGACACGCTGGCCAAGATCAAGCAGAACGGCGTGATCATCCTCGGCCATCGCGAATCGTCGATCCCGTTCTCCTATACCAATGGCCGCGAGGTCATGGGGTATTCGCACGAGATCATGATGGCGATCGTCGACAAGGTGAAGACGCAGCTGAACATGCCGAACCTGCAGGTGCGGATGATCCCGATCACCTCGCAGAACCGTATCTCGCTGATGCAGAACGGCACCATCGATCTGGAATGCGGCTCGACCACCAACAACCTCGAGCGCCAGAAGCAGGTCGGCTTCACCAACAGCCTGTTCGTCTACGGCATCCGCATGCTGGTGCGCAAGGACGCCGGCGTGAAGGACTTCGATGACCTGAAGGGCCGCAACGTCGTGACGACCGCCGGCACTACGGGTGAGCGCCTGCTGGTCAAGATGAACGGCGAGAAGGCGATGAACATGAACCTGACCGGCGCCAAGGACCACGGCCAGGCCTTCCTGATGCTCGAGTCGGGCCGCGCGGTCGCCTTCGTCATGGACGAGCCGCTGCTGTACGGCGAACTGACCAAGGCGAAGAATCCCGGCGAATGGACCGTCGCCGGCACGCCGCTGCAGACGGAGAACTACGCCTGCATGCTGCGCAAGGACGATCCGCAATTCAAGGCGCTTGCCGACGGCGTGATCGCCGACCTGATGAAGTCGGGCAAGGCCGAGCAGCTGTACAAGAAGTGGTTCCAGTCGCCGATCCCCCCGCGCGGCATCAACATGAACTACCCGCTGTCGGCGGAGATGAAGGAGCTGTTCGCGAACCCGAACGACAAGGCGTTCCAGTAAGCGTTTTGGGTCTCCGCAACAGGAAGTCCGCATCGGCGCTCAGGCGTCGATGCGGACTTTTCTCATTCTGCGCGCCCCTCCGGCCGAAACGTAAAGCGCGTGCATTTTTCAGAAGCTTCCGGGTTCACCGATCGGCAAGCTACGCAGGTCTCAACACGGTATCGCCGATCATGGTTCTGACCTACGACTCCTGCTACAAGCTGCTGTTCTCCACGCCCGACCTGGTGCGCGAACTGGTCACCGCATTCGTCGAGAACGACTGGCTGCGCAGCCTCGATTTTGAAACGCTGGAGAAAATTCCCCCGCAATACGTTGGCGACAACTTGCGCCAACGCGCCAATGATGTGGTCTGGCGCGTCCGCGCCGATGACGATCGGCTCTACCTCTACATGCCGATCGAATTCCAGAGCACTGTCGACCCTTGCATGGCAGTCCGTGTCATGGAATATATGGGACTGCTCTATCAGGACCTTGGCCGCCGCAAGAACGTGCTCGCGGATCGCAAGCTGCCGCCCGTTCTGCCGCTGGTGATGTACACCGGCAAGGCGCCGTGGACCGCCCCTACCGACATGGCTTCGATGGTCGTTGCCGCTCCGCGTTTGGCAGCAAGATTCCAGCCGCAACTCGCCTATCTGCTGATCGATACGAGCCAGTATCGGGATAGCGATCTGCAGGCGCTGAACAATCGCGTGGCCATGGTGATCCTGATCGAGCGCGGGGATCTGGATCGCCTGCCCGAACTGGTCGATCAACTGAACGAGATGATCGATGGCGACGTCGAACTGCACCGGATTTTTTCGATCTGGATGCGTCAACTACTCCATCGCCGGAGCGACGGGGTTTTGTTGCTACCGGAGGTGGTCAACCTGAAGGAGGTCAATATGAGCCTGGTGTTATCGCTAAATGAGTTGAGACAGAAAGGAGTTTTGCAAGGCAAGGTAGAGGGGGAAGCATACGTGCTGCAGAAGGTGCTGACACAGCGATTTGGCTCGTTGCCGCCGGACATTGCCTCCCGCATCGCGCGGGCCAATACCGAACAACTCGAACGCTGGGTGGATCGGCTGGACTCAGCCCAATGCCTCGACGACATCTTCAGTGACCACACTGAAGGACGGGTCGCCGCCTGATTCCCTGATCGATGGATTGAGCCAGCGCACCCAAACCCGAACAAGAAGCACCGCCCAAAACAAAAACCCCCGAAGGCACGCCTTCGGGGGTTTTGCACTACTGGCGGAGAGGGTGGGATTCGAACCCACGGTACCGTTGCCGGTACGCCTGATTTCGAGTCAGGTACATTCGACCACTCTGCCACCTCTCCTGAACTGGTCGCGTTGCGGCGAAACCGAGATTATAGAGAAGTCAAAAACAGACTGCAAGAGGGTCGGCGCGTTTTTGGCGTGGCTTCTTGCTGCTGCCCGGTTGGCCGGCCTCAGGCCTCCGGTTCCAGCCGCGTCAGGCCGCCCAGATACGGTTGCAGCGCGGTCGGCACCGTGACCGAACCGTCTGCGTTCTGATAGTTCTCGAGGATCGCCACCAGCGTGCGGCCGACCGCCAGGCCGGAGCCGTTCAGCGTGTGCACGAGCTCCGGCTTGCCTTGCCCGGCGCGGCAGCGTGCCTGCATGCGGCGCGCCTGGAAGTCGCCCATGTTCGAGCACGAGCTGATCTCGCGATAGGTGTTCTGCGCGGGGATCCACACTTCGAGGTCGTAGGTCTTGGTGCTGCCGAAGCCCATGTCGCCGGTGCACAGCACGATCGTGCGGAACGGCAGGTCGAGCTTCTTCAGGATCGCCTCGGCATGGCCGGTCAGTTGTTCCAGCGCGTCGAACGATGCCTCCGGGCGCACGATATGGACCAGCTCGACCTTGTCGAACTGATGCTGGCGGATCATGCCGCGCGTGTCCTTGCCGTACGAGCCGGCCTCGGAGCGGAAGCACGGCGTATGGGCGACGAAGCGCAGCGGCAATTCGTCAGCCGACGCGATGACGTCGCGCATCAGATTGGTCAGCGGCACCTCGGCGGTCGGGATCAGGTAGTAGTTCTCGGTCCGCTCGCCGCCGTCCGCGCCCTCGCCGCCCACCTGGCGCGGCACCTTGAACAGGTCGTCCTCGAACTTGGGCAGCTGGCCGGTACCACGCATCGACGCCGCATTGACGATGTACGGCACGTACATCTCGGTGTAGCCGTGTTCGAGCGTATGGGTATCGAGCATCAGCTGCACCAGCGCGCGATGCATGCGGGCGATGCCGCCGCGCAGTACCGCGAAGCGCGAGCCGGTGATCTTGGCCGCGCTCTCGAAATCGAGGCCAAGCCGCTCGCCGACGTCGACGTGGTCGCGCACCGGAAAGTCGAAGCTGCGCGGCGTGCCGACGCGGCGCACTTCGACGTTGTCGTTCTCGTCCTTGCCGACCGGCACGCTGTCGTGCGGCAGGTTCGGCAGCGACAGCATCAGCTGCTGCAGCTGGGCCTGGATGTCGTCGAGCCGCGCCGCCGATTCCTTCAGCGTGTCGCCGATGCCGCCGACCTCGGCCATCAGCGCCGACGCGTCCTCGCCCTTGCCCTTGGCCATGCCGATCTGCTTGGACAGCGTGTTGCGGCGGGCCTGCAGTTCCTCGGTGCGGGTCTGCAGTTGCTTGCGCTCGCTTTCGAGCGACTGGAAGGCGCCCAGGTCGAGTTGGAATCCGCGCGTGGCAAGGCGTTGTGCCACGGCGTCGGGGTCTTTGCGGAGCAGCTGGATGTCGAGCATGTTTGCGGGAAAAGCGTGCGGTCGGAGCGATCGGGAAGCGGCAGGCATGCCGCCGAACCGCACATTTTACTGCACCGCGGCAGGGCCTGGCCGCGATGCCGGCCCGCGGCGCCGCTAGCCGCGGCTAGCCGCCGCTATCGTCGGCCTTGCTCCCCTTGCCCGCCGGCTGGCTCTTCTGCCGGCGGTGCCAGGCCTCGTCCAGCTCGCGCAGATGGCGCAGCTTGTCGCCGATCTTGCCTTCGAGGCCGCGCGGCGTCGGCTGATACCAGCCCTGCGCCTTCAGGTCGTCGGGGAAATAGTGCTCACCGGCGGCATAGGCTTCGGGCTCGTCGTGCGCGTAGCGGTAGGCGTGGCCGTAGCCGAGCTCCTTCATCAGCCTGGTCGGCGCATTGCGCAGATGGACCGGCACGGCGCGCGACTTGTCCTTGGCGACGAAGGCGCGCGCGGCGTTGTAGGCGTTGTAGCCGGCGTTCGACTTGGGCGCGACCGCCAGGTAGATCAGCGCCTGCGCCAGCGCCAGCTCGCCCTCGGGCGAGCCCAGGCGCTCATAGGTCTCGGCCGCGTCCAGCGTCATCCGCGCCGCGCGGGGATCGGCCAGGCCGATGTCTTCCCATGCCATCCGCACGATGCGGCGCGCCAGATAGCGCGGGTCGGCGCCGCCGTCCAGCATGCGGCAGAACCAGTACAGCGCCGCGTCGGGGTCGGAGCCGCGCACCGACTTGTGCAGCGCGCTGATCTGGTCGTAGAACGCATCGCCGCCCTTGTCGAAGCGGCGCAGGTTCTCCGACAGCGCGCTGCCGAGCAGCGCCTTGTCGATCGTCTGCGCGCCGGCGGTACGCGCGGCCCGCGCGACGATCTCGATATTGTTCAGCAGCTTGCGGCCATCGCCGTCGGCGGACGACACGATCAGCTGCAGCGCCTCGTCGTCCCACGCCAGGCCGCCCAGCGCGTCGCTGGCGCGCAGGGCCAGCTGGCGCAGTTCGGCATCGTCCAGGCTCTTGAGCACATAGACCGCCGCCCGCGACAGCAACGCGCCATTGACCTCGAATGAAGGATTCTCGGTGGTCGCGCCGATGAAGGTGAACAGGCCGCTTTCCACATGCGGCAGGAAGGCGTCCTGCTGGCTCTTGTTGAAGCGATGGACCTCGTCGACGAACACCAGCGTGCGCCGCCCGTGGGCGCGGTATTGCTCGGCACGCTCGACCGCCTCGCGGATATCCTTGACGCCCGACAGCACCGCCGACAGCGCGATGAACTCGGCATCGAAGGCATCGGCCATCAGCCGCGCCAGCGTGGTCTTGCCGACGCCGGGCGGGCCCCACAGGATCATCGAATGCGGCTCGCCCGATTCGAAGGCCACGCGCAGCGGCTTGCCCGGGCCGAGCAGATGCTGCTGGCCAATGACCTCGTCGATATTGCGTGGGCGCAGCCGTTCGGCCAGCGGTTGGCGGGAAGCGTCGGAAGGTTCGGAAAACAGCGTGTCCGGCACGGTGGTCAAGGCTTGGGTTTCAGTGCGGGCGGTGCGCAGGTCGCGATGCTGGTGTCGGTGCACGTCTCGGTGCACGTCTTTCCGCAGGCCGCGCGGCCGGCCAAAGCGCCAGTGTAGTGCATCCGTACGCGGTGCCGCCCGGCGGGGATCGGGCTCGCCGCGCTAGCGCGGAAACGCCACCACGTCGTCGACCTCGACGCGGATGCCGATCCAGTCGCCGACGCCGTGGTCGTGGTGCGACGGCGCCAGCGACAGCACCCTGCCGCCGCTGGCCAGCCGCAGCGTGTAGAGAATCTCGGCGCCGCGGAAGGCCTTGTGCAGGATCTGCGCGCGCAGCGCGCTCGCATCGTCGTGCAGGATGTCGTCGGGGCGGATCAGCACGTCGACCTCGGCCACGCCGGGCGCCAAGGCGAGGCCGTCGCGGCTGTGCAGCGTGCCCAGTTCGCAGTCAAGTTGTCCCGGCGCGGTGACGCGGGCGGGCATCAACACGCCCTGCCCGATGAAATCGCCGACGAAGCGCGTGGCGGGCTTGTGATAGAGCTGATGCGCCGTGCCCCACTGCTCGATCGCACCGGCGTGCATCACGCCGATCTCGTCGGCCATCGCGAACGCTTCGAGCTGGTCGTGGGTCACCAGGATCGCGGTCGCGCCCTGGGCCTTCAGGATCGCGCGCACCTCCAGGCTCAGCCGCTCGCGCAGGTCCACGTCGAGATTGGAAAACGGCTCGTCGAGCAGCAGCAGCTCGGGCCGCGGCGCCAGCGCGCGGGCCAGCGCCACGCGCTGCTGCTGGCCGCCGGACAGCTCGTGCGGGAAGCGCGCGCCGGCGCCCGCCAGACCGACCAGCTCGAGCACTTCGGCGACACGCTCGCGCCGCGCCTGGCGGCTGTCACGATGCAGGCCGAAGGCGACGTTGTCGGCCACGCTCAGATGCGGAAACAGCGCGTAGTCCTGGAACACCATGCCGACGCGCCGCCGTTCAGGTGGGACCGACAGGCCCGGTGCCGATACCAGTTGCCCGTCCAGCACGATGCGCCCGGCACGCAACGGCTCGAAGCCCGCGATGGCCCGCAGCACGGTGGTCTTGCCGCAGCCGCTGGGACCGAGCAGGCAGCCGATGCTGCCGCGCGCCAGCGAGAACGACAGGTCGTCGATCACGATCTGGCTGTCGAAGCCGTGGCGGATGTGCTCGACCTCCAGCACCAGATCGGGCGGCACGCTGGCTGGGGCGGCAGCCGCGACGGCGCCGGGCCGGGGCGAAGCGGTGGGCGCGGCAGGCGCGGCGGGAGGCGCGGTGTCGAGATCGAAGGCGGACATGCGAATCATTATAAGTATCAGCAACGCGGGACCGGCGATTGTTAGAATGCCCGAGCCGCGCCGCCCGCGGCACTTTCTTCCCAGCCGATCGCCGCGCATGTCCCTGCTCCATCCCGCCCGATTGCCCGATCACGACCATGCCGGTGTGGCACGGCGTGGACGGCGGCCGGCGGCCATCCATCCGCTGTCGTTCGCGGCGGGCGTGGTGGCCCTGCTGATCGCGGTGCCGATCCTGGTGGTGGCGGCCAGCCTGCTGACGCCGAGCACCGAGACCTGGCATCACCTGGCCGACACGGTGCTGGCCGAATACGTCGCCAATACGCTGTGGCTGCTGGCCGGCGTCGCCGTCGGCGTGCTGCTGCTCGGCGTGCCGACCGCCTGGCTGGTCTGCACCTATCGCTTCCCGGGCCGCAGCCTGATGGAATGGGCGCTGGTGCTGCCGCTGGCGATGCCCGCCTACGTGATCGCCTACGCCTATACCGACGCGCTGCAGTTCGCCGGCCCGGTGCAGAGCTGGCTGCGCGCACTGACCGGCTGGGGCGCGCGCGACTACTGGTTTCCGGACGTACGGACACTGGGCGGCGCGATCGTGCTGTTCTCGCTGGTGCTCTACCCCTACGTCTACCTGACCGCCCGCGCCGCCTTCCTGCAGCAGACGCTGAACACGCTGGAGGCGGCCCGGCTGCTCGGCCACGGGCCTTGGCGCAGCCTGTTGCGCGTGGTGCTGCCGCTGGCGCGCCCCGGCATCGCGGCCGGCACCGCGCTGGCGCTGATGGAGACGCTGGCGGATTTCGGCACCGTCGCCTATTTCGCGATCCCGACCTTCTCGACGGGCATCTATCGCGCCTGGTTCTCGCTCGGCGACAAGAGCGCGGCGGCGCAGCTGTCGGCCTGCATGCTGGCCTTCGTGATCGCGATCCTGGTGGCCGAGCGGATCTCGCGCGGCAAGGCCCGCGTGCATGGCGGCCAACGCCGCGCGCAGACCTATCGGCTGACGGGCTGGCACGGCTGGGCCGCGCTGGCGGCGTGCGCGCTGCCGGTGCTGCTGGGCTTCCTGGTGCCGGCGCTGATGCTGTTCGAGATGGCCTTCACCGACGGCGACGCGCAGTTCGGCCCGCGCTTCATCGGCCTGGTCCGCAACAGCTTCCTGCTGGCCAGCGTTACCGCGCTGGCCGCGGTGCTGATCGCGCTGGCGATCGGCTATGCCGGACGGCTCGGCCGCGGCTGGCCAATGCGGGCGCTGCTGCGGGTCTGCGGCATGGGCTATGCGCTGCCCGGCTCCGTAATCGCGGTGGGCGTGCTGGTGCCGGTCGCGCGGCTCGACAATGCGATCGCCGGCTGGATCCAGCAACTGACCGGCGCGTCGCCCGGCCTGCTGCTGACCGGCGGCATTGCCGCGCTGGTCTACGCCTATCTGGTGCGCTTTCTCGGCGTCGCGCTGCAGACGGTCAACGCCGGACTGGCCAAGATCACGCCCAGCATGGACACCGCCGCGCGCAGCCTGGGCCACGGCCCCGCCGCGACGCTGCGCCGCGTGCATCTGCCGATGCTGCGCGGCAGCCTGCTGACCGCGGCGCTGATCGTCTTCGTCGACGTGATGAAGGAACTGCCGGCGACCTTCGTGATGCGCCCCTTCAATTTCGACACGTTGGCCGTGCAGGCCTACAACCTCGCCGCCGACGAGCGGCTGGCCGAGGCCGCCACCGCCTCGCTGGTGATCGTGCTGGTCGGGCTGATTCCGGTGATCGTGCTGTCGCGGCAGATCCGCCGCAGCGCGCAGGACTGAGCGAGCGGCGCGCGGGCCGTAGGCAGCGTGCCTGCATGGGGTTCAGGCGCGCCGGTCCGCTCTCCATGTCGAGCTAAAGCCCGCCGCGATTTCGCCGATATCCCGTGAATGCCAAGCTGGGCCGCGCAAGCCGGCCCGCTTTCCTCGAACTCGATGGGCGGGAGTCGTATGCAAATTCGTTACCGGATGCTGGTCTTCAAGATGTCGCGCCTGGCCAGCCAGAACAAGCTGACGGCAGTGCAGGAGATCGGCTTCGCCACCGAACTCGCCGAACTGGTGGTCAAGGAAGGCATCGCCGAGCGGGTGGTGCAGGAACTGTTCGACGATGATCATCCGCAGCTGCGCCGCATCGCCGTCAATGCGATCCGCCGCACCGGGCGCTTCGACGTGCCGGGCCTGCAGTCGGCGCTGCTGCGCAGGTTGTCCGATGCCGAGCCGTGGCTGCGCCACGATGCGGTCTGGGTCATGCAGGAAGCGGCGATGGACGGCGGGCTGGTGCGCGCGGGGCTGCGCCGGCTGGCGGGCACCGTGCAATTGCCGCAGGACGCGGTACGTGCGAAGTCCAATCCCGGGGATGCGCTGCTGCAGGCCCAGGTGCGCGCACGGCAGGCGCTCGATGCCTTGCTGAAGAAGGATGCGCAGGCCGCACTGGCGGCGCTGCGAGCCACGTTGGCGACGTTCGCCGCGCTGAATCAGGAGCCGTATGGCAGCGGCACGGTAGGCCAGATGAACCTGGCGCGGCGCGAACTGCAGCGCCGCATGGCCAGGCGGGCCTTGTCGAGCAGTACGCGGCTGACCTTCCGCCGCGTCGAGGGGCCGGACGGCAAGGCGGCCTTCGCGCAGACCGCGAGCACCACCAGGTCCGGCCAGACCAGTGACGACGCGGCCGGCGATCCGTCGTGAGGATCCGCGCCGGCCGCGCCCTTCAGCCGGCGATCACTTGAAGCCGGCCTTGTCCGCCAGCTTCTGCGCGACCGGCTGATACTTGCCGAGTTCGGCCACATTGATCCGGTCGGCCTTGAAGCTGCCCATCGCCTCCAGCGCCGGATTGCCGACCTTGACGCTCGGCACCACCGGCCACTCGTTGTTGCCGTTGGCGAAGTAGGCCTGGGCCTCGTCGCTGGCGAGATACTCCAGGAACTTGACCGCCGACTCCTTGTTCGGCGCGTGCTTGAGCATGCCGCCGCCCGAGATGTTCATGTGCACGCCCTGGCTGTCCTGGTTGGGCCAGACCACGCCGAGCTTGTCGGCCACCGCCTTGTCCTCGGGCTTGGTCGACTTCAGCAGGCGCGCGATGTAGTAGGTGTTGGAGATCGCCAGATCGCATTCGCCCGCGGCCACGGCCTTCAGCTGGTCGGTGTCGCCGCCCTTGGGCGTGCGCGCCAGATTGGCGACGACGCCCTGCGCCCAGCGCTCGGTCTTCGCTTCGCCGTCATGCGCGATCAGGCTCGAGATCAGCGACAGGTTGTAGACGTGGCCGCTCGAGCGCGTGCACAGCTTGCCCTTCCACTTCGGGTCGGCCAGGTCCTCATAGGTCTTGATGTCGCCCGGCTTGACGGTGTCCTTGTTGTAGGCGATCACGCGGGCGCGCGCCGAGAAGCCGAACCATTCGCCGTTGGGATCGCGAAAGTTGGCGGGGATGCGCGATTCGAGCACCTTCGATTTGACCGGCGCGAACACGCCGGCCTGCTGCGCCCGCCACAGGCGGCCGATATCGACGGTGATGAACACATCGGCCGGGCTGTTGGCGCCCTCGCTCTTGATCCGCTCGAGCAGCGGATCCTCCTGGCCCTCGATGCGATTGATCTTGATGCCGGTCTGTTTGGTGAAGTTGCTGTACAGCGCCTCGTCGGTCTGATAGTGCCGGGCCGTATAGAGGTTCAGCACCTTTTCCTGTGAGCCCTGGGCCATCGCGGCCAGGGGAATCGACGCGGCGCTGGCCGCCATGGCGAGAGCTGCCGCAGCGGGCAGCAGACGACGAAACACGAACATGGACTCCTCCGGGCTTTGCGGTTCCGCCGCTGGCCGAATGTCAGCGGGCGAGCGCAAACAATAATGATTCCCGTTTTCGGCGTCAATGTCGGTTTCCCCGCGTGGAACGGCCGCGACAGGACTGCTCCACTGGCGGGAATATCACCAGGCCGGAATGTTCGCTTCGGCCTGGCACGCCCTCAGCCGCTGGCGCGAGACACCAGCGCGCCGACCGCGTCGGCCGGCAGCGGTCCGTGGCAGCCGCGTTCGCCGCCGCGCCGTTGGGTCACCAGCCAGACCCGGCCGGGCTGACCGGTCGGACGCAGCAGCCAGGCATCGCCGCGCGCGGCGCCCGGCAACTCCTCGAGCACGCCGCTGCGCTCGGACTGCAGCATCGTGGCGCAGTCGCGCGCGGAGGCGGCCGTGGCGGCCAGGAAATCCGCATTGGTCAGCACCTCGGCCAGCGTGGTGTCCGGCGCGCGCAGAAACGCGTCGATATCGAATTGCCGGCTCGGGGCCGCATTCCTGCCACCGGTGCATGCGCCCAGTGCCAGCAGCGTGGCCAGCGCCGGGCCGATCGCCAGACGCCCCCCCAATCGCAGCGCCGTGTGGCGCGAGGTGGCCGGCCTCATTGGCGGATCACGTCGGCGCCCTTGGGGACGCTGAAGCGGAAGGTGTCGGCCGGCAGCGACGGGTTCTTCTGCATCGCGCTGAAGGTCAGCAGCGTGGTGTTGCCGAACGCGTCGCGCAGCTCCATCGCTTCCAGGTTGCCGCCCTTGAAGCCGATGCCGATCCGCTCGAACTGGGTGTCCTTGGCCTTGGGCGTCAGCTCCAGCCATTCGACGCCGTCGCGGGTCGGGCCGTCCTTGACGACGAAGCTCTTCTCCAGGTCGTTGCTGCCGAACAGGATTGCCGCTGGGCTCGAGCCCAGCGCGGCGTCGAGCTTGCGCTCGGTGACCTGGTTCAGGTCCTTGTCGTAGATGTAGAGCGTCTGTCCATCGGCCTGCAGCAGTTGCTCGTAGGGCTTGGTATAGCGCCACGCGAATTTGCCGGGACGGGAGAACACGAAGGTGCCGCTCGAGGTGCCGGTGATGCGCATCGCCTCTCCCGTGCCCTTGACCTGGCGCTGCGTGAATTCGCCGCGTGCGCTCTTGACGGTAGTGACGAAGGTTTTCAGCTGATCGGTGGCGGCGGCTTGCGCGGTGGCCGGGGCCAGCGCGGCCCAGCCCAGGGTGGCGGCAGTGCCGACGGCGGCAAGTGCGGACGCCAGTACGCGATTAGGCATGCAATCGATCCTTGTTTTGGGTAAGTGTCCGGTTAGAGCCGGGGAGCGGCGCCGGATTCCGTCCGCGGGCGTCAGCAAGCGTGACACGCGTAACGGCATATTACCGGGCATGAGCCGGGCCGCCCGGCGCGCGCTATTCGTCGCGCGCGCCGCCGGCGGGGGCCAGGATGTCGCGATTGCCGTTGCCCGACATCGCCGACACCAGACCGGCCTTCTCCATGTCCTCGAGCAGGCGCGCGGCGCGGTTGTAGCCGATGCGCAGATGGCGCTGCACCAGCGAGATCGACGCGCGGCGATTCTTCAGCACGACTTCGACGGCCTGGTCGTACAGCGGGTCGGCCTCGCCGCCACCGCCGATGCCCGCACCGCCGCCCATGCCATCGACACCGATGTCGCCCTCGGCCAGCCCGCCTTCGAGAATGCCCTCGATATAGTTCGGCTCGCCGGCTTCCTTCAGCTTGTCGACCACGCGGTGCACCTCGTCGTCCGAGACGAAGGCGCCGTGCACGCGCACCGGCAGGCCGGTGCCCGGCGCGAGATACAGCATGTCGCCCATGCCGAGCAGCGTCTCGGCGCCCTGCTGGTCCAGGATCGTGCGCGAGTCGATCTTGCTGCTGACCTGGAACGAGATCCGTGTCGGCACGTTGGCCTTGATCAGGCCGGTGATCACGTCGACCGACGGCCGCTGCGTCGCCAGCACCAGATGGATGCCGGCCGCGCGGGCCTTCTGTGCGATCCGCGCGATCAGCTCCTCGACCTTCTTGCCGACCACCATCATCAGGTCGGCCAGCTCGTCGATCACGATCACGATGGTCGGCAGCTTCTCCAGCGGCTCCGGGGCATCCGGCGTCAGGCTGAACGGATTCGGAATCTTCTCCTCGCGGGCCGCCGCCTCGTCGATCTTCTTGTTGTAGCCGGCCAGATTGCGCACGCCCATCTTGCTCATCAGCTTGTAGCGGCGCTCCATTTCGCCGACCGCCCAGTTCAGCGCATTGCCGGCCTGGCGCATGTCGGTGACCACCGGGCACAGCAGATGGGGGATGCCCTCGTAGATGCTCATTTCGAGCATCTTGGGGTCGATCAGGATCAGCCGCACGCTGTCGGCCTTGGCCTTGTACAGCAGCGACAGGATCATCGCGTTGATGCCGACCGACTTGCCCGAGCCGGTGGTACCGGCCACCAGGCAGTGCGGCATGCGCGCCAGGTCGGCGACCACCGGCTTGCCGGCGATGTCCTTGCCGAGCGCCAGCGTCAGCTGCGAGGCGCTCTCGTTGTAGACCTGCGAGCCGAGGATCTCGCCCAGGCGCACCGCCTGGCGCTTCGGATTCGGCAGCTCCAGGCCCATGTAGTTCTTGCCCGGGATGGTCTCGACCACGCGGATCGACACCAGCGACAGCGAGCGCGCCAGGTCCTTGGCCAGGTTGACGATCTGGCTGCCCTTGACGCCGGTGGCCGGCTCGATCTCGTAGCGGGTGATCACCGGGCCCGGATAGGCGGCCACGACCTTGACTTCGACGCCGAAGTCCTTGAGCTTCTTCTCGATCAGACGCGAGGTGAATTCCAGCGTCTCGGCGCTGACCGTCTCCTGCGACGCCGGCACCGGATCGAGCAGCGACAGCGGCGGCAGGTCGGCATCCTGCAGGTCGGCGAACAGCGGCTGCTGCTTCTCGCGCTCGACCCGTTCGTGCTTGGGCACCGCCTGCGGACGCACGATCTGCACCGGCGCGGCCTCCTCGATGCGCACGCGCTGGACCTCGACGGTCTCGGTACGCTCGACCTTGGCCGCCTCGCCGATGATGCGGTCCTGCTTGCTTTCGCGGCGCGCCTTGAAGCCGAGGAAGGCGGTCTCGACGAAGGCGCCGACCTTCTCGCAGACCGACAGCCACGAGAAATGGAAGAACAGCGACAGCCCGATCGCCAGCATCAGCAGCAGCAGCAGCGTGGCGCCGGTAAAGCCCAGCGCGGTCTGCAGCCAGCCGCCCAGCAGGTCGCCCAGCACGCCGCCGGGCGCGCGCGGCAGCGCCTCGCGCAGCGGATACATGCGGACCGCCTCGAGGCCCATGCTGGCGGCCAGCGTCAGGCCGAAGCCGATCCAGCTGACCACCACGCCCTGGCGCGCCTGTTCTACCTGGTCGGGGAACTCGGCCGTCAGCATGCGCCAGCCGCGCCAGCAGCGGCGCACCAGCAGCACGCCGAGCCAGTAGGCGGAGAAACCGAAGATGAAGAACAGCACGTCGGCGAGCCAGGCGCCGACGCGGCCGCCGAGGTTGTGGATCTGCGCCACCTGGTTGGCGTGCGACCAGCCCGGATCGGCCTTGCTGTAGCTGGCCAGGATGCACAGGAAGGCCAGCGTCGCGGCCAGCAGCAGGAACCAGCGTACTTCTCCCAACAGCTTGCCGATGCGGGAAGGCAGGACGGAGGGATCGGTGCGGGTGGTCGTGGTGGTTCTGGCCATGCGGGGGTACGGATGGCGGCGCGGCACGGCGCCGTACGGAATTGCGGTGGCGGCATTTTACCTCCCCCGCAGGCTATCGCCGCCATTGGAATTTGCAACAATGCGCCAACGCCGGTCCACTTATAATGCGGGTTTTCGATTACCCATGCCGGCGCGCCATGCACGCCGGTCACAGGAACGCATCATGGCCAAACACGCGAAAGTGCTGATTCTCGGTTCCGGTCCCGCCGGCTACACCGCCGCCGTCTACGCGGCGCGCGCCAACCTGGAGCCGGTGCTGATCACCGGCCTGGCCCAGGGCGGCCAGCTGATGACCACCACCGACGTGGAAAACTGGCCGGCCGATCCGAACGGCGTGCAGGGCCCCGAGCTGATGCAGCGTTTCCTCGAGCATGCCGAGCGCTTCAAGACCGAAATCATCTTCGACCATATCCATACGGCCAGGCTGACCGAGCGTCCGATCCGCCTGGTCGGCGACGCCGGCGAGTACACCTGCGACGCGCTGATCATCGCCACCGGCGCCTCGGCGCAGTACCTGGGCCTGCCCTCCGAGGAAAACTTCATGGGCCGCGGCGTGTCGGCCTGCGCCACCTGCGACGGCTTCTTCTACAAGAACCAGGAAGTCGCGGTGATCGGCGGCGGCAATACCGCGGTCGAAGAGGCGCTGTACCTGTCCCACATCGCCAGCAAGGTCACCGTGATCCATCGCCGCGACAAGTTCCGCGCCGAGCCGATCCTGGTCGATCGCCTGCTGGCGCGCGAGAAGGAGGGCCGCGTCGAGATCGTCTGGAACACCGTGCTCGACGAGGTGGTGGGCGACGAGTCCGGCGTGACCGGCGTGCGCATCCGCAATGTGCAGAGCGGCGCCACCGAGGAGCGCAAGCTCGCGGGCGTGTTCGTCGCGATCGGCCACAAGCCGAACACCGACCTGTTCGTCGGCCAGCTGGAGATGAACAACGGCTATATCGTGACCAAGAGCGGCCTGTCGGGCGACGCCACGGCTACCAACATCCCGGGCGTGTTCGCCGCCGGCGACGTGCAGGATCACGTCTACCGCCAGGCCATCACCAGCGCTGGCACCGGCTGCATGGCCGCGCTCGACGCGCAGCGCTACGTCGAAGCGCTGAAGTAAGTTTCGCTGCTCGCCTGCGGCGAGCGGCCCTCTCCCCGGCCCCTCTCCCGCAGGTGGGAGAGGGGCATGCCGACGCCTCGGCTGCCCTCGGTTTTTTCCCTCTGTCCCCTCCCTCTCTTGCGGGAGAGGAATCACCGGCGCCTCGACTGTCCGTGGGTTTTCTCCCTTCTCCCGCAGGCGGCAGAGGGGCCGGGGGAGAAGGATTCCCACCGCTGCGCCCGCGCCACCTTCTGCCGCCGATCGTGTTACCTTGCCGGTTTCACGGTCTTGCCCGCCGCCACGCGGCGGTGCCGCTTTTCCCATCATGAAGCACGGTGCCAGCAAATCCGGCCGCCCTGCCGGTTCCTCCCCCACTCCCGCCCGTACCCGCCTTGGCCTCGACGACCTGGCACGGCTGCGCGACCAGATGAAGGCCGACGCCGAGCGCCGCGAGGCCGAGCGCCTGGCCGCCGAGGAAGCCGCGCGCCAGGCGGCGCTGGAAGCCAATGTGTTCCGCAACAGCATCGGCAATGTCCAGACATTGCGCGATCGCAACCGCGTGACGCCGCCCGCGCGGCGGCCCGAGCCGGTGCCGGTGCAAACCCGGCTCGACGACCAGGCGGTGCTGGCGGCCTCGCTATCGGATCAGTTCGATGTGGAAAACCTGCTGGAGACCGACGACACGCTGTCGTTCCGCCGTCCCGGCATCGGCAACGACGTGATCCGCAAGCTGCGGCGCGGCGAATGGGTGCCGCAGGACCGCATCGATCTGCATGGATTGCGGCGCGACGAGGCACGGGAGGCGCTGGCCGAATTCCTGCGCCGATGCGTGCGGCGCGGCGTGCGCTGCGTGCGCGTGATCCACGGCAAGGGCAACGGCTCGCCCGACAAGCAACCGGTGCTCAAGGGCAAGGTGCGCAGCTGGCTGGTGCAGAAGGAGGAAGTGCTGGCCTTCGTGGAGGCGCGGGGCGCCGAGGGCGGCTCGGGGGCCTTGATGGTGTTGCTGCGTCAGCCGTACGCTTGACGGCTGTGGCCCCCTCCCCCGGGCGGGAGAGGGGCAAAACCGGGCGGCCTCAGACCGCCGCTTCGTCCTGCTCGCCGGTACGGATACGGATCACGCGCTCGATCTCGGTGACGAAGATCTTGCCGTCGCCGATCTTGCCGGTATGGGCGGCCTTGACGATCGCGTCCAGCACGGTATCGAGCTGGCTTTCGGCCACGACCACCTCGATCTTGATCTTCGGCAGGAAGTCGACCACATACTCGGCGCCGCGATACAGCTCCGTGTGGCCCTTCTGGCGGCCGAAGCCCTTGACTTCGGTGACCGTCAGGCCGGTCACGCCCACGTCGGCCAGCGCCTCACGCACTTCGTCCAGCTTGAACGGTTTGATGATGGCGGTAATTTGCTTCATGTCGGCCCCCTTTCTGTCGTGATTGGTTGATGCAAGATTCTAGCCCGCGCGGCGCGATGACGCGCCAAAGCGGGTTGGGGATCACCCCTTGTCGTGTCGATTGCCGGCCTGCGCCGCCGCCCCACCCTTGCCCCGGGCGTTCGGCGCAGCGGCGGTGTCCGGAATGCGGTCCAGTTCGGCCAGCCACGCGCTGGACTCGCTGTCGCTGGGCGCGCGCCAGTCGCCGCGCGGCGACAGCGAACCGCCCGAACCGACCTTCGGCGCATTCGGAATGCACGAACGCTTGAACTGGCTGGTGCGGAAGAAGCGGTCGAGGAAGATCCGCAGATTGCGCTTGATGTCGGCCAGTTCGTACTGGTTGCGCGCGACATGGGCCTCCTCGGGCCACTGTCCCGCCTCGCGGTCGCCCCAGGCATGCAGTGCCAGGTAGGCGACCTTCGACGGCGTGAAGCCGAAGCGCAGCGTGTAGTACAGATTGAAATCCTGCAGCTCGTAGGGGCCGATCACGCTTTCGGTCTTCTGACCCGGCTTGTCGCTGGAATCGCCGGGCACCAGTTCGGGGCTGATATCGGTGCCCAGCACGTCGAGCAGCACCTCGCTGCCACCCGCACCGATCTGGCCCGTTTCGGCGACCCAGCGCACCAGATGCGAGATCAGCGTCTTCGGCACGCTGGCATTGACGTTGTAATGCGACATGTGGTCGCCGACGCCGTAGGTGCACCAGCCCAGTGCGAGCTCGCTCAGGTCGCCGGTGCCGATCACGATGCCGTTGTGGTGATTGGCCAGCCGGAACAGATGATTGGTGCGCTCGCCGGCCTGCACGTTCTCGAAGGTCACGTCGTAGACCGGCTTGCCGTCGGCGAACGGATGGCCCAGGTCCTTCAGCATCGCCAGGCAGCTCGGCCGGATGTCGATCTCGCGCGCGGTGCAGCCGACCACCTCCATCAGCCGCCTGGCCTGCTGCAGCGTGCGGTCGCTGGTGGCAAAGCCCGGCATCGTGAAGCCGAGGATATTGGCGCGCGGCAGTCCCAGCCGGTCCATCGCCTTGGCGCAGACCAGCAGCGCATGGGTCGAGTCCAGGCCGCCGGAGACGCCGATCACCACCTTCGAGATGCCGGTGGCCGACAGCCGCTGCACCAGCGCCTGCACCTGGATCTGGTAGACCTCGTTGCAGCGTTCGTCGCGCCGCCGGCGGTCGGCCGGCACATAGGGGAAACGCTCGACGCGGCGTTGCAGCGGCAGATCGCGGTCCTCGTCGACACCGAGCACAAAGCCGACGGTGCGGAACTTCGCCACCTCGGCGGCATGGCGGCGCACCGAGTCGCCGAACGTCGTCATGTGCATGCGCTCGCGCGACAGCCGCTCCAGATCGACGTCGGCGAAGATCATGTGCGAATCGTCGGCAAAGCGCTCCGATTCGGCCAGCAGTTCGCCGTTCTCGTAGACCAGCGCCTGGCCGTCCCAGGCGAGATCGGTGGTCGATTCCCCCTTGCCGGCCGAGCTGTACAGATAGGCGGCCAGGCAACGGGCCGACTGCTGCGACACCAGTTGATGACGGTAGCCGGACTTGCCGACCACGATATTGGACGCCGACAGATTGACCAGCACCGTGGCCCCCGCCAGCGCGGCGAACGACGACGGCGGGATCGGCACCCAGACGTCCTCGCAGATCTCGACATGAAAGCGCAGCAGCGGGATGTTCTCGACCTCGAACAGCAGGCCGGCGCCGAACGGCACGCTCTGGCCCAGCAGGTCGACCTGGTCGACCGTGGCGCAATCGGCCGCGCTGAACTGGCGCGCCTCGTAGAATTCCCAGTAATTGGGCAGGAAGCTCTTGGGCACGACGCCACGCAGCTGGCCGCCGGCGACCACCACGGCGCAGTTGAACAGCTGATGCTGGATCCGCAGCGGCATGCCGACCACCAGCGCGCACGGCAGCGTGCGCGAGGCCTCAACGATCTCGCCCAGCGCGCGCTCGCAGGCGTCGAGCAGGGTCTTCTGATGGAACAGGTCGTCGCAGCTGTAGGCCGACAAACCCAGCTCGGGGAAGGCCACCAGCGCGGCGCCGGCGTCGGCCGCCTGGCGGGCCAGCGCGATGGTCTGCTGCGCGTTGAAGGCGGGATCGGCGACCTTGCAGCGTGGCACGCCGACCGCCACGCGCACGAAGCCATGGGAATACAGATTGAAGAATCGGCTCATCTTGAACACCCTTGTTGTGCGCAGGGCCGCATGGTGCCGGACCGATGCCAGGCGCGGCCACAGGCGATAATGCGAGTCGGCACCTGCCCCGCAACCACCCGCATCACCCCTTCTGGCCGGAGGTCCCTCGGGCCTCGGCAAGGCACATCGTGAAAGCAAGCAAGTCCATGCCATCCCACGCAGGCCGCGCCGCCATGCCGGCGGAGCGACCCGAGAATTATCGCACGCGTATCGTCGAGAACCTGGCCGACCTCTCGCCGGTGGAGTGGGACGGCCTGCTGGCGCGGCAGCCCGGCCGCACGCCGTTCCTGCGCCATGCCTTCCTGCATGCGCTGCATGCGAGCGGCAGCGCCAGCGACGACACCGGCTGGAGCCCGCGCCATCTGACGTTGTGGAAGGAAACCGCCGACGGCGAGCGCCTGGCCGCGGCGATGCCGCTCTACGCCAAGGCGCACTCGTACGGCGAGTATGTGTTCGACTGGGCCTGGGCCGATGCCTATGCGCAGAATGGCCTGGAGTACTACCCGAAGTGGCTGTCGGCGATTCCGTTCACGCCGGTGCAAGGCACGCGCCTGCTGGCCGAGAACGCGCTGGCGCGCGAACTGTTGCTGCAGGTCGCGCTGACGCTGGCCGAGCAGAGCCAGCTGTCCTCCCTGCATGTGCTGTTTCCCGACGACGCCGAGGCCAAGCTGATGCAGCAGGCCGGCATGATGATGCGCCACGGCGTGCAGTTCCACTGGACCAATCCCGGCTATCCGGATTTCGACGCGTTTCTCGCCACGCTGTCGCAGAAGAAGCGCAAGAACATCCGGGCGGAAAGGCGCCGCGTCGCCGAGGCCGGCATCGCGTTCCGCCATCTGCGCGGCAACGAGATCGGGCCCGATGACTGGCGGCTGTTCCATCGCTGCTATCGGCAGACCTATCGCGAACACCGCTCGACGCCGTATCTGAACCTGGACTTCTTCGAGCGCATCGGCGCGGCCATGCCCGAGCATCTGCTGATGGTGATCGCCCGCCGCGAGGGCCGTGACATCGCCGCCTCGCTGCTGGTCTACGACGACGATCCGGCGGTCAGCACGTTGTACGGACGCTATTGGGGCGCGCTCGAACACCATCCCTGCCTGCATTTCGAAACAGCGTACTACCAGCCGCTGGCCTTCTGCATCGAACACGGGATCCGCACCTTCGAGGGCGGCGCGCAGGGCGAACACAAGATGGCGCGCGGCTTCCTGCCGGTCGCCACGCGCTCGGCCCACTGGCTCGCGCACCCGGCCTTCGCGGACGCGGTTGAGCGCTTCCTCGCGCGCGAACGCGCGGGAATCGATGCGTATCTGGATGAACTGAACGACAGGACGCCGTATGCGAGGACGGCGGGGGAGCCGGGCTAGCGCGGCCAGTGTGAGCGCGAAATAGCCCACGGCGGAGGGGTTCTCCCCTCTCCCACGTGTGGGAGAGGGGAGCAGGTCAGAGGGATCCGAAACGTCGCGCTACTACTTCAGACCTTCGCGGCCACCCACTCGCCCACGCCCGCCAGCGCCGCCGGCAGCTTCGCCGGTTCGGTGCCGCCGGCCTGGGCCATGTCGGGGCGGCCGCCGCCCTTGCCGCCGACCTGCTGGGCGACGAAGTTGACCAGCTCGCCGGCCTTGACCTTGCCGGTCGCGTCGGCGGTCACGCCGGCGATCAGGCTGACCTTGCCGTCCTGCACCGCGCCGAGCACGATGGCCGCGCTCTTTAGCTTGTCCTTGAGCTTGTCCATCGTCTCGCGCAGCGTCTTGACGTCGGCGCCTTCCAGCTGGGCCGCCAGCACCTTCAGGCCCTTGACCTCGATCGCCTGGCTGGCCAGCTCGTCGCCCTGCGACGCGGCCAGCTTGCTCTTCAGGCGCTCGAGCTCCTTCTCCAGCGCGCGGACCTGGTCCTGCATCTGGCCGATGCGCGGCACCAGTTCGCTCGGCTGCGCCTTCAGCCCGGCCGCGGCCTCGTTCAGGCGCGCGTCCAGCGACTGCAGATAGTGCAGCGCGTTGTCGCCGGTGATCGCCTCGACGCGGCGGATGCCGGCCGCGACGCCGCCTTCCACCACGATCTTGAACAGGCCGATATCGCCGGTGCGGGCCACGTGGGTGCCGCCGCACAGCTCCTTCGAGCTGCCGATCGACAGCACGCGCACCTCGTCGGCGTACTTCTCACCGAACAGCGCCATCGCGCCGCTCTTGACCGCATCGTCGAACGGCATCAGCTCGGCGCCGGTGGCCTCGTTGCGCAGGATTTCGGCGTTGACGATCTCCTCGACCTCGCGGATCTGCGCCGCGGTCAGCGGCGCGTTGTGCGAGAAGTCAAAGCGGGTCTTGTCGGCATCGACCAGCGAGCCCTTCTGCTGCACGTGGCTGCCGAGCACTTCGCGCAGCGCCTTGTGCATCAGGTGGGTGGCCGAGTGGTTGCGCATCGTGCGCGCGCGGCGCAGCGCGTCGACCTCGGCGGCCACGGTGTCGCCGACCTTCAGCGCGGCGCCGGCGAGCGTGCCCTGATGGCCGAACACATCGGCCTGCACCTTGGTCGTATCGGCCACCGCGAACACCGCCGCGCCGGCCCTGATCTCGCCCTGGTCGCCGGCCTGGCCGCCCGACTCGGCGTAGAACGGCGTGTGGTCCAGCACCACCACGCCGGTCTGGCCCGGCTGCATGGTATCGACCGAAGCGCCGTCGACGTACAGCGCGACCACCTTGGCGTCATTCAGCGCCAGCTTCTCGTAGCCGTGGAAGGTCGTCTTGGCGCCGGTATATTCGAGGCCGGCGGCCATCTTGAACTTGCCGGCGGCGCGGGCCTGCTCGCGCTGGCGCGTCATCGCGGCGTCGAACGCGGCCTCGTCGACCGAGACCTGCTGCTCGCGGCAGACGTCCTGCGTCAGGTCCAGCGGGAAGCCGTAAGTGTCGTGCAGCTTGAACGCGAGCTCGCCGTCCAGCATGGTGCCGCCTTTGGCCTTCAGGTCGGCCAGCGCCGCATCGAGAATGCTCATGCCGTTCTCGATGGTCTCGAAGAAGCGCTCTTCCTCGGCCTTCAGCACCTCGACCACGCGCGGCTCGGCCTCGGCCAGCTCCGGATAGGCCTCGCCCATCTGCGCGACCAGGTCCGCCACCAGCTTGTGGAAGAACGGCGTCTTGCGGCCCAGCTTGTAGCCGTGGCGGATCGCCCGGCGCACGATCCGGCGCAGCACGTAGCCGCGGCCCTCGTTGCCCGGGATCACGCCGTCGACGATCAGGAACGAGCAGGCGCGGATATGGTCGGCGATGACCTTCAGCGAGTTGTTGGCCAGGTCGTCGACGCCGGTTTCGCGCGCGGCGGCGCGGATCAGCGCCTGGAACAGGTCGATCTCGTAGTTGCTGTGCACGTGCTGCAGCACCGCGGCGATCCGCTCCAGACCCATGCCGGTGTCGACGCAGGGCTTGGGCAGCGGCGTCATGTTGCCCTGCTCGTCCCGGTTGAACTGCATGAACACCAGGTTCCAGATCTCGATGTAGCGGTCGCCGTCCTCTTCGGCCGATCCCGGCGGGCCGCCCCAGACCTCGGGACCATGGTCGTAGAAGATCTCGGAGCACGGGCCGCAGGGACCGGTGTCGGCCATCTGCCAGAAGTTGTCGGACGCGTAGCGCGCGCCCTTGTTGTCGCCGATCCGCACGATGCGCTCGACCGGCACGCCGACTTCCCTGGCCCAGATGTCATAGGCCTCGTCGTCCTCGGCATAAACCGTGACCCACAGCTTCTCGGCCGGCAGGTTGTAGACCTTGGTCAGCAGTTCCCATGCGTACTGGATCGCCTCGCGCTTGAAGTAGTCGCCGAACGAGAAGTTGCCCAGCATCTCGAAGAAGGTATGGTGGCGCGCGGTATAGCCGACGTTTTCCAGGTCGTTGTGCTTGCCGCCGGCACGCACCGAACGCTGCGACGAGGTCGCGCGCGAATAGGGCCGCTTGTCGGTGCCGAGGAAGACGTCCTTGAACTGCACCATGCCGGAGTTGGTGAACAACAGCGTCGGATCGTTGGCCGGCACGAGGCTCGACGAGCGGACCACGGTATGGCCCTTCGATTCGAAGAACTGCAGGAACTTGCTGCGGATGTCGGAGACTTTCATGTTTGGGGGCAAGGCGTCCCCGCATGGACATCGCAGGGCGCAGTCGGATTGGATTTGCAAACCGTTGATTATACGGGGAACGCGGCCGCAACGGCAGGCTGGGCCGGCGCTGGCGGGCGGTCCGCGGCGCCGTCCGGCGGCACGCGCGGCACGGAGGCAACACCGCTGCCGGGGTCCGCGGATGTGCGTCCGGCGACCCGCCGGTGGTACAGTGCTGGCTGTCCGGGCCGGGGCGGCCCCGCCCGCCTGCGCGCCTGTGCCGGCCGGTGCCGCCGGTTCGTTCGGCCGGCGATTCGCCGCCCTGCCCGATTCGTCGTCCCGCTGCCTCACCGCTACCGCCTGATATTCCCATGGGAGCCTTAAGCCACCTCCGCGTTCTCGACCTGACCCGCGTGCTCGCCGGGCCTTGGTGCGCGCAGAACCTTGCCGACTTCGGCGCCGACGTGATCAAGATCGAACGGCCCGGCGCCGGCGACGACACCCGAACCTGGGGTCCGCCCTGGCTGCAGGACGAGTCGGGCCGCGATACTGCCGAAGCCGCCTATTACCTTGCCGCCAACCGCAACAAGCGCTCGGTGACCTGCGACATCAGCACGCCGGAAGGCCAGCAGCTGGTACGCGAACTGGCCGCGCAGAGCGACGTGGTGCTGGAGAACTACAAGGTCGGCCAGCTGAAGAAGTACGGGCTCGACTACGAGTCGCTGAAGGCGGTCAAGCCGGACCTGATCTACTGCTCGGTGACCGGCTTCGGCCAGACCGGCCCCTACGCCGCCCGCCCGGGCTACGACTTCATCATCCAGGGCATGGGCGGCTTCATGAGCCTGACCGGCGAGCGCGACGACCTGCCCGGCGGCGGTCCGCAGAAGGCCGGCGTGGCGATCTCCGACCTGATGACCGGCCAGTACGCGACCATCGCGGTACTGGCGGCGCTGGCGCACCGCGACCGTACCGGCGAGGGCCAGTACATCGACATGGCGCTGCTCGACGTGCAGGTCGCCATGCTGGCCAACATGAACACCAACTACCTGGCCAGCGGCGTCGCGCCGAAGCGCTGGGGCAATGCGCACCCGAACATCGTGCCGTACCAGACCTTCCAGGCGGCCGATGGCTGGATCATCGTCGCGGTCGGCAACGACGGGCAGTTCCGCAAGTTCGTCGAGGCCGGCGGCAGGCCTGAACTATCGGCCGATCCGCGCTTCGCCACCAATCCGCAGCGCGTGGCCAACCGCGACACGCTGGTGCCGATGCTGGCCGAGATGGTCCGGCCGCGCACGCGCGCGCAGTGGATCGCCGATCTGGAAGCGGCCGGCGTGCCGTGCGGCCCGATCAATACGCTGGATGACGTGTTCGAGGACGCCCAGGTCAAGGCGCGCGGCCTGCGCGTGGACCTGCCGCACCCCAGCGCCGGCGAGGTCAAGCTGGTCGGCAGTCCGATCAAGATGAGCGCCACGCCGCCGCAGGCGGTGCGCCACCCGCCGCTGCTGGGCGAGCACACCGACGCGGTGCTGGGCGAGATGCTCGGCTATACGCCGGAGCGCATCGCCGAACTGCGGGCCAGGGGCGTGCTGTGACGGTTCGAATGACGACTGGAACCACGGCCTGAGCGATCAATGACGAGGCGGCGGCCGCGGGGCCGGCCGTCGTCCGCACCGATTTCGCCCCTCCCCCAACCGAACCGAGCCGGAGTACCCATGCAGATCGATGCCTTGCTCGCTTTTCTCCACTTCCTGTCCATCTTCGCGCTGATCACCTTCCTGGTCGCCGAGGCCGTCGTGCTGCGCCCCGGCATCACGCCGGCGGCGGTGCGCCGCGTCGGCATCTACGACCTGCTGTACTTCGGCTCCGCGATGGCGGCGCTGGCCACGGGCCTGCTGCGGCTGTTCTACGGCGCCAAGGGCGTCGAGTTCTATCTGCCCAACCCGTGGTTCCACGCCAAGATGACGGTGTTCGTGCTGATCGCGCTGTGCTCGCTGCCGCCGACCTTCCGCTTCCGCCGCTGGCGCGCGCAGGCGGCGGGCCAGGCCGGCTTCGTGCCGTCCGACGCGGAATTGAAGGCCGCGCGCCGCTGGGTCATGATCGAAGCGCATCTGCTGATCCTGCTGCCGCTGTGCGCCGTGATGATGGCGCGCGGGCTCGGCATCCGCGGCTGAGTCCGGCTGCCACCTCGGCAAAAGACCGCCAGGACGACCCAGACCGATACGAAACCAATACGAGGCGCCGGCGGACCCGCCGCGCCCGCCGATTCCCAACCTGCTGACTGGCTACCATGTTCAAGACCTTCGCCGCCAACGCGCTGACCGCGGCCGCCCTCGTGGCGTCCGTCGGCGCCGCCCTGTTCGCCGCCCCGGCGGCCGCGCAACCGCCTGCCGCCGCCTGGCCGAGCAAACCGATCCGCTTCGTCGTGCCCTATCCGGCCGGCGGCCCGCTCGATACCGTCGCGCGCGCGATCGGCGACAAGCTCAAGGACTCGCTCGGCCAGCCGGTCGTCATCGAGAACCGGCCGGGCGCCGGCGGCAATCTCGGCGCCGACTACGTGGCCCGCCAGCCGGCGGACGGCTACACGATCGTGATGGGCGCGGTCGCGACGCACGCGATCAACCCGACGCTGTTCGCGAAGATGCCCTACGACCCGGTCAAGGATTTCACGCCGATCACGCTGGTCGCGGACGTGCCCAACGTGCTGGTGATGCACCCGGGCAAGGCCGCCGAACTGCATATCGAGTCGGTGCGCGACCTGGTCGAATATGCGCGCAAGAACCCGGGCAAGCTGGACTACGCCTCGGGCGGCAACGGCAGCGCCGGCCATCTGTCGGGCGAACTGTTCAAGAGCCTGGCCAAGGTCAGCATGGTCCATATCCCGTACAACGGCGCGGCGCCGGCCCAGCTGTCGGTGCTGTCCGGCCAGACCGACCTGATCTTCGACAACCTGGCCTCGGCCAGCGCCAATATCAAGGCCGGCAAGCTCAAGGCCTTCGCCGTGACCACGCCGGCGCGCGCCAGCGCCGTGCCCGAACTGCCGACCATCGCCGAAGCGGGCAAGGGCCTGGGCCTGGAGAGCTTCGACATCTCGACGTGGTTTGGCGTGTTCGCGCCGGCCAACGTGCCGCGCGACGTCGTCGACCGTCTCAATCGCGAGATCGTCGCGATCCTGAAGACCGACGAGATGAAGGCCCGCATGGCCCGTATCGGCGCCCAGCCCGCGCCGACCACGCCGGAACAGTTCGGCGCGCTGGTGCAGCGCGAACTGAAGAAGTACGCGCAGATCGTCAAGGCCTCGGGCGCGAAGGTCGACTGACGACATCGGCCCGGCCTTCCCCGGCCGGCGCGATTGCGGCCCGCCGCCCGTCATGGGCGGCGGGCCGTTTCCTTTGTTGACATCGAGATGGCCGCGCGGACCGATTTGACAATGTTTGCGCATGCCGGGACATCGCCTTCCCCCTTATCGTGAGCCACGCGACCGCCAGCCGATCGCGAATCGAAACGCCCTCGGGGGGAGACATCATGACCGCCAGCCATATCGACTTCGACATGCCGCTGCCGCCTGCCGCCTGGCACGGCGGCTGTCACGTGCAGTGCGGCGCCGATGGCAGGCTCGAGCTCGGCAGCAGTTTCGCCATGGCGCTGCGCGCCGGGCTTCACCGGATCTTCCGTATCGGCAAGACCAGCGCCGACGCCGCACGCAACCGGGCGTCATGGCGCGCGCTGATCGCCGCGTTCGAAAGCCGGGGCGGCGCCGCGGTACGCGAGCGCCTGTGCCGCGCCAGCCTGGCCCTGCCCGGCGATCGCGCATCGGGCCTGACCATCGCAGACCGTATCGAGCGCGGCAGCTATCTTTCCCACGCGGCGCTGCTGCAGGTGTTCCAGCTGTTCCGCTGTACCTTGTCCGTGCATCGCGCCAATCAGCGGCTCTATGCCGAATTGCTGACCCCGGCCGCCAATTCGGCGGCGGCCACGCCGCTGTACGCGATGCTCGATGGCATCAGCCTCGGGCTCGGCGACACCGCCGACAGCGGCGCCGCCTGCCCGTTGCCGGCCACCCGCGCCTACGTCGCCGAACAACTCAAGCTTGGACTGCAGGCGCAAGCCACACGGCCGCGCCAGCGCGATCCCGCCGTGCTGCTGTCCACGCTGGCCAGTTGCGCCCCCGAGCTGGCGAGCCCGAACAACCTGGCGGGGCGCGACCGATGGCTGCGCGAATACGACCGCCGTCTGCGCACCGGGCCGATCCAGCAGGCGGCGATGAGTCCCAGTGAACGCAAGGCCTGCGACCGGGAGGCCGCGGTCGCGGGATTGCTGGCCGACCTGAAGCACGGGGAGCTGGTGCGCGACCTGAAGCAGAACGAAGCGGACATCGCGGAAAAGCGGTCCCGGTCGGCACGCGAGTCCGGCGACGACGCCGACGACATGCTGGCCGAGCTGCTGGCCACCCGCACCGGCCTGCTCGCGGCGCTGAAGGAGCGCGAGCTGCACGATGTGCTGCGCCGTTGCGATGGCGAGCTGGCGCTGAGCCCGCTGAGTCAGGACGCGACGCACATCCGCTCGCTGATGCAGCGCCGCAGCCATGCGCGCGCGCAGCTGGACGGCAACCTGGCGGTGCAGAAGCAGCGCGACCTGATCCGAGCCGATCTGGTCAAGGGCCTGTGCCTGGCCGTACAGCAGGAAGTCGATCGCCATACCGCGCGCGGCGAACGGATGGACGAATCAGGACTGCTGCGCGTCGTCGACGCGAAATTGTCGGCCCCCGCCTGCCTGCGCCAGTTTCTCGCCGCCCGCAATCTGCAATATCTGCACGACCTCGGCCATGGGCACGATCGCGCCGCCGCCATTGCCGCGCTGGTGCGCGCCAGCGATCGGTATCCGTTCGACGAAGCCACACGGGGCGAACTCGACAGCAGCGACTTCCAATGGCTGTCCGCCGCGCTCGAAGCCGGCGAAAGCGAAGCCGTGGCACTGAACCATCGGCCCATGCTGAACGGCGCGCGCAAGCTGTTCGCGCGCTTCTTCCGGGAACGCTGGCCGATCGCCGCCATCTGCGACAACGTTGCCGCCCTGCTCGACGACTTTGCCGAAGACCACGGGCACGCGTCGCATCGGCGCGGCTGCTATCCGGCGATCCCGCTGGAGGCACGCTGGCAGGCCGGCGTACATGCGCTGCACGACCGTATCCGCAACGCCGAGCTTGGCCCGTCCGATGTGATCGGCGTCATGTTTCCCGCGATCAAGTCGTACCTGCGCGCACGGCACGAGGTCATGGAGCAGGTGCGCCGCGACATGCTGGTGGCCGAAGCCCGGCTCGACGAACTGCGCGGCCTGTTCCCCGAACTCTCGGGCTGGACCGCCAGCGTGCCGGCCGGCGCGATGGCCGCGACGCTGCTCGACCTGGCCAGCGTCCACATTACCGGCCGGCTGATGAACGCGCACAATCGGCGCCTCGAGGCCAGGCGGGTGCAAGACTTCGCGCGGCAGGAAGGGCAGCTTGCAGTCAGGGCGGCCCGCAGGCTGGACGACTCGCTGCAGCAGTGGACCAGCCTGCGCGACCAGCATCGGGCCAGGATGGCGGACCACGGCATTGACGAGCCCGATACGGACGGCGCCGGCCGCGAGGGCCCGGCCGACTGGGGCAACGATGGCGAGGGCGCGCTCGCGAACAGCTTGCGGCAGCAATGGGACCTGGCCGACCGGCATGCCTCGATGGCGCTGGGCGACACCGCCAATGCGCTGGAGAATCGCCTGGACGCGGAAATCGAGCAGCTGCGCCGGCAATCGGCGGCGCAGATGGGGAATGTCAAGCGGGATATCGAGCGGGCACTGCGCGACGCGCTCGAAGGCAGCCGGTCCAGGCCCGGCATGCTGGAAACCGTCTGCGACGTGCTGGACCGCGCGAGTGCGAAATTGCCGGGCTGGCTGGCGTCGATGAACCACGACGGCGAACTCGAGGCAAACCACGCCACGCGCCGACAGGCGCTGGAACTGCGCGAGGCGGCAGCCAATGCGCTGCCGTTGATCGACCGGATCCGGCGCGAGCACGTTGTCCCGCTCGACCACACCGCCGATCTGCCGGACGCCGCGGTCGCGCCATACCGGGAGGATCTCCAGGCGGTGCACCGAGCGCTGGACGCGCTGGCCCACTCGCTGCAATGGGTCGTTTCGACGATACGCATCGCCGGCATGGAGACGGCCGCCTCGACGCGCGATATCGCCAAGCCAGCTCCCTTCGGCCCGTCCCACCCGATCCGCCTGCAGGTTCAATGCGGCAAGCCCTCGGCCGGCAGCAAGATCGCGCTCGACCTCTATCGCGGCAAGTTGCCGCCCGTGCTCGGCTGGACCGTGCGTCAACTGGTCAATATGGGCGCACTGCGCTAAACCCGTCGCGGCAGCCTCAACCCGACTTGCAGGATCCGGCCGTCTTCCATGCGCACCGCGGTCAAGTTCAGCCCCGCGATCTCGACCGTATCGCCTTCCACCGGCGGGGTGGCGAAGGCGTTCAGCATCGCAGCCTCGAGCGTCGACGGATATTCGCCCGGCGTCAGATCGCGCGTGCCGTACAGCCCGGCCACATCGCGCAGCAGCGCGTCGCCGGACAGCACGAAGTCGTGCGGCACCTGTTGCCAGACCGGCGCCCGTTCGGGCGTGCTGAACAACCTGGCCAGCGTCGGCATGCTGCTCGCAGGCCCCAGCACCGAGACCGTATCGCCGGCCCGCAGCACGGCCTGCTCGGGCGGCAGCAGCGCGTCGTCGCGGGCCACCGTCATCAGGCGGCAACGCGGCGGCAATTCCAGCCGATCCGCCCGCACGCCGGCCGCCGCCGAGTCGGGCTGGACCTCGAACTGCATCAGGTCCATCGCCGGCGCGCGGGTGCCGTGCAGCCGTTCACGCGCCAGCGGCTCGGGGTACGCTGGCCGCAGCACGCGACCGAGACGCGCGGCCAGCGGTACCGTGGTCCCCTGCAGCAGCAGGCTGGCCAGCACCACGGCAAAGGCGATACGGAACAACAGGCCGGCATCGGGCATGCCTTGCAGCAGCGGGAACAGCGCCAGCACGATCGGCACCGCGCCCCGCAGTCCCATCCAGGCAATGAAGCCTTTCTCGCGCGCATTGAAGCGGAACGGCAGCAGGGAAATCCAGACCGCCAGCGGACGAGCCACCAGCATCAGGAACAGCGCCACCGCCATCGCCGGCACCGCCACGTCCCAGATCCGGTGCGGCGTCACCAGCAGGCCCAGCAGCAGGAACATCGCCGACTGCGCCAGCCACGCCATGCCGTCCATCGCCCGCATCGCGTCGGGGCTGACCGCGCGGTCGCGGTTGCCGATCAGCATGCCGGTCAGATAGACGGCCAGGAAGCCGCTGCCGCCGGCGCTCTGCACGATCGCAAAGACCATGGCACCGCCCGAACACAGCAGGATCGCCTGCAGGCCCTCGGCGACCCGGATGCGCTCCAGCACATTGGCCAGGCAATAGCCGAGCGCCAGGCCCAGGGCGCCGCCGACGCCGAACTGCACCAGCAGCCGCCACAGCAGCGCGCCGCCCGTCAATCCCTGCGGCGCATGGATCCACTCGATCAGCGTCAGCGTCAGGAAGATCGCCATCGGATCGTTGATGCCCGATTCGATCTCGAGCACGCTCGCGACGCGTTCCTTCAGGCGCACCCCGCTGCTGTTGAGCAGCGAGAAGACGGCCGCCGCGTCGGTCGAGCCGACGATCGCGCCCAGAAGCAGGCCGAGCTTCCAGTCGATCTCCAGCACCCAGGCCGCGAACAGGCCGACCAGCCCGGTGGTCAGCAGCACGCCCACGGTGGCCAGCGCCAGCGATGGCCGCAACGCGACGCGGAAGGTCGCGTATTGGGTTCGCAGTCCGCCATCGAGCAGGATCACCGCCAGCGCGAGATTGCCGACCAGGAAGCTGAGCCAGGTATTGGAGAAGCGGATGCCGCCCGGACCGTCGACCCCGGCCAGCATCCCGACCAGCAGGAATACCAGCAGGAACGGCACGCCGATGCGCGCAGAGAAGGCGCCGACGACGATGCCGAGCGACATCACCACGGCGCCGATCAGGATCACGTGTTCAATGCTTTCCAAACTGGCCCTTGCAAGTAACGGTGGAACAGGGGGAGACGGCGGCGCGGCATGAGCGCCGCGGCGCCGCCGATGATAGCCGACTGCCATGACGGCACCGCCGCGGTCCACGGCACCGCCCGCCGGTACGACCGGTCGGGCGGCATCGGCGGGGACCTAGGGAGATACCCTCACATTGACCAAGTTTGCAGACATCTGAAAGGTCGCTGAAAGGTGGCGCCCTTACCTTCCCCCTGCCTGCGGACGGGGAGGGTGCCGCGCGCGGTTTCGTTGCACCGCACAAACGCTGCAACGTCCCGTCGCGACACCATGAGACCAGCGCCATCGACGCGCGGCTCGCAGCACCGCAAGCACCAGTTTTGTCAAATCGAGGAGAATCATTTTGCGCATACGTAGCCAAAAGGACTTTGCCTCCGGCCTGATGTTCATCCTGGTCGGATTCGGCTTTTCCTGGGTCGCTCGCGGCTATTCGATGGGAACCGCCGCGAAGATGGGTCCGGGGTATTTCCCGTTCTGGCTCGGCGTCGTGCTCGCCCTGCTGGGCGTGCTGGTGCTGATCGGATCGTTGTCCAGCAAGGGCGAGAGCGACGAGCTGGCCCGCTGGGATATCAAGCTGCTGCTGTGGATCCTCGGTTCGGTGGTGCTGTTCGGCCTGCTGCTCAAGCCACTGGGCATGGTGCTGTCGGTGATCGTGCTGGTACTGGTGTCGTCGATGGCCAGCCACGAGTTCACGTGGCGCGGCGCCATCCTGAACACCATCATCCTGGTGCTGATCAGCATGGGCGCTTTCGTCTACGGCATCAATCTGCAGATGCCGGTGTGGCCGGCCTTCATTACCGGCTAAGGAGCGCCAGATGGAACTGCTAACCAACCTGGGCATCGGCTTCTCGACCGCCCTGACCTTCCAGAACCTGGCCTACGCCTTCCTCGGCTGCCTGCTCGGCACGCTGATCGGCGTGCTGCCGGGCCTGGGCCCGCTCGCGACCATCGCGATGCTGCTGCCGATCACGTACACGCTGCCGCCGGTGGCCGCGCTGATCATGCTGGCCGGCATCTATTACGGCGCGCAGTACGGCGGCTCGACCACCGCGATCCTGGTCAACCTGCCGGGCGAATCGTCGTCGGTGGTGACCACGATCGACGGCTACCAGATGGCGCGGCGCGGCCGCGCCGGGGTGGCGCTGGCGACTGCGGGCATGGGCTCGTTCTTCGCCGGCTGCGTGGCCACGCTGATCCTGGCCGGCTTTGCCGCCCCGCTGTCGGAACTGGCGTTCAAGTTCGGCCCCGCCGAGTACTTCTCGCTGATGGTGCTGGGCCTGATCGGCGCCGTGGTGCTGGCCTCGGGTTCGCTGGTCAAGGCGATCGCGATGATCGTGCTGGGTCTGCTGCTCGGCCTGGTCGGCACCGACGTGAACTCGGGCGCGGCGCGCTTCTCGTTCGACGTGCCGGAACTGACCGACGGCCTGAACTTCGTGGCCGTGGCGATGGGTATCTTCGGCTTCGCGGAAATCATCGCGAACCTGGAGCAACGCGAAAAGCGTGAGACCTTCACCGACCACATCACCAGCCTGTTCCCGACCAAGGAAGACTTCAAGCGGATGGTCCCGGCGGTGCTGCGCGGCACCGTGCTGGGCTCGGCGCTGGGCATCCTGCCGGGCGGCGGCGCCTCGCTGGCTTCGTTCGCGGCCTACACGCTGGAGAAGAAGTCGTCGAAGTATCCGCACGAGTTCGGCAAGGGCGCGATCGAAGGCGTGGCGGGTCCGGAATCGGCCAACAACGCCGCCTCGCAGACCTCCTTCATCCCGCTGCTGACGCTGGGCATTCCGCCCAACGCGGTGATGGCGCTGATGGTCGGTGCGATGACGATCCACAACATCCAGCCGGGTCCGCAGGTGATGACCAGCAACCCGCAGCTGTTCTGGGGCCTGATCGCCTCGATGTGGATCGGCAACCTGATGCTGATCATCCTGAACCTGCCGCTGATCGGCATCTGGGTCAAGCTGCTGAAGGTGCCCTACCGCTTCCTGTACCCGGCCATCCTGACGTTCTGCTGTATCGGCGTCTACTCGGTCCAGAACACCACCTTCGACGTGTTCCAGACCGCGGCCTTCGGCGTGGTGGGCTATCTGTTCCTGAAGCTCAAGTGCGAACCGGCGCCGCTGCTGCTCGGCTTCGTGCTCGGACCGATGATGGAAGAGAACTTCCGCCGCACGCTGCTGCTCTCGCGTGGCGAGTTCTCGGTGTTCTTCACCCGTCCGCTGTCGCTGAGCCTGCTGATCGCCGCCGCGATCCTGGTGCTGATCGTCGCCCTGCCGTCGATCAAGGCCAAGCGCGAGGAAGCGTTCCAGGAAGAATAAGTAGCAAGGACGCAGATGCAGAACGGGGTGCCGGCCGGCACCCCGTTTTTTTTGGCCGATGCCGGCGACAGCGCTAGCGCGGCTCGCAGAACAGCGCGGCGCACGCCGCGCGGATCGCCTCGGTGATGTGCCGGCGCGAATGATCGCGCCGCTCCAGCATGCCGATGGTGCGCCATACCGGCTCGCCGCCCGCCTCCAGCGGCAGCACCCGCAACGCTTCGTCGTCGCGCCAGCGCGCCCGCTGCAGCAGCGGCACCACGGTCACGCCAACCTGCTGCCGCACCAGCTCGACCAGCGCTTCGATCGAATTGAGCTCGAGGAATTCGTTGACGCGCAGATGCGCGCGCCGCAGGGCCCGCTCGACCAGCATGCCGGTCAGCTGCGTGCGGTCGAAGCGCAGGAACGCCTGGCCCGCCAGCGCCTGGCGCGCGTCCGCGGCGGCGCTGCCGGCCGCGGCGATCGCCACCAGCGGCTCCCGATACAGCGGCGTCCAGCGCAGCGCCCCCGCCAGCCGTCCCGGGCCCTCCACCACGATGGCCGCATCGAGCTCGCCGGCTTCGACCAGCGTCGCCAGCTCGATCGACTTGGCGCCGACCAGCCGCACGTCCAGCGCCGGATGCTCGGTCTTCATGCTGGCCACCACGTGCGACAGGCCGCCCATCACCGACACCACCGCGCCGACGGCGACCGCGCCCGCCATCGCCTCGGGCGTCTCCGGCGCGGCGCGCATCTCGTCGTACAGCGCGAGCAGCTGGCGCGCGCGCGGCAGCAGCTCGCGCCCGCCCGCGTTGAGCACGACCACGCGCCCGGTCCGATCGAACAGCTCGCGCCGCAGTTCGCCCTCCAGCGCGCGCATCTGCAGGCTGACCGCGGCCTGGGTCAGCGCGACGTGGCCCGCGGCGGCGGCAAAGGAGCCGTGCTCGGCGACCGCAACGAAGGTACGAAGGAAGCGGATGGTGCTCATAACGGATGGGGAAGCGATCAGCGCCGGACGTCGAGCGCGCCTTCAACGAAACTGGATGCGCGGACTGAAACGGGGCCTTAAGCGAAACTTGAGGGAAAAGAAAGAAATATTAGCTTTCATTATGTAAAGCTGCACGGAATAATGCGGCATCGGCCGGTCCGCCGGCACCGACCCGACAACGTCCACGGAGATTGAACGATGACATCCTGGCTGCGCCTGCTGGGCACCGGCCTGGCGGCGACGCTGGCCTTCGCCGCCGCGCCCGCCCTGGCCGAGAGCTATCCCGCCAAGCCGATCCGCCTGATCGTGCCCTTCCCCGCCAGCGGCGCGACCGATCTGCTGGCGCGCGCGATCGCGC
The DNA here is from genome assembly GCF_008801915.1 of Cupriavidus gilardii. Taxonomy (GTDB): domain Bacteria; phylum Pseudomonadota; class Gammaproteobacteria; order Burkholderiales; family Burkholderiaceae; genus Cupriavidus; species Cupriavidus gilardii. The sequence goes on from NZ_VZOV01000002.1 coordinate 327,103, forward strand.
AGAAGGTCGGCGCCAATCTGGGCCAGCAGGTCGTGGTCGACAACCGGCCCGGCGCGGGCGGCGCGATCGGCTCGGACATGGCCGCCAAGGCCCCGGCGGACGGCTACACGCTGCTGATGGCCACCAGCAGCACGCATTCGATCGGACCGCATATCCACCCGCGGCTGCCGTACAACGTGCAGACCGATTTCACGCCGATCGGCCAGGTCGCCAGCGCGACCAACCTGCTGGTGGTGACGAACCATCTGCAGGTCAACAGCGTGAAGGACTTGATCGCCTATGCCAAGGCGCATCCCGGCGAACTGAACTACGCGTCCAGCGGCAACGGCACCGTGGTCCACCTGATGGCCGAGGCATTCAGCGCGCAGGCCGGCGTCCAGTTGACGCACATTCCGTACAAGGGCACCGCGCTGTCGATCGCCGATCTGATCTCGGGCAAGGTGCATATCCTGTTCGACAGCATCGTCACCGCCCTGCCCCACGTGCGCGACGGCAAGCTCAAGGCGCTGGCGGTGACCAGCGCGAAGCGCTCGTCGCTGGTGCCGGACGTGCCGACCGTCGGCGAATCGGGCCTGCCCGGCTTCGTCAGCGAGACCTGGTTCGGCATCTATGGCCCGAAGAACCTGCCGGCCGACCTGGTGACGCGCCTGAACGCCGAGTTCAACAAGGCGATCCAGGCGCCGGAGGTCAAGGAACGGCTGGCCAAGCTCGGCGCCGAGCCGGTCGGCGGCACGCCCGCGCAGTTCGCGGCGATCGTCGGCAAGGAAAGCGCCCGCTGGGGCAAACTGATCAAGGACCGCAACATCACCGCGGAATAAGCGGCAGCCAACCATAGCCGCCATCACGGCAACGCCAAGAGACAAGCCATGCAGACCTTCGACTGGACCAATCCCTACCCCTCCGTGCGCATTCCGCTGTTTGCGCGCAACGTGGTATCGACCTCGCATCCGCTGGCCGCGCAGGCCGGCCTGCGCATGCTGCTCAAGGGCGGCAATGCGATCGACGCGGCAATCGCCGCCGCTGCCGCGATCACCATCGTCGAGCCGGTCTCGTGCGGCCTGGGCAGCGATGCCTTCGCGATCCTGTGGGACGGCAAGCAGCTGCACGGCCTGAACTCGTCGGGGGTGGCCCCGGCCGCCTGGAATCCCGAGTACTTCCGCAACAAGTACGGCGAGGAAGGCAACGGGCTGGCAAAACGGCCGATCCGCGGCTGGGACAGCGTCACCGTGCCGGGCGTGGTGGCCGGCTGGGCCGCGCTGCACGAGCGTTTCGGCAAGCTGCCGTTCGCCGACCTGATGGAACCGGCGATCGAGATCGCCGAGCGCGGCTATGCGGTGCCGCCGATCGTCGCGCACAAGTGGGCCGCCGCGGTGCCGGACCTGAAGGACCAGCCGGGCTACGCCGACACCTTCATGCCGAACGGCCGCGCGCCGCATACCGGCGAGAAGTTCGTGATGAAGGCCGCCGCGGAAACGCTGCGCCGCATCGGCGCCAGCGGCGGCCGCGACTACTACGAGGGCCAGATCGCCGAGCGCATCGCCGCCTTCAGCAAGGAGTGCGGCGGCGCGATGACGCTGGCCGACCTGCGCGACTACCGCCCGGACTGGGTCGAGCCGATCCGCAAGTCCTATCGCGGCTACGAGATCCACGAGATTCCGCCCAACGGCCAAGGCATCGCCGCGCTGATGGCGCTCGGCATCCTGGACAACTTCGACGTGGGCAGCCTGCCGGTCGACTCGATCGACTCGCAGCATCTGCAGATCGAGGCGATGAAGCTGGCGTTCGCCGACCTGTACCGCTACGTGTCGGACCCGCGCAGCATGGAGGTCACGCCCGAGCAGATGCTGGACGACGGCTACCTGAAGTCGCGCGCCAGGCTGATCGACATGAAGCGCGCCACGCATTTCGACTTCGGCATGCCGAAGGTCGGCGGCACGATCTACCTGACCGCGGCCGACGAGAACGGCATGATGATCTCGTTCATCCAGTCGAACTACATGGGCTTCGGCTCCGGCGTGGTGGTGCCCGGCACCGGCATCAGCCTGCAGAACCGCGGCGTCGGCTTCTCGATGGATCCGAAGTCGCCCAATGTGGTGGCCGGCGGCAAGCGGCCGTTCCACACGATCATCCCCGCCTTCATGACGCGCGACGGGCAGCCGGTGATGAGCTTCGGCGTGATGGGCGGCGACATGCAGCCGCAGGGCCATCTGCAGACCGTGGTGCGCATGCTCGACTACAAGCAGCAGCCGCAGGCCGCCTGCTGCGCGCCGCGCTGGAAGGTCAACCGCGACTTCACGCTGGACGTCGAAGCGACGATGAACCCGGCCACCGTTGCGGGCCTGAAGGACCGCGGCCACCAGCTCAAGTCGGTCGCGGACCCGTATATGGACTTCGGCTCCGGCCAGTTCATCTGGCGCCTGTCGGAAGATCCCGAGCACGGCTATGTCGCCGCCAGCGACAGCCGTCGCGACGGACAGGCGGTGGGGTTCTGAGTTTTCGCGTTTTCGCGTCTTGATGGAAAGAAAGCCGGTCATGCCGGCTTTCTCCTTTTTGCGGGGTTGTTGCGTGTTAGCGGATAGATTCAGCTCTACAACCGCACGACACTGGTCGACCCCAACATCGCCAGGAAGCAGGCATGACTCAGGAATCGAACACCGTCCAACGCGGGACAAAGCAGACCACCTCGACGTTGGAGGAAAAGCTGGCGCAGTTCATTCCGGAGTTGCACGGAGGCGAAGCTATTCCGTCCTCGCCTATCGACGAGACTCCGGCCGGCGCACCGAGGTCAATCGATCTCGCGGAAGCGAGTTCATCCAAACTGGCCCGACCGTGACGCCGTTAACTGTACATGGCTCTCACGTGCCATCCGCCTACACTGGCAGCCTGTCCCCGACGATTCCACCGCCATGCCCACCTACGCCTTCCGCCTGCTCAATGTCTTTGCCGAATCGACCTTCGGCGGCAATCCCCTGTGTGTGTTCGAGGACGGCCGCGGGCTGGACGATGCCACCATGCAGGCGCTGGCGCTGCAGTTCAACCTGTCCGAGACGACCTTCATCCTGCCGTCGGAGCGGGCCGACGCGATGGTGCGGATCTTCACGCCCGGCTACGAGATGCGCTTCGCCGGCCATCCGACGCTGGGCACCGCCCACGCGGTACGGGCGCTGCGCAACACCGGCGATGCGCTGACGCTCGAGTTCAAGGCGGGCGTCGTGCCGGTGCGCGCGCAAGGCGATGTGTGGACCTTCACCGCGCCGCATCGCGGCCAGCCGAAGACCGCGCCGGCGCCACTGCCCGATGCGGAAGTCGCCGCGCTGCTCGGACTGCGGGCCGACGATCTGGCCGGCTCGCCGATCTGGGTCGATACCGGCGCCGATCAGCTGCTGGTGCCGCTCAGCAGCCCCGACGCCGTGCGCCGCGCGGTGCCCGACGGCAGCCGCCTGGACGCCTGGCCCGCCAGCAGCCTCGGCCGCAAGACCGCCTATCTGTTCGCCTTCGATCCGCAGCAGCCTGGGTGCGTGGTCGCCCGCTACTTTTTTACCAAACAGGGCGGCGGCGTGGCCGAGGACCCGGGCACCGGCTCGGCCTGCGCGAATCTCGGCGGCTGGCTGCTCGCCACCGGCCATGCCTTGCCGGCGCGCTACGAGATTGCCCAGGGCGATCTGGTCGAGCGGCCCTGCCGGCTGCGGCTGGAAGTCGATGTCGAAGATGGCGAGGGCGCGATCCGCGTCGGGGGCCGCGTGATCGAGATCGGCCGGGGCACCGTCACGCTGTAGACTTGCCGATGCCGCGCACCGCCCGAACGGACCACCCGTCGGAAATTCAAACCCGCGGCCGCCCCACTCCTCCACCTCGCTCGACCGCCCATCCGCCATGACCGATCACACCATCGCCACGCTGGCAGACCTGGAAACGCACTACGGCAAGCCCGCACCGGCCTCGCTGGCCAAGGAAGTCGATTACCTGCATCCGCACTATCGCGCCTTCGTCGAGGCCTCGCCGTTCTGCCTGCTGTCGACGGTGGCCGACGGCATGGCCGAATGTTCGCCGCGCGGCGATGCGCCCGGCTTCGTCAAGGTGCTGGACGACCGCACGCTGCTGCTGCCGGACCGCCGCGGCAACAACCGCATCGACAGCCTGCGCAATATCGTCGCCGACCCGCGCGTCGGCCTGCTGTTCCTCGTGCCTGGCGTCGACGAGACGTTGCGCGTGGCCGGCACGGCGACGATCTCGACCGATCCGGAACTGATCGCGCAGTGCACAGTCGACGGCAAGGCCCCCTCCACCGTGCTGCTGATCGCGATCCGCTCGGTGTTCTTCCAGTGCGCCCGCGCGCTGGTGCGTTCGCGGCTGTGGTCGCCCGAAGCGCAGATTCCGCGCAGCGCGTTGCCGAGCACCGGCACCATCCTGGCGACGCTGAGCCGCGATGCCATCGACGGCCGGGCCTACGACGCCGAGCTGCCGCAGCGGATCCGCCAGACGCTGTACTGATCTGCGCCGAGTCGAAGGCGTGCCGCGCTAGGCTGCCGGCGCGCGCGCCCGCCTGCCGGCTGTCGATGCGGCCCGCTCCGGCCGCGCGCGGATGCCCTCGACCAGCGTACGCACCATCGCCTCGGCCAGGCGCTCGCGCGCGTGCTCGTCGGCATCGGCCTCCGGGCGATACCAGATCAGCGACCATTGGATGCCGCCCAGCAAGGTCTTCACCGCGATCGACAGATCGGCATCGGCGGCCAGCGAGCCATCGCGCCTTGCCGCCGCGGCCTGATCCTTGAACAGACGCTCGAAGCGGTCGCGGCTGGCGATCAGCTCGTCCAGCGTCTGCCGCTGCGACGGCGTGGTCGCGCCGAAGCGATGCATCTGCACGCCCTGCGCCACCACGCTCTCGAACGTGTGGTGTTCCAGCACGGCGACCGCATGCGCACGCAGCATCGCCGCCAGCACGGTGACGCCGTCGCCCTCGACCTTGCGCGCGGGCTCCACCGCCTCGAACAGCAGCCGCATGCCTTCGCGATGCACCTCGAAGAACAGGTCGATCTTCGACGCGTAATGATGGTAGATGCGGCCCTTGGTCGCGCCGAGCCGCCGCGCGACGTCGTCGATGCTGGTGGCATGGAACCCTTGTTCCATGAAGCATTCGGCGGCCTGGATCAGGATTTCCTGCTTGCTGGGGGTCATGCCGCCCCTCCCCGGGCGATATCGCGAAACAGTTCTCTGGCGTAGCGGCGGAAGTCCACCTCCAGCGTATAGCGTGCCGAGCCGACGAAGCGGCGCGATACGTAGCGCTGATGGGCATCGATTTCCGCCATCATGCCGTCCCGGCCCGGCAGCCGGATCTCGTTGGCCAGCACCGCGGCCAGCCATTTTCCCTGGATCTCGACCAGCGGAATCGTCGGGCCGATCGGCTGCACCAGCCCCAGCATGAACAGGCCATGGCGGCCGGGCGGCATCATGCGGCGATAGAGCTCGGCCTTGCCATCCGCGACCTCGAACACCTGCCGGTCGAGAAACGGAAAGCTGGCCCGGTAGCCGGTGGCGTGGATGATCGCATCGACGGCCTCACGCGTGCCGTCCTCGAACTCGACGTGGTCGCCATCCAGCCTGCGGATGTTCGGCTTGATGCGGATCCAGCCATGCCCGCAATACGGAATCAGCTCCTGGCTCAGCGTGGCATGCTCGCGCCAGATCTCGTGGCGGGGCCGCGGAATGCCGACGCGCGCCTGGTCGCCGGTGGCCAGATACGCCAGCCAGCGCACCAGCGTGCGCGTGACGCGTGTCGGCAGATGCAGGCGCCGTGCGAAGAAGGCGGACCAGCGGTCGATGGGATGGCCCATGATGTATTTCGGCATGATCCACGCGCTGCGCCGCGTCGAGATCCACGTGCGCTTGGCCGACTTGCAGACATCGACGGCGATGTCGACCGCGGAATTGCCGATGCCGACGATCAGCACGTTGCGGTCGCGGAACGGCTCGGCGGTGCGGTAGTGGTGCGAATGGATCTGCTCGCCGGAAAACTGGCCGTCGAAGCTCGGCCAGCGCGGGTCCCACAGATGGCCGTTGGCGACGATCACCGCGCGATAGCGCCGGCTGCTGCCGTCGCCCAGCGTGACCCGCCAGCTGCCGTCGCCGACCGGCGCCACGCGCTCCACCCGCGTGTTGAAGCGGATATGCGGCGGGATGCCGAAGCGCTCGGCATAGGCTTCCAGATATTCGATCACCTCGTAGTGCGACAGGAAATCGGGATACCGGTCAGGGATCGGGAAATCGGAGTAGCCCAGGTTGGTGCGGCTCGTGTCGATATGCAGGCTGCGGTAGGCCGACGACATGCCGTTGTCGTTTTCGTAGCGCCACATGCCGCCGATCTTCGAGCCCAGTTCGAAGCAGTCGAAGGCGACGCCCTTCTCCTTCAGCGCCTTGGCGGCGGTGACGCCCGAACAGCCGGCGCCGACGATGCAGACCGGCAGCGCGGCGACCTCGGGCGACAGCCGGTCGTCGAAGCGCATCGCGGCGTCGGCCTGCCGCTCGTGTTCATTGGTGGAGAGCGGGCCGTTACGGCGGAATCCGATCGCGGGGTTCTTCATGCCGTCCCCTTGCTGTCGAGGTAAGCGCCGAGAATCGCGTCGAAATCGGCGTCGGCATGCAGGCCGAGCGCGCTGGCCTTGTCCGAGGTAAAGGTGCGCGGCCAGCTGTCGACCACGCGCTGGAGCGCGGGGTCCGGTTCGTAACGGATGCGCGCCGCGGCCGCGTCGCCTGCCACGCGGCGCAGCGCGGCCACCATCTGCGCCACGGTGGTCGACAGCGACGGCAGATTGAGCGCCCTGTCGTGCGGCAGCCGGTCCGCCGGCAGATCGTGCATGGCGATCAAGGCCTGCGCGACCGCCTGCGCCGACGCTACCGGCATCCGCGTGTCCGGATGCAGGCCGCAGACGACGTCGCGGCTGGCCAGCGGCTCGCGCACGATCGCGGCAATGCGGTCCGACACCGCGGGCAATGGCGCGCCGTCGCGGATCAGCACGACCGGCAGGCGCAACGCGCGCGCGTCGACGCGGCCGCGGCGGCTGTAGTCGGCCAGCAGCAGCTCGGCAATGGCCTTGTGCGTGCCATAGGTCGTGTCGGGCTCGGCGCGCAGCCCATCGCCGACCGTCTCGGGCAGGTCTCCCCCGAAGACGGCGATCGAGCTGGCCAGCACCAGCCGGGGCGGCCTGGCGAAGCCGGCGATCAGCCCGCGCAGGGCCTCGACATGCAGCCGATAGGCGCGCGGCTCGTCGGCTTCGGCCTCCAGCGTCAGGCTGGCCGCGAGATGAAACACGCTGTCCGGCGCCAGCGCCGCCAGTTGCGCGGCAAAGCCGGGCTCGGCCAGGTCGCCGCGCAGCACGGTGCGCCGGCACGGCGCGTCCCCAGGCAGCGGCACGTCGGCGCGGTCGGCCAGCACGAGTTCGTCGATCCGGCGCGGCGTGCCGCCGGGGTCGGCCAGGCTTGGCCGCGCGATCAACGCGCGTTGCAGCGCGGTGCCGATAAAGCCGGCCGCGCCCGTGATCAGAACCCGCATGCTCTGTCTCCTTGTTGTCGTTCTTGTCGCCGTTCTTGCCGAAGGTGGGCCTTCGTCGGAAAAACATACTACTCGGTAGGTTTTCTCCCGTCAAAAAAATATCGAGGTGGTCGCCCTGCCTGGCCCTGCCTGGCCCTGCTTGTCTCGGCCATGGCGCGGCATGGCGGGACGCCGGCAGCGAAGGACGGCGGCCGCGCGTCAACGGGCCACCGTCGGCAAGGTTCGACCAGGATTGCGGCTCGCCTTACTTCGCCCCACCGCGCGGCAACCACTGCGCGGCGTCGCTGCCCAGCGGCACCGATGGCTGTTCCCAGCGGGCCGGCGTTTCGGACAGTTGCGCCGCGTGCCGTACCGTCGTCAGCATGCCGAAGCCCGACGGCACGGCCTCCAGCAGGTCGCTGATGTCGTCGATGCGCTGATCCGGCGCCTGCAGGCCGTTGTCGACCCGGCCAAGGCCGCGCAGCCACTGCGCGGTCTGTGCCAGCGATACGCGTACGTGCCAGCTGCCGCCCTCGGTGGCGCGCCGGTGCAGGGCCGCCATCGCGCCGAGCGCGAGCAGGTAGCCGGCGGCGTGGTCGAGCACCTGTGCCGGCAGCGGACGCGGCGTGTCGCTGCCGGCCGCTCGGGCCTCGGCGTCGTTGAAGCCAGTCGCGGTCTGCACCAGCGAATCGAAGCCGCGCTTGCCGGCCCACGGTCCGACATGGCCATAGGCCGACAGCGAGACATAGACGATGCCGGGGCGGGCGCGCGCGGCCGCCTCGGGGCCGAAGCCCAGCGCCGCGAGGCCGCCGGGCCGGTACCCCTGCAGGAAGACATCGGCGCCGTGCAGCAGCTTGTGCAGCGTGTGCTTGTCGTCGGCATCGCGCAGATCGAGCTGGCAGGACCGCTTGCCGCGGCCGGTGTCGATCACCAGCGGCGCGATCGACGGCAGATGCGGCGCGGTGACCAGCAGCACGTCCGCGCCATGCGCGGCCAGCGTGCGGCCGGCCACCGGGCCGGCGATGATGCGGGTGAACTCCAGCACCCGCACGCCGGACAGCGGCCGGGCGTCCTGCGCCGGCAAGTCCGGCAAGGGCATCGGCGGCGCGTCGCCGATCCGCTCGATCACGATGGGCGGCAACTCGCGCAACGCGGCGGCCTGCGGATGGCCGTCCCATTCGTCGAAGCTGCGCATCGCCGCGACAACCAGGCCGGCATCGGAAGCGGCGGTCTCGAAGGCCTCCGCCTCCCATTTGCCCAGCGCGGCCTGCACCGCGTCCTTGTCGTTGGCGCAGCCGAGCAGCCGCAGCACGCCGTCGCGGTGATGCATGAAGTTCGTGTGCAGCCGGACCCAGCGGCCATCGCCGCAACGATAGGCGCCCGCGATCTTGTCCCACAGCTCCGGCGCCGGACCGCCATCGACGCGCAGATAACGCTCGCTGCGAAATTCCGCGATGGCGTGGCGCATATCGACCGCGACCTGCTGCCAGCGGCCGGTGCGCTGCTGCCACAGCGCCGCGGCCGCCAACGCCGAAGCGGCCACGCTGGCCTGCGCGGCAGTGCCGACCGCGAACGATGACGGCAGCACCGGTTCGGCGCCGCTCAGCGTTGCCTGCGCGAGGGCGGCCTCGGGCAGGCCGGTGGCGCGCCACAGCGCGGCAAGGGTGGCGGCGGGATCGGGAGATGGCATGGGGCTCCTCGTGAACGATGGGGTCGGAAACGCCATGCTAGCGCGCGTCCGACGATTGCGCGCGCGGCCGATGCGCCGGCACGGTAAAATCCCGGGTTCCCGCCAACATGCCGCGCCTTCCGGGACGCCGGCACGCTGGCCCGGCGCAAATCCGCGCCGATCCTTACCCCGAATCCGAATTCGCCCTGAAGCCGGCCGCGACCCGCGGCCCAACCTGGCCAAACCATGAGCCACGATCCCAAAGCCCAAGACAGCACGCCCGCCGCCTCGAATTTCCTGCGCAGCATCATCGACCAGGATCTGGCCGCCGGCACCTATGCCGGCCGCACCGACGCGCAGGGTCGGCCGCTGCCCGCCGTGATCACGCGTTTTCCGCCGGAGCCCAACGGCTATCTGCATATCGGCCACGCCAAGAGCATCTGCCTGAATTTCGGGCTGGCGCGCGACTACGGCGGCCGCTGCCACCTGCGCTTCGACGACACCAATCCGGTCAAGGAAGACACCGAGTACGTCGATTCGATCATCGACGCGGTGCACTGGCTCGGCTTCAGCTGGGACAGCACCGATGCCCAGGGCGGCCAGCAGGCCCACCTGTACTACGCCAGCGACTACTTCGACCAGCTGTACGCGTTCGCCGAGAAGCTGATCGAGCGCGGCGTCGCCTATGTCGACAGCCAGAGCGCAGAGCAGATCGCCGCCAGCCGCGGCAACTTCGCCGAGCCGGGCACGCCCTCGCCCTACCGCGGGCGCAGCGTCGAGGAAAACCTGCAGCTGTTCCGCGACATGCGCGCCGGCAAGTACGCCGACGGCGAACACGTGCTGCGCGCGAAGATCGACATGGCCGCGCCGAACATCGTGATGCGCGACCCGGTGCTCTACCGGATCCGCCATGCGCACCACCATCGCACCGGCGACAAGTGGTGCATCTATCCGATGTACGACTTCACGCATTGCATCTCCGATGCGATCGAGAACATCACGCACTCGCTGTGCACGCTGGAGTTCGAAAACAACCGCCCGCTGTACGACTGGGTGCTGGCGCAGCTGCGCGATTGCGGCCTGCTGCGCGAGCCGCTGCCGCATCAGTACGAGTTCGCCCGGCTGAACCTGACCTATGCGATCACCAGCAAGCGCAAGCTGCTGCAGCTGGTCAACGAGGGCCGCGTGGACGGCTGGGACGATCCGCGCATGCCGACCATCGTCGGCATCCGCCGCCGCGGCTATACGCCCGAATCGATCCAGCTGTTCTGCGACCGCGTCGGCGTGGCCAAGTCCGACAGCTGGATCGACATGAGCACGCTGGAAGGCGCGGTGCGCGACGACCTCGATGCGCGCGCGGCGCGCGCCGTGGCGGTGCTCGATCCGCTCAAGCTGATCCTGGACAACTATCCCGAGGGCCACAGCGAGGAGTGCTCGGCGCCGGTCCATCCGAAGCAGCCCGAGCTCGGCAAGCGCGTGTTCCCGCTGTCGCGCGAACTGTGGATCGAGCGCGAGGACTTCAGCGAGAACCCGCCGAAGGGCTACTTCCGGCTGTTCCCGGGCAACAAGGTGCGGCTGCGCTACGGCTACGTGATCGAGTGCACCGGCGTCGACAAGGACGCCGACGGCAATGTCGTCGCCGTGCACGCCAACTACCTGCCCGACACCAAGAGCGGCACGCCGGGCGCGGACAGCGTCAAGGTCAAGGGCAACATCCACTGGGTCAGCGCGCAGCACGCGCTGCAGGCCGAGGTGCGGCTGTACGACCGGCTGTTCAACGACCCGCATCCGGATGCCGGCGGCAAGAACTTCCTCGATGCATTGAACGCGGACTCCAAGCGCGTGGTCACAGCGTATCTGGAGCCCGGCCTGCGCGAGGCCAGGGCCGAGGACCGCTTCCAGTTCGAGCGGCACGGCTACTTCGTCGCGGACCGCGTCGACAGCCAGCCGGGCCGCCCGGTCTTCAACCGCATCGTCGGACTGAAGGACAGCTGGGGCAAGTAATAGCCGCGGCTCACGCCGGCGCGCCGAAGGTTCGGCGCCCGGCGCCACCTCCCAACCCGATCTTCACCATGCAGACCCTGACCTTCCCGCTGGACCGCGAGCACATCGCGCTGAACGATCTGCTCAAGCTGGCCGGCGTGGTCGACAGCGGCGGCGCCGGCAAGGCGCTGGTCGCTGCCGGCGAGGTCGCGGTCGACGGCGTGGCCGAGTCGCGCAAGACCGCCAAGATCCGTGCCGGCCAGGTGGTGACGCTGCCCGGTGTGACGATCCGGGTGGTGGCGGCGTGATTTCCGACTGAGCGCGCCCCGATCGCCGCCCGACCGCCGCCCGACCGCTGACAACCGCCGACGACATAACCGAGGACAACGCCATGCCGATCGCTTTCTGGTGCGTGCTGATCGCCGGCATCCTGCCCATCGTCACGGTGGGCATTGCCAAATGGGGCGCGCCCGGTTTCGACAACCACGATCCGCGCGCCTGGCTGGAGCGGCAGACCGGCCGCGCCCGCCGCGCCGATCTCGCCCACCGCAACCACTTCGAAGCCTTTCCGCTGTTCGCCGCCGCGGTGCTGTGCGCCAGTCATCTGCAGGCGCCGCAGGCGCGCATCGACGAACTGGCGGTCGCCTTCATCGTGATCCGCCTGCTCTACACGGTCTGCTATCTCGCCGACCGCGCCACGCTGCGCTCGCTGTGCTGGACGCTCGGCTTCCTGTGCGTGCTGGGCATTTTCCTGCTGCCGGTGCTGGTGCCCTGACCGACTGCCGGCTTCTTCCGCAGGTCGACCAAGCGACACCTGAAATCCCGAAATCTTCTGTAGAATCAGCGCTTTGCAAAATTCAGCCCCGGCTTTTTCGCCCGGGTGCGACGGGACGGGGAATCATGTTCGGGATTGGACTGGGGGATGTGGTGGCGGCTTCGCTCGCTGCCGCAGGGGCGTGCTTGATCTGCAGCATTCCGCGCGATTTCGTCGGCCACCTGCTGCGCAACTTCCCCGGCTGGGTGATGCGCACCTACGGTCGCCGCGCCCTGGTGATCCCGGTGCTGGTGATGCTGGTGATCGGCCGCCTGGTCGAACTCGGCGTCAACGGGCAGATCGACAGTCCGGCCGGCCAGGCGATGGTGATCGCCGCCGCCTTCCTCGCGCTGGTGATCGCCTCCGCGCTGCTGCGCTTCTACTTCAGCGACTACCGCAAGTCCCGTTGACCCCCGCGCCGCGCCTCCGGCGCGGCGTTGTGTTTTTCACAGTCCGCTGCCGCTTGCCTGCGGCCATGTCCCGCACCGTCATGCGCGCGGTGATCGGGTAACATGCGCGCTTTGCTGGCCGGCCATGCCGGGCATCCTGCCCGCGCCATCGCGCCGGCCCGCCGTCCCCTCTTCCCCCATGGCCCTGAAGTCCACCATCTGCAAAGCCGAGCTGTCGATCTCCGATATGGATCGGCACTACTACGGCACCCACGCGCTGACCGTCGCGCAACACCCGTCCGAGAACGATGCCCGCATGATGGTGCGGCTGCTGGCGTTCGCCTGCGAGGCCAGCGAGACGCTGAGCCTGACGCGCGGGCTCGACGAGCCCGATGAGCCGGACCTGTGGGAGCGCAGCTTGACCGGCGAAATCGAACACTGGATCGACCTGGGCCAGCCCGACGAGACGCGGCTCAAGCGCGCCGCCTCGCGCGCCGCGCGCGTGACCGTGTTCGCCTACCAGCCCGCCAGCGCCCGCGAATGGTGGAAGGGCATCGCCGGCAAGGCCGGCAAGCTGCGCAATCTGACGGTCCACGCGGTGCCGGGCGAGGCGGTCGACGCGCTGGCCGGCATGGCGCGCCGCGCGATGCGGCTGACCGTGACGATCCAGGACGGCGAGATCTGGTTCAGCGACGACGAGCGCAGCGTGCAGTTGCGCCTGGATACCTGGCAGCGGGCCGACGCCTGAGCGCTTGCGGGTACACTGCCGTCTCGGCAGCACCGCGGCAGCACTGCGGCAGGACCGTGAGCGCGGCCACGGCCGCGGGGTCCATGCTCCGAATCACCACGCGGGTCGCGATCCCCGACCGCGATCCGCAGTCACACAAAGGAAAGACCGATGATCACCACTCCTTCCGGCCTGCAATACGAAGACACCGTGACCGGCCAGGGCGCCGAAGCGACCGCGGGCAAGCACGTCACCGTGCATTACACCGGCTGGCTGTACGAGAACGGCCAGGCCGGCCGCAAATTCGATTCGAGCAAGGATCGCAACGATCCCTTCGTGTTCCCGCTGGGCGCCGGCCATGTGATCCGCGGCTGGGACGAAGGCGTGCAGGGCATGAAGGTTGGCGGCACGCGCCGGCTGGTGATTCCCGCGGACCTGGGCTATGGCGCACGCGGCGCCGGCGGCGTGATTCCGCCGAACGCCACGCTGCTGTTCGAAGTGGAGCTGCTGGCCGTCTGAGGCGGTAGACGCTCCAGCAAGGCAACGAGCCGGCAAGCCGGCTCGGAAGCAGATTCAGAAGCCGATCGACGCGTTGCCGACGTCGACGCGCACCCGATCGCGGCCCAGGATATGTGCGGCATGCCGCGCGTACTCCCGGGCCCAGTCCGGATCGCTGGCAAAGCGCTGCTCGCCCGAGAAGCGCGCCACGCTGAGGATCTTGTCGATGACCAGCACCTTGCCCACCGGGCTGGAGGCCTGGCAGTCGAGCTCCGCATACTCCCGATCGAACAAGCGCCAGCCGGCATCGTCGCTGATGCCCGCGAGCTCGGTATCGCCGATGGTGAACTCGAATTCCTTGCCGGTGCCGAAGGCCACCGTAAGCGTTCGCGCCATGTCCATCCCTCCTGGTAGTTGGCAGCCATTGTAAGGACGGCGCAACATCGGCCGCCACCCCGCCGGCAGTGGGTGGGGCTTCACCGTTGCCCCACGCCGACATCTCCCTGCCATGTGGTGTACCAAGCCTCCCGCTGCCCGGCTTTGCATTATGCTTGCACCATGGCCATCACCCGACAAGATCTTGAAGCGGACCGGCTGCGGACCACGCTGGGCGGTACCCCGGTGGCTTCCTCGCTGCTGTCGGACGACGCGCTCGAGCGCTCGTTGCGGTCCACGCTGGATCGCCGGCCAGACCAGCCGGACCTGAATGGCGACGTCTGGCTGTTCGGCTACGGCTCCCTGATCTGGAATCCGATGGTCGTGCACACCGAGCGCCGGCTCGCGACCGTGCACGGCTATCACCGCGGCTTCTACCTGTATTCGCGCATCAACCGGGGCACCTGGGACAACCCGGGCCTGGTGCTGGGCCTGGACCGCGGCGGCAGCTGCCACGGCATGGTGTTCCGCATCCCGAGCCACGTCGTCGAGCAGGAATTTCGCGTGCTGTGGCGCCGCGAGATGATGACCGGCGCCTACCATCCCCGCTGGCTGCGCGTGAAGCTCGACGGCGAGGCGCCCCCGCAGCGGGCGCTCGCCTTCGTGATGAACCGCGCCCACGAAGCCTATGCCGGCCGCCTGCCCGACGAGCGCGTGGTGGCCTGCCTGCGGCGCGCCACGGGGCTTTACGGCCCCGCGCGCGACTATCTGCACCAGACGCTGCTGGGTCTGGCCACGCACGGCGTCGACGATCCCTATCTCGGCCGGCTGTGGCGGCAGATCCAGGCCGCCGACGCCGAACCGGCCGGCGACATCGACGCGCCCGGCGATACCGAAGCGGCCAACGCCGCCTGAACCGGAGACCGCCATGCCCGCCCCCGCCCGAGCCCGCCGCCTGATGGTCGCCGAAGCGCTGGGGTTGTCGGGGCTGCTGCTGGGTGGGGCGTTGCTGTCAGGACCGGCCGGCGTCTCGATGGCGGCGCGGCCCGGTTCGTCCTCGCCCGCTCCCGCCTCGCCGTCGTCCCCGCCGCGGGCCGCCGCCCAGCCGGGCAGTGCGGGCCGGCCGCACGACGCGCTGAGCGCGCTGAACCGCAATCTGCTGACCGCCGCCGCGCTCGGCGACGCGGCGCTGGTGCGCAAGCTGCTCGGTGCCGGCGCCTCGCCGCATGCCGCCGACGAGCGCGGCCGCACCGCGCTGCTGCTCGCGGTCTATCAGCGCCACGGCGAGGCCGCCCGCGCGCTGATCCACGCGGGAGCCGATGTCAACCACAAGGACGAGCAGGCCAACAGCGCCTTCCTGCTGGCCGCCGCCAGCGGCCAGATCGAGCTGGTGCGGCTGGCGCTGGCGCACGGTGCCGATCCGCGCAGCACCGACCGCTATCGCGGCACCGCGCTGACCGCGGCGTCGCAGCACGGCAACCCCGAGGTGGTCAAGCTGCTGCTGCAGGCCGGCGTGCCGGTCGATCATGTCAATGCGCTGGGATGGACGGCGCTGCTGGAGGCCATCGTGCTCGGCGACGGCAGCACGCGCTACGAGCATGTGGTGCAGCTGCTGCTCGATGCGGGCGCCGACGCCAATCTGGCCGATCGCGACGGCGTCACGCCGACGCGCCACGCGCGCGAACGTGGCTACAAGACGATGGTCAAGATGCTGATGCGGGTGCGCGGGCACTGAGCGATTGCGCACCCCTTGTACCGCGCGCCGTCAACCCAGGCGCGCGTTCTCCGCTTCCTGCAGCTGGCGCCACATCACCTTGCCGGTCCCCGACTTCGGCAGCGCGTCGACGAACTCGACCACGCGCGGGTACTTGTAGGCGGCCATATTGTCCTTGGCCCAGGCGATGATGTCGTCGGCGGTGGTCTTGCCCTTCGCATGCGCCTTCAGCACGACCACGGCCTTGACCGTCTCGCCGCGATAGGCGTCGCGCGTGCCGATGATGCAGGCCTCCTGCACGTCGGGATGCTTGTACAGCAGGTTCTCCACTTCGGCCGGCCAGACCTTGAAGCCGGACGCGTTGATCATCCGCTTGAGCCGGTCGGTGATGAAGAAATAGCCCTCCTCGTCCATCCGGCCGAGATCGCCGGTGCGAAAGAAGGTCTTGCCTTCGAACTCGATGAAGGCCTCGCGCGTCGCGTCCGGCTTGCCCCAGTAGCCCTTGAACACCTGCGGGCCGCAGACGATGATCTCGCCGACCTCGCCCGGCGGCAGCTCCTTCAGCGTGACCGGGTCGACCACGCGCGCATCGGTGTTGAAGGTCGGCACGCCCAGGCACTGCAGCTTGGGCCGGTCGGCCGGATTGCTGTGGGTCGGCGCCATCGTCTCGGACAGGCCGTAGCCCTCCAGATAGTTCAGGCCGAACTGCTCGCGCAGCCGCTCGGCGATCGCCTGCGGCATCGCCGCCCCGCCCCCGCCGATATAGCGCAGGCTCGACAGGTCGAACTCGGCCAGATTCGGGCTGGCCAGGAAGTCGATCACCATCGTCGGGATATTGGTCCAGTGCGTGACCTGGTAGCGCGAGATCAGCCGGCCCGCGACCTCGCGGTCCCAGCGCGGCAGCATCACCACGGTCGCGCCGCTGTAGATCGGGCCGTTCATGCCGTACTGCATGCCGGTCACGTGGAACAGCGGCAGCACCGACAGGATCACCGACTCGGCGCCCGAGCCCGACCAGGTCGAGCCGCCGACCACGTTGTGCATCACCGAGCGATGGGTATGGATGCAGCCCTTCGGGAAGCCGGTGGTGCCCGAGGTATAGGGCATCACCGCCATGTCGTCGGGACCTGCGGTATGCGGGCCGGGCTGGTGGCCGGCGGCCAGCGCGTCGCGCCACTGCACGGCACCGGCCGGCAGCGGATGCTCGGCGGTCAGCCAGGCGGGCGGCGCGTCCTCGGGGTGCTCGTGGCGCTCGGGCAGCGCGTCGGCGTATTGGGTCACCAGCAGATGCTGCAGCTGCTGTTCCTGCGGCAGTTCCGCATTGGCGGCCGCGGCACCGCTGGCCAGATCGGCCGAGCAGATCGCCACGCGAGCCTGCGCGTCGGTGATGTAGTGCTTGAATTCTTCGGCCCGGTTCATCGGATTGACGGGCACCACGACCGCGTCGGCGCGCAGGATCGCGTAGTAGCCGACGATGAACTGCGGGCAGTTCTGCATGTACAGCAGCACCCGGTCGCCCTTGGCCACGCCGGCCTCGCGCTGCAGCCAGCCGGCCAGCGCGTTCGCCTGCGCCTCGAGCTCGCGGAAGGTGATGGCCTTGCCGAAATAGCGGATCGCGGCCTTGTCGGCATAGCGGCGCGCCGACACCTCCAGATTGACCCACAGCGAGGTTTCGGGCAGCACGATGGCGGTGGGCGCCCGCTTGGGCCAGAACTGGAAATGCGGGCGCGCGGCGGGCTTCTGGGTCTGCATGCGTTGTCTCCTGAGCGGTCTTCGCGACCTGTTCTCGAGCGTCGTTGCTGGGCGTCGTTGTCTGGCGTTGAGCCGACGCCGCCGCGGCCGGCAAGCAGCCCCGGCGGCGAATCGTCAAGCAATATAACCGAACGACCGTTCTATTTCCAAGGGGTAGATTCCCGCAACCAGGGTTGATATGCGCCGCGCCGTCCCCACATCGACCACAGGAAACCGGCCGTCCGGCGCGAGGCCGAACCTGTCCGCACGCGCCTTGGGGCCGGGGCGCGGATCTCACGCGATACCGGGAATTCACGAACAGCGAGGCAAGGAATGAGCGACGTCACCCTGCAGAACTTTGACCACGACGTGATTGCTATGTCGCGCAGCGTCCCCGTGCTGGTGGACTTCTGGGCGCCATGGTGCGGACCGTGCCGCACGCTGGGCCCGCTGCTGGAAAAGCTCGAGCGCGAGGCCGGCGGCAAGTGGAAGCTGGCCAAGATCAATGTCGACGAGAACCAGGAGCTGGCGGCCCACTTCGGCGTGCGCAGCATCCCCCATGTGATCGCCTTCGTCGACGGCAAGCCGGTCGACCAGTTCATCGGTGTGCTGCCCGAATCGGGGCTGCGCGAATTCATCGCCCGGGTCACGCCTGACCCGGGCCAGATCGCGCTGCGCGAGGCCCGGCAGGCGGCTGCCGGCGGCAAGCGCGAGATCGCGCGTGAGGCCTTCCAGGCGGCACTGGCCTTCGACCCCGGCTTCGACGAGGCACGCATCGACTACATCGCCTTCCTGCTCGACGGCAATGCGCTGGAGGAAGCGCAGGCCCAGTTCGGCATGCTGACGCCGCGCGCGCCGCAGCACGATGCCTATGCCGCGCTGCAGACGCGGCTGGAGGCGATGAAGGGCCTGGGCGACCTGCCCGACGAGGCCACGCTGACCGGCCGCATCGAGGCCAATCCCGCGGACCTGCAGGCCCGGCTCGATCTGGCGCGGCTGCTGATCGCCCGCCGTCAATACGAGCCGGCGCTGGAGCAGCTGCTGGCCATCGTACGCACCGACCGCGGCTTCGAGGATGATGTCGGCCGCAGGACGATGCTGTCGGTATTCGAGATGATGGGCGACGCGCCGGAGGCCGTGTCGCGCTGGCGCCGGCAGCTCAGTGCGGCGTTGAATTGATGTTGCGGGCCTGAGGGGGCGCGGTCGCCCTCTCCCGCGGGCCCCGGCCCCTCTCCCGCGCGCGAGAAGGGAAAAACCGGGGAGAAAACCGCGGAGAAAACCGGCGGTACTCTCCCTCGCCGCCTCGATGGTGTTCTTCCTCGCCCCTTCAGCGGGAGCGGGCCGGGCAGAGGAAGCGGCTCTAAAACGCAGGCAACGGCCCCGCCCTCACGCCGCCGGCCCCTCCACCAGCGTAAAGCCGTTCTGCCGCATGTAGGCCACCATCGCGGCGTCCTGCTTGCGCACGTGCAGCGCGAACCAGCCGGGCAGTTCCGCCACCAGGCGGCGCCCGGTCTCGAAGTCTCCTTCCTGCTCGACCTTGGCCCGGACCTTGTCGACGATCTCCAGCATCTGCCGATGCTCGCCGGCATGGCATTGGCGCGGGCCGAAGTTCATCGCTTCCATCCACGCCTCTTCCATGCCGAAGTGATAGCGGGTGTGGTCGATCCACTCGTCCAGCGCGGCCAGAAAGCCGTCGTCGCTGGCGCGCGCGGCGGCCTCGAGCAGCAGCACGAACTCCGCATGGGTATGGTCGGTGACCGGCTCGCCCAGATGCAGGTCGGCGGGCAGCGCGCTGCTGTCGAGATCGGGCGGTGCGGCGGTCGGGGTTGCGGGAATGGAAGCGGGAGCGGGAGCGGAAACGGTCATGAAGGCGATCGGTTATGCTGCGCGGAATGCCCGAAGGCACAGGGATACGCGCAAGGATACCGAATCCCGCGCGAATTCCGCGCCGGGCACGCCGTCCTTCCCCCCCTTCGTTCCCCTCGATGCCACGACTGATTTTCTTCTGCGGCCATGCCGGTACCGGCAAGACCACGCTGGCCCATCGGCTGATCGGCCCGCTGATGGAGGCCACCGGCGAGCCGTTCTGCCTGCTCGACAAGGACACGCTGTACGGCCGCTACAGCGCCGCCGCGATGGGCGCGCTGACCGGCGACCCCAACGACCGCGACAGTCCGCTCTATCTGCAGCATCTGCGCGATCCGGAATACCAGGGCCTGCTCGATACCGCGCGCGAGAACCTGGCGCTGGGCATCAGCGCGATCGTGATCGGCCCGCTGTCGCGCGAGATCCGCGAGCATCGGCTCAGCGATCCGGACTGGCTGGCGGTGCCGGCCGGCACCACGGTGCGCATCGTCTGGGTCCATCTGCCCGAGGACGAGGCGCACGCGCGCATCGTGCGGCGCGGCAATCCCAACGACGCCTACAAGCTCGCGCACTGGGAAGACTATCGGCGGCGGCGCTTCATGCCGGCGGCGGCCGACTATCCGGAACTGATCTTCTTCGACAACCTCGCGCCCGGCGAGGCGCAGGTCGCGCGGCTGCTGGACGCGCTGCGCGCCTGAACACTCGTGTCGTCCCCTGCAGGCGGGACCCAGTGGCTTGAGCTCAAGTCGCTGGCCCCCCCGCGTTCGCGGGGGCGACAGGGAACCGCCAGCGTCAGCGGGCCTGCGCGATCGCGCTCAGCGCCACCGACGCCGCGACGAAGCCGAACACCGCGGTGACCGCGACCGACGAGCCGAAGCCCGCGCAGGCCAGCCCCTGCGGCCCCTGCCGCGGCGGGTGGGCGGCGTCGGCGAACGGCGCCTCGTCGATCTCGCATGCCTGCTGTTCGGGCTCGGGATAGCGCAACGGTTCGTCGGAATACACGGCCGGCAGGCCGAACGGCTTCTTCGGATCGCGCGGCAGACCCCACTGCTTGCGCAGCCCGGCACGGACCTTGGCCAGCAGCGGGTCCTGGATCGTGCGGGACAGGTCGGCGACGCGCACGCGGGTCGGGTCGAGCTGACCGCCCGCGCCGCCGCAGGTGACGATCGGCAGCCGCTGGCGCCGGGCCCAGCCCAGCATCGCGATCTTGACCTTGACCGCGTCGATCGCGTCGATCACGTAGTCATGGCCGGCCAGCAGCGCCTCGACGTTGTCGGGCGTCACGAAATCGTCGACGGGACGCACCCGCACGCGCGGGTTGATCTGCACCAGCCGCTGCGCCATCGCCTCGACCTTGGCGCGCCCGTACTCGTCGCCCAATGCGTGGATCTGCCGGTTGGTATTGGACGGCGCGATATGGTCCAGATCGATCAGCGTGATGCGGCCCACCGCGTTGCGGGCCAGTGCCTCGGCGGCCCAGCTGCCGACCCCGCCGATGCCGACCACGCAGATGCTGGCCGCCTCCAGCCGGGCCAGCCCGTCGGCGCCGTAGAGCCGCGCCACGCCGCCGAAGCGGCGGTGATGGTCGTCGGCCTCGGCGCTGTCGTGCGGCAGCGCGGCGGGCAGTTCCGCCAGCGCGAGCGCGGCGGCGGGGTCGTCATTGCGGTCGGGTCGGGAGTGCGCGTTGCGGTCGTCGGCCATCGAGGACTTCACCATCGGCTGGACCCGCCGGCCGAGCAAAGACGGTGGACGGCGGCGGGCAAAAAATGCGGAAAACGCGGGCATCATTGTCAGTCGCATGCCGACAGGAGGGCCCGGCGCGCAACTATACAATAGCCGCAACGTGGTACGTCCGCCGCGCCAGCGCACCAGCCCGGTCCGCGCGTGCGCCGGCCAGGAGCCCTTCAATGTCGTTGCGCCGCCAGGCCGTGCTGTGGAGTGTGTTGACGCCCTTGGTATTGATCGCGGCGGTGGTGGCGTTCGTGCTGCTGTTCGACTGGAACCGCCTCAAGCCCTGGCTCAACGAGAAGGTCAGCGATGCCATCGGCCGGCCGTTCGCCGTCAATGGCGACCTGATCCTGACCTGGCGCCGGCCCGAAGGCGAAAGCGGCTGGCGACGCCTGGTGCCGTGGCCGCGGCTGTCCGCCCGCGACATCACCATCGGCAATCCCGACTGGACCCAGCAGCCGAACCTTGCCACCGCGCGCGAACTGGTGTTCCTGCTGCGGCCGCTGCCGCTGCTCACGCGCGAAATCTCGCTGCCGACCATCACCATCGACGGCCCGTCGGTCGCGCTCGAGCGGCTGGCCGACAAGCGCAACAACTGGACCTTCCCCACCCGCGAAGACAAGGAGCCATCGCAATGGCATCTGGAAATCGGCGAGGTGGTGCTCACGCGCGGCCATCTGGCGCTGAACGATGCCGCCAGCAAGATCGAACTGCGCGCGACGCTCGAAACCATCGGCGATGCCCCGCTGTATGACAAGGATCGCGACGGCCCGCTTGCACCTTCATCGGCACCTTCGTCGGCACCTTCGTCGGCACCTTCGTCGGCACCGGCCGCTTCGGCGGCCCCCGCGAGCGGCGCCAGCGGGCCGGCCGCGGCTTCGGCCGCCGCGGCCTCCGCCGCCAGGGCAAACAGCAAGGGCGAACCGGTCTACGGCATCCGCTGGCGCGCGGTCGGCCACTACAACAAGGCCACCATCAACGCCAACGGCAAGGCCGGTGCGGTGCTGAACCTGCGCGACGCCAGCCGGCCCTACCCGCTGCAGGCCGATATCCGCGTCGGCAGCACCCGCGCGCAGATCGAGGGCACGCTGACCGAGCCCGCCCGGCTCGCCGCGCTGGACCTGATGCTGCAGCTGTCCGGCGAGAGCATGGCCGACCTGTACCCGCTGACCGGCGTGGTGCTGCCGGAGACGCCGCCGTATCGGACCAACGGCCGGCTGACCGCGACGCTGCGCAAGGGCGCGTCGGTCTACCGCTATCAGGACTTCAGCGGCCGGGTCGGCGGCAGCGACCTCGGCGGCACGCTGACCTATACGCAGCGCGATCCGCGCCCGCTGCTCGCCGGCGAGCTGGTGTCGAAGCAACTGCGCTTCGAGGACCTGGCGCCGCTGATTGGCGCCAACGCCAAGCCGGGACAGGCGGCGCCGCGCAGCCCGGTACGCCAGCCGGCCGACAAGGCGCTGCCGGTGGCGCCGTTCCGCACCGAACGCTGGGACGACATCGACGCCGACGTGCGTTTCACCGGCCAGCGCATCATCCGCGACGTCGATCTGCCGATCAACAATCTGCAGACCCACATCGTGCTGCAGGACGGCGTGCTGAATCTGAAGCCGCTGAACTTCGGCGTCGCCGGCGGCACGCTGAGCTCGACGCTGCAGCTGAACGGCAAGCGCACGCCGATGGGCGCGACCATCGACATGACGGCGCGCCGTCTGAAGATCAAGCAACTGTTCCCCAATCTCGAATCGATGCGCGCCAGCATCGGCGAGATCAACGGCGCGGCCAAGCTGTCCGCCACCGGCAATTCGGTCGCGGCGCTGCTCGGCTCGTCCAACGGCGAGGCGCGGCTGCTGGTCGAGAACGGCACCATCAGCAAGTTCATCCTGGAGGCGATGGGACTGAACGTCGGCAGCGTGATCATCGCCAAGCTGTTCGGCGACAAGCCGGTGCAGATCCATTGCGGCGTGGCCGACTTCACGTTCACCAATGGCATGGGCCGGGCCCGCACCTTCGTGATCGACACGCAGGACGCCACCATCAACGCCACCGGCGTGGTCGATCTGGCCAGCGAGCGGCTGGGCCTGACGATCAACCCCGACTCCAAGGGCATGCGCGTGTTCTCGCTGCGCTCGCCGCTGTATGTCGGCGGCACGCTGAAGGACCCGCGCGTCAGCCCCGACATCGGCGTGCTGGCGCTGCGCGCCGGCGGCGCGGTCGCGCTGGCGCTGCTGGCGCCGGTCGCCACGGTGCTGCCGCTGATCGACCTGTCGCCGGCCGAGGACAGCCAGTGCGGCAAGCTGCTGGCCGAACTGCGCAAGCGCCCGACCGCGCCGCCGCCGGGCAAGACCTATCGCGATTGCCGCGCGCCGGCCGCCTCCGGTCCGGCCGCGCAGCCGCCGGCGGGCGGCAACGAGCCCGAGCCGCGTCGCCAGAATCCAACCGCGCCGGCCGCACCGTCGCCCGGACCCAACAGATCGCCGATGTACCAGGGCGGTTGACGCGCAGCGCGATGCACTCGTCTGCGCCGCTGCCTCGGTTACCGATGCTCCAGCGCAACACTCTCGAACGCACGCCCCCTTTCTGTGCACCAAAACCTAAAAGACCGTTGCACGCTGTCAACAAGCGTCCCATAATTAAATGGCCATTTACATGGAGACGCCAAGCGGTAGCGGCGGCTCGATGCACAACACCACGCTGTAAACGGATGGCAATTTGCAGGTGACGTCCTTCAGGATGCCGCCTGTTGCGGGGCGCGGCGCATGCCGCCCCCCGTTCGTCTTTTTTCGGGTTGTTCCCGTCTTCCGGTCCTTCGTTCCACCTTCCGCCTCCCGGTCCCTGCACGAATGACGCCGTATCCCGCCGCCGCCATGCCGATCAGTGTTCTGATCGCGCTGACGGTGTGCAACCACGTGGCGTTCAACGCCAGCCGCGTCGTCGTTTCCCTGTTCGCCATTTCGCTGAAGGCCTCGACCATCACGCTCGGCCTGCTGATGTCGCTGTACGCGCTGCTGCCGATGCTGCTGGCGATCCGCGCGGGGCGCCGCATCGACCAGATCGGGCCGCGCCGGCCGATGACGGCGGGCTCGCTGATGGTGGTCGGCGGCACGCTGTTGCCGGCGATCTGGCCGAGCATCGCCGCGCTGTACCTGTCGTGCGCGCTGATCGGTGTCGGCTTCATGCTGGTCCAGGTCGCGATGCAGCTGCTGATCGGCCAGCTGTCGACCGACGAGACCCGTCTTCGCAACTACACCTGGCATGCGCTGGGCCTGTCGGTGTCGGGCACGCTCGGTCCGGTGGTGGTCGGCTACGTGATCGAGCACGCCGGCTACCGCCCCGCCTTCCTGCTGCTGGTCGGCGTCGCGCTGATCGGCCAGATCGGGCTGCGGCTCGTCCATGACCGCCTGCCCGCGCAGGGCGCCGGCGCGGCGCGCCAGGCAGCGCTCGATGGCAGCCGCGGCTCCGCGCTGGACCTGCTGATGGTGCCCGAGCTGCGCGCCGTCTTCGTCGCCAGCGCGGTGCTGTCCGCCGCGTGGGACCTGCATGCCTTCCTGATCCCGATCCAGGGCACGCGCGTCGGCCTGTCGCCCTCGTCGATCGGCTGGGTGCTCGGCGCCTTCGCGATCGCCACGCTGGCGATCCGCATCGCGATGCCGCTGGTCACGCGCCATCTGTCCGAATGGAAGATCATCCGCGGCGCGCTGCTGGTCGGCGGCATCGCCTACCTGCTCTATCCCTTCGTCTCGACGTTCTGGCTGATGTGCTGTCTGGCGTTCGTGCTGGGACTGGCGCTCGGCAGCGCGCAGCCCAACGTGATGAACATCCTGCATAGCGCGTCGCCGTCGGGCCGCGCCGGCGAGGCGCTGGGCCTGCGCTCGGCCGTGCTGAACACCAGCCAGGTGGTCTGGCCGCTGACCTTCGGCGTGGTCGGCACCGCGCTGGGCATGCTGCCGATCTTCTTGTCGATGGCCGGCGCGATGGGCGTCGCCGGTTTCTATTCGCGCGGACAGACGCGCAAGCTGCCGCCGCCGGCCGCCTGAAGGCCGCCCCGGTGGGAAGGCCAAGCGGAGCCCGGTCGGAGCCGGCTCGCGGGCCGGGATGCGTTCGCTATACTCGAGGCATCCGGATCCGCATATCGACCGCGCGCAAGCAGGTGCGCCGACGCGATCGGAGAACCGTTCAGGAATCTTCAGCCATCCCCTCCGCGGCCATGCCGCTGCCCTTCCCGCCATGACGCAACTCGCCGATCTCCGTCGTACCTATGTGCTCGGTTCCCTCACCGAAGCCGATGTCGCGCCCCAACCCATCGCGCAGTTCGAACGCTGGTTCGAGGAAGCGCTGACCGCCAAGCTGCCCGAGCCCAATGCGATGACGCTGGCCACCGTCGATGCAAGCGGCCAGCCGTCGGCCCGCATCGTGCTGCTCAAGGGCATCGACGAGCGCGGCTTCACCTTCTTCACCAATTACGAGAGCCGCAAGGGGCTGGACCTCGCGGTCAACCCGCGCGCCGCGCTGCTGTTCCACTGGGTTCAGCTCGAACGGCAGGTGCGCATCGAAGGCGTCGTCGAAAAGGTCAGCGACGCCGAGAGCGATGCCTACTTTGCCTCGCGGCCGCTGGGCTCGCGCATCGGCGCCTGGGCTTCGGCGCAGAGCCAGGAGGTGGCCGACCGCGCGCTGCTGGAACAGCGCGAGGCCGAGTTCCGCCAGCGCTTCGGCGAGAACCCGCCGCGGCCGCCGCATTGGGGCGGATATCGCGTGGCGCCGACGCGCGTCGAGTTCTGGCAGGGCCGCCCGTCGCGGCTGCACGATCGCATCGCTTACCTGCGCCAGCCGGACGGCAGCTGGCGCATCGCGCGCCTGTCGCCGTGATCGTTCTGACGGGCGCGCTGCGCTGTGCCTGTTTTGCCCCTGACATCGACATGGGGTCTAGGCAGTGCACTGCACACCGGCGCGGTTTGGCGTATAAAGTGAAACGCCAGACGCACCCGGCAGCGGGCTCTGGCGTTGGGTATGGCACAGCTTGATATATCTGGCAGCGAGGCCGCCCACAGCTGTTCGTTCGGAAATATGCCGCCATTCATCAGGAGGAAAGCCGCATGTTTTTCAAGCAAGCACTGGACACGCAACTGGAGCGCTGGGTCGCGGAACTGCGCGACAAGGCCAACCTGCCCGTCAAGCTGCGGCTCTGGAATGGCCATGAATACGCGCTGGGCAACTTCGAACAACCCGCGGTCACGCTGACCGTGCGCGAGGCCGGCGCGCTGCCGCTGCTGCTGACGCCGACGCTGGACAATCTGGGCGAGGCCTACGTCCAGCAGAAGATCGATCTGGAAGGCAAGCTCGCCGACATCATCGCGGTCGGCTACGGCTTCTCGCGCGCGACCACGCAGCTGGCCGGCAGCACGCTGGCGCGCGTCGCGCAACGCTTCACCCATACCAAGCAGGAAGACAAGGCGTCGATCGAATACCACTACGACGTCTCCAACGACTTCTACAAGCTGTGGCTGGACCCGAACATGGTCTACTCGTGCGCGTACTTCGAGCACGGCACCGAGGACCTGGCCACCGCGCAGCTGAAGAAGATCGACCACATCCTGACCAAGATCCGCGTGCAGCCGGGCCAGACGCTGCTCGACATCGGCTGCGGCTGGGGCGCGCTGGTGCTGCGCGCCGCGCAGAAGTTCGGCGCGCGCTGCGTCGGCATCACGCTGTCGGAGAACCAGTTCGCGCTGGCGACCGAGCGCGTCAGGCAGGCCGGACTGCAGGACCAGATCGAGATCCGGTTGCAGGACTACCGCGACGTCACCGGCACGTTCGACCGCATCACCAGCGTCGGCATGTTCGAACACGTCGGCAAGGAAAACCTGGTCACCTACTTCAGCCGCATGTGCGAGCTGCTGGCCGACGACGGCATCGCGATGAACCATGGCATCACCTCGCCCGACCCGGACAGCGGCAAGGTGCCGATGGACGGCGCGCAGTTCATGGACCGCTACGTGTTCCCGCAGGGCGAGCTGCCGCATATCGGCATGGTGCTGCATACGCTTGCCAAGGGCGGCCTCGAGGCCTACGACGTCGAGCTGCTGCGCCGGCACTATGCGCAGACGCTGCGGCACTGGGCCGACAACTTCGAGGCGCACGGCGAGACCATCCGCGCGATGGTCGGCGAGAAGAAATACCGCATCTGGCGGGTCTATCTGGCCGGCTGCGCGCAGGCCTTCGACAGCGAGAAGATGTCGATCTACCAGGTGGTCTGCCACAAGGCGACCCAGCCGTCGAGCACGCTGCCCTGGTCGCGCCATTACATCTACGACAAGACGCTGGATTGAGGTCCTGGCTTGACGCCGACGTTGCCGACTCGCCGACTCCATCAGGCTCGACTGAACCCCCTTTGACTGAAGATCTGTTCGGCGACCCGGTGTCCGACACGACATCGGGTCGCATCGCTTCTACCGCAGCCCCCGCCGACCCCGCGGCCCCGGCCGCGTCCGCAACGGGCGCCAAACCGGCCCGGCGCGGCAAGACGGTCCAGCCGGTCGCGCCCTCGGCGGAACTGGCGGCGCTGGCCGCGCGCCTGCCCGCTCATCTTTATCTCGGCACCTCGACCTGGTCCTATCCCGGCTGGAAAGGCCTGGTCTACGACGGCGACTACAGCGACAGCCTGCTTTCGCGCAAGGGCCTCGGCGCCTACGCCAGCCATCCGCTGCTGCGCGCGGCCGGCGTGGACCGCGGCTTCTACGCGCCGATTCCGCTGGCCGACTATCTGGCCTACGCGGCGCAGGTGCCCGACGATTTCCGCTTCCTGGTCAAGGCGCCCGCCAGCGTCTGCGATCCGTGGCTACGGGCGAGCAACGGCGCCGGCCGGCTCGCCAACGCGGCATTCCTCGATGTCGAGATCGCGATCCGCGACTTCATTGCGCCGGCCACCGCTGGGCTGGGCGCCAAATGCGGGCCGCTGCTGTTCCAGCTGTCGCCGCTGCGCGCGATGGCGGCCGATGCCGCCGGCTTCCTGTCGCGGCTCGATGCCTTCCTGTCGGCGCTGCCCGCGCTCGACCCGGCGCAGACGCCGAACGCCTGCTACGCGGTGGAACTGCGCGACCCCGAACTGCTGACGCCGCGCTTCATCAAGCTGCT
This sequence comes from Cupriavidus gilardii, assembly GCF_008801915.1. Lineage (GTDB taxonomy): Bacteria > Pseudomonadota > Gammaproteobacteria > Burkholderiales > Burkholderiaceae > Cupriavidus > Cupriavidus gilardii. The sequence goes on from NZ_VZOV01000002.1 coordinate 355,253, forward strand.
GCGCGCGCATCGCGTGCGTTTCGGCTGTGCCGCGCGCGACCGCATGCCGCCGCTGGCGCGCCAGGCCGCGGCGCAGGCGCTGCGCGACGAGGGCGAGCCGGGGCCGCTGGTGCTGCGCTGGCTGCTGCATCAGGGCTATGGCTACGAGCAAGCCGAGGCGGCGTTCGAACCGTTCGACCGGCTGCACGCGCTCGATCCGCAGACGCTGGCGGCCGCGGCCGATCTGGCCGTGCGTACGCTGCAGGCCGGGCAACCGGCCTATCTGATCGTCAGCAACAACGCCGAAGGTTGCGCGCCGCTGACGCTGGCGCGGCTGGCGGAAGCGATCGCGCAGCGGCTGGGCGTGTAGCGTCTCGCCGCTGCCGTGTTGGCTGTGATTGGCGTATTGCGCGTTTACTGCGCGCTTACTGCGCGCGCAAGCGGTGCGCGAAGCTCTTGCGGAACTTGGCCACCTTCGGCGAGATCACGAAGGCGCAATAGCCCTGTTCGGGATGATTGCGGAAGTAGTTCTGGTGATAGGCCTCGGCGCGCCAGTAGCGCTGCGCCGGCTCGACCTGCGTGACCAGCGGCCCGTCGTACAGCTGGCGCGCGGCGATGTCGGCCATCACCTGCTGCGCGGTCGCACGTTGCGCGTCCGAGTGGGTGTAGATCACCGAGCGGTATTGCGTGCCGACGTCGTTGCCCTGGCGATTGAGCGTGGTCGGATCGTGGATCGCGAAGAAGATCTCGAGGATCTCGCGATAGGAGATCACCGACGGATCGAACGACACCCGCACCACTTCGGCATGGCCGGTGTCACCGCTGCAGACCTGCTCATAGCTGGGATCGTCGACATGGCCGCCGGTATAGCCGGACTCCACCGCGGTCACGCCCTCGACCTGCTGATAGACCGCCTCCAGGCACCAGAAGCAGCCGCCACCGAGCGTGGCGATTTCGGTTCGATCTTCCATGGATGCTTACCCGTTGGGATGCGCGGCAAGGCGCGATCGAACGATGATACCCGCCGCGCTCAGTTCGTGCCGCCGCTGCCGCCGCTGCCGCCCCGCGCCGCCTCCAGCGTCGCGCGCAACTGCGGCTTCAGGACCTTGCCGAGCGCGCTCCTGGGCAGCGCGTCGAGCAGCACCACCTCGCGCGGCAGCTTGAAGCGGGCAATGCGCTCCGCCAACGCCTTGCGCAGCGGTTCGGTGGCGAGCGCCGCGCGGTCCGCGCCCGGCGCGGGGACGATGACCGCCACCGGCACCTCGCCCCAGCGCGGATCGGGCAAACCCACCACCGCGCATTCGGCCACGCCGGGCAACGCGACCAGCGCGTTCTCGATCTCGGCCGGATAGATGTTCTCGCCGCCCGAGATGATCATGTCCTTGCTGCGCCCGACCACCTCGATGCAGCCGTCGGCGTCGCGATGCGCGAGATCGCCCGAGCGGAACCAGCCGTCGACGAAGCCGGGATGGGACGGCTCGCGCCAGTAGCCCTGCATCAGATTGCTGGCGCGGATGCAGATCTCGCCGACCTCGCCGTCCGCCACTTCGTTGCCGTCGCGGCCAAGCAGCCGCACCTGCGCCTCGGGCTGCGGCCAGCCCGCATAACCGGGCCGCGCCATCGCTTCGTGCAGGCGCAGCACGATCGATACCGGACCGGTCTCGGTGGCGCCGTAGACCTGCCCCATCGGCACGCCGCGCGCATGGAAGGCATCGATATAGGCGCGCGGGATCGTCGACGAGCCGGCCATCACGCCGCGCAGCACGCTCAGGTCGGCGTCGGCCCAGCCGGGATGCTCGAGCACCGCGCGCAGCGTGGCCGGCACCATCAGCGACAGCGTCGGCCGTGCGCCGGCCAACGCCTGCAGCCAGGCGTCCGGCGTGAAGCGTTCGTGCAGCGTCACCTGTGCGCCCAGCAGCAGCGCCGGCACGGTCTGGATGCACAGCCCGCCCACATGGAACAGCGGCAGCGTCGACAGGACATGGTCGCTGTCGCGCATCTCGTGCGCCCACCAGCTGGCGCGCGCATTGGCCAGCAGCGCCGCCTGCGTATGCAGGGCGCCCTTGGGCTGACCGGTGGTGCCGGACGTGTAGACCAGCAGCAGCGGCGTGTCGTCGGGCATCGGGCCGATCGGTGCTTCGGTCGGCTCGGGCGGGGCCGGACTGTCGATCAGCCGGTCGATATGGGCATGGCGGACGGCACCGGACAACGTACGGGGCAACGCATCGCCTTCGGCGGCACGCGCGACCGCCGCCGCGGTCTGCGCATGCGCATCGTCATGGAAGATCGCACGCACGCCGGCGTGCGATGCGATGGCGGCAAGCTCCGGCACCGCCAGCCGGTAGTTCAGCGGCACGAAGATCGCGCCGAGCCGCGCGCAGGCGAACAGCAGCGCCAGCTGCAGATCGTGGTTCAGGCATAGCGTCGCCACACGGTCGCCGCGCGCGATGCCCCAGTCGGCCAGCAGATGCGCGGCGACGCGCTCGATGCGGCTCCACAGCTTGGCATAGCCGATGGTGCGGCCGCCAACATGCAGCGCCGGGCGTTGCGGCTGCGTGTCGGCCAGCGCGTGCAGCGGCCGCAGCAGCGCGCCGACGCTGGCCGCATCCAGATGCGGCCGTCCTCCGCAGGCGCCGCTCATTCGTCGCGCTCGCCCGGTTCGTACAGCGTCTCGCGGCCCATGCGGTCGAGGATCAGCTCGGCGGTCCACGGCAGCATCAGCGCGCCGCAGCGCGAATCGCGATAGAGCCGCTCGAGCGGCAGGTCCTTGAGCATCGACTGCCCGCCGCAGGTGCGGATCGCCAGCCGTGCGATATCGTTGGCCCCCTCCATCACCGCGTAGTGCGCGGCGTAGAGACGCATGCGCTGGTCCTTGGTCGGGTTGGGCCGCGCCTCGTGGATGACGCGCCAGAACAGCGAGCGCATCGACTCGAGCTGGATGCGCATCTGCGCCACCGCGATCTGCTTGGTCGGGTACATCCGGCGCTTGACCGGGGGCTGCCCGGGCACTTCGCCGCGCAGGTATTGCACGGTGAAGTCATAGGCGGCCTGCGCCACGCCGAGATACGTCGGCGACAGCGTGAAGAACATCGCGGGCCAGGTCTGCGCAGCCTTGTAGTAGACGCCGCGCGGCATCAGCTGCTCGTCGTCGGGCACGAACACGTCCTTGAGCAGCAGCGTGCGCGAGACCGTGCCGCGCATGCCCATCGGATCCCAGTCGCCGGTCACGGTCAGTCCTTCCGCCTTGCCGGGCACCGCGATATACAGCGTGTCGCGCATGTCGGGATGATGATCGCCGCGGTCCTCGGTGCAGAGGATGCCGTAGTAGTCGGCCGCGCCCGACAGCGACGCGAAGATCTTGCGGCCGTTCAGCAGCCAGCCGCCGTCGACCTTGCGCGCGGTGGTGCCGAACGGCGCCTTGCCGGCCGCGGCCGCCGAGCCTTCGGAGAACGGCTGCGCATAGACGGCGCCGTCCTTGACCACGCGCGCGAAATGCAGCTCGCGCCGGGCCGCGTGTTCGGCGCGCTGCGCGTCGGTCATCGCGATGCCGTCGGCCAGCATGCCGGTCCACATCGTCGAGCAGATATGCATGTTGTAGGTCAGCGCGGTGGCGCCGCAGAAGCGGCCGATCTCCGCGCCGATCATGCAGTAGGTCGCGAAGTCCGCGCCCTCGCCGCCGAAGGCCTTCGGCACGCACAGCGCCAGCAGCCCGGCCTCGCGCAGGTCGTCGTAGTTGGCGAACGGGAAGCTTGCCTCGCGGTCCCATTGCGCCGCGCGCGGCGCGAAGCGTTCGCGGCCGAGCCGGTTGGCCAGCGTCAGCAGACGGACCTGATCGTCGGTGAAATCGGCCTCGCCGACAGCGGGAACGAAGTCCAGGGGCATGATGGTGTCTCTCGTGGTCAGCTTGTTATGAGTTGGGTGCGGTAGTGCGTCGGTGCGTCGGTTCGGTTGTGCCGTGGTGCGGTTGTGCGGTGGTGCGGTTGTGCGGTGGTGCCGGGGTGCGGTGGCGCCTTGCTTCGACACGTCCGGGCCGACGTCAGCGGACCGGAAAATGCCGCGCCAGGAAATCGAGCACGGCCTCGTTGAACCGCGCCGGCCGCTCCATGCAGGCCAGATGGCCGACGCCCGGCAGGCAGCGGTACTCGGCGCCGGGGATGCGCGCCGCCATCCGTTCCATCACGGCCGGCGCGGCATTGGCGTCGTGCTCGCCGGCCAGCGCCAGCACCGGCACCGCGATGCGCGCCAGCGCCTCGCGCTGGTCGAACCGCACCAGCGCATGCAGCGCGGCGCGATAGGTGTCGGGCGGCACGCTCGCCATCACGCGCGTGGCGAAGGCCACCGCGTCCGCCGGCGCATCGGGCGCGACCATGCCGCGCACCAGGCCGGCCGCCATCTCGGCCATCGTGCGGCCCGCGTCGAGCGGCGCGGTGCGGGCCGCGATGAAGCCGCGCTGCCAGTCGCCGTCGGCCTTCCCGAAAGCCGGCGAGGTGCCCGACAGCACCATGCCGTCGATCGCCGCGGGCATCGCCGCACAGGCCTGCTGCGCGACCATGCCGCCCATGCTGTGGCCGAGCAGCACCACGCGCCGCCCGGCATCGCGCTCCGCTTGCAGCACCGGCGCCAGCGCGGCGGCGAGGCCGGCGAAGTCGTAAGGATCGATCGTCGCGCTGTCGCCGTAGCCGGGCATGTCCCAGGCGACGGCGCGATAGCCGGCGTCGCCGAGCGCGTCGAACTGCGCGGGCCACGCCGCCTTGCCGCCGCCGATGCCATGCAGCATCACGACCGCGACGGGACCGTCGCCGCGGACCAGCGTGGCAACGCCGTTGGCGTGGCGGATCGTGGCATCGCGCTGGGCGTCGCGGCGGGAGTCAGGCTGGGACATCGAAGCTCCTGTCTTGGAAGGGATAGGCGGATCGGTGGATCGACAGGTCACCGCGGCATGGCCGCCAGCCGGCCCTGCTCGACCTCGGCCACGCCATCGAGCGTCACCGTGCAGCCGCGCAGCGGCAGATCGAAATGGCCGAGCGTATGGCGGCCGGCCACTTCGTTGGCGCCCGTCGAGTAAAGGAAATTGCCGGCGAACGCGCGCAGCTCGGTGCCGTTGCAGTCGCGCCTGTCGTAGAAGGTCAGCGCGTCCCAGCGCGCCTGTGGGTTCATGCCCCAGCCGACATGCGAGACCGCGTAGGCGTCGCGCGTGCCCTCCTTGTCGGCCCAGGCCGCGTAATAGCCGCGCATCATGTCGGCATCGACGCCGTTGCCCTCGATGCCGACGATGTAGTCGTTCTCGACATGGCAGACCACCGTATCGCGCAGATAGGTCTTGAAGGTCAGGTTGACGTCGCCCGGCGCCAGCACCAGCGTGCCGTTGACCTGCCCGGTGGCGGGGAACGCGAGGCACAGCCCGCCCGGCCAGTGCGCGACCTGGCCCGGCTTGTTGCAATAGCCCCAGACGCCGCCGACGCGCGCGCCGGCCAGGCCGATGCGCAGGTCGGTGCCGGCGCCGGAGGTCACGCGCATCCCGGATGCACCGCGCAGCCGCCGCATTGCCGCGCGCACCGCGGTCTCGAGCTCGGGATCGGGCACGCAGCGTTCCAGAATTTCGGGATGTTCGTTGCTGATCATCAGCAGCCGCGGCACGACGCCGTCGGCGCCCTGCAGGATCCGCGGCAATTCGGGCGCATGCAGCAGGCCTTCGACGGTGCAGTCCAGCACCAGATGGCAGCGCGACAGCGCGGCGACGACCGGTTCAAGCCGCTGCAACGCGTCGCTGGCGCCGGTCGAGCGCACCGGCGCCGGCGCCTGCAGCGCGGGGGTCGGCACGCGCACGCGGATCGGGGTCGCACCCAGCGCCTGTACGGCCAGCTCGGCCAAGTCCACGATGACTTGTCGGGATTGCGACTCCGATACAATGCCGACAACTTCACCCGCGGAAAGCGCGCACAGCTCCAGCGTCCGCCGAAAGGCCGCCAGCCAGCGGTGTTCGATCTGCTCGACGAGCATGACGCTCCTCCTCTGCTGCTGATTGGGGGCCGGGCCCCGCCCCTCGGTGCGTTCCGCGGCAGTCGCAGCAAAGCCCCGCCTTGCCGTTTGCGATCCCGCGCCCGTATGGATTGCTTGTGTTTCTTCGCTTGTGATTCTGCGTTCTGCGGCAAATAATATATGAAATTTCATGGAAATCAGCGGTACCCGACCTATGGGATTTCCCGACGCCAACCCGCCTGACCGGGACCCGACGCCGCACGGCCAGGCCGCCGCGCCGGACTTCGACGCGCTGCATTTCCGCCGCGCGCTGTCGCAGTTCGCCACCGGGGTGACCGTCATCACCACACGCGCCATGCGCGAATCGCCGGCCGATCCGCCCTTCGTCGGCATCACCGCCAGCTCGTTCAATTCGGTCTCGCTCGATCCGCCGCTGGTGCTGTGGAGCATGGCCACACGCGCCAACAGCCTGCCGATGTTCCGGGGCGGCTCGCACTACATCATCAACGTGCTGGCCGCCACGCAGCTGGACCTGTGCCAGCGCTTCGCCACGCTCAAGGGCGACCGCTTCGCCGGCGTCGATTACCGCCTGTCCGCCACCGGCCTGCCGATCCTGGCCAATGCGCTGGCCTGGTTCGAATGCCACAACCGCAGCCGTTACGACGAGGGCGATCACGTGATCTTCGTCGGCGAGGTCGAGCGCTGCGGCATCCACGACAGCGGCGGCCTGCCGCTGGTGTTCCAGGGCGGCGCGTTCTCCACCACCTGCCCGCTGCGCGACTGAACGCGCCGCCCCCACAGCGCCCGCCGAACAGGCCGAACGTGACCATGCCCTTCGTCGACGGTTATCTGCCCTATCTGCTGGCGCGCGCCAGCCATCTGGTATCGGGGGAATTCCACCGCAAGGTCGAGGCCGCGGGCCTGAGCGTGCCCGAGTGGCGCGTGCTGGCGACGCTGGCCGACCGCGACGTCTGCACGGTCGGTGCGCTCGCCGATATCACGCTGACCAAGCAGCCGACACTGACCAAGCTGCTCGACCGCATGACGGCCGATGGCCTGGTCGAGCGCCGCCGCGAAGGCGCGCCCGACCGGCGCCAGGCGCTGGTATCGATCACCGAGCGCGGCCGCGAACGCGCCCGGCCGCTGCTGGTCCAGGCGGCCGAACATGAGGCCCAGGTGCTGGCCGCGTTCGGGGCCAGCCAGGGCGACCAGTTGAAGGAAACGCTGCGCCGGCTGATCGCGCTGCATGCGCGGCGCTGAGCCGCCGCCAGGCTGGCGCCCTGCTCGCGGGGCGGCGCGCTAGCCCTGCGCGCCGGGCTGCACCAGCGCCAATGGCGAGCCCTCGGTCTTGATCCGCTGCAGCACGATGTTCGAGCGGATGTCCATCACGCCCGGAGTCCGATAGAGCCGGTTCACGATGAAGTCGGAGTAGTGCTTCAGATTGCGCGCCTGCACGCGCAGGATGTAGTTGCTGTCGCCGGTGATCACATAGGCCGACAGCACCTCGGGCCACGACTGCACCGCCGCGTTGAACGTGTCGTGCCACCCCTCGACCGCCGGCCGCATCGATACCTGCACGATCGCCTCCAGTTCCAGCCCCAGCCGCTCGGCGTCGAACCACGCGCGATAGCCGCCGATCACGCCGCTTTCCTCCAACAGCCGCACCCGCCGCAGGCAGGCCGACGGCGACAGCGCCACGCGCTCGGCCAGGTCCTGGTTGCTGATGCGGCCGTTCTGCTGCAGGCAGGTCAGGATGCGTAGATCGATCGGGTCCAGGGTCATGTCGAAGATTATTTCATCATGAATTCGATTCATGGAATTCTATGCGAAATATGGCTGGAACAGCCGTCGAAATAGCAAGCCTCTTTCTCGGAATCTTGACTATCATGCCCGGAGCGGCGCGACTGCCGTGTCGCGTCAATCGCTTCCGCATTCCATCCATCCCCGCACCGAGGCGCCAGCCCCATGTCCGACGGTTTTTCCGCTTCCCCGCCCTCGCCCCCGGCCCGCACGCTGTGGGACATCAGCCCGCCGCTGTCGCCGGCGACGCCGGTTTGGCCCGGCGACACGCCGTTCCAGCAGCAGGCCGCCTGGCAGATGGACGAGCACTGCCCGGTCAATGTCGGCCGCATCACGCTGTCGCCGCACACCGGCGCGCATGCCGACGCACCGCTGCACTACGCGGCCGACGGCGCGCCGATCGGCGAGGTCGATCTGGACCCGTACCTCGGCCCCTGCCGCGTGATCCATTGCATCGGCGCCGCGCCGCTGGTCCGGCCGGAACAGATCGCGGGCGCGCTGGCGAGCGCACCGGCACGCGTGCCGCCGCGCGTGCTGCTGCGGACCTACCGCAGCGCGCCGCTGGCCGAATGGGACCCGGACTTCTGCGCGGTGGCGCCGGAAACCATCGCGCTGCTGGCCGAACACGGCGTGCGGCTGATCGGTATCGACACGCCGTCGCTCGATCCGCAGCCATCGAAGACCATGGACGCGCATCGGATGGTGCGAAAGCATCGGATGGCGATTCTCGAAGGGCTGGTGCTCGACGCCGTCGCGCCCGGCGATTACGAACTGATCGCGCTGCCGCTGCGCCTTGCCGGGCTCGACGCCAGCCCGGTGCGGGCGGTGCTGCGCAGCCTGGCCTGAGCGGCGACCGGCCCGGCATCCCCGCATCCCGGCATTGACAGCGATCGCCCCCCCCGACGGCGATCGCCAACCATCATCAAGGAACCCATGACCGCAACTACCCGCGAGCACTGCCTGTCGCTGGACCGGCAAGACCCCTTGCGCCCGCTGCGCGACGCCTTCGCGCTGCCCGACGGCGTGATCTATCTGGACGGCAATTCGCTGGGCGCCCGCCCGCGCGCGGCCGCGGCCCGCGCCGCCCAGGTGGTCGAGCAGGAATGGGGCGAGGGCCTGATCCGCAGCTGGAATACCGCCGGCTGGTTCGAGCTGCCGCAGCGCCTGGGCAATCTGCTGGCCCCGCTGGTCGGCGCCGGCCCGGACGAGGTCGTCGTCACCGACACCACCTCGGTCAACCTGTTCAAGGTGCTGGCCGCCGCGCTGCGCGTGCAGGGCCTGCGCGCGCCGGGCCGCAAGGTCATCGTCTCCGAGCGCAGCAACTTCCCGACCGATCTGTATATCGCCCAGGGCCTGGCGGATCTGCTGCAGCAAGGCTATTCGCTGCGCCTGGTCGACAGCCCCGACGAGATCGACGCCGCGGTGCGCGACGATACCGCGGTGCTGATGCTGACCCACGTCAACTACAAGACCGGCGAGATGCTGGACATGGCGGCGCTGACCGAGCTGGCGCATGCGCGCGGCGCGCTGACGGTCTGGGATCTGGCGCATTCGGCGGGCGCGGTGCCGGTCGCGCTGCGCGAGTCCGGCGCCGACTACGCGGTCGGCTGCACCTACAAGTACCTGAACGGCGGCCCTGGTTCGCCAGCTTTCCTGTGGGTCGCGCCGGCGCTGCGCGACGCCTTCTGGCAACCGCTGTCGGGCTGGTGGGGCCACGCCGCGCCGTTCGCGATGGAGCCCGACTATCGCCCGCGCAGCGGCGTCTCGCGCTTCCTGTGCGGCACGCAGCCGATGACGTCGCTGGCGATGGTCGAATGCGGGCTGGAGGTCTTCGGCCGCACCGACATGCAGACGCTGCGCGCCAAGTCGCTGCAGCTGACCGACCTGTTCATCGCGCTGGTCGAAGCGCGCTGCGGCCATCATCCGCTGACGCTCGTCACGCCGCGCGAGCATGCGCGCCGCGGCAGCCAGGTCAGCTTCGCCCATCCGCAGGGCTATGCCGTGATGCAGGCGCTGATCGAGCGCGGCGTGATCGGCGACTACCGCGAGCCCCGGATCATCCGCTTCGGCTTCACGCCGCTCTACACTGGTTTTGCGGACGTCTGGGATGCGGTGGAGGTGCTGCGCGACGTGCTCGACAGCGGCGCCTACGAAGCGGCGCGCTTCCAGACGCGCACGGCGGTGACCTGAGCAGCGAGCGAAACGATGACCATGGAATCGAAGAACATCAAGGCCGGACACGGCGGCTGCCCGATGTCGGGCGGCGCGGCGCACCAGGCAGAAGGGATCCGCGAGGCCGGCACCCGGTCCGGCGACCAGTGGCATGGCGCCCAGCTCGACATGCGCCAGCAGATGAGCTACGGCGACTATCTCGCGCTGGACCAGATCCTGAACGCGCAGCATCCGCTGTCGCCGGATCACAACGAGATGCTGTTCATCGTCCAGCATCAGACCACCGAGCTGTGGATGAAGCTGATGCTGCATGAGCTGCGCGCCGCGCGCGAAGCGGTGCGGCGCGACGACCTGCCGCCGGCGTTCAAGATGCTGACGCGGGTGTCGCGCATCATGGACCAGCTGGTGCAGGCGTGGAACGTGCTGGCGACGATGACGCCGCCGGAGTATTCGGCGATGCGGCCCTATCTGGGGATGTCGTCGGGCTTCCAGTCGTTCCAGTACCGCGAGATCGAATTCATCCTCGGCAACAAGAACGCCGCGATGCTGCGCCCGCACGCGCACCGTCCGCAGCACCATGCGCTGGTCGAGCAGGCGCTGCGCACGCCGTCGCTGTACGACGAGGCGATCCGGCTGATGGCGCGGCGCGGCCTCGCGATCGACGCGGCCTGCCTCGAGCGCGACTGGACCGAGCCGGCCGGCTACAACGCCTCGGTCGAGGCGGCGTGGCTCGAGGTCTATCGCCGGCCCGAAGCGCACTGGGAGCTGTACGAGCTCGGCGAGAAGTTCGTCGATCTGGAGGATGCCTTCCGCCAATGGCGCTTCCGCCATGTCACCACGGTCGAACGCGTGATCGGGTTCAAGCGCGGCACCGGCGGCACCGAGGGCGTCGGCTATCTGCGCAAGATGCTCGACATCGTGCTGTTCCCCGAGCTGTGGAAGCTGCGCACGGACCTGTGATGGCGATCGCTCGCTGAGCGGCCCCGGCGACCCAAGCGACTCGGATGACCGGGGCGGCCTCTGCGGCCCGGCCACCTCAGCGGCCTCTGCGGCCCGGCGGCCCGGCTACCTCAGCGGCCTCTGCGGTCTCTGCGGCCCCGCCCCCCTCAGCGGCACAGCGGCTTCGGCCGCCTCGGCCGCCTCGGCGGCCCGAGCAACCACATCGGCCGGGACGCCGCCGCTCTCAGCGCGCGGCGCCCTCCGACAACCGCGCCGCCAGCGCGCGCAGCGCGGGCGCCAGCGTCCGGTGGAACGTCGCTTCGTCGACGCTGCCGTAGGACGCGCTGCAGCTCAGCATGTGGATGTCCTTCTCGCCGATCGGCCGGAACGCCACCGCACAGGCGTGGATGGCCGGGTGCCAGTCGCGGAACGAGGCCGCGTAGCCGCGTTGCTCGGCCTCCGCCACCGCCGCGCGCATCGGCGCCTGCTGCGCCTTCCATTGCTCCGGATAGGCCTGCGCGAATTCTGCCAGCAGGCGTTCGCGCTTCGGCCCGGGCAGCGCCGCCAGATAGGCGCGCCCCATCGAACTCGACACCAGCGACAGCCGCGATCCGACGCCGAGCCCCAGCATCGAGCCGGCATCGTTGCGGATCGACTCCAGATAGATGACCTCCAGCCGCTCGCGCTTGCCGAGCGACACCGACACGCCATGCGTCTGCGCGAACGCCAGCATATGGGGCCGCGCCAGCGCCACCACGCCGGAGGCCGACAGGTAGGCAAAACCGAGCGCCAGCACGCCGGCGTCCAGCGCGTACTTCCCCAGGCTGTCGTCGTAGCGCAGATACCCCAGTTGCACCAGCGTGCCGGCCAGGCGGCTGACGGTCGCCTTCGGCAGGCCGGTGCGCCGCACGAAATCCTGGTTGCCCAGCATCGACTCGCCGGTGCGAAAGCACCGCAGCAGCTCCAGGCCCCGGGCCAGCGCGGTGACGAAGTTCGGATCGCTCTCGCGCGCCGCACGCTCGGGCTTGCCGTCCGGAACCTCGTTGGCGGCGGTGGCGGCGGGAGAAAGCACGTCGGAGTTGGCCACGGCGGGCTCCTCGGTCGAAAGGCGTTGAAATGCGGTGAAAGGAAGTCCGGGCGTTTCCAGACGGCAGGACATGGGTGTTGCCGGCCGGACGCTTTGCGCTATACTAACGCATCGGAACACGGTTCCGCAATGCGGAACTTCAAAACAAGCCCGGCGGCACCTCGCCAGCCGGTTCGCCGCGCCGATTACCGACTTCAATCACGCTGACCCGCGTTTACCGCTCTACCGAAGGAGACCTCGATGGCCGCCAACGCCGAATTCCACTGGGCCGACCCGCTGCTGCTCGACCAGCAACTGACCGCCGACGAACGCATGGTGCGCGACGCCGCCGCGGCCTACTGCCAGGACAAGCTGATGCCCCGCGTGCTGGAGTCGTTCCGGCATGAAAAGACCGACGCGACCATCTTCCGCGAGATGGGCGAACTCGGCCTGCTCGGACCGACCATTCCCGAGCAGTACGGCGGCCCGGGGCTGAACTACGTCAGCTACGGCCTGATCGCGCGCGAGGTCGAGCGCGTCGATTCGGGCTACCGCTCGATGATGAGCGTGCAGTCGTCGCTGGTGATGGTGCCGATCTACGAATTCGGCAGCGAGGCGCAGAAGCAGAAGTACCTGCCCAAGCTGGCCACCGGAGAATGGATCGGCTGCTTCGGCCTGACCGAGCCGAACCACGGCTCCGATCCGGGCTCGATGGTGACGCGCGCGAAGAAGGTGGACGGCGGCTACGAGCTGAGCGGCGCGAAGATGTGGATCACCAACTCGCCGATCGCCGACGTGTTCGTCGTGTGGGCAAAGCTCGCCGACGATCCGCAGAACGGCGGCAAGGAAACCATCCGCGGCTTCATCCTGGAAAAGGGCTGGAAGGGCCTGAGCGCGCCGGCGATCCACGGCAAGGTCGGGCTGCGTACCTCGATCACCGGCGAAATCGTCATGGACCAGGTGTTCGTGCCGGAAGAGAACCTGATGCCGGGCGTCAGCGGCCTGAAGGGTCCGTTCACCTGCCTGAACTCGGCGCGCTATGGCATCGCCTGGGGCGCACTCGGCGCCGCGGAGTTCTGCTGGCATACCGCACGCCAGTACACGCTGGACCGCAAGCAGTTCGGCCGCCCGCTGGCCGCGACCCAGCTGGTGCAGAAGAAACTGGCCGACATGCAGACCGAGATCACGCTGGGCCTGCAGGGCTGCCTGCGCCTGGGCCGGATGAAGGACGAAGGCACCGCGGCGGTCGAGATCACCTCGATCATGAAGCGCAACTCCTGCGGCAAGTCGCTCGACATCGCCCGCGTGGCGCGCGACATGCTCGGCGGCAACGGCATCTCGGACGAGTTCGGCGTGATCCGCCATGTGGTCAACCTCGAGGTGGTCAACACCTATGAGGGCACGCACGACATCCACGCGCTGATCCTGGGCCGCGCGCAGACCGGCATCCAGGCATTCTTCTGAGCGGCCTCGTGCGGAACCGGGCCGGGCACGCGAGCACGGCCAATAAAAAGGCCCGGCTGTCGCCGGGCCAAAGCACACTACCAAGGAGACGACGGGCGAACCCGTCGGTACGACACCGTTGCCGCCGCCGGGGGCCCGCTTGCACCACGCGGGCCCGGGCGGCGTTTCCGTTTCTGTTTTCGTTTCCCGGGACGCTTATTGCTGCTTGTCCGGCTGCGGCGTCATCCGCAGGTACGGGCGAATCGCCTTGTAGCCCTTCGGGAACTTCTGTTTGATCACCTCTTCGTCCTTCAACGACGGCACGATCACCACATCCTCGCCCTGCTGCCAGTTGCCGGGCGTCGCCACGCTATGCTTGTCGGTCAGCTGCAGCGAATCGATGACGCGCAGGATCTCGTTGAAGTTGCGGCCGGTGCTGGCCGGATAGGTGATGATCAGCCGCACCTTCTTGTTCGGATCGATCACGAACAGCGAGCGCACCGTCAGCGTCTCGTTGGCGTTCGGATGGATCATGTCGTAGAGCTCGGACACCTTGCGGTCGGCGTCGGCCAGGATCGGGAAATTGACCTGGCAGCCCTGCGTTTCGTTGATGTCCTGGATCCAGCCCAGGTGCGACTCGACCGGGTCGACCGACAGCGCGATCGCCTTGACGTTGCGCTTGGCAAACTCGTCCTTCAGCTTGGCCGTCAGTCCCAGCTCGGTCGTGCAGACTGGCGTGAAGTCCGCCGGATGGGAGAACAGCACGCCCCAGCTGTCGCCCAGCCATTGATGAAAGCGGATGCGGCCTTCGCTGGAATCCTGTTCGAAGTCCGGCGCAATGTCGCCTAGCCTGAGTGCCATGGTTGCCTCCTTGCCTGTCGGTCGTCAGTCGTCTGTCCAATGTTGCTTGCCTCCGGGCCGCCAGCGCCCGGACTCAGACCAGTCTATTCCGATTGCGGTGAGACACAAACAAATATAAAGTCACTACAACATCACGCGAAGTCATTTGCCGAATCAATCGTCGAAGACTCCGGCGTGACGCCGAAACCCGCCGCCACCTCGCGATCGGGACGCGCCGGAGCGGCACGCGACGCCTGACGGCGTGCCGGCCGGGCAAAACGATTAAGGTTTGCCTCGCGCTGCGCCGATGTCCTACATGACTTGTAGGACTCGCTGTCTTGAAACCATTGCTGAGCGCCGCATATCCTAGGAAATGCTTGGACCGCAGCAAGGCGAAGACACCCTACGAGAGCGAGGAAGGCCAACATGCAACTATCCGAAACAACCGCCCGCAACCAGGAGAAACTGATGAGCGATGTCAAAACCGTCCTGTCCGATGCCGAGGAACTGCTCAAGCAAGCCGCCTCGACCACCGGCGAGAAGGCCGCCGAACTGCGCGAGCGTGGCATGGGCCTGCTGAAGCAAGCCAAGGAAAAAGCGCAGGATCTGCAGGACGCCGTCGTCACCAAGAGCAAGGCCGCGGCCCGCGCCACCGACGACTACGTACATGACCATCCCTGGCGCGCGGTCGGCATCGCCGCCGGCGCCGGTCTGCTGATCGGCCTGCTGCTGAATCGCAAGTAAGGGCTGCCGGTCGGGCCGAAGGAACCAGCCGGTTCCCGCGCCCGACCGCGACTTGCCGGCCTGCGCCGGCGCCAAGCCGGGCCCCGTTCGCGGGCGCCCGCGGCGCGCCGACGGCGCGGGCCCCCTCCTGCCGGGTGCCGCGACGCGGCGCATGACGACACTCCAATCAGCGGAACCGCATGACCGACACCTCCTCACCCAAGTTGCTGGACTCGCTGCGCACACTGGGCAGCTCGGTGGCGGCGATGGTGCAGACCCGACTGGAACTGGCCAGCGTCGAACTGTCCGAGGAAAAATCGCGGCTGTTGCGCATGGCGCTGCTGGCGCTGGTCGGCCTGATCTTCTTCGGACTCTCGCTGTTCGCGTTGACCGGCCTGATCGTGCTGCTGTTCTGGGACAACTACCGGGTGCAGGCGCTGAGCGCGGTGGTCGTGGTCTATCTGCTGCTCGGCGGCATCTGCCTGCTCGCCGCACGCAACATCATCCGCAATTCGCCGCCGATGTTCGAAGCCACGCTGGCCGAAATCGACAAGGACCGGGAGAGCCTGCGCCAATGACACCGACCCCCGCTCCAACACCGGCCTCCACTCCGGTCCCGACACCGGCCCCGACGCCAGCCGCCTCCGCGGAATCGTCGGCCGACGCTTACGCCGCGCCCTCGGCCGCGGCGCTGAACGAAGCCGGACTGCCGCCGATGCCGCCGACCGGCGTCGGCGCCCGGACCGCCCGATCCGAACCGCCGGCACGCCGGCGCACGGACCGCGAGGTGCGGCTGCCGCTGGCGGTGCGCAAGGAGCTGCTGATCACGCGCGCGGCCCTCGAACGCTACGATTGCGCGCAATCGCTTGCCGACGTGCGCGCCAGCGTCCGCAACATCGGCCGCATCGGCGCCTGGCTGCCGCGCATGGCGCGGCCCCAATCGATGTGGAAGCTGCTCGGCATGGCCAAGGACTATCCGGTCATGAGCTCGGCACTGTCGCTGGCGTTGCCGCTGATGCGGCGCGTGCCGGTGCTGCGCTGGGGCTGGAAGCTGTCCAAGCTGGGCGCGGTTGCCGGCGCAGGCTACTGGGCCTGGCGGACCTTTCAGCAGGCGCGCGCGCAGACGCCCGAAGGCAATGTCCCGGCAGCCGGGACCGCCCGCGACGCCGCCGGCGCACGCGCCGATACCGGTTTTCACGATCCGCTGGTACGCTGAACCGTCGCGACCCGCCGCAGGACACCAGATCGCACTGGCATCCGGGCGGGCCGCCAGCTCGCCGGCGCATCGCCCATTCCATCTCGTGTCCTTGACACCTCGACACTGAACCGCCATGCACCAGAAGGCCTTCTACATCCTGTTGGCCATCGTCACCATCGCCTTCTTCTGGGTGCTCCAGCCGTTTTTCGGCGCGGTATTCTGGGGCGTGATCCTGGCGATCATCTTCACCCCGCTGAACAATCTGCTGACGCGCAAGATGCGCGGCCATCCGAACCTCGCCGCGCTGATTACGCTGCTGCTATGCCTGCTGGTGGTGGTGCTGCCGATGTTCCTGGTCACCGCCTCGCTGCTCAATGAAACCACCGCGGTGGTGCACCAGATCCGCTCGGGCCATATCAATTTCACCGCCTATTTCGAACAGGCCGTGGCGGCACTGCCGTCGAGCCTGAACTCGGCGCTGACCCGGCTCGAGCTCAACGACGTCGCCTCGATCCAGGAAAAACTGGCCACCGCGGCGGGCCAGATCAGCCAGTACCTGGCCACGCAGGCGCTCAGCATCGGCCAGAACACCTTCCAGTTCGTCATCAGCTTCGGCGTGATGCTGTATCTGCTGTTCTTCCTGCTGCGCGACGGCGCCAAGCTGACGCGCAGGATCCGCCTGGCGCTGCCGCTGAGCGACGAACACAAGCAGATGCTGCTGCTGAAGTTCACCGGCGTGATCCGCGCGACCATCAAGGGCAATATCGCCGTGGCCGCGCTGCAGGGCCTGCTCGGCGGCCTGCTGTTCGCGGTGCTCGGCATCCAGGGCGCGGTGCTGTGGGGCGTGGTGATGGCGGTGCTGTCGCTGCTGCCCGCGGTCGGCGCCGGCCTGATCTGGGGACCGGTCGCGATCTATTTCCTGCTGACCGGCGTGATCTGGAAGGGCATCACGGTGATCGCGTTCGGCGCGCTGGTGATCGGCGCCGTCGACAACGTGCTGCGCCCGATCCTGGTCGGCAAGGACACCAAGATGCCGGACTGGGTGATCCTGATCTCGACGCTGGGCGGCATGGCGCTGTTCGGCATCAACGGCTTCGTGATCGGCCCGCTGATCGCCGCGCTGTTCATCGCCAGCTGGGACCTGTTCGTGTCGATGCGCGAGACCGAGTCGAACACGACGACGACCAAGACGCCGACGCCGCCGACCCAGCCGCCGACGCCGGGCCGCTGAGACGCCCGGCCTGGCGGCGACACGGCGGCACCATGCAAAAAGGGCCTACGGCTTGCGCCACAGGCCCTTCGCAATACTGGTGGGTCGTGCAGGATTCGAACCTGCGACCAACGGATTAAAAGTCCGCTGCTCTACCGGCTGAGCTAACGACCCGAAAAAACCGAAGCCGCGATTATAGTCAGCTTCGCTTGCTCATGTCAACGGCAATGCCCTTGGCGGGCTGGATTCGCGGCGGGCCCCGTGATGCCTGACCGTGCCGTTCAGACCATCCGCTCGAGCCGCCACATCTGATAGCGGAACGCCAGCACGGCGCCTAGCAGAATGCCGGCCAGCGCGATGAAGGAACCGATCGCCAGCGTCGATACGCCCGACAGGCCCTGCCCGATCGTGCAGCCCAGCGCGGTCACGCCGCCCGCACCCATCAGGATGCCGCCGACGATATGGTTGGCGACATCCTCGGCATTGCCGAAGCCTTCCCAGCGGAACGTGCGCGAGGCCAGCGCATAGGCCGCGGCGCCGGCGATCACGCCGATCACGCTGACGATGCCGACCGTCAGCACCTTGCTCTTGTCGCTGAACATCATCAGCCAGTCCAGCGTATAGGCATACGGCGCGACGAAGCTCAGGCTTTCCATGCGGCCGCTGTTGGTGGCGACGAACACCTCTTCCAGCGTATCGGGATCTTCCGGCACGAAGCCGAGATGGCCGGACACGTACCACATCGCGACGATGATCAGGCCGACCGCGATGCCGCCGAGCAGGTTGTCGAACGTGCGGAAGCCCTTGCCGGCCAGCGCCCACAGCGACAGCACGCCGCCGAGCAGCAGGCCCAGCACCAGCTGCAGCGTGCCGCGCGACAGGCCGGTCTGCGCCAGCAGCGACGGCAGGTCCTGCGAGGTCGGCAGCTGCATCGCCACCGCGTCGACGGTATTGACACGAATCACGCCGAACAGCCCGCGCAGCGTCATATACGCCGACAGGCCCAGGAACACGAATACCACCAGCGACTTCAGGTTGCCGGCGCCGATCCGCACCAGCGTCTTGCTGCCGCACCCCGAGGCCAGCACCATGCCGAAGCCGAACAGCAGCCCGCCGACCAGCGCCGACAGCCAGGTCAGCTTGTCGGCCGCGTAGATGGTCCGCGCCGGATCGATCTGTCCGGACCACGCCAGCACACCGGTGCCGATCATCGCGACGCCGATCGCCAGCACCCACATGCGCATGCGGGTCCAGTCGCCCATGTTGACGATGTCGGAGACAGCGCCCATGGTGCAGAAGTGCGTGCGCTGCAGGACCGCCCCGAACAGGAAGGTCAGGGCAAAGGTGCAGGCCAGCACGGTGCGCGTGAGCGCGGGGACGTCGATTTCAGGCATGGCGGGGGTTGCCGGTGGCAGGACGATAAGGAGCAAGCGGAGCGAACCGCGACGCTGCAGGTTGCGGTCAGGATGCCGCGGCGTTCTGGTATCGGGTCGGGTCGGGCACGCCCGCGGCCTCGAATCCCGCACGGCGGATCCGGCAGGAATCGCAGACGCCGCAGGCACGGCCCTGCTCGTCGGCCTGGTAGCACGACACCGTCATGCCGTAGTCGACGCCGAGCCGGACACCGGCCTGGATGATCTCGGCCTTGGTCATGTCGATGATCGGCGCGTGGACGCGGATGCGTTCACCCTCGACACCGGCCTTGGTGGCGAGATTCGCCAGCGCCTCGTAGGCCTGCACGTATTCCGGACGGCAATCGGGGTAGCCCGAGTAGTCGACCGCATTGGCGCCGAAGAACAGGTCGCGGCCGCCGATCGCCTCGGCCCAGCCGAGCGCCAGCGACAGCATGATCGTGTTGCGCGCCGGCACGTAGGTCACCGGGATACCGCCTGCCGCGCCGTCGGTCGGCACCTCCAGCGCGTCGTCGGTCAGCGCCGAGCCGCCGAAGCGGCGCAGGTCCAGGTCGACGATCTCGTGCCGCCTGGCGCCGAGCGCCGCGGCGACCCGCTTGGCCGCCTCCAGTTCCGACGAATGCCGCTGGCCGTAGCGCATCGACAGCGCGTAGGTCTCGAAGCCCTGGGCCTTGGCCATGGCGAGCACGGTGGCGGAGTCCAGACCGCCGGAAAGCAGGACGATTGCGCGTTGGGTCATCTTTGGGGGCGTGTGCCGGGGTAGCGCGCGAAGGACTACCGGCCCTCGCAGTAAATCGGGTAACCCGTTATTGTAGCGCGACCACGAAAAAAGGCCCGCTCGCGCGGGCCTTGGCACTTCGGACGCCGGCGTCGCCGCCGGGCAGTCGCGCTACGTCGGGCGCGATCTACTTCAGCGTCTTCAACCGGTTGCTGGCCGCCTGGGCGCCTTCGGTACCGGGGTACTTGGCCACCACCTGCTCCAGCGTCTTGCGCGCCGCCACCTTCTGGTTCGACTCCAGCTGGTTGTTGGCGATCGCGATCATCGCGTCGGGCACCTTGGGGTGCGTCGGATTCGCCTGCACCATGTTCTGCAGCACCGTGATCGAGCCGCGGTAGTCGCGCTGGGCGTACAGCGAATTGCCCAGCCAGTACTGAGCCAGCGGCAGGTACGGGCTCTGCGGATACTTCTTGATGAAGGCCGAGAAGTTGGCGCCGGCGCCCTTGAAGTCCCCGGTCTGGAACTGCTTGAGCGCGGCGTCGTACTCGGTCTTCTCGCCCGGCTGGGCCATCCCCTGCTGGCCTTCCACGGTGACCTGCTGCGGCTCGAACTTCTTGAGCCGCGCGTCCAGGTCCGCGTAGTAGTCCTTCTGCTGGCGCTGCAGATTCGCTACCTCGTTCTGCAGCACCTCGTTCTGGCCCCGCAGGCGCGCCACTTCCTGGCGCAGCCCTTCGAGCTGGTTCTGGATATCGATCTGGGCGCGGCTGTTCTGGTCGATCCGCTGCGAGGCAGTGGCCTGGAAGCCATTGAACTGCTCTCGCAGCGTGATGATGGCGCGACGCGCCTCGTCATCGTCGAAGACACCGGCCTGCGCCTGGGCGACCGGCAACAGGCCGGCACAAACTGCGGCGACTAGCCACGACAAGGTAGAGACGCGTGCTTTCATGGATCGACTTTCTTCAGCGCGGGATCAACGGATCGAAACGAACCCAGAGGGTATCAATGGACGCGAATCAATAGACGATATCGGCGCGGCGGTTCTCGGCCCACGACGCTTCGTCATGGCCCAGCGCCTTGGGCTTTTCCTTGCCCAGGCTGACCGCTTCCATCTGGCTCTCGGGCACGCCCATCGTCGCCAGCGAACGGCGCACCGCCTCGGCACGCTTCTGGCCCAGCGCCAGGTTGTACTCGCTGGTACCGCGCTCGTCGGTGTTGCCCTGGATCAGGATGCGGCGGCTGCGGTTGCCCTGCAGGTACTTGGCGTGCTCGTTCAGCATGCCCTGGTATTCCGGCTTGACGCTGTAGCTGTCGAAGTCGAAGTAGACGCTGCGGCGGGCCAGCGGGCTGTTCGGGTCGTTCAGCGGATCGCGCGAGACATCGACCGGCGCGACGGCGCGCGGGTCGGTGGTCGCGGCGCCGCCGGTGCCGGCGCCGGCCTTGGCTGAGTCGTCGAGCTTGACGCCCGACGAGCAGGCGCCGAGGGTCAGCAGAACGGCGATGGCGAGAGACTTGGTCATCATGTTGGACATGGTAGGAGGCTCCTGTTTCTGTTATTGCATGAAGGGTCCCCAGGACGGCTCGCGAACCTCGCCGGACTGGAGCGACAAAACCTGCTTGGTACGTCCATCGGTCGACACCGCCGCCAGCACCGCGCGACCGCCGACGCGAGTGGCGTAGAGAATGTACTTGCCGTTGGCCGCGAAGCTGGGCGCCTCGTCGTTGGCCGTATCGGTCAGCGCGGTGACATCGCCGCTGCCCAGGTCCATCAGCTGCAGCTTGAAGCCACCGCCGCGGCTAATGTACGCCAGTTGCTTGCCGTCCGGCGAAACCCGCGGGCTGACGTTGTAGTTGCCCTTGAAGGTCACGCGCTGCGCCGCGCCCGACTCCTCGCCGGCGGCCGGCATGCGGTAGATCTGCGGCGCGCCGCCGCGGTCGCTGGTGAAGTAGATATGGCGGCCGTCCGGCGAATACTGCGGCTCGGTATCGATCGCGCTGCTGCGGCTCAGGCGGCGCAGCCCCGAACCGTCGGCGTTGACCTGATAGATCTGCGTATTGCCGTCGCGCGACAGCGCCAGCGCCAGATGGCGGCCATCCGGCGACCATGCCGGCGCGCTGTTGTTGCCCTTCTGGTTCGACACCAGCGTGCGGCGGCCCGTGGCCAGGTCATGGACATAGACGACCGGCTTCTTCGCCTCGAACGAGACGTAGGCCACCTTGGCGCCATCCGGCGACCACGACGGCGAGATGATCGGCTCGTTGCTGGTCAGCGCGACGCGCGAATTCTGGCCGTCGGAGTCCGAGATCAGCAGCTGGAAGCGGTTGCCGACGCGCGAGACGTAGGACAGACGGGTCGCGAACACGCCGCGCTCGCCCAGCAGCTTCTCGTAGATATAGTCGGCAATCTTGTGCGCGGTCACGCGCAGCTGGTCCTGGCCGACGGTAAAGGCCAGGCCGCCCAGGCTGGCGCCCTTGACGGTGTCGTACAGGCGGAAGCGGACCTCGTAGCGGCCGCCGCCGGCCGGCGTGACGCTGCCGGCCACGAAGGCGTCGGCGCCGCGGGTCTTCCAGCCGGCCAGGTCGACGTTGGCGGTCTCGGGCACGGTCGCGCCGGCCACGTCGACGTTGCGGAAGCGGCCGCTGCGCTGCAGGTCGGCGCGGATGATCGCCGTCAGGTTGGTCGGCGCCGCGCCTTCATTCTGGAAGTTGGCGACGGCGATCGGGAACTGGCTGGAGCCGACGCCGGAGATTTCGACGTTCAGCTGGGCGTGGGCGGTGCCCATCGTCAGCATCATGGCCAGCGCCATCGTGATCCAGGCCAGCACGGCCGAACGGGCGGTGCGCCGGCTGGCGGGCGAGGTCGCCGGGGTGCGTTGGCGGGCGTCGGCCGCCCGATAGGCGAAGCCCCCATGGGCCGGACGGGCCAAATGAGCCAAAAGCGGGGCCCAAAGCGGGGTCAATAGCGATCGCATGCTGCTCCTCTATCTATATCGAGATCGTCAATCGATGATCGGACGCGTCGGCAACGGCGCGCGGAGCGAGGCGCCGCCGGGCCGCGCCAGGCAACCGTCGATGGTAGCCAGCCGCCCCGCGGCCAGCGATCCCGGTTGCACTATGTTGCAAATCATACGCTTCCCCGCTTCCCCGGCTCAGTCCTTGGGCCGGAAGGTGATCGTGAAGCTGGACGGTGCCTTGCCGTTGTCGTCGCGCGGCAGCGGGTCGGAACGCTCGACCGCGCGCAGCACGGCGTTGTCCCAGGCCGAATTGCCGCTGGACTTGGACAGGCGGGCCGACAGCAGCGAACCGTCCGGCGCCAGCGACACCGACACCACGGCGGTCGGGTTGCCCTGCACGTCCTCGGTGAACACGATGTTCGGCTTGACCCGGCGGCGTACCTTGTCGGCATAGCCCGGCGAGGCGCGGCCGCCCGAGCCGGCGTTGTCCGAGGTGCCGCCGCCGGAGCCGCTGCCGCCAGCGAGCGCCTTCAGGCGGGCCAGTTCGGCCTGGCGCTGCGCGTTGGCGGCGGCCTCGCGCCTGGCCTTCGCCTCCGCGTCGGCCTTGGCCTTGGCCTTGGCCTCGGCATCCGCCTTGGCCTTCTTCGCCTGCTCTTCCTTGCGTTCGCGCTCGGCCTGTTCCTTGCGCTTCTGCTCGTCGGCGCGCTTCTGGTCTTCCTTGCGCTGCGCCTCTTTCCGCTGCTCTTCCTTGCGCTGCTCTTCCTTGCGCTGCTCTTCCTTGCGCAGGGCTTCCTTGCGTTGTTCTTCCTTGCGCTGCGCCTCGCGGCGCTCGGCCGCCTCGCGTTCCTCGCGCTCCTGGCGCGCCTTCAGCTCGGCCTGCTTGCGTGCGGCCTCGCGCGCCTCGGCCTCGCGGCGCTTCTGGCGCTCGAGCGCGATGTCGGCGTCCTCTTCGGGCCTGGGCTGCGCCACGGGCGCCGGCGGCGCCGGGGTCGGCTGGGGCTGGGGCCGCGGAGCCGGCTCGGGAGCCGGAGTATCGGGGACTTCCTCCCACAGCTCGGCTTCGACGCCGGCCGGGGTGCTGATCTGCCAGTTGACACCGTAGTACAGCACGATGCCCAGCAGCAGATGCATGAAGAGCGCCAGCAGGAAGGAGCGCAGCGTGCCGCGTTCCTTGACCGGCTGATACGGATAGGAGTCGGCGGTCTTCATCGGAAAGGCTAACGGCAGGG
This sequence comes from Cupriavidus gilardii, assembly GCF_008801915.1. Lineage (GTDB taxonomy): Bacteria > Pseudomonadota > Gammaproteobacteria > Burkholderiales > Burkholderiaceae > Cupriavidus > Cupriavidus gilardii. The sequence goes on from NZ_VZOV01000002.1 coordinate 378,912, forward strand.
TTCCGGGCGACATCCGGTCGTCATCCAGCGGTTACTTGGACTTGACCATCAGGCCGACGCGCTTGACGCCATCGGCCTTCAGTTCGGACATCACGTCGAGCACCGCCTCGTACTTGACCGCACGGGCGGCGGCGATCACCACCGGCTGGTCCGGGTTCTCGTTCTGGCGCTGGTGCACGAAGTCCAGCAGGCCCTGGGTGTCGAGCTTGCGCTCGAACGATCCGCCCTCGGGATTCTTGCCGCGCGCGGTCAGCGTGCCGTCCTCGTGCACGGTGACGACGATCGGCGGGGTCTTCTGCTGCGGCGTGGCGTCGGCCACGGTCGGCAGGTCCACCACGGCGGGGCTGACGATCGGCGCCGCCACCATGAAGATGACGAGCAGAACCAGCATCACGTCGATATACGGCACGACGTTGATGTCGGCGCTGGCCCGGCGGCGCGAGCCGCCGCGGCGCTGAATGGCTGCCATGCTGCGCTTCTCCTTGGCCTGGCCTTCAGCGGGTCTGCCGCTGCAGGATGTTGAGGAATTCTTCCATGAAGCTCTCGAAGCGGATCGCCAGCCGGTCGATCTCGGTCGCGTAGCGGTTGTACGCGATCACCGCGGGGATCGCCGCGAACAGGCCGATCGCGGTGGCCACCAGCGCTTCGGCGATGCCCGGTGCGACCGAGGCCAGCGTGGCCTGCTGGACGTTGGACAGGCCGCGGAACGCGTTCATGATCCCCCAGACCGTGCCGAACAGGCCGATGTACGGGCTGACCGAGCCGACCGAGGCCAGGAACGGCAGGTGGGATTCGAGCACGTCCATCTCGCGCTGGTAGGCCGCACGCATCGCGCGGCGGGCCGCGTCGAGCAGCGCGCCGGCATCGTTGCTGCGCTCGCGCGCCTTCAGGTATTCGCCCATGCCGGACTCGAAGATCCGCTCGAGCGCGCCGGTGCTGTGCCGGTTGTTGGCCGCGCTGTGATACAGCGCCTGCAGATCGCCGCCCGCCCAGAAATCGCGCTCGAAGCCTTCGGTCTGGGTGCGCGCGGCGCGCAGCGCCATGTGCTTGCGGAAAATATAGGTCCAGGAAAACAACGACATGACGACCAGCAAGGCCATCACGGCCTGCGCCAGGAAGCTGGCGTGCATCACCAGCGTAAGGATCGACATGTCTTGCGTGACGGTCACGGGATTCATCGAGCGGTCTTGATGGTTGCGAGGACTGGTGCGGGAATCGGGGCCGGGCGGAAGCTGTCGCGGTCCACGCATCCCACCCGGATCGTGCCCGCGGCCAGCATCAGCGGCCCGCGCCACGCTTCCTGGGCGAATTGGACCGAGGCCGGCCCGACCCGTTCAATACGGGTGCGGATCTCCAGCAGATCGTCCAGCCGGGCGGGCGCATTGTATTCCACCGCCGTGCTGCGCACGACAAAGACCACGCCGGATTCGTCGGCGAGGGCCTGCTGCTCGATGCCGAGCGCGCGCAGCCATTCGGTGCGCGCGCGTTCGAAAAACTTGAGGTAGTTGGCGTAGAACACCACCCCGCCGGCGTCGGTATCTTCCCAGTAGACGCGCAGGGGCCATACGAAATTCGTCATGGCCGCGATTGTAACGGACGCGGGCGCGGCTTCGGTGTCACACGGCGTCCGACAACGCAACGCCGGGGCGTCCTACAGACGAGCGCCCCCCTTCCAGCCCGCCGGGCCCCGCCACAGGCCGCCCGGCCGGCTTGCGGCGAGCCGGGGCCTCGCGTAAACTCCGGCCAACCATTCCACCTTGCGCGACTGGCGAAGTCAGTGGGTACTACCACGAGGAAGCGCAAGATCTCTGGCGCCACGCCACCGGAAGCGGTCCGATGCCAGGCACGATGCCCGGCCCCGGCCCTTGCGATGGCCGCCGCGCCTGCCGCTCGCCTGGGCCAGCGAATGGGAAGCAGGGTGCGCCCTGCGCCGCCAGCTCCGGGCCCCGCGCCCAGGCCGGCGACGCGGTTCGCATGCGTCTTCCCCGCGCGCCCTACCGTCGTTCCGTTCCCGTATCCTTCGGTCATCCGCCGTCATTGCACGGTTTTCACCGATCCTTCTACAGACGAGTTTTCGCCATGTTCGAACGCAGCCGCTACACGATCGACCAGATCGATCCCGAACTCTGGTCCGCCATCCAGCAGGAAAATCAGCGCCAGGAAGACCATATCGAGCTGATCGCCTCCGAGAACTACACCTCGCCGGCCGTGATGGCCGCCCAGGGGTCGCAGTTGACCAACAAGTACGCCGAGGGCTATCCCGGCAAGCGCTATTACGGCGGCTGCGAATATGTCGACGTCGTCGAGCAGCTGGCGATCGATCGCGTCAAGCAGCTGTTCGGCGCCGAGGCCGCCAACGTGCAGCCGAATTCGGGCTCGCAGGCCAACCAGGGCGTGTTCTTCGCCGTGCTCAAGCCGGGCGACACGATCATGGGCATGAGCCTGGCCGAAGGCGGCCACCTGACCCACGGCATGGCGCTGAACATGAGCGGCAAGTGGTTCAACGTGGTCAGCTACGGCCTGAACGCCGACGAGGACATCGACTACGGCGCGCTGGAAAAGCTGGCCCAGGAAAAGAAGCCGAAGCTGATCATCGCCGGCGCGTCGGCCTTCTCGCTGCGCATCGACTTCGAGCGCATCGCCGCGGTGGCCAGGTCGGTCGGCGCCTATTTCATGGTCGACATGGCGCACTACGCGGGCCTGATCGCCGCGGGCGTCTACCCGAACCCGGTGCCGCACGCCGACTTCGTCACCACCACCACGCACAAGAGTCTGCGCGGCCCGCGCGGCGGCGTGATCCTGATGAAGGCCGAACATGAGAAGGCCATCAACTCGGCGATCTTCCCCGGCATCCAGGGCGGCCCGCTGATGCACGTGATCGCCGGCAAGGCGGTCGCGTTCAAGGAAGCGCTGTCGCCGGAGTTCAAGGCCTATCAGCAGCAGGTCGTCAAGAACGCCCAGGCGCTGGCCGACACGCTGATCGCGCGCGGCCTGCGCATCGTCTCGGGCCGCACCGAGAGCCACGTGATGCTGGTCGACCTGCGCGCCAAGCAGATCACCGGCAAGGAAGCCGAGAAGATCCTCGGCGACGCCCATATCACGGTCAACAAGAACGCGATCCCGAACGATCCGGAAAAGCCGTTCGTGACCTCGGGCATCCGCCTGGGCTCGCCGGCGATGACCACGCGCGGCTTCAAGGAAGAGGAAGCGCGCCAGGTCGCCAACCTGATCGCCGACGTGCTGGACAACCCGCACGACGCCGCCAACATTGCGCGCGTGCGCGAGCAGGTCGCGGCGCTGACCAAGCGCTTCCCGGTCTACGGCTGATCGGCCGTCGCCGCGCGCCGCCGATTGCCGGCGGCGCGCGGCCGCTCAACCTCCGCCTCCAGGTGGTCCGATGAAATGTCCCTTCTGCGGTCACTCCAATACCCAGGTGCTCGACACCCGCATGTCCGAGGAAGGCGACACCGTGCGCCGGCGCCGCCGTTGCGAGGCCTGCGACCGGCGCTTCACCACCTATGAGCGGATCGAGCTGTTCTTCCCTGCCATCGTCAAGAAGAACGGCAGCCGCGTCGATTACGCGCGCAGCAAGCTGAAGGATTCGATGCGGCTCGCGCTGCGCAAGCGGCCGGTGTCGGCCGAGGCCATCGACGAGGCGATCGCGCGCATCGAGGAAAAGCTGCTGGCGCTGGGACAGAAGGAAATCCCGAGCAGCCAGGTCGGCGAACTGGTGATGCGCGAACTGCGCAAGCTCGACAAGATCGCCTATATCCGATTCGCTTCGGTCTATCGCAGCTTCGAGGACGTGTCCGAGTTCTCCGACGTGCTGGCCGAGGTCAGCTCGCCCAACGGCAAGCGCTGAGGTGGCGCCGAGGGGCGCAGCGGCCTTGCTCGTGGTCGTTGCCGCCGCCGTTGCGGCCACCCTTGCCGCTGTTGCAAACCTTGTCGAATCCTCCACGATTCGACACCGGATCTCCGCCCGCTGACGATTACTCTGGTCCCCGCTTGTCACGCACAGGACCAGAGCGATGGTTGCGATCCCTTCGGCGGCTTCCCCTTCCTTTCTCTACCGATCTGCTGGCGGGCGCGTGCGGCGCCGCGGCTACCTGCTGATCGAATCCTTGATCGCACTGGCGGTGCTGGGCATCGGCCTGCTGCCGCTGGCCCGGCTCGGCCCGGCCGCGCTGCAATGGTGGCGTGATCCCTTGCTGATCGGCCAGGCGCTGCGGCTCGCCGGCGAGGGCGCGGAACTCGCCGGGCTGGCGGGGCCGGATGCGCTGCCCGATCCCGCCAGGCTTCCGGCAGTCTCGCAAGCCGGCGGCCTGCCGGCGCCACGCTGGTGCGCATCGGTACCGGCCGACGCGGCGCAGTCCGACTGTCCGGCCGGCCAGCGCGTCGTCGTGGTCGGCCCCCTGGCTTCATCGCCAGGCTCGCGCAGCGAGGCAGGCGTCGCCCCTTCCCGGACCGCGTTGCGCGCGATCGCGCTGCGGCTGCGGCCATGAGTGCGATCGTGCTCGGCGGGCCCACGTCCTCGTCGGCCGCGGGCCGCGGCAGGGCGATGCCACGGCGTGCGCGTATGCCCGCCGGATCGTCGCTGGTCGACGTGATGGTCGGCCTGCTGCTCGGCACGCTGGCGACCGGCGCTGCGGTGACGGTCTTCCTGACGGTGCGTTCCGCCTACGCAATCGCGGCCGAGCAGCGCGAGCTCGAACAGCGCGGCGCCGCCCTGCTCGACGCGATTGCCGCGCTGCTGCGCCACGCGGGCTGGCATCCGGATCCGACCACTGCCCTGCCTCCGCCGCTGAGCGGCCGCGACGACTGCGGCCAACCGAGGCTCGGCGGCACGCTCGCTTGCGACAAACCCGGCGTCGCCGGCAGCGATGCGCTGCTGATCCGCTTCGGCGGCGATCATCCGGCCGGCGATCCGGCGCTGCCGGACCGCTATCTGACCGACTGCAGCGGATACCCCGTCCCCATCGCGGCCGCCCCTGTTGAAACCAGGCCGGCATCGGCGCCGCCAGCGGCGGACTATCTGACCGCCAATCTGCTGTACGTCGCCGACGGTGCCGACGGCGAGCCGCAGTTGCTGTGCCGCTACCCGGGGCGCGGCGATGGAGGCAACGGTGGCGGCAGCGCTGGCAGGACCTGGAGCACAGGGGCGCTGGCCCGCGGCGTCGAGACCCTGCAGCTGCGCTATGGCATCGACCGCGATGGCGATGGCCGCGTCGACGCCTTCCTGCGCGCCAGCGAGCTCGCCGTGGCCGGACCCGGTGCGTGGTGCAGCGTGTTGGCCGTGCAGATCGCGCTGGTGCTGCGCACCGGTGCCGGCACGGCTGCTGCGCCGCGGCCGATGCTGCCTCTGCTGCCCGCGCGCATGGCCGGTGAGCAGGGCGACGATATCGTGTTCCGGCCGCGCTCCCGGCCCAACGCATCGAGGCGGGTCTTCGCCACCACGGTATGGCTGCGCAATGCGCCGTTCTGCGCGGGGTCGCCATGTTGAAAGCCAAGGACGAGGCGAGGTCTCGGCAAGCTGAACGCGGCGCCATCACGCTGATTTCCGTGGTCGTGATGTCGACGCTGACGCTGGCCCTGGCCGGGGCGCTGTTCGTGCTGCTGCTGGCAGGACATCAGGCGATCGGCCAGCGGCTCGAACGCGAGATTGCGTTGCGCAACGCCGAGCTTGCACTGACCGATGGCGAGCACGATCTGCGCGGCAACACGAAGGTGACGGCCAGCGCCGCGGCCAGCGCGGCATCGGCCTTGCCTGGCCATCGCTTCGCGGCCTGGCCTGCGCCCGGTCGTTGCGGCACGCAGGCGCAGCGCGGCTTGTGCAGCGCCGCCGTGGGGCAGCCGCCGCCGTGGCGGGCCTGGATGGGGGTGGGCCCGCCTGCCGACGACATCGGCATCCCGATCGGATCGGCGACCGGCGCGACGCTGCCCGTCATCCCTGCGGAGATGGCCGGCGCGACCACGGTGCCGCGCTATCTGATCGAACGGCTGCCGCAAAAGGACACCGGCGCATCGGCGCCCGCCGGCGTGCACGCGCAGCGCTACCGCATCACCGCACTGGGCCAGGGACGCGATCCTGCCGCCCGTGTCGTGCTGCAAACCGAATGGATCGATCCGTCTGCACGCGACGGCGCCGCAAGCCAGCCGGGACCCGCCGGCATCCGGCGCCTGGGCTGGCGCGAACTCGTGCCGCCATATCCGCCATGATCGTGCCCCGCCCCGCCGCCTTCACACTGATCGAGCTGTTGGTGGCGATCACCATCGCTGCCATCGTTGCCGGCCTCGCGGCCGCCAGCTGGCATCGGCACCTGCAGCGCAGCTGGCGCGTGCAGGCGCGCACCGCGATGATCGCGGCGATGCTCGAGCTGCAGCGCCACGCGATGGCCCGCGGCAGCTTCGCCGACGACGGCGGGCGCCGGCCGGCCGGAACCTGGCCACAGTGGCTGCCGGCGCCGCCGGCGCGACCGCAATACCGTCTCGCGGCGCTGCCCTGCACCGATGCCGGCCTCGACCGTTGCATCGAACTGCATGCCGCGCCCCAATGGCCGGACCCCGCCTGCGGCACGCTGATCCTGCGCAGCGGCGGGGAGTGGCTGATCGAATCGGCGGACATGGCGGGCCCCGTACCATGGCCCGCAGGGTGCTGAGCGCGCGGCGCGGCGATCGCCGGCGGCACGGCGCAGGCAATACGGGGGCCACGCTGATCGAATCGCTGGCCGCGCTTGCCATCACGGCAATGCTGGCCGCCGCCAGCTATCCGTCGTATCGCGATGCGCTGGAGCGCCAGCAGGTCCGCGTCGCCGCCGACCTGCTGGCGGCCTCGATCGAGACGGCGCGCGCATTCGCGCTGGCCAGGCGCGGCAACGTCCTGCTGTCGCCGCGTCAAGGCTTCCCCGACTTCTCGCGCGGCTGGCGCATCGTCGCCGGAGAGGCCAATGAGCCCAATGAGCCCAATGAGCCCAATGAGGCCAACGAGATCGGCGAGGCCCCCGCGCTGTCCGTGGTGACCCTCGGCGCCGGCTGCCTGCGCGTCGCGCTGCGCGCCACGGACGGCAGCCACGCGCTGCGGCTGGCTCCTGTGGGATACTCTCGGTCGGAACGTGGCGGCTTCTATGCCGCCACCTTTACCCTGCGCTGCGGCCACGCGCAGCGTCAGGTCAGGCTCGGCGCGCTGGGCCGCCTGCGCATCTGTACGCCCGGGCAGGACACCGACTGCGACAGCCGGACCGACGCCGGGCCCTGAGCCACGCCGGCCCCGAAGCGCGGCCCGGCATGCCGGATCCGACCACGCCAGCCAACTACGCCAGAGCAATACGCCAACCCAATACGCCAGCCCATCGCGCCAGCCCATCGCGCCAGTCACCCCGTCAAGACAACCGGCAGGAAACCGCCCACTCATGTTCTCCGAAACCGATCACGCCGCCATGCAGCAGGCCCTCGCGCTCGCCGCCCGCGGCATGTTCATCACCACGCCGAATCCGCGCGTGGGCTGTGTGCTGACCAAGGGCGGCAAGGTGATCGGCGAAGGCTATACGCAGCCCGCGGGCCAGGACCATGCGGAGATCCAGGCGCTGAAAAACGCCGCCGCGCGCGGCATCGATGCTGCCGGGGCGACCGCCTACGTCACGCTCGAGCCATGCAGCCATTTCGGCCGGACACCGCCGTGCGCCGACGCGCTGGTGCGCGCCGGCGTCAAGCGCGTGGTCGCGGCGATGGAAGATCCGAATCCCACGGTATCGGGACGCGGCCTGCAGCGGCTGCGCGATGCCGGCATCGACGTGCGCTGCGGCCTGCTGGAGAAGGAAGCGCGCGATCTGAATATCGGCTTCGTCTCGCGCATGACGCGAGGGCTGCCGTGGGTCCGCGTCAAGGTCGCCGCCTCGCTCGATGGCGGCACCGCGCTGCACGACGGCACCAGCCAGTGGATCACCGGGCAGGCCGCGCGCGACGATGGCCATGCCTGGCGTGCCCGCGCCTGCGCGATCCTGACCGGCATCGGCACGGTGCGCGACGACGACCCGCAACTGACCGTGCGCGCCATCGACACGCCGCGCCAGCCGCAGCGCGTGCTGATCGACTCGCGCCTGGAGGTGCCACTGGACGCCCGCATGCTGGCGCCGGACACCGGGGATTTCGCCAAACCCGTACTGGTGTTCTGTGCGATCGACGACCGCGCGCGCCGCAGCGCGCTGGAGGCACGCGGCGCCGAAGTGGTGGTGCTGCCCAACGCGCACGGCAAGGTCGAGCTGCGCCGCATGCTGGAGGAACTGGGCCGGCGCGGCATCAACGAGCTGCATGTCGAGGCCGGCTTCAAGCTCAACGGGTCGCTGATCCGCGAGGGCTGCGCCGACGAATTGCTGATCTATCTGGCGCCCCGGCTGCTCGGCGACGCCCAGGGCATGTTCAACCTGCCGCCGCTGGCCCGGCTGCAGGACGCGCCGGCCTTCCGCTGGCACGACGTGCGGCAGATCGGCGACGACCTGCGGCTGATCGCGCGCCGCCATCCGGCGAGCTGAGCGGCACGTCATTCTTCGGGCTGCCAGCATGCCGCTTTCGCTTCCCCCTTTCGCTTTCCCCTTCTCTCTCCCTGCTGACCAGACCATGTTTACTGGCATTGTGGCGGCCGTCGGCCGCATCGACTCCGTGACGCCGCTGGGCGACCAGAACTCCAACGACGCCGGCGTACGGCTGCAGATCGACGCGGGCGGGCTCGACCTGTCCGACGTGCAGATCGGCGACAGCATCGCCATCCAGGGCGCCTGCATGACCGTGGTGGCGATGCAGCCCGGCCGGTTCGACGTCGAGGTCTCGCGCGAATCGCTGGACAAGACCACCGGCCTCGCGCAGCCTGGCCGCGTCAATCTGGAAAAGGCGCTGCGGCTGGCCGACCGGCTTGGCGGCCACCTGGTGTCCGGCCATGTCGACGGCCTGGGCGAGGTCACCCATTTCGCGCCGGTCGGCGAATCGCACGAGCTGCGCGTCAAGGCGCCGCGCGAGCTGGCGCGCTATCTGGCCTACAAGGGCTCGGTGGTGGTCAACGGCGTCTCGCTGACGGTCAACCGCGTGGCCGACCAGCCCGACGGCTGCGAATTCTCGATCAACCTGATCCCCCACACGATCGAGGTGACCACGCTGCAGGACCTGCGCCCAGGCGCGAAGGTCAATCTGGAGATCGACCTGATCGCCCGCTATGTCGAGCGGATGCTGAGCGCCGAGGGCAAGGCAGGCGAACGCCTCTGACGGCCGGCACCGGCCGCGCAGGCCGGCCCGGCTGCCGAGGCCCAGGCCCGGCGCCGGGCCCCTTGCCCCCGGCTCGCATCGCGTACAATGCCGGGTTAAACCGCGCGCCGCCCCGGCGCGCCGCAGTCGCCTCACGGGCACCGCCCGGGGCCGCCCCCGCCAGACTTTCCTTTGCCTACCTCATGACGATCGCCCCAACCGAAGACATCATTGCCGAGATCCGTGCCGGCCGCATGGTTATCCTGGTCGACGAGGAAGACCGCGAGAACGAGGGGGATCTGGTGCTGGCGGCCGACTTCGTCACGCCCGAGGCGATCAACTTCATGGCCAAGTACGGCCGCGGCCTGATCTGCCTGACGCTGACGCCCGAGCGCTGCCGCCAGCTGGAACTGCATCCGATGGTCAGCCGCAACGGCACCCCGCACGGCACCGCCTTCACGGTGTCGATCGAGGCGGCCGAAGGCGTGACCACCGGCATTTCGGCGGCCGACCGCGCCCGCACCGTGCAGGCCGCCGTCGCGCGCGACGCCAGGCCCAGCGATCTGGTCCAGCCCGGTCACATCTTCCCGCTGACCGCCCAGCCCGGCGGCGTGCTGATGCGCGCCGGCCATACCGAGGCGGGCTGCGACCTGGCCGCGCTGGCCGGCGTGACCCCGGCCGCGGTGATCTGCGAAATCATGAAGGACGACGGCACCATGGCGCGGCTGCCGGACCTGATCGAATTCGCCGAGCTGCACGGCCTGAAGATCGGCACCATCGCCGACCTGATCCACTACCGCAGCCGCACCGAATGCATCGTCGACCGCGTCGGCGAGCGCACCATGCAGACGCCGTACGGCACCTTCCGCAGCATCGCCTACCGCGACAAGCCCAGCGGCCACGCCCATCTGGCGCTGATCAAGGGCGAACCGCAGCCCGACCGCGAAACGCTGGTGCGCGTGCACGAGCCGCTGTCGGTGCTGGACCTGCTCGAAGTCTCCCGCACCACCCACTCGTGGACCGTGCCGGCCTCGCTCGAGGCGATCGGCGCGGCCGACAGCGGCGTGATGGTGCTGCTGAACTGCGGCGACAGCGCCGAGCGGCTGTTCGCGCAATTCAGCGCGCTGGACGAGCCCCAGACGCGCGCCCCGCGCAAGCCGGACCTGCGCACCTACGGCATCGGCGCGCAGATCCTGCGCGACGTGGGCGTCGGCAAGATGCGCGTGCTGGCCTCGCCGCGCAAGATGCCCAGCATGACCGGCTACGATCTCGAAGTGACTGGCTACCAGCCGATGAACGGCGACGACGACTGAGCGCCCCCCCAACACCAGCGGCCGGCCCATCCCGGGCACGGCTGCCCACCGAACCCTGGAGAACGATATGGATCACGGTTTCTACCCGAGCAACCTCGACGGCGAAGGCCTGCGCATCGGCATCGTGCAGGCGCGTTTCAACGAGCCGGTCTGCGACGAACTGCGTGAAGCCTGCCTGGCCGAGCTGGAAAAGCTGGGCATCGAAGGCGAAGACACGCTGGTGGTGACGGTGCCCGGCGCACTCGAAGTCCCGCTGGCGCTGCAGAAGATGGCCGAGAGCGGCCAGTTCGACGCGCTGATCGCGCTGGGCGCCGTGGTGCGGGGCGAAACCTACCACTTCGAACTGGTTTCGAACGAGTCGGGCGCGGGCATCACGCGCGTCGGCCTGGACTTCAACCTGCCGATCGCCAACGGCATCCTGACCGTCGATACCGACGCCCAGGCCCATGCCCGCACCCGCGAGAAGGGCCGCGACTGCGCCCGTGCTGCGGTGGAAATGGCGAACCTGGTGGCGGCGCTCGATTCGCTGCGCGGCCAGGACGACGAGGACGAGGACGACGATGAGTGATGCAGCACAGGGCGGCAAGCCTGCCGCCAAGTCCGGCCGCTCCGACGCCAAGGCGCCGCCCAAGAGCGCGCGCCGCCGCTCGCGCGAACTGGCGCTGCAGGGCCTGTACCAGTGGCTGCTGAACCGCAACGACATCGGCGCGATCCAGGCCCATCTGCACGATGCGCAAGGCTTCAACAAGGCCGACCGCGAGCATTTCGACGCGCTGCTCAACGGCGCCGTGCGCGAGGAAGAACGGCTGACCGCGGCCTTCTCGCCGTTCCTGGACCGCACCGTCGACGAGCTGTCCCCGGTCGAGCGCGCCGCGCTGCTGATCGGCAGCTACGAGCTGGTGCACTGCATCGACATCCCGTACAAGGTCGTCATCAACGAGGCCGTCGAGCTGACCAAGACCTTTGGCGGCGTCGAAGGCTACAAGTACGTCAACGGCGTGCTCGACAAGGTCGCCGCGCAGGTGCGCGCCACCGAGGTCGCCGCCCGGCGCTGACCGGCGCCCTGCCCCGCGGCATGCGCCGGACCGACACCCGCCCAGGCGGGTGTTTTCATTTCCGGCGATGATTGCGGCTGGGCCCGCGCCTCGCCTGCCCTCTTTCAAGCACCGCCTTCCCGCCGATTCCACCGATTCCACCGATTCCACCGTTTCCCGCCATGGACCCACAGCGCCTCGCCACCGCCTCCCGCCTCGCCAATATCCGCGCCTTCCACGTGATGGAGCTGGCCAAGCAGGCCGCCGAGCTCGAACGAGCCGGCCGCCACATCATCCACATGGGCATCGGCGAGCCCGACTTCACCGCGGCCGAGCCGGTGGTTCGGGCGGCGGAAGCGGCAATGCGTCGCGGCGTGACGCAATACACCGGCGCGCTCGGCATCCATGCGCTGCGCGAGGCGATCGCCGGCTATTACAAGAGCGCCTATGGGATCGATATCCCGGCCCGGCGGGTCATCGTCACGGCCGGCGCCTCGGGCGCGCTGCTGCTCGCCTGCGCGGTGCTGGTCGAGATCGGCGCCGAGGTGCTGATGCCGGACCCGAGCTATCCCTGCAACCGTCACTTCGTCGCGGCATTCGACGGCGTCGCCAGGATGGTTCCCAGCGGCCCGGAGGCGCGCTTCCAGCTGACCGCCGATCAGGTGCGCGAACACTGGGGCGAATCGACCCGCGGCGTGCTGCTGGCCTCGCCGTCGAACCCGACCGGCACCTCGATCCTGCCCGACGAGCTGGCGCGCATCCTCGCCGAGGTGCGGCAGCGCCGCGGCTTCGCGATCGTCGACGAGATCTACCAGGGGCTGTCGTACGACGGCGCGCCGGTGTCGGCGCTGTCGCTCGACGACAATGTCGTCACGGTGAACAGCTTCTCCAAGTACTTCAACATGACGGGCTGGCGGCTGGGCTGGCTGGTGGTACCGGACGCGCTGGTGGTGGACTTCGAGAAGGTCGCGCAGAACCTGTTCATCTGCGCGTCGGCGGTAGCCCAGCACGCCGCGCTGGCCTGCTTCACGCCCGAGGCACTGGCGATCTACGACGAGCGCAAGGCCGAATTCCAGCGCCGCCGCGACGCCATCGTGCCCGCGCTCGAGGCGCTGGGCTTTGGCGTGCCGGTCAGGCCCGATGGCGCGTTCTATGTCTATGCGGACTGCCGCGGCGTCCAGCACCCGGCCGCCGGCGATTCGGACCGGCTGACGCAGGCGATGCTGCACGATGCCGGCGTGGTGCTGGTGCCCGGTCTGGACTTCGGTCCGCATACCGCGCGCGAGTACATTCGCATCTCGTACGCCACGTCGATGGCGCATATCGAGGAAGCAATGCGGCGGCTCGGCAAGCTGTTCGGGAAATAGAGATAGCGCAATCGCGGCGGCCATCGCGGCCCGCCAAAACGAAAGCGGCGCAGCCAAACAGGCTGCGCCGCTTTTCTTCGGGCCCTGCGCGGACGCGGACAAAGCCGCGCCGCAATCCGGCAATCAGGCCTTGCGGGGCGCCTGCGCCGCCTCCAGCTCGATGCCGTCCTGCGGCTCGGGCGTATGCTCTGCCTGCGTCTTGGTCGACGACGGGCCCGGCAGCGACTCGGTCGCGTCCGGCGTCGCCGCCGGTGCATTGCCGCGGATGCCCAGCACCTGACGCAGCTTCGCGCGCTCGGCCAGGACCTTGGCGCCATAGCCGCCATCGGTGGCCGTCGTCGCGCCGACGTAGTATTTCAGGCCGCCTTCGATCGAGCCGGCGCGGGCGATGCAGTCCTTCAGCACCAGCGCACCGATCTTGATGTTGGCGTAAGGATTCAGTGCAGCCGCGACGCCGCCGACGTGCTCGTACTTGTCCTGGTGGACCTTGGTCATGACCTGCATCAGGCCCTGCGCGCCCACGCCGCTCTCCGCGTACGGATTGAAGCTGGACTCGATCGCGATCACGCCCAGGATCAGCAGCGGATCGATGCCGACCTCGCGGCCGGTCAGATAGGCGGCCTTGACCAGTTGCGCGGTCGCCTGCGCGGCCACGCGGTACTTGCGCGCGATGTACTCGGCCACCGCGGCCTGTTCGCGTGCATTGGCCAGCGTGCTGCTGTAGCGCGCGTCCAGGGCCACGCGCTGGGCCGGGATACGGGCCGCCAGATGCGCGACCGACGGCACCTTCGACTGGCCTGCATTGGCCCATTCGCCAACGCCCGAGACGCTCGGCAGGCCGGCCGGCGCAACGGCAGGCACCGTGGCGCCAGCCGCCGGTACCTTGACCGCCGGCAGCAGCTTGGCCGCCGCCACGTCTGCCGTGCTGGCATGGACGGGCGCCGATGCGGTCGCCGCCTCCAGCAGAATGGCAGGCGCTTCGTCGCCGGCCAGCATGCCGGCCAGCGCGGTGCGCCATTCCTGGCTGACCGACAGCGAAATGCCGGCCACCACCGCAATCAGACCCGCGCTGTTCAGCGCGTACTTCAACGTTGCACGACCGCCGCGCAGTGCGCGGCCGGCCACCGGATGCGCGAGACGAACCTGCAGGGCGCGCCGCACACCGGGAACCGGTTGCCTGAAGCGGACCTGCAACGCCCGCCCGACACCGGGAAGATGAAGGGTTTTCCAACCACTCATGCTTACCTCCATGCGCCGCCGTCTCCCGGTCCTGCAGGGCATTCGCCCACGCATCACCGTGCTCTGGCAACGTAGTCAAGTAAGGACACCGCACCGCCTTGCAGGGACGACCGGCATCTGTTGTTGGTGGGCGCTCCCCAAGCGCCCAGCGATTAGCAGAGGAGGCTCTTGGGGTAGCCTGCCCTGCTGCGAAGACTCAAGACGCGCCGGTCGTTGCCGGCGGTGATCGGAGGGACCTCCCTTGTAGCGGTCCGCTCTGGTTGATCCAACGTGGTGATCTGCGTTACACCCCTTGACAGGATCGAGAAGTTCGTTGTTGCAACGCAGCACACCTTTGAGCAGACGCGATTGTAAAAACCGTTTTATATCGAGTCAAGAATTAAGGAATCTAAAACAATTCCTTTTCGTTATATCAAAACCCCGCTATCGTGGGGTGCAGGAATCACTCAGCTGGCCGCAATCGTAGTGCTGGCCTAGGATGTCCCGCCCTGCTCGTCCGCCTGTCTTTCAAAAAAACTTACAATTTGCCGGTACGCTGTGCCGCAAAATTTTTCTTCCGAACCGGTCCAATATGGACCGTAGTTCACTCAGATCGACACTCCGACGAGCGCGGCGCCATTGCCGCGCCCCTCGCCAAACCACAAATTCCTGATGCAATACAAAGACTTGCGCGATTTCATCGGTCAGCTCGAACAACAGGGCGAGTTGCGGCGCATCGCGGCGCCGGTGTCGCCCGACCTCGAAATGACCGAGATCTGCGATCGCCTGCTGCGTGCCGAAGGGCCCGCCGTGCTGTTCGAACGGCCCACGCACAAGGCGGCGGGCAACGCCACGGCAGGTGGTGAGGCGATTTTCGACATGCCGGTGCTGGCCAATCTGTTCGGCACACCACGCAGGGTCGCATTGGGCATGGGCGCGGAATCGCTGGCCGATCTGCGCGACATCGGGCGTGTGCTGTCGGCGCTGAAGGAACCGGAGCCGCCGCGCGGCCTGCGCGAGGCCGGCAAGCTGTTCACGCTGGTCAAGTCGGTCTGGGACATGGCGCCGAAGAAGGTGTCGAGCCCGGCCTGCCAGGAGATCGTCTGGGAAGGCAACGACGTCGACCTGGCGCGCCTGCCGATCCAGAAGTGCTGGCCCGGCGACGCCGCACCGCTGATCACCTGGGGGCTGGTGGTCACCAAGGGCCCGCACAAGAAGCGGCAGAACCTGGGCATCTACCGGCAGCAGGTGATCGGCCGCAACCAGGTCATCATGCGCTGGCTGGCGCACCGCGGCGGCGCCCTCGACTTCCGCGAGCACGCGCTGGCCAATCCGGGCAAGCCGTTTCCGATCGCGGTCGCACTGGGCGCCGATCCGGCCACGATGCTCGGCGCGGTGACGCCGGTGCCCGACACGCTGTCCGAATACCAGTTCGCCGGCCTGCTGCGCGGCAGCCGCACCGCACTGGCCGGCTGCCTGACGCCGACGCTGTCCGAACTGAGCGTGCCGGCCTCGGCCGAGATCGTGCTCGAGGGCCATATCCAGCCCGACCCCACGCATCCGTCCGGCTACCAGCACGCGCTGGAAGGCCCGTTCGGCGACCATACCGGCTACTACAACGAGCAGGACTGGTTTCCGGTCTTCACGATCGACCGCATCACGATGCGGCGCGATCCGATCTATCACTCGACCTACACCGGCAAGCCGCCCGACGAACCCGCGGTGCTCGGCGTCGCGCTGAACGAGGTGTTCGTGCCGCTGCTGCAGAAGCAGTTTCCCGAGATCACCGATTTCTATCTGCCGCCCGAGGGCTGCAGCTACCGGATGGCGGTGGTGCGCATGAAGAAGCAGTACGCCGGCCACGCCAAGCGCGTGATGTTCGGCGTCTGGAGCTTCCTGCGGCAGTTCATGTATACGAAGTTCATCGTCGTGGTCGACGACGATGTCGACGTGCGCGACTGGAAGGAGGTGATCTGGGCGATCACCACGCGGGTCGATCCGACGCGAGATACGGTGCTGGTCGACAATACGCCGATCGACTACCTGGACTTCGCCTCGCCGGTGTCGGGCCTCGGTTCGAAGATGGGCATCGATGCCACCGACAAGTGGCCCGGCGAAACCACGCGCGAATGGGGACGTCCGATCCAGATGGACGCGGCGACCAAGACCCGCGTCGACGGCATGTGGGAGACGCTGTTCGCGCAGCCGTCCGGCGGCTGAGAGCCTGGGGGTCCCAGACAGCCGGGCGTCCGGCGCTCCAGGCAGCCCGGACGCGGCCGCCGCCATCCCCCGCTATCATCTGCAACCAGAACCGATTACAGGAGACCACGATGGCCAATGCGCTAGACCGAATCCAGGACCGTGCCCTGGTCCGCAGCCAGTCCTATGTCAACGGCGAATGGGTCGGCGCCGACAACGGCACGACCTTCCCGGTGATCGACCCGGCCAACAACGAGGAACTGCTGCAGGTAGCCAACCTGGGCGCCGCGGAAACCGAGCGCGCGATCGCCGCCGCCGAGGCCGCCTG
The DNA here is from genome assembly GCF_008801915.1 of Cupriavidus gilardii. GTDB lineage: Bacteria > Pseudomonadota > Gammaproteobacteria > Burkholderiales > Burkholderiaceae > Cupriavidus > Cupriavidus gilardii. Next base: position 395,599 of record NZ_VZOV01000002.1, read on the forward strand.
GCCGGCCTGGCGCGCGAAGACGGCCAAGGAGCGCGCCAACCTGATGCGCCGCTGGTTCGATCTGCTGATCGCCCACACCGACGACCTTGCCGCGCTGATGACCGCGGAACAGGGCAAGCCGCTGGCCGAATCAAAGGGCGAGGTCGTCTACGGCGCGTCCTTTATCGAGTGGTTCGCCGAGGAAGCCAAGCGCGTCAGCGGCGACGTGCCGGCCTCGACCTGGGCCGACAAGCGCATGGTGGTGCTGAAGCAGCCGATCGGCGTCTGCGCGTCGATCACGCCGTGGAACTTCCCGATCGCGATGATCACGCGCAAGTGCGCGCCCGCGCTGGCCGCCGGCTGCACCATCGTCGTCAAGCCGGCCGAGCAGACGCCGCTGTGCGCGCTGGCGATGGCCGAACTGGCGCACCGCGCCGGCATCCCGGCCGGCGTGATCAATATCGTCACCGGCGACGCCGACCAGTCGATCGCGATCGGCAAGACGCTGTGCGCGTCGCCGGTGGTCCGCCATCTGTCGTTTACCGGCTCGACCCCGGTGGGCCGCATCCTGATGGAGCAATGCGCGCCGACGGTCAAGAAGATCGCGCTGGAACTGGGCGGCCACGCGCCCTTCATCGTGTTCGACGATGCCGACATCGACGCCGCGGTCGAGGGCGCGATCGCGTCGAAGTACCGCAATGCCGGCCAGACCTGCGTCTGCACCAACCGCTTCTATGCGCACGAGTCGATCTACGACGAGTTCGTCGCCAAGCTGGCGCGCCAGGCCGAGGGGCTGCGCGTGGGCAACGGCTTCGACGCCGGCGTCGCGCAGGGCCCGCTGATCGATGACCAGGCGGTACAGAAGGTGCGCCAGCATATCGACGATGCGACCTCGCGCGGCGCGCGCCTGCTGACCGGCGGCAAGCTGGTCGAGGGCCTGGGCTCGAGCCGCTTCATCGCGCCGACCGTGCTGGCCGATGCCACCCCCGAGATGCTGATCTCGCGCGAGGAAACCTTCGGCCCCGTGGCCGCGGTGTTCAAGTTCCGCGACGAGCAGGAAGCGGTGGCGCTGGCCAATGCCAGCGAGTTCGGGCTGGCCTCGTATTTCTACAGCCGCGATATCGGCCGCGTCTGGCGCGTCGCCGAGCAGCTCGAATACGGCATGGTCGGCATCAACACCGGCCTGATCTCGAACGAGGTGGCACCGTTCGGCGGCGTCAAGCAGTCGGGGCTCGGCCGCGAGGGTTCGACCTACGGCATCGACGAGTACCTCGAGCTGAAGTACCTTTGCCTCGGCGGCATCTGAGCGCCGCGCGGGCGCCGGCGGCGCCCGCCCCCATCCCTTGAGCCATCCCGACCCGCGCCCCATCGGCGCGGGCGCAAAAAACAAGGCAGAGGAGGAGACATGACGACACTGGAAGAAGGCAAGCTGGTCTGGACGCCGTCGCCCGCGGTACGCGAGCGCGCGCGGCTGACGCCCTTCATGCGCTGGCTGCGCGCAACGCACGGCCTCGCGTTCGACGACTACGACAGCCTGTGGCGCTGGTCGGTCACCGAGATCGAGGCCTTCTGGGACGCGATCCGCGCCTACTTCGACGTCCGCTTCGACACGCCGGCCAGGCAGGTGCTGACGCGCCGGGAAATGCCGGGTGCGCGCTGGTTCGAAGGGGCCACGCTGAACTATGTGCAGCAGGTGTTCCGCCATGCAGGCGAAGGCGCCGCTCGCCAGCGCGCCGCGATCCGTCATGCGGGCGAAGCGCAACCGCTGGCCGAACTGAGCTGGGACGCGCTCGAGGCGCAGGTCGCGGCGCTGGCCCATACGCTGCGGCAACTGGGTGTCGAGCGCGGCGATCGCGTGGCGGGCTATCTGCCCAATATCCCCCAGACCATCGTCGCCTTCCTCGCCACCGCCAGTGTCGGCGCGGTCTGGTCGGGCTGCGCCCCGGACATGGGACAGGTCGCGGTGATCGACCGCTTCCGCCAGATCGAACCGAAGGTGCTGATTGCCGTCGACGGCTACCGCTACGGCGGCAAGACCTATGACCGCACCCCGGTCGTCGCGCAGCTGGTCGATGCGTTGCCATCGCTGACGGACCTGATCGTCGTGCCGCTGCTGGGAGCGCCGGACGAGGTACCGACCACCGCGCTGGAAACTGCGCGGGCAACTACGCTGGAAACTGCACCGGAAAGCGCCCCGGGCAAGGCGAGCGCGCTGCGCCGCCATCGCTGGCAGGACGCGCTGGCGCATCAGGTGCCGCTGCAGATCGACAGCGTGCCGTTCGACCACCCGCTGTGGATCGTCTATTCGTCGGGCACCACCGGCATGCCCAAGCCGATCGTCCACGGCCACGGCGGCATCGTGATCGAGCAGCTGAAGCTGATGGCGTTCCACAACGACCTCGGCCCCGACGATGTCTTCCACTGGTACAGCAGCAGCGGCTGGATCATGTGGAATGCGCAGGTGGCCGGGCTGCTGCTCGGCAGCACCATCGCCATCTACGATGGCAATCCGGCCTGGCCCGATGCCGGCGTGCTGTGGCGCTTCGTCGAAGACGCCGGCATCACGGTGTTCGGTGCCGGCGCGGCGTTCTTCACCGGCGGCATCAAGGCCGGCGTGGTGCCGTCGCGCGAGGCCGACCTGAGCCGCCTGCGCGGCATCGGCTCGACCGGCTCGCCGCTGCCCGCCGAGGCCTACGACTGGCTCTACCGCAACGTGCGCGCCGATATCTGGCTGGCCCCGATGTCCGGCGGCACCGACTTCGCCGGCTCCTTCGTCGCCGGCTGCCCGCTGCTGCCGGTCTACGCCGGCGAGATGCAATGCCGCTGCCTCGGCGCCAAGGTCGAGGCCTTCGACGAGGCCGGCCACCCGCGGATCGACGAGGTCGGCGAACTGGTCTGCACCGAGCCGATGCCGTCCATGCCGCTCTATCTGTGGGGCGACACCGACGGCAAGCGCTACCGCGACAGCTATTTCGATACCTACCCCGGCGTCTGGCGCCACGGCGACTGGATCAAGATCACCTCGCGCGGCGGCGCCATCATCTATGGCCGCTCGGACGCCACCATCAACCGGCACGGCATCCGCATGGGCACCAGCGAGCTGTATCGCGTGGTCGAGGAACTGCCGGAGGTGCTCGACAGCATGGTGGTCGACCTCGAATATCTCGGCCGCGACTCGTATATGCCGCTGTTCGTCGTGCTGCGCGAAGGCATCGCGCTGGACGACAGGCTGGTCGACACGATCCGCGCGCGCATTCGCGAGGCGCTGTCGTCGCGGCACGTGCCGAACGCGATCCTGAAGGTGCCGGGCATCCCGCGCACGCTGTCGGGAAAGAAGATGGAGGTGCCGATCAAGAAGCTGCTGCTGGGCCATGACCCGGACAAGATCGCCAATCGCGACGCGATGGCCAATCCGGACACGCTGGACTGGTACTTCGAATACGCGCGGCGGTACTTGAGCGAGACCAGCGCGGCGACCGCCTAGCGCATCGCGGCATCGACGCCATCGACGCCATCGACGTATCGAAGGTCGGGCGGCGCCGTGCCGGTATCATGCGGTTTCGCCCGCCTGTCCCCGTTCCGCGACTACCATGCCCAGCTACCCGACGTTTCGCTTCCAGGACCAGGACCTGATCCGCATCGGCGACGAGCGCAACGCCCTGCTGCTCGCACCTTGGGCCGGCGGCCGCCTGGTGCGCTGGATCCATCGCGGCACCGACATCCTGTACTGGCCGGACAACGCCGACTGGTCGCGCCCGGCGAAGGTCCGTGGCGGCAATCCGCTGCTGTTTCCCTTCATCGGCCGCCATTTCGTCGACGGCGAACCCGGCAAATGGCGCGATGGCAAGGGCGTGGTACGTCCCATGCCGCAGCACGGCTTCGCGCGCGACCTGCCGTTCGAGATCGCCGACTGCGATCCGGCGCGCTCGATCACGATGGTCCTGACCGATTCGGATGCGACGCGCGACGCCTATCCGTTTTCGTTCCGCTTCGAGGCAAGCTACCGGCTGCTGGAAGACGGACTCGAAGTCACGTTGGCGGTGCGCAATGCCGGCCGCGAGCCGCTGCCCTTCTATGCGGGCCACCACTTCTATTTCGCCGTGCCTCACGAATTGCGCGGCCAATGCCGGCTGACGATGCCGCCGGCCGAATGGCTACGGCAGCGCCCCGGTGGCAGCCTGACCGCGGCCCGGCCCGGCGAAGCGGTCTACGCACTGGATGACCCGCGCCTGCAGGACACCTTCCACCGCTTGCATGCGCCCGTGGCCGGCGCGTGCGAGCTGGCGATTCCGTCAAGCGATGGCGGCGATACGGGCCACGCCATCCGGATCGATCTCGATGCCAACGGAAGGACGGTCCCCTGGCAAGCCGTGACGACCTGGAGCGAACGCGAGGATTCGGACTTCTATTGCGTCGAGCCGTGGCTGGCCTTGCCCGACGCGATTCATCGGCGCGGCGAAACGCTGTGGGTCGCGCCAGGCAACCGCACCGAGGCGGTTTGCCGGCTGCTTCCCGCGTAGCCGCCTTGCGCGCGCAGCCGGATCGCGCATAAAATGGCCGCCTCGCGCGGGCGTCGTATAATGGCTATTACCTTGGCTTCCCAAGCCAAAGACGTGGGTTCGATTCCCATCGCCCGCTCCACCCTTCCCTCCTGCAGTTCCTTCCGGTTGTAAGAGCGCCTGTCGGTGTTCTCTCGCGATACCGGCCGTTTCGCCGAATAACGCAGTGCCCCGATCAGCGATCGCATCGCCCGCGACGAATGGCGGCAACTCGGATAGTGGAGGTGGTAGCCGGGAAACATCGCCGCTCGGGGCGCTGCCCGGTGCGCCACCTCGGAGCCCGCCTCCACCGCTACCGAGGCCTGCCTGCGCTGATCCATTGCTCGACCTGTCGCAGGGTCAGGCGATAGCGCGCGCAGTTATATAGGTCCAGGCTGCGAAGCTCCGCATCGAGCAGGGTTCGGAAGACCTCGCTTTGGTCCTGCTGCAGCGACATGGCGGCGATCGCCTCTTCAGCGGTTTGGCGCTCCCGTACCACGCGGCCGATCGCCTCGTTCAAGGCTTCGCGGAACTGCAGCCGCACAGGGTCGGGAACGCCCATCGCTTCCAGCATCACGGCGTATTTCCGGATCGAACGCCGGTAAGCCCATTCGAACAGGTCGGCGGCCAAGGCGACGTTGCGGTGTTCGTAGACGCCCATCATGGCCCACGCGTAGTCGCGCACCTCGATATCGAGAAACGAAAGCGGCGCACAGTTGTAGAGCATCAACGGAATGTTGGCCGACAGCCTGCTGGTGCGCTTGTTGCCGTCCTCGAACGGCTGCAGGTAGGCGAGATTGACCCACAGGAAGAACGAGGCTTCGACGGGGTTCTTGACGCTTCGGGCCTTCTCGATGATCTGGCCCAGCATCTCTTCGAGCAGGTTCGGCACCTGGGCCGGCAAATAGGTCGTGTCGGTGATATTGACCACCTTGCGACGAATGCCGCCGAGTCCGCTGGCGTCCGCTAGCAGGTCGCGCATCAGGATGGCATGCACGTTTCGGACGAGCACCGTGGTCAACCCATACTCGGGCACCGCATCGACCATGAATTCGATGGCGGCCTTGTGATTGAGCAGCATGACCGCATCGAGGTCGCCGTCCGTGATCCCGCTCTTGAAGAGCTGCTCCGTAGCCAGCAGCGAATAGCGGTTGCCTTCGAGCCTCGACGACGACCAGGACAGATCGATCAGCAGCGGTTCCAGCACCTTGCGCGCATAGGTGCCGGCAGGCTGCTGGCCGCTCATCCGGCCTTCCTCGGCCAGCGCGGCCGCCAGTCTCGGAGGCAGCAACGTGCTGACGTTGGGCACATAGGCGTCGACGAACGATCGATCGTAGGTGACCGGCTCTCGCATGCCCAAGGGAAGCGACAGTATCGCCAGGATCGCCTTGCTTTCGTCGGACCACGCCGGTCCGAGATGGTCCGCGGGCCGCGGCGCCACCGTCGCGACCGGCTGGCCGCCCTCGGCAAGGCGATATCGCGTGGCGCGTGACCGCCCCTCGCGCACCACCTGGCCGTCTCGGACGAGCGCGTCGAGTTGACGCTTGACCGTGGTCCAGCTGGCCCGGACTTTACTTTTAAGTTCGGTAGAGCTGAGCCATGGGGCGCTCGTACGGCTTTGCTGTTGAAGTGCAGCAAGAACCTCATCTCTGACTGTCATTGGCCTCGTCCGGGCAGTTTTGGCCCATTCTAGCTCATTGCAGCTCATTGCAGCTCATTTCCAGCTCATTTCCAGCTCGTTCCAGCTCATTGCAGCCCATTTCGGCCCGTTGCAGCTCATTGCACCCATTCCAGCGCTGAAAGACAGGCCACACCGCAGACCGAAAGTATCGTCCCGGGACAAACAGCGGCGCGGCTATTGCGCCGGTACGCCTGCGGTAAAATGGCGCCCCTGACGAACGTATCCTCTGGCCGCCGCTCTCGCCCTGTTCGGTGAATCGCCCGGCGGCCTTTTTGTTGCCATGCTTCCCGACGAATCCACCCCTACCCTGCCCGACGACGAGATGTCCGGCACTGCCGGCGAACCGAGCGGCCACGCGCAGGACCCCGCCGCCAATGTCGCCCATCCGCGCCGCATCCGCTCCTTCGTGCGCCGGGCGGGGCGGACCTCGACCGGCCAGCAGCGCGCAATCGACGAGCTGGGCCCGCGCTTCGTGCTGCCCTACACCGGCCAGCCGCTGGACTGGCAGGCGGCGTTCGGGCGAGAAGCGCCATCGATCCTGGAGATCGGTTTCGGCATGGGGGAGACGACGGCGCATATCGCGCAGCTGCGGCCGCAGGACAACTTCCTCGGCTGCGAGGTGCACGAGCCGGGCGTGGGGGCACTGCTCAAGCTGATCGGCGAGCGCGGCATCGGCAATATCCGGATCCTGCAGCACGACGCGGTCGAAGTGGTGGCCCACATGCTGACCGAGGAGAGCCTGGACGGCGTGCACATCTTCTTCCCCGATCCGTGGCACAAGAAGCGCCACAACAAGCGCCGGCTGGTGCAGCCGCCGCTGGTCAAGCTGCTGGCGAGCCGCCTGAAGCCGGGCGGCTATCTGCACTGCGCAACCGACTGGGAGGAGTACGCGCACCAGATGGTCGAGGTGCTGTCGGGCGAGCCGACGCTGGCGAATACTTCGGACACGCCGGGCGGCTTTGCCGAGCGGCCCGACTACCGGCCGGTGACCAAGTTCGAGCGCCGCGGGCTACGGCTTGGACACGGCGTCTGGGATGTGGTGTTCCGCAAGCGGGGATGAGCGGAGGCTGAAGGACAGCTGACCTGACCCTCAGGCGACCTATTGCGTTCCCCCTCTCCCCTCATGGGGAGAGGGCCGGGGAGAGCGAGGTGGTTCAATCGGCATTGGCATGACCACCGCCGCATGCCCTCTCCCCCGCCCCTCTCCCGCAAGCGGGAGAGGGGAGAAAGAATGCAGCACTACGGGGCTTGGCAAACCTAATGCGTTCTCCCTCTCCCCCTCATGGGGGAGAGGGTTGGGGAGAGGGAGGTGGTTTCAAACCATGCCGGCATGACCACCGCCGCATGCCCTCTCCCCCCGCCCCTCTGTCGCAAGCGGGAGAGGGGAGCAAACCACGCGGCAAAACGTTCAACCGTGCCAGGCCACGATGCCCAGCTGCGCGGTGGCCAGCACCAGCACGCCGAACACGATCCGGTACCAGGCGAACGGCTTGAAGTCGTGCGTCGCGACGAATCGCAGCAGCCAGCGCACGCACAGGAAGGCCGACAGGAAGGCGAACACGAAGCCGATCGCGAACACGCCGATGTCGTCGGCCGACAGCAGATCGCGCGCCTTGTACAGTTCGTAGACGCTGGCGCCGAAGATCACCGGGATCGCCAGGAAGAACGAGAACTCGGTCGCGACCTGGCGCGACAGTCCGAACAGCATGCCCCCGATGATGGTGGCGCCCGAGCGCGAGGTGCCCGGCACCAGCGCGAAGCACTGCGCGATGCCGACCTTCAGCGCGTCGCGCCAGTTCATGTCGTCGACCGATTCGATGCGCGGCGCGCTGGCCTTGGCCGCTTCCAGCAGCGCATTGCCTTGCGGATGCGACACCTGCCCGCGCCGACTCTCGCGCCATTCGGCCAGCAGGATCACCAGTCCGCCGACGATGAACGCCGTCGCCACCGTGATCGGGTTGAACAGATAGGCCTTGATCCATTTGCCGAGCAGGAAGGCCAGCACGATCGCCGGCACCGTCGCGATGATCACGTTGATCGCGAAACGCTGCGCGCGCGGCTCGGTGGCGAGCCCGCCGACGACGTCGACGATGCGCCGGCGGAATTCCCAGCACACGGCCAGGATCGCGCCGAACTGGATCACGATCTCGAAGATCTTGCCCTTCTCGTCGTTGAAGTTCAGCAGCTCGCCGGCCAGGATCAGGTGCCCGGTGCTGGAGATCGGGAGAAACTCGGTCAGTCCTTCGACGATGCCGAGGATCAGGGCTTTGAGGGCGATGGCGATATCCATGCGATAGCGGACGATTGGAGCGATTCAGGGACAAGGCGCCCGCCGGCCGGCGCATTGGCGCAGCCACACGAGCACGCGTAAATAGCGAATAGCGTTGATACCGGGGACGACCCAGGGCGGCACGACCATGCCGCCCCGCGAAGGCCGGGCGAACGCCGGCCTCGCATCGATTGTTCTGCGCTGCTACGGACGATTGATCTTGACGTTGATGCCGTCCGGCAGCACGGTGATTGTACCGGGCTCGACACGCGAGCCGCCGAACCTGAGCTCGTCGGGCTTGAACGTATAGAGCGGATAGTCCTGCAGCAGCTGCTCGGCCAGAATGCCGCCGAGCGCGTTCAGCTGACGCGAGTACTGCTGCGGCAGCCCGGCCACGTCGAACTGCTTGACCTCGGGATCCTGCAGCACCACGGACTTCGTCGCCGGGTCGTAGCGCAGCGCGCTGTCGAGGGCAAAGCGTCCCTTCATCGCCTCGCGGAAGAACAGCCGGTTGTCCAGCGTCGCGTCGAACGCGATGCTGACGCGATTGCGCTGCGGATCGAGCACCAGTTGCGGGTTGGCCAGCTGAATGTCGAACAGCTGCATGTAGCGCTGGCTGAACGGAAACTTGCGCTCGAGCGCGGACTGCAGCTGGCTCTGCGAAAAGGTGTATTCGTTGCCGACCCAGCCGCAGCCGGCCAGCCAGGCGAGCGACACGGTCAGCGCGGCGGTGCCGCAGGCCGCCAGCCAGCGCCGGCGAGAAATCGTGGCCATCCACTGTTCTCCAGGTTGGGATCAGGCGCCGCGGGCCGATGCCGGCGCGGTCGCGACCTCAAGTTGCGTCAGCCAGTGCAGCGCCGCGTCGCGCGAATCGCCGCACATCTCGGCCGAGGGCCGCAGGCCGCCGCAGAAGGCAGGCCGCTCGGGGCGGCCGAACACCGCGCAGCGCATATCGGGCAGCAGCTGCGCGCACGGTACGCCGGCCGGCTTGCCCCGCGGCATGCCCGGCAGCGGCGAGGCGATCGACGGCGCGATACAGCAGGCGCCGCAACCGGCACGGCAGGAAACGTCAGACTGGCAGGACATCGCAATGGTTCAGAACGGCCTGGCGCGGGCGGGTTCGCCCCGGCGCCAAAGCCGCCATTGTGCACCACTGCCCGGCCGCGGCCTGTGTTCCGGCCCACATCCGGGCGCCGCGCTTGACCTCTCCCGGGCGTGCACACTACATTACTGACCCATCGGTTATTTATTTCGCCGCCCGTCCTGGCGCGGTGCTCCCCTGCAGTGAATCCACCCCAAGTCCGACGCCTCGATGCCAGCGTTGGCGCCAACGACGGTGCCCACGGCGGCGCCCCCGAAGCGCGGCGCTGGTCGCGCCGCAAATCCGCCCGTCCGCAGGAGCTGGTGGCGGCGGCGCTCGAACTGTTCGTCGAGCGCGGCTACGCGGCCACGCGGCTGGAGGACGTCGCCGCGGCGGCCGGGGTATCGAAGGGCACGGTCTATCTGTACTTCGCCAACAAGAAGGAACTGTTCAAGACCGTGGTGCGCGAGAACCTCGTGCCGGCGCTGGTGCGCGGCACCGATCTGGTCGACAGCTACGAAGGCTCGACGCCGGAACTGCTGCGCGAGCTGCTGCGCGGCTGGTGGGGACTGATCGGCGCGACCCCGGTGGCGGGCCTGACCAAGCTGATCATGGCCGAATCGGCCAACTTCCCCGATATCGCGCGCTTCTACCACGAGGAAGTGATGGTGCCCGGCGACGAGCTGTTCGCGCGCGTGCTGGCGCGTGGCGTCGCCCGCGGCGAGTTCCGCGCGCTGCCGGCCAATCCGACCACCACGCTGATCTGCGCCCCGCTGGTATTCCTGATGCTGTGGCAGCGCGCCTTCCGCATCGGCGCCGACACCGACATCGACCCCGAGGCGTTTCTCGACAACCTGCTGCAGGTGCTGCTGTTCGGCCTGACCGCCGGGGCCGCGCGCGATACGCCGCTGCCACCGCAGGCCGGCCCCTACGTCTGGGAACAGATCCGGGACGAGATGCAGCAGCAAGCGCGATTGCAGGATGACGCGCCCCTCGATGGAAAGCAGCGCCCCACCGCGCGCCCGGCCGCACGTGCAAACGGCCGCCCCACCGCGGCGGCCAGCCCCGAACCGAAACCGAAGCGCCGCCGCGCCGGCCGCGCCCCCGACGATGAAGATTCCGCGTAACAAGCTGCTGCCCATGGTGTTGGGGCTGGCCGTGCTGGCCCTGGCCGTGCTGGTCGGCGCCGGCGCCATGGTGCGCAAGGCCAGCGGCAGCAGGCAGCCCCCTGCAGCGGTGGCCCCTGCCCCGGCGGCCAACGTGATCGAGCTGCTGCAGGCCGACGTGGTTGCCGCCGACATTCACGATCTGCGCGTGACGCTGCCGCTGTCGGGCAGCCTGCGCGCGCTGAACCAGGCCGCGGTCAAGGCCAAGGTCTCGGGCGAGGTCCGCGACGTGCTGGTGCGCGAAGGAGAGCCGGTGCGCGCCGGCCAGGTGATCGTGCGCATCGATCCGACCGAATACCAGGCCAAGGTCACGCAGGCGCGCGGGCAGATGCTGGCCCAGCGCGGGCAGTACGAGAACGCGCGGCAGACGTACGAGCGCAATCGCGATCTGGTCGGGCGCGGCTTCATCTCGAAGACCGCCTTCGACAAGTTCCAGTCCGAACTCGACGTGGCCAGGGCCAATCTCGATGCGGCCGAAGGCGGACTGGCGGTTGCGCAGAAGGCGCTGTCCGACACGGTGGTCAAGTCGCCGCTGGACGGCATGGTCGCGGTCCGTTCGGTGCAGCCGGGCGAGAAGGTGTCGCCGGACACCGCGCTGCTGGAGGTGGTCGACCTGCGCGTCCTCGAACTGGAAGCGCCGGTGCCGATGGGCGACGTGGGCCGCGTCGCGATCGGCCAGCCGGTGCAGCTCGACGTCGAGGGCGCGGGCCGCTTCGAGGGCAAGCTGGTGCGGATCAATCCGGCCGTCACGCAGGGCACGCGCAGCATCATGGTCTACGTGCGCGTCGACAACCCCGAGCATCGGCTGCGCGCCGGCATGTTCGCGCAGGGCGGACTGGTGCTGGGACAGCGCGCCGGCGTGGTGTCGGTGCCGATCACCGCGGTACGCACCGAGGGCGAGCGCGCCTTCGTCTATGTGATCGAGAACGGCGTGCTGGCCGAGCGGCCGGTGCAGCTTGGCATCCGCGACGACAGCACCGGGCTGGTCGAGATCGCCGGCGGGCTGGCGAGCGGCGCGCAGGTCGTGCGCAGCAACCTCGGCACCTTGCGGGTCGGCAGTCAGGTTCGCCTGACCAGGGCCTGAACGAGCGGAGCGCCCGATATGTGGTTCACGCGTCTGTCGATCCGCAACCCGGTGATGGCCACGATGATGATGATGGCCTTCATCGTGATCGGGCTGTTTTCGTACCAGCGGCTGCCGGTCGACCAGTTTCCCGACATCACCTTCCCGATCGTCGTGGTGCAGACCGAATATCCGGGCGCGCCGCCCGAGTCGGTCGAGTCCGATGTCACGCGCAAGGTCGAGGAGATCGTCAATACGATCTCGGGCATCGACGAGATCTTCTCGCACTCGTACCAGGGCACCTCGGTCGTCGTGATCAAGTTCGACCTGTCGGTCGACGTGGCGCAGGCCGCCCAGGACGTGCGCGACAAGATCGCGCTGATCCGCCCGCAGTTCCGCGACGAGGTCGAGGAACCGCGCGTGCTGCGCTACGACCCGTCGGACGCGCCGATCTTCCATCTGTCGGTCTCCAACGCGCCCGGCTCGGCGCGCAGCCAGCGCGAGCTGACCACCATCGCGGACCAGATCGTGCGCAAACGGCTGGAGACGGTGCGCGGCGTCGGCGCGATCAGCATCGTCGGCGGCACCAAGCGCGAGATCGAGATCCGCATCCGGCCGGCCCAGCTCGAGGCGCTGGGCATCGGCGTCGATCAGGTGATGACTGCGATCCGCAACGAGAACCAGGAGCTGCCGGCGGGCGAGCTGCGTTCGTCGGCGACCGAGACCGTGGTGCAGATCAAGGGCCGCGTGGTCGATCCCGCCGCGTTCAGGCAGATCATCGTCGCGCGGCGCGGCAACCAGCCGGTCACGCTGGAGCAGGTGGCCGAGGTACGCGACGGCGAGCAGGAACAGGAAAGCCTGGCCCTGCTCGGCGGCAAGCGCGCGCTGTTCCTGTCGGTCGTCAAGGCGCAGGGGCAGAACACCGTCGATACCGTAGACGGGCTGATCCGCATGACCGACGAGGTGCGCAAGCTGGTGCCGGCCGGCGTGCAGCTGACCGTGATCAACGACAGCGCGCGCGGCATCCGCCGCAGCGTCGACGAGGTCCGCTCGACGCTGCTCGAGGGCGCCTTCCTGACAGTGGCGATCGTCTTCCTGTTCCTCGGCTCGTGGCGCAGCACGGTGATCACCGGCCTGACGCTGCCGATCGCGCTGATCGGCACCTTCGGCGTGATGTACCTGTTCGGCTTCACGCTGAACGTGATCACGCTGATGGCGCTGTCGCTATGCGTCGGCCTGCTGATCGACGATGCCATCGTCGTGCGCGAGAACATCGTGCGGCACAACCTGATGGGCAAGAACCACCGCGCGGCGGCGCTGGACGGCACCGAGGAGATCGGCCTGGCGGTGCTGGCGACGACCTTCTCGATCGTCGCGGTGTTCCTGCCGGTCGGCTTCATGGGCGGCATCATCGGCCGCTTCTTCCATCAGTTCGGCATCACCGTGGTCGCCGCGGTGATGATCTCGATGTTCGTGTCGTTCACGCTGGATCCGATGCTGTCGTCGGTCTGGCACGATCCGGACCTGCACGGCACCGGCAACAAGCGCAGCTGGTACGGGCGCAGCATCGGCCGGCTGCTGGACTGGTTCTCGGCGCGGATGGACGCGCTCGGCCACGGCTATGGCGCGATGCTGGGCTGGGCGCTGAAGCACCGGCTGGCGACCGCGCTGATCGCCGTGGCGACCTTCTTCGGCAGCTTCGCGCTGGTGCCGCTGATCGGCACCGAGTTCGTGCCGAACGCCGACCTGGGCGAGACGCAGATCGGCTTCACCACGCCGGTGGGCACCGCGCTCGAGGTCACCGAGGCCAAGGTGCGGCAGGTCGAGGCCGCGCTGCGCGAATTCCCGGAGGTCGCCTATACCTACGCCACCATCAATGCCGGCAACACCTCGGGCCGCAACAACGCGCTGGTGTCGGTGCGGCTGGTCGACCGCAAGCAGCGCGAGCGGACCACTGCGCAGCTCAATCCCTTGATCCGCGAGCGCATGAACCGCATCGCCGGCATCACGCTGACGATGGTCGGCATGCCCGATGGCGCCGGCGGGCAGAAGGCGATCCAGGTCTCGCTGCAGGGCGACGACCTGGGCGAACTGAAGCGGCTGTCGGAGGAGGCTTCGCGCAGGATGCGGGCGATCCCCGGGCTGGTCGATCTCGATTCGAGCATGAAGGACGACCGTCCCACGGTCGAGGTGCGCATCCGCCGCGAGCTGGCCTCGGACCTGGGCATCGGCATCGCGCAGATCGGCAACGCGCTGCGGCCGCTGCTGGCCGGCGATGCGATCAGCAGCTGGCGCGCGCCGGATGACGAGAACTACGACGTGCGCGTACGGCTGCCGAAGGACGCGCGCACCGGCATGGCGGACCTGTCGGCGCTGATGATCGCCAGCACGCAGACCAACCCCGACGGCTCGCCCCGGATGGTGCCGCTGCGCCAGATCGCCGAGCTGGTACCGACCACCGGCGCCAACCAGATCAGCCGCCGCGACCTGAACCGCGAGGTCGAGCTGACGGCCAATACGGCCGGACGGTCGCAGGGCGAAGTCGCGCGCGACATCAAGCAGGCGCTCGACGGCATGACATGGCCGGTCGGCTACAAGTACCGCTTCGGCGGGTCGACCAAGTCGATGAACGAATCGTTCGGCTATGCGGTGTCGGCGCTCGCGCTGGCAGTGATCTTCATCTACATGATCCTGGCGTCGCAGTTCGCCAGCTTCTTCCAGCCGATCGCCATCATGACCTCGCTGCCGCTGACGCTGATCGGCGTGTTCGCGGCGCTGCTGCTGTTCGGCTCGACGCTGAACATGTTCTCGATCATCGGCTTCATCATGCTGATGGGCCTGGTGACCAAGAACGCGATCCTGCTGGTCGACTTCGCCAATCAGGCGCGGCGCGGCGAGCATGGCAAGGCGCCGCTGTCGCGCGAGGCCGCGCTGGTCGAGGCGGCGCGCGTGCGGCTGCGCCCGATCCTGATGACCACGCTGGCGATGATCTTCGGCATGGTGCCGCTGGCCTTCAGCCTTGGCGAAGGCGCCGAGCAGCGCGCGCCGATGGGGCAGACGGTGATCGGCGGCATCATCACCTCGTCGATCCTGACGCTGGTGGTGGTGCCGGTGATCTACACCTACCTGGACGACCTTGGCGGCTGGCTGGCCCGACGCTGGCGGGGCAAGGCGGCAGCGGAGGGGCCGGAGAGCGGGACCGAGGCAGTGGCACCAGCGAGCCAGGACCCGGCCGCGGAGCCTGCCCTGCCCGCCCCGGGCCGTCCCGCGAGCGCGGAATGACGGCCCGGCCCGCCGGCGCCGTGCGCCCCGCCCCCCGCTCCGGTCGGATGCCCCGGCGTCACGCCGGGGAGTTAAAATGTCGGGTTTGACGGAATTCCCCGGCCCCTGGCACCGCGCGGCCGGAACACGAAACAAACAGCGGTTGGCATAGCAAGGAAGGCAAGATGGACCTCGAAAAAGCCCGATTCAACATGATCGAACAGCAGATCCGGCCCTGGGACGTGCTGGATCAGGAAATCCTCGACCTGCTGGCCGTGGTCAAGCGCGAGCAGTTCGTGCCCACGGCGTACCAGGCGCTGGCCTTCGTCGATACGGAAATCCCGCTGCCGGGCGGCCAGAACATGCTGGCGCCGCGCGTCGAGGCCCGCGTGCTGCAGGAACTGGGCGTGCGCAAGCACGAGAACGTGCTCGAGATCGGCGCCGGTTCCGGCTACATGGCCGCGCTGCTGGCGCATCGCGCCCGCCACGTGCTGACCGTCGACATCCGCCCCGAGCTGGCCGCGCTGGCCCGCGACAACCTCGCCAAGGCCGGCATCGTCAATGCCGAGGTGGCCGAGGGCAACGCCGCCGAAGGCTGGCCCGCCGGCGCCCCCTACGACGTGATCTGCATCTCCGGCTCGCTGCCGGCGGTGCCCGAGGCGATCCTGTCGCAGATCAAGGTCGGCGGCCGCATCGCCGCCTTCGTCGGCACGCTGCCGGTGATGGAGGCGCAGCTGATCACGCGCGTGTCGGACACCGAATACCAGACCGTCAATCTGTTCGAGACCGCAGTCGCCCCGCTGACCGGCATCAAGCCGCCGTCGCGCTTCCAGTTCTGAACCGGAAACCACCATGCAGCAGATTACCGCCACCGAGTTGTCCCAATGGCTGGGCGACGCCAACCGCGCCAAGCCGGTGCTGCTCGACGTGCGCGAGGACTGGGAAGTCCAGACCTGCGCGCTGCCCGGCATCACGCATATCCCGATGGGCCAGATCGTCGCGCGCGCGGCCGAACTGGACCCGGACGCCGAGGTCGTCTGCGTCTGCCATCACGGCGGCCGCAGCATGCAGGTGGCCAACTTCCTGGAGCGGCAGCACGGCTTCGGCAAGGTCTACAACCTGAGCGGCGGCGTGCATGCGTGGGCCGAGCAGGTCGATCCCGCGATGCCGAAGTACTGAGCGGACGCTAACCGTCGGCCGCGCAGCGTCCGACAAGCTGGAGACGTCATGAGGTTTGCGCTGTGTTCCGCGCGGAGTGCCGCGCATGCTGTTGCGTCGAATGGTCTATCGAATGATCTGTCGAAGGGTCGCTCGAGCGGCCGTCCCGTTGGCCTGACCGGCATGGCGCTGGCGCTGTGCCTGGCCGCCGTGATGCCCCTGCCGGCCAGCGCGGCGGACCTGCTGCAGGTCTATCGCGAAGCGCAGTCCAACGACGCCCAGTTCGCCAGCGCGCGGGCCCAGCTTGCGGCCTCGCAGGAACGGCTGCCGCAGGGCCGCGCCGGGCTGCTGCCGCAGATCAACGGCGTGGCCGGCGTCACCCGCACCAAGATCGACCAGAGCGCGCCGATCGACGCCAACCGCTTCCTGAACAACAAGAACTGGGCGCTGCAGCTGACGCAGCCGCTGTTCCGCTGGGACCGCTGGGAAACCTACAAGCAGGGCGAACTGGCCGCGCTGGCGGGGGAAGTGACCTTCAGCCAGGCGCAACTGGACCTGATCACGCGCACCGCGCAGGCGTATTTCGACGTGCTGGCCGCGCAGGACAACCTGTATCTGGCCGGCGCGCAGAAGCGTGCGATCGCCGAGCAACTGGAGCAGGCCAAGCGCAACTTCGAGGTCGGTACCGCGACGATCACCGATACCAACGATGCGCAGGCCCGCTACGACCTGGCCGTCTCGACCGAGATCGCCGCGCAGAACGAGCTCGAGGTCCGGCGCGCGACGCTGCAGCAGATCACCGGCAGGCCGGTGGACGAGCTGATGGGCCTGCGCCCTGCCGCCGATATCCCGGGACCGCAGCCGGCCGACGTCAATCTGTGGGCCCAGCAGGCGGAACAGACCAACCCGCAGGTCAGCCTGGCCCGCTACAACCTCGAGACCGCGCAGCGCGAATACAACAAGGCGCGCGCCGGCCACCTGCCCTCGGTCGATCTGGTGGCCTCCTACGGCTATCAGGACTCGTCCGGCCTGATCCAGCAGCAGGTCAACGTCGCCAGCCGCTACAACAGCGCGCAGATCGGCGTGCAGCTGACCATTCCGATCTACGCAGGCGGCCAGATCCAGTCGCGTGCGCGCGAAACGCTGGCGCTGGCCGACCGTGCCGCCAGCGATCTCGAATTCGCGCGCCGCACCGCGGCGCAGAACGCGCGGCAGACCTTCTCCGGCGTGTCCAACGGACTGGCCCAGGTACGCGCGCTGGAAGCGGCCGAGCGCTCGGCGCAGACCGCGGTCGAATCGAACCGGCTCGGCTACGAGGTGGGCGTGCGGATCAACATCGACGTGCTGAACGCCGAGGCCCAGCTGTTCTCGACCCGCCGCGACCTGGCCCGCGCCCGCTACGACACCATCATGAACGGCCTGCGCCTGAAGGCCGCCACCGGCTCGCTCAGCGAAGACGACCTGGTGCAGATCAACACGCTGCTGACCCTGCCGCCGGGGTCGATGTACAAGCTGCCCGAGCCGCCGAAGGCCGCCGCGCCGGCGGCGAAGCCGGCGCGCACGGCAAAGCGCGGCTAGCGCACAACGATTCACGGCCGTCGGTGCAATGCCGATGGCCGAATTTCTTCCGTTGGCGCCGCAACGGCAAAGCGGCGATCCCCCTTTCGCAATTCAATCCGCCATGGGCGTGCGCCATGGCATGTCTCCACGCGCCCCACTCCCAGGTCCTGATCTCCCCAGGCACATTTTTGTGCTACATAAATTCATCCATCCGTCGCTATAATGGCCTTGACACTGTCTTTCGACGCCGCGAAGCGCGAACGTACGCTCGCGGAACGGGGGCTGGATTTCGCCGAATGCGCGAAGGTATTTGATGGCCTTCACTTCACGCGCGCCGACCGCCGACAGGACTATGGAGAACCGCGTTTCATCTCCGTGGGAACGCTGGACCAACGCGTGGTCGTCATCGTGTGGACGCTCCGCGGCAAGACGCGACGCATCATCAGCATGAGGAAGGCAAATGCAAGAGAACAAGCGCACTACCAGGCAGCACTCGCTCGAGTCTGACGATGCGCCTGAACTGGATGCCGACTTCTTCCACGAAGCCGATCTCTACGAGGGAAAGCGCCTGGTACGCCGAGGGCGGCCCAAGCAGGCGCAAACCAAACAACATGTCTCCCTGCGGCTGTCACCCGAAGTCCTTGCCGTGTTCCGCTCCAGCGGCAAGGGCTGGCAACGCCGCGTCGATGGCGCCTTGAAGGTGTTCCTGGTCGAACACCCTCTCGAGGATGCCGACGCCGATTTCGCCATCGAACCGAACTGAATACGGATGACATCGGCATGGCGCCTGATCGGACCTCCAGCACATGATCACCACCCTCGCCATCGCCAACTACCGCTCCATCCGGGAGCTGGTGATGCCGCTGGGGCCGCTCAATGTGGTCAGCGGCCAGAACGGGACCGGCAAATCGAATCTGTATCGCGCGCTGCGTCTGCTGGCCGCGACCGCGCAAGGCGGTGTGGTGGCAGCGCTGGCGCGGGAAGGCGGCATGCAGTCGACGCTGTGGGCCGGTCCCGAAACGATCTCCCGGGCGATGCTGCGCGGCGAACAGCCGGTGCAGGGCACGGTGCGCCAGCATCCGGTGTCGCTGCGCCTGGGCTTCGCGTCGGACGAGTTTGGCTATGCGATCGAACTCGGACTGCGGCAGGCGATCGATTCGATGTTCACGCTGGACCCGGACATCAAGCGCGAAACCATCTGGCATGGCGAGGCCGCCCATCCTTCGTCGCTGCTGGTCGACCGGCGCGGCGCCGGCGTGCGGGCGCGCGATGACAAGGGGCGATGGCAAACCCTGCCGCTGCCTCTGCGCGGCTTCGACAGCATGCTGACCGAATATGCGGACCGCCGCAGCACGCCCGAGATGCTGACGGTGCGCGAGCAGGTCCGCTCATGGCGCTTCTACGATCATTTCCGTACCGATGCCGATGCGCTGGCACGCCGCCCGCAGGTCGGCACGCATACGCCGGTGCTGTCGGACGATGGCCGCGATCTGGCCGCGGCGTTGCAGACGATCCGCGAGATCGGCGATCGGGAGGCTTTGAACGAATGCATCGACGATGCGTTTCCCGGCTCACGCATCGAGGTCGGCGCGCAGGACGGCCGGTTTGAACTGCTGCTGTGGCAGCCGGGCATGCTGCGGCCACTGCGCGCGGCGGAGCTCTCGGACGGCACGCTGCGCTATCTGCTGCTGGCCGCGGCGCTGCACACGCCGCGCCCGCCGGAACTGCTGGTGCTCAACGAACCCGAGACGAGCCTGCATGCCGATCTGCTGCCTGCGCTGGGACGCATGATCGGCAAGGCCGCGCAACGCTCGCAGGTCATCGTGGTATCACATGCGGCCCGGCTGATCGCGGCGCTCGAGCAGCAGCCCGACAGCCAGTCGATCGTGCTGGAGAAGCAGCTGGGGCAGACGCAGGTGGCTGGCCTTGTCGATCTGCAGCGGCCGGCGTGGAGCTGGTTGCCGCGTTAGCCGGGATGCGGGCGCTGCCGCGCCCTCCTTTCCGGCGATGGACAAGCGCACTGTGCCTCCCTCTCGCCGGCGGGCACAGTGCCGGGGGGCGTGGGATTGCGCTCCATCGGTAAATCCTGCTTGCCTTCAATTCACCCGCGTACGCCGCTGTACCTCCAGCAGCTCCCAGCGGATCGCGGACGCATCGGCCGGGGGATTGGGCACGCGGTACTCGCGCACGCGCAGCGTGTAGGCGATGCCGGGCTCGAAGTCGAGTCCTTCGATCGGCCCGTACCACAGCTGCCACGGGGCGTTGGGATCGTCGCGGACCCGATAGCAGGTCTGCTTGCCGACGCCAGTGCATTCGACGCGCTGCGAGTCCACATAGACGGTCTTCTCGACGCCCGACGCGGCTGCCTGCGGCTGGGACTGGCCCTGCTGACCTTGCTGGCCTTCGAGACGTTCGCCGCGGCGGCCCACGCCCTCGCGTTCGACGAAATGCAGCAGATCGCCATCCGCCGTCTTCCAGATGATCTGCCGGCCCGTGGAGCCCGCCGACGGCTGCGTGCCGACCGTCGTAAACGGGGATTGCATCGCCTTCAGCAGGCTGTTTTCCACCTCCATCAATGGCGGCGGGCACGCGCGGCGCGTGGTGGCGATGCGATCGAAGCGCATGCCGCTGTCGGTCTTGCCATAGCTGCCGGTCATCCGGTTGCAGCCGGCGCTGCCGGTCACCGTGCCCTGCGCCGCATCGATGCCGGCATTGAACTCGAACAGTACCGGCTCGCCGTTGTCGCCATGCGGGATCTGCTTCAGCGAGCCGTCCGGCATCTGCCAGCGCACCAGCTCCCAGCGGCTGGGGCCGCCGGGCCGGGTCTCGCTCAGGGTCGGCGTGGCCGACGGCGAATCGGGGGCCGGCGCGGTGGCGCAGCCGGTCATCGCCGCGCCCAGCAGCGCTGCTGCCGCGGCGGCGGTACCCATGCGGAAGGACAGGGACATCGGTTCGCTCCTCGGGTTGGCGGGATGCATCGCAGACGATGATGCGTCCCGAAGCAAAGAGAATGCCGGACGCGCCCACACGGGGCGCGCCTGGCAGCAAGTGTACGCAATTGGTTTGACGCGGCCGCGGTCAGCGAGTGCCTTCGCTGTGCGGCGGGGCCGATCCATCGGCCGCATGGCCAGCATGGCCGGCAGGGGTCGGCGGGGTCGGAGCCTGGGCCGGCGCCGGCAGCGCGGGCACCAGCGCCTCGACGGTACGCGCGGTGGCGCCGCGGTGTTCGCCAGCAAAGGCGCGCGCCTGTGTCTGCATGCGGGCGAGCCGTTCGCGATCGGACAGCAGCACCGCGGCGGTATGCATCAGCTGCTCGGCACTGTCGATGCGCAGGCAGGCGCCGGCGGCGATCGCATCGTCGGTGGCCTGGGCGAAGTTGAAGGTATGCGGGCCGATCAGCACCGGCGTGCCGACCGCGCAGGCCTCGATCAGGTTCTGGCCGCCCAGCGGCAACAGGCTGCCGCCGATAAAGGCGACATCCGATGCCGCGAAATACATGGCCATTTCGCCCATCGAATCGCCCAGCAGCACGTCGGCCTCGATCGGGCGATCGAGCCCGTCCTCATCCAGCGCGCTGCGGCGCTGCAGCGTGAAGCCGGTCTGCGTGACCATCGCCGCCACCGCATCGAAGCGCTGCGGGTGGCGCGGCACCAGCAGCAGCGCCGGCGGACGCTCGTCGCCCGAACCCTTGCCCCACACGTCCCCGCACAGCTTGCGCCAGCGCGACAGCGCGTCGAGCAGCATCGCTTCCTCGCCCTCGCGCGTACTCGCCGCGGCCAACACCGGCCGCGTGCCGAAGGCCCGGCGCAGCCGTTGCCCGCGCTCGATCTGCTCGGCCGATGGCTGCATGTCGAACTTCAGGTTGCCGGTCACGCGCACCGCCGCCACGCCCAGCGCGCGAAAGCGCTCGGCATCGCCCTGGGTCTGCGCCAGGACCTCGGTGAAGTCCGCATACATCGCCGCCGCGGCGAGGCCGAAGCGGGCGGTACGGCGGAAGCTGCGCGGCGACAGCCGCGCATTGACCAGGTACAGCGGCACGCCGGCCAGCCGCGCGCCGCGCACCAGGTTCGGCCAGACCTCGGTCTCCATCAGCATGCCGGCCTCCGGCCGGAAATGCGCGAGGAAACGCCGCACCAGCGCCGGCACGTCGTAGGGCAGGTAGCACTGCACCAGCCGCGGCGGATCGGTGGCCATCTCTGCGCCGAACAGCTCGGCGCCGGTCTGCCGGCCGGTCGGCGTCATATGGGTCAGCACGATGCGATGGCCGGGATAGGCGGCCAGCAGCCGCGCAATCAGCGGCTGCGCGGCGCGCGTCTCGCCAACCGAGACCGCATGGACCCAGATCCATGGGCCCTGCGTCGGCAGCCCCTCGTAGCGTCCGAGCCGTTCGCCGACATGCCGCAGATAGCCGGGCTCCTTGCGCGCGCGCCACGCCAGCCGGGCCAGCGCGGCCGGCAGGATCAAACCCCATGCCAGGTTGTACAGAACACGCAACAGCATCAGCCTTCCCGTCCGAGCCCACGCACGCGGCGCGCCGCCGCATGGACCTCCTCGACCGTCGGCGTCTCGCCGTCGTCGCCGACATTGGCGATGCGCGCGGACCAATAGCCCTCGGTCTTCCAGCGCCAGGTCGCGGTATAGATTTCCACGGTCGGCCGGCACAGCGCCGCGGCGATATGCACCAGCCCCGTGTCGACGCCGACCACCAGTTCGGCGCGATTGATCAGGCCGAAGCCCTGCATCACCGTGAAGCGCGGCAGCACGCGCGAGCCCGGCACGCCGGCGGCGATGCGCTCGGCGGCCTGCCGCTCGGCCTCGTTGCCCCACGGCAGCATCACCGCCAGCCCCTCGGCGAACAGGCGCCGGCCCAGCTCATGCCAGTGTTCCAGCGGCCAGCGCTTCCTGGCGCCGGCGGTCGCATGGAAGCAGACCGCGTAGCGCGTCGGCAGATCGGACCACAGCGGATCGTTGGCATGCAGCACGCGCGCCTCGTCGCCGAAGAAGCGCGGCGGCTCCGCCGGCGCGACGCCGGTCAGCGCGGCACCGAGCAGGCGCGAGCGACGAACGGAATGGGTCTGCAGCGGGACCTGGATCGGATCGGTGTAGAACAGCCGCGCGGCCGGCTCATAGCCCGAGCCCTGCGTCGCATTGGCCAGGCCGATCACCGGCGCCCCCGGATGGCGGCGCGCGATGCGCGAGACGACCGCGGTCTTCAGCAGTCCCTGCGTCTCGATCACCGCGTCGTAAGCGTCCTCGCGCAGCGCGCGGCGAAAGGCCGCCAGCTCGCTCCACACCGCCCCGGAGGACAGGCCCTTGCGCCAGCGCCGCAGCGCGAACGGAATCACGCGCCGCACCTGCGGCAGCAGCCGCACCAGTTCGACATAGCCCTCCTCGACGACCCAGTCGATCTCGCAGCCGGGCCAGCGCGCGCGCAGATCGTGCACCAGCGGCATGTTGTGCACCACGTCGCCGAGAGAAGACACCTTGACCACCAGGATGCGCGGCCGCTCCGGCATGCGCACGTCCAGCGGGCGCGGCATGCCGGCGGCCTCGATCGCCTCGGGGGCGGCGCTGTCCTGCAACGGAACTGCCGGTTCGACCGGCATCCGCTCAGAACGGCAGCTGGGCATCCGGCTTCTCGGCCAGGATCACGCGCTTGAATTCCGCCTGGATGCGGGCCAGCGCGGCGTCGTTATCGGCCTCGAAGCGCATCACCACCACCGGCGTGGTGTTCGACGGACGGGCCAGCCCGAAACCGTCGGGATATTCGACACGCACGCCATCGATCGTGATGACCTCGCGCGCGCCTTCGAACTTCGCATTGGCGCGGATCTTGTCGAGCAGCGTGAAGGGCTCGCCCTCCGCGCACTTCAGTTGCAGCTCGGGCGTGCAGATCGAATTGGGCAGCGCGTTCAGCACGGCGCTCGGGTCGTCGTGCCGCGACAGGATTTCCAGCAGGCGGGCCCCGGTATAGAGCCCGTCGTCGAAGCCATACCAACGGTCCTTGAAGAACACGTGGCCGCTCATCTCGCCGGCGATCGGCGCGCCGGTTTCCTTCAGCTTGGCCTTGACCAGCGAATGGCCGGTCTTCCACATCAGCGGCTCGCCGCCATGCTCGCGGATCCACGGCGCCAGCTTGCCGGTGCACTTGACGTCGTAGATGATCTGCTGGCCCGGATGGCGCGACAGGATCTCCTGCGCGAACAGCATCAGCTGGCGGTCGGGGAAGATGACCTGGCCGTCCTTGGTCACCACGCCGAGCCGGTCGCCGTCGCCGTCGAAGGCCAGGCCCAGTTCGTTGTCGGTCTCGCGCAGGCAGCGCATCAGGTCCTGCAGGTTCTCCAGATGCGCGGGGTCCGGATGGTGGTTCGGGAAGTTGCCATCGACGTCGCAGAACAGCTCGGTCACTTCGCAGCCCAGTGCGCGGAACAGATCGCCGACGAAGGCACCGGCCACGCCATTGCCGGCATCGAGCGCGATCTTCATCGGCCGCGCCAGCTTGACGTCGCTGGCGATGCGGTCCAGATACAGCTGGCGGATATCGACCTGCTGATAGCCCCCGGCGCCGCTGGCAAAGCGCTCGTCGACGATGCGCTGGCGCAGACCCTGGATCTGCTCGCCGTAGATCGCCTTGCCGGCCAGCACCATCTTGAAGCCGTTGTAATCGGGCGGGTTATGGCTGCCGGTGACCATGATGCCCGAGGTCGCGCGGCGGCCGGCGAGCTCGATATTGGTGCCGAAGTACACCATCGGCGTGGCAACCATGCCGAGGTCGATCACGTCCATGCCGGCGGCGCGCAGGCCCTCGACCAGCGCCGACAGCAGTTCGGGCCCGGACAGGCGCCCGTCACGGCCGACGACGACCGCGGTCTCGCCGGCCTCGGCGGCGGCGGAACCGAAGGACAGGCCAATGGCACGGGCGACGTCGCGAGTCAGGGTCTTGCCGACGATGCCGCGGATGTCGTAAGCCTTGAAGATGGAGGAGTCGATTTGCATGCAGCTTCCTGGAAGTGAAGGGAGCGGGCGCCCCACCGAGGGCTTGGAGCCGGGCAGTTCGCATGCCCTGCCATGTGCCCAGAACGGCGCGCCAAAACCTGTATTTTGCCGGATTGCGATCAGGCACGGCAGTTATAATCGGTTCGGCCGGGCAGTTCGGTGTCCTGACACACGCCATCGCACGCACGATTTGCTGCGCCGCCCGCCGCCATTCCCGCCGCCATTCCGATATCGCGCCCTCCTGCCACCGTGCCCCTGTCGCCGCGCTCGTTTCCCCATTCTCCGGCGCGCCGGTCCCAGCGCCGGTCCCAGCTTCAGCCCCTGTCCCCCTCCGCCGTGCCGGCGGATCGGGAGCGGGCCGAACGGCCCCGTATCGCCTACCTGATCACCAATTCGGAGATCGGCGGCGCGCAGGCCCATGTGGCCACGCTGCTGGAGGCGCTGGGCAACCGTGTGGAAGCGCTCGTGCTGGCCGGCGGCGACGGTCCGCTGCTGCCGACTGCCGAGGCACTGGGCGCACGCGCGATCCGGCTGTCCCTGCTCGACAACGCGCTGTCGCCGCTGCGCGCGATCGCGGCGCTGCGCGAATTGATGGCGGCGCTGCGGCAGGCCGATCCGGACCTGATCCACGCGCACAGCGCCAAGGCCGGCGCGCTGGGCCGCATCGCCGGTTGGCTGCTCGGCATCCCGGTCGTCTATACCGTGCACGGCTTCGGCTTCAAGCCCGCCGCGCCGCGCCGGCAGCGGCTCGCCGCCCGCGCCGCCGAATGGCTGCTGGCCCCGCTGACCGCACGGCTGATCTGCGTGGCCCAGGCCGAGCGCGAACTGGCGCGCGGCCTGCCCCTGCCGGCGCGGCGGATTGCGGTGATCCACAACGGCATTGCGGATGTGCCGGAACGCGCTGTGCCAGGCGCGCCGATGCATCGCATCGTGATGGTTGCGCGCTTTGCCGCCCCGAAACGGCCCGATCTGCTGATCCGCGCCTTCGCCGAGCTGGCCCATGGCGATGGCGCGCTGGCCGGTTGCGAACTGGTGATCGCCGGCGATGGTCCGCTACTGCCGACGATGCGGGCGCTGGCCGAACGCCTCGCCCCCGGCCGCGTGGTGTTCAGCGGCAACGTCGCCGACGTGCCAGCGCTGCTGGCATCGGCGCAGGCCTTCGTGCTGGCCTCCGACCACGAGGGCTTTCCGCTGTCCATTCTGGAGGCGATGCGCGCCGGTCTGCCGGTCGTCGCCACCGATCTGCCCGGCATTCGCGAGCAGCTCGACGACGGACGCTGCGGCTTGCTGTGCGCGCCCGGCAGCGTGCCGGCCTTGGCCGACGCGCTGGCGCGCCTGGCCGGCGATGCCACGCTGCGGGCGTCGCTGGGCACGGCCGCACGCGAACGCTGGGCGCTGCACTATGGCGTGACCGCAATGGCCGATGCGACCTGGTCGACCTACCGCGAGCATCTGCCGGCTGCCGCGCCGGCCAACGTGCCGCTCGCGCGGGACAGGGCCTGAGGGAATGCGCATGGACAAGGCATCGGGCACCGCCCGCCAAGCCCGCGTACCGCTGGCCATCCGCGCCCGCGGCTCCGAAACGATGCGCCGCGCCAGCCGTATGCTCGGCTGGGCCCTGCTCGGCCTGCTGCCTTTCGCGCTGAACATGGGGCTCGCCGAGGCAGCCCATCAGGCCGGCTATGTGACCCACGTGTTTCCGCGCACGCTGCTGTGGTCGATCGCGCCGTATCTGCTGGCCTTCGTGCTGCTGCACCGCTCGCTGCATCTGCCGGCGATGGAAGGCAACAGCCTGGTCGGCCTCGCGGCGACGCTGCCCTTCGTCGCGCTGCTGTTCGCCTTCGCCGCCTTCCAGATTCCGTACTCGCGCGGCGCGCTGCTGCTCGGCTACCTGACCACGCTCGCATGGATCTGGGCCGGCTACCGGCGCTATGTGCAGAACTACGTGCCGGTGTTCGGCTACACCGACCCCGCCGCGCTCGCGCAGCTGCAGCAGCTGCTGGCGATGCCCGGCGCGCTGCCGCCGGGACGCACCCGCTTCGAGCCGATCGGCTCGATCGAGGAAGCGGTGCACTGCGACGGCCTGATGCTCGATCGCAGCGCCGCCGCCGATCCCGAACGCACGCGGCTGCTGGCGCGCTACAAGATGAGCCACGTGCGGATCTACTCGGTCGAGCGCGTCGGCGAGATGCTGACCGGCCGGCTGGGGCTCGACCATATCGACGAGAACTTCCTCGACGATCATGCCGCGCACTATTTCTACGGCTATCTGAAGCGGATCATCGACGTTGCCGCGGTACTGTGCCTGGCCCCGTTGGCGCTGCCTGCCGCCCTGGCGGTGGCGCTGGCGATCCGCCTCGACTCGCCGGGCCCGGCGCTGTTCCGGCAGACGCGTGTCGGACTGCTCGGCAAGCCGTTCACGATGCTCAAGTTCCGCAGCATGGAAGCCGCGCCGCAGGACACCGCGCGCTTCGCCGCCCGGCGCGATCCGCGCGTGACCCGCGTCGGCCGCGTGATCCGCAAATACCGGCTCGACGAGATTCCGCAGCTGTGGAACGTGCTGACCGGCGACATGAGCCTGATCGGCCCCCGTCCCGAGCAGGTGCCGATGGTCGATCGCTTTGCCGACACGATCCCCTACTACCCGTACCGGCACTTGGTGCGGCCGGGGCTGTCGGGCTGGGCGCAGGTCCAGCAGGGCTATGCGGGCACGCATGAAGAGACCGTGACCAAGCTCAGCTACGACCTGTATTACGTCAAGCATTGCAGCTTCGCGCTGGATTTGCTGGTGGCGGTGAAGACGGTGCGGACGCTGCTGACCGGGTATGGGGCGCGGTGATGCAGGCGCATGAGCGCGGCGTGGCGCCGGTGCGTGGCCTGTCGGCAGATGCGCCCGAATCGTTGGGTTCGACGGCATTGCCGTTCGCGTCGGCCTCCTCCATGGAACTGCCGCAGTTACCGCGCTCGCCGATGCGCATTCTGCTGCTGACCACCGGCCTGCGCCTTGGCGGCGCAGAGCAGCAGGTCGCCGCGCTCGCGCGCCGCTTCGATGCACTGGGCCACGCGGTCGCCGTAGTCAGCCTGACGCCGGGATGCGAGGTGGCACTGCCGCCCGGCATCGATACATTGAACCTCGCCATGCGCAAATCGCCGTGGTCGATGGCGCGGGCGCTGCGGCAGATGCGCGGTTTCATCCAACACTGGCGGCCGGACGTCATTCACGCGCACATGGTCCATGCCAACCTGTTCGGCCGCGCCCTGATCGCAACCGGTCCGGCGCGCACCATGCCGCCGCTGGTCTGCACCGCGCACAGCGCGCGCGAGGGCGGCATGGCGCGCATGCTGGCCTATCGGCTGACCGATCGCTGGGCTGGACTGACCACGCATGTCAGCGCCGAAGGCCGGGAAAGAATGATTACGGCTGGTGCGGTGCCGGCGGGGCGCATCGTGGTGCTGCCCAATGGCATCGATACCGCACGGTTCCGGCCCGATGGCACGGCGCGGGCTGAGACCCGCGCGGCGCTGGGCCTCGATGCGGCCACACCGCTGCTGCTTCATGTCGGACGACTCGTCCCCGAGAAGAACCAGGCTTTGCTGCTGGAGGCATTTGCCCGCCTGCCGTCGTCGCTTGCTTCCGCACGACTGCTGATCGCGGGCGACGGCTCCGAACGCGCCGCGCTGGAATACCGCATTGCGGCCCTTTCCCTCGGCGACCGCGTCCGTCTGCTCGGCACGCGCGCCGACATCCCGGCCCTGCTCAATGCAGCGGACGTGTTTGCGCTGTCGTCCGACATCGAAGGCATGCCGCTGGTCGTCGGCGAAGCGATGGCCTGCGGCTGCCCGGTGGTGGCGACCGATGCGGCCGGTGTCGCGCAGATGGTCGACGGCTTTGGCCAGGTCGTACCGCGCGGCGATGCCGACGCGCTGGCAGCCGCCCTCGCTCGCGCCCTGCGCGACGGACGCGGCGACATCGCACAGCAGGCGGCAAGGCACAGCCATATCGCGGATTCGCTCGGCCTCGAGGCCATCTCGGACCAATGGCTGGCCCGCTACGCCGCGCTCGCCGCTGCAAAGGCCCACGCACGCATGGGGACCGCCTGATGCGCAGACGGGTCGCCGGCAACCTGCTGTGGATGCTGACCGAGCGCGGGCTGCAGGTCGTCACCGGCATCGCGATCGTCGCGATGCTGGCGCGCGCGCTCGGCCCCGAAGGCTTCGCGCATTTCCAGTATGCCCAGGCCGTGGTCACGATTGCGGCATCGGTCGCGTTGATCTGCGGCAGCGAAGTCGTGGTGCCGCGGCTGGTCGCCGATGCGGCGAGCGCGGCGCAGCATCGCCTGCTCGCGCATGCCTTCGTGCTGCGCGCGTTTGGCGGCCTGCTCGGCTATGCGCTGATGTGCGGCTATCTGGCCGTGGCAGGCGCCGCCCCCGAAGTCTGGGCCGTGGCACTGCTGCTCGGCATCGCGATCCTGCTGCGCGAACCGTTTGGCGTGGTCGGTGCCTGGATGCAGGCGCATACCAACAACCGGCCAGCCACCGTGTTCAGCCTGATTTCGCTGACCATCAAGGCCGGCATGGTCGGGCTGCTGTTCACCGCCGGCAGCCGCGCCGCACCGGCCTTCGCCAGCGCCTTCGCCGTCGAGGCGGTGGTGCTGGCGCTGCTGCTCGCCGGCTACTACCTGAGCCGGGTCCCGCACCGGCGCATCGCGGTCGATTCGGCGCTGGCGGGGCAATTGCTGCGGGGCGGCACGCTGTTCTGGGCCAGCTTCATGATGATGATGGCCGCGCGCCGCGTCGATCAGCTGATCCTGCAGCCGCTGGTGCCGCTCGCCGACTTCGGCGCCTATGCCGCGACGATGCAGATCCTCGACAACTACGCCGCGGCGGCCACCATCATCGCGGCCGGTGCCGCGCCGGTCTATGTCTACGGGCAAGCGGATGCCGCTCTCGCCCGCCGCAACGTCGGCCTTCTTGCGTTGCTGCTCGGGGTGGTTGGCTTCGCGGGCGCGGCGGTGATTGCCGGTACGGCGGACTGGATCATTCACCTGCTGTACGGCGAGCAATTCGGCACCGCGATCGGGCTGCTGCGGGTCGCGGCGTTCGCCACCGCGCTGCTGTTCGTCGATGTCGGCCTGACCCTGCTGCCGGTCTATCTGCGCAAGCCCGAATGGGTCGCGCTCAAATGGGCGGGCACGCTGGCGATGATCCTGGTATTCGACCTGATCGCGGTGCCGCGCTATGGCATCTGGGGCGCGGTCGGCGGCTATGCGCTCGCCAACGGCTTCGCGGTAGTGATCGGACTCGCACTGTGGTGGCGTTGCCGCACGGCTCGTCCCGTGCAATCGACCATGGCGGCCCATGAGCGCTAAGCCTACCCTCTGCTTTCTGACCGGAACACTGAACGCGTTCGCCGGCGCCGAACGGATGACGGCGGTGATCGCCAACGAGCTGGCGCGGCGCGGGTACACCGTCCATATCCTCAGTCTATGGGACGCCGCCAGCTGTTTTGACCTCGAACCGGCGGTGCGGCACGACGCGCTGTTCGCACAGCGGCCTTCGTTCAAGACGCGCTACTTGTCGACCGTCTTCGGCATTCGTCGGTATCTGAAGCGCCATCGGATCGATGTGCTGATCGAAGTCGATACGATGCTGACGTTGTTTACGCTGCCGGCATGCGCGGGGCTCGGCGTACGGCGCATTGCGTGGGAACACTGCAACTTCGATCAGGATCTCGGACGGCACGCGCGGCGCGCCGCTCGGCGGCTTGCGGTTCGCACTTGCGAGCGTGTCGTGGTGCTGACGCAGCGGGATCGCGAGAAATGGGAGCGGGCGCTTGGGGCGCGCAATGTGGTGGCCATTCCGAATGCGTTGCCGTTCGCGATGCCTGCAAAGCCGGCGGAAAGAAACTCGAAGCTCGCGCTCGCCGTCGGGCGGTTGACGCATGCCAAAGGCTTCGATGTGCTGTTGCACGCCTGGAAGATGGTCGCGCGCGAGCATCCGGATTGGCGGCTGGATATCGTTGGCGATGGGGAACTGCACGACGCGCTGATGAACTTGCGGAACGAGCTCGACTTGTCGGCGAGCGTTCGGCTACTGCCCGCGCGTCGGGATTTGTCGGAGCTGTATCGCGGCGCATCGTTGTTCTGCCTGTCGTCCCGCTATGAAGGCTTCGGCCTGGTACTGGTCGAGGCGATGGCCTATGGCCTGCCCGTCGTGGCGACCGATTGCGAGACAGGTCCGAGAGAGGTACTGGGAGCCGTGGCGCACGGGGCGCTGGTCCCCGTTGACGACGCCGATGCGCTGGGGCGCGCGATTTGCCGAACCATCGCGCATCCGGACATGGCGGCCCGAATGGCACAACACGGAATCGAGCGGGCGAAAAATTACGAGGCAGACAGGATTGCGACGGCCTGGCTTCCGCTGCTCGAACGAACCGAAATAGCGCGCGCACACCAAAGCAGAGTCAAACCTCGATCCTGATATTCGCGTGCTAACATTCGAATCCAGAAAATAAGCAGTATCGAGTCCCTCGGCAACGCAGTTGTTTAAATCTGCATTGCACAGCAATTAACACGGCAATATGGAGCGGCCATCCGGCGCGTTTTTATCGGAGCTCCTGTCTTTCCGGCTGTCGGAACGACGCGCTCGGACCGCATTGCGCAGATTCGCCCGTATTGGCCCGGTCAAGCCAGCGCCAAGTCAACGATGACGAAGGAAGCTCGCCCATCGCCCGATGTCAAGGCGGTCGATGCTCCACCGCCCACGCGTTCCTACCCGATCACGCTCTGGCTGACCGGCCTGAGTGGGGCCGGCAAAACGACGCTTGCCAGGAACCTGCAGCGATGGCTGTACGACCGTGGCATCACGGCCTTGCGCGTGGACGGCGACGAGCTGCGCGCCGGACTGACCAGCGATCTCGGATTTTCCGCGGAAGAGCGCCACGCCAATGTCCGGCGCGCTGCGCATATGGCGAAGCTGCTGAACGATCAGGGCGTACTGGTTCTGGCTTCGCTGATCTCGCCTGCCGCGCGCGATCGTGAAGCGGCGCGGGAAATCGTGGGTGCGGATCGATTTGCCGAAGTGTACGTTCACGCGGATCTGGAGCGCTGCCGGCAACGCGATCCCAAGGGCCTCTATCGCAAGGTCGCCAGCGGAGACATCGCGCAATTCACCGGCATCAGCGCACCGTACGAGCCTCCGGTCGCCCCGGACTTGACCGTGGACACCACCACCACAAAGGTCGAGGAATGCGTCGAAGTGCTGGCCGCTTTCCTGGACGGTCGTCTTTCCCGCTAGACGAAGTCCATCCATGCCTGCCGATGAGGAAAGCGTTGCCGATTCGCCGAGACTCGCCAATGCCGGGCGCTAACAAAATCCTTCGCGCATCCCTGGTTGCCCATCATGCACGCACCGATCTTTTTCATTCATCCGCCCAAGAGCGGCGGTTCTACCGTCATTTCCTTCTTCGAGCTGAATCGAGGTGAACGCCAGTTTGTTCATTTTGAATGGGACCGGGATCCGGAATGGCGTACCAGCCTGGGACGATTGGTGAAAACCGGAGTAGGCGGCGGCCATCATCCGTTCGGCATGCACCGGTTGCTGAAAAAGCCGCTGGCCTATTGCACCATTCTGCGCGATCCGCTGGCGCGGCAGATTTCGCACTACTGGTATGCCTTCAATGGCAAGAACGGCGAGGTCGAACGCGGCGCCAGCGTATCGACGGTAGAAGCCATGGTCCGGCGCGGCGAGATTTCGCTCGACGAATGGGTGGCTGGATCGTACGCCGGCAAGAATCTGTACGTTCATATGCTCAGCGGCGATCCGGCATTGAACGAGCACAGCCTCGACCTGGCCCGATATAACCTGCGCCACCATATCCCGGTCGCCGGACTGTGCGAGGACATGAGTGCGTTTCTGTTGAGATTGTGCGGAAGGACAGGCTTTGGCCTGCCCTTCTACGCTGAAACCAACGTGACCAACATCTCGGGCAGCCGCAAGCAACAGCTCAGCGAGTCGGCGCGCGAAAAATTCCTGGCGGACAATGCGTGGGACTACGCGCTGTACCGGGATGTCCGCGAGTCGAACGACCGCGACAAGGCCGCTGGCGGCGAGCTGTTCGACAAGGCATTGGCCCTGGTCCGGACCGTACAGGCGGAACTGAACAAGGTCGAGAATCCGCACGAACATGCGTCGATGATCTTCGGCTACGACCACGCGCACCTCGGCAAGCTGCGCGATATCGCGCTGAGTTTCGACCTTGCCCCGATCCGCGACTATATCGAGCATAGCCAGCGATCCATCGCCGCGCCCGCGGACATCTACGAGGGCTTCGTCGACGCCGTGGGGGAGAACATGGTCAGCGGCTGGGCAATCAATCTGACCCGGCCAGACCGGCCGGTTTCCATCGAAGTATGGAGCGGGAACGAGGTGGTAGCGGCCGGAACGACTGGCGGGCCGCGTCCAGATGTCGCTGCCGCGGGCTATGGCAGCAGCAACACCGGCTTCTCCATCGCGCTCCCGCCGCTGCACGGTACGGCGTTCCGCGTGGCAATCGCGGGCGCCGGCGACCCGCTAGGAAATGCAGGTCCTTGGCGCCAGGGGTGGCATATCGGCTAACGCCACCGCCGCCTGCCTGCTGCGGGCGGCGGCACGCGCCGCGGGCAGCCTGTTCAGCCCGTCCTGGACCACGACCGCTCGCGCACCGGCTGCAATGTCGGCCGTACGCTCGGCGTATATTCGACGATCCAGCGGCGCAGGTCGCGTCGCACCTCGTCATCGGAAGGAATGCGCCGCTGCATCAGCCACGGCAGCACCTCGCTGAGCAGCTCCTCCGGCACCTCCCGCGCCCGGGCAATACGCAGCTTGTCGTGGGGCGTTGGACGGGTGGTCTCGTCATCCATCAGCAACTCTTCGTACAGCTTCTCGCCGGGCCGCAGGCCCGTATAGACGATCCGGATCTGGTTCTCGTCGAAGCCATACAAGCGAATCAGGTCGCGCGCCAGGTCGGCGATCTTGACCGGTTGCCCCATGTCGAGCAGGAAGATCTCTCCGCCCTCGCCCATGCTGGACGCCTGCAGCACCAGCTGGGCTGCCTCCGGAATCGTCATGAAATACCGGATGATCTCCGGGTGCGTGACGGTAACGGGACCACCGCGGGCAATCTGCTGCTGGAATTTCGGAATCACGCTGCCGGCGCTGCCGAGCACGTTGCCGAAACGGACCGTTTCCAGCTGGGTCGTCGAGGTCGTCTGCTGCAGCGCCTGGCAGACCATTTCCGCAAGGCGCTTGGAGGCACCCATCACGTTGGTCGGATTGACAGCCTTGTCCGTGGAGATCAGCACGAAGCGCCGGACTCCGTGGTCGATCGCGGCACGCGCCACGCGGTAGGTGCCCAGCGTGTTGTTTCGGACCGCCTGCCAGGTGTTGAGCTCCTCCATCATCGGAACGTGCTTGTACGCGGCAGCGTGGTAGACGATGTAGGGAGCGAAGCGCCGCATCGTCTGCTCCAGCAGTAGCGTGTCCTTGACGTCTCCGACCACCGAAATCACATTGAGCCGCGGGAAGTGCTCGTGCAATTCCTCCGCGAGTCGGTAACTGGCGAATTCCGAGATCTCATAGGCGATCAGCGTGGCCGGGTGGAACCGCGCGATCTGGCGGCAAAGTTCCGAGCCGATCGAGCCGCCTGCGCCGGTGACCATGACGGCCCTGCCTTCGAGCAACTGCGCGATGTGCGGCGTGTCGATCGTCACCTCTTCGCGGCCCAGCAGGTCCTCCAGGTCGATCTGCCGCACGCGCGACATGAACGGCTGACCCTGGGTCAGCGGCGTCAGCGCCGGCAGCACCAGCGCACGGACATTGGCGCGTACGCACAGGCGCGCCACGCGCCGATGAATCGGGGCGGGTGCCGACGGCATCGCGATGATCACGTGCTCGATCTTGTGGCGCTCCGCCACTTCCTTCAGATCGCTGATGCGGCCGAGCACCTTGTAGCCATGGATCTCGCGCCCGAGCTTGCGCTCGTCGTCATCGAGCAAGCCGACCAGCCGCCATTGCGGCGACCGGCGCAACTCCCGGGCCAGGCTGGCGCCGGCCTCCCCGGCCCCCAGCAGCAACACCGGCTTGCCTTGGCCGATCAAGCCGCCATAGCGGTAAAACTCCTTGGTGGCACGATACGCCGCCCGGCTTCCGCCCATGATGAAGAACAGCATCACCGGCATCAGCAGCAGCACCGAGCGCGGGATCGGCGGCGACGGTTGCAGCATCGTGGAGGCGACGGTCACGACGATGGCACCCGCGACGATCGCCTTGGCGATGCGGAACAGGTCGGGCAGGCTCGCGAACACCCACATGCCAAGATAGAGGCCGAATACGCGGAACATCACCGCGTACACGGGAACGACCCACGCGATTGCGGTCAACCCGCTCTCGCGGAAATCGTCCGGCGGCATGCCGTTGAAACGGATCACGTAGCAAAGGAGCCACGCAACGGCCACGGAACCGACATCGAAGGCGAACGCGGCCAGCGACAACCAGCGCGCACCCACGCGTGAGGCTTTGAGAATCGGCATCTTGGACATCTCTCGGTAAATCTAACCGGACTTGAATTGACGCCAGCGACGATCGATCGTCACACCAAGACCGATCAGCAGCAATCCCCATGTCACCATCACCGCACCTGATTTCCAGCCGGGCATGTCGACCGACATGACGGCCAGAATTGTACCGACCAGCATCAGCACATACCACCGCAGCACCACACTGCGATGGCCGGCGGCCATCTGCACCATCCGTTGATAGTAGTGCGTCCGATGCGCTTCCCAGAAGCGCTCTCCATTGAGCAGCCGCCTCAACAACGTCACGGTCGCATCTGCCACGAAGGGCCCGAACACGAACGCGGGAAACCAGAACGGCCAGGCCTGTTCCCGCCAGCCCCAGTAACCGAGTGCCGCGGCCAGGAAGCCGAGCGGCACCGAGCCGGCGTCGCCGAGAAACATGCGCGCCGGCGGATAGTTGAAGACCAGAAAGCCGGCGGCGGCCGCCGCCACCGTGATCGAGGCAATCGCCAGGTCCGCATGTGCCGGACCGGCGCCAACGGCGTAGGCGCCAAAGCCGATGACTGCCATGCCTCCCGCCAGGCCATCCGCGCCATCCATGAAGTTGTACAGATTGACCGCCCACACGACGGCAACCGCCAGCACCGGTGCAAGCATCCACAGCGCGGATGGCAGCGGAAGCAGCCACAGCAGCGTGGCTGCCGCACCGAGATGCGCCGCGAAGCGGTAGCGCGCCGGCATACCCCATCGATCGTCGGCCAACGACAGCATGCCGAGTGCCAGCGCGAGTCCGGCCAGTGCGCTCAATGCGGGGGCAAATACGGCGATCGATATCGCGCTGACAAGCGTCACGCCGACGCCCCCGACGCGCGGGGTCGGACGCTGATGCAGCGAGCGCGCATTCGGCACGTCCAGGGCCAGCCGCCATGCGAGGCCGGTACGAAGCAACAGATAGAGCAGCGCCGCATTGGCGATGAAGGCGAGAGCCGCTGGCGGCAGCAGCAGGCTAGCGAACGGCATGCGCGATCTCGCCCGTGGTTTGTTGCCGATACCAGTCCGCCGTCTGCTTGAGCGCCTCGCGCAGCGTCAGTGGCGGTCGCCAGCCCAGTTCGCCGACGATCCTGGCGCTGTCGACCCGCAGCGGCTCGACCAGCCGCGCGACGGCATCGCGCCGGCCCGTCAGGGCACCAGCCAGCTTCAGCAGCGTCAACGGCACCGGCAGCAGGCGGGCGGGCCGGCCCAGCGCGTCGCCCATCAGCCGCGCCAGTTTCGCGACCGTGACGTCCTCGCCGTCGCAGACATGGAAGATCTTGCCTGCGGCGGCGGGGTGGCGCGCACATGCCAGCAGCGCATCGGCCAGATTGTCGACAGCGACCAGACTGCGCGGCGCATTGGCGCATGCCAGCGGAAGCGGTACGCCGCGAGCCACCGCGCCAAGCAGACTGCGAAAGTTCGCCCCGACCTCCGGGCCGTAAACCAGCGGCGGGCGCACCACCGTCCATTCCATTCCGTGATCCCGGCACAGCTCAACCAGCGCTTGCTCGGCTTCCCGCTTCGATATGCCATAGGGATCGACCGGCGCCGGCGTATCGCTCTCCCGCAGCGGACGCCCGGGATCGGTTTCAGCCACCGCCTTGATGCTGCTGACATAGACGAAACGCCGTACGCCCGCCCGCGCCGCGGCACGGGCCACGCGCAGCGTGCCTTCGACGTTGGTTGCCCGGAACGCGGCAAGCGGATCGGGCGCACGATCGCGCATGACATGGACCCGTGCCGCCAGGTGGATCACGCAATCCGGCCGCAGCGAGTTCGGCCACACCGCGTCGATATCGGCGAAGTCGTCGGCGACGACGAGGTAGCGCCGCTGCATTTCCGGCCGCCCTGGGCCACTGCGGACCACACAGGTCGTTTGCGCATGGATGGCTTCCAGCGCGCGCAACAACGCCGCGCCAACGAATCCGCCAGAGCCGGTCAACAGAACATGGTCCATCGCGCCTCCATGATTGCCATCCTTGCGTAGACGCACGCTAGGCCCGCTGCGTGGAGCGGCCCGCCGCGCAAGCCGCCACGACTTCTTGATACAGATCGCTGTACGCTCGCCCCAGCGCAGCGCCGGAGAACAGCTGCTCATAGCGGCAGCGCGCGGCGCGGCCCATTCGATCGGCGAGCGCGCCGTCATCCAGCAAGCGGGAAGCGGCCGCCGCCAGTTCGGAAGGCGATTCCGGCGGCACCACGAAACCCGTGACGCCGTCGGCATTGACATAGGAAGTGCCGGTGCCGATCTCGCACGAGACCATCGGCCTGGCGAACATCGATGCCTCCACCAGTACCATGCCGAATGCCTCCGACCGCAATTGCGAAGCCAGCACGAGTGCGCGGCAGCCACGCAGCAGCGCGGCCTTTTCCGCATCGGAGACCTGGCCCGCGAAGACGACGTTGGCGGCACCCTTCTGCGCCGCCAGCGCGCGAAGCCGCTCCATCTCCGGACCGGACCCGGCGATGACGATATCGCCCGCGATGGCCGGCGCCGCCTCGATCAGGGAGTGCAGCCCCTTGTAGTAGCGCAGCACCCCCAACGCGAGCAGGAACGGCCGTCCGCTCAGGCCGAAGCGCTGCAGCAGCGATTCCGCCTCGCCGGCATTCGGCGCCGTATCGGCCAGATCCGCCATGCCGAGCGGGATGACGCGCAGCCGCTGCGGTGCGACATTGGCCTTCAGCACCTCGCTGGTCCGGGCATAGGCTGGCGATGTCGCGACTACCGCGTCCATCGCGCGCAACGTGCGACGCATCAGCGGACCATAGACCTGGCCCAACATCCGTTGGCGCACGATATCCGAGTGGTACGTCATCACCGCGGGACGGCTGCTGCCGCCGAGCAGATGCAGGACGTCGCCGAACGGCCAGGGAAAGTGAAAATTCACCACATCGGCCCAGGCCGCTGCCCGCCGATAGCGCAGCACGGACCCGATCCCGCCGAGATCGCACGACGCCGGCGCCGCCCAGGAGCGGCTGCGCAGTACCGTCCCTTCGGGCAGAGCGATCTGCGATGGCGCGGGTTTCGGAGAAAGCGTGAAGATGCGGCTCTCGACGCCGTAAGGCTGGCAACCGAGCGCGATCTGCCGGATGGCTTCCTGCAGCCCGCCGGGCGGGTCCGGGAAATACGTCCGATACACGTGCAGCACCCGCAGCGGCCGCCGCCCGCCCTTT
Organism: Cupriavidus gilardii; assembly: GCF_008801915.1. Lineage (GTDB taxonomy): Bacteria > Pseudomonadota > Gammaproteobacteria > Burkholderiales > Burkholderiaceae > Cupriavidus > Cupriavidus gilardii. The sequence continues at coordinate 434,111 of NZ_VZOV01000002.1, forward strand.
GTCACGATGGAGGCGCCCATCATCGCAGGCCTCATAGCACCGCGGCCAGCGCGGCGGCGCTCGCCTCCACGTGGTGACCGCGCATCACGTCGTCAAACGCTGCATCGCGGATCCGGTGCCGAAGCGCGCGGTCCCCGGCAAGGCGCTCGAGCGCGTCCACCCACTCCTGAAAGTCGTTGCCAACCAGCAGCCCGGTGCGTTCCGGCACCACGCAACCCTGATAGATCGGTGCCGACGAATAGATGCCCGGGACGCGCGCGGTACCGTAGTTCAGATACTTGAAGGGGTTCTTGCATGCGTTGAACTCGGCCGCCTCCACGTCCTCGCTGCCGCCCAGCGGAGTGATCGCGAACTGGTAGCGGCCTGAAACCAGCGCGCGCATGTAGTCCGCATACGGCATCCGGTTTGTGAAATGCAGGAACGGCAACGAGAACATCTCCGGAAAGGGGTCGCCATAGAAGTCCAGCGCGTAGTCCGGATGACGCAGGAAAAAGACCTGGAGCGCAGTCAGCAGCATGTCCTTCGCGCTCTGCATCTTCAGGAAGTCTGCGTTGGTGAAGACGATGCGCGGCGGCATCGCTTCTTCGACCACGCCCGCCGCATATTTCTCCACCCACATGCCGTTCGGCACCAGCACAGGTTCCGGCACATAGGGCCGGACCTTGTCGAGCAGGACGGTGTTCGCCACCGTCACGACGTCGCACAGGGCGAGAATCTCGCGGATAAGCGCGACCTTGCTGTTGTGGGCCTGCGCACCGCTATAGCTCGGAAACGAAAAGATCCAGTCGTCGATGTCGTAGACGACGCGCACGCCGCGGGCCCGGGCATGGCGGACAAGGTCAAGCGCGCGCTGAGAGCTGTGCTTGCTCAGGATCAGCACATCGGCCCAATTGACGCCGTTGCGCGCCGCTTCGTCGTTCTCGGAAATCGCCGTGAAGACCAGCTGGCCGCGCGACTCCATGAACTCCAGCACCTCGGTGATACGGGCCGCGACGGATAACGACGGCACGCCCTGTGCCACATGCGATTCGCGATGCAAGGCGACGACCTTCACGATGCCGCCCTCCCCCGCGCGCCATGGATGGCGACCGGCAGGTTTTCCAGCGGACCCAGCGCGAAAGCAAGCAGGCGGCCATGCCATACATCATCGCCGCGCACCATTTCGATCGCCGACAGGCTGGCATGGGCCGGCAGGAAGGCCGGAAAGCGCTCCATCCCCACGCCGTGGATATGCTGCAGAATGCAGGAAATGGGGCCCGAATGGGCCACCACCATCAGGGCATCGACCGGCCGTGCCAATTGCTCGTCGAGCCAGCCCAGCACGCGCTGGTTCAGCGCGAGATGCGACTCGCCACCCGGATAGCGGTTGCCCGGATCGGCATAAAAGTCCGGACATTGCGCAAGAAAGCGAGCGAGCTGCCAGTCGGCAACTTCGCCGGCATCGGTCTCGCCCAACCGGGAGTCGACTTCCCAATCCGCGGCCGGCATCAGCAAGCGGGCAGTCTGCTGCGCGCGACACCACTGGCTGGTCATGTACCGATCGGCCACGATGCCGGCATGCGACAACCACGCCGCCATGCGCTGCGCCTGCGCGACCCCGATGGCGTCGAGCTCGTCGGCTGTGGTGCCGGTGACCAGCCCGGCATCGTTGGCCACGGAACGGCCATGGCGGACCAGATAGAGCATCATCTGGCAATGCTCCGCAGGATGTCGATCAGAGGATTGATGGCGCCGGGAAGGCAGAAGCGCCGCATGTCATCGACCAGCGAGGTAGTATCGGCGGGCAGCGCCAGCACCTGATCGACGGCAGCGGCGATGGCCTCGTCGCTAGCGGGATCGGCATAAACCGCATGATCGCCAAAGTGCTCGCGCGACCAGGCCGAATCGCTCAACAGCAGACGGCAGCCGGACAGGCCCGCCTCGATAGCGGACAGCCCCGGCGGCTCATGCGAGACCTCGATATAGAACAGCGCTTCCTGCAGCGCGCTGCGGACGATTTCAGACTTTTGCGGCAGTCCCTTGATGAACAGCACGTTGTCGCCGCCAGCCTCGCGACATTGGCGGAAGTACGCTTCCTCGCGGCTGCGGCCGACCAGCACCAGGGGAATGCCCTTTTCGCGCAACACGCGAATCGCGGCCAGCTGGTTCTTGTTCGGCTCGATCACGCCGAACCAGATCGCGTAGCGATCCAGACCATACAGGCTGCGGAACAGGCCTTGTGGCGCTCGTTTGATGTAGGCAGCGTCGGCACCGACCGTGACGCGGTGCTCCTTCTCGGCCGGCAGGCGGAAGCGCTCGCGGAAGTGCGCGAGTTCTGCGTCCGACTTGAAGATCACCGCGTCGGCGAGATCGACATGCCGATTGACCAGGTCGACCGGCGCGTTGCCGATGTCCCGGACCCACAGATTGGGCCACAGTGCCACCGGCTTGCCGGTCGCCTTCAATTCCTGCAGCAACTCGATACCGCCTCCGTGCACCGAAAAATGCAGCACGACATCGTAGTTGTCCATGTCCCTGGAATAAGGACCGTAGATGTCGACGATCAGACCGCGCTGCTTCAGGCTGTCGGCCACCGAGAAGATTTCGTACTCGCCGCCGCCACGCACCAGAAACGCCTGGTGGTAGGTGGTGATCAATACACGAGGATCGGACAAGATGATATCCAGCTAGAAGTTGTTGGCCTGGCGCGGCACCGACAGCACAGCGGCGAGGGCCTTGTCGTCGGCCTGCGCCAGCACGGCCGCCGCGCGCCGCTTTCCGGCTTCGATCATGGCGGCACGGCGCCCCGGGTCGCGATGCATCTGCAGGATCGCCGTGCGTGCCTCCTCCAGACGGTCGAACGAGACGGTGGCATCGGCGCCGACCTCGCTCGCGGCAGTACCGGAGCGCACGAAGGTCGGCACGCCCAGATGCATGGCCTCGAGCACGGGCACGCAAAACCCTTCGTGCTGGCTGACGGACAGCATGGCGCCGGCGCGGTCGAAGCGCGCGAACAGGCTTTCGTCATCGATCATCCCGGTGATCTCGACGTGCTCGGCCACGCCGCATTGCGCCGCGCGCTCGCTCAGGAAAGCGAGATAGACGCCGTTGGGCGCGCTGCCGACGATTTCAAGCTTGGCGTCGACACCGCTTTCCCGGACCATCGCCAGGATCTCGATCGCATCCTCGACCCGCTTGTGCGGAACGACCCGTCCCACCACGAGCAGCGTCAATGGGCCGGTGCGGTCGGCTCGCCCGGCAGGGACATGCCGGAACAGCGGCATATCCGGCCATACCGGCGGAATCACCAGAATCTCGTCGGCCCGCAGATGCGGCGCGAGCGATGCCGCAGTCAGCCGGGAATTGGCCATCACCAGATCGAACTGCCGCAGCAGCGGATACTGCTCCAGCGAGCGTGCGCACAGATCCGCGGTGACGGGCTCGAATTCGCGCAGCAGCTCTGGCTCCGTCACGCCGTGGAAGTAGCACAGTTTGCGATTTCCCAGCGCGAGCAGGCGCTCGAGCATCGGGTCGTAAATCGAATAGCTGACCAGCAGCGTATCTTGCGGCTGAATCTGCTCGAACAGCATGTCCAGCGGCTCGACGTCGCCCGTGAAGTGTTTCGCGCAGGCGCGCGCCGGGATGCCCAGTCGCTCGGCGGCGCGGGCAATACCGAGGCAGTGATTGCCCACGGCGTCGCCGATGTGGATGTCCGGTGCGGCGATGAATAGCGTCATGCGCCCTCCTTGCTCGCTGCGTTCAGTTGCTGCAGCCGTTCGAGATAGTTGCGCCCCACCGCTTCCGGCGAATAGTGGGCCAGCACGAAGTGCTTGCCCGCCAGCGCACGCTGCCGGCGCTCGCCTTCGTCCTCGACACAGCGCCGCATCTGCGACGCCGCCGACTCGACGTCGGCATCCCACCAATGCTGACCGTCCGCGAATGCATACTCGCCGGCACCAACTGCGATGGCTTCGCCACCGACCATGAAGGCCGTGGTGTCGTTGGTAAAGTCCGTGTTGCCCGAGAACGCCGATACGATTACCGGCTTCTCCAGCAGCATGGCTTCGGCGATATTGCGGCCAAAGCCCTCGGCACGATGCAGCGACACGAAGCAATCGCAGACGGATTGCAGCCCGATCACCGCTTCGCGCGCAATGGCTTCGGAGATGATGGAGACACGCGGATCGTCGCGGCACAGCGCCAGCACATCGTCCCATTGGCTCGGCGCACTGCCCATGTTCATCGTCTTGAACAGCAGGTGAACACCGCCGGTGCCGGGCGGGAACGCCCGCTGGAACGCCTTGATCACCGCCAGCGGATTCTTGCGATGGACGCTGGAATTGCCGTCCAGGATATTGAGGAAGACGAACGCGTCCTCAGGCAGGCCGAACTCTGCCCTGGTGTAGGCACGGCTCAACGGCGGCAACGCGACTGCCATCGGCATGACAAGCACTGGCTTGTCGGTGGCACCGCGCATTGCCTCGGCGGTGAAACGGGTACTCGACCAGATTTCGTCGACGAGTTCCAGCGCCAGCTCCATGCCGCGGGGGTAAGCCGGCAACTCCCACTGCCAGCAGCCGATGTTGTAGCGGTCGCCGAACAGTTTTTCGCCGGTGGCGCCCAGCAGCCGGATCGTCTCGTAATGGGGCAGAAACACGAGATTGGTGTTGTACAGCGGCGCGTCCACCTCATAGGCACGCAGAGACAGGTCCTGCTGGCGTGCGCCGATCGCCAGCGGGATAGCGGGCACGCACAGGTCCATATCGACGTGCCGCAGCGCCAGCGATGCCATTCTGACGTCCTCGCCGATCCCCAGTTCGCCGCGCCCGAAGCCCACGATATTGACGCCCCCGCGCAGGAACTTGCCGGTTGTCCCGCCGTGCGGCGGACGCCGGATTTCATGCGTCGGCGGCTCTTCGTCCTCGATATGCAGGCGCAGCTCGTACTTGCCGAAGTTGAACAGCCACAAGTTCAGCGCCAGGCGGCCTTCGGCCGTGCCGGTGTCGAACGCGTCCCGCAGGTCGGACCGTTGGGCATAGGCCGCTGCGGCGAGCGGATGCACTACGTCGCGCTCGTTGCCGGGCTGCGTCGGGTCGGAGATGCCGAGTGTTGCGTCGGTGGGCAGCAGCGCGCGGGGAACCGCGCCGCGCAGCAGTTGCTCGCTCCACCATGCCACCAGTTCACCGCGGCCCTCAGCCTGCTCCAGGGCCTTGTCGGTACCCGGCCCGCCGGCCAGCGCCGTGTACAGCGCCCGCATCGCCCGCGTAATGGGAACCTGCTGGTCCTGCGTCACGGTGGCGTCGGGCTGCTGCAGCTGGTCTCGGGAGATCAGCTGGGCCAGAAACGCGTTGCCCGGCACCTCGCGAATCCACCACGAGACAAAGGCCGCGCGCCCTTCCCTGTCCGCCAGATCGGCAAATTCGCGCAGATCGTCGCGGGCAGCGTGCAAGGCCTGCATGCCCCGCGTAATCGGCAGAGGCGCATCCTGCGCGATATCGCGCGCCAGCTCATGATAGAACGCGATTGGCAGGAAGCCGTCGAATGCCGGTGTTCCGGCGCCCTCGCGGATCCACCATTGGATCAGCTTGCCCCTGCCTTCGGGCGTGGCCAGATCGATCTGGTCGCGCAGATCCGTGCGCGCCTTGCAGACGGCATGCAGGCCCTTGGTAATGGGCAGAAGTGCGTCCTGCACGATCGCCGGGTCGACGGCCGCATACTCCTCAGGCCGCACGATGCAGATGGGTTGGGCTTCGTGGCGGCCGTCCAGCACCCACCACGACACGAGCCGCTCGCGCCCTTCGCGCGTGGCGGTATCCATGTCCCGCAAGTCCTGCCGCGCTACCCTGAGTGCCAGCAAACCGCGCGTCAGCGGAATGGCGGCATCCTGCTGGACCTGAGTGCACACCTCCGCGTACAGCGCCGCGGGCATGCACGTCCTCAGCGAAGGATCGTGGATCCCCTCGAGCATCCACCAGGAAAGTAGCGTACGCCGCCCGGCCTCGGTCGACAGATCCGCCTGCTCGCGCAAATCGTCGCGAGCCTCGCATAGCGCGTGCAAGCCGCAGGTGATGGGCAGGGGCTGGTCCTGCACCACGGTTTCGTCGACGCGCGCGTACATGTCGTCGCGCATGAAGCCGACGTAGCGCGCATCGCGCAGTCCTTCCAGCAACCACCATGACACCAGACCGTGCCTGCCGCCGCGGGTGGCCAGATCGAACGAGGCACGCAGATCGTCGCGCGCAAGATAGATGGCATGCAGGCCGCGCGTCAGCGGCAGCCAGCCGTCCTGCGGCAGCGTGGTATCGGGGCGCGCCAGCCAGTCGCGCTGTTCGCCATCGATCGCGACGCCCTGGTTCAGGTGGATGGCGGCGCAGTGCAGCGGATCGTCGAGATCGAACTGGGACCGCAGCACACGATTGCCCAGCCACAGCGCCTCGAGCACCGGAGTGCGGCCGAACGGCGTCTCGCTCTTCTGCCGCCGCTGGAACAGCGTCGCCAGACTGCGGTAATGCCGATGGTCGGAGAGATCCAGGCTGCGCTCGACGATGGGGTTGTCGAACAGATACCGGTTGCGTTCCTGCACCTGCTGGATTTCGTCCGGGATGCTGCCGGCGTCCTGCTCGAGCCCACGGGAATGCAGCCACGTATAGTCGACAATGCGAGCGCCGGTCTCGCGCAGCCGCATCGACAGCGCATGTTCGTCGACTATCGAGATTGCCTTCGCCTGAAAGCGCTGCAGGTTCTGCGGCGACAGTTCGAACACCGAATGCCATTTGCCGTGCGGCAGACCATCGCCGGTCAGCCATTCGAGCAGATAGGACTGGTAGTTCGCCGACAAGGGCGCGTCTTCACGGAAGGGGCGGTCGGACGAAGGCGCGAACAGCGCCTCCGCGCCAAACCGGCCGACGAAGCTGCCAAGCTTGCGAATGCGCTCGGGGACCGCAATCAGGAACTTGGAACAGCCCCACGTCTGGAAACTGCGTCCGAACTGCCGCACTGCGTCGGGATAGGCATCGATATGCGCCAGCACGACATCGTCGTGGCTCGCCGCATAGTCGAACATCTGCCGATTGATGTACGGATAGAAGCCGTTGTACTCGTTCTCGAACGCCGACGTCACGATATGTACGAGATCGTACCCGTCCAGCAAAGCGGGAAAGCGCGCCAGCGCGGTGTCCCAGCCGCTGAATTCGCGGCGCGAGTTGTCGCCGCCGATCATGACGATGTTCGGACCGAGGCTGACCGTCAGGTCCGTGGGCAGCGCCGTGTCGATCAGGACCGCATCGTAGTCGAGCCCTTCGATGCGCTGGTACAGCTGGCACAGCCGCTTGAATGCGCCCTGGTAGTCGGCATCGCCGTAGCGGACGAACAAGGTAAGCAGCTTCATTCTTCCATCTCCACTTCGAAGATGACCTTGTTCTGCGCCGCATTGGCCCAACCCGCGCGCTCCACGTCGAACTGATCGATCCGATAGAAGAACTCCAGCCGCTGCAGGCAGCGCCCGGCATCCGCATCGCGCAGCGATGCGTCCACCAGCGCGAGCACTTCGCGGGCAGCCGCCTCCCAACCGAAGACCTGGGCGGGCCGTCGCGTCTGGGTCCGGCAATTCGTCCAGTAGTCCTTGCGCTCCAGCACCTCGCTGACGGCACTCAGCAATTCGGTCCGCCGCGAGAACGGCACGATGCCATCGACAGGACTGACGCGCGTCCGTATCTCGTCAATCAGCTGGCTTTGCCGCGCGATCACCGGCTTGCCGAACGACAGCGCCTTCAGCACGGGAAGACCGAATCCTTCATAGAACGACGGGAACACCAGGCACGCGCATTCGCGGAACAGCGTATCGACCGCTTCGTTGGACAACATGCCCGATGGCAACTGCTCGACGTTGGGGTATTGCTCCCCGACCTCGCCGAGAACGCGGATCCGTGCCTCCGGGAAGCCCGCAGCAAGCACGCGCACCGCTTCGTGCAGGCCCTTGTGGTAGTACTGGTTGCCGACCACCAGCACATACGGCTCGCCGTCCGGCGCGTCGCCCCCTGTTGGCGGTGCATGGTATTCAGCCGGATCCAGCGAGCAGTAAGAGATGGCGCTCGGCACATCGCGCGATGCCGGGAAGCGCTCGTGAAACGCATTGCGCGTATAGCCGCTGTTGAAGACGAAGCCGTCGGCATAGCTGGCAGCCGCCCGCCATACGCCATCGATATGCGGCATGCGGATGTAATGGCAGTCCCAGGCGATGGCGTCCATGATCAGATACAGATTCACGGTCGACCGGCGCGCCTGGTCGCGCAGTTCGCTGAAGCTCCACGGTTGCGACAGACGGATGGCCGCATCGAAGATGGCATCGTCGGGCATCGTGTGGATCAGGGCATCCGGCATGGTCCGATCCAAACCGTGGAACTGCGCGGCCTCGGGAAGCACCCAGAAACGCGGGGCCACCGACACACTTTCGGCGAGCCGGACAATCGGATCAAGCAGCGAAAGGATGTGCTGCGCGGTGCCGTTGTAGCCGGGCGCGAGGTTGCGGATATCGAACAATACGGTACGCATTGCTTTCGGCTTGAGCCGCTGCCACAGCAGCGCCTCCCAGCGCTGCTCCGGGAACTCCGCACGGCGCGCAATGGCGCGCGCATAGTCGGCCGCCCGTTCGATCGACGGCGGCTGCGCCGCACCGGGATAGGGCGCGGACTCGGCGGCAAAGAACAACGCGCGGTTGCAGACCACGGCACTGTATCCGCGGCGGTTGGCACGGATGAACAGCCGCCCGAGCGCATCGCCCAGCCGCTCGTCCTTGCCGTCGAGCCGGCCAAAGTGGTAAAGCATGTCGCCCCGCACGAGTACAGGCGCGCTAGTGACAATGCCACCGCCCCAGCGCGACGGCAGGGCCTGCAGAAACGGCGCGAGGGGTTCGCGGCTGGCCAGGGCCTCGTCCCCGGACTGGCGCGGGATGGGGGCCGAGCCGCCGATATTGGTGCGCGGCACGGCAAAGCCATACAGCGGATCGGCTTCCAGCGCCTCCAGCAGCCGCGCGACCGCCTCCCCGTCGAATGCGTATTCGGGCGCGGTGAACAGTACCGGCGTGCCGGCTTCCGCCAGCGGATGCACGACGCGGTTCAACCGTGCGATGTAGTCGCCGGCGTCCCGCACCGGGATCGTCTCGATCATCGGATCGTCAGAGATCGGCGCGGCGCCCGCGGGCACGAAGACATGGACGCGCTCGACGAGCTGCCGCAGCGGCGCATCGGCCAGTGCGCCATGGCATGCAACGGCCTGCTGCTCGGGACGCGCGGCTTCGGGCAGGGTAATGACGATGGCGATCTTGCTGGTCAAGCTGGCACCTGTTCGATGTCGTGGTTGCGGCACGCGTCAATCCGGCCGGTCAGGGCGGAATACACGCTTTCGGAACCGAAATGTTGTTCGATGAAGGCGTGGGCGGCCTGCTGCAGCGCGACGCGCTCCGGCTCCCGCGCCAGCAGCGCTACGATCTCTCGTGCAAACGCGACCGCGTCGTGGACGATCACCGCCGGCACGTCGCCGAGCTCCCGGAGTCCGTCCGCTGCGGAAGGCCAGGCCACATGCGCCTTGCCCCATGCCAGCGCCTCGATGGTCTTGATCTTCAGGCCGGTACCGACGCGGCAGGGATTGACCACGACCGCAGCCTGCTCGTACTCCGCCTCGAGGCTCTCGACAAAGCCGAGCAGCGATACGGTCGGATCGTCGCAATGCACGAACTGGCACACCTTGCCGATCACGCGAAGACGCGCGCCGGGACGCGCGGCACGTACCAGCGGCCACGTATAGTCGAGGAAGTCCTGCGTTCCCTTGACGTTGAATTCGTTGCTCGATGCGACGATCAGCACCTGGTCGGGCACCACCGCGGCGGGATCGCCATGATGGATATCCAGATCGAACGAGGTCAGCAGCGCCTCGACTTCCGGCACCAATTGCCGCAGCTCATCCTGTTCGGCCTTCTGGATCGCCAGCACGATGTCGGCGCGGCGGAGCAAGGCGCTTTCCTGTGCCTCGGTCAGGCTCAGGCTGTAGTTCTTGATCCCATACTGTTCTACGGTCTTCTGCTTGCGGCAGAACAGGTCATGGGCGTCGATGATCTTCAGCGCATCCCCGCATTCCGGCAATTCGAGGATACGGCTCATGAAGACGTATTGGGCGATCACCACGTCCGGACGGACCGCGGCCACGATCGGTGCCACTTCGGCGGCAAACCAGTCGGGGCAGAAGCCGTCCTGGATGCGGGACAGTTCGGCGTCGGCAAAGTCGGTGTCGACCTGCACCGGCTTGGCCATGGTGCCTCCGGGCCGCGGCAGCACGATACGATTGTCGAACACATGCAGCTCGTCGACGACGTCGCGCAGACCGAGGATGCACTGATTGCTGACTTCGGTGTCGCCCAGCGGCTTCAGCACCAGCGTGACCGCATATCCCTTGCGCCGGAACCACGACAGCATCTTGTAGATGCGGATCTCGTTGCCCGCCGCGGGCGGATACGGCATCACATGGGTGACCATCAGGACGCGCGGCTTGGCGCTGCTCTGCGGGGTGGAAGCGAAACGGGGTTTCATCATCGTTCTAATGGCGTATGGCCGTTCTGTGTATCTGCGCGTCGATCGGCATGCGTTACGCCAGCTGCCGGTAGACATCGCGCAACGCCGCCGTCGTGGACGACCAGGTGAACGCCTCCGGCCGGAACGCGGACGCCGCGGCGTTCGCCTGTCCCGGCGCGCCCGCGCGGCCACCGTTCGACAGCATGGTGCGCATCGCGTCGGCGATCGCGTCGACCGACGCCGGGTCCACATACACGGCACGGTCGCCAAAATACTCCTGGCACGACCCCTCCCGGGTCAGCAGCAGCGGCGCGCCCTGGGCCGCAGCCTCCAGCGCCGCAAGACCGGGAGTCTCCAGCGTACTGGGCAGGGCGAACAGTTCGCATGCGGTGTACGCGGACAGCAGCGTTTCGTCGTGCGGCATCGGTCCCAGGTAGCTGACCTGCTCGCCGCCCTCCTCCAGCACCCGGCCCGCGTACTGCGGATCGCGCTGATGACCGATCAGGACCAGGCGGAACTGCGGCAGCCGCTTCATGGCGCGCACCAGCGCCAGTTGATTCTTGCGCGGCTCGATATTGCCGACGTTCAACACGAACGGACCGTCGATACCGAAGCGTTGCCGGAATCCTTCCGGGCCGACCTTCTGCAGGAAGAACTCGTCGATGCCGTTGTAGACGGTGGCAAACTTCGAGCGCGGCAGGTCCAGCACGCTGGCCAGCATGTCGCTCTCGATGTCGGAGTTGGTGACGGCCCGGTCGGCGAGCGCCAGCTGGGCACGAATCTCGTCCACCGGGTAAAGATGCCGCGTGCCTTCGGTGATCCACAGGCTGGTCGACACGACCAGCGGCAAGCCCAACTGCTTGACGAAATGGCAGAAGTGCACCGACCCGCCGATGCACGAGAAGAAGTGGACCACGTCGTGCTCGAGAAAACGCGGCGCCCATTGGTCAAACAGCGAAACGTCGACGCCATGCGCGGGCAGGTGCTTGCGGTAGGCCAGCAGCTGGATCTCACCCCCGCCTGGCGTGTGGAAGGCCATCGGGTAGGTGGCGAACATCACCTTCATGGTCTGGCCTCCAACGTACGGACGCGTTCGAGCATGCGCACGGTGCGTGCCCGCCAGGTGTTGTCGCCGACAAAGCGCCGGGCCTCCTCCTCGCCCAACCGTCCTCGCCCCAGCTGGCGCTCGATCGCCGCCTCGAACGCGTCCGCGTCCGCGCCGATTTCCAGGCCTGCCGGACCGTCCTCGGCGAACGCCAGCGGAGTCGACACGACCGGCAGGCCGGCCGCCAGGTATTCGAAGAACTTCATTGGAAACATCGATCTGGTGTAGTCGTTGATCAGTGTCGGCAGCAGTCCGACCTGCATGCCGCGCAGATAGTCGGGCAATTGCGCATAGCTGCGGTAGCCCAGCAGATGCACGTTCGGCAACGCCGCCAGCGCATCCACCAGCGGGCTCTGTTGCCCCTCGCGCTGCTCGCCGATCAGCACCCAGTGCCACTCCGGCCGCCGACGCGCGACCTCCAGCAGCAGCGCGAAGTCGACCTTGAAATCGGACAGCACGCCGTGATAAACCAGGCGCGGGGTCGGGATGGCCGCGAGGTCGTCGGGCACCGGTCCGGCCGCCAACGCCTTGCCGAAGTGGCGATCGTCCGCGACATTGGGCAGAAAATACGTGCGCGGATTGAACGGGCGACAACGGTCCTCGAGCGCACGAGCGGTGACGAAGACCGCGTCGCACGCCTGCAGCAAGCCGCGCTCGGCGGCCTCGAACGCTGCCACGTCGACGCCCGGCACCGCCGACAGATCGTCGACGCAGTGGTAGACCAGCGCACCGCGCGGCACGTCCGCGATTGCGTTCTGCATGTACGGATGGTAGGTCCACACCAGCGGGCGCGCGAAACGCCTGGCCCGCAGGAATCGCCTCAGCGCATGCCGCAGCAGGGCCTGATTGATCCAGCGCACCACGGGCCAATGATGTTTCGCCGGCACGATCAGTGGCGACAGCACCCAGATATTGTCGCGGCGCCGTGGTGGACCGATCAGCACCGACTGCACGCCGCGCCAGAGGCGTCGCCACAGGCGCTTCCAGTCTCGTCCGCTCGCCATGCGGGGCCTGCGCAGGCCCACGCTCTCGATGTACAGGACCCGCCAGCCGAGGCCGGCCAGCTCGCATGCCATATGCTGCTTGTTGGTCCAGTAAGGCTCGTCCCAATCGGCGGTGGAGAACAACACGCAATCGCCCGCTTCCGCGCCGGCTACCACGGACGCGGATGGACGGGCGCTCGCCGTTTCAGGCGTGTCGATCGCCTCAACCACCGAAGTCCTCCATCGGCCGACCCAGCAGGCTCGCGACCACGCGCGCCGACGCGCGACCGTCGCCATATGGATTGGCACGATCGCGCAACGCAACGACACGCTGCGGGGCATCGAGCCAGTCCGCAACCGCCGCGCTGATCGACCGCGGGTCCTGGCCCGCCAGCGTCGCAAACCCGGCATCGACGCCTTCACGCCGCTCGGTATGGCTGCGCATCACGACCACCGGCACGCCGAAGGTCGGCGCCTCTTCCTGGATGCCGCCCGAATCGCTGACGACCAGGTCGCTGCGGCTGATCAGATAGAGACTGGTCGGATAGTCGACCGGCTCGACCAGCGACAGATTCGGAACGCCGCCCAGTTCACGCAGCACCGGCCCGCGCACCGCCGGATTCAGGTGCACGGGGAAGATCCAGCGGTGGTGCGGATAGCGGCGGCACAGCTCGCGCAGTGCGGTACAGATACCGAGCATCACGTCGCCGAAGTTTTCGCGCCGATGGCACGTGACCAGGACCTGCGGACCGTCATGGCGCAGCTCGGGGGCCAGCTCCGGTATCCGGCCCGCCCAGCCGGCGCGCACCATTTCGATGGCGTCCACGACGGTGTTGCCGGTCGTGACGATCGTATCGGCGCGGACGCCTTCGTTCAGCAGGTTGTCCCGTGCCGATCTGGTCGGCGCGAAGTTGCGGGCGGCGATGCGGCCCAGCAGGCTCCGGTTGGCTTCCTCGGGAAAGGGACTGGCCAGATCGCCAGTGCGCAGGCCCGCCTCGACGTGCCCGACGCGTACGCCGCGATGGAACGCCGCCAGGCCCGCGCAAAAGGCCGTGGTGGTATCGCCCTGCACCAGCACCCAGTCGGGCCGCTCGGCGGCGATGGCGTCGTCCAGCTCGGCCAGCAGGCGTGATGCCAGACCATTCAGCGATTGGCCGGGCCGCATGCAATCGAGGCCAATATCCGGCGACAGCGCAAAATACGACATGGCCTGCTCGAGCATCTCGCGGTGCTGACCGCTGCTGCAGACCGTGACGTCGACCGCTTCGCGCAGGGCCGCGACGACAGGCGCGAGCTTGATCACCTCGGGGCGGGTGCCCATCACGACCATGACTTTCATCGCGATGCCTCCCATCCGGTCGCGCACATCCGGCGGCCGTGATACTCGATCGCGAGTTGGAGTCCGTTCGATGCGCCGACCGGCACGGCGACACGATAGGCGCCCTCTTCCTCACGCACCGACGCCTGCGCCCGATATTGCAGGAAGTCCATTGCCGCCTCTTCGTGCAGGAAAAGCGGCGACTGAGCGCGCGCGCGGATATGTGCGATCAATTGTCGATGGGCATCGATGCGGGCCGCTTCATCGGCCCAGCCATAGGCATACCGCGCGGAGAAGGGGTGATCGAGATAGCCGAACAACGTGCCGGTGGCATGAGCACGGTCGAAAGCCTCACGATAAACGGCCAGCGGATCGCCTTCCGCGAGCAGGCAGTCCCCGTGAAGCATGCATTGCTGGCTGTGGCCGACAAAGCCTGCCGGCAGACCGGCCAGTTCGCCGCCCCGCGCCAGAACGAATTCGGGATCGTTGCGGATGATGCCGCCGATGCAGCCGGCATAGCCCAGATCGGCCAATGCGTGCAGGGCGTAGCGCGGAGTCTGGTGAAACGGCGAAACCGCGTAGCGGACCTCGCGGCCGGTCACCGCGTGCAAGCGGTGCGCCGAGGCCCAACCTTCGTGCAGCGCCGCTTCATAACTGCCGCCCCATTGCGGCGCGTGCGTCGCGGTATGCGACAGCACAGCCCCGCCGTCGGCGATCAGCTCGCGCAGCAGCCCGTGCTGGCGCTCGTCCGCCAGCGTGCTGGTATGCACCGCCAGCGAAAACGGCACGCCGGCCTCGCGGTAAGCGTCCCACAAAGGGCGGGCCGACTCGACGTCTTCGTCGCAATCCAGCCGCGACGTAATGGCGGCGTCATGGCCCCAAGGCACTTCGGACAGCACGGGATGGCAGGGAAGCGTCTCCGCCCCGTGCGCCGACACGAATTGCTCGACGATCCGCCATTCCCAGGAATCGCATGGGCCGGCGGCGCGATTGAACCACAGCACGCTGGCGTCGTCGCGCCGTGCCAGCGCGGCATAGCTGCCCTGGCGCCGGCCATCGATTTCGATCGCTGCCAGTTCGTCTGCGCCGGTATCCATACCGACCGCGATGCTCCAGCACGAACCGTCCGCGCGGATCGCACCGTAGCCGAGGTTGTTCCACTCGTCGGCAAAATCGAAGCGCTCGAACGGTCGGTGCCATGCCGGCAAACCCAGCGCCGCGGCCGCAGCGCCATAGCGCACCGCGGCACGGCTCGCCGCCATGCCCGAACGCGGTGCCGGCTCGCTGCGGCTGGCCCGTTCGAGCGCGTCCGGCAACGCGGACGGTTGCCAGCCCAGATGGCGTGCCAGCACGTCCGAGATACGGCCAAGCACGATCAGCTTGCGCCTTCCCCGAGCCAGCCACGCGATCAGGTCGTCCGTCCAGGCGTCGGGCATATCGACCGCTACCAGGGTCGAGACCGATGCGAGCGCGCCCCGCGACAAAGCCGCCGCCTGTGACGCGCTGACCGAACGGCGCAGGGCCGCGAGCACCAGTTGCCCGGTTGCCCGCGCGGGATAGGGAAAGGCGACGCCGATCATCCAGTCACCACATGCCTGAACTTGGCGCGGGATCCGACCCGCACGAAGTCGTCATGGCCGACAAACGCCACGGTGAAGGCATCGCCCCAGAACGCCTTGAGCTTGGCCATCGTGTCGTCCGCGCTGGCCCAGGGCTCGAGGACGATCCGGAGCGTCGGCGGCGAAGTGCGCAGGTCGATCTGGAATTCCTGAATCCCGCCGACCCGGTGATCCAGCATGTCCTGGATATGGTGGGTCGGGTGATCGACGCCATTGATCGGCACGACGTCGTGGATGCGGCCGACCACATCGGTCAGATAGAAGCCGGTCGGAAGTTCCTCGACGCGAGCCAGGTCGCCGGTGGCATAGCGCACCAGCGGCATCAGCCGGTTGCGGAAACCGGTGAACACCAGTTCGTGCGCACCGTCCGCATTGTTCTCGACCGTGCGGGACTCCGGCCATCCCTCCGACTCCAGCACCTGGAAGCCCCCCTGTTCTCCGTCGAGCTCGTACGCCATCACGCCAAGCTCGGCCAGACCGTAGCGATCGACCACCCGGCATTGCAACGCGGCCGCAATGGTCTTCCTGGCGTGGGGCTCCAGCAGCTCACCGCTGGACTCGAACACTTCGAAGGTCTTTCCACCGCCGTATCGGCGCTGCACATAGCAGGCCAGCGCATAGATGGTCGACGGATGCGCATGGACCAGATACGGCCGGCGCCGCTGCAAGGTACGCCAGATCTCTTCCAGACCCACATCGTCGATGCGATCGAAGAAGATGTTGCTTCGGTTATTGACGAAGCATTTGAAGTCTTCACGGGACGGCCATTGCGGAACCGCCATATCGGGAAAGCGACAGGCGAAATGCAATTCCGATCGATGGCCCGACTTGCCGATGCGCTCGCGCGCATAGCGCGTGACGGCCGACGAATAATCGGCCGCTTCCTGATCGTAATAGATAGTGCAGGACAGCCCGGTCGACCCGCCTGTCTTGCACGCGTGGTGCCGCAGTTCGGCCAGCGGGCGCGACAGCATGCGTTCGCCCTGCTCGCGGATGATGTCCTTGGTCAGGTAAGGCAGGACCTCGAGTCGGCGCGGATCCTCGGCGGCACGCTGCGGATCGAAACCGACCTGGCGGAACAGGTCCCGGTAGTACGGCACATGGGTGCCGGCGAAGGTCAGGATGTCCCCGAGCCGCCTCTGCGCAATCCGGCGCCGTTCGGCCATCGGCTGGGCGTAATGGCGGCGGAGCTCCGCCACCTTCGGCGTGACGCTGCGGCGCTCCCGCCGTTCGGCGATCGGATAGCCGATATAGCCGCCGACCACGCCCTTCAGCGTGCGCAGCGGCTGGCGAGCAAAAACGAGTTCGCCATAACGAAGCAAGGGATGATCAGCTCGCATAGTAAATGTCATGTCGCTCATAGGGCTGACCGCACTGTGTTCGGGAAAGCCGCCGAAGGCGGGGCTGCGCTTTCCATGGCGCCTGTCGGTACGCAGGCGTCCTTGTAATCGATATCCGACGACGCGCCTTAGCCGACCGAGCTGGCAGCCAGGCCGGCAACCGCCGTTGCCGCGTCCTCCTCCCTGGCGGGGGCTGCGGCGACCACTGGCTCGTCCGAGACGATCCGGCCGTGTTCCATCTTGATCTGCCGATTGCAGACTCGCGCCACCAGCTTCGGGTCATGCGACGCCAGCACCAGGATCGAAGCCTTGCCGACCAGCTCGTCCAGGCGCTTGGCCGCCTTCAGGCTGAAGTCGGCGTCGCCCACGCTGAGCCATTCGTCCATGATCAGGATGTCGGCCTCGACACTGGTCGAGATGGCGAAAGCCAGCCGCAGCATCATCCCGCTCGAGTACGTGCGAACGGGCAGGTTCAGGTAATCGCCAAGTTCGCTGAACTCGGCGATCTCGTCGATCTTGCTTCGAATGCGCGCGGGCCGCAGGCCGTCGAGAATGCCACGCAGATAGATGTTCTCGAATCCGGTCGCGTCGGGGTCCAGTCCCATCGACACGTCAAGCAGCGAGGCGATCTTGCCACGCGTATGCAGTTCGCCGCTGACCGGCGCATAGACGCCCGACAGCGTGCGCAACAGCGTGGTCTTGCCGGAGCCGTTGTGGCCCACCAGTGCGACCCGCTCACCATCCGCGAAGCGAAAGCTGAGCCGATCGAGCGCGGTCACGATCGCGTGCTTGCCGGCATCCTGCCCGATCCGGCCGCCCGTGGTCAGGTTCAGCACGGCCTTCTTCAGAGAACGGTGCGAGTTCTCGTAGATCGGAAAGGCGACGGAGATGTCTTTTGCAACGATGGATGAGGTCACGGTGTTACAGCCAGTATGGAACGCGATTGCGGTATCGGCTCATCAGATACTGCGCGAACGCGAATCCCAGAATCAGCAGACCGAACGACCAGGCCCAGGATTCCCAAAGCATCGGCCTGCCGGTAATCGGCGCGCGGATTGTCTCAATGAGGTGATACAGCGGGTTCATGTGGGCAATCCAGGAGCGATCCTTCAGGATCTCCGGCATCCACATCACGGGCGTGAAGAAGAAAATCACCTGAACCAGGTTCGTCACGATCGGCGGAATATCGCGGAAGCGGGCGCACAGCACGCCAAGAGCGACGCCGACCCAGATGCCGTGCAGCAGCAGCATGGCCAGGCCAATCGGCACGAGCAGGAATTCCCATGTCGGCCAATGACCGAAGCCGACCATCAGGATGATCACCACCGGCAGGCTGTGCAGCAGGATGACGAAATTCCGCCACGCAATGCGGCACACATGGACGGTCAGCGGGATGCGTATCTGCTTGATCAGATAGGCCGACCCGATGAACGCGGTACACCCTTCGTTGGCGACCGAGGCCAGGTATTGCCAAACCACCAGGCCGATGGCCAGGTACGGCAGATAGTCCGAGATTTCCTGCTGCAGCAGCGTCGAGTAAAGCGCCCCCAGCACGATCACCATGATTGCCGTGCTCAACGTGAACCAGAACGGCCCGATCACCGAGCGCCGATAGCGCTGGCGGATGTCATGCCAGCCCAGCGTGCCCCAGATGCGGGACGCACGCATGCCCACCAGCATGTCGTCGCTATGACTATGCCGGGTGATGTCGTCGGTGTCGTAGCTGTGTTCAGCTGCTGCGGTTTCCGCCATGTCACGCACGTCCGTAAATGTCCTCGAAGCGGACGATATCGTCCTCGCCGAGATACTCGCCGCTCTGCACTTCGATCATGACAAGATCGACCACGCCCGGATTCTCGAGCCGGTGCTTGTGGCCAGCCGGGATATAGGTCGATTCGTTGATTGCGACGAAGAATTCCTTGTCGCCGTTGACAACCTTCGCCATGCCGCTGACGACGATCCAGTGTTCGCTGCGATGGTGATGCATCTGCAGGCTCAGGCTGGCGCCGGGCTTCACTTCGATACGCTTGATCTTGAAGCGCGGGCCTTCTTCCAGCACCGTATAGGTGCCCCAGGGCCGGTGCACGGTCCGATGCAGGCGGTGCGCCTCATGGCCTTGCGCCTTGAGCTTGGCGAACACATGCTTGACGTCCTGCGCCCGTTCCCGGTTGGCGATCAGCAGCGCATCGGGGGTGTCGATCACGATCAGGCCTTCCACGCCGACCGCGCCGATCAACCGGTCGCGGCTCACCAGATAGCAGTCGCTGACGTCATGCAACAGCGCCTCGCCTTCGACGCGGTTGCCCTTGTCGTCGGCCTTCGACAGTTCGCTCAGCGCGGCCCAGGACCCAATGTCGCTCCAGCCGATCGAGCACGGCACCACCGCGGCGCGCGTGCATTTTTCCATCACGGCGTAGTCGATCGAGTCTTCCGGCACCGCGGCGAAGCTCTCCGACGCCAGCTCCACCTGAGTCCAACCCTTCGCGGTAGCGACACGCGACCTGGCAAGGCTGGCCTCGGTAGCCTCCAGGATATCCGGCGCGTGTTCCTTCAGCTCGCGCAGCATGGCGCCCGCGGTGAAGCAGAACATGCCGGAATTCCACAGGAATCGCTGCGACGCCAGATATTCGCGCGCCTTTTCCAGCGACGGCTTTTCGACGAAACGCAGTACCTTATTGCCATCGGCCTCGATATAGCCATAACCGGTTTCGGGAGATTCCGGATGGATGCCAAAGGTCACGATGCGGCCCTCGCGCGCCAGCGCTTCGGCCTGCTGAACCGCATCGCGGAACGCGTCCTGATCGGCGATCAGATGATCGGCGGCCAGCACCAGCATCACGGTATCGTCACCATGGGTCTGCGCCACGCGCAGCGATGCTGCCGCAACCGCGGCGGCGGTGTTCCGGCCGAGCGGCTCAAGGATGTAGGAGGTAGCGCAATGTTGTTCATTGACGGCACGGAATTCGTCCTCCGTCTTGAAGAACAGCTCCCGGTTCGTGACCGTCAGGATTTCCGCCACGCCCGGCAGAGCCGCCGCGCGCAAGAATGCTTTCTGCAGCAGGCTCTGACCATCCGACAGACGGATGAACGGCTTCGGATGCAGTTCACGCGACACGGGCCACAGCCGGGAACCGGCGCCACCGCACAGGATGATGGGTACCAAACTCACATGTTCCTCACAATGCGCGTCAAACTTTGCGCTTGGTGTTGCGTTTCAAATGTCGACGTTGGATCTGGCCGCAAGGCACATTCCCGTCGGAATCCGGCATCGAATCAGGCGCGCCCTGGCCCCTGCAGCGATGGATCGTCACTCGAGAACAGGTCCGCTTCGGCAAGCGGCTTGCCCGCGGCGTCCTTCGCGGCCAGCATCGGCTCCCCATCGATCGGCCAGTCGATACCCAGGGCCGGGTCGTTCCACAACAAGCTGCGCTCGTATTCGGGATACCAATAATCGGTAGTCTTGTACAGGAACTCGGCATGGTCGGACGTCACCAGGAATCCATGCGCGAAGCCTTCGGGCACCCATAACTGGCGCTTGTTCTCCGCCGACAGCGTGACGCCCACCGCCTTGCCGAAGGTCGGCGAGCCCTTGCGGATATCCACCGCCACATCGAACACCTCGCCCGCCACCACGCGGACCAGCTTGCCCTGGGGATGCTGGATCTGATAGTGAAGACCGCGCAGCACACCACGCGCCGAGCGCGAATGGTTGTCCTGCACGAAGACGCGGTTCAAGCCGGTCGCCTCGGCAAACTGCCTGGAATTAAAGCTTTCGAAGAAAAAACCGCGTTGATCGCCGAATACCTTCGGCTCCAGGATCAACACCTCGGGGATCTCGGTGCGAATGACGTTCAGGCTCATTTGATGGCCTCCGACAGGATCTGCATCAGATACGCACCATAGCCGTTCTTCGACAGCGGACGCGCCAGCTCGGCAACCTGATCGGCGGAGATCCATTTATTGCGGAACGCGATTTCCTCGGGACACGCGACCATCAGTCCCTGCCGGCTCTGCAGCGTCGCGATGAAGCTGGCTGCCTCCAGCAGCGAATCGTGCGTGCCGGTGTCCAGCCAGGCATAGCCGCGGCCCATGATCTCGACTTCGAGTTGTGCCATCGCGAGGTAACGCTTGTTGACGTCGGTGATCTCGAGCTCGCCGCGCGCGGATGGCTTGATGTCGGCCGCGATATCGCAGACCTGGTTGTCGTAGAAATAAAGCCCCGTCACCGCATAGTTGGAGCGCGGCTTCAGCGGCTTTTCCTCCAGCGACATCGCACGGAAGTTTTCGTCGAACTCGACCACGCCGTAGCGCTCCGGATCATGCACGTGATAGGCGAACACCGTCGCGCCGTCTTCCTTCGCGCACGCCCGCGTCAGTTGGCTGACGAGATCATGGCCGTGGAAGATGTTGTCGCCCAGGATCAGGGTCGAAGGATCGTTGCCGATGAAATCGCGGCCGATCAGGAACGCCTGGGCCAGCCCATCGGGCGAAGGCTGAACCGCGTATTGGAGATTCAGTCCCCATTTGCTGCCATCGCCCAGCATTTCAGCGAAGCGCGGGGTGTCTTCCGGCGTCGATATAACGAGGATGTCACGAATCCCCGCCAACATGAGCGTCGACAGGGGATAGTAGATCATCGGCTTGTCGTAGACAGGCAGCAGCTGCTTCGACACCGAGCGGGTGATCGGATAAAGGCGGGTGCCGGAGCCCCCGGCCAGGATGATGCCCTTGCGCATGGCGAACCACTCAGGAAAGGATCTGGTCGAGCAGGTGGGCAATGCCCTGCTGCCAGTCCGGAAGATGAATGCCGAACGTATCGCGCAGCTTGCTGGTATCCAGACGCGAATTGGCCGGCCTTGGCGCGGGCAGCGGATACTCGTCGGACGCAATCGCGGCCACCCGGTCGGACGCGACCTTCAGCGCAATGCCCCTGGTTTCCGCGTAGCGCAGCACGGCCGTCGCATAGCCATGCCAACTGGTTTCGCCCGCGGCGGCGAGGTGATAGATCCCTCCGGCAAAGCCCGCTCGATCGCCGTGCAGCCAGTGGCGCGCCACGATCTGGGCCGTCACGTCGGCGATCAGCGACGCCGTGGTCGGAGCGCCGAACTGGTCGGCGATGACACGCAGTGCGTCTCGTTCCGACGCGAGCCGCAGCATCGTCTTGGCGAAGTTGGCGCCGTGCGCGCCGGCCACCCAGCAGGTCCGCAACACCAGTGCGTTGGCACCCGTTGCAGCGATGGCCTGCTCCCCGGCAAGCTTGCTCTTGCCGTAGACCGATTGCGGGTCGACCGGGTCAGTTTCGACATAGGGGCTCGTCTTGCGGCCGTCGAACACGTAATCGGTCGAGTAATGGACCAGCAGGCCGCCGAGTTCGCGTACCTCCTCGGCCAGTACGCCGGGGGCCACACCGTTGATCGCGTGAGCCAGCTCGGCCTCGCTTTCGGCCTTGTCCACCGCGGTATAGGCGGCGGGATTGACGACGATGTCCGGGCGGAGCTCCCGCACGACGCGACGAAGCTGCCCGGGGTCGGCCAGATCGCAGGCATTGCGGTCCAGCGCGACGACGCGGCCTAGCGGCGCCAGGCTTCGGCGCAGTTCGAAACCAACCTGGCCATTGCTTCCAGTGACGAGAAGGGTCGGGACACGGGAGGTTTCACGCCGCATACTGCTTCGCCACCCAATTTCGATATTCCCCGGACATCACGTCCTGCACCCAGGCCTGGTTGTCCAGATACCACTGCACCGTCTTGCGCAGCCCGGTCTCGAAGGTCTCCGCCGGCTTCCAGCCGAGCTCGCGCTCGAGCTTGCGGGCGTCGATCGCATAGCGCCGGTCGTGGCCGGGGCGGTCCTTGACGAAAGTAATCTGGTCCCGATAGGAGCCCGAAGCCTTCGGCTTCAGTTCGTCCAGCAGGTCGCACAGCGTGTGCACCACGTCCAGATTGGTCTTCTCGTTCCAGCCGCCGACGTTGTACGTCTCGCCGAGCCGTCCGCGCGCCAGCACCTCGCGGATCGCGGCGCAGTGGTCGCCCACATACAGCCAGTCGCGCACGTTCAGGCCGTCGCCGTAGACCGGCAGCGGCTTGCCGCCGAGCGCGTTGGCGATCATCAGCGGGATCAGCTTCTCGGGGAAGTGATACGGCCCGTAGTTGTTAGAGCAATTGGTCGTCAGGACCGGCAGGCCGTAGGTGTGGTGGTAGGCGCGGACCAGATGGTCGGAACCCGCCTTCGAGGCCGAGTATGGGCTGTTGGGCGCGTAGGCCGTCGTCTCGGAAAACGGCGGATCGTTCGGACCGAGCGAGCCGAACACCTCGTCGGTCGACACGTGCAGGAAGCGGAAGGCGGCCTTGCGGGTGTCGTCGAGCCCGCTCCAGTAGGCTCGCACCGCCTCGAGCAGCGTGAAGGTGCCGACGATATTGGTCTGGATAAACTCGCCCGGACCATGGATCGAGCGGTCGACGTGGCTTTCGGCGGCAAAGTGCAGAACAGCGCGGGGCTGGTACTCGGCCAGCAGCCGGTCCAGCGCGGCGCGGTCACAGATGTCGGTGCGCGAGAAAACGTGACGCGGATTGCCCTCCAGCGAGGCAAGCGTCTTCAGGTTGCCGGCGTACGTGAGCTTGTCGACATTGACGACGCTGTCGGCGTCGGCATTGCCAAGCCAGTTCAAGACGAAATTGGCACCAATGAAACCGGCGCCCCCTGTCACGAGGATGTGCGGCAAACCCCTTTCTCCCTAACAATCGATATGTTTCGAAAACGGGACAATAGCCCGGCGCCCGCCTTGATCCGTTTGGGGGACGGCAGGATCATCAGTGTTCTCAGAAGTGGCGGTATTCTATCCGAGCGCCCCCCCGGGATTACCCGGGCCAGTCATCTTTTTGTAGCCTGTTGTAACGGCTCCTGCCCCCCCTCTTTACAATCGACAAAAAGCCGTCTCCGGCTCTCTTTTTTACCGCTATGCCCCATTCCGTGGTGCCCGCCCCTTACCCCTACGCCATCGGCGACCTGCAAGGTTGCTGCCCCTCCCTGGAACAACTTGTCACCAAAATCCCCGACGATGCGCCACTTCGCTTCGTCGGGGATCTGGTAAACCGCGGGCCGGCGTCACTGGAGACCTTGCGGAAGGTCCGTGCCATCGGCGCGCGAGCCGAGTCGGTGCTGGGCAACCACGATATCCATCTATTAGCGGTCGCCGCGGGCGTACGCAATCCGGGTTCGTCTGACACGCTCGATGCCATCCTCCAGGCGCCGGACCGCGAGGAGCTGCTGCACTGGCTGCGCCACCGGCCGCTGGCCGTCCATGAGAACGGCTTCCTGCTGATCCACGCCGGCGTGCTGCCCCAATGGACCGTCGAGCAGACGCTGGAGCTTGCCGGCGAAGTCGAGCGGAAGCTACAGGGACCGGACTGGAAAGCATTTCTCGCGGATATTTTTGGTAATGCGGCAAACCGCTGGCACGAGGGGCTGCGCGGCATCGAGCGGCACCGGGTCGTGATCAATGCGCTGACCCGGCTGCGCTTCTGTACCGCCGACGGGGTGATGGACTTCAAGACCAAGGAGGGATTGGGCAAGGCGCCCGATGGCTTCCTGCCCTGGTTCGATGTGCCGACACGCCGGACCTCCGATACCACGATCGTCTGCGGGCATTGGTCGACGCTGGGACTGGTGATGCGGCCCGACCTGATGGCGCTGGATACCGGCTGCGTCTGGGGCGGCCGCCTGACGGCCGCCCGTTTGGCGCCGGAGCCGGCCGACCGCGCGGTCATCCAGGTCGATTGCCCGCAATATTGTGATCCTTTAGGCTGATCTTGTCATCACCTTGGCGGGGATGTCGGTGTGCAAGCGCACCGACGATCAGACCGGATTGTCGGTGGCCGTGGTTGTCGCCGGTGTGGCGGACGGCTCGCCGGCAGGCAACGGCGCGTTGCCCTGGAGTTGCCGGCACAACGCGACCACGGCCTCGCGCGCGTGGTCGGCCAGCGCACGGCGCCCGCCGTCGTCCGCCTGAAGCGGCTGGCCGAACGCGATCTGCGCGGTGATCGGCGGCGAGTGCAGGATCGCGTCGAGCGTCTGCAGCAGCGTCAGGTCGCCGATATAGGCCGGCGCGACGGTGCGTTCGCCGGTAGCAGCGTCGCAATAGCGAAGCGCCACCGGCAGCACCGGCAGTCCGGCGGAGATCGGCGCCTGCATCAGATTGGCGTGGAACGGCAGCACGTCGGTGCCGTCGGTGGTCGTGCCTTCCGGGAACACGCAGACGCGGTCGCCCTGCAGCATACAGTCGGTGATGTCGTGCAGTACGCGATGGGCGTCCCGCTTGCGGCCGCGTTCGATGAACAGCGTGCCGGTCTGCTCGCATAGCCAGCCGATCAGAGGCCAGTCGCGAATCTCCGACTTGGCGACGAAGCGGGACGGCTCCCAGCAGTGCATCACGAAGATATCGAGCCAGGAGATATGGTTGGCCACCACCATGGCGCCGCGGCCGGTTTCCGGTACCGGCCCGATCAGCTCGATATCGACCCCGCAGATGCGCAGCAGCCGGCGCGACCAGCGGCGGATATGCCATTGGCGCGACGTCTTGCCGAGCCACGGGAACAGCACCGCGCAGGTCAGCAGGCCGCGCAGCAGATGCAGGCAAAGGGCGAGCTTGCGCAGGGCGATCATGGGATCGATCGAAATAGCAGGCGTCGGAGCCGTGGCGGTGGGTCAAGGGCTGCTGCCCGCTCCCCCCGCCCCTCTCCCTCAAGCGGGCGAGGGGCGTATCGGTCTGCCAGGGCCGACGCCGAGCCTCGGGATCAGCGGGCGGCCACCGCCTCGCCGTTGCGCGACTGGCCGGCCAGCTCGTAGACCAGCTGGCCGCCGACCAGCGTGGCCGTGACACGGCCGCGCATTTCGTAGCCGAGCCATGGCGAGTTCTTGCCCTGGCTCTTCAGCGTGCGGCGCTCGACCTTCCACACCGCCTCCGGGTCGAACAGGCAGACATCGGCCGCGCCGCCGACCGCCAGGCGGCCGGCCGGCAGGCCGATCACGCGCGCGGGCTCGCTGGTGATGCGGCCCAGCGCCTTGATCAACGGCACCTTGTGTTCGTCGGCCCAGCGCAGCGTCAACGGCAGCAGCAGTTCCAGCCCCGTCGCGCCCGGCGACGCCTCGGCGAACGGCAGCAGCTTCTCGTCGTCGTCGACCGGCGTATGGTCCGAGCACAGCGCGTCGATGGTGCCGTCGGCCAGTGCGGCGACGATGGCGTCGCGATCGCGTCCGCTGCGCAGCGGCGGCGAGAAGCGCATCTGCGAATTGAAGTAGCCGATGTCCATGTCGGTCAGGCCGACATGGTGGATGTTGACGTCGCAAGTGACCTGCAGCCCTTCGCGCTTCGCCTGCCGCACCAGTTCGAGGCCCGCGGCCGACGACAGCCGGCACAGGTGGACCCGCGCGCCGGTCGAGCGCATCAGTTCGAAGATCGTATGCAGCCGCACGGTCTCGGCGATTACCGAGACGCCCGACAGCCCGAGCCGCGACGCGACCGCGCCGCTGGCCGCGACGCCGCCGCCCAGGTACGGATCCTCGGGCCGCAGCCAGACGGTGAAGCCGAAGGTCTGCGCGTACTGCAGCGCGCGCAGCAGCACCTGGGTGTTGCGGATCGGCGCCTCCGCCTGCGAGAAGCCGACGCAGCCGGCTTCCGTCAGTTGCGACATCTCGGTCAGCACCTCGCCCTTCAGGCCCAGCGTCAGCGCACCGAGCGGATACACATGGGTCTGGTTCAGCGTGCGGGCGCGGTACTTGAGCATTTCTACCAGGCCCGGCTCGTCGAGCACCGGGTCGGTATCGGGCGGGCACACCAGGCTGGTGACGCCGCCGGCGGTGGCCGCGGCCACTTCGGATTCGAGCGTGGCCTTGTATTCGTAGCCCGGCTCGCGCAGCCGGGCCGACAGGTCCACCAGGCCCGGGCAGACGATCAGTCCGCTGGCGTCGATGGTCTTGTTGGCCTGAAAGTCGGCCGGCGCGTTGCCGATGCCGACGATCTTGCCGGCGGCCAGGAACAGGTCCTGCTGGGCATCGATATTGCCGGCCGGGTCGATCAGGCGGCCACCCTTGATGTGGATCTTCATATCGTGTCGCTTGCTATCGCTTGCCATTGCGGCTCGTTTTGGTGCTGGGCGACCGTCATCAGGCCGGCGATTGCCTGGAGGATCGCCCTTCAGTCGTTCTTCAGTCGTTGTTGCCGGCGACGATGCCCATCACCGCCATCCGAACCGCGATGCCAAAGGTCACCTGGTTCAGGATCACCGACTGCGGACCGTCGGCGACGGCCGAATCGATTTCGACGCCGCGGTTCATCGGCCCCGGGTGCATCACGATGGCATCGGGCTTGGCCAGGGCCAGACGTTCGGGCGTCAGGCCGAAGGCCTTGAAGTATTCCTGCGCCGACGGCAGCAGCGCGCCGCTCATGCGCTCGTTCTGCAGCCGCAGCATGATGATCACGTCGACGCCCTTGAGCCCCTCTTCCATGTTGTGGAAGACCCGCACGCCCATCTGCTCCAGCCCAGACGGCAGCAGCGTGCGCGGACCGATCGCACGCACCTCGGGCACGCCAAGCGTGGTCAACGCGTGGATGTCCGAGCGCGCCACCCGCGAGTGCAGGATGTCGCCGACGATCGCGACGGTCAGCTTGGTGAAGTCCTGCTTGTAATGCCGGATCGTGTACATGTCCAGCAGGCCTTGCGTCGGGTGCGCATGGCGGCCGTCGCCGGCGTTGATCACGTGCACGTGCGGCGCGACATGCTCGGCGATCAGATAGGGCGCGCCCGAGCTGGCATGCCGCACCACGAACATGTCGGCCGACATCGCCGACAGGTTGTTGATGGTGTCGAGCAGCGATTCGCCCTTGCTGGTCGACGAGGCATTGATGTTCAGGTTCAGCACGTCCGCGGACAGCCGCTTGGCGGCGATCTCGAAGGTGGTGCGGGTGCGCGTCGAGTTCTCGAAGAACAGGTTGAACACGCTCTTGCCGCGCAGCAGCGGCACCTTCTTGACGTCGCGGTCGGAGTCCGACAGCGACACGAACTGGCTGGCGGTGTCGAGGATGTGCGTGATCATGTCGCGCGACAGCCCCTCGATGGACAGCAGATGCTTGAGCTCGCCGTTCCTGGTGAGCTGCGGGTTGCGGAACGTCTTGGTCATGGGTGAGGCGTGGGCGGGTGCGGTTTGGCTCGGTACGGGTGCGCGGGTGCTGGTGCTTGCCTTGGCTCGGGCTTGTGTGCTCGTTCTGCTGCGGTGAATGCGTGCCGGTTTGCCGCCGTTCAGCCGGCGGCGGAATCGTGGTTGCCGTTCAGCGCTTCGGTGGCAAAGGTAAAACGGATGCCGGCGCCCTCGCCTTCGCGCGACAACACCAGGTTGGTGCCGCGCGGCAGCGTGATGCGCTCGCCGACGAAGTCCGCCGCGATCGGCAATTCACGGCCGCCGCGATCGACCAGCGTGGCCAGCGCGACGCGCGCCGGCCGGCCGTAGTCGAACAGTTCGTTGACCGCGGCGCGGATGGTACGGCCGGTGGCCAGCACATCGTCGATCAGCAGCACCTGGCTGTCCTGCACCGAAAACGGCAGCGTGCTCGGCTGCGCCTGGCTGTGCAGGCCCTTCTTCGCGTAGTCATCGCGGTGGAAGGCCACGTTGATCACGCCGTAATGCGGCAACTGCAGATCGGCGGCCAGCCGCTCCGCGATCCACGCGCCGCCCGAATAGATGCCGGCGATCGACCAGGGCGCGCCGCCCGAACCGGAGCCCGACGTCGCGGACAGCATCCCTTGCACATGGTCGCGCAGCGCGCGGTACAGCGCTTCGGCGTCGGGGGTGGCGTTGGAAATCATAGCGGCAGTTGGTCGAAATACTGTTGCAGGATGATGCGGGCGGCCTCATGGTCGAGCGCGCCGGGCCTGGCGCCAGCCGCCTGGGCCTCGAGCGAGCTGTAGCGCTCGTCGACCCAGGTCACCGGCAGGTTGAAGCGGCCGTTGAGCTGATTGCCGAAGCGCCGCGCCAGCTTGGTCGCCGGCTGTTCGCCGCCCTCGGGCGTCAACGGCAGGCCGACTACCAGATGCACTGGCGCCCATTCGGCGATCAGCGCGGCGACAGCCTGGAAGCGCCCTTCGACGGTGATGTTCGGCAGGATGGTCAGCGGCCGCGCCTCGCGCGTGATGAAGTTGCCCAGCGCCACGCCGATCTTGCGCTCGCCGTAATCGAAGCCCAATACGGTGCCGTCGGTGGGCACGGCGGACACTGGCGCGCCTTGCGGCGCCGGCTTGTGGAGCGGCGTAGCCGCGTCCGCGCTAGGCATGCCCCGCCTCGCCGGAGAGCATGGTGATGTCGATGCCCAAAAGGCGAATGGCGGCGGCGAAGCGCTCCTCGGGAGGGACGCTGAACACGATCTCGGGGTCGGCCTGCACGGTCAGCCAGCCGTTGCGGCTGAGCTCTTCCTCCAGCTGGCCAGCGCCCCAGCCGGCATAGCCCAACGTCAACAGGAAGCGGTGCGGGCCGCTGCCGTTGGCGACGGCCTCGAGCACGTCCTTGGAGGTCGTCATCTCCAGGCCGCCGGGCACCGTCAGCGACGATACGTAGACGCCGACCGGGTCGTGCAGCACGAAGCCGCGCTCGGTCTGCACCGGGCCGCCGAAATAGACGGGTTGTTGCGCAACGGGCTGGATTTCGAGCTTGAGATCGATCTTGTCGAACAGCGTGGCCATGTCGATGTCGATCGGCCGGTTGATCACCAGGCCGAGCGCGCCACGCTCGTTGTGTTCGCAGATGTAGACGACGGCGCCGGTAAAAGTCGGATCCGCCATGCCGGGCATGGCGATCAGGAATTGATTCGTCAGATTGATGGGGGCTGCGGACGTCGCCATGCGTTGCATTTTATCAAATCAGCGCCAATGTTCCGGAAAAGATTCCCTCGTCCGGGCCCGCGCAGGGATCGGGATGGTGCGTGCCGCCCCCACAGCCGTTGCATCGCAGCATCGGGGCCGCGGTGAGCCGTGCCGCCCAGTCCCCGCCTCAGTCCCCGCCTCAGTCCTTGCGCGCCAGTTCGGCCAGATCCGCCGGCGTCAGCCAGCGCCATTCGCCGGGCGCGAGCGCCGGATCCAGCGCCAGTCCGCCGATGCGGCTGCGATGCAGCGCGGCGACATGGTTGCCGGCCGCGGCGACCATCCGCTTGACCTGATGATACTTGCCTTCGGCCAGCGTCAGCCGCAGCGCGCGTTCGCCGACGATCTCGCAGGCCAGCGCCGCGATCGGGGCGGGTTCGTCCTCGAGCTGGACGCCTTCGCGCAGCGCCGCGGCCTGGGCCTCGGTGGCCGGCTCCGCGGTCGTGACCTCGTAGACCTTGGGCACCTTGCGCCTGGGCGAGGTCTGCGCGTGGATGAACTGGCCGTCGTCGCTGAGCAGCAGCAGTCCGGTGGTGTCCTGGTCCAGCCGGCCGACCGCCTGCACGCCGCGCTCGCGCAGCGGCACCGGCAGCAGCGTGTAGACGCTCGGATGATGCAGCGGCCGCTGCGAGCATTCGTATCCCGTCGGCTTGTGCAGCATCAGATAGGCCTTCTCGTGGCAGACCCATGCCTCGCCATCGACGGTCAACCGCAGCCCTTCAAGGATGAACTCCGCGCGCGGGTCGTCGCACGGCTCGCCCTCGACCTCGACCATGCCGGCCCCCACCAGATCGCCGCAATAGCGGCGCGTGCCGAAGCCTTGCGATTGCAGGATGCGGTCCAGCGGCGTGGTCTTGGGCGGTTTGGCGGTCTTCGGGCTCATCGGCGGTCAAGGGGAGTCGGCGTGTTGCAGGGGGACATGGCGCAGGCGGCCATGCTACGGCATGCGGTCGGGCAAGCGGCGCACACTGACGGAGAGTCGAGTTTGGACCCGTCCACCCATCGCGAACCGTACAGGAACAGGGAAGGGATCGGCATGACGGGCGCCTTGCCCTCTGGCCAGCCCCTCTCCCGCATGCGGCTGAGGGCAGAAAGCGGAAAGCCGCTGCAGATTGGCGGGCCTACGCCGCCAGCAGCGCGCTTTCCCGATAGTGCCGCTGCGCGTCCTCCGGCCGTTCGGTCTGCTCGAACAGCCGCGCCAGCGCCAGATGCGCGCGGATGCGAAGGCGGCGCTGTTCCTCGCTGGTCGCGTACTTCAGCGCGCGCTCGAAATTGGACTGCGCCTTGCCCCACAGCTGTTCGCCCAGGCACAGCACGCCCAGCGTGAAATGCAGCTCGGCATCGTTCGGATGCTGGGCCAGCCATCTCTCGGCCTGCTGGATCTGCGGCAACGCCTGGCCGGGCTCGGCGCAGTCGGCGTAGCGCAGCACCAACCGGCTGTCCCAGTTGACCTTCAGCGCGTCCTCGACGATCCGGCGGGCTTCCTGCTGACGGCCCAGCGCCGAGAAATAGCGCGCGGCCGGCTCGGCGATACGGGCGGCGCGGCGCTCGTCGTTCGACAGCGAACGCCAGAAGTCCTGCAACGCGTCGGCGTCGTGGCGGCGCTCTTCCAGCATCGCCTCGCAGGCCAGCTGCTTCAGGCGCAGCGCCAGCACCGGATGCAGCGCGTTGCGCTTCTCCAGCGAGCGCGCCAGCCGCAGCACCTCGCTCCAGTTCTTCAGATGCTGGTGCGCACGCAGCGCGATCCGTTGCACATGGATCTGCCGCCCGCCCTGCGCCTGCAGCTGCGCGATCGTTTCCAGCGCGCCATCGGCATCGCGGGCGTCGACCAGCATCTCGGCCAGCGATACCAGCCGTGCCTGTTCGCGCTCGGGCGCGGTGACCTGGGCCAGCCAGCCGTCGCGCCGCTCGGCCTCCTGCATCTGATGCGCGGCGCGCGCCCCGATCAGCGCCGCGGTCTGCGCCTGCTCGGGCCAGACCTGGGCTTCGCGCGCGGTGCGCTCGGCGCGGGCGAAGCGGCCCGCAAACAGATTCTCGATCGCCTCGCGCAGCGCGGCCTGGGCCTTCAGCATGCGGTTGCGCTCGCGATAGGCGGCGGCGCGCCGGGGCATCTCGGACAGATGCCGGATCGCCGACAGCACGGTCCAGGCAATGAAGAACAGCAGCAACAGCAGCGCCAGCGCCAGGTTCAGCGACAGCTCGACCCGATACGGCGGGTAGAACAGCACCACATTGCTTTGATTGAATTGCGTGAACAGCGCCAGCCCGACGGCGCCGCCAAACAGGATCGCCACCCAGAATAGAAGTCGCATGCGCTACTCCTTCTTCAGGGAACGAAGCGCGCCGAGGCTGTCGGACATCGTCGGCAGCTGCACGGCCACCGCGCCGGCCTGCGCCTGCTTCAGCAGCGTCTGCACGGCCTGCACGCGGCGGCTCTTGGTATCGAAATAGCGTTCGATCATGCCGTGGGCCGCGGCCAGATCGTTGCGGAACACCTGCTCGTTGCGCGACAACAGCGCCAGCCGCGCGTTCAGCAGCCGCAGCTTGACGTTCTCGCGCAGGAACCAGCCCTGGTCGCCGGTCAACAGCAGCGCCTCGGTATCGTCGACGCGCCGCACGCGGATTACCCGCATCAGCTCGTCGCGCACGGTCGCCCAGACGCCGGCGAACCATTGCGTCACGCGATTGCCGGGGCCATCGCCATCACCGGCGGCCGCGGCCGGCTGGGACGCCGCCGCCGTACCGCGCGGCGTGCCTTCGCTGCGTTCGAGCATCCGTTCGCTGGACAGCAGCGGCAGCGCGTCGATCTGGTTGATGGCTTCGTCGAGCTTGATCGCCGCGCCGGTCAGATCGGTGTCGGGCATCGCCTTCAGACGGCCGATATCGCGCGCGATCGCGCGGCGCAGCTGGTTGTATTCGGGCTTGTCGGAACGGGCCAGCCGAACGTCGGCGCTCTGCAGCGCGGACAGCGCGACCTGGATGTTGCCGGTCAGCTGCAGTTGCTGGCCGGCGTTGGTCAGCAGCTGCTGGATCTCGGCGATTTCCCAGTCGTCGCGGTTGCGCATCAGGTCCTGGTAGACCTGCTCGAGCGTGGCCTGCTTGTCGCGCGTCTCGCCGACCTGGGCTTCCAGCGCGCCGACCTTGGCCTGCATTTCCTTGACGGTGGTCTGCGCCTCGCGGGTCAGCACGCGCGACTCCTGCACCAGCGCGTCGTTGTTCTGCTGGCGGCGCGCCAGTTCCTCGGTCAGCCGGTCGACCCGTTGCTGCAGCCACCAGAACGCGCCGCCGGCGACCAGCACGAAGATCGCCAGCAGCAGCCAGGCCAGCGCGCCGCGGCCGCCCGTGCTGCGCGAGGCCGGACGCTCGCCGGGCGAGGCACTGGAAGGCGCCGCACCGGGCGGCATGCCGGCCGGTGGAACGGAGGAGGAAGCGGTGGAGGTTTGCTGTTGCGTCACGCGATCGACCTTCGTTGACGTGGATTGCGGTGATTCGGTGGGCGGGGGCACCGCGGCCGCCGGCACACCGGCTGCAGCCGGTGCCGTCGGAGATGCCGCCTGCGGTGGCACGACGGGCGACTTCGCCGCGGTCGGAGCGGTCGGCGCTGTCGCGGCGCCTGCGGCAGCGGCGGCGGCAGTCGAGCCAGCCTCGGCCTGCGGCACCGGTTGCGACGCCGCCGGCGACGCGCCCCGTTCCTGGTTCCGGTACGGCTCGGCCCAGCGCAGACAGGCGGCCAGCAGGCCCTCGTCGCCCGGCGCGGCCGGCAATATGTGCTGGAAGCCAAGTGCCGCCGCCTGCTCGGCAATTCTCGCATGCGGGGCAATGCACTGCACTTCACGCAGCGCGGCGCCTTCGTCCGGCGACAGGTTGTCGCGCGCCAGCCGATCGAGATTGCGTACCGCCTCGGAACTGGTCAGCAGCCAGGCCTGCGGCGCGGCGCCCGGCTTCAGACCGTCGCGCACCGCCTGCCATTGCATCGATCCCGGCACCGGTATCGTGCGCCGATAGGCCTCGACCGCCAGCACGGTGGCACCGGCCTCGCGCAGCTTGTCGCCGAGCCAGTCGCGGCCGCCGTTGCCGCGGACGATCAGCACCTCGCGGCCGGCCAGCGCCGGCACGTCGAGCTGGGTCCACAACGCCTCGGAATCGAAGCGGGCCTCGGCGGGATCGATCTCGGCGGCGCTGCCATCCGCACCCGCCGGCGAGATCACGCGATGGCGCGGGGCGGCGATGCCGCGCTCGGCCAGGGCCGCCACGCTGGCGGGTCCGACCACCGCGACCGGCACCGTTTCCGGCCAGCCCGCGGCGCCGCCCTGGGCCAGCGCGAGCGCATCGAGCGCATAGGCGATCGCGTTCGGGCTGACGAAGACGACCAGCGCAAAGTCCGGCAGCCGCGCCAGCGCCGCGCGCAGCGGGCCGTCATCGGCCGCCGGGCCGATCGCCAGCAGCGGAAAGCTCAATACGTCCAGACCCGCGGCCTGCAGCGCCTCGGTCAGTTGCCGGGACTGCCCGGCGGGTCGTGTGACAACGACGGTCGGGCGGGGCATCGCTTCCCCTCAGTCGCCGCTTGGGCGCACCGGCGCGCCGTCGTTTTGCAGCGCGACGGCCAGCAGCGCGTCGGCGCCCTGGGCCAGCAGCGAATCGGCGACGGCGTTGCCCAGCGCTTCCGCCTCGGCAGGGGTGGCCACCTCGGCCGCGTGCTGGGCGTGCACACTGCGGGCGCCATCGGGCGTGGCGACGAAGGCGTCCAGTTGCAGGCGGACGCCATCCCAGTGCGCGTGAGCAGCCAGTGGCACCTGGCAGGAGCCGCCGAGCCGGCGCGATACTGCGCGCTCGGCACCGACCGCCAGCGCGGTGGGAAGATGATTGAGCGCGGCCAGCCAGGCGGCCAGCTCTGGGCGGTCCGAACGGATTTCGATGCCGAGCGCGCCCTGCCCCGCCGCCGGCAGCGAAGTCGCCGGCTCCAGCAGCGCGCGGATGCGATCGGCCAGGCCCAGGCGCTTCAGGCCGGCCGCGGCCAGGATGATCGCGCCGTAGTCGCCGCGATCGAGCTTGGCCAGCCGGGTATCCAGATTGCCGCGCAGCGGCTGCACCACCAGATGCGGATAGCGGCTGCGCAGTGCGGCCTCGCGGCGCAGGCTCGAGGTGCCTACCACGGAGCCGGCCGGCATCTCGTCGAGCGAGGCGAAGCGGGTCGACACCAGCGCGTCGCGCGGGTCCTCACGCTCCATCACCGCCGCCAGCGCGAAGCCCTCGGGCAGCTCCATCGGCACGTCCTTCAGCGAATGCACCGCCAGGTCGGCCCGGCCCTCGGCCATCGCCACTTCCAGCTCCTTGACGAACAGCCCCTTGCCGCCGACCTTGGAAAGGCTGCGGTCCAGAATCTGGTCACCCCGGGTAGTCATGCCCAGAATGGACACATCGCACGCGGGATAGTATTGTTGCAACGCAGCACGCACATGTTCGGCCTGCCACATGGCCAGTCGGCTTTCGCGTGACGCGATCACGAGCCTGCCCGGTGCGGCGGATGAGGATGCGGAAGGGACGGAAGCTTGCATGCCGCGAATGGTAGCACGCACCCCCTGCCGGTCCGGCCGCCGCCCGGATGCTGGCGGCGTGGCGCCCGAAGGCCGCAGAGCCGGGGCAGCAGCGGGTCTGGAAGGCGATCGGAACGATCGGAAACAACAGCAGCATCAGAACCAAACGCAGAGGAGATTGCATGACGCAGCCAGCAGCGCGCCCGGCCGGCCGCCGGATCCGCGCCGTCCGAGGCCGATCGGAATCCGCCGGCGACGGCGCAAACGGAATCGAGGGGCGCGAAGACGCCAATAGATCGATCGGAGCGCAGACAGCCGCCCCCTCGCTCCAGACCGCTGAATCGGCCCAGCCGACGTCTTCCACCGGCCGCCCGCCCCGCCGCGCCGCCGCAAAAGCGGCCTCCCATCTCGAAGTGGTGCCGGCAGCACCGGCGCGCAAGGCGGCAAGCGACAAGGACCTGCCGCTGCGCGAGGACATCCGCTTCCTTGGCCGCCTGCTCGGCGACGTGCTGCGCGAGCAGGAAGGCGAGGCGGCCTTCCAGATCGTCGAAACGATCCGCCAGACCGCGGTGCGGTTTCGCCGCGAGAACGATCGCGCCGCCGCGGCCGAGCTCGACCGGCTGCTCAAGCGGCTGTCGCGCGACCAGACCAATCAGGTAGTGCGCGCCTTCAGCTATTTCTCCCATCTGGCCAATATCGCCGAAGACCAGCACCACAACCGCCGCCGGCGGGTCCACGCGCTGGCCGGCTCGCCGCCCCAGCCCGGCAGCATGGCGCGCGCGCTGCAGGCGATCGACGCCGCCGGGGTCACCGGCAAGCAGCTGCGCAAGTTCTTCGACGAGGCGCTGATCGTGCCGGTGCTGACCGCGCACCCGACCGAGGTCCAGCGCAAGAGCATCCTGGACGCCGAGCGGGAAATCGCCCGCCTGCTGGCCGAGCGCGACCTGCCGATGACCGCGCGCGAGCTGGCGCACAACACCGCCCAGCTGCGCGCCAAGGTCACCACGCTGTGGCAGACCCGGATGCTGCGCAATACGCGGCTGATGGTGGTCGACGAAATCGAGAACGCGCTGTCGTACTACCGCACCACCTTCCTGCGCGGCATCCCGCAGCTGATGACCGAGCTGGAGGAGGATATCGCCGCGGTATTCCCGGCCTCGCGCCGCGCCAAGACGGAACCCGGTCCGCTGCCGCCGTTCTTCCAGATGGGCTCGTGGATCGGCGGCGATCGCGACGGCAATCCCAACGTCACGGCCGACACGCTGGAGCACGCAGCCTGCCAGCAGGCGCTGCTGATCCTCGAGTGGTATCTGGACGAGGTGCACGCGCTGGGCGCCGAGCTGTCGATGTCCACGCTGATGGTCGAGGCGAGCCCCGCGCTGCTGGCGCTCGCCGACGCGTCGCCGGACCGCTCGGAGCACCGCGCCGACGAACCGTACCGGCGCGCGCTGATCGGCATCTACGCGCGGCTGGCCGCGACCTGCCATGCGCTGACGGGCCGCGCGGCGCCGCGCCATCCGGTCGCCGACGCCGAGCCCTACGCCAGTGCGGAGGCCTTCGCCGCCGACATCGAAGTGGTGATCGACTCGCTGCGCGAACACCACGGCGAAGCGCTGGCGCGCGCGCGCATCGACGCGCTGTATCGCGCGATCGGCGTGTTTGGCTTCCATCTGGCCTCGATCGACATGCGCCAGGTGTCGGACGTGCACGAGGCCGTGATCGCCGAGCTGTTCGCCGCCGCCGGCGTCGAGGCGAACTACGCCGCGCTGCCGGAGGCGCGCAAGCTCGAGCTGCTGCTGGCCGAACTGCGCCAGCCGCGTCTGCTGACGCTGCCGTGGCACACCTATTCGGAGCAAACCCAAAGCGAGCTGCGCGTGCTGACGACCGCGCGCGAACTGCGGGCCCGCTACGGCGCCCGCGTGGCGCGCAACTACATCATCTCGCACACCGAGACGCTGTCGGACCTGGTCGAGGTCATGCTGCTGCAGAAGGAGACCGGCATGCTGCGCGGCACGCTGGGCAGCAAGAACGATCCGGCGCGCATGGAACTGATGGTGATTCCGCTGTTCGAGACCATCGAGGACTTGCGCAACGCCAGCGGCATCATGCAGGCGCTGCTCGATCTGCCGGGCTTCGCCGCGGTGCTGGCCAACCAGGGCGGCGAGCAGGAGGTGATGCTGGGCTATTCGGATTCGAACAAGGACGGCGGCTTCCTGACCTCGAACTGGGAGCTGTACAAGGCCGAACTGGCGCTGGTGCAGCTGTTCGCGCAGCGCAAGATCAGGCTGCGGCTGTTCCACGGCCGCGGCGGCACGGTCGGACGCGGCGGCGGCCCCACCTACCAGGCCATCCTGTCGCAGCCGCCCGGCACGGTCAACGGACAGATCCGGCTGACTGAGCAAGGCGAGATCATCAACAGCAAGTTCGCCAACGCCGAGATCGGGCGCCGCAACCTGGAGACGGTGATCGCCGCCACGCTGGAGGCGTCGCTGCTGCCGACGCAGAACGCGCCCAAGGACCTGGCGACGTTCGAGAGCATCATGCAGAAGCTGTCGGATCGCGCCTTCGTCGCCTACCGCGACCTGGTCTACGAGACCCCGGGCTTCAAGGACTATTTCTTCGCCACCACGCCGATCACCGAGATCGCAGATCTGAACCTGGGCTCGCGCCCGGCCTCGCGCAAGCTGATGGACAAGAAGAACCGCCGCATCGAGGACCTGCGCGCGATTCCGTGGGGCTTCTCGTGGGGACAGTGCCGCCTGCTGCTGCCCGGCTGGTTCGGCTTCGGCAGCGCCGTGCGCGCGCTGCTCGACGAGGCCGGCGACGACAAGGCCCGCAAGGCGCTGGTGGCGACGCTGCGCCGCATGGTCAAGACGTGGCCGTTCTTCTCGACGCTGCTGTCCAACATGGACATGGTGCTGGCCAAGACCGATCTGGCGGTCGCCTCGCGCTACGCCCAGCTGTGCGACGACGCGGCGCTGCGCAAGGCGGTGTTCAACCGCATCAGCACCGAATGGCACCTGACCGGCGAGATGCTGGGGCTGGTCACCGGCAAGCACGAACGGCTGGCGGACAACCCGCTGCTGGCCCGCTCGATCAAGAACCGCTTCGCCTACCTGGACCCGCTGAACCACCTGCAGGTGGAACTGCTCAAGCGCTACCGGGCCGGCAAGGACGGCGACGACGTGCGCGTGCGGCGCGGCATCCATCTGACGATCAACGGGATTGCGGCGGGGCTGCGCAATACCGGTTGACGGTGAGGGGCTGGAGGGCGGTGGCCCTGCCCTCCAGCTTGGCGGTCAAGCAGCGTGACGCGGTGCCGATGACTTCAGCGGCCGCACGGCCAGACACAATCCCATCGCCTTCAGAATCGCAGTCAGGCTGCTCAGCGCTGGATTTCCATTAGGCGATAGCGTGCGGTAAAGCTGGGTCGGATTGAGGTCCGCCTGCTGCGCTACCGCTTGCACGCCGCCGAACGCCTGCGCCAGTTGTCGCAGCACCGTCAGCAATTCACCCTGATCGCCATCCTCCAGGATGCCGTTGATGACATCGAGCGCGAGCGCCGGATCGCTGCGATACAGCTCGGCCATCGCCTCGTCATGGGGTCTGCTTCTCATCGTCACCTCTTTGTTGCCAGTCCTGCCAGAAGGCCACGGCGCGGTCGATATCGGTCTGCTGGTTTCGTTTGTCGCCACCACATAGCAACAGTACGAGCCGGTGGCTGAACAATGCATAGTACACGCGATAGCCCGGCCCCACGTCGATACGCAACTCCCACACACCCTCTCGGCAATAGCGACAGTCGCCGAAATTGCCGTGCTCCATGCGGGCCACTCGCCGGATGATCGCCACTCTGGCCTTAGGGTCCCGCAGGTGCTTCAACCAGTCGATGTAGGGGTCTTTCCGCCCCTCAGGCGTCAGATAGTGTTCGATCCAATACGAGCTCATCTTCGTTTATAGACGAATATTGGTCAAGTGGGAGACAACGACGGACGGTCGGTCAGGACAAGCCCGGGTCAGCGACCCATGGCCGGCGGCATGGTGGCGCCCCGTGCCGCCGCGTCGAAAACAGCGCACGAGCGTAGTCGGTGGGACATAGACAAACTGTTTCAGTCGGTCGCCGGCGACGGGCAACGATATAATTCCCGCTTTTCCTATCCTTTCCGTTGCCCGGCACGCCTCGGTGCGTGGGCACTGTCCAGTTCCCTACCGCCATGACCTCCCAACTTGCCAAGAAAGGCGAAGCCTGGTCCGCCCGCTTCTCCGAACCGATGTCCGACCTGGTGAAGCGCTACACCGCTTCGGTGTTCTTCGACAAGCGCCTCGCGCTGTTCGATATCCAGGGCTCGCTGGCGCATGCGGCGATGCTGGCCCGGCAGGGCATCATCAGCGACGCCGACCGGGCCGAAATCGAGCGCGGCATGGCGCAGATCCGCGGCGAGATCGAGGCCGGCAACTTTGAATGGAAGCTGGACCTGGAAGACGTCCACCTGAATATCGAGGCGCGGCTGACCGCGCTGGTCGGCGATGCCGGCAAGCGGCTGCATACCGGCCGCTCGCGCAACGACCAGGTGGCGACCGATATCCGCCTGTGGCTGCGCAGCGAGATCGACAACATCGTCGGCCTGCTGGGCGACCTGCGCAACGCGCTGCTCGATCTGGCCGAGCAGCATGCCGACACGATCCTGCCGGGCTTCACCCATCTGCAGGTCGCGCAGCCGGTGACGTTCGGCCACCATCTGCTGGCCTACGTCGAGATGTTCACGCGCGATGCCGAGCGCATGCAGGACGCCCGCAAGCGCGTCAACCGCCTGCCGCTGGGTGCCGCCGCGCTGGCAGGCACCAGCTATCCGATCGACCGGGAGTTCGTTGCGCAACAGCTGGGTTTCGACGGCGTCTGCCGCAACTCGCTGGACGCGGTGTCCGACCGGGACTTCGCCATCGAATTCTGCGCGGCCTCGGCGCTGATCATGACGCACGTGTCGCGCTTCTCGGAAGAGCTGGTGCTGTGGATGAGCCCGCGCGTCGGCTTCATCGACATCGCCGACCGTTTCTGCACGGGCAGCTCGATCATGCCGCAGAAGAAGAACCCGGACGTGCCGGAGCTGGCGCGCGGCAAGACCGGACGCGTCAACGGCCATCTGATCGGCCTGCTGACGCTGATGAAGGGCCAGCCGCTGGCGTACAACAAGGACAACCAGGAAGACAAGGAGCCGCTGTTCGACACGGTCGATACCGTGGTCGACACGCTGCGCATATTCGCGGACATGGTGCCGGGCATCACGGTCAAGCCCGAGGCGATGCGCGCCGCGGCGCTGCAGGGCTATGCGACCGCGACCGACCTGGCCGACTACCTGGTCAAGAAGGGCCTGCCGTTCCGCGACGCCCACGAGGCGGTCGCCCACGCCGTGCGCGCCTGCGACGCGCGCCAGTGCGATCTGGCCGACCTGACCGTGGCGGAGCTGCGCGACGCCACCGGCCTGGGCGACAAGGCGGCGCTGATCGGCGACGACGTCCACGGCGTGCTGACGCTCGAGGGCTCGGTGGCCGCCCGCAACCATATCGGCGGCACCGCACCGGACCAGGTCCGCGCCGCGATCGCGGCCGCGCGCAAGGCCGGCTGATCGAAGGCCGACCGGCTGATCCGGCGATCGGCCATCCGCCTTGCAGCGTCCCCGTTCTCCACGGGGACGCTCCCCACCAAGGTGGGGAATTCCCCCCTCCCGCCCCCCTCCTCCACCGGCCCGCTTCCGGGTCAGACAACGCAGACAATGTGACGAATTGGGGATTAACCCTAGCGATTTGCCGTGGGGTTCAACCGTAAACTGACGCGCCACCCCGGTTTTTCCCCATCCCTAGGACGTTCACATGTCTCTCCTCATGAGGATCTCACGGCTTATCGACGCCGTGAACGATGCCATCGGGAGGTGGGCGAAATGGCTGATCCTGCTGGCCGTACTGGTCTGCGCGGGCAACGCCATCATTCGCTACACCTTCAGCGTCAGCTCCAACGCCTGGCTCGAACTGCAGTGGTACATGTTTGCCGGCGTGTTCCTGCTCGGCGCGCCGTACACCCTGCGCAAGGACGAGCATGTCCGCATCGACGTGATCGCCGGACGCTTCTCCGAGCGCACGCAAGTCTGGATCGATATCGTCGGCATCCTGCTGTTCCTGCTGCCGATCTCGCTGATCATCCTGTGGCTGTCGATCCCCTACTTCTGGCTGTCCTATGCCGGGCAGGAGATGTCCGGCAATGCCGGCGGCCTGATCCGCTGGCCGGCCAAGTTCCTGATCGTCGCCGGCTTCTTCCTGCTGAACCTGCAGGGCCTGTCCGAGCTGATCAAGCGCTTCGCCTACCTGCGGGGCGAGCTGCCGTTCGAGGCGTTCCGCAAGCACGGCCACAGCCCCGCGGAAAACGCCGCCGCGCTGACCGATGGCGGCCGTAGCGGTCCCCCGGCAACCCCGTAAGCGAGGACCGCGATGACGCAATTCCTGATCGACAACATGGCGCCGATCATGTTCGGCTCCCTGGTGGTCTTCCTGCTGTCGGGCTTCCCGATCGCCTTCGCGCTGGCCGCCAACGGCCTGCTGTTCGCCTTCATCGGCATCGAACTGGGCCTGCTTCCGCCGGAGCTGCTGCAGGCCTTGCCGAGCCGGCTGTTCGGCATCATCGAGAACGACACGCTGCTGGCGATTCCGTTCTTCACCTTCATGGGGCTGATACTGGAGCGGTCCGGCATGGCCGAGGACCTGCTCGATACCATCGGCCAGCTGTTCGGCCCGATCCGCGGGGGCCTGGCCTACGCGGTGATCTTCGTCGGCGCGCTGCTGGCGGCGACCACCGGCGTGGTGGCGGCCTCGGTGATCTCGATGGGGCTGATCTCGCTGCCGCTGATGCTCAAGTACAACTACGACAAGCGGCTGGCCACCGGTGTGATCGCCGCGTCGGGCACGCTGGCGCAGATCATCCCGCCATCGCTGGTGCTGATCGTGCTGGCCGACCAGCTGGGCCGCTCGGTCGGCGACATGTACAAGGGCGCCTTCGTGCCCGGCATGGTGCTGACCGGCCTGTACATGGGCTATGTGTTGCTGGTCACGCTGTTCAAGCCCGCCGCCGCCCCGGCGCTGCCGCTGGAAGCGCGCACCTTCCGCGAGCCCAGCGGCAAGAGCGGCTCGACCTCGGTGCTGGTGCTGACCGCGCTGGCCGTGGTCGTCGGCGTGGTGGTCGACATGAACTACAACCCCGGCGGCCCGCTCGACGAGCGGCTGGTGGTGTCGATCGGCGCGGCGATCTCGTTCGCCTTCGTGCTGGCGGTGATCAACCGCGTGCTCAAGCTCAATCTGCTGTCGCAGATGGCCGAGAAGGTGACCTTCGTGCTGATCCCGCCGCTGGCGCTGATCTTCCTGGTGCTGGGCACGATCTTCATCGGCGTGGCGACGCCGACCGAGGGCGGCGGCATGGGCGCGCTCGGCGCGCTGGTGCTGGCGCTGATCAAGGGCCGGCTGAACCTGGGTCTGACCAGGCAGGCGATGGAGTCGACGCTGAAACTGTCGGCCTTCGTGATCTTCATCCTGATCGGCGCACGGGTGTTCTCGCTGACGTTCTACGGCGTCGACGGCCACCTGTGGGTCGAACATCTGCTGACGGCGCTGCCCGGCGGCCAGACCGGCTTCCTGATCGCGGTCAACGTGCTGTTCTTCCTGCTCGCCTTCTTCCTGGACTTCTTCGAGCTGGCCTTCATCCTGGTGCCGCTGGTCGGCCCGGTCGCCGACAAGCTGGGCATCGACCTGATCTGGTTCGGCGTGCTGCTGGCGGTCAACATGCAGACTTCGTTCATGCATCCGCCGTTCGGCTTCTCGCTGTTCTACCTGCGCTCGGTCGCGCCGCGCTCGGTCAAGACCTCGGACATCTACTGGGGTTC
This sequence comes from Cupriavidus gilardii, assembly GCF_008801915.1. GTDB lineage: Bacteria > Pseudomonadota > Gammaproteobacteria > Burkholderiales > Burkholderiaceae > Cupriavidus > Cupriavidus gilardii. The sequence goes on from NZ_VZOV01000002.1 coordinate 477,375, forward strand.
GGTGCCGTTCGTGGTGATCCAGCTGATCATGGTGTCGCTGATCATCATCTTCCCGGGCCTGGTGACCACCGACAAGACGAAGGCCCAGGACCGCAGCATCACGCGCAGCCTGGACATCGACTTCGGCACCACGACGCAGCCGGCGCCAGGCGGCACGGCGCCGTCCGGACCGTCGGAGGCACCGGAAGCGCCAACGCTGCCGGGCGGCGCGCAGCTCGAGACGCCGAGCGCGCCGGGCCAGTCGAGCGACAGCGGCCCATCGGCCCCGGTGTTCGAGTTCGAGAAGAAGTAGTTCGAGCCGGGATCGTTCGAGCCGGCCTCGCTCGAACGACGGCATCAAGCAAAACGGCCGGCATCCGTTGATGCCGGCCGTTTTGCTTTACCGTGCCGCCGCCGTCAGGCCGTCTGCTTCACGCAATCGACGAAGTACACGCGCTTGCCGTCGATCTCCTCGGCCACCAGGCCATGGATATCGGTCTCGAAGCCCGGGAACAGCTGGTTGAACTCGCGCGCGAACTTCAGGTACTGGACGATGGTCCGGTTGAAGCGCTCGCCCGGGATCAGCAGCGGAATGCCCGGCGGGTACGGCGTCAGCAGGATCGCGGTGACGCGGCCCTCGAGGTCGTCGACCGGCACCCGCTCGATCTCGCGATGCGCCATCATCGCCCAGGCGTCCGACGGCTTCATCGCCGGCTCCATGTCCGACAGGTACATCTCGGTGGTCACGCGGGCGACGTCGTTGGCCTTGTAGACGCTGTGGATCGCGTCGCACAGGTCGCGCAGGCCCATCCGCTCGTACTGCGGGAAGCGGCCGACGAACTCCGGCAGCACGCGCCACAGCGGCTGGTTCTGGTCGTAGTCGTCCTTGAACTGCTGCAGCTCGGTCACCAGCGAGTTCCAGCGGCCCTTGGTGATGCCGATGGTGAACATGATGAAGAACGAGTACAGGCCCGTCTTCTCGATGATGATGCCGTGCTCGGCCAGGTACTTGGTGACGATCGCCGCCGGGATGCCGCGCTCGCTGAACTCGCCGTCGACGTCCAGCCCCGGCGTGATGATCGTGGCCTTGATCGGGTCCAGCAGGTTGAAGCCGTCGGCGAGGTCGCCGAAGCCGTGCCAGCGGTCGTTGGCCTTCAGCATCCAGTCCTCGCGGTCGCCGATGCCGTCCTCGTTCAGGTCTTCCGGGCCCCAGACCTTGAACCACCAGTCGCCGTTGTTGCCGGCGTCGTAGTCGCCCTCGACCTTGCGCATCGCGCGGCGGAAGTCCAGCGCCTCCTGGATGCTCTCCTCGACCAGCGCGGTACCGCCCGGCGCTTCCATCATCGCCGCGGCCACGTCGCACGAGGCGATGATCGAATACTGGGGGCTCGTCGACGTATGCATCAGGTACGCCTCGTTGAAGCGGTACCGGTCGAGCTTGCGCGTCTCGGAGTCCTGCACGAGGATCTGCGAGGCCTGCGACAGCCCCGCCAGCAGCTTGTGGGTCGACTGCGTGGCGAACACCAGCGCGTCCTTGCTGCGCGGACGATCGCGCCCGATCGCGTGCATGTTGCGATAGAAGTCGTGGAACGCCGCGTGCGGCAGCCAGGCCTCGTCGAAATGCAGCGTGTCGATCTCGGCCGCCAGCATCTCCTTGATCTGCTCGGCGTTGTACAGCACGCCGTCGTAGGTGCCCTGCGTGATCGTCAGGATGCGCGGCTTCTGGTTCTTCGCCTGGCTGGCGAACGGGTGCGCGGCGATCTTCTTGCGGATGGTCTCCGGGTCGAACTCGCTCTTAGGAATCGGGCCGATGATGCCGTAGTGGTTGCGCGTCGGCATCAGGAACACCGGGATCGCGCCGGTCATCATGATCGCGTGCAGGATCGACTTGTGGCAGTTGCGGTCGACCACCACGATATCGCCGGGCGCCACGTTGGCGTGCCACACCATCTTGTTCGACGTCGACGTGCCGTTGGTGACGAAGAACATGTGGTCGGAATTGAAGATCCGCGCGGCATTGCGCTCGGACGCCGCGACCGGCCCGGTGTGGTCCAGCAGCTGGCCCAGTTCGTCGACCGCATTGCAGACGTCGGCGCGCAGCATGTTCTCGCCGAAGAACTGGTGGAACACCTGGCCGACCGGGCTCTTCAGGAAGGCGACGCCGCCCGAGTGGCCCGGGCAGTGCCACGAGTACGAACTGTCCTGCGCGTAGTCGATCAGCGCCTTGAAGAACGGCGGCGCCAGCGATTCGAGGTAGACCTTGGCTTCGCGGATGATATGCCGGGCCACGAACTCAGGCGTGTCCTCGAACATGTGGATGAAGCCGTGCAGCTCGCGCAGGATGTCGTTCGGGATATGGCGCGAGGTACGGGTCTCGCCGTACAGGAAGATCGGCAGATTCGCATTGCGCCGGCGCACCTCGGTGACGAAGGCGCGCAGCTTCTCGATCGCCGCCGCTTCGGGTTCGTCGGTGCCGCTGGCAAACTCGTCGTCGTCGATCGACACGATGAAGGTCGAGGCGCGGCTGGACTGCTGCGCGAACGAGGTCAGGTCGCCATAGCTGGTCAGGCCCATCACCTCCATGCCCTCGGCCTCGATGGCCTGGGCCAGCGCACGGATGCCCGAGCCGGAAATGTTCTCGGAGCGGAAGTCTTCATCGATGATGATGACGGGGAAGCGGAATTTCATCGGGCGTCCTCGCGGAAAGGAGAGAGAGGCAAAAGGACTTGAGCCACATGGCCCGCGTTCGGCGCGCGGGGACATGTGGCTCGGATATTCATGGCGTAGCGGTCGGGCCGCTGCGCCGGTTCTGGATGTTCCGTGATGGCGGTCGGTGCGGTGGTCCTGGTGCGTCAAGCGCCATTGGGCCGCATTGTAGGGCAATCAGGTTTTCGGCAGCGTGACACCGTGCTGGCCCTGGTACTTGCCGCCGCGGTCGCGGTACGAGGTTTCGCAGACCTCGTCGCTCTCGAAGAACAGCACCTGGGCGCAGCCTTCGCCGGCATAGATCTTCGCGGGCAGCGGCGTGGTGTTCGAGAATTCCAGCGTCACGTAGCCTTCCCACTCGGGCTCGAACGGCGTCACATTGACGATGATGCCGCAGCGCGCATAGGTGCTCTTGCCCAGGCAGATCGTCAGCACGCTGCGCGGGATGCGGAAATACTCGACGGTGCGGGCCAGCGCGAACGAATTCGGCGGGATGATGCAGACATCGCCCTTGAAGTCGACGAACGACTTCTCGTCGAAGTTCTTCGGGTCGACGATGGTGCTGTTGATGTTGGTGAAGATCTTGAATTCGTCGGCGCAGCGGATGTCGTAGCCGTAGCTCGAGGTGCCATAGGAGACGATCTTGCGGCCATCCATTTCCCTGACCTGGCCCGGCTCGAACGGCTCGATCATGCCATGCTGCTCCGCCATGCGGCGGATCCACTTGTCGGATTTGATGCTCATAAGGTAGCGGTGAACGGAAGAAGCGCCGCGAAGTGGAACGCCGCAACGGGCGGCATGGCGCGCAATGGGCCGCATTGTACAACCAAAGCGCGGCCGGCCCGGCAAGCTCGGCCGGGGATATCAGGGGGCAAGCCGGAAGGACAGCGGAAGGGAGAGCGGGAGTTTGACCGCGTGGAGATCGGCCTTATGCCACCGCGGCCTGCGGCTCGCTATGACGGAAGCGCTGGCGGCCGGTATAGAGCAGGAAATGCTTGCCGGTGCAGCGCGCGAACAGCGTCATGTTGACGCGCTTCGCCATCTGATAGCCCATCTGCGTGACGCCCGAGCGCGACAGCAGGAACGGGATGCCCATCTGCGCGCCCTTGATGACCATCTCCGAGGTCAGGCGGCCGGTGGTGTAGAACACCTTGTCGGCGCCGTCCATTCCTTCCAGCCACATCCGTCCGGCGATCGCGTCGACCGCGTTGTGGCGGCCCACGTCCTCGATGAACATCAGCAGCTCGCGCCCCTGGAACAGCGCGCAGCCGTGCACGGAGCCGGCCTGCTTGTAGACCGACTGCTGCAGCCGGATCGTATCGACGATGCTGTAGAGGGTCTGCTGGTCCAGCACCGCGTCGTCGGGCAGCCGGATCTGGTCGACCTCGTCGAGCAGCGAGCCGAACACCGTGCCCTGGCCGCAGCCGGTGGTGACGATCTTGCGCGCGGTGCGCTCCTCGATGCGGTCGACACCGCCGCGCGTGGTCACCGCGGCCGACTCGGTCTCCCAGTCGACCTGGATCGCGGCGATGTCCTCGATCGACTCGACCAGCCGCTGGTTGCGCAGATAGCCGAGCACCAGCGCCTCCGGGGCGCCGCCCAGCGTCATCAGCGTGACCAGCTCGCGCTTGTCGAGATAGACCGTCAGCGGCCGCTCGCCCGGCAGAAAGGCCGAGCGCACGCGGCCCTGCTCGTCGACCACCTCGACCTCCTCGATCAGCGGGACGGCGGCTTGGCTCAGTTCGGGACGCAGGGACATGGGTACGGGGAAATCGAAAACATCGAGGCAGGGCCGGCGCTCGGGTAGGCCCGCCCGCTCAGCCGCGGCGGGCCACGGCGCCGGCCGCGCCGGTCAGGACTTGACCACCACGCCGCAGGCGATGCGGCCGCCCGAATTGCCGGTGGGCTGGGTCTTGTAGTCGTCGGGGTCCTTGTGCACGACCACGGCCCGGCCGACCACGCTGTTGGCGCCAGGCGCGACGGTCATGCCGGTCAGCTGGAAGCTGGCCCGTGCGCGGCCATTGGCGTCGGCGGTCAGGTTCGGCATGTCGCCGACATGGTGGTCCGGCGTATTGACGGAACCGTGCGGCTTCCCGGTCGGGTTGAAATGGCCGCCGGCGCTCATCGCATCGGGGGCCGAGCAGTCGCCCTTCTCGTGGACATGGAAGCCGTGCACCGAATTCGGCGGCAGGCCGGTCACGTCGGCCAGCACCATCACATGGTCGCCATGCTGGGTGAAGGTCACGGTGCCCTGGGTATTGGTGCCGCTCTTGGCGGTCAGCGGCGCGACTGCCCGTTCCGCCGTGGCGCCGCCGCCCATCATCTGTCCCAGCTGCCCCGTCTGCGAACACGCTGCCAGCGCGCCGCTTGCCACCAGACCGAAAAGAATACGCTTCATGCCGAACCTCCTGTCACGGTGATGTCGAGCATGCATTGTAGCGCTCATCCCAGCCTGGTCCGCGGGGTACGGCTTACGCTTCGCCCGGCGCGGGCCGGCGCTCCGGCTGGCGGCGCGAAGGGGCGGAACGCTGGGCCGGGATCTTGCCGGACTTGACGTCGTCGTACCAGTGCTCGTGGTGCTCCTTCGCCCAGGCCTCGTCGACATAGCCGTCGCGCATCGCGCGATAGGCGCCTTCCATGCCGATCGTGCCCATGTAGATATGGCCGAACGCCATCGCCATCATCACGATCGCGGCGATCGAGTGGACGATATGGGCCAGCTGCATCGTGGTGCGGTAGTAGTCCAGTCCCGGCACGATCTTGTCGAGCACGAAGCCCGAGGCCGAGATCAGCAGGCCGAGCAGGAACACGCCGACCCAGAACCAGCCCTTCTCGCCGGCGTTGAAGCGGCCGCTCGGCACGTGCTTGCCGCTGGCGATGCCGCCCAGGCTGGTCAGCCAGCGGATGTCGTCGCGCGACGGCAGGTTGTCTCGCACGAAGATCACGAAGCCGACGATCAGCGACAGCGTGAACACCGGTCCGACGATGTTGTGGACGTTCTTCAGCAGATAGGTCAACCAGCCGAACAGCGTATGGCCCATGATCGGCAGCAGGAAATGCTTGCCGAACAGCATCACGATGCCCGACACCGCCAGCACGACGAAGGCGATCGCCATGGTCCAGTGGACGATGCGCTCGAGCGGCGTGAAGCGCTCGATCATGCGGCCGGTCGGTTGCGACTTCAGCGGAATGGTGCCGCGCCAGACGAAGAAGGCGAGGATCGCGGCCGGTACCAGCACCAGCAGCCAGCCGCCCCAGACCGTGATCACGCCGTTGCGCAACAGCCGCCATTCCTGGCCGGTACGCAGGATCAGCACGCCGGCTTCCTTGTCAGGCAGGCTGCTGTAGTGGCGCTGGTCCGAATTGATCTCGCGCCAGACCGGCGCGTTGTTGCCCGGCTGCGTGCGCGTGCGGCTCTGCTGCTCGCGGGCCTCGGCGGCGATGTCGCGCTCGGGCACGTCGAAAATGTTCTGCGAGGCGATGCCCGAGAACGGCTGCTGCGGATGCAGCGCGGGATTGTTGGTGTCGGCTTCCGCCTGCGTCGGCGTCGCTGCCGGGCTCTGACCCTGGGCGGCTGCCTGCGCGGGCGCTTGCGCGGGTGTGGTCTGCGCTTGCGCCGCGCCGGCATGCAGCAACGGAACGGCCAGCGCCAGCGCGCAGGCGGCCGCCGCCGCGGCGGCGCGGGCCTTGCCGGCCAGCGCGGAAATCAGCTTGGCGCTCATAGGGCCTCCTTCGGATCGGCTTGAAGTCGGCGGCAACGGCGGCCGCCCATGCACGCCTGGCTCATTGGACGCGCGTGTACTCGTTCTGCAGCTGGTTGCGCTGGCGGATCTGCTTCTGCCAGCTGGTCTGGTCGCCCTGCGTCCAGCCGGCGGCGACGAAGGGATCGCCAGGCGCGCCCTTCCAGGCCGCGGTGTCGGTCTTCTTCGGGCTCGGCCTGGCGGTTTGCGGCTCCTCGCCGCAGCCCGCCAGTCCGATCAGCGCGGCGAGCGCCGCGGTCCACATCAGCTTGTTCCTGTTCATGATGCCTGCCCCGCGGGAGTGGACGGGCCGGCCGGCGTCTGCTGGGCCGGAGCCGGGGTGCCGGCCGGCGCGGCCGGAGCGCGCTGGGCGGCCTGGCCGTTGGTGCCGTAGGCGGTGCCCCAGCCGAACACGTCGCCGCCGGTGCCGCGCTTGATCACGCGGTTGCGCAGGATGTCGGCGATCACGTCGCCGTCGCCGCCGAGCAGCGCCTTGGTCGAGCACATCTCCGCGCACAGCGGCAGCTTGCCTTCGGCCAGCCGGTTGCGGCCGTATTTCTCGAATTCGGCCTCGCTGCCGTTGGCTTCCGGACCGCCCGCGCAGAACGTGCACTTGTCCATCTTGCCGCGCACGCCGAAGGTGCCGGTCGACGGGAACTGCGGCGCGCCGAACGGGCACGCATACGAGCAGTAGCCGCAGCCGATGCAGACGTCCTTGTCGTGCAGCACCACACCGTCGTCGGTGCGGTAGAAGCAGTCGACCGGGCAGACCGCCATGCAGGGCGCGTCCGAGCAGTGCATGCAGGCCACCGAGATCGATTTCTCCGCGCCCTGCACGCCGTCGTTGACCGTCACCACGCGGCGCCGGTTGACGCCCCACGGTACCTCATGCTCGTTCTTGCAAGCGGTGACGCAGCTGTTGCACTCGATGCAGCGCTCGGCGTCACAGATGAATTTCATGCGTGCCATTGTGTTCCCCTTACGCGAAGCGCTCGATCTGGCAGACCGTCGTCTTGGTTTCCTGCATCATCGTCACCGCGTCATAGCCATACGTGGTCGCCGTGTTGACCGCCTCGCCCCGCACGATCGGATGCGCACCGTCCGGGTAGTAGTCCAGCATGTCCTTGCCCTGCCACCAGCCCGAGAAGTGGAACGGGATGAAGGCGGTATCCGGGCCGACGCGCTCGGTCACCAGCGCGCGCACCTTCAGCGTGGCGCCGGTCGGCGTCTTGACCCAGCAGTAGTCGCCGTTGCGGATGCCGCGTGCGGAGGCAGCGCGCGGATTGATCTCGACGAAGTTCTCCTGCTGCAGCTCGGCCAGCCACGGGTTCGAACGCGTTTCCTCGCCGCCGCCCTCGTATTCGACCAGACGGCCGGAGGTCAGGACGATCGGGAACTTCTCGTGGACCTTGTTCTCGATGTTGCGCTGCTGCACGGTCTTGTACAGCGTCGGCAGGCGCCAGAACGCCATCTTGTCGTCGTGGGTCGGATACTTGGCGACCATGTCCGGACGGGTCGAGTACAGCGGCTCGCGGTGCTGCGGAATCGGATCCGGGAAGTTCCACACGACGGCACGCGCCTTGGCGTTGCCGAACGGATGGCAGCCGTGCACCTTCAGCACGACGCGCTGGATGCCGCCCGACAGGTCGGTCTTCCAGTTCTTGCCCTCGGCCGCCTGCTTCTCGGCATCGGTCAGGTCGTCCCACCAGCCCAGCTTCTTCAGCAGCACGTGGTCGAACTCGGGATAGCCGGTGGTGATCTCCGCGCCGACCGAGTGCGAGCCGTCCTCGGCCAGCAGGCTGACGCCGTCGCGCTCCACGCCGAAGTTCGCGCGGAAGTTGCCGCCGCCGTCCATCACGTGCCGGGTGGTGTCGTACAGGTTCGGCGAGCCCGGGTGCTTTAGTTCCGGCGTGCCGTAGCACGGCCACGGCAGGCCGAAGTAGTCGCCGGTCAGGTCGTAGCCGGTGGCCGCGTCCTTGCCGCCCTTGCAGCGCAGCGTCTTGACGTCGAACATGTGCATGTTCTTCATATGCGCCTTCAGCCGTTCCGGCGACTGGCCGGTATAGCCGATGGTCCAGTTCGACTTGTTGATCTCGCGCAGGATCGACTCGGGCTCCGGCTCCATCCAGGTACGGCCGGCGCGCTTGACCTCGATCATCTTGAAATTGCGCGACAGCTCCTTGCCGAAGCCCAGCTTGTCGGCGAAGGCCTGCATGATCGTGTGGTCGGGCATCGATTCGAACAGCGGCTCGATGACCTTCTCGCGCCATTGCAGCGAGCGGTTCGACGCGGTGCACGAGCCCGAGGTCTCGAACTGCGTGGCGGCCGGCAGCAGATAGACGGCGCGGTTCGGATTGACCTTGTCGCCCTCGGCCGGCGGCATGTTGGCCATCGCCGCGGTGGCGGACGGATACGGATCGATCACGACCAGCAGGTCCAGCTTGTCGAGCGCCTTCTTCATCTCCAGGCCGCGCGTCTGCGAGTTCGGCGCATGGCCCCAGAAGAACACACCGCGGACGTTGTTGTCCTGGTCGATCAGGTCGCTCTTCTCGGTGACGATATCGATCCAGCGCGACACCGTGGTGCCGGACTTCTCCATCATCGCCTGCGAGGGGAACTGCGACTTGATCCACTCGTAGTCGACGCCCCAGACCGCGGCGTAGTGCTTCCACGCGCCGGTGGCCAGGCCGTAGTAGCCCGGCAGCGAGTCCGGGTTCGGGCCGACGTCGGTCGCGCCCTGCACGTTGTCGTGGCCGCGGAAGATGTTGGCGCCGCCGCCCGACACGCCGATGTTGCCCAGCGCCAGCTGCACGATGCACGAGGCGCGCACCATCGCATTGCCGATCGTGTGCTGGGTCTGGCCCATGCACCAGACCAGCGTGCTGGGCCGGTTCTTGGCCATGGTCTCGGCGACCTTGTAGACCTGTTCCTCGGGCACGCCGCAGGCCTCTTCCACCTTGTCCGGCGTCCACTTGGCCAGCACTTCCTCGCGCACCTTGTCCATGCCATAGACGCGCTGACGGATGTACTCCTTGTCTTCCCAGCCGTTGTTGAAGATGTGGTACAGCACGCCGAACAGGAACGGAATGTCGGTGCCCGAGCGGATGCGGACGTACTGCTCGGCCTTGGCGGCGGTGCGGGTGTAGCGCGGATCGACCACGATCACCTTGCAGCCGTTCTCCTTGGCATGCAGCAGATGCAGCATCGATACCGGGTGCGCCTCGGCCGCGTTCGAGCCGATATACAGCGCCGCCTTGGCGTTCTGCATATCGTTGTACGAATTGGTCATCGCACCGTAGCCCCAGGTATTGGCCACGCCCGCGACGGTGGTCGAGTGGCAGATGCGCGCCTGGTGGTCGGTGTTGTTGGTGCCGAAGAACGACACCCACTTGCGCAGCAGATACGACTGCTCGTTGCTGTGCTTGGACGAGCCGATGAAGAACATCGAATCCGGGCCGGTCTCCTGGCGGATCTGCTTCATCTTCGCGGTGATCTCGTCCAGCGCCTGGTCCCAGCTGATGCGCTGGTACTTGCCGTTGACGAGCTTCATCGGGTATTTGAGGCGGTACTCGCCGTGGCCGTGCTCGCGCAGCGCCGCACCCTTGGCGCAGTGCGCGCCCATGTTGATCGGCGAATCGAACACCGGCTCCTGGCGGACCCAGACGCCGTTCTGCACGACCGCATCCACCGCGCAGCCGACCGAGCAATGGCCGCAGACGGTGCGGCGCACGACGATGTCGCCCTTGCCGTTGCCGGCGGCCTTGCCGTCGGCCGCATCGGCCTTGCGGATCAGCGTCAGTTGCGAGGCCGCGAGGCCCGCGCCGACGCCGATGCCGGAGCGCTTCAGGAAGCTGCGGCGGTCCATCGTCGGCATCGCGCCGGCGAGGCTCGTGGCCAGTCGTGCCGACAGGCGTGCGGACGAAGCGGCGGCCGGCTGAGCGGACGCGAGTCGATCAACGCGCTGCGCAGGGGCGCCGCCCTGGGCCGCGTGCTTGCGGGTCAGAATCATGTGTCACCTCGGGAAAGGTACGAAGCGGGTAAAGGCGATATCGCGAGATGCGGCCGCGCCGGGATGACTGGCATCACGGCGAACCGGCAAATCGCGGGGCTTATACCAGCGTCGTCCGGTAATACTTCCGTACGTGTTCAGAGACACGGTAACCGTTGCTGTCGGCAGCAGTGGGTTCCGGCGCGGGGATCGCACCGGCGGGGGCGGCAGGAGTGCGCGCGGTCAGGGCCGCGGCACCCGCGGCGGCGGCGACGACGCCAGCGCCCGCGAGGAAATGGCGACGTGCGACCCGGGTTTCCTTCTCTTTCATGGGGGGGCTCCTCGGTAATATTTACCGATTACCAATCTAGTTATGCATTGTTTTGCGTATTGTAGATCGATATGCACGCAATGACCATGCTGACCGCGGGTTTATCCTGATTTTCCGTAATCATGGCGCTGTGCATCAAATGTCTTGAGACATGTCGTTGCACACCACACGCTGGCACCCGCATCCGCATCGCGACATCTCGTTCCGCACGCCAACTCGCGTTTATCGGCTCGCCGAGCCGCCCGCTTTAGCGCTGTCACGCATATCAATGCATCTCCATCGCGACCGCCTCGACGGCCGCGAACGACTTCAGCAATTCCGCCGCACGCGCATAGAAGCGCGCGCCCGGATGCGCGATCACCGCATCGCACAGCGACTCGACCCACGGCTGCAGATGGCGCGCGAAGAAACGCTGCTGCTCGCCGAGGTTCGACACCGAGAGGTCGTCGCCGGCGATCAGGAAGCGCATCACCTCGCATAGCGTCGCGATATGGTCCTCGGGTTCGCTGACGCCTTCATGACGCTCGAGCCCGTAGCGCGCCAGGTCCTCTCGCACCGCGACCAGCGGGCGCTCGTGCAGGAAGCCGGTCTGGTAGTACGAGCCGTACAGGAAGATGTCGGGCTTGCCGATGCCGACGAAGAGCTGCTGGTATTCGTCCGCGGCCTCCGCCTCGGTGGTGCCCGCCGCGGCTTCGCCCAGCGCATTCCACGCCTGGCCAAGCGGGCTGCCGGCATCGTCGGCAGGAGCGCGATTGGCGGCGATATGGTGCAGCAGCGCCGCGTCGGGGGCGCGATAGAACAGCGTGGCCAGCAGGCCGTAGAGGTCGGCGCGGGCGGTGTCTTCGGCCTGGTCCGTGGGAGCGGATTCGGTAAGGCGGATCGGTCGGGTATCGCTCATCGTTCGGCGGGTCGGGTCGTAGGCGGGGTTGAAAACGTTGGGGCGTGTCGTCGGCGGGGCTGCCTCTCCCCTGCCCCTCTCCCGCCCGCGGGAGAGGGGAGGCATCCGCATGCGCCATCGGATGGCCTTTCACTGTCCTCTCCCGCTCGCGGGAGAGGACCGGGGAGACGGTACGCCGCAGCGGATCGGACTACTGCAACGTCGCGCCGGTCGCGGCGCCGGTGTCCTTCTCGATCATGTCGACGACCCGGCAGTCGCTGCACATCTTCAGGCGATCGGCAGCGGCGCCGGCGAAGGCCGGATGGCCGGCCAGACGTCCCAGCATCGCCTCGACCATCTGCGCGGTGCCGAATGGCTTGGCGCAGCGGATGCAGTGGAAGGGCCTGGTCTCGTGCAGCGTGACGGGCTGGCGCACGCCATCGCCGGTCAGCAGCCGCGGCACCAGCGTGATCGCGTCTTCCGGGCAGGTCCGCTCGCACAGGCCGCACTGCACGCAGTTGCGCTCGAGGAAGGACAACACCGGGCGCTCGCTGTTGTCGCGCAGCGCCTGCGACGGACAGGAGCCGACGCAGGCCATGCACAACGTGCAGCGGCCGGTGTCCACCTGCACCGCGCCCAGCGGCGCGCCAGTGGGCAGCGGCACGGTCTCGGCCGGCAGCGGCGCATGCGCGGCCAGGTGGTCGAGCGCGAAGCCCAGCGTTTCGCGCTTGGCCGCCGCGGCGTGGAACGCGGCCGCGGGCAGCGCCGCCTGGTTTGGCTTCAGCGCGGCAAGCGCACGATCGAGCGAGCCGGCATCGGGGGCGTCGATCAGCGTAAGGAACTCGCCGCGATAGCCCAGGCCCGCGAGGATGGCCTGAGCCACGCCCATCTGCTCGGCCAGCGCCGTGCGATATTGCGGCGCCTCGTCGCCGGTCAGCATCACCGCGACGCGGTCCGCGCCCCAGGCGATCGCCGCCAGCCACAGTTCAAGGCCAACCGAGGCGGGATGGAACAGGCCGACCGGAATCACGTTCGGCGCGATGCCGCCGAGCCGGCCCGCGCGCGCCTCGCGGCCGAGCGCGAGAATGCGCGGGTCGCCGTGTTCCTGCCCATGCAGCAGCAGCACGGCATCGCGGCCGCCAGCCTGCCGGTAGGTCGACAGCAGCGTGCGCAGGCGCCGGCCCTGATGATCGGGCTTCGGATACGCATAGCTGATCGCGCCGGTCGGGCAGACCGTGGTGCACGCCCCGCAGCCCACGCACAGATTCGGCGCGACCTCGATGCGGCCCTTGCCGTCCTGCCAGCGCGAACCGATCGCCTCGGCCGAACAGACGTCGATACACGCCGAGCAGCCGGTGGTCCGGTTGCGGCCGTGCGCGCACAGCGATTCCTTGTACTGGAAGAACTTGGGCTTCTCGAATTCGCCGACCAGCTGCGTCGCGGTCAGCGCCATCCGCTGCTGCCGCAGCGGGTCAGCGCCCGCATGCAGATAGCCCTGCGGCGGCGCATGCCGGCCGAAGAACGGACTGTCGTTCAAATCGAAGACCAGGTCGAAGCGCTCGCTGACGGTGGCGGCGGGCCGGTCGAAGTCGATCGCCGCGGCCGCGCCGCACGCCTTGACGCAGTCGCGGTGCGCGGTGCAGCGGCTCAGGTCGATCTGGTAGCTGAAGTCGATCGCGCCTTCGGGGCAGGCGTCGATGCAGGCATTGCAGCGCGTGCACAGGTCCAGGTCGATCGGATTGGCGCGGCCCGCGCCGGTTTCCCAGCTGGCCTCGAAGGCGCCGAGCCAGCCGGTCAGCTTGTCGAGCCGGCCGCTGTGGACCGGATAGTCGCGCATTGCCGGCGGCGCCGCGCCGTCCAGAGCGCCCGCGCCGGCAGCACTCAGCAGCACCGTCACCTGCAGGCCCGCCTCGCCGAGACGGTCCGCCCAGGGCAGCGCCCGCGCGGCCGGACCGATCACCAGCACGCTGCCGGCCGAGCGGTATTCGACCACCGGCACCGGGTCCGGGTCGGGCAGCGCCGCGGCGGCGAGCAGCGCCGCGATCTTGGCGTTGGCGGTGCGCGGGTCCTTGTGCGCGCCGCGCGACCAGCCACCGGTCTCACGGATATTGACGAAGCGCACCGGCGCGGTGACGACGCCGTCGGCCTGCGTCTTCGCGGCCAGTTCGGTGAACAGCGGGCGTTCCTGCGTGCAGGCGACGATCACGTCTTCGGTGCCATCGAGCGCGGCGGTGAAGGCGCCGACCTCGCGGCGGCACAGCAGGCGGTGGACTTTCAGCGGGGCGGCGCCCGGCTGGATGGAGGCATCCGACAGTACCGCCCCGTCAAGCGGCATGGTGTCGTTGCAATTGCAGATCAGCGTCGGCATGGTCGGTACAGCTGGCCGGCTTGTCGGTCCGCTTCTGTCGAGCGGGTCCGCGCCGGCGGTTTGTGGGGGAGTGACATTGTAGGCCCGAGGCCGGGCCGGGGCTACGCAGGTTTGTCCGTAGCTGGTCCGGTATGCCGCACGGCCGCGGCGACATCGGCCGCCGGAGCGGGTGCGGTTTGCGCCCCGGCTTGCGCGCCGGTCTGCGCCTGCATGCCGTGCTCGGCGCCGTCGTCCGGGGCTGCCTGCCCCTTGCCTTCCGGCTCGCCGGTGCCGTCCTCGGGGACATCAACGGACGATTCGGCCGGGGCTTGAGCGTCGTCGACTGAAGCCAGGTCCCGAGGGCCGGCTGCGGTGCCGGCCTCTTGCGCTTGCTCGATCGGATCGAACAGGCCCAGCGTCTCGGACTGGCGCAGGCGCCGCAGCACATCCGGCGGAATCGGGTCGGGCTTGCTGTAGTCGTCGATATAGATGTCGAGCCCGTCCATCACATTGAAATGCGGGTCGGCGAACAGCGTTTTCAGCGCGGCACGCTTGACGGTCTCGTCGACGCCCTGCGCGACGAAGCGGGCCACGCTGTCGCCGGGCTTGAGCATCGCCACGTCGGCCAGCGTCGGCGCAGGCGGCGCTTCGGCCTCGGGGACGACGGCACCGGCCGGCGCATCGGTCTTCGCCGGAACGGCAACCGGCGCGGCGGGCGGCGGCGCCGGTTCGGCCGCCACGGCCTTGCCCTCGCGCACGGCGGCCTTGCGGCGCGACCAGCGGGACAGGAAGGACGTTTCGGTCGAATCGCTCATGATGGAGAGTCGGGCGGCAAAGGGTCGGTCAGCGACATCCGTACCGCGGATTTCAGTAGCACGTTCAGAGGTGCGCTCGGCAGCGCGTTCGGTGGTGCGTTCAGTGGTGCGCGTTCAGTGGTGCGTTCAGTAGCGCGCCCGGTCCTGCGGCGACTTGAACGACTCCGGCCGCCGCCGCTTCTTCGGCTCGGGCCGGTAGTGCTCGGCCACATAGGCCTGCAGCCAGGCCAGCTGTTCGGGCGCGAGCGGCACGTTCTCGACCGTCTCGCCGGCGTCGAGCCAGCGTCCGGCCTCGTTGTACGACAGCGAGACGGTCACCGGCAGCGGCCGGCGCCGGTCTTCCGGCAGCGACTCGTCCATGCGCCACAGCACGAACCAGCACGGCGCGGTGGAGCTCAGGTTCAGATAGTAGCCCTCGGCTTCGTCGCGGAACAGCGCGACCGGGTAGCCGGGATAGAGCCAGCGCGCGCCCTGGTCGTCCTCGTGCAGGCAGTGCGGCTCGGCGCCGAATGCGCCGAGGTCCGGCACCACCGCCTCGAGCTCCCATTTCCAGGGTTGCCAGCGGCTGGCCAGCGCGACCTTGCGCATCACCACCGCCATCGTCACCGCGGGACGGCTGCCGGCCGGCGCCGGGACTTCGGACTGCATCGGTTCCATGATCAGGTGTTCTGCACGACGATGCTGGGGAACTTGCTGGTCATGTCGCGCGCCTTGTCGGCGACCTTGATCGCCACCTTGCGGGCGATGCCCCGGTAGAGCTCGGCGATCGGGCTGTCGGGCTCGGCCACCACCGTGGGCCGGCCGGAATCGGCCTGCTGGCGGATCGACAGGTTCAGCGGCAGGCTGCCCAGCAGGTCGACGCCATACTGCTCGCACATCCGCTCGCCGCCGCCCTCGCCGAAGATATGCTCGACGTGGCCGCAGTTCGGGCAGCAGTAGACTGCCATGTTCTCGACGATGCCAAGGATCGGGATGCCGACCTTCTCGAACATCTTCAGGCCCTTGCGCGCGTCCAGCAGCGCGATGTCCTGCGGCGTGGTGACGATCACCGCCCCGGTCACCGGCACCTTCTGCGACAGCGTCAACTGGATGTCGCCGGTGCCCGGCGGCATGTCGACGATCAGGTAGTCCAGCTCGTGCCAGTTGGTCTGCCGCAACAGCTGCTCCAGCGCCGAGGTCACCATCGGACCGCGCCAGACCATCGGATTGTCCTGCTCGATCAGGAAGCCGATCGAATTGGCCTGCAGGCCGTGGCCTTCCAGCGGCTCCATGGTCTGGCCGTCGGCGGATTCGGGGCGGCCGTCGATGCCCAGCATCATCGGCAGGCTCGGGCCATAGATGTCGGCATCCAGCATGCCGACGCGCGCGCCCTCGGCCGCCAGCGCCAGCGCCAGGTTGACGGCGGTGGTCGACTTGCCGACGCCGCCCTTGCCGGACGCGACCGCGATCACGTTCTTGACGCCGGGCAGCAGCTTGACGCCGCGCTGAACCGCGTGGGCGACGATATGCATCGTCACGGTCACGCTGACATTGGTGACGCCCGGCAGGGCGCGCAGCGCCGCGATCACCAGCTTGCGGATCGGGTCGAGCTGGCTCTTGGCCGGATAGCCGAGTTCGACGTCGAGCGAGACATCGCCGCCATCGACACGGATATTGCGGGCGGAGCGCGTGCTCACCAGATCCTTGCCCGTGTTGGGATCGATCACGGCACGCAGGGCTTCGGTAACCTGGTCAACGGTAAGGCTCAAGACAATCTCCGCTACTTGATATGTGGGGGAAGGCGCGTACTGTATCAAAGAGTGGCCCCGCGGCTCGGCAACCGGCCGGAAGGGCTCGATTACCCCTGCGGTGTACAAGGGATTACACGCGCTTACAACTTTCACAGCGTCGCGCTTGTGCACGGGGCGGCATCTCCCTATTGTAGTGCCCCGATACGTCGGCTCGCCCAGGATCCGGTCAGGGACTTTGGCAGGGCCACAAGGCTGCCTGCAACGCCACTTGACGCTTGCATTTTTTGGAAGCTGCTGGCGCAATTAGGCCAGTGCGTCACAATGCCCCAACCCGGGGCGCAGGCAGCCGCAGTTGAAGCACAACAATCGACAGAAGGAGAAAGCATGAAACTCAAGCTCGTCAGCCTTTCGATCGTCGCCGCACTGGCCGCCGGCTGTGCGACCGAGCAGGGTACGCACACCGCCGTCGGTACCGGCGCGGGCGCGGCGGTGGGCGCCGGCCTGGGCAACCTGATCGGCGGCAATACCAAGGGCACCGTGATCGGCGCCGCCGTCGGCGCGGCCGCGGGCGGTGCGCTGGGCTACAACTGGAACGCGATCCGCGGCAAGCTGAGCCGCGATACCGCGGGCACGGGCACCCAGATCACCGAGCAGCCGGACGGCTCGCTGAAGGTCAATATCCCCAGCCAGGTGACGTTCGATACCGACAGCGCCACCATCAAGCCGTCGTTCCGTTCGGTGCTGGACCAGGTCGCCCAGACGCTGAGCCAGCATCAGGACGTCAACGCCACGGTGATCGGCCATACCGACAGCACCGGCAACCCGACCTACAACATGCAGCTGTCCCAGCGCCGCGCCCAGAGCGTGGCCGGCTACCTGGGCGACCGCGGCGTCGCGCGCAACCGGCTCAGCGCCGAAGGCCGGGGCCAGTCCCAGCCGATTGCGGACAACGCCACCGAGGCCGGCCGGGCCCAGAATCGCCGGGTCGAAATTTTTTTGAAACCAATTCAAGGATGATGGAGTCATAGAAACAGGTACCGCTTGCCACCGTTGCTGGCTCGCGATGGGTGGCTGACCTCCCGGGCGGTACCTGATTTCTCCTCCTTTTCCGTTGTGGAAAGCTGCGCCGGCTCTGACCGGCGCTTTTTTTTTGGCCGCGCGGTCCGCAACGGCGTCCGTACCGGCGCCGCCGGTGGCCGCCTGCCCCGCTTGCTAGAATGGCGGTTTTCCGCGCCGGCCCGCCCGCGCAGCGGAACACCGATATCCAACCGCTTCCCGACCGGCATTCCCCATGACAGCACGTCGCATCCTCGTCACATCTGCCCTGCCTTACGCCAACGGCCAGATCCATATCGGCCACCTGGTGGAATACATCCAGACCGATATCTGGGTCCGCTTCCAGCGCATGATGGGCAACGAGGTCTATTACGTGGGCGCCGACGATACGCACGGCACGCCGGTGATGCTGCGCGCGGAGAAGGAAGGCATCACCCCGAAGCAGCTGATCGACCGCGTCTGGAACGAGCACAAGCGCGATTTCGACAGCTTCCTGGTGTCGTTCGACAACTACTACAGCACCGACTCCGAGGAGAACCGGCTGCTGTGCGAGAAGATCTACCTGGCGCTGAAGGCCGAGGACCTGATCGCCGAGCGCGAGGTCGAGCAGTTCTACGACCCGGTCAAGAACATGTTCCTGCCGGACCGCTTCATCAAGGGCGAGTGCCCGAAGTGCGGCGCCAAGGACCAATACGGCGACTCCTGCGAGGTCTGCGGCACCACCTACGTGCCGACCGACCTGAAGAATCCGTACTCGGTGGTGTCGGGCGCGACGCCGGTGCGCAAGTCCTCGACCCACTATTTCTTCAAGCTGTCCGACCCGCGCTGCGAGAGCTTCCTGCGCGAGTGGGTGGCCGACCTGGCCCAGCCCGAGGCCAGCAACAAGATGCAGGAGTGGCTGGGCAGCGACGGCGAGGCCTCCACGCTGTCGGACTGGGACATCTCGCGCGACGCGCCCTACTTCGGCTTCGAGATCCCCGGCGCGCCGGGCAAGTTCTTCTACGTCTGGCTGGACGCGCCGATCGGCTACTACGCCAGCTTCAAGAACCTGTGCGAACGCAAGGGCATCGACTTCGACGCCTGGGTCGGCCCGCATTCGACCGCCGAGCAATACCACTTCATCGGCAAGGACATCCTGTACTTCCACACGCTGTTCTGGCCGGCGATGCTGCGCTTCTCGGGCTACCGCACGCCGACCAATGTGTTCGCGCACGGCTTCCTGACCGTCGATGGCGCCAAGATGAGCAAGTCGCGCGGCACCTTCATCACCGCGCAGAGCTATATCGACACCGGCATGAACCCGGAATGGCTGCGCTACTACTTCGCCGCCAAGCTTAACGCCAGCATGGAAGACCTGGACCTGAACCTGGACGACTTCGTCTCGCGGGTCAACAGCGATCTGATCGGCAAGTACGTCAATATCGCGAGCCGGGCCGCGGGCTTCCTGGTCAAGCGCTTCGACGGCCGCGTCGACGACGCCGCGCTGTCGCACCCGCTGCTGGAGCAGCTGCGCCAGGCCGCGCCGCAGATCGCGCAGCTGTACGAGGGCCGCGAATACAGCAAGGCGCTGCGCCTGGTGATGGAGCTGACCGACGCCGTCAACGCCTTCGTCGATGCCGAGAAGCCGTGGGAACTGGCCAAGGACGACGCGAAACGGCCGGCCCTGCACGCGGCCTGCTCGGTCTCGCTGGAAGCGTTCCGGCTGCTGACCGTCTATCTGAAGCCGGTGGTGCCGAACGTCGCGGCCGGCGTCGAGGCCTTCCTCAATGTCGAGCCGCTGGACTGGCGCGCGATTGACCGCCAGCTGAGCAGCGCCAGCCCGATCAAGCCGTACTCGCACCTGATGACCCGGGTCGACGCCAAGCAGATCGACGCGCTGCTGGCGGCCAATCGCGATTCGCTGCAGGCCACCCCAGCCGCCGGCACCGAGGCCGGGTCCGGCAATGGCGCGGCCGGCGCAGGCATCGAGCCGATCGCCGACACCATCACGATCGACGACTTCGCCAAGGTCGACCTGCGCGTCGCGCGCATCGTCGAATGCCGCAAGGTCGAGGGCTCGAACAAGCTGCTGCAGCTGACGCTGGACCTGGGCGAGGGCAAGACCCGCAACGTGTTCTCGGGCATCCAGTCGGCCTACCAGCCGGAGCAGCTGGTCGGCAAGCTGACCGTGGTGGTCGCCAACCTGGCGCCGCGCAAGATGAAGTTCGGCCTGTCCGAAGGCATGGTGCTGGCGGCCTCGGCGGCCGACGAGAAGGCGGCGCCGGGCCTCTACATCCTCGAACCGCATGCGGGCGCGGTGCCCGGCATGCGGATTCGCTGAGCAGCAGCGCATCGACCTGTCGTCCCCGCGCAGCCGGGGACCCAGTGCCTGATCAGGCGCTCGTGGAAAGGCGCTGGGCCCCCGCCTGCGCGGGGGCGGCAGACCTCGGTCAGCCGCCCTGCACCTTCGACGGATCGTCGCTGCGCGAGGTATGCGTGACGAGCCCGTCCGTGCCGAAGTGCACGTTGAAGAAGGCCTTGTCCTGCGAGGTCTCCCACCAGCGGTAGCCCCACACGGTCTCCTGCTTCAGGCGGAAGGCCTCGATCTTGGTCGGCTTGCCCAGCATGCGGCGGACGCTGTCCTGGCTCATGCCGGCGCGCACGCGCTGGAAGTTCTCCGCGGTCAGCACCTGCTCGATCGCGCCGACCTTGCCATCGGCACCGATCGTCACCATCCAGGTGGTCGCGCCCTCGGGCCCGCGCGGATACTCGAGACGGCGCGCGCCGTTTTCCTCTTCCCATACGATCTCGGGCTTGCCGGCCTGGCGGCGGACGTCGTCCTCGCTGGAGACGCCGGGCTCGATCCCCTTGAACAACTGGCTGTCGGGCTGGATCGTTTGCCAGGCCGAGCGCGCGGCATCGCCCGCCTTGTTCAGCGCCTCGTCGACCTTGCGCTGGTCGCAGCCGAACAGCGCCAGCACCGAAGCGATCAGTCCCATCGCTGCGATCCCGCGCGCGGACCGGCGGCCGCTGCCCACGCCGCTGCCCGGACCATGGCCGCCGTCATCGCTTGATGGCCTCGGCAGGCCCTTCCGGTGCCGTGGGTGGCGTGGGCGGATTGTCGGCGTCCCCGTCGGTGCTTCCGGTGCTTGCATCCTGCTCCCTCCTGGCGCCCTCGCGCCGTGTTGTCGATCCTGAAAACAGCTGGCTCCAGCTGTCGAAGCGGCGGTTGAACAGCAGCGACAGCCCGTTGATCGAGCCGCCGCGCGCGATCAGCGACCAGCGCCGCGAGAACGCCCAGGTCAGCTTGGCGACGTTGGCCGCCGAGGTCAGGCTCTGCTCGTAGCCGACCGAGATCTTCTCGCTGACGGCCTTGCCGACGCTGACCACCTGCTGATCGCTGAGGCCCGCCGTGCTGGGGCCGATCGAGAACTCGTCGATGCCGAATCGCTGCACGATGCCCTTGCCCGCCTTCGAGCCCAGCATGCCGAGCGCCGCGCCGCCCAGCGCACCGCCGCTCAACTGCTGTTGCTGCCCCGCCGCTGCGCTCTCGGCGCCGTAACCGAACATCAGCCATGACAGCTTGTCCTCGTCTGGAACATTGGGCTCGGACACCAGCCGCACCCGCGGCAACCGTACCGTGCCGGTGACCTCGACCCCCGCCTCGACTTCCTGGTTCAGCCGCATCGCGCGGATATTCAGGTTCGGATTGCCGACCGGGCCGTTGAAATTGACGATGCCGCGCGTGATCTGCAGACGGCGGCCGAAGGCTTCGTAGGTGCCGTCGACCACCCGCACGGTGCCGGTGACGCGCAGCGGCGTCAAGGGCTCGCTGTTGACGCCCAGGCGTCCGGCCAGCAGCAAATCCGCACCCGCGCCGCGGAAGCGGAAGCGGTCGCCGAGGTCGACCGACAGGTCGATCACCGGGGCGAAGCGGCTGGTCGGCTGCGACTCGGGCACCGCCGGCGTGGCGGCGGTACGCACGTCGCGCTCGGCACGCCGGTCGGACTTGCGCACGATCACCACGTCGTCGCCGAGCACCGGCGCGCCGGCCTTGGGCAGGTCGAACAGTCCGCGGTCGACGCGGAACTTGCCGCGGATCACGAACTGCCGGTTCTCGTTGGCCATATCGGCATTGCCCGACACCACCAGCGTGCGCTCCGGGCTGGCGAACAGTTCGAGCCGCTCGGCGACGATGCGCGCGCGCAGCGTCGGGTCGGCCTCGCCCAGCCGCACATTGCCGCTGGCGGTCAGCGTGCCGTCGCCGCCGCGGAATCGCACCTGCCGCAGCTCGATCACGTTGCGGTCGAGCACGATGCGGACGATGCCATCGGTCAGCCGGATCCCGAGGTCGTACAGCGTGACGCCCAGATCGTCGCCGTTGACCGTGCCGGTCAGCACCGGCGCCCCTACCGTGCCGGCCAGCTGCATCGCCGCCGCCAGCCGGCCCTCGAACGCGTACTGCGGTCCGGTCAGCGCCTCCAGCGCCTTGAGGCGCGGCACGTCGAAGGAAACCTGGCCGCCCAGCGCCGAGGCCGGCGTCACCGTCAGCACGCCTTGCTCCGGCATCAGCCCGGCGAATGCGTCGACCTTCGCGTTGCCCAGGCGCGACGACACCACGCTGCCGCGCAGCTGCAGGCGGTTGCCGGCGGCCTCGGCGCGCAGCACGGTCTGGCCCAGTCCCATCGTGGTAAAGCCGCGGCCCGCATTGACCGACAGGTCGCCGCTGCGGCGGCGCAGTTCGGCAAAGCCGGCCGCGGTTTCGGCCAGATTCAGGTTCCATTCGCCATCGAGCACCAGGTCCGAACGCAGCGGCGGCGCCTCGCCGGTGAAGATCTCGGCCAGTTCCAGCAGATGGCCGACCTGCAGGCCGCTGAGCTGGCCCCTGGAGCGGATGCGGCCGCGGTCCCAGTCGAGGCTGTCCAGCACGATGGTCGAGCGCTCCAGCTGCAAGCGGGTGGCGCCCAGCGTCAGCCGCTGCGAGCCGGCGCTGACGGCCACCGGCGTCAGCAGGCGCAGTTCGACGGTGCTGCGCTCCTCCAGCGTATCGAGCGTGCCGGTCCAGGTGCCGTTCTTCCAGCTGCCCTGCCCGGCGGCCTGCAGTTGCAGCGGCCGGCGCCGCACGCGGCCCTCGCCCTGGACGCGGAAGCTGTGCCTGGCCTGGGTGCCGTCCAGGCTTGCCTGCAGCGTGCCGATCGTCAGTTGCGGGCCGCGATAGCCGCGCGCATCGAGCCGAAGTCGCAGCGGCCCGTCGATGCCGCCGCGCAGATCGGCGTTGCCGCTGGCGCTGTCGACCCGATGCGGGCCCATCGACAGCGCGCGCGCATCGTAGGTCGCGGTGACCTCGGGCCGTTGCCAGGTGCCGCTGACCTGGGCGTCGAGCTTGAGCGTGCCGCCCACGCCGAACTTCAGGCGGTCGAGCTGCGGCGCGTCGACGGCCACCGTCATGCGGTCGCCGCGCGCACCGAAGCTGCCGCGCAGGTCGGCGCGGTTGCCCGCCATCGACAGCGTCGCCTCGCTCGGCAGCAGCCGCTGGCCGGCCAGCCGGACCTTGCCGCCGCCGGTCATCGGCAGCCCCGCGTATTCGCTGTCGCCGACGGAAAAGTCCGCCGCCACGCGCGGCTCGCCGGCCAGCGTGCCGGAGGCGTCGATGTTCGCGTTGATGCGCCCCTTGGCGACGCTGGCGAGCCGCGCCGGGTCAAGATCGGTGATGCGGCCCTTGAAGCTGAACGGCTGCTGCTCTTTCAGTCCGAGCCTGCCCTCGGCGTGCAGGCTTCCCTGCGCGACGCCCAGGCGCAGCGCGGCCAGCGTCACCGCATCGGCGTCGATGCGCGCGTCGGCGAACAGCTTGAGCTCGCCGCCGCCCAGGTCCAGCGCCACGCTCTGGCGGCCGGGCTCGAGCCGCACGATCACCGGGCCGGCCAGCCGCGCGCTGCGCAGCTTGCCGTGCAGCGCATGCGGATCGAGCCGGCGCACGTCCAGATCGAAGCCGCCGCGGCCCTCGCGCAGCGAACCGCTGCCGGCGATCTCCCCATTGCCGGCCAGCGCCACGCGCAGGTCGCGGACATGCTGGGCGGCCTCGCTCAACTCGACCGTGGCGCGCAGCGACTGCACCGGCAGCCGCTCCGCGTCGAGCGGTCCAGGCTCGTGATTGCGGATGGACACTTCGCCGGCCACGGTCAGCGGCGCGGCGGCCGGTGCCGCCGAGGGCCATGGTTGCGGGGCCGACGCCGCCGGAACGCTGGCCGCAGGGGCCGAGGGCACAGACGTTGCAGGAACACTGGCCCGAGGGGCCGAGGGCGCCGGCGCTGCCGGAACACTGGCCGCAGGAGCCGAAGGCGCCGACCCTGCCGGAACATTGGCCGGCGCGGACGCGGCCCCGGGCGCAGCGGGCGCCGCTGCGCCGCCGCTGCGGTCCACCGGCCGCAGTTCGGCGTGCACCGACAGGTTCGCCTGCGGCGCGGCTGGATTGAACAGCCTGGGATTGATGCGCTCGCCATCGACCCGCAGGCGCGTGAACGGCACCGGCCCGAACGGCGTCAGCTCGACCTCGCCGCGGCCGCGCAGCCGGTCGCCGCTCGCCTCGATATCGGCACGCAGCGCCTGCAGCGTGCCGTCGGCGCGCGCGCTGACGTTGTAGGCCTCCTTCTGCCATTCGCCTTCGAGCAGCGCCTCGCCATTCAGCGCGAACGGCGCGTCGCCGGCAAGCTGCGCGTTGGCCGACAGCTTGCCGTAGGGCGTCACCAGGCGATCGACGGTCAGCCGATGCCGGCTGCCGTCCGTATGCAGC
The DNA here is from genome assembly GCF_008801915.1 of Cupriavidus gilardii. Classification (GTDB taxonomy): domain Bacteria; phylum Pseudomonadota; class Gammaproteobacteria; order Burkholderiales; family Burkholderiaceae; genus Cupriavidus; species Cupriavidus gilardii. The sequence continues at coordinate 501,713 of NZ_VZOV01000002.1, forward strand.
GCGGCCGACAGATCGGAAAACACCAGCGGCGATGCGGTCGCCTCGGGCCCGCGCAGGATCGACAGCCGCGCCAGCGTCAGCGCATCGACGTCGATCGCCAGCGGCAGCGACAGCGAATCGGGCAAGGTCGGCGGCGGCTGGTCGGGCTTGTCCTCGGACGGGGGCAGCCGGACGTCGACGTTGCCCAGCCGCAGCGCGGCCACATGCAGCCGCGCCCGGCCGGGCCCGAGATGCCAGGCCAGCGACCAGCTGCCGTCGAGGCGGTCGACGCCGACCCGGGTATCGCCCTGCGCAAATACCACGTCGCGCAGCTGAAGTCCGTGCGCGAAGGTGCCGCCCTGATACTGGCCGGCCAGCACGCCGGCGGACAGCCGCGTCGCCAGCGACCACAACTCGCGCGAGCCGCGCTCGGTGCGCAGCGCCGCGCCGAGCGCCACCGCCAGCAGCACGATCAGCGCCACCAGCGCGAGCAGCACGATGCCGAACACGCGCAGCCAGCGCCGGCGCCGCGGCTGCGGCGCGCGCGGCGGCTCGCTGCCGCGGGCGGGAACGGAAGGCAGGTCGGGCGTGCTCATGCGCCGGGGCTCGGGAAGGCGGCAGGGACGGTGGCGAGCGATGCGATCCGGGCGCTCGGCAGATGCACCGGTGCCGGCCGGCACGGAGGACGCATCGCCATCAGAATGCCACTCCCAGCGAGATATGCGGCCGGAATTGCCGCTCCTGGATGCCGTAGCCGACGTCGAGCTGGACCGGCCCGACCGGGCTGCGCCAGCGCGCGCCGATGCCGACACCGTGGTAGATGCGCACGCCGTCGAGGTTGTTGGTGGCGGTGCCGGCGTCCCAGAAGATCGCCGCGCCCCAGTCGGGCTTGAACCAGTACTGGTACTCCAGGCTGGTGGTGGCCAGGTACTTGGCCGGCAGCACGCTGGCGCCCCGCCGCGTGCCGATCGACTGGTAGCCGTAGCCGCGGATCGAATCGGTACCGCCGGCGCGGAAGCGCAGCGTGGCCGGGATCTTGTCGGCGCTGCCGCTGGTCAGGTCCGCCCCGAGCTCGAGCCGGGCCACGATCAGGTCGCGCGTGCGCACCGGAATGTATTGCCGGATGCGGCCGTAGAGGCGGACGAAGGTCTGGTCGGTCAGCAAGCCCTCGACCGCCGCGCCGACCTGCGTGTTGATGATATTGCCGCGGCGCGGGAACACCGGGTTGTCGACATCGCGCCGGGTCCACGCATATTGCGGCACCAGCGCCTTGCTCAGCTGGCGCGGCTGATCGTAGGGCCGCAGGTCGTCGTAGTAGAAGTCCAGCGACAGCGCGGTGTCGTAGCGCTCGCGCGTGCGGGAGCGGCGCACGCCGGTGCGCCAGCTCCGGGTATCGGTGTTCTCGATGTCGGTGGTGCGCTCGTAGCTGCCGTAGACGCTGTTGCGATAGGTCTTGCTGTCCGGCGGCATCGCGATCTCGGCGAAGGCGTACTGGCGCTTCTGCTCGATGCGGGCCTGCGAATCGAAGATCCAGGCGCGGTTGAACAGGTTGTAATAGGCGTAGCGCCCCTCGACCTGCGCGCCGGTATCGGTGTTGTAGCCGACGCCGGAAACGATCCGATGAACCGGATACTCGCGCACCCGCACATTGACCGGCGCGGTCACCGTCTCGCCGTTGCCGTCGGCATCGGCGACCGGATCGCCGAGCTCGACCTGGACATTGGAGAAATATGGCTGGTTCTGGATTGCGCGCTGCAGTTCCAGCAGCCGCTCGACACGGTAGGGTTCGCCGACGTACAGCGGATTGACGTTGTGGACGATCTGCTCGGGATAGCGGCGGGTGCCGCGCACCGTCAGCGCGCCCATCCGGTAGGCGGGGCCGCTGTCATAGCTCGCGCTCAGATCGGCGGCGCGCTCCTCGGGCTCGATGCGCGCCTGCGAGGCAGCCAGCCTGGCGCCGTAGTAGGCGTTGCTCTGCAGCTCGACCAGCGCGTCCTCCTTGGCCTTGTCCCAGTCGGACTGGCGGAACGGCTCGCCGACCGGCAGGCCCCACTTCTCCCGCATCGCGGCGACCTGCTCGGGCGAGCGCGTGGCGGCCGGCCCGCGCACATCGACATCGACCGCGCGGATCAGCGTGCGCGCGCCCGGGTCGACCGTCACGTGGATCACGCGGCTGTCGCCGCTGCCCTCGACGCGGGTGGTGGTCTGCGGATCGAACCAGCCTTCGGTGGCGGCAAAGGCCCGGACCTGGTCGCCGACCGTCTCGATCATGTAGGCGATCTGGTCCTCGCCCAGGTCGGCGCGTTCGCGATAGCGGACCAGGTCCAGATGCTCTTCCAGGATGTCCTTCAGCGGCTCGGGCGCCTCCACCTGGACCCGGTAGGCCGCCTGGACCGGCGCCGGCAGCATGGCGAACAGCAGCACCAGCGGGAATGCCAGCAGCGGGAATGCCAGTATCGGGGCCAGCCGCCGCGAGGCCGGCGAGGGCGCGGGCGCCGCCGCGCCGCAGGCCCGGGGGCGGCGGAATCCGAGGCGCATGATCCCGAGGTCCAATATCATCCGTCGTTGCGATCCGGCAAAGTCGCTATTTGACCACACCCGGCCGCCCGATCCGCAAACCCCGAGCGCCCGGGGCCGGCAAAGCCCGCCGCGGCATGGCAATACGGTAGAATCGCGGCAGTTTTCCATTCCCCTTTTGCATTCTGTATAGCTTTCCTGCCATGGCCATGTACGAATCCGACATCACCCAGTTCCTGAAGGCGCTCAAGCAGGAGCGCCCGTCGCTGGAGGCGGAACAGCGCCAAGGCCGCGCCCTGCTGTGGGACAAGGCCCCGATCGACCTCGAGGAGCGCCAGCGCGCCGAGGCATCGCGGGTCCCGCAGAAGCCCTACGTCTACTCGCTGGACTGATGCCGGCACGCATCCCGGCGCCGCAGTCCCTGCCGGCGACCGCGATGCGTGCAGATCCGCCCCACTCATGAACCATAGCGAACAGGACAAGCTCGCGCTCGCGCTCGAGCTGCCCAGCGTGGCGCCCGATGGCACCTCGCCGGAGACGGTCGACGGCATGGCGTTCGCGCGCCTGTACGGCGAGCCGCTGTTCCAGCTGCCCCAGGACCTGTATATCCCGCCCGACGCGCTCGAGATCTTTCTCGAGGCGTTCGAAGGGCCGCTGGACCTGTTGCTGTACCTGATTCGCAAGCAGAACTTCAATGTGCTCGACATCCCGATGTCGCAGGTCACGCACCAGTACCTGGCGTATGTCGAGCAGATCCGCAAGAGCAACCTGGAGCTGGCGGCCGAATACCTGCTGATGGCCGCGATGCTGATCGAGATCAAGTCGCGCATGCTGCTGCCGGTCAAGAAGGCCGACAGCGACGAGGACGCCGAAGATCCGCGCGCCGAGCTGGTGCGCCGGCTGCTCGAATACGAGCAGATGAAGCTGGCCGCGCAGAAGCTCGACCAGGTGCCGCAGCTGGGCCGCGATTTCCTGCGCTCGCAGGTCTTCATCGAGCAGAGCCTGGCGCCGCGCTTCCCCGATGTCGACACCACCGATCTGCAGGCCGCCTGGGCCGACGTGCTCAAGCGCGCCAAGCTGAACCAGCACCACAAGATCTCGCGCGAGGAACTGTCCGTGCGCGAGCACATGAGCCAGATCCTGCGCCGCCTGCAGCATGCCCGCTTCATGGAGTTCACCGAGCTGTTCGAGGATGCGATCCGCTCGGGCAAGGGCGTGCCGGTGGTGGTGGTCAATTTCATCGCGATGCTGGAGCTGTCGCGCGAGTCCCTGGTCGAAATCACCCAGGCCGAGCCCTATGCGCCGATCTACGTGCGCCTGGCCTATACCCCCGCATAGCCCCGGCACCGCCGCGCGCTTTTCCTGACGAGCAGTACACGCATCCATGAAAGTCATTTCCTCCATTCACGAGCTGCGCGACCAGTTGCGCGGCCAGAACCGGATCGCCTTCGTCCCGACCATGGGCAATCTGCACGAAGGCCATCTGTCGCTGATGCGGCTGGCGCGCCAGCACGGCGATCCGGTGGTGGCCTCGATCTTCGTCAATCGGCTGCAGTTCGGTCCGAACGAGGATTTCGACAAGTATCCGCGCACGCTGCAGGACGACATCGAGAAGCTGCAGAAGGAAGGCGTCTACGTGCTGTTCGCGCCGACCGAGCGCGACATGTATCCGGAACCGCAGGAATACCGCGTCGACCCGCCGCATGACCTGGGCGACATCCTCGAGGGCGAGTTCCGGCCCGGCTTCTTCAATGGCGTCTGCACGGTGGTGATGAAGCTGTTCTCGTGCACGCAGCCGCGCGTCGCCGTGTTCGGCAAGAAGGACTACCAGCAGCTGATGATCGTGCGGCGCATGGCCAACCAGTTCGCGCTGCCGATCGACATCGTGCCGGCGGAAACGGTACGGGCCGAGGACGGCCTGGCGCTGTCGTCGCGCAACCGCTATCTGTCGGCCGACGAGCGGGCCGAGGCGCCGACGCTGTACCGCACGCTGCATCAGGTGCGCGACCAGGTGCTGGCCAATGCCGGCGGCGGCACCGAGCTGAGCGCGGTCGAGGCGCAGGCGCTCGACGCGCTGAAGGCCCGCGGCTGGAAGCCCGACTACGTCTCGATCCGCAAGCGCAGCAACCTGCAGGCACCGAGCCGCGACGAATACGCGGCCGGCGAACCGCTGGTGGTGCTGGCCGCCGCCAAGCTCGGCGCCACGCGGCTGATCGACAATCTGGAAATCTAGCCAGACGGACCGCTGCGCCCGCGCGCGCTCGCACGCGCGGGGCACGGCATCAGCGGCGGGCCGCCTGACGCTGCTCGGTCTTTTTCAGATGGCGCCGGTGGCCGCGCTGGCGCTTCCACCAGATCAGCACGCCGGTCAACGCGAACAGCAGCGGCGCCAGCCCGAACGCGGAAATGAAGATGCGCCCCGGCATGCCGAACGCCTCGCCGGTATGCAGCGGGTACATCCAGTTCAGCACGGTGTCGCCGGCCGGCGCGGCGAGCGGATCGCGCACGCCGAGGCGGGCACCGGTATAGGCATCGAGCCACAGCCGCGTCGCGCCGCTGCCCTGGCGCACCTCGCCGGGCTGGCGCAGCCGGATCTCGTAGGCGTCGGTCGGCTGGCGCGGGAATGACACGCGCGACACGATCGCCTGCGGATACAGCGCCTGGGCCGCCGTGACGGCCTGCTGCACGCCCATCGGCATGGCACCCTCGTAGGGCGGCGTGGAAGCCGGCCGCGCGGGCGCGGTGACCGTCATCACGCTGCCGACCAGCGGCGTGACCCACTTCGGCAGATTCAGATACCACCCGGAAAACGCGATGGTCGCGAGCACCGGCGCGGCCAGGATGCCGCCGGCGCGATGCAGCGAATAGTTCAGCCGCCACCATGAACCGCCGTGCGTGATGCGGAACGCCTGCACGATCGCACGCACCTTCAGCTTCGGCCACCATAGCGCGATGCCGGCCAGCACCGTCAACAGCAGCAGCATGCCGCCGACGCCGGCCACGGTCTTGCCGGTATCGCCAGCCAGCAGATAGTGATGCAGGTGGAACAGCGTGGGCATCAGCAGCGGGCGCGACAGCCCCGGCTGACCCCAGACCCGCTCGCCCTTGATCGCCAGCGTGACCGGGTCGACCATCACCTGCCGCGAGCGGCCCGGCACCACGCTGCCGGTGCCGGGCTCCTTGACGTGGTACCAGGCGATGAAGACGTCGCGCTCCGACACCGGCAGCATCAGCATCCTGGGCTTGCCGTACTGCGGGTCGGCCTTCAGCCGCGCCACCACCTGCTGCACGGTGTCCGCCCGCAGCGGCAGCGTGACCGATTCCGAGGCCACCAGCAGTTCGGGATTGAGCGCGGCGTCGATCTCGTGGCGCCACGACAGCACGGTGCCCGTCAGCCCCAGCAGCACGAACAGCAAGCCGAGCCACAGGCCGATATACAGATGGAGTTTGACGAGCAGGACGCGCAGGCGGCCGGTAACCATGGTGCGGAACGATGGCGCGGCCGGCCGATGACCGGCGCGCTGGAGGGCTGACAAAGCCGACAAGTGTAGCAGGCCGGTCCTTGCGGGACCGTGTCACCCGGGGCCCGGGCCTGAAGCGTCAGCCCGCATGCCGCAGCGGCGCGAGCAAGGCCGCCAGGTCCAGATGCGCGGCCATCGTATCGGCCAGCCGCTCGAGCGAGGCTTCGCGCAGCGCGGCGAGGTCGACCCCGTCGGCGCCATCCAGGCCGGCCCAGCGTAGCAGCGCGGCGCAGCCCGCCGGATCGTCGAACAGGCCATGCAGATAGGTGGCCAGCACCTGGCCATCGTCGGACAGCGCGCCGTCGGCGCGGCCGTCTTCGAGCCGCAGCGCCGGCCGCGCCAGCGCCGGACCTTCGGTGACGCCCAGATGGATTTCGTAGCCGGCAACGCTGGCGTTCCCCTGCGGCAGCGCCAGCGTGCCGCGCGCCTGGCGCAGCTGCTTGTCGGCCGCCAGCACGGTGGCGAAATCGAGCAGGCCCAGGCCGTCGCTGCCGCCGGGTGCGCCCTCGCGTCCGTCCGGGTCCTCGATGCGGCGCCCCAGCATCTGCATGCCGCCGCAGATGCCGACGACCTTGCCGCCATAGCGCAGATGCCGCAGCAGCGCCCGGTCCCAGCCCTGTTCGCGCAGGAAGGCCAGGTCGGCGCGCACGCTCTTGCTGCCCGGCAGCACGATCAGATCGGCCGGCGGGATCGGCGTGCCGGGCCCGATCCAGCGCAGGTCCACGCGCGGATGGGCCCGCAGCGCATCGAAATCGGTATGGTTCGAAATGCGCGGCAGCACCGGCACGATCACGCGCAGGCGCGGCGCGCCGTCGTCCTTGGCCGACTGCGAGGCCGCCACCGCGTCCTCGGCATCCAGATGCAGCCCGTGCAGATAGGGCAGCACGCCCAGCACCGGCTTGCCTGTGCGCTGACGCAGCCAGTCCAGTCCCGGTTCCAGCAACGAGATATCGCCGCGGAAGCGATTGACGATGAAGCCCTTGACGCGCGCGCGCTCGCTCGGCGACAGGCAATCGAGCGTGCCGACCAGATGCGCGAACACGCCGCCCCGATCGATATCGGCGACCAGCACCACCGGACAATCGACCGCCTCGGCAAAGCCCATGTTGGCGATGTCGCGTTCGCGCAGATTGATCTCGGCCGGGCTGCCGGCGCCTTCGACGAGCACCACGTCGTAGCCCTCGCGCAGGCGCCGGTGCGAGGCCAGCACCGCCTGCATCGCGACCGGCTTGTATTCGTGATAGGCACGGGCATCGAGGTCCAGCCGCGCGCGGCCGTGGATGATGATCTGCGCGCCGGTGTCGCTGCTCGGCTTGAGCAGCACCGGGTTCATGTCGGTGTGCGGCGCCAGCCCGGCCGCCTGGGCCTGCAGCGCCTGCGCGCGGCCGATCTCGCCGCCGTCGGCGGTGACCGCGCTGTTCAGCGCCATGTTCTGCGGCTTGAATGGCACGACCCGCACCGCCGCACGCGCCAGCAGCCGGCACAGGCCGGCCACGACGGTGCTCTTGCCGGCATCGGAGGTGGTGCCCTGGATCATCAGCGTGCCACGCAGCGCGGACCACGGCACGGAGGCTGGCGCAGGGCCGGCAGGGTCAGCGGGCTTGGCAGGCGTGGCGGATTGGGGAAGGGCTTGCATCGCGGCGATTATCGCATCGGCCCGAGCGGCCATTGCCGGCGCCGGCTCATTCCGCGCCGATCCACGCGGATCCGCCCTGTCGGCATGCGATGCGGCCGCTACAATACCCGGATGGAACCCAAGGTCCCTCCTCACGCCGCTGGCACCGGCCCAGCCGATACGCCGTCCGATGTCGTGCTGCCCGCCGGCGAGGCGGCCATCGCGGTAGCGACCCAGGCGGCCGTCGGCCTGCCCAGGCCCGGCCCGCGCGAACTGACGCTGGTGCTGGGCGGCGCCCGTTCCGGCAAGAGCCATTACGCCGAGCAGCTGGCGACCGATCACGCGGTGGCCACCGGCGGGCCGGTGACCTATATCGCCACCGCACGCGAGGATCCCGACGAAACCGACGAGGAAATGCAGCTGCGCATCGCGCTGCATCGCGCGCGCCGCCCGGCCGACTGGAATCTGGTCGAGGAGCCGCTGCGTCTGGCCGACGCGCTGTACGCGCATGCCCGCCGGGACGGCTGCATCCTGGTCGACTGCATGACGGTCTGGCTCAACAACCTGATCTTTCTCGACAAGCGTCCCTATCCCGAACACGGCGTGATCACGCCGCCGCCGGCCTTCACCGAGGAAATGGACGCGCTGCTGGCCGCGCTGCCGACGCTGCCCGGCCATGTGATCCTGGTCTCCAACGAGATCGGCTTCGGCGTGGTGCCGATGGGCGCGATCACGCGCTTCTACGTCGACGAGCTTGGCCGCCTGAACCAGAAGCTGGCCGCCGCGGCGGACCGCGTGCGCCTGCTGGTCGCCGGTCTCCCGGTTGCGATCAAGGGACCGGACCCGGCATGGTGAATTCGCTGTGGCCCGCGGCGCCGCTGGCGCCGGGAGCCGCCATTGCGCTGACGGCCCTCGCCGGGGTGGGACTCGACCGCTGGCTCGGCGAGCCGCGCCGCCGGCATCCGCTGGTCGGCTTCGGCCGGCTCGCCGATGCCGCCGAGCGCTGCCTGAACCGGCCGGGACCGCGCTGGCGCCAACGCGGCATCGGGCTGGCGGCCTGGTCCGCGCTGGTGCTGGGGCCGGCCGCGCTGGCCGCGCTGCTGATCGCGGCCGCCACCGAGTTCGCCGGCGGGTGGCTGGGCTGGCTGCTGCAGGCGCTGGGCCTGTATGCCACGCTGGGCGCGCGCAGCCTGTGCCAGCATATCGAACCGATCGCCAGTGCACTGGCCAGGGACGACCTCCCGCAAGCGCGCCAGCTGACCGCGCGCATCGTCTCGCGCGACACCGCGGACGCCGATGCGCCGGCGCTGGCCCGGGCCGCCTGCGAATCGGCGCTCGAGAACGGCAACGACGCGATCTTCGGCGCGCTGTTCTGGTTCCTGATCGGCGGCGCCCCGGCGGCGATCGCCTATCGGCTCGCCAATACGCTCGATGCGATGTGGGGCTACCGGACCGAGCGGCTGCTGCATTTCGGCTGGGCCGCGGCCCGCCTCGACGATCTGCTGAACCTGGTGCCGGCCCGGCTGACCGCGCTGTCCTACGCGCTGCTGGGCTCGACCGCGCGCGCGCTGCGCTGCTGGCGCATGCAGGCGCCGGCCTGGTCCAGCCCGAACGCCGGCCCGGTGATGGCCGCGGGCGCCGGTGCGCTCGGCGTCGCGCTCGGCGGCCCGGCCCGCTACCATGGCCAGTGGGAAGCGCGCCCGCCGCTCGGCGAGGGCGAGCCGCCCGGCGCCGCCGACGTGCTGGCCAGCCTGCGGCTGGTGCGGCGAACGCTATGGTCGTGGCTGGCCCTCTGCGTCGCGTACGGCATCGTCGACCAACTGCTGGCGCTGTCGCGATGAATCACCCGCATCCCCTTCCCCCTCCGATCCGCCACGGCGGCAATCTGCTGGCCGCCGCGCGCCGCTATGGCCGCGATCCGTCCGACTGGCTCGACCTGTCGACCGGCATCAACCCCGACGGCTATCCGGTGCCGCCGTTGCCCCCCGACTGCTGGCAGCGGCTGCCGCAGGACGACGATGGTCTCGCACAGATCGCCGCCCGCGCTTACGGCGCGCCGCATGCGTTGCCGGTCGCCGGCTCGCAGGCCGCGATCCGCACGCTGCCCGCGCTGCTGCCGGCGGGCCGCGTCGGCATCGCCGCGCTCGGCTACAGCGAATACGCGCCAGCCTTCGCCGCCGCCGGTCATCGCGTGGTACCGCTGGACGAGGCGGACTTCTCGCGCCCTGCGCTCGCCGATGGCCTCGATCATCTGGTTGTCGTCAACCCGAACAATCCGACCGGGCGCATCGTGCCACGCGAGCGCCTGCTGGGCTGGCATGCCGCGCTGGCGGCGCGCGGCGGCACGCTGCTGCTCGACGAGGCCTTTGCCGATGCGTCGGCCGGCGAAGAAGGCGGTGCCTCGCTGGCGGCGGACAGCGGCCGTGCCGGCCTGATCGTGCTGCGCTCGCTGGGCAAGTTCTACGGACTGGCCGGCGTGCGCTGCGGCTTCGTGCTGGCGCAGCCCGAGCTGCTGCAGACACTGGCCGAACGCCTTGGCCATTGGACCGTGTCCGGACCGGCACGCGCGGTGGCGCGGCTGGCGCTGTGCGACACCGATTGGCAGGCCGCCACGCGGGCCCGTCTGCGCCTGGCCAGCGCGCGTCTGGACGCGCTGCTGCGCCGGCATGGCCTGGCGCCGGTCACCCTGCCGCTGTTCGCCTGGGTGCCGCATGCGGACGCCGCGCGGCTGCATCAGGCGCTGGCGCATGCGGGCGTCTGGACCCGGCTGTTCGATGCACCGGCGCCGTCCCTGGCGTCGCCGCCTTCCACCGGCCTGCCGAGCCTGCGCTTGGGGCTGCCGCCCGACCGGGAGGCCTGCTGGCAGCGGCTTGCCGACGCCCTCGCCAACACTCTCTCGCTCTGACGTTCCCATCCGATATGCCCGTATTGCCGTTCCCGTTCCGCCGGCGCCGGCCGCGCGCCGCCACGCGCCTCGCCGCCATCGTGTCGCTTGCCGCGGCGCTCGCGGCCATCCTGCCGATCGACGCGCGCGCCGCGGTCTCCGTCGTCGACGATGCCGGCCAGACCATCACGCTGGCGCAGCCGGCGCGCCGCATCGTGTCGCTGGCCCCGCATGTCACCGAGATGCTGTTTGCGGCGGGCGGGGGCGAGCGCATCGTCGGCACCGTCAACTACAGCGACTATCCGCCCGAGGCGCGCGCGATTCCGCGGGTCGGCGACAACAAGGCGCTCGATCTCGAACGGATCGCCGCGCTCAAGCCCGACCTGATCGTGGTCTGGCGGCATGGCAACGCGCAGAAGCAGACGGAGCGGCTGCGCGCGCTGGGCCTGCCGCTGTTCCACAGCGAGCCGCGGCGGCTGGCGGCGGTGCCCGACAATATCGAGAAGCTCGGCGTGCTGCTCGGCACCGGCCCGACCGCGCATGCCGCCGCCGAGCGGCTGCGCGCGCGCATTGCCGCGCTGGGCAAGGCCCATGCCGCACGCCCGCCGGTATCGGTGTTCTATCAGGTCTGGCAGCAGCCGCTGATGACGCTCAATGGCCAGCATATGGTCAGCGACATGCTGGCGCTGTGCGGCGGCCGCAATGTATTCGCCGACGAGACGCCGCTGGTGCCGACCATTTCGGTGGAAGCGGTCATCGCCCGCAATCCCGAGGCGATGATCACGGCCAGCATGGGCGCGACGCCGGCGGACCGGCCGCTCGCGGATTTCGCGCAATGGCAGCGCTGGCCGCAGCTGACGGCGGTGGCACGCGGCAATCTGTTCACGATCGACGGCGACCTGATCAATCGGGCGGGACCGCGTGCGATCGATGCCGCGGAGATCGTGTGCCGGCAGCTGGAGGTCGCACGGAGCCGGCGGCCCGCGCAGTAGCACGGCGCGGGCCTGGCCTTCAGTGCGGGGGGCAGTGCGGAGCCCGGTGCGTCGGCCCTCGTTGGCCCTCGTTGGCCCTCAACCCGCCGTGCGGTTCCACCACAACAGACGCCCCGGCCGCGCGGCGCCCCGATCGAGCCGGACGCCGCAGCTCGCGCCCCAGCCGAGCTGCCACTCCAGCGTGACGGACAACGGCAGGCCGAGCCAATGCGCGGCGAGCATTCGCATCGGGCCGGCGTGGCCGACCACCCACAGGCAGCGCTCGGCGGCGGCAGCAGGCGCTTGCAGCGAGTCAGCCCATTCTGCAACGCGCGCGTACGCGGTGCGCGCCGATTCGCCGCCGTGTGGGCGCGCATCCATCAGGTCGGCCGCCCATTGGTCCAGGCCGGCGCGCGGTACCGCGTCCCAGCGCTGGCCCTCCCAGGCGCCGAAATCGAGTTCGTGAAGACGTGCATCGGCGTCAAGCGCGAGGCCCTCTCGCCCGGCTTGCGCGGCGCAGGCCTGCACGATCCGCTGCGCGGTGACATGGGCGCGCTGCGCGGGACTGCAGACGATCCGCACCGGGTCCGGCACGCCGTTGGCCGATGCCGCCGCCGACGCGGCGCGCACGATCGCATCGGCCGCCGGCGACATCGGCTCCATCAGTGGCAGGTCGAGCCGGCCATAGCAGACCCCGTCGTCGACCGCGGGATGCGCGTGCCGGATCAGGACCAGATCCATGCCGCCGCCAGCAGATAGATCAGCAGTTCGCCAAGCTGCTGGGCCATGCCGAGACAGTCGCCGGTATAGCCGCCGATGCGGCGCACGAAATAGCGCCCGAGCACCAGCCGCAGCAGCGCCAGCGCGGCGATCGCGGCGACACCGAAGCCCGGCGCGACCGCCAGCAACGGCAGCGCGCCGCAGGCGAGCACCAGCGCCAGCCCGCGCGGCGACAGCCGCTGCGCGACCGGCTTCGCCTTGCCCTCGGCACGTACGTAGTCCAGCGTCGCCAGATAGCTGACCGCCATCGCGCGGCTGGCGGCATGCGCGGCCACCAGCACCAGCAGCAGTTCGCGCAGGCCGCCGCGCTGGCCCAGCGCCAGCAGCAATTGCCATTTCAGCAGCAGGGCCAGCACCAGCGCGAGCGCACCGAAGGCACCGATGCGCGAATCGTGCATGATGCGCAGCACGTCCTCGCGCCGATAGCCGCCGCCAAACGCATCGACGCAATCGGCCAGGCCGTCCTCATGAAAGGCGCCAGTCAGCAGCAGCGTCGCGCCGATGCCGATCAGCACCGCGACCGCGGGCGGCCACAGCAGCCACGCGGCCAGCGTCGCCAGCGCGCCGACGGCGCCGACCATCAGGCCGACCAGCGCAAACCAGCGCGCGGCGGCATGCAGATAGTGCGGGGCGAAGCCGACCCAGGCGGGCACCGGCACGCGCGTGAAATAGCCGACCGCGGTCAGCAGGTAGCGCAGTTCGTCGCAGGGCCGCTGCAGCAGCGGATGGGTCGGCCGCCGAGGTTGCTCGGCTTGCTGGTCTCGCCGATCCTGCAGCGGCTCGGGCGTGGGCTCGGTCGGCATGTTGGTCATGGTGCGGATGGCGACAGCTTGGCGCGAGTCTATCGCGGCGGCGCGCTGCCGGTTGGGGTGTTGGTCGCGGTGTTGGTCGCGGTGTTGCCTGCACCGTCGGCCGCGCTGGCGGTGCTGACCCCCGCCCCGCCGAAGGTCGCCATCTCGCGCAGAAAGGCCACCGCCGACGCCACCAGCGGATACGCCAGCGCGGCGCCGCTGCCCTCGCCCAGCCGCAGGTCCAGCGCCAGCAGTGGCCGCGCGCCGAAGTGCTCGAGCAGCGCGCGGTGGCCCTGCTCGTGCGAGCAATGCGAGAACACGCAGTACGACAGCACCTCGGCATCGAGGCGGCTCGCGACCAGCAGCGCCGCCGAGGCGATGAAGCCGTCGACCAGGATCACCATCCGCCGCGACGCCGCGGCGAGGAAGGCGCCCGCCATCATCGCGATCTCGAAGCCACCCAGCGCGGCCAGCGCGTCCAGCGGTTCGACCGCATCGGCATGGCGCACCAGCGCCCGCTCGAGCAGCGCGAGCTTGCGCGCGAGTCCCGCATCGTCCAGGCCGGTGCCGCGCCCGACGCAGGCCGCGATCGGCAGGCCCGCCAGCCGGCTGACCAGGCAGGCGGCGGCCGACGTGTTGCCGATGCCCATCTCGCCGAAGCCGATCACATTGGTCCCCTGCGCGGCATGGTGCATCACGCGCGCGGCGCCGGCCGCCAGCGCGGCCTCGGCCTGCTCGCGCCGCATCGCCGGTTCGTCGATGAAGTTGCGCGTGCCCGCATCGATTCGGCAGTCCACCAGACCCGGCGCCGCGCCCGGCGGCACGCGCACGCCGGCATCGACGACCTCGAGCACCATGCCGTGCTGGCGTGCGAACACATTGATGGCCGCGCCCCCTGCGGCGAAATTGCGGACCATCTGCACCGTGACGTCGGCCGGATAGGCGCTGACGCCGGCATCGGCGATGCCATGGTCGGCGGCGAACACGATCATCGCCGGCCGCCGCAGCACCGGCTCTGCGGTGCGCTGGATCAGCCCGATCTGCAGGGCCAGCGACTCCAGCCGGCCCAGCGCGCCGAGCGGCTTGGTCTTGTCGTCGATCGCGGCCTGCAATGCCGGGCGCAGGGTGTCGTCCAGCGGTTCGATCGCGGGCGGAACGAATTTCGCCGCGATGTTCGATACGGTCGTCATGGCTTACATCTCGATGCCGCGCTGGGCCTTGATGCCCTGCTGGAATGCATGCTTGACCGGCGTCATTTCGGTCACGGTATCGGCGGCGTCGATCAGCGCCTGCGGCGCCCCGCGGCCGGTGATCACCACGTGCTGCATCGGCGGACGCGCGCGCAGATCGGCGATCACGGTATCGACGTCCAGGTAGTGCAGCTTCAACGCGATATTCAGTTCGTCGAGCAGCACCAGGCCGATCGACGGATCGCGCAGCAGCTGGCGCGCGACCTGCCACGCGGCCTCGGCCTTGGCCACGTCGCGCGCCCGGTCCTGGGTCTCCCAGGTATAGCCCTCGCCCATCACGTGGAACGCGCATTGTTCGGGAAAGCGCCGCAGGAACATTTCCTCGCCACTGGGAAACGCGCCCTTGATGAACTGCACCACGCCGGCCTGCATGCCGTGACCCAGCGCGCGGATCACCATGCCGAAGCCCGAGCTGGACTTGCCCTTGCCATTGCCGGTGGTGATCACGATCACGCCGCGCTCGTCCTGCGCGGCGGCGATCTTCGCATCGATCACCGCCTTCTTGCGGACCATGCGCGCCTTGTGGCGTTCATCGCGGCCCTCGGTGTCGTTGGTGTCGTGGGTGTCGTGGGTGTCGTTGGTGTCGGTATGGTCGGAGTCGTGATGGCTCGTCATTGCGCGGAGCGGTATCGGTGAGGGGTAAGCAGCCCGGCCCTGCCTCATGCCGGGCCATTGGCGATCAACGCCGTATGCGCGCCCTGCGCGACGGCGACGATCGGTGTGCGCAGCGCGCGCGAACAGTGGGCGGGCGTCAGGATCTGGTCCGCCGGGCCGTGCAGGCATTGGCCGTCCTCGGCCATCAGCAGCGCATGCGTGGCATAGCGGCGCGCCAGGTTCAGGTCGTGCAGGATCAGCATCGCGGCATGGCGCCCGGCTTGCGTCAGGCGCGCCAGCGTGTCCAGCACCAGGATCTGATGGCGCAGGTCCAGGTGCGCCAGCGGTTCGTCGAGCAGCAGCAGCGGCGCCTGCTGCGCCAGCACCGCGGCCAGCGACACGCGCTGGCGCTCGCCGCCGGACAGCGTCAGCACATCGCGGCCTGCCAGGCCCGCCAGATCGAGGGCTGCCAGCAGGTCCGCCACCACCGCATCGTCGTCGCGGCCGCTCCAGCCCCATCCCGACAGATGCGGATGGCGGCCGACCGCGACCGCGTCGTGCACCGACATCGAGAACGTATCGTGAATGGCCTGCGGCAGATAGGCGCGCTGTCTGGCCAATATCTCGGGGCGCCGGCGCGCCAGCGCGGCGAGCGGCTCGTCGTCGAGCCGAACGTCGCCCCGCTCGGCTTCGCGCAGCCCGGCCAGCACCGCCATCAGCGTCGATTTGCCGACGCCATTGGGGCCAAGCACGCACCACAGCTCGCCGGGCCGCATGGTCAGCTCGAGCGCGTCGAACAGCGTCTTGCCGCCGGCACGCAGCCTCAGGTCGCGCAGCGACAGCCGTGGGCAGGGCACGGTCGGGACGGTCCAGTCGGCAGCGGTCGTCATTGCGGATCCTTCATCGCGGCCGGCGCAGCAGCAGGAACAGGAAGGTCGGCACGCCCAGCAGCGCGGTGATCACGCCGACCGGCAATTGCGCCGGCGCGATCGCGGTGCGCGCGATCAGGTCCGCCGCCATCAGCAGCGTGCCGCCCAGCAGCGCCGCCGCCGGCAGCAGCAGGCGCTGGTCGTTGCCCCACGCCAGCCGCACCAGATGCGGCACCACCAGGCCGACGAAGCCGATCGAACCGGCGGTCGTGATCGACGCCGCGATCGCCAGCGACGCCACCAGGTAAGCCGACAGCCGTACCCGGCCGACGCGCACGCCCAGCGATCGGGCCACGGTCTCGCCGAGCAGCATCACGTTCAGCGCGCGCGCCATCGGCAGCGTCAGCAGCAGCGCCAGCACCAGCGTGCCGAGCGCGAGCCCGTAGCTGGCGGTGCCGCCAAGATCGCCGGTCAGCCAGAACAGCATGCCGCGCAAGCGGGCCTCGGGCGCGATGCTCAGGATCAGCGTGATCACCGCACCCCAGCCGGCGGCCAGGATCACGCCGGTCAGCAGCAGCCGCGAGCCCGCTTCATGATGGCCGCCCTGGACCTGCGGATGCAGCAGATCGCGCCGCGCCAGCGTGGCGACCAGCACCATCGACATCAGCGCGCCGCCGGCGGCGCCGGCCTGCACGGTCCACAGCGGCGCCAGCGCCAGCATCGCCAGCAACGCGCCGGTGGCCGCGCCGCCCGACACGCCCAGCACATAGGGCTCGGCCAGCGGATTGCGCAGCAGCACCTGCATCAGCGCGCCGGACAGCGCCAGCAGGCCGCCGCAGGCGAACGCCGCCGCGGCGCGCGGCAGCCGCAACTCGCGCACGATGGCGGCCGCGGTCTGGTCGGCCGCGCCGTGCTTGCCCGATACATCGGTCAGCCCGAACAGCGCGTGCCAGACCTCGCTCGGCGACAGGCCGACACTGCCGACCGCCAGCGACAGCAGGAACACTGCCACGGCAGCGCCGGCCAGCAGCGTGCAGACGGCCAGCGCGCGCCGCATCTCAGCGGCGCCGCGCATCGCCGTGCCCGCCGTCTTGCCCGCCGTCGCCGAGGCCGCCGTCCGCATCATGGTCGCTGGTCTGCGCGATGCCGCTCAGCGCTGGCGCCAGCCGAGCGTGATGAAGCCGGCCCGGCCCTGCGTGTTGTAGGGGTAGGCCAGCTGGTAGTCCTTGTCGAACAGATTCTCGACGCGGGCGGCGATGAACCATTGCTTGTCGATGTTGTAGCGCGCGTTGAGGTTGACGATACCGTATCCGCCCAGCGTGCGCGAGCCGCTGTCCCGGCGCGACGACGACACGATCCACTGGCCGCCGAAGCGCCAGTTCCCGACATCGCGGCCCAGGTCGAGCGCCGCATACCGCCGCGCGCGCCGCATCAGCTGCGTGCCGGTCTGCTCGTCGACCGGGTTCTGCATCGTGACGCTGGCGGTCACGTCGGTGCCGAGCAGCCGCGCGCGCCACGACGCCTCGACGCCCTCGACCTTGGCGCTGCTGACGTTCTGCGCCAGAAACATGCCGTTCGGCTGCAGCGCCGACGTGATCAGGTTGTCGTACTGCGTGCGGAAGGCCGTCACGCGCAGCAGGCCCGCGCCCTTGCTGTCGTACTGCGCGCCGATCTCGACCGAGCGCGCCCGCTCGGGCTGCAGGTTCGGCTGGCCATAGTTCGGGTAGTACAGCTCGTTGAAGGTCGGCGCGCGGAACGCATTGCTGGCGTTGGCCAGCAGCTTGAACTGCTCGGTCACGTAGTAGCCGTAGCCGGCGAAATAGCTGCCCTTGTCGCCGAAATCCGAATAGTGGTCGTTGCGCAGGTTCAGCTGCAGCTGATGCTTGCCGATGCGGCCGTCGTAGCCGCCGAACACCGACACCACGTTGCGGCCGGGCGCGCCATACGAGTTCGAGTCGAACTGCTGCTGCAGATATTCGGTGCCGAACATCAGCTGATGGCCCTTGGCGAGCGCGTATTCGTTCTGCCAGGTGAACTGGCGCGTGCGCGTCTTGAAGCGGCTGTCGAACACGCCGTTCAGCCAGTTGTCGCTGTCGTCCTCGCTCTGCGCGACCTTGAAGCGCGTGGTCCAGTCCGGGGCGAGCTTGCCGTTGACGAAGGCGGACAGCGTATAGAGCTCGCTGTCGCTGCGCCAGTCGTCGGTGGGCCGGCCGAACGTGCTGTCGTAGGACAGCTTGCTCTTGCTGTAGTAGGCCGCGACGCCCGCCTCCCAGTCCGGCGCGAAGCGATGCTTGACCTGGCCGGAGACGCTCTTGTTCTCGTACGGGTTGTCGTTCGGATTGGCGCGCGGCTGCAGGCGCGTGTTCACCGCCGAGAAGCCGTCGGTCTTGAAGATCGAGCCGGTCAGGTTGAACGAGGTATCGCCGACCTGGCCGCCGTAGCCGACCGTCGCGCGGCGCGTATTGTCGCTGCCGTATTCGACCTGGGCGTTGGCGGCGGGCGGCTTGCCGGCTCCGCTCCTGGTGAAGATCTGCACCACGCCGCCGATCGCGTCGGAGCCGTACAGCGCCGATACGTTGCCGCGCACGATCTCGATGCGGTCGATCTCGTCGGGCAGGATATTGGCCAGTTGCGCGGTGCCGCTGCTGGCCGAGGCGATGCGCACGCCGTCGATCAGGATCAGCGTCTGGTTCGAATTGGCGCCGCGCATGAACAGCGTGGTGTTGGCGCCCATGCCGCCGGTGGCGGCCAGTTCCACGCCCGCCTGCGTGCGCAGCAGCGAACGCAGGTCCGGTGCCTGGCTGTTGGCGATCTCCTGCTGCGTGATCACGGTGGTATGGGGCAGCGCCTCGTCCAGCGGCTGCGCGGTGCGCGTGGCGCTGACGACGACCGGGCTCAGCGTGGCGTCCGACGACGGCGGGGACTGCTGCGCCAGCGCGGGCCACGCGCACAGCGTGGCGGCGGACAGCAGCGCGGCCTGCGCCGGGGAGCGGACGGCGGCGCGCGCAATATCGCGGGCAGTATCGACGGCAAGGGCTTGGGCGCGGACGCGCGCGGTCGGGCGCGGGGCTGGCAGTGCCAGGCGACGCGACCTCGAAGACGATGAAAGCATGGTGCTCGAGCGGAAGTGAAAGCCTGGCCCGTTCCCCCGCGGACCGTCTGGCGGTGAGGCTGCGCGAGCGCGATGGCGGCCGGCATGCCCGCATCCAGGCCGGTATCCGGGCTGGCGATCGGCACCGTCCGCCTTCCCGGAACCATCGGTCCAGTGGCATTGTGGGACGGTGAGGCGAGGCCGGCGGGCATGGAGACGATCGTGCCGATCGGCTCGGGCGCGGCGGCGATCGCAATCGCTTACCGTTGCGGGGGCAGCACAGGTTGGACCGGCATCGCGCGGCGGCGTGGCGGACTCCCTGTTTCCCGTTTAACTGCGATCCGATGGGGACGGGATCGCGAGCACCTGAAAACGCGCGTGAGTGTAGGCAGTTTGACGGCCCCCGTCAAATCGGCGGCGCCCGCGGCCCATTGCGCCGCCGCGTGCCCCTGCGCGGCAGTCATTGCGGCCATTGACCGACGATCGATGCAACTTCGAGGGGAATGCACGGTCACAATCGCTTCCCGCAGTGATGACGCGGATCATGCATCGGCTAGAATCCCGTTACCTGACACCCTGAGACACGACAGGCCCATGCTGACCGAACTCGAACAACTGGCCGCCAAGATCGGCCGCGTGCTGCACCACGCGGATACGCTGGCGGCGGAAAACCAGCGGCTGCGCGAGGAGATCGAACGCCTGCAGGCGGAGGCCGCGCAGCTGCGCAGCGATCGCGAAGCGATGGCTGCCGATCGCGAACTGCTGAACATCAAGATCGAGGAGGCGCAGTTGCGCATCCAGTCGATCCTGGACAAGCTGCCCACGGCCACCGATGCGCGCCAGCTGGATCTGCTCGACGAAGGGGAGCTTCCCGCCGAGCGCATCCAGGGAGAACCGCGCGGCGCCCAGCCTTCCGGAGAACACGCATGAGCGGCAACAAGCAAGTCGAAGTCCATATCGCGGGGCAGCCTTACCGCTTCGCGATCGCCCCCGAGAACGAGGCCGCGCTGCTCGAAGCGGTGGCGCTGGTCGACGACCAGATGACGCGGATCAAGTCCGGCGCTTCCACCAAGGGCGTCGAACGGGTCGCGGTAATGGCCGCGATCAGCATCGCGTCGGATCTGCTCGCGCTCAAGCGCAAGCAGCAGGAGGACGGCGCGATCCCCGTGGACGCGGTGCGCGCCCGCATCCGCGAGCTGAACGAGCGCGCCGACGAGGCGCTGCGCCAGTACGCGCATGTCGGCACCAGCATGGTCGGCGGCATCGGCAATCCCGCCGGCAGCCCCGCCGGCAGCCCCGCCGGCAGCCCCGTTTCGCCGACGCAATCGTGACCCCTTGAATTGCCCCGGCGGACCCGCATATGGTTCCTTGTGCAAGGGCCTTCACCATGGCGATATAGCGCGATATGGGCGATGTGAAGACCGTGCCGCGCATGCCACGCAAAATGTAACGACAAGCCGGGACACGCTTGGTATGCGAGAAACCCCGGTGTATAGTGGAGCCACTGCACGGGGGTACCAAGGTGCAGAAACATGGTCGGGTTATCGCGCCCGGCCGCCGTTCTCCTCCCATCCTGGTTAGAAACGGCAAACGTCTGACCTCCCCCGGACTTCGAGTCCGGGTCAAACTGGATAGTCAGACGTTTGACAGTTTCCCTGCCTGGTTCGCGAAGGTCATAACTCCTTGAACCGATATGCATTGCATGGTGCGGGATGATGCCGTGTGGGCGAGCGCGTCACAGTGTTCATAGCGCAGGTCTCGAACCTGGGCTCCCTGAATAGGTGATGTACCCGAAATGCGGCTTCCGCAGCCACACTGAACCTCACTTGGGTTCAGGATGCCGACCCAACGGCCGAGGCGGGGACCCCATGCAAGAGGCGATGGTCTTTGGACCATCGCCTCTTTTTTTGCCCGTGTTTTGCGCCCGCGACGCCAATGCGGGCGATGATGGCGCTTTCACGGTATGCTTGCCGCGTCGCGCCGCCGCTGCCAGGCCCTCGCCGCGTGCTCGCGATGCCGTTCCGACCATCCAAGACGTGCGAGCATGAGTCCCTCCGACAAGAAGGCGGCCACCAAAGCCGCCGACAGACCGGCCGCCGGTGCGTCCCGCGCGCGCCAGTACTGGCTGATGAAATCCGAACCCGACGAAGCCAGCATCGATACGCTGGCCGAGCAGGGGCGTCTTCCCTGGACCGGCGTGCGCAATTACCAGGCGCGCAATTTCATGCGCGACGCGATGCGCATCGGCGACGGCGTGCTGTTCTACCACTCGTCGTGCCCGCAGCCCGGCATCGCGGGCCTCGCCGAGGTCTGCTCGACGCCCTACCCCGATCCCACCCAGTTCGACCCCGACAGCAAGTATCACGACCCTGCGTCCAAACCCGAGCATCCGCGTTGGGAGCTGGTCGACGTCAAGTTCGTCGACAAGTGCGAGCTGATCTCGCTGGCGGCACTGCGCGAGCATCCGGAGCTGGCCGACATGGTCGTGCTGCGCCGTGGCAACCGGCTGTCGATCACGCCGGTCACGCCGCAGGAATGGCAGTTCATCACCACGCGGCTGATGGGACGCCGCTGAACCGCGTGCGATCCGCGCGGGCAATGCATGCGCCGCCCGCGCGATCACCATAACGAAAAACATCACGAAGCGATCCACGCATGACTCTCTCCCTGATTCCCGCGCTGCTGCTGCTCGGCGCGTTCACCGGCTTCTGCGCCGGGCTGCTCGGCGTCGGCGGCGGCATGATGATGGTGCCGTTCCTGACGCTGACTTTCAGCTGGCTGGCCTTTCCCGAAGAAGCGATCGTCCATATGGCGATCGCCACCTCGATGTCCACGATCCTGTTCACCTCGCTGTCGTCGGTGCGTGCCCACCACAAGCAGGGCGCGGTGCGCTGGAAGATCGTATTGGCGCTGGCGCCCGGCATCCTGCTGGGCGGCATGATCGGCGGCGGCAAGGTGTTCGCCGCACTGAAGACCGGCTGGCTGTCGCTGCTGTTCGCGCTGTTCGTCGGCTTCTCGGCCTCGCAGATGCTGCGCAACCGCAAGCCGTCGCCGAGCCGGCAACTGCCGGGCTTTCCCGGCATGTTCGGCGCCGGATCGGCGATCGGCTTCCTGTCCAGCCTGGTCGGCGCCGGCGGCGGCTTCGTGTCGGTGCCGTTCATGACCTGGTGCAACGTGCCGATCCACCATGCGGTCGCCACCTCCGCCGCGCTGGGCTTTCCGATCGCGGCGGCCAGCGTGATCGGCTACGTCTGGAGCGGCTACCAGATGACCGGGCTGCCGGCCGGCTCGCTCGGCTATGTCTATCTGCCCGCGCTGGCGGTGATCGCGATCGCCAGCGTATTGACCGCGCCGCTGGGCGCGCGCACCGCGCACCGGATGGAGGTCCGCAAGCTCAAGCGGATCTTCGCCGGCATGCTGTTCTGCCTGGCCGCCTACATGCTATGGAAGGCCTGGCAGGCATTCTGAACGAGCCGACCGCGGTGCGATGCGGGCGCCGGCTCGGTAATACGCCGATACAAGCGCCCGGCGTGGCAAGGGAACCCCACGCTGCCAGTGACCGTCTGATCACCATCACATTGTCATGGAGAACTCGATGAAGCAATTGCTCGCCGCTACCCTGCTCGGCACCACCGCACTGGCCGCGTCGGCACAAGGCGGGCCGATGCCGCCCGAAGGCTGGCAGCCCCCCGCGGGCGTGCTGTCGCTGTCGGCGGAGGCCGTGGCCGAGGTGCCGACCGACGTCGTGCGCGTGACGCTGGCTGCGGAGCAGGAAGGCGCCGAGCCGTCCGCGATCTCGTCGGCGCTGTCGGCCAAGGCCCAGCAGGTGATCGAGCGCGCCAAGCGCGTATCGGGCATCCAGGCCGAATCGGGCGGCTTCACGATCTATCCGAGCACCGACCGCAACGGCCGCATCAGCACCTGGCGCGGACGCGCCGAGGTCGTCCTGCAGTCGCGCGATTTCAGCGCGGCCTCGAAGCTCGCCGGCGAGCTGGCCAGCCAGATGCAGGTACAGAACATCAGCTTCTCGCTGTCGCGCGAGGCGCGCCGGGCGGCCGAGAGCAAGCTGACCGAGCAGGCCGTCGCCGCGTTCCGCGACAAGGCGCAGACCACGACCCGGCTGTTCGGCTATGGCAGCTACACGATTCGCAGCGTGCAGGTCGGCGAGGCCGGTGCCGTGACGCCGATGCCGCGCATGTACGCCAAGGCCGCGATGGCCGCCGCCGAGGCCGCGCCGGTACCGATGGAGGGCGGCAAGGCCCAGGTCACGGTGACGGTCAATGGGTCGGTGCAGATGCTGAAGTAAGGCGCCGCGAAGACAGGACACCGCCCCATGGTGTTGTCCCCCTCCCTCTCAGCGGAGAAGGGAGATGGCTTCAAACGGCGCACGCATGGCGAGCATCGGCCCCTCTCCCGCATGCGGGAGAGGGCGCAAGACTCCCCCAGACTCGATCAACCGCCGAACCTTTCCCGCAGCAGATTCTTCTGCACCTTGCCCATCGTATTGCGGGGCAGTTCATTGACCAGGTGGATCCGCTTGGGCACCTTGAAGTTGGCGATCCGGTGCTTCAGCGTGCCGATCATCGCCTGCTCGTTCAGCTCGGCGCCCGGCTTGCCGACCACCACCGCCACCACCGCCTCGCCGAAATCCGGATGGGGCACGCCGATCACCGCGCTCTCCTGCACACCCGGCATCTCGTCGAGGAAGCTCTCGATCTCCTTCGGATAGACGTTGTAGCCGCCGGAGATGATCAGGTCCTTGCTGCGTCCGACGATGGTCAGGTAGTCGTCCGGCACCTTGCGCTCGCCCGACATGCCGACGATCGCGCCGCCGAAGCGCCCCATGTCGCCGGTCTTGAACCAGCCGTCCGCGGTGAACTCTTCGCGGGTCTTCTCCGGCATGCGCCAGTAGCCCTTGAACACATTGGGCCCCTTGACCTCGACCGCGCCGATCTCGCCGGAGGGGCAAGGTTTGCCATCGCCATCGACCACGCGCACCGATACGCCCGGCAGCGGACGGCCGACGGTGCCGCCGATCCGTTCGCCCTCGCCGGCGTCATAGGGATTGGACACCAGCATCACGGTCTCGCTCATGCCGTAGCGCTCGAGAATCGTATGGCCGGTGCGCTCGCGGAACGCCTCGAAGGTCTCGAGCAGCAGCGGCGCCGAGCCCGACACGAACAGCCGCATGCGGCGGCACGTGTCCTCGTCGAAGCGCTGATCCTGCAGCATCCGCACGTAGTAGGTCGGCACGCCCATCATCACAGTCGAGCGCGGCAGGAAGCGCAGCACCTGCTCCATGTCGAACTTCGGCGCCCAGATCATCTTGGCGCCGGCCAGCAGCGCGCCGTGCGAGGCGACGAACAGCCCGTGCACATGGAAGATCGGCAGCATGTGCAGCAGCACGTCGTCGCTGCGCCAGCCCCAGGCCTTGTGCAGCGTCTCCGCGTTCGACGACAGGTTGCGATGCGTCAGCATCGCGCCCTTGCTGCGGCCCGTGGTGCCTGACGTGTACAGAATCGCCGCCAGGTCGTCGGGTCCGCGCTGCACCGTGTCGAAGCGGTCCGGCTGCGCGGCGGCGCGCGCGAGCAGCGTACCTCCCCGGTCGTCGTCGAGCGTGAACACGTGGCCGGTACCGTGGCGGAACGCCAGCTTCGACACCCAGCCAAAATTGGCGCTGCTGCAGACCACCACCGCAGGCTCGGCATTGCCGATGAAATAGTCGATCTCCGCTTCCTGATACGCGGTGTTCAGCGGCAGATAGACATAGCCGGCGCGCAGCGTGGCCAGGTACAGGAACAGCGCCTCCGGCGACTTCTCGACCTGCACCGCGACGCGCGCGCCTTCGGGCAGATCGAGCGAGGCAAGCAGATTGGCCAGCTTGGCGGTGGCGCGATCGAGATCGTCCCAGCTGTAGTACAGGCCGTCGTGCGTCTCGATGCAGCAGGCCTCGCGCTTGGCGGGGAAGCGGGATTCGAACAGGGCGAACAGATTGGCGTTCATGCGATCAGCGGATAAAAAGCTTGGGGGATAAAAAAAACGGGGTACGGCAATGACGGCGCCAGGCGCCCTACTGGCCTTCAAAACGGGGCGGCCGGCGCGCCAGGAAGGCGGCGACGCCCTCGGCATGGTCGCGGCTGGACGCGTAGGAGAAATGGGCATCGAGCTCGGCAGCCGACAACGGCGCCGGCTGCGGCGACAGCCGGGCGATGGTGGCCTTGTTGATGCGGGCGGCCAGCGGCGCGCCGGCGGCGATGCGGCGCGCGGTGGCCATCGCCTCCGCGGCGACGTCGCCGCGCGGTACCACGCGCGTCAGCAAACCCTTGGCCTGCGCCTCGGCGGCATCGAACACCCGGCCTTCGAGCAGGATCTCCAGCGTCGCCGCGCGCCCGGCCAGCGCCAGCAGGCCCTGCAGCTCACCCGGCGCCATCGGGAAACCCAGCTTGTTGATCGGCACGCCGAAGCGGCTGTCCGTTGCCGCGATGCGCAGATCGCAATGGCAGGCGATCTCCAGGCCCCCGCCGACGCAGACGCCCTCGATGCAGGCCACGGTCGGATGCAGGCAGCCGGCGATCGCGGCAAGCGCCGGCGCCAGCAGCTCGACGTGGTAGGCGCGCACCGAGGCCGGATCGCCGCGCAGCCGCGGAAACTCGGCGATATCGGCGCCGGCGGCGAAGTTGCCGTCGGCCCCGCGCAGCACCACGCAGCGCAGCGTGCGGTCGGCCGACAGGCGCGCAAAGCCGTCCGTCAGCGCGCGCCACATCGCCTCGGAGATCGCGTTGAGCTTGCCCGGGTTGGACAGCGTGACCAGCGCGATGTCGCCATCGCGCTCGAAGCTGACCGCGCCGCTCACAGCGCCTCCTGCGGCTCGAACATGGCCATCAAGGTCCTCGCCAGCATCATCGCCATCAATCCATCTTGGCGCCGGACTGCTGCACCACCTGGGCCCAGCGCTTGATCTCGGCACGCTGGAACTGCGCGAACTGGTCCGGCGTGTACGACGGCGTCTCGGAGCCGTTGTTCAGCCAGATCTGCTTGAGCTCCGGCGTATTCAGGGCCTTGTTGACCTCGGCGTAGAGCTTGTCGCTGATCTCCTTGGGCGTGTTCTTCGGCACCCACAGCGCATACCAGGTCGACACCTCGTAGTTCGGCACGCCCGCCTCGGCCGCGGTCGGCACGTCGGGGAACGCCGGCGAGCGCTTGGGCGCGGCCACCGCCAGCGCGCGGATGCGGCCGCCGCGGATATGCTGGGCCGACGAACCCAGCCCATCGAACACCATGTCGACCTGGCCTGCGATCAGATCGGACAGCGCCGGGCCCGCGCCCTTGTACGGAATATGCGTGATGAAGGTCTTGGTCTGGATCTTGAACAGCTCGCCGGCCAGATGGTGCGACGAGCCGTTGCCCGCCGAGCCGTAGTTCAGCTTGCCGGGATTCTGGCGCGCGTAGGCGATCAGTTCCTGCAGCGTCCTGGCCTGGACCTTGGTCGGGTTGACCACCACCACCTGCGGCGGCTGCGCGATCACGGTGATCGGCACGAAGTCCTTCTCGATGTCGTAATCGAGCTTCTTGTAGAACGAGGGCGCGATCACATGGTGCGCGCCGCCGATGAAGATCGTATAGCCATCGGGCGCGGCCTTCGAGGCGAGGCTGGCGCCGACCGTGCCGCCCGCGCCGCCGCGGTTGTCGATGACGAACTGCTTGCCGAGCTGCTTGGACAATTGCGCCGCCAGCGGGCGGGCAAAGGCATCGGTGCCGCCGCCGGCCGGAAACGGCACGACGATCGTGACCGGCCGGGACGGCCACGGCTCCTGCGCCGCCGCCGGGGCGAGCGCCATCATCGCGATGCCGCCGGCCACTGCCAACATCGTTGCCGTCCGCTTGAACTGACTACGTTCCATGGTGTGTCTCCTCGCTTTGTCTTATGAAAATGCGATGTGAACTGCTGGTGTGAACCGCGTTGGAACTTCCCGTCGAAAATGCACTGCGAAACTGGATCAGGCGGTGATGCGATGCGTCGATGCCGGCCGACGCCGGTGCGCCCCCTCAGGAACGCGCCAGCAGCTTGGCGACCGAGCGGCTGATGCGCGGATTGCCCTCGCCGAGCTTGGCCAGATTGTCGTCGAGCGCCTCCGGCACATACAGGTAATTGACCATCATGCCGCAGGACTGCGCGCGCCCCTTGCTCGACAGGTCCGCGCCCCAGTTCAGCCGTTCGACGCAGGCGCCATTGCCGAGATGGAAACGCGCCACCGGATCGGCTGGCAGCGCGCCGTTGCGCGCATGCACGAGGAAGTGCGCGGCCAGCGCCAGGCCGCTGTCGCGCACCAGCGCATCGTCGGAGCCCGCGCTCAACGCGGCCAGCCATTCGGCACCGGTGGCCGGCACCGCGGGCGGCGTGGTCTCGCCGGTGGCCGGCGCACGCGCGCCCCAGCGCTGCATGCACTTGCCGCCCAGCACCTTGGCCACGGTATCGCCGTCCTGCTTGCGCAACCAGTCGGCGAAACCCGGGATCGGCGACAGCGTGGCGAACTGCTTGACCTTGGGGAATTCGCGCTGCAATTCCTCGATGACGCGCTTGAGCAGGAAGTTGCCGAAGCTGACGCCGCGCAGCCCGGGCTGCGTATTCGAGATCGAATAGAAGATCGCCCATTTGACGCGGCGCAGGTCTTCCTGCGGCGCCGCCTCGTCGAGCAGGCTCTGCACATTGGCCGCCATCTCCGGCACGAAGGCCACCTCGACGAAGATCAGCGGCTCGCGCGGAATGCGCGGATGGAAGAACGCGTAGCAGCGGCGATCCGAATCGAGCCGGTTGCGCAGATCGGCCCAGGAGGCGATCTCGTGCACCGCCTCGTAGCGGATCAGCTTTTCCAGCAGCGACGCCGGCGAATCCCAGGTGATCGGCTGCAGCTCCAGCAGGCCGACGTCGAACCAGTTCGACAGCAGGCCCTCGAGGTCTTCGTCGAGCGCGCGCAGGCCGGGGATCTTCTTGTACCAGCGCAGCATGTCCGCGCGCAGGTGAATGATGAAATGCAGGCCGCAGACCGACTTCGCGCTCGGGCCGTGCAGCCCGGCCAGCCGCTTGAAGAAGCGGATGCGGGCGCTCGACAGCGCATGGCTCAGGCCCGAGCCGTTGCGCCCCGCCTTGCCGCCCTCGTCCGCGGCGGCACCATCGCCGCCGCCCTGCGCGCCGCTGCCGGCGACCTCCGCCAGCAACGTCAGCATGGCCTGGCGGGTCGGCTCGCCGGCGGCCTCGTATTCGTTGCGCCACGCCTGCGCGGCCGCGTTGGCGGCGCCATCGGTCAGGCGGGCATCGAAGCACAGCCGCAGTTCCTCCCGCTGGCGGCGCTGCACGCGGGCGCTCAGCGTGGCCGGCTCCGCGGCGCGGGCCTTGCCGTCGTTGGCCGCGGCCGCCTCGGCCGGACTGCCCTTGCGGTTCCACCAGCGGCCGAAGCGCGCCAGCAGCGTGCCGCCGGCGGTGTCGGGACGGGCGTCGCCCAGGGTTTCGCCGGCGCCAAGCGGCGCGCTGACGGTCTTGTCTCCGGTCTCGAAAGAAGTCATCGAACTACCTGTTGGGCAAAGGATGGAGCGAACTCGGAACGGGATGGTGTGCGTGGTTCAGGTGGTCATCGGGTCAGTGGTCCGACGCGGCCTTGGCGGCGAGGCGCAGCCGGCTGTGGCGCCGTCGCGCGGGGGCCTCGGGTTCGGGCGCCGCGGTTTGCGCGTCCGCGTCCAGCGCCTTCAACGCGGCGCGCTGGCGCAGCAGGTGGGTCTTCATCATCGCCTCGGCGCCTTCGGGATCGCGCGCCTTCAGCGCGGCGAAGACTGACAGGTGCTCGGCGCAGGATTCGTCGATGCGGCCCGGCAGCTGCAGGCTCTTGTGCCGCGACAGCCGCAGCACCTTGCGCAGATCGCCGATCAGTCCGGACAGCCAGCGATTGCCGGCGAGCCGCTGGATCGCCTCGTGGATCTGGTAGTTGGTTTCGTAATAGGCATCGATCTGGCCGGCGCGGGCATAGCGCGCCAGATCGCGATGCAGGTCCTCGAGCGCGTCGAGATCGGCGGCGGTGGCATTGCGGGCGGCCTCGTAGGCGCAGCGGCCTTCGAGCAGCGCCATCAGCGGAAAGATCTCGTCGAGGTCCTGCTCGGACAGCTCGTTGACGAAGCAGCCGCGGCGCGGCTCCAGCCGCACCAGTCCCTCGGCGGCCAGCACCTTCAGCGCCTCGCGCAGCGGCGTGCGCGAAATGCCGAGCGTGGTGGCCAGGGCCGCTTCGTCGATCCAGGCGCCAGGCACGAGCGTGTGCTCGTCGATCATGGCGCGCAGGCGATCGGCGACTTCGAGATACAGCGCCTGCTGGACGATGCGCATGGGTGCCTCCCGCTGCGATGGATGGAGCGCGCGATGGGCGCAGCCCGGCGGGCGGGCCCTCGCAATAATTCATAATTATGAATAACGGCGAGGGAATGGCAAGGCGTTTCGATGTTGCACAGCGTCATGCGCGCCGGACGGCGTCGTGCCGGGCAATTAACGCGCCACTAACGCACAACTGACGCGGCAAAATATCGCCGCAATGACGTGGCAACTCCGGCGCTTCAACCGGCAGCCAGAATGCGCCGCGCCCGCTCCAGCACCGGGCGATCGACCATCTTGCCGTCCACCGCGACGGCGGCGCCGTCCGCGGCCGCGGCGGCCTCGACCACGCGCCTGGCCCAGGCCAGTTCCGCCTCGGTCGGCGCGAGACCGGCGTGGACCGGCGCCACCTGGGCCGGGTGGATCAGCAGCTTGGCGCCAAAGCCGAAGGCGCGCGCACGCGCGGTCTCGGCCGCCAGCACCGTGGTGTCGCCGAGCGCGGTGCAGACGCCGTCCACCGGCGCGGGCAGCCCCGCCGCGCGCGAATGCAGCACCAGCAGGCTGCGGAACGCATGCAGCGGCTCGCCCTCGTCGCCGACGCCCAGATCGCCCATCAGGTCGATGCTGCCGAACAGCAACCGGGCCACGCCGGGCTGCGCAGCCAGTTGCGGAAGCTGGGCGAAGCCCGCCGCGGTTTCCAGCAGCGCGTGGCATTGCACGGCCGGCAGCGCCTGCCGCAGCGCCCGCATCGCCTCGGCATCGGCCTTGGGCAACACCAGTGTGTCGACGCCGAGCCCGCGGCACCAGGCGATATCGTCGTCGTGGTACGGCGTGCCGGCCGCGTTCACGCGCACCAGCAGCAGCACGCCGGCGTCAAAGGCCTGCTGCGCCAGCGCGGGCCATGGCGCGCGCAACCCCTGTCGCGCAGCGGCCTTGTCGGCCGGCGCCACCGCATCCTCGAAGTCGACGATCACCGCGTCGGACCCGGCGGCGAGCGCCTTGCCGATCCGCTCGGGGCGGTTGGCCGGAACGAACAGGTAGCTGCGCGGCAGCCGCGTGCCCGGCGTCGTCATCGCGCCCTCCGCCGTCATACCGCGCCGGCCGCGCGCATCGCGGCGATCTGTTCACCCGCGATGCCGAGCTCGGCCAGGATCGCGTCGGTATGCTCGCCCAGCGCAGGCACAGGATCCATGCGCGCGTCGGTCATGCCGGGCGGCAGCAACGCCGGGATCGCGCCCGCAGGCGTGTCGACCTCGCGCCAGCGCTGCCGCGCCGCCAGCTGCGGATGGGCCCAGACGTCCGCCATCGTATTGACCTGCGCGTTGGCGATCTTTGCCGCTTCGAGCCGCGCGCCGACCTCGTCGGCGCTCCATTGCGAGAAGGCCGCGACGATGCGCTCGCGCAGCGCGCCGCGGTTGGCGCTGCGCAGGCTGTTGCTGGCGTAGTCGGGATGCGTCGCGAGCTCGGGCTGCTGCAGCACCGATTCGCAGAACACCGCCCACTCGCGTTCGTTCTGCAGGCCCAGCATCACGGTCTTGCCATCGCCGGTCGGGAACGGCCCGTACGGGTAGATGGTGGCATGCGAGGCGCCGGCGCGCGGCGGCGGGGAAGCGCCATCGAACGCGTAGTACAGCGGGAAACTCATCCACTCGACCATCGATTCCAGCATCGAGATATCGATGCGCTTGCCACGGCCGGTCTGCCCGCGCTCGATCAGCGCGGCCAGGATGTTCGAGTAGGCGTACATGCCGGCGGCGATATCGGCGATCGATGCGCCAGCCTTGACGCCCTCCTCCGGCGTGCCGGTCACCGAGACGAAGCCGGACTCGCTTTGCACCAGCAGGTCGTAGGCCTTCTTGTCGCGATACGGACCGTCGGCGCCGTAGCCCGAGATATCGCAGACGATCAGCCGCGGAAAGCGCTCGGACAACGCCGCATGATCGAGCCCCAGCCGTGCGGCCGCACCTGGGGCGAGGTTCTGCACCAGCACGTCGGCGCGCGAGAGAAGCGCCTCGAGCACCGGCGCCGCGCCGTCGTGCTTGACGTCCAGCGTCAGGCTCTCCTTGCCGCGATTGGTCCAGACGAAATGCGACGACAGGCCGCGCACGCGATCGTCGTAGGCCCTGGCGAAATCGCCGGCGCCCGGACGCTCGATCTTGATCACGCGCGCGCCGAGATCGGCAAGCTGGCGTGTGCAGAACGGCGCGGCGATGGCCTGTTCGAGAGAAACGACGGTGATGCCTGCAAGCGGTAGGGTCATGGCGGTGGCCTGGCGGAGGACGATCGGAAGGAATGGGCGGCCGGGTTGGCGCGATGGCATCAATCTAGCCGCGATCGCCGCCGCGCGGAAATACGGAATCGCGAGCCAGCCATAAGTACAATCAATACCTTGGGCTTTCACTGGTCATTGGGGCGGGACATGGATATCCGGGGCATGCGCTATTTCGTCACGATCGTCGAGCACGGCAGCCTGACCCGGGCCGCGGAGATCGCCCATGTCGCCCAGCCGGCCTTGAGCCAGCAACTCGCCGCGCTTGAAGCGGAACTGGGCGTGGCGCTGGTCCATCGCGGCGCCAAGGGCGTCAAACCCACGGAGGCAGGCCGCACGCTGTACCGGCACGCGCGCTCGATCCTGAAACAGGTGGAGATGGCGCGGGCCGACGTCAAGGTCGCGGGGGCGGACATCGCCGGCAACGTGGCGATCGGCCTGCCAACCACCGCTGCCGCGGCCTTCGGCATGCCGCTGGTGCGGGCGGTCCGCGAGCGCTATCCGGGCGTGCGGCTGCAGCTGTTCGAGAGCATGAGCGGCTATATCGCGGAGCTGCTGAACAACAACCGGCTCGATTTCGCCATCCTGTTTCGCCAAACGCCGTCGCGCGCGGTCGAGCTCGAGCCGCTGGCCAGCGAGGCCCTGTATCTGGTCGGCACGCCGCCGATCGCCGTGGAATCGAAGCGGCGTCGCGCCGCATCGGGCAAGGAAGCGACCATTGCGTTGAAGTCGCTGGCCGATATTCCGCTGGTGCTGCCGAGCGGGGCGCAGGGGCTGCGCGAAGTGCTGGAGCAACACGCCAGCGGCGCGGGCATCCGGCTGCAGGTCGTCGCGGACCTGGACTCGCTGCCGATCCTGCTGCAGACCGCGCGCGAAGGGCTGGCCTGCACGATCCTGCCCGCGTCGTCACTGAGCCGCGAGCCGGAGGACGATGCGCTGCCGACACGGCTGATTCTTCCCGAGCTCGGCCGCACGCTGTCGCTTTGCTGGCCGCGTGCGCTGCCGCGGACCGCCGCGGCCGAAGCCGTGGCCGAGGCGTTGCGCGAAATCATTGCCGCCAAGATCGCGGAAGGCGGCTCGTTGAAGGCCCCGCTTGCCTAGCGCCGGGTTACAGCGAAGGCGACGGCGACTGCGCCGTCGGCGGATCCTGCCGCAATTCCCGTTCCATGATCGCCGCGCGCGAGGCGATGGGCCGGGCGAAGAACCGCATCGCTCTCTCGAGCGTCAGGCCCCGGAAGGTTCGCTGGAACACGGAAGCGCAGACGTCGTCCAGTTGGCGGACCAGCGCGCCGGCCTCGGCAATGGCCGCGTTCCAGACCTGGCTGGCCTCGGCCCGCTCCGTGGGACTCGGCAGATCATCGAAGCGCAGGCTGTTGCCGTCGTCGAACAGCGCGCGTAGTCCGGTCACGTGATTGCCAAGAAACCAGCCGCGTTCCATCGACATCGTGACGGCCAGCTGGTTCATCGCCCGGGCGGTGGCAAAGCGGCCGGCATGCAGGCCGCCCATTTCCTCGAGCGCCAGCATCTCGCTGCGTACCTTTTCGAGCAACTGGAAGGCGCACAGAGCCTCGACCATGACCTCCTCCTTGTTCCCGGCCCCTTCGATCCGGTTCGGATAGGGCTGCGCGAGCGCCGTCGAAAGGTGCTGCACATATCTCGCCGCCGTCCGTATGCGGCTCTCCGCCCAGGCCCGGCTCGCCTCCCACTGTGGCCGTACGTCAATCGGCGGCACCTGCACCGCTTGCACTGACTGCACTGCCGAGGTCCCTGGGGCGCCCGCGTCGTCGACCACTTGGACGGTATCGTGAAGGGTCTGCGAGGCGCTGTCGCCGATCCCGAGGCCATAGGCGGACGGATCGCCCAGCCCGTCCGGGCCCTCCTCCATGTCGACCGAGTTGTACGACCCAATGGTCGAGGTGGATACCGTTCGGCTCAACCTGCGGTCGCTGGCCGGATCGCTTCCATTGTCGGCCGACGTGTCGACCGGCGTGTCGACCGCCGTGTCGACCGGCATGTCGACCGGCATGTCGACCGGCGCCGCGTCCGCGGGGCGCTCCGCCGTGCCCGATGGATTCTTGCGCTCGAAGCCGAGGCGGTGCCACAGCTGTTCGATCATCTGATCGTGATCCAGGACTTCGTCCCAATCGCTGTCGTCATTGTCCACCACGTCGTCAGGCGCGTCGTCTGCGCTCGGATCGGGGGAGATCAGCCGCGACGATACGGTGCGCGCCAGGCCGCCCTGCGCCGGCGCCCGCTCGCTGCCATGGTCGACCAGGCGCTTGGCCGCATCACACAGCTTGCTGTCCCGCACTGCCGCGCAAAAGTGGAACGCACCGATGTCGCCGCCACAGAGTTCCGTCAGCACGTCCGGCGGCAGCGGCGCCGAGAAGCCCGGATTGGCCTCGAGCCAATGGCTCATCCGGTTGCCAAGCTCGTCTATCAGACGGGCGAGATCCGGCTGCTGGTCAGGAAAGTGGCGATAGGCCTCCGGCCTGGCGAACACTTCCGCTGCGCCGAAGATGCTCGCGATCACGCCCACGGCCGCCGATGCACCGGTTCCCGCCGCACAGGCCGCGGTCAGCAGGAAGGACCCGCCCAGCGCAACGCCGGTCACGGCCACCGGCCACAGGATCACCGCCAGCGTGGCGGCACCGGCGATGCCCAGCAGTGCGCCCACGGCGAGCGCGATGATTTTGCCGATGCTGCGCTTTTGCACGTGGGGCGCGATCTCGTCTTGCAGCGACTGAAGCTTGTGCATCAGCGCCTGGCATTGCGTCGCGAGCTTCAGGTTGCGTGCCATCACCACGGCGGTGTGCCGCTGCTGCGCCTGCGCGCCCGCCTCCCATGGCATGGTGGCGCGATGCTCGAGTTGCACGATGTCGCGCGCGGTGTTCAGCAGCGCCTCCAGGTCCTTGCCGCATTCTTCGAGTGTCTTTCTCAGCGGCTGCTTCTGGCTGGCCGGAATGGCCAGCGCGTCGATCGTTCGTTTCAGTTGATGCAAATGCTGTGCGCACTCCGCTGTCACCGCGCCGCCGATCGCGCCTTCCGCCTGCGCGAGCGTGTCGATCGGCACCTCGGGGGATGACGGGCCGGTCCGGTCGCCGACATGGTGTCGGCCGCCGGAAGTCAGGGACGGAAAGAGAATCGTGGTGATGGCGGGAGCGGACAGGGAGGGCACGATGAATCCGGAAGCGGGCGGTTGGACGAAGCGAAGCGAAAACAAAAGCCAGGAAGACGACGACGGCAATGCCATCGCCGATGCGCCGCAGGATCGCGCAAGTTATGTGCAATGGCTTTCATAAATCAACAAGCAACTCGCGATAAGTGACACATGTCTCTTGAGCCATGCCGAGCCGTGGACGCATGCTGCTCGTCCGCCCTCTACCGGAGAACGTCATGCTGACTGCCTTCCCCCCCGCGAAATCGCAACCAGTGGTGGTGCGCTGCGCCGTGCCCGAGGCGCTGCGCGTCCGTGACGTGCGCCGGCTATTGTTGGCTCAAGGGGGTTGGCTGCAGTGCGGAAGCGATCGCTTCCGGATCCGTTGGGAAAACCAGCAGATCGTTGTGCGCAGCGCGACAGCGACCAAGCCGCAACGGCAGGCGTTGGCCGCGCTGCTGACCGAGAGGTACCACCAACGGTTCGAGGACCGCTTCCACTGGAAAACAGGCACCGACCGGCGGGTGCGGCTCAATGGCCGGGTCGCCTTCGCGCGGGGTCGCCCGTGCGGGCCGATTGCCTGCCGCCATCTGGCCGTCTTCTGGCTTGGACTGTTCCTCGAGGACCGGCCCGACGGCCCCGACTACTCCCGGCTGGCAACCCCACAGGCACTGCGGGACAACGTCCCGGTGGAGTACGACTACAGGGTGGTGCCGAACCCGCTGCAGCTCGGCAAGCTGCGTGTGGTGATGAACGGGGACTGGGGCAAGGAGTTCGTCGCGCGGCTGGCCGACCTGGAGCGCCGCGGCGAAACGGCCACGACCCTGCTGGTGCTGACACCGGACCACGCGATGGCCGTCGGGCTGCGCATCGTGCGTCAGCCGCATCGCACGCTCCATGTGGTCGCCTTCTACGATCCCAACTACACGGCCACGCATCTCGAGGCCCGCTTCGACGACCTGGAAGCGGTACGCGCGCTGGAGGCGCGAGGCTTCACCGAGTTCGCGCCCGACTACCCGGCCTTCCTGCTGAAAACCCAGCCTGTGAGCACGGTGGACGCCATGCTGATGATCGAGCTGGATAGGGCGACGCTGCGGCAGCTGCGCGACATCGACGTGACCCTGCCCGCGCAGCCGCGCCAATTGTCCGGCGCGTTGCCGCCGCTGACGGCCGATGCGTTGTGGTACCTGCTGCGTTATGGCTGCGATGACGCCGTCCGTCAGCTGGCGCCCGCCCTGCGCGCGCTGCCTGAGCAGGAACGCATCCGGCGGCTCGGTACCAACCGCTCCACCCAGCTGTTCTACGACATCATGTCGCTCGGCTTGCCATCGTCGGCCAGACTGTTTGGGGAGCTGATCGCCGACCTTCCGCTGGAGCAGCGGATCCACCTGCTGCAATCGCGGGCGGATTGCGGCACCACGGCCTTCGGTTACGCCGTGAAGGCGGGGCGCACCGAGATGTTCCGGCCATTCCTCGAACTGCTGCAGGCGCTGCTGCCGCCGGACCATCACTACGCCATGCTGGTGGCGGCCATGCCCGACGGCACCTCGGCCTTGTATCACGCGTTCAAGCACGGGCGTTTCGATACGCCGCCGGCGTATGCCGCCGCCTTGTCGTCGCTGCCGCCGATGCTTCTCGCTTCGCTGATGTGCGCCCGTTCGGCCGACAACGAAACGGGCCTGGAGGCGGCCGTGCGGAACGACGATCTGCTGACCGTCGGCAGTGTCGACAAGGTGCTGCCGCTGCTGCCGCCGCAGGCCTGCGTCTATCTGCTCAAGCCCGCGTGGCGGCTGATTCGACGGCTGAACGCGCAGGGGCGCCAGCAGTGGCTCGTCGAACAGAGGATGCGATCGCATCTGGAGCGGTTCGCCCCGTCGCTGCTGCCGGGCAACGGCAGCGGTCGGGGCGGCCGCGCCAAGGCACCCTCCAAGGGGTGGTTGCGCTGGGACCGGAAACTGGGCTGACGCCGAACCGCCCTGAACCGCTGTCAGGACGATATCCGCCGATATCAGGCCGACAGTTGCGGCTGACGCCGATACGCCCACCACATCATCGCCGCGCCGCCGACGATCATCGGCAGGCTCAGCCACTGCCCCATCGAGAAGTTCAGCGCCAGCAGGCCGAGGAAGTTGTCCGGTTCGCGCGCGAATTCGGCCAGGAAGCGGAACACGCCGTAGCCGAGCAGGAAGGCGCCCGAGACCGCGCCCATCGGCCGCGGATGGCGGGCAAACAGCCACAGGATCACGAACAGCGCGACGCCTTCGCCAGCGAACTGGTACAGCTGCGACGGATGGCGCGCGATGTTGTCGCCGGCCTGCGGAAAGATCATGCCCCACGGCAGATCGGTCGGACGGCCCCACAGCTCGCCATTGATGAAGTTGCCCAGGCGCCCGGCGGCCAGCCCGCACGGAATCATCGGCGCGATGAAGTCGGTCACTTCCATCCAATGCCGGCCGCGCACCTTCGAGAACACCCACATCGCGATCACGACGCCCAGGAAGCCGCCGTGGAACGCCATGCCGCCCTCCCACAGCTTGAAGATATCGAGCGGATGCGACAGGTAGAACGACGGCTTGTAGAACAGCACGTAGCCAAGGCGGCCGCCGAGGATCACGCCGAGCACGCCGTAGAACAGCAGGTCGTCGATGTCGCGGGTGCTCCAGCCCTGTGCCGCGACATGCGGCTGACGCAGGCGGATCCGGCCGAACCACATGAACATGATGAAACCGGCCAGATACATCAGCCCATACCAGCGGATCGCCAGCGGGCCCAGATGGATGGCGATGGGATCGAAGTTCGGATGAATCAGCATGCGGGTCTATCGCTTGGCGTTGTCGGATGTTGTCGGAGGAATGGAATCGGGATCAGAGGCCGGGCTTCGGCTTCGGCTCGGGCTTGGCCTTCGAGTTCGACGCGGGCCCCGCTGTGCGGCGCTTCGCTGTGCCGCCGCCGGGCCGCGCGGCCGGCGCCAGCGCCGATGCGATCTCGATGAACGAGCGCAGCACCGGACTGGGTCCGGCCGCGCCGTTGTCGCGCCAGGCGAGGCCTGTCTCGATCTGCGGCACCGCGCCGCGCAATGCCAGATAGGACACGCCGGTGCGCCGCAGGTTGCATAGCGAGGCGGGCACCAGCGCGACGCCGATGCCGGCGGACACCAGGCTGACGATGGTCTGCATCTGGATCGCTTCCTGCGCGATCACCGGCGCGAAGCCGTCGCGCGCATAGTAACCGGTAATGATGTCATGAAACGCCGGCGCGCTTCGGCGCGGGAACAGGATCAGCGGCTCGTGCGCAAAATCGGCCAGCGCAACGGCGCCCGACGGCGCGCCATCCGGCCGTGCGGCATCTGCCTGCGCAGCGTGGCCGCGCCTGCCCGGCGGCCGCCAGTCCTGCGGCACGGCCAGCACCAGCGGCTCGCGCACCAGCGGCAGGTACGACAGGCCGTGCGGCAAGGCCGGCATCTGCGGGCGGATCACCAGCCCCGCGTCGATCTGCCCTTCGGCCAGCGCATCGAGCTGGATATCGCTGGTGGCCTCGCGCAGCTGCAGCTGGACTTCGGGATGCCGCGCGCGAAAGCGCCGCAGCAGGTCGGGCAGGATGCCGTAGTCCGCGGTGCTGACGAAGGCCAGCGACAGCGTGCCGACCTCGCCGCGGGCCAGCCGCTGCGCCAGCGCGGGCAGGCCAGCCGCGTCGGCCAGTACCCGCCGCACTTCGGGCAGCCACTGCTGCCCGGCCGGCGTCAGCGCGACCGAGCGCCGCGTCCGTACGAACAGCTGCACGCCGATCTCTTCCTCCAGCGCCTGGATCTGCTGCGACAGCGGCGGCTGCGTCATGGCCAGGCGCTCGGCGGCGCGGCCGAAGTGCAATTCCTCGGCAACGGTAACGAAATAGCGCAGCTGGCGCAGATCCACGCGGACTCCCGGCGCGGCGACAAGCCACGCGCTTGATAGGAAAAACGACTCAATAAGGCACGAATAATATATTTGACACACAAAAAGGCAAGCGGCATGCTGTCGCCCACAACAAAGGCAGCGCCCACGGGCGCGACGCATTCCATCCCCGGAGATCCCCATGGCCTACAACCGACGCTCGCAGAACATCACGCAAGGCGTGGCGCGCTCGCCCAATCGCTCGATGTATTACGCGCTGGGCTATCAGAAGGAAGACTTCGACAAGCCGATGGTCGGCATCGCCAATGGCCACTCGACCATCACGCCGTGCAACGCCGGCCTGCAGCGACTGGCCGACGCCGCGGTCGATGCGATCAAGGCGTCCGGCGCGAATCCGCAGATCTTCGGCACGCCGACGATCTCGGACGGCATGTCGATGGGCACCGAGGGCATGAAGTACTCGCTGATCTCGCGCGAGGTCATCGCCGACTGCATCGAGACCGCGGCGCAGGGCCAGTGGATGGACGGCGTGGTCGTCATCGGCGGCTGCGACAAGAACATGCCGGGCGGCATGATCGCGCTGGCGCGCACCAATGTGCCGGGCATCTACGTCTATGGCGGCACCATCAAGCCGGGCAACTGGAAGGGCAAGGACCTGACCATCGTGTCCTCGTTCGAGGCGGTCGGCGAGTTCACCGCGGGCCGGATGAGCCAGGAGGACTTCGAGGGCGTCGAGAAGAACGCATGCCCGTCGACCGGCTCTTGCGGCGGCATGTATACGGCGAACACGATGAGCTCGTCGTTCGAGGCGCTGGGCATGTCGCTGCTGTATTCGTCGACGATGGCCAATCCCGATCAGGAGAAGGTCGACAGCGCCGCGGAATCGGCGCGCGTGCTGGTCGAGGCGATCAAGCGTGACATCAAGCCGCGCGACA
Source organism: Cupriavidus gilardii (assembly GCF_008801915.1). Taxonomy (GTDB): domain Bacteria; phylum Pseudomonadota; class Gammaproteobacteria; order Burkholderiales; family Burkholderiaceae; genus Cupriavidus; species Cupriavidus gilardii. Next base: position 541,177 of record NZ_VZOV01000002.1, read on the forward strand.
TCATCACGCGCCAGTCGATCGAGAACGCGGTCAGCCTGATCATGGCGACCGGCGGCTCGACCAACGCGGTGCTGCACTACCTGGCGATCGCGCACGCGGCCGAGGTCGAATGGACCATCGACGATTTCGAGCGGATCCGCCGCAAGGTGCCGGTGATCTGCAACCTGAAGCCGTCGGGCCAGTACGTCGCCACCGACCTGCACCGCGCCGGCGGCATTCCGCAGGTGATGAAGATCCTGCTGAACGCGGGCCTGTTGCACGGCGACTGCCTGACCATCACCGGCCGCACGCTGGCCGAGGAACTCGAGCACGTACCCGACCAGCCGCGCGCCGACCAGGACGTGATCCTGCCGATCGACAAGGCGCTGTACAAGGAGGGCCATCTGGCCATCCTGAAGGGCAACCTCGCCGAGGAAGGCGCGGTGGCCAAGATCACCGGCCTGAAGAACCCGGTGATCACCGGCCCGGCACGCGTGTTCGACGACGAGCAGAGCGCGATGGATGCGATCCTGGCCGACAGGATCCAGGCGGGCGATGTGCTGGTGCTGCGCTATCTCGGCCCCAAGGGCGGCCCCGGCATGCCCGAAATGCTGGCGCCGACGTCGGCGATCATCGGCAAGGGGCTCGGCGAATCGGTCGGCTTCATCACCGACGGCCGCTTCTCGGGCGGCACCTGGGGCATGGTGGTCGGCCACGTCGCACCGGAAGCCTATGTCGGCGGCACCATCGCGCTGGTCCAGGAAGGCGACTCGATCACGATCGACGCACACCAGCTGCTGCTGCAGCTGAACGTCAGCGACGACGAACTGGCGCGCCGCCGTGCCGCCTGGAAACAGCCGGCGCCGCGCTATACGCGCGGCGTGCTGGCCAAGTTCGCGAAGCTGGCGTCGACGGCCAGCAAGGGGGCGGTCACCGACTGAAGCCGGACGGCGGTGCGGCGGCAACGACCGCCTCGCCCGCCCGATCGGCCGGACCGGTCCGATCCCATTCGAATTCGAAGCCTGCGCGTTCGCGGGCTTCTTTTTTGCGGCTCGCGCCGCGGCGTGTTTACGCCATTTCATTACCGCAGCCATCACGATGCCCACCTACCGCTCCAAGACCTCCACCGCCGGCCGCAACATGGCAGGCGCGCGCTCCCTTTGGCGCGCGACCGGCATGAAAGACGAGGACTTTTCCAAGCCGATCGTCGCCGTCGTCAATTCCTTTACGCAGTTCGTTCCCGGGCACGTGCACCTGAAGGACCTGGGCCAGCTGGTGGCGCGCGAGATCGAGGCGGCGGGCGGCGTCGCCAAGGAATTCAACACCATCGCGGTCGATGACGGCATCGCGATGGGCCACGACGGCATGCTGTACTCGCTGCCCAGCCGCGACATCATCGCGGACTCGGTCGAATACATGGTCAACGCGCACTGCGCCGACGCGATGGTCTGCATCTCGAACTGCGACAAGATCACGCCGGGCATGCTGATGGCCGCGATGCGGCTGAACATCCCGGTGATCTTCGTCTCGGGCGGTCCGATGGAAGCCGGCAAGACGCGGCTGGCAAACCCGGTCACCAAGACCATCGAGCTCAAGAAGCTGGACCTGGTCGACGCGATGGTGATCGCGGCCGACCCGTCCTATTCGGACGCGGACGTGGCCGAGGTCGAACGCTCGGCTTGTCCGACCTGCGGCTCCTGCTCCGGCATGTTCACCGCCAACTCGATGAACTGCCTGACCGAGGCGCTGGGCCTGTCGCTGCCGGGCAATGGCACGGTGGTGGCGACGCACGCCGACCGCGAGCAGCTGTTCAAGCGTGCCGGCCGCCGCATCGTCGAACTGGCCCGCCAGCACTACGAGCAGGAGGATGCGCGCGTGCTGCCGCGCTCGGTCGGCTTCAAGGCCTTCGAGAATGCGATGACGCTGGACATCGCGATGGGCGGCTCGACCAACACGATCCTGCATCTGCTGGCGATCGCGCGCGAAGCGGAGATCGACTTCACGATGGCCGACATCGACCGTCTGTCGCGGGTCGTGCCGCAGCTGTGCAAGGTCGCGCCCAACACCAACAAGTACCACATCGAGGATGTGCACCGCGCCGGCGGCATCATGGCCATCCTGGGCGAACTCGAGCGCGCCGGCAAGCTGCACACCGATGTGCCGACCGTGCATGCGCCGACGCTGAAGGACGCGCTCGAGCAATGGGATATCGTCCGCACCCGCGACGAAGCGGTCCGCAACTTCTACCTGGCCGGACCGGCCGGCATTCCGACCCAGGTCGCATTCAGCCAGAACACGCGCTGGCCGAGCCTGGACTTGGACCGCGCCGAGGGCTGCATCCGCTCGTACGAGCATGCGTTCTCGAAGGAAGGCGGCCTGGCGGTGCTGACCGGCAACATCGCGGTCGACGGCTGCGTCGTCAAGACCGCCGGCGTCGACGAAAGCATCCTGGTGTTCGAGGGCACCGCCCACGTCACCGAATCGCAGGACGAGGCGGTCGAGAACATCCTGAACGACAAGGTCAAGGCGGGCGACGTGGTCATCGTGCGCTATGAAGGCCCGAAGGGCGGTCCTGGCATGCAGGAGATGCTGTATCCGACCAGCTACATCAAGTCCAAGGGCCTGGGCAAGGCCTGCGCGCTGTTGACCGACGGCCGCTTCTCGGGCGGCACCTCGGGCCTGTCGATCGGCCACTGCTCGCCGGAAGCGGCGGCCGGCGGCGCGATCGGCCTGGTGCGCGACGGCGACCGGATCCGCATCGACATCCCCAATCGCAGGATCGACGTGCTGCTGTCCGACGAGGAACTGGCGCGGCGCCGCGAGGAGCAGAACGCCAAGGGCTGGAAGCCCGCCAAGCCGCGCCCGCGCAAGGTCTCCGCGGCCCTGAAGGCCTACGCCAAGCTGGTGATGTCGGCCGACAAGGGCGCGGTACGCGATCTGTCGCTGCTGGACGACTGATCCCGACCCCGACGCGCCGCAAGGCCGCCCTTCGGGGCGGCTTTTTTTTTGCTGATCGATGCTCGGCCAGCGACAGGCTTCAGCCGCCGGACACCGTCCGTTCGATCAGCCTGACCATCGCCGCGCGGATGGCCGCGGGGTCGTCGCCCGCGTCGATCGCCAGTGCCGCGCGGTCGAAGGCTGCCGACAGCAGCGTGGCGAGCGCGTCCACCGTCAGCGGCGGCGCAATGCGCTGGTCCAGCGCCGCTGCCAGCCCCTCGCGCAGCGTGCGGCCGGCGTGGGCCTGATCCAGGGCCAGGCTCTCGCCCGGGCCGAGCACCGCCGGACCGTCCACCAGCAGCAGCCGCGTGCGGCCGGCCACCGTCATCGCGTCGAGATAGGCCTCGCTGCCGGCGATCAGCGCCTTGCGCGGCGAGCGCGTGGCGGGTGCCGCGCGCTCGATCTCGTCGGCCACTGCCCTCGCCTCCTCCTCCAGCACCGCGCGAAACAGTGCGCGCTTGTCCTCGAAGTGGTGATACAGCGCGCCGCGCGTGATGCCGGCCGCCGCGACGATTTCCGGGGTCGAGGTGTCGGCGTACCCCTTGGAGACGAACAGCGCGCGCGCGGCCGCCAGCAAGGCGCCGCGCGTCGCTTCGGTGCGTTCACGATTGGTCCGTGGCATTGTTCTTTGCATACATACAGCCTGTATGTTATAACGGCAAAAAAGATACAGACTGCATGTTAATTCAATCCGACCGCCATCCGATCGTGGATCGAAGCGGCCGCACCGAACGGAGCCCGTCATGAAGATCACCAGCTTCTACCCCGTCATCCAGACCGCCGATGTGGCCGCCACCGCCGCCTTCTACCAGCGGCATTTCGGCTTCCAGGCACTGTTCTCCAGCGACTGGTACTGGCATCTGCAGTCCGCAGACGATGCCGGCGTCAACCTGGCGGTGCTTGACTACCGGCACGAGACCATCCCGGCGGGCAGCCGCGTGCCGGTGGCCGGGACGATCCTGAACTTCGAGGTCGAGGACGTCGACACGTTGTACGTCCAGCTGCAGCAGGCCGGCCTGCCGATCCGGCTGGCGCTTCGGGATGAGCCCTTCGGCCAACGGCATTTCATCACCGCCGACCCCAACGGCGTGCTGATCGACATCATCAAGCCGATTCCGCCTTCGCCCGAGTTCGCTGCGCAATACGACCCGCAGGCGATGCCGGGTTGATTCCGCCGACGGGCGGTATCATGGCCCGGTAATCGGCGGCCGCGAGCAATGCGCGGCCCCCAGCGGCCTGCGAAACCGCAAGGAGGGACCATGAGGACAGTGATGTTGATTGGCGCGCCTACCGATGTCGGCGCCAGCACACGCGGTGCATCGATGGGACCGGAGGCGATGCGCGTCGCCGATCTCGCCGGCGCCCTGCTGCGCAATGGACTCGACGTCGTCGATGGCGGCAATCTGTCCGGCCCGGCCAATCCCTGGCACCAGCCGATCGACGGCATGCGGCATCTCGACGAAGTGGCCGCGTGGAATCGCGGCGTGTTCGATGCCTGCTACGGCTGTCTGCAGGACGGGCGCTTCCCGCTGCTGCTCGGCGGCGACCATTGCCTGGCGATCGGCTCGATCAGCGCGGCCGCACGCCATTGCCGCGAGACCGGCAAGAAGCTGCTGGTGCTTTGGCTGGACGCGCACGCCGACGCCAATACCGGTTCCACCAGCCCCACCGGCAACATCCACGGTATGCCCGTCGCATGCCTGTGCGGCGATGGCCCCGCGCCATTGATTTCGCTCAGCGGCACGGTGCCGGCCGTCAAAACCGAGCATATCCGGCAAGTCGGCATCCGCAGCGTCGACGCCGAGGAGAAACGGCGGCTGCGGGAGCTGAACCTGGCCGTCTTCGACATGCGCTATATCGACGAGAACGGCATGCGGCATACGATGCAGAACGCGCTCGCCGGCATCGACGACAACACCCACCTGCACGTCAGCTTCGACGTGGACTTTCTCGACTGCAGCATCGCGCCGGGCGTCGGCACGACCGTGATGGGCGGACCCACCTATCGCGAGACGCAGCTGTGCATGGAGATGATTGCGGACACCGGCCGGCTCGGTTCGCTCGACGTGCTCGAACTGAATCCGGCTTGCGACGTCCGCAATCAGACCGCGAGGTTGATGGTCGATTTCCTCGAAAGCCTGTTCGGCAAATCGACGCTGATTCGCTAGGTCCGTCGCGCTCCGTGCCGCCGGCGGCTCGCACCATGTCTTTGAAGGCGGCAAGCCGTCCCATCGCATCGATGCGGCGCCGGCTGCAGGCTAGCAGAGGAACACTTCATCCAGGCGTCCGGCGTATAGCACGCGACGCGTCCAATCTTCGATCTGTTCCACCGAGGAGGAAAGCACCTTGGAGACGATGTCTTCGGACAACGGGCCGAAGCGATGGTCGAGCAGTGTGATCAACACCTCCGCCTTCGCCTCCGCTCTCACCTCGGCCTTGACCTTCCGTGTGATGTCTCGCTCCAAGCGGCGCGCCCACTTTCCATAGTCTTGCGACAGTTCCATATCCAGCTCCATCAGGTTGTGCACTTCGTTCAGATCCAGCGCGGCGGCGCTGAAGTTGGCGGCTCTCGCCGCGATCCATGCGGTCAGCGCCGTGTCGAGCGCGGCATTGCCTTGTGCCAGCTCCCTGGCGAGCCGCAACGGCGCAAACACGGCGTCAACCGTTGCTGCCTGTTCGAGCCGCATCAGCGCGGCGACGAGGTTGCGCTGCGTCGCCAGTTCCGAATCGGTATAGGTCGCACGATCGATCAGGCAGTACTGCAGCCTCGGCTGGTGCGCGCCGACGCGCCCTGGTACCGGCGGAATCATCTCCGCGATGTCCGTCGGGGCCCGCCATCGCGCGGTACCGTTGTAGAACACGATCGGAAACACCAGCGGATATCGACGCCAGCCCGTGCCGCGGGTTCGCCGGCTGACATCGCGATAGAGCATGCCGACGTAGGCGAGCATGCGGGCGGCCATATGCGGATCGTTGCTGCTCTGGAACTCGATCAGCAGGTAGACCGGCTGCTGCTGTCCGGGCACACGAACCCGCCAGACCACATCGTTCATCCCCACGCGCAGGCCGTCCGACACATGGTGCGTCGGCACCATCTCCATGGAGTCGAAATCTGCGGTCTGTAACCATGGATCCGCAATGAAGTCGCGGATCAGGTCGCGGACGACCTCACGAAAGGCGAACACCAGCTTGTATGAGGCATCGTGATGACGGGCAAGCGTACGTTGCGCGTAGCCATTCGCCCCGTCGGCGGGCTCGCGTACCTCGAGGCAGGTGGGCCCTGGGAAGCGCCACGGCACATCGTGATCGAGGCCATCGTGGGCAGGCGGGATGCGGGAATGGCCGGTGGGATAGTCCGCAGGACCGTACAGCGGATAGCGCACGGCAGGACCGACGGCATGGCGGTCGACTGCGTTTCGGGCGGATTGGCGCGGCACACGCGGCCGCGACTGGCGAGCGGAGTAGTGGAGCATGGGCAAGAACACCTTGAGAAGGGACAACGGGATACGGCCGGGGCCGATGCCGTAAGTTGCCAGCCTATTGGCTACGGTGCTTGCCTGAATTGGCGCGGAGTTAACTAAAGGGGACCTCTATAGGGTGCATTCGAAAACGGCGTTCGAAGGGACCCTTTGAACGGCCCGTGAAGGGACCCGTTGAGGCGGGCGTCCAAGCGGTCTATCAAGCGGTCTATCAAGCGAGCAAGAGGCCGCGGATCGCGGCCCTGGCGACAACACTACGCGCCGGCGTCGCCCGGGTTGCGTTGCCCGATATCGTGGTGCGCCAGCGGATAGCCCCGCTCGCGATATTGGCGATAGCGTTCGCGCCCCGCCGCGCGATCGTCGGCGTCGCCGCCGACCACTTCGATCATCCGTTCGAAGCTGGCGAACTGCAGCGGGATCCTGGTATCGAGATTGATCAGCAGTTCGTGGTGCGGCACCGCATCGAGCGCGGCGGCCAGCACGATCGGCGTTTCCGCCGCGTGCGGGCTGTCGAGCCCGCAGTGCGGCAGGAAGTCCAGCGCCGAGAACGTCCACAGCTGCGCATCGAGCCGCGCCAGCACCGCCGGTTCGGCATGCACGACGATCTTCTGCCCGGCCCCGTAGGCCTTGCGGATCAGCCGACAGACATAGCCGAGCTTGTCCGGCACGTTGCTGTGGAAGTCGATGCGCGTCATGGGTCGGAGATCAGCCTGCGCGGTCCATCAGGAATTGCGTCAGCAGCGGCACCGGGCGGCCGGTGGCGCCCTTGGCCGCGCCGCTCTTCCACGCGGTGCCGGCGATGTCCAGGTGGGCCCAGTCGTACTTGTCGGCAAAGCGCGCCAGGAAGCAGGCCGCCGTGACGCTGCCGGCCGGACGGCCGCCGATGTTCGCCATGTCGGCGAAGTTGGACTTGAGCTGCTCCTGGTACTCGTCGTCCAGCGGCATGCGCCAGGCGCCGTCCATCGCCTTGCGGCCGGCCTGCACCAGCTGGTCCGCCAGCGCGTCGCTGCGCGCGTACAGGCCGCTGTTGACGTGGCCGAGCGCGATGATGCACGCACCGGTCAGCGTGGCGACGTCGATCACCGCGGCCGGCTTGAAGCGCTCGACATAGGTCAGCGCGTCGCACAGGATCAGCCGGCCCTCGGCATCGGTGTTCAGGATCTCGATGGTCTGGCCCGACATGCTGGTCACCACATCGCCCGGCTTGGTGGCGGTGCCGCTCGGCATGTTCTCGCAGGTCGGCACCACGGCGATGACATTGAGCTTCAGGCCCATCTCGGCCACGGCCTGCAGCGTGCCGAGCACCGAGGCGGCGCCGCACATGTCGTACTTCATCTCGTCCATGCCCTCGCCCGGCTTCAGCGAGATGCCGCCGGTATCGAAGGTGATGCCCTTGCCCACCAGCACCACCGGCGCCTGGCGCGCACCGCCGCCGTCATAGCGCAGCACGATGAACTGCGGCGGTTCTGCCGTGCCCTTGGTGACCGCAAGGAAGGCGCCCATCTTCAGCGCCTCGATCTGCTTGCGGCCCAGCACTTCGACCTTCAGCTTGAAGCGGCGCGCGATCGAACGGGCGGTGTCGGCCAGATAGGTCGGCGTGCAGATATTGGAAGGCAGGTTGCCCAGGTCCTTGGTCAGCTCCATGCCGTTGGCGATCGCCACGCCCCGCGCCACGGCCTGGTTGGCGGCCTTGGCTTCGGCCGCATCGACGGCCAGCACGACCTTGCGCAGGCCGAGCCCCTTGTCGTTGTTCCTGGCGCCGTTGCGCTTGAGCTCGGGATGGCGCTCGAGCAGCCGGTAGCCGGCCTCGCGGATCAGCGTGACGGTGGTGATCACGCGCCAGCCGATATCGCGGGTCGCGCCCTCGCCGGCGCCCTGCCCTGCCGCGCGCGGGGCCGGCTGCGCGAGGCACCACAGCACGTTGGCGGCACGCGTGCCGCTCAACGCACGCAATGCGGTCCGTACCGCATCGGCGAACGCCTTGTCGCCGAACTCCGCCTCCTTGCCCAGGCCGACCAGCAGCACGCGGGCGGCGCCGATGCCCGCGACCTCGTGCAGCATCAACTGCGAATTGCGCTTGCCCTCGAAGTCGCCGAGCTTGATCAATCTAGCCACCAGGCCCTTGGTCGCGGCGTCCAGCGCCTTGGCGACGCCGTCCAGGCTCTGGCCCTCGAACACACCGACCACCAGGCAATCGGTCTTGGTCGCCAGGAAACCATTCTGGCCCGCTTTGCTCAAATCAAGGGCTTTTGTGCTAAATTCCATCGCGCTTCCTTCCAGGGGCTCGTTTAGAACGAAAGCCTCCATTATCCGCGATTTTGCTTCGCGAACTTTTGGCAGTCACTTCCGCAGCGACTGGCCGCCGCTGGCCTGCAGCGCTGACGCCGTACCCTTCGTCAGCCGCCGGCGTGCGCCGCCGCCGCGCTGGCCGGCAGCCCGGAACCGACATCGCATGATTTTTCAACAAGCCTTGCGACGCGAGCTCGCCTACACCGCCGGCGCGGTGTTCCTGGTCATGCTGACCTTCATGCTGACCTCGCTCGTGATCCGTATTCTCGGCATGGCCGCCACCGGCCGCGCCAGCCCCAACGACGTGCTGATGCTGATCGGCCTGGCCGCCCTCGGCTACCTGGCGATCCTGCTGTGCGCGACGTTGTTCATCTCCACGCTGATCGTGCTGACGCGCTGGTACAAGGACTCCGAGATGGTGGTCTGGTTCTCGGCCGGCCTGTCGCTGCGCGACTTCATCAAGCCCGTGCTGCAGTTCGCCGCGCCGTTCGTGCTGCTGGCGCTGTTCCTCGGCGCCTTCGCCTGGCCCTGGGCCAATCAGCAGAGCGCGCTGTTCCGCGACCGCTTCCAGCAGCGCGGCGTGCTGTCGATGATCGCGGCGGGCCGCTTCATCGAGCCGGCCAACGGCAACTACGTATTGTTCATCGAGAGCATCGACGGCGATATGCGCCATGCGCGCAACGTCTTCGTCGCCAATGCCGAGGCCGGCAAGGTCGGCGTCGCGCTGGCCCATCAGGGGCAGTTCGAGACCATGCCCAACGGCGACCGGCTGGTGGTGATGGAAGATGGCCGCCGCTACGCCGGCACCCCCGGCAAGCTGGACTACCGCATCGTCGAATTCGACCGATATGCGGTCAAGGTCGACAGCAAGCCGCCCGAGAGCGACGCCAACCTGCCGGTCAAGAGCCGCGACACCATCGAGCTGCTGCGCAATCCGACCAATGAAAACCTGGGCGAGCTGATCTGGCGGCTGTCGCTGCCGATCCTGGCCTTCAACTTCGTGCTGATCGCGATCCCGCTGGCCTATGTCAACCCGCGCCTGGGCCGCTATACGCCGCTGGTGTTCGCCGTACTGATCTACCTGACCTACAGCAACCTGATCAACCTGTCGCAGGCCTGGGTCCGCTCCGGCTCGCTGCCGTTCGGGCTCGCCTGGTGGCCGTTCCACCTGCTGGCCTTCCTCGGCGCGGTGATGCTGTTCCGTTACCGCCAGCGCTACAGCCTGGGCGGCTGGCGCGCGGTATTCGGGCTGCGCCGCCGCACCCCCCAGGGAGACCTGGCATGAGGGTGCTGCACGTCTACGAGCGCTACTTCGGCCGGCTGATCTACGGCGTTTTCGCGTTCATCCTGTTCGCGGTGCTCGCGCTGTTCGTGTTCTTCGACATGCTCAACGAGCTGGAGAACGTGACGGCCGGCTACACCTCGCTGGTCGCCTTCTTCCACGTGGTGCTGCAGGCGCCGACGCGGATCTACGAGGTGCTGCCGATCGCGGCGCTGATCAGCGCGATCTATGTCTTCTCGCAGCTGGCGAGCCAGTCCGAATACACGATCTTCCGCGTGGCGGGCCTCAACACGCGGCAGGCGCTGTTCTCGCTGTTCAAGCTGGCGATTCCGCTGGCGATCGCGACGTTCCTGTTCGGCGAGTTCATCGGACCGAAGACCGAGCAGTACGCGCAGAAGGTCAAGCTCGATTCGCTGGGCGCGACGGTGTCGTCGGGCTTCCGCTCGGGCGTCTGGGTCAAGGACCGCGGCAAGGACCCGGCCACCGGCGGCGAGCTGACCCGCTTCGTCAACGTGGCGGGCCTGAAGCCGGACCAGACCATCAACGGCGTGACGATCTACGAGTTCGACGGCGACTATCGGCTCAGCGTGATCCGCGTCGCCGAGGAAGGGCGTTACCGCGGCGACCAGTCGTGGCAGCTGTCCAAGGTCACCGAGACCCGCTTCGCCGAAGCGCCGCCGCCACCGGGCGCGCAGCGCGACGGGCTGGCGCCGGCGTTCCGGGCCGAGCGCAAGAGCTTTCCCGACATGACGATGCATTCGGAACTGACTCCGCAGATCCTGTCGGTGCTGCTGGTGACGCCGGAGCGCATGTCGACGCTGGACCTGTTCCGCTATATCCGCCACCTGCGCGACAACAAGCAGGACACGCAGCGCTACGAGATCGCGTTCTGGAAGAAGGTGGTCTATCCGCTGACGCTGTTCGTGATGATGGCGCTGGCGCTGCCGTTCGCCTATCTGCACGCGCGCGCCGGCGCGGTCGGCATCAAGGTGTTCGGCGGCATCATGCTGGGGCTGTCCTTCCACCTGTCGAACACGCTGTTCTCGCACGTCGGCCTGCTGCATACCTGGCCGCCGATCGTGTCGGCGCTGCTGCCCGGCACGCTGTACCTGCTGGTCGCGCTGACGGCGCTGCGCTGGGTCGACCGGCACTGAGCGATGGTCTCGCGCGCCGACCTGCCCAGCGACAAGCCGGCCCGTCAGGCGCTGGTGCTGTTCGCCCACGGCGCGCGCGATGCGCGCTGGCGCGAGCCGTTCGACCGGCTGCATGCGCGGCTGAGCGCGATGCTGCCCGATTGCGCGGTGCGTCTGGCCTTTCTGGAGCTGATGACGCCCGACCTGCCCGGCACGCTGACGCAGCTGGCCGCGCAGAACATCGGCGACATCCTCGTGGTGCCGGTGTTTTTCGGCCAGGGCGGCCATCTGCGCCGCGACCTGCCGGCGCTGCTCGACGATTGCCGCGCGCGGCTGCCGGGCGTCACGATCCGCTGCGCGGCGGCGGTCGGCGAGGCCGACAGCGTGCTCGACGCGATCGCCGCCTATTGCGCGACGGCGCTCGCGGGCGCGGCGGGCAACGCCTCCGCCAGCGATTCCTCCAGCGATTCCTCGGGCGATTCCACCAACGAATCCGTCGACGACCCCGCCGACGACCCCGCCGGCAAGGACTGACGCCGCGACATCATCGCGTCGCCACGATGAACAGCCGCGGAAACGGCAGCAGCACCACCCCATCGACCTGCGCCGGATAGGCCTGCGCGATTGCGGCCGTGTAGCGCGCCAGGAAGGCCTCGCGCTGCTCCGCGTCAAGCGGCTCCAGGAAAGGCCGCAGCCCCGTTCCCTTCAGCCATTCGACCACGGCTGGCGCTCCCGCCAGCGTGTGGTGATATGTCGTGCGCCAGATATCGACGCGCGCGCAGTGCGGCCGCAGCAGGTCGTAGTACCAGCCCGCCGGCGGCAACGTGGTGCGCGCGGCCACCGCCTGCGACAGCGCCTGCGCCCACGGCCCGTCCGCCGCGACCTCGCGCATCAGCCGGTGGGTCGGCTGGTCCAGGTTGTCGGGCATCTGCACGGCCAGGCTGCCGCCCGGCGCAAGGCGCTGGGCCAGCGACGGGAACAGGCTGGCATGGTCGGGCACCCATTGCAGCGCGGCGTTGGCGAGCACCAGATCGTAGGGCCCCGGCTCGCGCCAGGCGCTGATGTCGCCGAGCTCGAAGCGGAACTGCGGCAGCCGCTTGCGGGCGGCGTCGATCATGTCCTGCGAGCTGTCGAGGCCGACGATCTGCGCGTCGGGATAGCGCGCGGCCAGCGCCTCGGTCGAATTGCCCGGACCGCAGCCCAGGTCGATGGCGCTGCGGACGGTCTGCGTCGGCACGGCGGCAATCAGTTCGCGCGCCGGGCGCGTTCTCTCGTCTTCGAATTGCAGGTATTGACTGGAGGACCAGGTCATGGCGGTGAGCTCCGTGTGGCTGGGCGGTCGAGTGATGCCGCAACGATACACCCGGCACCTCGCGCCCGCATGCCGCGCCAGCGGCCACGGCGGCCAGGGCCAGAGCCCGGAGGCGCCTCGGGGCCCGACGACCCGCCTTCCCTGCTGCTGGCATAATCGCCAGCAAAAAGCCAGGGAACACCATGACCACAACCCGCGCCGCACCGCGCACCGGCCGCGTTTACCGCTACTACGATCTGGTGATGGTGGCCTTCGTCACCGTGCTGTTGTGCTCGAACCTGATCGGCGCGGCCAAGGCGGCGCAGGTCACGCTGCCCTGGATCGGACCGGTGACGTTCGGCGCCGGCGTGCTGTTCTTCCCGGTCTCGTACATCTTCGGCGACGTGCTGACCGAGGTCTACGGCTACGGCCGCGACCGTCGCGTGGTGTGGGCGGGCTTCGCGGCGCTGGCCTTCGCCACCTTCATGAGCCTGGTGGTGTTGTCGATGCCGGTGGCGCCGTTCATGGCCGACTATCAGAAGAGCCTCGAGGACGTGTTCGGCAACACCTGGCGCATCGCGCTCGGTTCGCTGATTGCCTTCTGCTGCGGCAGCTTCACCAACAGCTACGTGCTCGCCAAGATGAAGCTGTGGACGCGCGGCCGCTGGCTGTGGAGCCGCACGATCGGCTCGACGCTGGCCGGCGAACTGGTCGACTCGTCGCTGTTCTACGTGATCGCGTTCTACGGCATCTGGCCGCTGGAGAAGGTGGTGCAGGTCGCGGTCGCGCAGTATGTGCTCAAGACCGGCTGGGAGGTCGTGATGACGCCGGTCACCTATCGCGTGGTCGGCTTCCTCAAGCGTGCGGAGGACGAGGACTGGTACGACCGCGACACCGACTTCACGCCGTTCCGGTTGCGGGTATAGCGCGGTTGCGTGGTTGCGTGGTTGCGCGGTTGCGTGGTTGCGCGGTTGCGTGGTTGCGCGGTTGCGTGGTTGCGCGGTTGCGCGGTTGCGCGGTTGCGCGGTTGCGCGGTTGCGCGGTTGCGCGGTTGCGCGGTTGCGCGGTTGCCGTCGCGCGCACAGCCGCCGGGTCCCCGCCTTCGCGGGGACGACAGCCGGAAGGAAAAGGATCAGGGCACGCGGCGGTCGACTTCGTCGAGCGTCAGCGTCGCCAGGTGACTGACGTCGGCCCATTGCGCGACGGTCAGCCGGTAGCTGTCGCTGCGCAGACGGTTGACGCTGGCATTGAGCAGCTCATGCTCGCGCGGCGCTTCCAGCGTCATGCCGGTGGCCTCGCGATACAGGCAGTCGAGCACGCCGCCGTGCGCCACCAGCGCGATGCGCTCGCCCGGATGCCGGCGCACCAGCGCCAGCACGACCTCGACGGCGCGCTCGTGGAAGTCGCGCAGCGACTCGCCCTGCGGCGGCGCGTAGTCCGGCACGCGGGCCTGCCAGCGGGCGAAGTCCTCCGGCCGGTGCTGCGCGACCTCGGCATAGGTCATGCCCTCGAGCGTGCCGTAGCAGCGCTCGCGCAGGCGGGGCTCCGGCTGTACCGGCACGCCCACCGCCTCGGACAGCGGCGCCGCGGTCTGCATCGCGCGCGACAGGTCGCTCGAATAGATCGCGTCGATCGGTTCGCTGGCCAGCGCGCCGGCCAGCGCGCGTGCCTGCGCCTGGCCGGTATCGTTCAGCGCGATATCGAGCTGCCCCTGCAGCCGCCGTTCGCGGTTCCAGGCCGTTTCGCCGTGTCGGATCACGATCAGGTGGGTGATGGCCAGCAGCGACTGCGGCCCGGGCGTGAACGTCATGCCGTTTCCTTCGCGCGCGCCGGGAGCGCGCTGTTCTTGCGCTTGCTTTTGGTATGGCGGCTGCGGCGGCGTCAGCCGGCCGACTGCTGCGCCGCCAGTTTCGGGTTCAGGGTATAGGTGCCGGTCAGGCTGGCCTGGTCGAGCACGTGGCCCTCGATCGCCTCGCGCACCTGCGCGCCGGTGAAACGGCCCTCGAGCGGCAGGCGGTCCAGATCGAGCGCATAGATCGTGAACACATAGTGATGCACGATCGCATCGTTCCACGGCGGGCACGGGCCGTCGTAGCCGTAGTAGTCGCCCGCCATGTCCTTGTCCCCGGCGAACCAGCTGGTGTAGTCGTTGACGCCGTGGCGCAGGCCGCCCGCTGCCGCGGTGCCGCCGGTCGCCTCGGGACCGGGCTTGCCGCGCGCGATCACGCCGTCGCTGTGCGAGCCGGCCGAGATCGTCGTCAGGCCCGGCGGAATGTCGACCAGCACCCAGTGGAAGAAGTCCACCCGGGGCAGGCTGGCCGGCACCTCGCGGCCCTCCTGGTTGACGTCGTCGCCGCGGCTGGGCACGTCGCGATCGTGGCAGATCAGCACGAACGAGCGCGTGCCGGACGGCGCGCCGTCCCAATGCAGGTCGGGATTGCGGTTGCTGGACAGCGTGATGTGGCTGGCGGCGTCCGGCACGGCAAAGGCGAACTCGCCGGGAATCGGCGCCATGTCGGCAAAGGCGTTGCTCCAGAGTCTCATGCTTGTCTCCTTGCGCTCAGGGGTTGGCCGCGCGCGGCGGCGTGGATGACGGGGCGGACGGCGGCGGCACGCGCAGCCAGAACGTGACCGGGCCGTCGTTGACCAGGCTGACCTGCATCATCGCGCCGAACTCCCCGGTCTGCACCACGGGATGGGCGGCGCGCGCGCGGGCGACGAAATGCTCGTACAGGCGGCGGCCATCTTCCGGCGAAGCCGCCGGCGTGAAGCTGGGCCGCGTGCCGCTGTTGGTATCGGCGGCCAGCGTGAATTGCGACACCACCAGCAGGCCGCCGGGCGTACCCTGGCCGTCGATGTCGCGCACCGGCAGGTTCATCTTGCCGGCGGCATCCGAAAAGACGCGATAGCCGAGCAGCTTGGTCAGCAGGCGCTCGGCCTCGCCTTCGGTGTCGCCGCGTTCGGCGCAGACCAGCGCCAGCAGGCCGGCACCGATCTCGCCGGTGACACGGCCATCGACCGTGACGCTGGCGCGCGCCACGCGCTGGATCAACGCGATCATCGGCTCGGCCTCAGGACAGCGTCACGCGCGCGAACCGGCGCTTGCCGACCTGGACCACATAGGTGCCGGCCTCGACCTTCAGCGCCTTGTCGCTGATCTGGGTGCCATCGATACGCACTCCGCCCTGCTCGATATTGCGGTTGGCCTCGGACGTCGACGGCGCCAGGTTGGCCTGCTTGAGCAGCTGCGCGATGCCCATCGGCGCGCCGGACAGGCTGACCTCGGGGATATCGTCGGGCACGCCGCCGCGGGCACGGTGATTGAAGTCCTCCAGCGCCTTGTCGGCGTCGGCGGCGCTGTGAAAGCGCGTGACGATCTCCTGCGCCAGCATCACCTTGCAGTCGCGCGGATTGCGGCCGAGCGCCACTTCCTGCTTCATCAGGTCGATCTCGGACATCGGGCGGAACGACAGCAATTCGTAGTAGCGCCACATCAGGTCGTCCGAGATACTCATCAGCTTGCCGAACATCTCGCTGGGCGCCTCGGTCACGCCGACGTAGTTGCCCTTGGACTTGGACATCTTCTCGACGCCGTCCAGGCCGACCAGCAGCGGCATGGTCAGGATGCACTGCGGCTCCTGGCCATACTCCTTCTGCAACTCGCGGCCGACCAGCAGATTGAACTTCTGGTCGGTACCGCCGAGCTCCAGATCGGACTTCAATGCAACTGAGTCGTAGCCCTGCATCAGCGGGTAGAGGAACTCATGGACCGAAATCGGAATCCCAGACCGGTAGCGTTTGGTGAAGTCGTCGCGCTCCATCATCCGGGCGACGGTGTACTTCGCGGCGAGCTGGATCATGCCGCGCGCGCCCAATGGGTCGCACCACTCGCTGTTGTAGCGGATCTCGGTCCTGGACGGGTCCAGCACCAGGCTGGCCTGGCGGTAATAGGTCTGCGCGTTGGCTTCGATCTGTTCGCGCGTCAGCGGCGGCCGCGTGCTGTTGCGGCCGGACGGATCGCCGATGGTCGAAGTGAAGTCGCCGATCAGGAAGATCACGTGATGGCCGAGGTCCTGCAGCTGGCGCATCTTGTTGAGCACCACCGTGTGCCCGATGTGGATGTCCGGCGCGGTCGGATCCAGGCCCAGCTTGATCCGCAACGGCACACCGGTCGCTTCGCTGCGCGCCAGCTTCTGCAGCCATTCGGATTCGATCAGCAGTTCGTCGCAGCCGCGCCTGGACACTTCCAGCGCGTGCATCACGGACGGTGTCAGGGGGTAGGAGGTCGCGGCGCCGGAGGATACGTCGGTCATGACTTAAGTCGTTGAAATACTTGAACATTCGGGCGGACACCGGGGAAGTTTTTGGTATAATCCGCCGATTCGGCCAGCCGGGAGCCATCCCGCAGGCCAACCGCCATTGTAGGCGGCAAACGAAAGACAGCCCGCGCCGCACCTCGGGGGAGGAAGGCAGACACGCACAGATCGTCGCGGCAGCGGAGCCCGAACCAAGGCAGAATTTTACGTGATGTGGTCCAGACTCCGCGAAGTTTTCGCGCGTGAGCTCGTGGTGCTCGTCGATCCGACCCATGCGCTGCATGCGCGCCGCCGCAAGCAATTGACGGCATCGGTCGCGACCGTTTTTACGCTCGGCATGGCGGCCGCCATGGGCGTGGCACCGCGCACCGCCTATGACGATCCCGATGCGCCCCGCGTGGTCCAGGGCATGCGCCTGCCCGACCTGCGCGACCAGCTCGAGCGCCTGACCGATACCAGCGCCACCTTCGTCCGCCAGGAGCGCATGCAGCGTGGCGACACCATTGCCACGCTGCTCAAGCGGCTCGGCGTGGATGACCCCGACGCGCAGGCCTTCATCCACAAGAACCCGACCGCGCGCGGCCTGTTCAAGCTCGAACCGGGCCAGATCGTGCAGGCGGAAGTCGACCAGAGCAATCTGCTGGTGTCGCTGCAGGCCAATCTGGGCGGCGACGTGTCGATCTCGCGCCAGCTGGTGATCGAGCGCGCCGGCGACCTGGCCGATCCCGACTACAAGGCCCGCATCGAGGTCGTCCAGAACGAGCTGCATTACGAAATGGGCTCGGGCACGATCGGCACGGGCGGCTTCTTCAAGGCAATGGATGCGGCCAACGTGCCGGACGAGATCGTCGATCAGATGATCTCGATCTTCTCGGGCGTCATCGACTTCCACCACGACATCGTCAAGGGCGACCGCTTCCGCATCGTCTACGAATCCGGTTATCGCGACGGCGCCTTCGTGCGCAACGGCCGCGTGGTCGCGATCGAACTGATCAACCGAAATCAGCTGCACCAGGCGCTGTGGTATGCGCCGGATGGCAAGAACGGCGCCTACTACACCTTCGATGGACGCAGCATGAAGCGGCCGTTCCTGCGTTCGCCGGTCGAGTTCTCGCGGATGTCGTCTGGCTTCGGCGGCCGCAATCACCCGCTGCATCACCAGTGGCTGCAGCACAAGGGCGTGGACTTCGCGGCGCCGACCGGCACCAAGGTATTTGCCACCGGCGACGGCGAGGTCGACTTCGTCGGCCAGCAGAACGGCTACGGCAATATCGTCGTCATCAAGCACCACAACGGCTACTCGACCTACTACGCGCACCTGTCGCGCTTTGCCGGCATCCAGCAAGGCCAGCGCGTGATGCAGGGACAACTGATCGGCTACGTCGGCTCCACCGGCTGGGCCACCGGTCCGCACCTGCACTACGAGTTCCGCCACAACGACGTGCCGCAGAACCCGCTGACGATCACGCTGATGGAATCGCCAGCGCTGACCGGACGCGCGCGCCAGCAATTCCTGAGCTACACCAGCGACATGCTGAGCCGCATCAACGCGCTGCGCACCTACAACGTCGCCTCCAACGGCAACTGACGCGGCACCGAGCGCACCGCCCCACGCCGCGATGTCCGCCACGCGCCCCGAACTCCTGATCGGCCTGATGTCCGGCACCAGCATGGACGGGGCCGACGGCGTGCTGGTGGACTTCGCCGGGACGCAGCCGCGGGTCCTCGCGGCCAGCCACCAGCTCTTCCCCGACAGCCTGCGCGACGCCTTCGGCGCGCTGCAGCAGCCCGGCGACGACGAGATCCATCGCGAGGCGCTGGCCGCCAATGCACTGGCGCGCGTCTATGCCGACTGCGTGGCGACGCTGCTGCGCGACGCCGCCGTGCAGCCCGACGCCGTCGCGGCGATCGGCGCGCATGGCCAGACCATCCGTCACCGTCCCGGCCGCTACGACGGCATCGGCTATACACGCCAGAGCCAGCATCCGGCGCTGCTTGCCGAGCTGACCGGCATCGATGTGGTCGCCGATTTCCGCAGCCGCGATATCGCCGCCGGCGGCCAAGGCGCGCCGCTGGTGCCGGCCGTGCACCAGGCGCTGTTCGGCTTGGCCGGCGAAACCCGCGTGGTCTGCAATATCGGCGGCATCTCCAATATCAGCGTGCTGCCCGGCGACGGCGGGCCGGTGATCGGCTTCGACTGCGGGCCCGGCAATGCACTGCTCGACCACTGGATTTCCCGCCATCGCGGCCAGCCATTCGACACCAACGGCGACTGGGCGGCCGGCGGCAGCATCGACGAGGCGCTGCTCGCGCGGCTGCTCGACGAGCCGTATTTCAAGCAGCCTCCGCCCAAGAGCACCGGCCGCGATCTGTTCCATCCGGCCTGGCTGGACGCGCAGCTGCAGGACGCCGAACGCGATCCGCAGCACGTCCAGGCCACGCTGGCGGCGCTGACCGCCGAGGCGATCGCCCGGGATATCCGCCGCCATGCGGCGGACGCGCGGCGCCTGATCGTCTGCGGCGGCGGCGCCTGCAACGGCTTCGTGATGTCGCGGCTGGCCGCCGCGTTGCCCGGCGTCACCGTGCAACCTTCCGACGATTTCGGCGTGCCGGTCTCGCAGGTCGAGGCGCTTGCCTTCGCCTGGCTGGCGCGCCAATGCCTGCGCCGCGCGCCGGGCAATCTGCCGACGGTCACCGGCGCCGCCGGTCCGCGCGTACTGGGCGCGATTTACCCCCGCTGAACCTTGCGCCGACCTGGCGCGCGGTTGGTCTGCGGCTTTTCGCCTCCGACGGCCCCGCCTACCGAGCCGCGCCGGCCTCCACCTGCTCGTGCAACGCCACGGCACCCCGCTCCTGTTCTACCCACTGAATGAAGGCCTCCGCCACCGGCGAGGGCCGGATCGATTCCGCCCGCGCCAGCACCACGCGTTGGGGCGTCACGGTCTCGCGCAATGGCCGGCAGGCGATCGGCGTGCCGTCATAGCTGCGATCGCCGGCGGGCCGCGTGCAGGACAGCGCCACGCCATAGCCGTGCGCAACCAGGCCGCGCTGCATCTCGAAGGTCTGCGTGTACTGATGCAGCTGCGGGTACAGGCCGTGGGCCCAGAACAAGGACAGGAAGTACTCGCGCGTCTGCGCGATGTCCTCGAGGATCAGACGCTCGCCGGCCAGCTCGGCCAGGCTGACCTCCGGCTGCGCGGCCAGTGGATGCTCCGCCGGCAGCAGCGCGTAAGGCGCGAGTTCGGCGAGACGCCAGCGCAGCACACGGCGGTCGAAGCCGAGATCGTAGGTCAGCGCAAGCTCAGCCTTGCCGGCGTGCAGCGTACGGGCGACCGTGGTCAGGTCGGCCTCGAACAGCGTCACCGCGACGCCGGGATGGCGGGCACGAAATCCGGCCAGCAGCGCCGGTACATGGTAGGGGCCGAGATCCTGGAAACAGACCAGCGACAGCTGGCCGCTCAGCGTCGCCGCCTCGGCCTCGTCGGCGCCGATTCCGGCCGCCAGCGCCAGGATGTCGCGGGCGCGCGCCAGCAACCGCTGGCCCGCCGGCGTCAGCTCCAGTCCGCGGCTGACCTGCCGGCGAAACAACGGCGTGCCGAGGATCTGCTCGAGTTGGCCGATTGCCAGCGACACGGAGGGCTGGGAAACATGGCGCACGCGCGCCGCACCGCTGATGCTGCCCTGCTCGGCGACGGCAACGAAATATTCGAGTTGGCGGAAGGAGAAGGCGATCATCGGTGGCGGCTCGGCGCAGTCGCGGCCCATCTATAGCAGATGGCTATATTGGAACATAGAGAATATATGCTTTCCCTATTTTGGCGGCGCTTCGATACTGTCGTGGCGGACCAGTGTCAATCGGGGGAGCAGATGGAAATCACCACCACGCAGATCGAGACCTACCAGCGCGACGGCGCGCTGGTGCTGCGCGGCGCCTTCAGCAGCTGGGTCGAGCGGCTGCGCGACGGCTTCGAGCAGAACCTGGCCGAACCGGGGCCGTTCGCCATCGAGAATGTGCGCGCCGGCGAGAGCGGCCGGTTTTTCGAGGACTACTGCAACTGGCAGCGGATCCCCGCCTTTGCCGCCTTCATGCGCGAATCGCCGGCCGCCGCGATCGCGGGAAAACTGATGCGCTCGCAGGCGGCGAAGGTGTTCCACGAGCACATCCTCGTCAAGGAACCCGGCACCGCCAAGCCGACGCCCTGGCATCAGGATCTGCCCTATTACTGTGTCGACGGCTGGCAAACCGCCAGCTACTGGATTCCGCTGGATCCGGTCACCGCCGCCAACACGCTGCGCGTGGTGCTCGGCTCGCATCGCTGGCCCAAGCTGGTACGGCCCAAGCGCTGGGCCAGCAACGACAACTTCTATGCCGGCGACGATGCCTTCATGGAGATGCCCGACGTCGAGGACGGCTCGCACACCATCCTGACGCCGGAACTGGAGCCGGGCGACGCGGTGGTGTTCGACTTCCGCACCGTGCATGGCGCCGCGGGCAATACCGGAAGCGGACGCCGGCGCGCGTTCTCGGCACGCTTTCTCGGTGACGACGTGCGCTATGTCGAGCGTCCCGGCCGCACTTCGCCGCCCTTCCCTGGTATCGGGCTTGCCAATGGCGAACGAATGCGGGAAGACTGGTTTCCGGTGGTCTGGCGAGCGGCGCAGTAAGGCGCGGACCTGGTCGGAAACAGACAACAAAAAAGCGCACCGAGGTGCGCTTTTCGCTGAGGCGGACTGGCGTCAGACCGAGAACGACGAGCCGCAACCGCAGGTGGTCGTGGCGTTCGGGTTCTTGATCACGAACTGGGCGCCGTTGATGTCTTCCTTGTAGTCGATCTCCGCGCCGACCAGATACTGGTAGCTCATCGAATCGATCAACAGGGTGACGCCGTTCTTGACCATCGTGGTGTCGTCCTCGTTCACTTCCTCGTCGAAGGTGAAGCCGTACTGGAAGCCGGAACAACCGCCGCCCTGCACGAAGACGCGCAGTTTCAGATCGGCATTGCCCTCTTCCTCGATCAACTGCTTGACCTTGTCGGCGGCGCTGTCGGTAAAGACGAACGGGGCCGGCACGTCCTCGGTAATGGGTGCCTCTGCGACTGCGTTCATGGGGTTCTCCTATTTAGATACGCCGGTATTCTAAGCGCACTGGAAAGATCGTGCCGATCCCCCATCGATTCAAGGGGCATGGTGCACGCGCCTTTCCGGGCGCGGGGCCTCAGGCGCTTTCTTCGCTGCCTGCCGCCAGTTTCAGGTTGGGCAGCGCCTTCGGCTCGGTGTTCCCGAGCGGAACCAGACGGCCCTCGACAATCGCGCCCTGGTGCATTTCCAGAGCCGCGTAGTGCACTTCGCCTTGCACGCGTGCCTGTGGCTGCAACTCGAGCAGCTCGGCCGCATGCACGGGGCCGGTCACCGTGCCATTCAGCACCAGATGGCCGACCTTGACCTCCCCTTCGACCACGCCGGTCTCGCTGACCACCAGCATGCTCGGCTGATCGGCCACGGCCAGCACGTTGCCTCGCACGCGGCCATCGAGCCGCAGTCCGCCCGAGAAGTGCAGGTCGCCTTCGACGACGGTCTGGCGACCGATCAGGGTGTCGATCGTCAACCCTTTCTTCTTCGAAAACAGCATCGCGGCCTCACTGGAAAACTGGGGAAAGCGCCATTGTATCCATGACGATGCATTGTGCGGCCAACTGCCCGTCCCACCGTGATGCCACAACAACGCTGCCGGCCGCGACGCCCGGACGGCAAGGCCTACAAAACAAAAACCGCACGACGGGCGTGCGGTTCTTGCTGGCTGCGCAATCCGGGACGGGATCCCGGCTTGCTCGGCGCATCAACGCTTCGAGAACTGCTTGCGACGACGTGCCTTGTGCAGACCGACCTTCTTACGCTCGACTTCACGCGCATCGCGAGTGACGAAGCCGGCCTTCGACAGCGCGGACTTCAGCGTGGCGTCATAGTCGATCAGCGCGCGGGTGATGCCGTGGCGCACCGCACCGGCCTGGCCGGTTTCGCCGCCGCCGGTCACGTTGACCTTGATGTCGAAGGTCTGTGCGTGGGCGGTCAGTTCGAGCGGCTGGCGCACGATCATCAGCGAGGTTTCGCGAGCGAAGTACTCGTTGATGGGCTTGCCGTTGACGACGATGTCGCCCTTGCCCGACTTGATGAAGACACGAGCCACAGCGCTCTTGCGGCGGCCAGTACCGTAGTTCCAATTTCCGATCATGGATGGCCCCCTTAGATTTCCAGCGCCTTGGGCTGCTGCGCTTCGTGCGGATGCTCGGCTTCGGCGTACACCTTCAGCTTCTTGATCATCGCGTAGCCCAGCGGACCCTTCGGCAGCATGCCCTTGACAGCCTTCTCCAGGGCGCGGCCCGGGAAGCGCTGTTGCATCTTGCCAAACGTGGTTTCGTAGATACCGCCCGGGTAGCCCGAGTGACGGTAGTACTTCTTGTCGGTTTCCTTCGTGCCGGTGACACGCAGTTTGGCCGCGTTGACGACGATGATGTAATCGCCCGTGTCGACGTGCGGAGTAAATTCCGGCTTGTGTTTGCCGCGCAGACGGCGTGCCACTTCGCTGGCGACACGGCCGAGGACTTTGTCCGTCGCGTCAATCACGAACCAGTCGCGCTTTACCTCATGAGGCTTGGCGGAAAAGGTTTTCATGATCTTTCCTGAGACTTGTAGAACCTGCCCGTAACATGACTTGCGTCGTCGGCCGGCCCTTTGGACCTGACCTTCCTGCTTGTGTGTGCAGGCTCTCCCTGAGTTCTTCTTCCGCGGGCATGACGGAAAAGCCCTCGATTATACTTGCGGATCGCCGCCTGGCACAAGCAAACAATGCGTTTGCCGTCAAGGAATGGGTCATGCAGTGTCTTGCGGACCGCTTTTCTGAAAAGAAGCCGGCGCAGGGGCGAAAAAAAACCCAAGCCGCTGAGGCTTGGGTTTGAATCCACCAAAGGAGGAGGGTGGAGGAGACACTGGGAGAACAACGGGACGGGGCCGGCGGTGCGGGCTGGCGTCGGGAGACTGTCTCGGTCGCTTCGACCACCCTTCGCTTTCGCACTCTGGCGGGCCTTCGGCGCGCCGTCGTTCAATGGTTCGAATTATACATGACGGCTTGTGCGACGCAAGAAAATTTGCAGTGCGAAATGGCATTTCGTAATGCAAAAAATTGTCACGGCCGCGCCAGATGACACGAAGTCCGTAAATTCAACGACTTACGGACACAGCGCGATGTCACCAAACTGACATCCTAGAGGTTTCCCTCGGTTTTCCGGCCCCGCAAGCGGCAAAGACACCACACGGCGCAAGGAAAATTTGAGGAAAATGCAAGGGCTCGATGCGCGCGCATCGCAGCATCGAAACGAAACATTGAGAGCAGGAACGAACGAAATGGAATGCAAGGTCACCTGGATGGGCAACGACGGCATGAGCTTCGTCGCGCAGACCGGCAGCGGTCACCTCGTCGCGATGGACGGTGCCCCCGAGGGCGGCGGCCACAACCTGGCGCCGCGGCCGATGGAGATGGTGCTGCTCGGCACCGGCGGCTGCACCGCCTATGACGTGGTGCTGATCCTGAAGCGCGGACGCCACGATGTACGCGGCTGTTCCGTCACGCTGCAGGCCGACCGGGCCGCCGAAGACCCGAAGGTGTTCACCCGCATCCACTTCAAGTTCACCGTGACCGGCCGCAACCTGAACCCGGCGACGGTCGAACGCGCGGTGCAGCTATCGCACGACAAGTATTGCTCGGCGTCGATCATGCTGGCCAAGACGGCCGAGATCAGCCATAGCGTCGAACTGGTCGAGGTGTAAGACCGCAGGCTCGATACCGGCGCATCGGCGCGGTGGAGGCGTTCCCGGTGCGGCGCACCGGGAAGCGAATTCGAAGCGAAGCAGGCCGATAAGCCGGATTCTGTGCGCGACGCGCGGGCCTTGCGGTCCGCGCGTGCGTGACAACCATTCCTCTAGGCCGACCGTTACCGGCCGGCTCCAGCTCCCTACCCGCAGACTCGGCGGGCCGCTTCATCGTCTGCCTATTTGGGATTGCTCCGGGTGGAGGTTACCGCGTTTCACCCTTCGCACCGGGCAAACCCGGCGCGAAGACTCGTCTCTGTGGCCCTGTTCCGCACGTTGCCGTGGATGGCTGTTAGCCACCACCCTGCCCTGTGGAGTCCGGACTTTCCTCCCCTCGCCCGTTGCCGGGCGAGCAGCGGTTGTCTGTCCTGCTTCGCGGGCCGCAGTCTAGCACCTTTGCATCGGTCCCGCCGGTTCCGCCAGCCTCGTTGGCGCCGCGGCGCCCAGGGCGGAACACCGTGGTGTCGTCGTAGAAGGCGGCGTCGGCATTGGCCGGCCACCAATGCGGGATGCCGAGCACCGGCAGCGGCGCGAAGCTGCTGCGGCCGCGCAGCTCGGCCCGCGCCAGCATGTCGGCCAGTGGCCCATCCAGCGTCTCCGGCGTGGCCGGACGCGGATCGGCGGGCGCCATGGCGACCGGCCAGGCGTGCGCGGTGATGGACTTGTAGGGCGCGACCAGCTTTTCCAGCAAGGCATGGCCGAACGGCACCACGGTGCAGCGGCCGTGCCACGCATCCCGGCCCTCGATGAACAGCTCGCGCCAGCGGAAGCCGCGCAGCGCCGCCTCCAGCCGCGGCTCCTCGCTGACGAACAGCACCGCGTTCTCGTCGAACAGCGTGGCCGCGTCGCGCAACGGCCCGCGCGTCGGCTGCACGCCCTCCGCGGCAATGGCCTCGGCCTGCAGCCGGTTCAGCATCGCCTTCGTGCGCGGGAAATGCAGCCAGATCAGGCCGTTGAAGAGATCGTGCAGGTTGTCGCGCGTCGGCACCTCGCCGTGCGCGTGGATATGGGCCTCGTAGGCGCTGCCGGTCGGCAGCGCCTGCTGCGGGACGAAGCGCAGCGGCAGTCCGGCGGCATTGGCCAGCCCCTGCGCGGTGGCAACGGCGTCGAGCACGGCATGGACCGGCCGGCCCTGGCGGACCTCGGCCGCGATCGCGGCGCCCGTCCCGGCGAACGGCGCGAACCAGGGCCGGGACCAGTCGATCCCGGCCAACTGGAGCTTCAGGTCCCCGCCGGACTGCAGACCGCCGGTGGCCCGGCCGCCGTCCCGTTCACCCACCGCTCAGGCGGCCAGCGCCGCCTTCCATTGCAGCGTTTCGCCGCCGCGAAGCGGCACCAGTTCCGTCTCGCCATACGGCAGCGCTTCGGGCAGCTGCCACGGCTCGCGCCGCAGCGTCAGCGTACCGGTGTTGCGCGGCAGGCCGTAGAAGTCGGCGCCGTGGAAGCTGGCAAAGCCCTCCAGCTTGTCGAGCGCGCCGGCGGCATCGAAGGCCTCGGCGTACAGCTCCATCGCATGCAGCGCGGTATAGCAGCCGGCGCAGCCGCAGGCGTGCTCCTTCAGGCCGCGCGCGTGCGGCGCGCTGTCGGTGCCAAGGAAGAAGCGCGGATTGCCGGACACGGCCGCGGCGACCAGCGCCTGGCGATGCGTCTCGCGCTTGAGCACGGGCAGGCAGTAGTAATGCGGGCGGATGCCGCCGATGAAGATCGCGTTGCGGTTGTACAGCAGGTGATGGGCGGTGATGGTCGCGCCGACCGGCCCTTCGGCCTCGCGCACGTAGTCGGCGGCGTCCTTGGTCGTGATGTGTTCGAACACGACCTTCAGCGCCGGGAAGTCTCGGCGCAGCGGCGTCATCACGCGCTCGATGAACACCGCCTCGCGATCGAACAGGTCGATCTCGCTGTCGGTGACCTCGCCGTGCACCAGCAGCGGCAGGCCGACGCGCTGCATCGCTTCCAGCGCCGCGGTGCGGCGGCGGATGTCGGTCACGCCGGCATCGCTGTTGGTGGTGGCGCCGGCCGGGTACAGCTTGACCCCATGGACGAAGCCGCTCGCCCTGGCGGCGACGATCTCGTCGGCCTGTGTGTTGTCGGTCAGGTACAGCGTCATCAGCGGCTCGAACGACAGGCCGGCCGGCAGCGCGGCCAGGATGCGCGCGCGATAGGCCTCGGCCTGCGCCACCGTGGTGACCGGCGGCTTCAGGTTCGGCATCACGATGGCGCGGGCAAACTGGCGGGCGGTATCGGGCAGCACCGCGGCGAGGGCGGCGCCGTCGCGCAGGTGCAGATGCCAGTCGTCGGGGCGGGTGATGGTCAGGGTCTGGGTCATGACTTCGGCAAATCGAAAGCGTAGGGATTGAGCGGGCGGCGGTGGGCGAACGGCGATCGGCGATCGGCGATTACAGGATCAGGATGGCGCGGTAGTCGTTGACGTTGGTGCGGGTCGGACCGGTCACGACCAGGTCGCCGATCGCATCGAACAGGCCCCAGGCATCGTGCGCTTCCAGCTGGCGGCGCGCCGGCATGCCGGCCGCCTCGGCGCGGGCCAGCGTGTCGGGGTCCGCGAGCGCGCCCGCATTGTCCTCGGAGCCGTCGATGCCGTCGGTATCGGCGGCGATCGCGTGGACGCCGGCCACGCCTTCCAGTTCGATCGCCAGCGACAGCAGGAATTCGGAGCAACGGCCGCCGCGGGCGCGTCCGGCGCCGTCCTTGGGCAGCGTCACGGTACATTCGCCGCCGGAAATCAGCGCCACCGGCGCGGCAAACGGCGCATTGTACGCGCGGATTTCGCGCACCAGCGCCGCGTAGACGCGCGCCACCTCGCGCGCCTCGCCGGTGACGGTGTCGCCCAGGATCACCGGGGCCACGCCCTGCGCGCGGAACACCTCGGCGGCGGCGGCCAGGCTGCCGTGGGCGGTGGCGATCATGCGGTTGTCGACGCGCGCGAACAGCGGATCGCCGGGCTTCGGCGTCTCGGCGCGTTCGCCGCGCGCGCCGGCTTCGAGATAGGCCCGCACAGCCGGTGGCACGCGTGCCTCGTAGCGGCGCAGGATCGCCAGCGCATCGTCATAGGTACTGGGATCGGCAACGGTCGGGCCGGAAGCGATGGCGCTGGGATCGTCGCCGGCGACGTCGGAGACGATCAGCGTGGTCACCGGCGCGCGGCTGGCCTGGGCCAGGCGCCCGCCCTGGATACGCGACAGATGCTTGCGTACCACGTTCATCTCGGTGATCGGCGCCCCGCAGCGCAGCAGCTCCTGCGTGGTCGCGCGCAGATCGGCCATCGACACGCCGTCGGCCGGCAGCGACAGCAGGCTGGAGCCGCCTCCCGAGACCAGCACGATCAGCCGGTCCTCGGGGCCGAGCGCCTGCACGCGGGCCAGGATCTCCGCGGCGGCGCGCTCGCCGGCCTCGTCCGGTACCGGATGGCCGGCCTCGATGACCCGCACATGCGCGGTCGGCAGACCGTGCGCGTAGCGCGTGACCACCAGCCCTTCCAGCGCCACGCCGGCGCCGGCATAGGCGCGTTCGACCGCCAGCGCCATCGACGCCGCGGCCTTGCCGGCGCCGACGACCAGCGTGCGGCCCTGGCGGCTCGGCGGCGGCAGATGCGCGGCGACGATGCGCAGCGGATCGGCGGCCGCGACCGCGGCATCGAAGCTCGCGCGCAGCAGCGCGCGCGGCTCCACGCCCAGCGTGGCGGCCCCGCTCACAGGGCTTCCGCGATCGCGCGGCCGAGGTCGGCGGTGCCGGCGCTGCCGCCGATATCGCGCGTCAGCGGCGCGTGCGCGGGTCCGGCGGACAGCACCGATTCGATCGCACCGAGCACGGCGGCGCCGGCATCGGCATGGCCAAGGTGTTCGAGCATCATCGCCCCGCACCAGATCTGCCCGATCGGATTGGCAATGCCGCGGCCGGCGATGTCGGGCGCCGAGCCATGGACCGGCTCGAACAGGCTCGGAAAGGTCCGCTCCGGATTGATATTGGCCGACGGCGCCACGCCGATGGTGCCGGTGCACGCCGGCCCGAGGTCCGACAGGATGTCGCCGAACAGATTGCTGGCCACCACCACGTCGAACCAGTCCGGATGCAGCACGAAGTTCGCGGTCAGGATGTCGATGTGGTACTTGTCGACCTTCAGGCCGGGATAGTTGACCGCCATCGCCTCGACCCGCTCGTCCCAGTACGGCATCGTGATCGAGATGCCGTTGGACTTGGTGGCCGAGGTCAGATGCTTCTTCGGACGCTTGCTGGCCAGCTCGAACGCGAACTTCAGGATCCGGTCGACGCCGATCCGGCTCATCACCGTTTCCTGGATCACGACCTCGCGTTCGGTGCCCGGGAACATGCGGCCGCCGATGCTGGAATACTCGCCCTCGGTGTTCTCGCGCACCACGTAGAAATCGATGTCGCCGGGCTTGCGGTCGGCCAGCGGGCTGCGGATGCCCGGCATCAGCCGGACCGGCCGCAGGTTCACGTACTGGTCGAACGCGCGGCGGAACTGCAGCAGCGAACCCCACAGCGACACATGATCGGGCACTGTCGCGGGCCAGCCGACCGCGCCGAAGTAGATCGCGTCATAGCGCGAGAGCGTATCGAACCAGTCGTCCGGCAGCATCTTGCCGTGGCGGGCGTAATAGTCGCAGCTGGAAAAGTCGAAGTGGTCCCACTGCAGGTCGATGCCGAAGCGGCGCGCGGCGGCGTCCATCACGCGGACGCCTTCGGGCATCACTTCGGTGCCGATCCCGTCTCCAGGGATCACGGCAATCTTGTATTGGCTCATGGCGGAGGGCTCGTTGGAGGCGGATTGAAGCGGATCGACGGGCGATTCGGCCGTGCCGGCGGACCGCGCCGGCAGCCGTGGACGTGCTTGGCAGAACGCCCGGCCCGGCGGGATAATGTCGCAATTCTATTGCAATCGGCCGGCCCTCACGCCGACCCGGTCCCACGCCATGTGCCAGCTGCTCGGCATGAACTGCGCCACGCCGACCGACGTGACGTTCTCCTTCACCGGCTTCGCCGCGCGCGGCGGCGTCACCGATCATCATGCCGACGGCTTCGGTGTCGCGTTCTTCGAGGACAAGGCCTGCCGGCTGTTCATCGACAACCAGTCCGCCGGCACCTCGCCGGTGGCGGACCTGATCAAGAACTATCCGATCAAGTCGAAGAACGTCATCTCGCATATCCGCAAGGCGACCCAGGGCACGGTGCGGCTCGAGAACTGCCATCCGTTCATGCGCGAGCTGTGGGGCCGCCACTGGATCTTCGCCCACAACGGCGACCTGAAGGGCTTTTCGCCATTCCTGTCGGGCGTCTATCAGCCGGTGGGCGACACCGACAGCGAGCTCGCGTTCTGCGCGCTGATGCAGGGCCTGCGCAAGCGTTTCCCGGGCTCGCAGCCGCCGCTGAACGAGCTGTGCCACGCGCTGGCCGACATCACGCGCGAGATCACGCTGTACGGCGTCTTCAACTATCTGCTGAGCAATGGGCAGGCGCTGTTCGCGCACTGTTCGACGCGGCTGTATTACCTGGTGCGCCAGTGGCCGTTCTCGACCGCGCATCTGATCGATGCGGACCTGTCGATCGACTTTGCCCAGGTGACCACGCCGGAAGACCGGGTGGCGGTCATCGCCACCGCGCCGCTGACCGACGACGAAGTGTGGACGCCGTTCGCGCCGGGAGAATTGATGATGTTCGAGGCGGGGCAGCCGACGATGACGCTGACGGTGCCGATTCCGCCCGAGGTGCAGGCGCGCAACGCGGCCAATTCGGCCTGTACTTGAAGGGAAAGCTGGAGGGAGGTTTGACTCCCCCTCGCCGGCTTGCGGGAGAGGGGGTGGGGGAGAGAGAAATCAGTGGCGCAGCGGCTGCTGCGGTTGTTGAAACGACCTCCCTCTCCCCGGCCCTCTTCCCCTGAAGGGAAGAGGGAGAACCGCCGGGACAGCAAGGACCTCAGTGCTGCAGGATCTTCGACAGGAACTGGCGCGCCCGCTCCGAACGCGCCTCGATATTGCCGAAGAACTCCTCCTTCGGCGTGTCCTCGACGATGTGGCCCTGGTCCATGAAGATCACGCGGTTCGCCACCTTGCGGGCAAAGCCCATTTCGTGGGTCACGCACATCATCGTCATGCCCTCGTGGGCCAGCTGCACCATCACGTCGAGCACCTCGTTGACCATCTCCGGGTCCAGCGCCGAGGTCGGCTCGTCGAACAGCATGCAGATCGGATCCATCGACAGCGCGCGCGCGATCGCCACGCGCTGCTGCTGGCCGCCCGACAGTTGCCCCGGATACTTGTTGGCCTGGTTCTTCAGGCCCACGCGCTCCAGATACTTCATGCCCTTGGCCATCGCCTCGTCGCGCGAGCGGCCCAGCACCTTGATCTGCGCGATGGTCAGGTTCTCGGTGATCGACAGGTGCGGGAACAGTTCGAAGTTCTGGAACACCATGCCGACGCGCGAACGCAGCTTCGGCAGGTCGGTCTTCGGTCCGCCGACCGAGGTGCCGTCGACCAGGATCTCGCCCTTCTGGAAGGGCTCGAGCGCATTGACGGTCTTGATCAGCGTGGATTTGCCCGAACCGGACGGGCCGCACACCACCACCACTTCGCCCTTGGCCACGCGGGTGGTGCAATCGGTCAGCACCTGGAAGGAGCCGTACCACTTGGAGACATTATTGATTTCGATCATACAGCCACCTTTTTCTGGTATCGCTTGACCAGCAACGATGCGGAAAAACAGATCACGAAATAGACCAGACCGGCGAACAGCAGCATCTCGACGATGCGGCCATCGCGTTCGCCGATGCCATACGCCTGTCCGAAGAAATCCGCCAGCGCGCTGACGTAGACCAGCGAGGTATCCTGGAACAGGATGATGCCCTGCGTCAGCAGCAGCGGCACCATGTTGCGGAACGCCTGCGGCAGCACCACCAGCCGCATGGTCTGCCCATAGGTCATGCCGAGCGCCTGCGCCGCGTACATCTGCCCGCGCGACACGCTCTGGATGCCGGCGCGGATGATCTCCGAGTAATAGGCCGCCTCGAACAGCGCGAACGCGACCAGCGCCGAGGTCATCCGCAGATCGGTCGCCGGCGACAGATTGAAGATCGACTGCAGCACCTGCGGAATGATCAGGAAGAACCAGAGCAGCACCATCACCAGCGGTATCGAACGGAAGATGGTGACGTAGCCCTGCGCGAACCAGTTCAGCGGCTTGACCGAGGACAGGCGCATCATCGCCAGGATGGTGCCCCAGACGATGCCGACCACCACCGCGGTGGCGGTGATCTTCAGCGACACCATCATGCCCTCGCCGAGCACGTGCAGCGTATCGGCGTTGATCGAGGTGAAATCGAATGAATAAGCCATCGCGTTCCCCTTACTTGCTGCCGATGAAGCCCGGCACGCGCGTGCGCTTTTCCACCCAGCGCATTCCCAGCATGACGACGATATTGATCAGCGCGTACATCAGCGTGACCGCGATGAAGGACTCGTACGGCCGCGCCGTGTAGTCGACCAGCTGGCGCCCTTGCGCGGCCAGTTCCAGCAGGCCGATCGTCGACGCCACCGCCGAGTTCTTGAAGATGTTCAGGAATTCGGAGGTCAGCGGCGGCACGATGACGCGGAACGACATCGGCAGCAGCACGTAGCGATAGGTCTGCGGCAGCGTGAAGCCCATCGCCAGGCCGGCGTTGCGCTGTCCCGGCGGCAGCGAGTTGATGCCCGAGCGCACCTGTTCGCAGATCCGCGCCGCGGTAAAGGTACCGAGGCAGAACATCGCGGCCAGGAATTGCTGGGTGAACGGATTCATCTGCTTGATCGATTCGCCGAACGGCAGCAATTCGGGAATGACGAAATACCAGATGAACAGCTGCACCAGCAGCGGAATATTGCGGAAGATTTCGACGTAGGTGGCCGCGATACCCGACAGGAATTTATTCGGAACCGTGCGCAATACGCCGAGAATCGAGCCGATGATCAGGGCGATCACCCACGAAGTCAGGCCGAGCGCGATGGTGACCTTCAGACCGGAAATCATCCAGTCGAGATAGGTCTCGTTCATCGCGGCTTCTTCGAGGAATACACCCCAATGCCAGTTGTAATTCATGATGCGTCCTCAAAAAGAAACGGAAGGACATGCCTTCGCGCACGCCTTCCGTTTCACACGCGTGACTGAAGCCGAATCAGTCGAGCGCCTTGTCGTTCGGGTTCTTGATCAGCGCCTTCATGTCGTCGGACATCGGGAAGTCCAGGTTCAGGCCCTTCGGCGGCACCGGCTGGGTGAACCACTTGGCGTAGAGGTTGTTGATCTCGCCGGTCTTCATCAGGTTGGCGATCACGTTGTCGGCGACCTTCTTGAACGGCGCATCGTCCTTGCGCAGCATGCAGCCGTACGATTCGCGCGACTGCGGCTTGCCGGTGACGATCCAGTCGGCCGGGTTGCGCGCCTTGGCGCGCTCGCCGTACAGCAGCGCGTCGTCCATCATGAAGGCGGCGGCGCGGCCCGACTCCAGCGTCAGGAACGACTGGCCGTGGTCCTTGGTGCTGATGATGTTCATGCCCAGCTTCTGCTGGTCGTTCATCGTGCGCAGCAGGCGCTCGGACGTGGTGCCGGCGGTGGTGACGACGTTCTTGCCCTTCAGGTCGGCCCAGTCCTTGATCCCGCTGTCCTTCTTGGTCATGAAGCGGGTGCCGATGATGAAGATGGTGTTGCTGAAGGCGACCTGTTTCTGGCGGTCCAGATTATTGGTGGTCGAGCCGCATTCGATATCGATGGTGCCGTTCTGCAGCAGCGAAATGCGGTTCTGCGAGGTGATCGGAATTTCCTTGACCTGCAGATTCGGCAGTTTCAGCTGGTCCTTGATCGCCTCGACGATCTTGACGTTGATGTCATAGGAATAGCCGACGGTGCGGACGCCGCCGAGGTTATAGCTGAAGGGAATCGACGATTCCCGCACGCCCAGCGTAATGACACCCGTGTCTTTGATCTTCTTCAGCGTGCCGGTCAATTGCTCGGCCGCTTGTGCGGTACCGCACAGCACGCCTGCCGCAATCATCAGCGCAGCCAGTTTGGCAACCTTCATAACATCTCCTTGACCATGAGAGAAAGGCGGGACTCTAACAAGAAACGTGCCGCCGACGAAATAGTATTGCGCAAGCCGACGCTCGGATACAACGGGTATTTCCCTAGCCGCCGCTGTCCGGCAATCGGCTGCGCCACGCGGCTGTAATAAAAAAAGCGGCAGCCGGAATTTTCCGGCTGCCGCCTCGCTGTTGTCCGGACCCTGTCTTGGTGCATCGCAACATCCTGCTTGCCCCGACGCGGGTCCGATCGCCCCGATATCGCGCGTGGCGATCAGGGATACAGGCCGCGCATTTCGCGCGCCTGCAGGATACGGGTACAGGCAATGATGAACGCCGCGGTCCGCAGCGTGACCTTGTTTTCCTGCGCGACCTGCCAGATCGAGCGGAATGCCTCTTGCATGATCCGTACCAGCCGCTGATTGATCTCCTCTTCGGTCCAGAAGAAGCTGGAGAAGTCCTGCACCCACTCGAAGTACGACACCGTGACGCCGCCGGCGTTGGCGATCACGTCCGGCGCCACCAGGATATTGCGCTCGCGCAGGATGTCGTCGGCCTCCGGCGTGGTCGGACCGTTGGCGCCTTCGATGACCATGCGGGTCTTGATGTGGGGCGCGTTGGCGGCGGTGATCTGGCCTTCCAGCGCGGCCGGGATCAGGATCTCGCTCTCGGTCTGCCAGAACTGCTCGGCGCTGATCGTTTCGGCGCGGAAGCCCTCGATGGTGCCGTTGTGCGACACGTGTTCGATCAGCGCCGGCACGTCCAGGCCGGCCGGGTCGAACAGCGCGGTCTTGTGGTCCTGCACCGCGATGACCTTGGCGCCGGCCTCGTGGAACAGCTTGGCGGCGACGCTGCCGACATTGCCGAAGCCCTGCACGACGATGCGCGCGCCCTTGATTTCGAGGCCCAGGTTGCGCGCGGCCTCGGCGCCCACGACGAACACGCCGCGGCCGGTCGCCTCGCGGCGGCCCAGCGAGCCGCCCAGCGAGATCGGCTTGCCGGTGACGACGCCGGTCGACGTGCTGCCTTCGTTCATCGAATAGGTGTCCATCATCCACGCCATCACCTGCTCGTTGGTGTTGACGTCCGGCGCCGGGATGTCCTTGTTCGGTCCGATGATGATGTTGATCTCGCTGGTATAGCGGCGCGTCACGCGCTCGAGCTCGGCGCGCGACAGCTTGCGCGGGTCGACGCGGATGCCGCCCTTGGCGCCGCCGTACGGCACGTTGACGGCCGCGTTCTTGATCGACATCCAGGCCGACAGCGCCATCACCTCGGACAGCGTCACGTCCTGGTGGAAACGCACGCCGCCCTTGCCCGGGCCGCGCGAGGTGTTGTGCTGGACGCGGTAGCCCTCGAAGTGGGCGATGGTGCCGTCATCCATCTCGATCGGCACGTCGACCACCAGCGCGCGCTTGGGGCGCTTCAGCGTCTCGACCCAGCGGGCCAGCGAGCCCAGGTAGGGCGTCACGCGGTCCACCTGTTGCAGATAGATGCCCCAGGGGCCGAGGTTGTCGGCGTTCAGATAGGAGGGAACGGAATGCGCGGAGGCGGTGATGATCGGCGAATCGGAAGACATCGTGGAAATCCGGAAATGGAATGGCGACAAGCTTAGGGGCGCCGCCCCGCGGAAATCCAATGCCGTTTGTTCATTCGGTCATGCAGGAAATGCATAACCTTCGAGCGGGCAACGCACCCTTCCAAGGTGGGGTGCGGGCGGGTCTTCCCGGCGGTCCCGGCCGACTCAGGCCGCCCCGCCCTCGATCGGCGCGGCGCCGGACGACAGGCTGGCCCAGATGCGGTCGACCAGTTCGCGCTTGCGGCGCAGCTGGCTGCCGCGCCGGTCGTTGCCATGCTCGCCGGGGCGCGCACGGTACAGCCGGATCTCCATCTCGATCGACAGCGGCGCCGCGCGCGGCCCCTCGGCCCGCACCAGCCGGCCCTGCGCGACCTCCTCGCGCACTGCGCTCTCGGGCAGGAAGGCCAGCCCGTGTCCGGCCAGCGCCATCACCTTGAGCGCCTCGGCCATATCGGTCTCGTAGCATTTGTCCAGCTTGAACGACTCGCTGGTGTCCGACAGCAGCATCTCCACCATGCGGCCGAGGAAGGCATTCGGCGTATAGCTGAGGAAGGACACCGGCTTGCGGTCGGTGCCCGGCAGCCGGTACAGCGGCTTGCCGCTGGCGTCCGGCACGCTGAACGGCGACATCCGCTCGACGCCGAGCACGAGCATGTCGTAGTGCGAGGGATCGAGCTGGATCGCCTGGCGCGGATGGTGGTAGACCATCACCAGGTCGCAGCCGCCCTCGACCAGCATCAGCACCGCGTCGTGCACGTTCAGCGCGCGCAGCCGGCAGGCCAGCGTGCCGACCTGCCGCTCCAGCGCCTTCAGCCATTCGGGGAAGAAGGTCAGCGACAGCGTGTGGGGCACCGCGAATTCCAGCATCTGCGCGTTGGCCGAGCGCTGGCCGCGCATCAGCGCGCGCGTCTCGCTGACCTGGGCGAGCATCGCCAGCGCCTGCTCGTAGAACACCTTGCCGGCCGGCGTCAGGCTGGTCGGATAGCTGGAGCGGTCGATCAGCTCGGTACCGAGCCAGGCCTCGAGCGACTGGATGCGGCGCGAGAAGGCGGGCTGGGTCACGTGCCGCAGCTCGGCCGAGCGCGAGAAGCTGTGCGTCTCGGCCAGGCTGACGAAGTCTTCAAGCCATTTGATTTCCATGGCGCATTATCCCCCGGCGGTCACCGGCGCAAAAATATTCCAGAACGACCTGATAAATCGGAATATCATCCTCCAATGGATCGCTTCGGCACCACATTTTAGATCGGCTTGCTCGGCCCCGCTGGCTATGATCGGACCCATCCGGTCCCATGTCACCGTTCTCTCCTGCGGAGTCCCCATGCCAAGCCTGCACGCCGAACCGAAGCCGCGCCCGTCCTCGTCCCTGCCCACCGGCCCGCAGGCCGCGCTGTCCGCGCTGTCGCCGGCGCTGGCCCGGGTGTTCGACGACAGCGCGCGGACCGTGGCGGCGCAGGTCCAGGCCTGCCTCGGCGACGACGCCGACGCGCTGCTGGCGCTGCTGCCCGCGGCCGCGCGTGCCGGCAGTCCGGAAGGCTATACGCGCCATCTGGTCTATGCCGACCCGATGGCGCGCTTCTCGGCGATGCTGCTGGTCTGGCGCCCGGGGCAGGCGAGCCCCGTGCATGGGCACCGGACCTGGTGCGCCTACCGCGTGCTGCAAGGCACGCTGTATGAGCAGCACTACCGCTGGGACGAGGCGGCGCAGCTGGCGCGGCCGAGCGGCGGCGCGATGCGCGAGACCGGCGCGGTGTTCAGCGTGCCGGCCGGGCTCGAGCATATCCATTCGCTCGGCCATCCCGGCCGTGCGGATCGGGGAGACGGTGCGGCCGCCGACGTCGCCATCTCGCTGCATCTGTACGGCGTCGAGGCCGCGCAGATCGGCACCGGCGTCAACCTGCTGGTGGCGGCCGGCTAGCGCGTCGCGATGCGGTGGCGCGCTCAGGTGCGCCGAGGCCCGCCGGTTCGCGATCCACCGAACCCTGGCAACACCGACGGAGCAAGCGCAATGGATCGATTCGACCGATATGACCGCCAGATCCTGGCCGAGCTGCAACAGAACGCCGACCTGCCGGTGGCCGAACTGGCCGAACGGGTCGGCCTGACCTCGACGCCATGCTGGCGCCGTGTGCAGAAGCTGCAGGAAGCCGGCGTGATCCGCAAGCGCGTGGCGCTGCTCGATCCCGCCAAGCTGAACGTCGGCGTCACCGTCTTCGTGTCGGTCCGCACCAACCAGCACAGCGCGAAGTGGCTCAAGACCTTTCACGGGCTGGTCGCGTCGATCCCGGAGGTCACCGAGTTCTACCGGATGGCGGGCGACACCGACTACCTGCTGCGCGTCGTGGTGCCGGACATCGCCGCCTACGATCGCGTCTACAAGCGGCTGATCCAGGGTGCCGAGCTGGCCGACGTCAGCTCGAGCTTCGCGATGGAGCAGATCAAGTACACGACGGCGCTGCCGCTGGAGTACGTCTGACCTGGCGGGCCATGTTTCTGCTCCCCTCTCCCGCCCTCTCCCGCCCGCTGCGGGAGCGGGGATGGGGAGAGGAGAGACAACCGGGCTGTATCCCGGCCCTTCACCCGCGATGCGCCCAGCCGGTCATCCGCTTCTCCAGCACGGCGAACAGCTCGTACATCGCCATCGCCATCACCGCGATCACCACCAGGCCGGCGAAGGCCAAGGGCATCTTCATCGCCGAGCCGGCCGATACCAGCAGATAGCCGATGCCCTCGTTGGCCGCGTTCATCTCCGACACCGTGGTGCCGACGAAGGCCAGCGTGATCGCGACCTTCAGCGACGCGAAGAAATACGGCATCGCGCGCGGCAGTCCGACCTTGAACAGCACGTCGGTGCGCCGGGCGCCGAGCACGCGCAGCACGTCCTCCAGTTCGGGCTCGAGCGTCGCCAGCCCGGTGGCGATATTGACCATCACCGGAAAGAACGAGATCAGGAACGCCGTCAGGATCGCCGGCCCGGCGCCGAGGCCGAACCACACCACCAGGATCGGCACGAAGGCGGCCTTGGGCAGCGCGTTGAACGCCGTCATCAGCGGATAGCCGGCCGCATACGCGAGCCGCGACGACCCCATCAGCAGGCCCAGCACCACGCCGACTGCGATCGCGATGCCGAAGCCCACCATCGTGGTCCAGAAGGTGCGCCACGCATGGGCCGCGATCACGTCCCAATAGTCGACCAGCGATACCACGATGGCCGCCGGGCTCGGCAGGATGAAGTCGGACACCTCGAAGATCATGCAGGCGCCCTGCCACAGCAGCAGGCAGGCAGCCAGCAGCAGCCAGGGCGCGACGCGCTCCACGCGCCGCTGCGTCGAATCGGTCAACGTGGTCATCTCAGTGCTGGCGGACATGGCCGATCTTCTCGCGCAGCGTGTGCACCAGATCGGCGAAGGGTTCGGTATAGGTCAGTTCCAGATCGCGCGGACGCGGCAGCTCGATCGGCTTGCGCATCAGGATGCGGCCCGGCCGCTGGCTCATCACGTAGACCGTATCGGCCAGGAACACCGCCTCGCGCAGATCGTGGGTGACCAGGATCACGTTGAAGCGTTGGGCCTGCCACAGGTCGCGCAGCACGCACCACAGTTCTTCCCGCGTGAAGGCGTCGAGCGCGCCGAACGGTTCGTCCAGCAGCAGCATGCGCGGCTCGTGGATCAGCGCGCGGCAGATCGACGCGCGCTGCTGCATGCCGCCGGACAGCTGCCACGGGTACTTGTCCTCGTAGCCGGC
Organism: Cupriavidus gilardii; assembly: GCF_008801915.1. Taxonomy (GTDB): domain Bacteria; phylum Pseudomonadota; class Gammaproteobacteria; order Burkholderiales; family Burkholderiaceae; genus Cupriavidus; species Cupriavidus gilardii. Next base: position 580,203 of record NZ_VZOV01000002.1, read on the forward strand.
CAGGCCCACGGTGCGCAGCAGCGTGCGGGCGCGCTCGACGTATTCGTCGCGGCGGGCGCGCAGCGTCGAGCGGTAAGGCTCGACGATCTCGAGCGGCAGCATCACGTTCTGCAGCGTGGTGCGCCACGGCAGCAGCGTCGGCGCCTGGAAGGCCATGCCGACCATCTTCAGCGGCCCGGTCACCCTCTCGCCGGCGATCCTGACCACGCCGCGCGTGGCCGGCTTCAAGCCGGTGGCCAGCTTCATGAAAGTCGACTTGCCGCAGCCCGACGGCCCGACGATCGCGATGAACTCGCCCGGCTGGACCTGCAGCGAGATGTCCTCGACCGCGAACTCGCCCTTGCGGGCGAGCTCGTCGTTGTAGGCCAGCCAGACGCGATTGAAGTCGACGAACGGGGCTTCGGCGTCCGCGCCGGGCGGCGCGGACGGTGCGGCAGCGAACGCAGCGGTTTCCACCGTCATCGCAGCACGTCCAGTTCCGCCGCCGACGGCAGATAGGCGTCGGTCCACAGCGCATCCGGGTTGATCCGGCCCTTGGTGCCGAACGCATCGGCGACCTGCGACGCCATCAGCGACAGCCGCGGCTTGTTGACGCGGCCGAAGCCCTCGGCCTTCGCGTCGGGCGACCTGACTACGCTGTCGAGCGCCAGCTTCAGGCGCCGGACCTCGAGCTTCTCGTCGATGATGCCGTCGCGCGCCTTGACAGCCTTGATGCCCTCTTCGGGCCTGGCGATCACGTCGCGCGCGGACTTGGCGAAGGCGCGCAGGAAGGCCTTGACCGCCTCGGGGTTCTTCTTCAGGAAGTCCTCCGACGCGATCACCGCATTGCCGTACAGCTTGACGCCGTATTGCGGGTACGGCAGCACCACGATGTCCTCGTCCTTCACGCCGCGCGCATTCAGGTTCAGGATCGAGGTGAACGAGAACCCGGTGATCGCATCGAGATCGCCGCGCGTCAGCATGGTCTCGCGCAGCGTCGGGTCCATCGCCTGCCAGTTGAAGCTCGATGCCTGCAGGCCGTTGGCCCTGGCGAAGATCGGGAAGGCGCGGCGGCCGGCATCGAACACCGGCGCGCCCAGCTTCTTGCCGGCCAGGTCCTTCGGCGCCTTGATGCCCGACTTCTTCAGCGCCAGCACGGCGGCCGGCGTGTTGTTGTAGACCATCATCACGGCCACCGGCTTGTTCTTCGCGTCCGGGTTGTTGCCGTAGAACTCCATCACCGAGGCCAGGTCGGCGAAGCCCATGTCATAGGTGCCGGAGGCCACGCGGTTGACCACGTTGCCCGAGCCGTTGCCGGCGTCGATCGACACATCGAGCTTCTCGGCCTTGTAGTAGCCCTTCTGCTCGCCGAGCAGGAACAGCGCCGACGGCCCCTCGAAGCGCCAGTCGAGCTGGAAGCGGACCTTGGTCGCGGCCTGTGCATGGGCCGGCGCGGCCCATTGTGTCGACAGCACCATTGCGGTGCCAAGCATCGTGCCGAGCCGCAGCATCCGGCGGCGCAGCGTCGATGGCGCCGTGCCGGCGCAGCTCTGTCGTGCCTGCTCGTGGCGATGCGTGTCCTGCTGCGTATGCTGGTGATGCGACCCGTGTTGCGACCCGTGATGCGGCGTGTCCTGCGGCATGTTTGCTCTCCTGTTCGTGCCTGTCTTGCGCGAACAGTGTCTGCAAGCGATATGCCAGCCAAAACCGCATCGAAACCGCCCCAAAGCGGGGCATGACCGCGGCGTCTTGTCCAACCAAACTTGTGCATCGGACATGGCCGCGCGCGATTGCGCGCCGCCATTGTCGACAATACGAAGGCGACCTCGGTGGTCTCAGGCGTCCTGCGTCGCGTCGCCGAGATCGGCCGCCACCGCCGCGGCGCCTTCGATGCGGGCCAGCTCGCCGCCGTCCGCGGCGGCGGCGCCCTGCGCCGCGCTGCGCGCCTGGATGCGCCACATCTCGGCATAGCGGCCGTCGGCGCGCATCAGTTCCGCATGCGTGCCGCGCTCGACGATGCGGCCGCGGTCCATCACCAGGATCTGGTCGGCATGCACCACGGTGGACAGCCGGTGCGCGATCAGCAGCGTGGTGCGGTTCTGCGCCAGCCGCATCAGCTCGGCCTGGATCGCCTGCTCGGTGCGCGAGTCCAGCGCCGAGGTCGCTTCGTCGAAGATCAGGATCGGCGGGTTCTTCAGCAGCGTGCGCGCGATCGCCACGCGCTGCTTCTCGCCGCCCGACAGCTTGAGCCCGCGCTCGCCGACCGGCGTGTCGTAGCCCTGCGGCAGTTCGCGGATGAAGGCGTCGATCTGCGCGGCGCGCGCGGCCTCGATGACCTCGTCGCGGCTCGCGCCCGGGCGGCCATAGGCGATGTTGTAGTAGATGCTGTCGTTGAACAGCACCGTGTCCTGCGGCACGATGCCGATCGCGCGCCGCAGGCTGTCTTGCGTCACGGTGCGGATGTCCTGGCCGTCGACCAGCACCGCGCCGCTGCCGACGTCGTAGAAGCGGAACAGCAGCCGCGCCAGCGTCGATTTGCCCGAGCCGCTATGGCCGACCACGGCGGTGGTGGTGCCGGCCGCGATCGTGAAATCGACGTCGTCGAGGATGCGGCGGTTGCTGTCGTAGCCAAAGCCGACATGGCTGAAACGCACTTCGGCGCCGCGCACGGCCAGCGGCCGCGCATCGGGCGCGTCGGCGACTTCGCGGTTGGTGCCGAGCAGCACGAACATCCGGTCCATGTCGGTGGTGGCCTGCTTGATCTCGCGATAGATCACGCCGAGGAAATTGAGCGGGATATACAGCTGGATCATCAGCGTATTGACCAGCACCAGGTCGCCCAGCGTCAGCACGCCCTGCGCCACGCCGACGGTGGCGCGCCACAGGATCAGGATCAGGCCGATCGCGATGATCGCCTGCTGGCCGAAGTTCAGCAGCGACAGCGAATTCTGCGAGCGGATCGCGGCGGTCCGGTAGGTGCGCAGGTTCTCGTCGTAGCGCGCGGCCTCGTAGGCCTCGTTGCCGAAATACTTGACGGTCTCGAAGTTCAGCAGCGAGTCGATCGCCTTCTGGTTGGCGCGCGAATCGAGCTCGTTCATCTTGCGGCGGAAGTGCGTGCGCCATTCGGTCACCACCACCGTGAAGACGATATAGGCGAGCAGCGCGCCGCCGGTGATCGCGGCAAACCAGATGTCGTAGTGCAGCAGGAAGAAGCCCATCACCAGCGCCATCTCGACCAGCGTCGGCAGGATGCTGTACAGCGAATACGAGATCAGCGACTGGATGCCGCGCGTGCCGCGCTCGATGTCGCGGCTCATGCCGCCGGTCTGCCGGTCCAGATGGAAGCGCAGCGACAGGCTGTGCAGATGGCGGAATACCTGCAGCGCGATCTCGCGCACCGCGCTCTGCGTGACCTTGGAGAACAGGATCTCGCGCAGCTCGGTGAACAGCGTGGTCGACAGCCGCAGCAGGCCGTAGGCGACGATCAGCCCGGCCGGCACCGCCAGCAGCGCGCGCGGATCGCCCGGGGCGATGTTCATCGCGTCGATCAGTCGCTTCATCAGCACCGGCACGCCCAGATTGGCGGCCTTGGCCGCCACCAGGCAGGTGAGCGCCAGCATCACGCGCCACTTGTAATGCCACAGATAGGGAAGCAGATTGCGCACGGTCTGCCAGTCGCTGCGCTGGCCGCGCGCGCCGGAGAACAGCGGCGAGGACGGGGCCGTGGGAGCAGGCTCGTCCGTCGTGGAATAGCGTCGCATACGTTAGAATTCGGGCCAATATGCGATTGTCGCAGAGTTCGGCGCGGGGGGTTTTTGCCCGCTTCGCCCCCTTCGCCGTTAGCCGGATTGACCATGAACCTGACCGAAACCCTGTCGTCCCTGCCTCCCGGCAAGAACCCCGCGCTGCGCGTGGTGCCGATGCCCGCCGATGCCAATGTGCACGGCGACGTGTTCGGCGGCTGGATCATGGCGCAGGTCGACATCGCCGGCTCGATTCCCGCGGTCGAGCGCGCGCAGGGCCGCGTCGCCACGGTCGCGGTCAATTCCTTCCTGTTCAAGCATCCGGTGTTCGTCGGCGACCTGGTCAGCTTCTATGCCGACATCGTCAAGACGGGACGGACCTCGATCACCGTCGAGGTCGAGGTCTATGCGCAGCGGATGCGCCATAGCAACGAGATCGTCAAGGTCACCGAGGCCACGCTGACCTATGTGGCGACCGACGAGGACCGGCAGCCGCGGGTGCTGCCGAAGGTGTGAGGGCTGGGGGCATGCCCCAACCCATCCAGGCCATTCAACCGATCAATTGAACTTCGAGAAATCCGGCTTGCGCTTCTCGAAGAACGCCGTGAAGGCCTCCTTCGCTTCCGGCGACTGCAGCAGCCGGCGGAACACCGCGCCTTCCTGCGCCATCTGCGTTTCCATCTGCGCGGTATCGACGCCCTTCATCAGCCGCTTGGTTTCCCGCAGCGACGACGCCGGCAGCGCCGCCAGCTTGCGCGCCTGCGCCAGCGCGAACTCTTGCAGCTCGCCAGCCGCCACCACGCGCGTGACCAGGCCGATCTGCTGGGCCTCCTGCGCACTGAACGGCTCGCCCAGCAGCAGCTTCTCGGCGGCGCGCTGGTAGCCGGCCAGGCGCGGCAGCAGCAGGCTGGACGCCGCTTCGGGACACAGGCCCAGCTGCACGAACGGCAGCGAGAAACGCGCGCCCTCGGCGGCATAGACCAGGTCGCAATGCAGCAGCAGCGTGGTGCCGATACCGACCGCCGGCCCGCTGACCGCCGCCACCAGCGGCTTGGCGGCATGGCTGATCTCGTGCAGGAACTGGAACACCGGCGCCTTGGTGGCGTCTTCCTCGCTGCTCGGCGGCCGCTTCATGAAGTCTTCCAGATCGTTGCCGGCGGTGAAGATCTCGTCCTTGCCGCGGATCACGATCGCCCGCACGGCGTCGTCGCTCGCCGCCGCGCGCAGCGCGTCGGCCATCTGCTGGTACATCGCCGCGGTGATCGCGTTCTTCTTGTCCAGGCGGTCGAACTCGATGGTCAGCACGCCTTGCTCGATGCGGGTCAGGATGCTCATGGTGTCTCCTTGGTGGTCGGTGTTCTTGTCGGGGGGGCGGGCGGCCGGAACCGCCGGGACTCCCGGGAGCCGCCCGCCAGAAGGACGGCCCACGGGACGGCTTGCAGAACGATTCGCGTCAAACCCGTTCGAAGATACCGGCGGCGCCCATGCCCGTGCCGACGCACATGGTGACCATGCCGTACTTCAGGTTGTGCCGTCGCAGCGCATGGACCACGGTGGCCGAGCGGATCGCGCCGGTCGCGCCCAGCGGGTGCCCCAGCGCGATCGCGCCGCCCATCCGGTTCAGCCTGGCCGGATCGAGGCCGAGGTCGCGGATCACCGCCAGCGCCTGCGCGGCGAACGCCTCGTTCAGTTCGATCCAGTCGAGCTGGTCCTGTGTCATGCCCGCCGCCTTCAGCGCGGCCGGAATCGCTTCCTTCGGACCGATGCCCATGATCTCCGGCGGCACGCCGCGCACCGCGAACGACACGAAGCGGGCCAGCGGCACCAGGTTGCAGGCCTTCAGGATCTTCTCCGAGACCAGGATCAGCGCGCCGGCGCCGTCCGAGGTCTGCGAGCTGTTGCCGGCGGTCACGCTGCCCTTGTTGGCGAACACCGGGCGCAGCTTCGCCAGCCCTTCGAGCGAGGTATCGGGACGCGGGCCCTCGTCGAGCGACAGCGTGCGGGTCTTGAGCTCGACCTCGCCGCTGGCCAGGTTCGGCAGCTTCTCGACGATCTCGACCGGCGTGATCTCGTCGGCGAACTCGCCGGCCTGCTGCGCGGCCAGCGCCTTCTGGTGCGAGGCCAGCGCGAAGGCGTCCTGATCCTCGCGGCTGACCTTCCATTGGCGCGCCACCTGCTCGGCCGTCAGGCCCATGCCATAGGCGATGCCGACGTTCTCGTCGCGCGCGAAGATCGACGGCGACATCGACGGCGTATTGCCCATCATCGGCACCATGCTCATCGATTCGACGCCGGCGGCGATCATCACGTCGGCCTCGCCGACGCGGATGCGGTCGGCCGCCATCGCCACGGCGCTCAGGCCCGACGCGCAGAAGCGGTTCACGGTGATGCCGCCGACCGAGGTCGGCAGGCCCGACAGCAGCGCGCCGATGCGCGCGACGTTCAGGCCCTGCTGCGCTTCGGGAATCGCGCAGCCGACGATGGCGTCCTCGATCAGCGCCGGATCGAGGTTCGGCACCTGCGCCAGCGCGGCGCGCAGCGTGGTGGCCAGCAGATCGTCGGGCCGGTAGTGCTTGAACGCGCCCTTGGGCGCCTTGCCGATCGGCGTGCGGGTCGCGGCAACGATATAGGCGTCTTGCAGTTGTTTCATGATCGATTTCCTCGCGTGCCGATTAGTTGCGCACCGGCTTGCCGGTCTGCAGCATGCCCATGATGCGTTCCTGCGTCTTGGGGTTGCCCAGCAGTTCGATGAAGGCGCGGCGCTCCAGCGCCAGCAGCCATTCCTCGCTGACCAGCGCGCCCGCTTCGACGTCGCCGCCGCAGACCGCCTCGGCGATACGCGAGGCGATCAGGAAGTCGTGCGCGGAGATGAAGCCGCCGTCGCGCATGTTGACCAGCGACGCCTTGATCGTGGCGATGCCCGAGCGGCCCGCCACCGGCACCAGTTCGCCCTGCGCGGGCGGCCGGTAGCCTGCCTCGTGCAGCGCGCGCACCTCGCTGCAGGCGACGTGCAGCAGCTCGTGCACGTTGAAGACGATCGGATCGCCCGCCTGAAGATAGCCCATCTGCCGCGCCTCCAGCGCCGAGCCCGAGACCTTGGCCATCGCCGCGTTCTGGAAGCGCTGCGTCAGGAACTGCAGATAGTTGGTGCTGCCTGCCGCCTGCGCCGCGCGCGCGGCCGCCAGCGCGGCTTCCTTCAGGCCGCCGCCGGCCGGCACCAGCCCGACGCCGACCTCGACCAGACCGACATAGGTCTCGAGCGCCGCCACGCGCCGCGCCGAATGCAGCATCAGCTCGCAGCCGCCGCCCAGCGCGATGCCGGACGCCGCCGACACCACCGGCACCGCGGCGTACTTGACGCGCATCATGCCGTCCTGGAACTTCCTGACGAAGGGCTCGACGCCCTTGGCCCCGCCCATCATGAACGCCGGCATCGCCGCCTCCAGGTTCGCACCGGCGGAGAACGGGCCGCCCGGCGCGCCCAGCTGCAGCGAGGTCGGCTGCCACACCACCAGGCCCTTGTAGGCGCTCTCGGCCAGATCGATCGCGCGGATCAGCCCGTCGATCGTGTCAGGCCCGATCGTGTTCATCTTGCTGTTGAACGAGATCACCAGCACGTCGTCCTGGCCCTCGCAGACCCAGATCCGCACCGCGTCGTTCTGCTCGACGGTGCGCCCGGCCTTGCGCGGATCGGCCGCGTCGCTGCCCTTCAGTGCGGCGCGGAAGGCCTGGCGGCGATAGACCGGCAGCGCGCTGCGGCCGGCGAACGACTGCGTGGCCGGCGACCACGAGCCCTGCGCCGAATGCACGCCCTGGTTGTCGGCGACCGGGCCGGCGAAGACCCAGTCGGGCAGCGGCGCCTTCGACAGCGCCTTGCCGGCCTCGATGTCTTCCTTGACCCATTGCGCGACCTGCTGCCAACCGGCGGCCTGCCAGTCCTCGAACGGGCCCGAGTTCCAGCCGAAGCCCCAGCGGATCGCCAGGTCGACGTCGGCGGCCGAACCGGCAATCTGCTCCAGATAGACGGCGATGTAGTGGAACACGTCGCGGAAGATCGCCCACAGGAACTGCGCCTGCGGATTGCCCGATTCGCGCAGCAGCTTGATGCGCTCGGCCGGCTCCTTCTTCAGCATGCGCGCGACGATCTCGTCGGCCTTGCCGCCGGCGTCGACGTACTGGCCGGTCTTGGCGTCCAGCACCTTGATCTGCTTGCCTTCCTTCCTGTAGAAGCCGGCGCCGGTCTTCTGGCCCAGCGCGCCGGCATCGACCAGCGACTTGAGCACCGCGGGGGTCTGGTACACCGGCGCGAACGGATCGTCGCGCAGGTTGTCCTGCATGGTCTTGATCACGTGGGCCATCGTGTCCAGGCCCACCACGTCGGCGGTGCGGAAGGTCGCGGACTTGGCGCGGCCCAGCTTGCTGCCGGTCAGGTCGTCGACCACGTCGAACGGAATGCCGTACTTCTCGGCCTCGGCAAACACCGCCAGGATCGAGAAGATGCCGACGCGGTTGGCGATGAAGTTCGGCGTGTCCTTGGCGCGCACCACCCCCTTGCCGAGCGTGGTGGTCAGGAAGGCTTCCAGGCGGTCGAGAATGGCCGGCTGCGTCGCCTCGGTCGGGATCAGCTCGACCAGATGCATGTAGCGCGGCGGATTGAAGAAGTGCACGCCGCAGAAGCGCGCCTTCAGCTCGGCGTCGAAGCCCTCGGACAGCGCGGTGATCGACAGGCCCGAGGTATTGGTGGCGAAGATCGCGTCGGCGCCCAGATGCGGGGCGACCTTCCTATACAGGTCGTGCTTCCAGTCCATGCGCTCGGCGATCGCCTCGATCACCAGGTCGCATTCCTTCAGCAGCGCGAGGTCGTCCTCGTAATTGGCGGCGCGGATCAGGCCGGCGTCGTCCTTCAGGCCCAGCGGCGCCGGGGACAGCTTCTTCAGGTTGTCGATGGCCCGCAGCACGATGCCGTTCTTCGGGCCTTCCTTGGCCGGCAGGTCGAACAGCACCACCGGCACGCGGGCATTGACGAGGTGGGCCGCGATCTGCGCGCCCATGACGCCGGCACCCAGCACGGCGACTTTCTTGACGATGAAATTGGACATGCGCGCTCCTTGGAGATGAGCGTTGAAATGATGAGTGCCCCTCGGTTTTCTCCCCTCTCCCGCGTGCGGGAGGGGGGTTGGGGAAGAGGGCATGCGGCGGCAATACCGGCGATACCGCACGCTGCCGCCGCTGCCCTCTCCCCTGCCCCTCTCCCAAAGGGAGGGAGAGGGAAACCGACAGAGTGTTTTCAGTGCCTCAGAACAATTCCGCGTCCAGCGCCATCAGCGGCGCGGCGCCGGCGCGCGCCATGCGGATCTGCGCGGCGGTCTCCGGCAGCAGCTTGGCGAAATAGAAGCGCGCGGTGGCCAGCTTGGCGGTGTAGAACTTGTCGCCGCTGTCCTGCTTCTCCAGCGCGATCTTGGCCATCCGGGCCCAGAAGTAGGCCAACACCAGGTGGCCGACCACGCGCAGGTACGGCACCGCGGCGGCGCCGACCTCGTCGGGATTGGCCATCGCCTTCATGCCGATCTCCATCGTCAGCTTCTGCACCTTGTCGCCCAGGTCCGCCAGCGGATTGACGAACTCCTGCATCGCCTCGTCGGTGCCCTCGGCCTCGACGAACTCCTGCACGATCTTGCCGAAGGCCTTCATCTTCGCGCCCATGTCGCCGAGGATCTTGCGGCCCAGCAGGTCCAGCGCCTGGATCGTGTTGGTGCCCTCGTAGATCATGTTGATGCGGGCATCGCGCACGTACTGCTCCATGCCCCATTCGGAGATATAGCCGTGGCCGCCGAACACCTGCATCCCTTCATTGGTGGCGATGAACGCGTTGTCGGTCAGGAAGGCCTTGATCACCGGCGTCAGCAGCGCGACCAGGTCGCCGGCCTGCTTGCGCACGGCCTCGTCCGGGTGCGACAGCTCGCGGTCGATCTGCAGCGCGGTCCAGTAGCTGAACGCGCGGCCGCCTTCGGCGAAGGCCTTCTGCGTCAGCAGCATGCGGCGCACGTCCGGATGCACGATGATCGGATCGGCCGGCTTGTCCGGTGCCTTCGGCCCGGTCAGCGAACGCATCTGCAGCCGTTCCTTCGCGTAGGCCACCGAGTTCTGGTAGGCGACCTCGGTCAGGCCCAGGCCCTGCATGCCGACGCCGAGCCGCGCGGCGTTCATCATCACGAACATCGCGTTCAGGCCCTTGTTGGGCTCGCCGACCAGCCAGCCGCGCGCGCCGTCCAGGTTCATCACGCAGGTGGCGTTGCCGTGGATGCCCATCTTGTGCTCGATCGAGCCGCAGACGATGCCGTTGCGCTCGCCCGGATTGCCGTCGGCATCGGGGATGAACTTCGGCACCACGAACAGCGAGATGCCCTTGGTACCCTGCGGCGCGTCAGGCAGGCGCGCCAGAACCAGGTGGATGATGTTGGCCGACAGGTCGTGTTCGCCGGCCGAGATGAAGATCTTGGTGCCGGTCAGGCTGTACGAGCCGTCGTCCAGCGGTTCGGCCCTGGTGCGCAGGATGCCCAGGTCGGTGCCGCAGTGCGGCTCGGTCAGGCACATCGTGCCGGTCCATTCGCCCGACACCAGCTTGGGCAGGTAGCGCTGCTGCAGCTCGGGCGTGCCGTGGGCGTGCAGCGCCTCGTAGGCGCCGTGCGACAGGCCGGGATACATGGTCCAGGCCTGGTTCGCCGAGTTCAGCATCTCGAACAGCGCGTTGTTGACCAGGATCGGCAGGCCCTGGCCGCCGAATTCGGGATCGCAGGCCAGCGCCGGCCAGCCGGCCTCGACGTACTGCCGGTAGGCTTCCTTGAAGCCGGTCGGCGCGGTCACGACGCCGTCGCCGTGGTGGGTGCAGCCCTCGCGGTCGCCGCTCTGGTTCAACGGGAAAATGACTTCCGAGCAAAACTTGCCGGCTTCCTCGATGACCTGGTTGATGGTGTCCGCGTCGATGTCGGCGTGCGGCGGCATCGCCTTGAGCTCGGCCTCGACGCCGAGCAGTTCGTGCAGCACGAATTGCATGTCGCGCAGCGGAGCGGTGTACTGGCCCATCAAGATCTCCTTGGAGTTGGCGAAGCCGCCGCGCCGCTGGTGCTGTCAAGCACGCCATGCCTGCGGCGGCATCAGGTACGGTAGGACTGAATCAGCTTGTTGAGCGCGACCATGGCAAGCTCGGCGCTGTCGGGCAGGCGCAGGAAGCGGGCGTCGTGATGCAGCCCCAGTTCGAGGCTGTACATCTCGAACAGCATCAGCCGCGGATCGCAGTCCGCGCGCAGATGGCCTTCTTCCTTGGCCTGTTCGATCGCGCGTGTCAGCGCGGCCCGCCAGATCGTGACGCTCTTGATCAGCTCGTCCCGCACCGGGCTTTCCGCGCGGTCATCGTATTCGACCGCCCCGCTGATGTAGATGCAGCCGGTGGTGACTTCCTGGATCCGTTTTTCCATCCAGCGACGCACCATCGACCACAGCCGCGGCAGACCGCGCGGCTCGTTCAGCGAGGGATAGAAGACCTCCTGCTCGAACCGGCGGTGATACTCGCGCACCACCTCCACCTGCAGGTCTTCGCGCGAACCGAAATGCGCGAACACGCCGCTCTTGCTCATTTGCATGCGTTCCGCGAGCAGACCGATCGTCAAACCTTCGAGTCCGTCGCGGGACGACAATTCCAGTGCGGCGTCGAGAATCGCCACGCGCGTCATCTCCCCCTTGCGCATCGGGGTGGGAGTCGCGTTGGCGGCGGATTCGAGACGGGCTGACTGGTGTCGCATGATTTTTCTCCGTACTTTTTGCGGCATCGGTTCGCGATGCCGCGCTTGGCCCTGGCCTGTGATGTCGATCGCCGCCGGCCCGCCCGGTAGAGCGGGCCAGGCGGCGAATGCACGCAGTCTAAGCCAAAAAAGAACGGTCGTTCAGATTATTCTGGCCGCGCCTGCCGCTATCAAGTTTTTAATTAGACCTTCGTTTCTAAACCGCTCGTCGGCCGAACTGCGGTGCAACATCCGGCAGTGGGCATCGGCGGCGAGGCCGAGGTGCCGGTGCGCGCCGCATTTTGCCGCAAGGCAGCACCGGCATGTCACGTTTCAGTAGCGGCCCGCGGCCCCGGCGACCATGACGCCGAAGCGCAACAGCATGTAGGCCATCCAGTCCAGGCAGCGGCGCAGGCGTCCGCGGCGGGCATGGTCCTCGGGCACGACCGGTGCGCTGCGCTGTGCGATCGCGCACTCCAGCTCGTCGCGCAGCCTGGCGGCAAAGGCCTCGTCGTAGACCGCGACATTGGCCTCGCGCGCCAGCAGCAGGCTGAACGGATCCATGTTGCTGGAGCCGACCGTCGCCCAGCTGTCGTCGACCACCGCGACCTTGGCGTGCAGGAAGCTCTCGGCGTACTCGTGGATCTCGACGCCGGCCTCGAGCAGCGTCGCGTACAGCGCGTGGGTCGCGTAATGCTGCAGCCGGTACTCGACCATGCCCTGCAGCAGCAGCCGCACGCGCACCCCGCGCCGGCGGCAGGCCAGCAGCGCGCGCCGCATCTTGGCCCCGGGCAGGAAATAGGCGTTGGCGATGATCACATCGTGCCGCGCTGCGCCCAGCGCCTGCAGATAGGCGCGCTCGATGGTGCGGCGATTGCGCAGGTTGTCGCGCAGCAGCAGTGCCGCCCGCACGCCGCCGCCGCCGTCGGCGGGCGCGGGCAGCGGACCCGGCGGCAAAGGGAACTCGCCGGCCAGGCCCGACAGGCCGCCGGCCAGTCCGCCGCCCTGCATCTCGCCGCGCAGCGCGAGCCGCCACCACAGCCGCTCCGCCGTCAGCGCGATCTGGCTCGCGAGCGGACCGGTGACCCGCACCGCGAAGTCGTAGCGCGGACCGAGCTGGGCCTCGTCGAAGGGGCCGTGATTGTGATCGTCGATGATGTTGATGCCGCCGACGAAGGCGACGCGCCGGTCGATCACCGCCAGCTTGCGGTGCAGCCGGCGCAGATGCCGGCGCGCCAGCCGGAAGCCACGCAGCGGCCGGTAGACGCGCAGCCTGACGCCACCCCGCTCCAGCCGCTCGACCAGCGCCGCCGGCATGTCGCCCGCGCCGAAGCCGTCGACCAGCAGGTGCACGCGCACGCCGCGCTCGACCGCGCGCAGCAGCGCGTCGGCGACGGCCTGGCCGACCTCGTCGTCGGCATAGATATAGGTCTCCAGCGAGACCGACAGCACCGCCTGGTCGATCGCGGCGATCAGCGCGGGAAAGTAGTCGGCGCCGCCGCGCAGCAGTTCGACACGATTGCCGCCCACCGGACGGCCGGGCCCGCCGCGCAGCAGGCGGGACCCGTGGCGCGCGTCGAGGGTCGTGGCGGCGGCCGCCTCCGTCGTGCCTTCCACCGCATGGGCGACGGCGGTCATGGAAGAGCGGACGGATTCGCTTGGGCTCTCGGGCAAGGACATGACGGCATTATCGGTCACCTGGCGGCGGAAACGCCACCCGGCGCGCAGCGGCGCGGGATGTCGAACCAGGCATCGGGTCCGGCGCGGGGCAGGCGGAACGGGACGGACGGGCGCGGCCCGACTCTGCTATCGTCGCGCTTTATTCCCGACTTTGTTCCCGACTGTCTTCCCGACTTCGTTGGCGTCTGCGTTGACAGCCTCGTCCACGACATCGTCCCACCCTCGCCCCCGCGCACTGAGCTGATTCGATCGTGAAGGTTTTCGGTATCGCCGGCACCTCCGGCAGCGGCAAGACCACCTTGCTGGACCAGTTGATCCCCCGCTTCGTCGGCGCCGGCCTGCGCGTGGCCGGCGTCAAACATACCCATCACGGATTCGACCCCGACACCCCGGGCAAGGATTCGTGGCGCATGCGCGAGGCCGGCTGTGCCAATGTGGTGCTGGTCGGCGCACGCCATCTGACGCTGATGCGCCGCTACGCGCAGGGCGCGCCGTCGCCCGAACTGGCCGACGCGCTGGCGGTGCTGCCGGCCGATACCGACCTGGTTCTGGTCGAGGGATACAAGCACAGCGACGTGCCCAAGCTAGAGGTCTATCGTCCCGGCCATGGCCGGCCGCCGCTGTGGCCCGACGTGCCCGGCATCGTCGGCGTCGCCACGGACGACCCCGAGCAGGTGGCCGCGCTGACCCGGCTGCCAGTGCTCGACCTGAACCGGATCGACGCCATCGAGGCCTTCGTGCGGGAGCAGGCCGGGCTGTAGCTGTGGTGAAAGCGGTAGCGCGGCTTCGCCGCCGGGCCAGCGAACCGGGCGGCTAGCCGGCCGCGCCCGCCGTCTCGTCGCTGTGCCGCGGATTGACCTCGGGTACCTGCGGCCGCGCCAGCTCGGCGACCAGCGGCACGTGGTCCGAGCGCTGCGCCCAGTCGCGGCCGGTCAGCACGCGGGCGCGCTCGATCTCGAAGCCGCGCACGTAGATGCGGTCGAGCTGCCACCACGGCATATGGCTCGGAAAGGTATGCAGCCGAGAACCGCGCGCATGCGAGGCCTCCAGCGCGCCCAGCGTATTGCAGATCAGCGCGTCGAGCCGGTGGTTCCAGTCGTTGAAGTCGCCGGCGATCACCAGCGGCGCGTCGGCCGGCACCACGTTGCGCACCCGTTCGACCAGCGCCTCGGCCTGGCGCGCGCGGCTGCGCGCGAACAGGCCGAAATGCACGCAGATCAGATGCGCCTCGATGCCATGGATGTCGGCCACCGCATGCAGCAGCCCGCGCTGCTCGAAGCGATGGTCCGAGATATCGAGGTTCTCCGACATCAGGATCGGATGGCGCGACAGGATCGCGTTGCCGTGGTGGCCGTGGTCATAGACCGCGTTGCGGCCATAGACCGAATGCGGATAGGCATCGGTCGCCAGGTAGTTCAGCTGCGTGTAGTCGGAATCGAACAGCGCGGCGGCCACCAGGCGGTCGTTGCGGTCCTGCACTTCCTGCAGGAAGACGATGTCGGCGTCGACCGTCTGCAGGCCGTCGCGCACATGCTGGATGCGCGGGCGGCGCGCGAAGCCGGTCAGTCCCTTGTGGATGTTGTAGGTGACCACGCGCAACTTCATCGCGGCCCTCCGGACTGGCCGGCGTCCGCGATGGCGACGGGGCCAACGGCGCCTGCCGCACAGGCAGTCGCCCCGGCCGCGGCGCGCCAGGCCAGCTGGCGGACCGCTTCGGCATTGCTCGACGAGAAGCAGCGCGCGGCCGCCTGCTCCCACGGCAGCCAGACCGATTGCAGATGCTCGCGCGGCGCCAGCGTGACCGGCAGCGGCCGGTCGACGCACAGGCCGAACCAGTGCTCGACATTGCGCGTGACGCCGGGCGCGTAGCGATGGCGCCATTCGGGGTAGATCTCGTACTCGATGTGGTGGCCCCAGTCCTGCAAGCGGTGCTCGCTGGCGACGATGCCGGTCTCCTCGGCCACCTCGCGGGCGGCGGTCAATGCCAGGGGTTCGTCGGGGGTATCGAGACTGCCGGTGACCGATTGCCAGAAGCCGGGACGGTCGGCCCGCTCCAGCAGCAGGACCTGCAGATCGGCCGTATGGATCACGACCAGCACGGATTCGGGAATCTTGTAGGGCATGGGATCGGACGGGAACAGGCTGACAAGCTTAACGCAGTTGCCTGATGGCGCCACCGGGCTTAGTCCGACAAGCCCTGGAGGCGTGGGGATGATGTGATGGCATGGGCACTGGTAAGGCGCCCATGCCCATTGCCCCCGTTCAGGCCCGCTCTTCGCGGACGGAAGCTTCGCGCACCCAGCTGTCGAACACGTCCGGCGAGTCGCCGTGGCCCCAGGCGGCGCGCAGCTGCTGCATCAGCGGCGCCAGCGATTCGGTGTAGCGCGCCGCGGCGGCGTGGGCCTCGGTCGCCAGCGCCTCGGCGGCCTGGGCGGCGCGCGCCTGCATTTCGGTGCGGGCCTGCGCGACTTCCTTCTCGCGCTGGCCCAGCGCGTGGTACTTCTGGATCAGGAAGCGCTGGTAGTCGCCACCCTCGCCTTGCGGCGCCTGCGCGGCCTGGGCGTTCACCTGTTCGAAGCGCAGCACGATGCTGGCGGTCTCCTGCTCGATCTGCGCGGCCTCGGCCACCAGCGCCTGCGCCGCGTCCTGCAGCGCCAGCGCATCGCGGCGGCGGGCCTGCAGTTGCGCGGCCATCGTCTCGAAGGTCCGCTGCGCGGCCAGGTAGGCCTGCACCACGGGCTGCGGCGCGACCACCAGCAGCGGATCGGCACCGCTGCCGCGTCGGCCCGGCAGCAACGCATCTTCCGGCAGGCGCAGGTTGCCGACTTCCTCGAGCCAGCGCCCGCGCGCCATCACCGCCGCCACGGTGTCCAGCGCCACGCGCCGCAGCGCCTCGGCGCGCTGCATCTGCACCGCACCGCCCTCGGCCGCCGCGCTGCCGACCTGCGCCGCATGCGCGATATCGGGAACGCAGGCGGCCACCGTGGTCGCCACCGATTCCGACATCGCCTGCGCGGACTTGCGCACCGCGCGGCGCAGCTCGAAGCGCGCCAGCAGCATCATCACCAGCCCGGCCACCAGCCAGGTCAGGATCGTCTCCGCATGCTGCAGCAGGAATTGGCGGATCAGTTCGATATCCAGTGTCACCTTTGTTCTCCGTTGTCAGGCGCTGCTGCCGGGGGCAGCCCGATGGATGACCCAGCGAGGTGGCCGATCGTTCCCACGGGAAACAATTGGAAACCTCGATCGCCCTCCCCAGCCTACACAAACAAAAAACGGCCGCGCTCGCGCACGGCCGTCGTCTCTGTCGCTAGCGCGCCAGCGGCATCACGCCGAAGCCTTCGGCTCGGGCGTGCGCAGCCGGATATGCAGCTCGCGCAGCTGCTTCTCGTCGACCGAGCTCGGCGCCTGCGTCAGCAGATCCTGCGCGCGCTGGGTCTTCGGGAACGCGATCACGTCGCGGATCGAATCGGCGCCGGCCATCATCGTGACGATGCGGTCCAGGCCGAAGGCGATGCCGCCATGCGGGGGCGCGCCGTACTGCAGCGCGTCCAGCAGATAGCCGAACTTGGCGCGCGCCTCTTCCTCGTTGATCTTCAGCGCGCGGAACACCTTGCTCTGCACGTCCTCGCGATAGATCCGCACCGAGCCGCCGCCGATTTCCCAGCCGTTGAGCACCATGTCGTAGGCCTTGGCGATGCACTTGCCCGGATCGGTGGCCAGGTATTCCAGATGCTCGTCCTTCGGGCTGGTGAACGGGTGGTGCATCGCGACCCAGCGGGCGTCTTCCTCGTCGTACTCGAACATCGGGAAGTCGACGACCCACAGCGGCTTCCACGCGTCCTCGAACAGGCCGTTGGCCTTGCCGAATTCCGAGTGGCCGATCTTCAGGCGCAGCGCGCCCATCGCGTCATTGACGACCTTGGCCTTGTCGGCGCCGAAGAACAGGATGTCGCCATCCTGCGCGCCCGAGCGCTTCAGGATCTCGGCGATCGCGGCGTCATGCAGGTTCTTGACGATCGGCGACTGCAGGCCGTCGCGGCCCTTGGCCACTTCGTTGACCTTGATCCAGGCCAGGCCCTTGGCGCCGTAGATCGCGACGAATTGCGTATAGGCATCGATCTCGCCGCGCGAGATCTGGCCGCCGCCGGGCACGCGCAGCGCGACCACGCGGCCGTTGTCGCTGTTGGCCGGACCCGAGAACACCTTGAAGTCGACGTCCTTCATGACCTCGGTCAGCTCGGTGAATTCGAGCTTGACGCGCAGGTCCGGCTTGTCCGAGCCGAAGCGGGCCATCGCCTCGCGGAATTCCATCACCGGGAACTTGTCGTCGAGCGCCACGCCGATGGTGTTCTTGAACACCGTGCGGATCATGTTCTCGAACAGGTCGCGGATGTCCTGCTCGGTCAGGAACGAGGTCTCGCAGTCGATCTGCGTGAATTCGGGCTGGCGGTCGGCGCGCAGGTCCTCGTCGCGGAAGCACTTGGTGATCTGGTAGTAGCGATCGAACCCCGACACCATCAGCATCTGCTTGAACAGCTGCGGCGACTGCGGCAGCGCGAAGAAGTGGCCCGGGTTGACCCGCGACGGCACCAGGTAGTCGCGCGCGCCTTCCGGCGTGCTCTTGCCCAGCATCGGCGTCTCGATGTCGATGAAGCCCTGCTCGTCCAGGTACTTGCGCACTTCCATCGCGACCTTGTAGCGCAGGCGCAGGTTGTACTGCATCTGCGGGCGGCGCAGGTCCAGCACGCGGTGCGTCAGGCGCGTGGTCTCCGACAGGTTGTCGTCGTCGAGCTGGAACGGCGGCGTGACCGACGGGTTCAGCACGGTCAGCTCGTGGCACAGCACCTCGATCTTGCCCGAGGTCAGGTTGGCGTTCTCGGTGCCGGCCGGGCGCGCGCGCACCTTGCCGGTCACGCGGATGCAGAACTCGTTGCGGATGTCCTCGGCGACCTTGAACATTTCGGGGCGGTCCGGATCGCAGACGACCTGCACCAGCCCTTCGCGATCGCGCAGGTCGATGAAGATCACGCCGCCGTGGTCGCGGCGCCGTTGCACCCAGCCGGTCAGGGCCACTTCCTGGCCAGTCAGTTGTTCGGTCACGAGACCGCAGTAGTGAGTTCGCATGGAGGACATAGGAGAAATTCCCGGTAAGGCGCGGCCGCGCTCGGGCGGCCCGCGGTCAATTGGAGTGCGATGGGTCGGCGGCGGAGACGCCGGCAGTGGGGCCCGCAGCGGAGCCGGCGGCGCGGTTCGGCGCGGCCTTGCGCGGCAGCTCGGCCGGCGCGACCACACCCATCGACACGATGTATTTCAGGGCGGCATCGACGGTCATGTCGAGCTCGATGGTGTCGGCCTTGGGCATCATCAGGAAGAAGCCCGAGGTCGGATTCGGCGTGGTCGGCACGTAGACGCTGACGTATTCGCCCTGCAGGTGGTTCTGCACGTCGCCGCCGGGCCGGCCGGTCAGGAAGGCGATCGTCCACGAGCCCTCGCGCGGGTACTGCACCAGCAGCGCCTTGCGGAACGCGTTGCCCGACGAGGACAGCAGCGTGTCGGAGACCTGCTTGACGCTGGAATAGATCGGGCCGACCACCGGGATATGGTGCAGCAGCGCTTCCCACCAGCGCACCAGGCGCTGGCCGATGAAGTTGTGCGCCAGCACGCCGACCAGCAGGATGAACAGCAGCGTCAGGATCGCGCCCAGGCCGGGCACGCGCATGCCGAACAGCTGGCGGTCGAACTGCCAGGCCTCGGGCAGCAGCGCGAGGCTCTGGTCCATCGTGCCGATGATCAGGCTGAGCACCCACAGCGTGATGCCCAGCGGTACCAGCACCAGCAGGCCGGTCAGGAACCAGGTCTTCAGTGCGGAAGTTTTCTTGTTGGTTGCCACGTTCCTTCCTGGTTCAGTGGCAGGCGCAGGCGCTGCCGCAGCCGCCGGCCGCGCTCGCCCCGCTGGCGGACGCCGACGTCTCGGCCGGCTTGGCGGCGCCGGCGTCGCCGGTGCCGGCGGACGCGCCCGAGCTGGCGCCGGCGCTGCCGCTGTTGCCACCGCGGAAGTCGGTCACGTACCAGCCAGAACCCTTGAGCTGGAACCCGGCTGCGGTCAGCTGCTTCTTGAAGGCCCCCGCCGTATTGCAGGATGGGCAGTCGGTGAGCGGGGCATCGCTCATTTTCTGCAGCACATCGCGCCCATGGCCGCAGGCGTCGCAACGGTAGGCATAGATCGGCATTGTGGTTCTCCGGGAGATCCCCATTGGGTCAACAAGGGATCAACAAAGGGGTCGACAAAAAATCAATGGAAATCAACGCGCGCGGCCGGCGCGGCGTTCCAGGCTGTCGCCCGCCACCGTCCGGCCATGCAAAGCCTTGAATTATAAACCGTTTGGACGCCGTTGCCGCCGGAAAAGCGGCCGGCCTGGGCCGCAGACCGGCCGATTGGCGGCCGGGGCGCAATCTGGCCGCGCGGCAGCCCTTTCGGGCCGCCAATCAGGCGATATGCACTTCCTTGACCGGCGGGCGGTCGCCGATCCACTGCGGCAGCAGCGAGCCGACCAGCATGCCGCCGAGCGAGAACAGCAGGCCCACCATCTGCGGCGGCACCGCGGCGTCGGCGAAGGCGATCTCGCAGACCAGCCACGAGCTCAGGCCGAGCAGGATCGCCGCCAGGCCGCCCTGGCGCGTGGCGCGCTTCCAGAACAGGCCGAACGCGAGCGGCACGAACGACGACACCAGCGTGACCTTGTAGGCATTCTCGACCATGTGGAAGATCGACAGGTGCGAGTTCAGCGCGAACAGCGTGACCAGCGTGGTGAACACCAGCACGACCGCCTGCATCACCCGCAGGAAGCGCCTGTCGTCCAGATGGCGGAAGTACGGCCGCAGGATGTTCTCGGCGAAGGTCACCGACGGCGCCAGCAGCGTGGCCGACGCGCAGCTCTTGATCGCCGACAGCAGCGCGCCGAAGAACATCACCTGAGCGAACAGCGGGGCGTGGTCCAGGATCAGCGTCGGCAGGATCAGTTGCGAATCGGTATCGATGTAGCGCTGCACCATCGCCGGATCGATCAGCGTGGCCGAATACGCCAGGAACATCGGGATGAAGGCGAAGCAGAAGTACAGCACGCCGCCCAGCACCGAGGCGCGGCCGGCGATCTGCTCGGTGCGCGACGACGTGACCCGCTGGAACACGTCCTGCTGCGGGATCGAGCCGAGCATCATCGTAAACAGCGCGGCGGCAAAGCCGATGATCTGGATCAGGTCGAGTTCGGGCAGGAATTCGAGCTTGCCCGCCGCCGCCGCGTGCGACACCACCGCCGACACGCCGCCGGCCTGGCCGCTGACCTCGTAGCCGATATACAGCATGCCGATCACGATGATGATCATCTGGATGAAGTCGGTGATCGCCACCGACCACATGCCGCCGAACAGCGTGTAGATCAGCACGCTGGCCGCGCCGATCATCATGCCGGCGTCCTGCGACAGCGCGCCGTCCGAGACCGTGTAGAACACCAGACCCAGCGCCTTGATCTGCGCCGCGACCCAGCCCAGGTAGGACACCACGATGCACAGCGTGGTCAGGATCTCGGCCAGCCGCCCATAGCGGTTGTGGTAGTAGTCGCCGATCGTCAGCAGGTTCATCCGGTACAGCGGACGGGCGAAGAACAGGCCGACCAGGATCAGGCACAGCGACGAGCCGAAGGGGTCGGACACCACGCCGGACAGCCCTTCCTTCAGGAATACCGCCGGGATGCCGAGCACGGTCTCGGAGCCGAACCAGGTCGCGAACACGGTCGCGGTGACCACGTAGAACGGCAGGCTGCGGCCCGCCACGGCGAAGTCGGTCGTGTTGCGCACGCGCAGCGCGGCCCACAGGCCGATGCCGACCGAGATTACCCAGTAGATGATGACGAACCAGATCAGCATGCTGCTGCCCTATCCCAAAGAGCCCAGGGGCCAAGAAACCGAATGGCGGACGGCGGCAAGATCATGCGCGCGTCCGCAGTCCAATTCATCGGTCGGGGCCGCGTGGGTGGCGGATCGGGTGCCCTGGGACGAGCACTGGCCTGCGGTCGTAGCCGAATCAAAACGCGGATTATAGCGATGCAAGCGGCGATACAAGCGCGCGCTGCCAAAAAAATCGGCAGCCGCGCGGGACATCGAAGCGGGTTGGACCGGCGACGGCGGCAGGCCGCCCCTCGGCCAATCCCTCAACCGAGCCAGTCGACCAGCTGCGTCGCCGCCACCGCGATGGCCACGGCGCCGATCAGCAGCAGCCCGATCGCCAGCATCCGGTTGGTGCGGCGCTGCTCGACCACCAGCGCCGCCAGCAGGCGGTCCTGCTGGCTGTTGTTGACCAGCGCGCGGCGTTCCAGGAACTGATGCGCCAGGCGGGGAAAGTCGGGCAGCATCTTGGCCCATTGCGGCGCCTCGACCTGGATGCGCTCCCAGGCGCCGCGCCAGCCGACCTGCTCGTGCATCCAGCGCTCCAGGTAGGGCTTGGCGGTCTTCCACAGATCGAGGTCCGGGTCCAGCTGGCGGCCAAGCCCTTCGATATTGAGCAGCGTCTTCTGCAGCAGCACCAGCTGCGGCTGGATCTCGACGTTGAAGCGGCGCGAGGTCTGGAACAGCCGCATCAGCACCATGCCCAGCGAGATCTCCTTCAGCGGCTTGTCGAAGTACGGCTCGCAGCAGGCGCGCACCGCGCTCTCGAGCTCCTCGACCCGGGTCTGCGGCGGTACCCAGCCCGACTCGACGTGCAACAGCGCGACGCGATGGTAGTCGCGGCGGAAGAAGGCGATGAAGTTCTGCGCCAGGTAGTTCTTGTCGAACTCGGACAGCGCGCCGACGATGCCGAAGTCCAGCGCGATATAGCGGCCGAAGGTCTCGGGCTGCACCGACACCAGGATGTTGCCGGGGTGCATGTCGGCGTGGAAGAAGCCGTCGCGGAACACCTGCGTGAAGAAGATCTCGACGCCCTCCTCCGCCAGCCGGTGCAGGTCGACGCCGGCGGCCTTCAGCGATTCGGTGCGCGAGATCGGGATGCCGTGCATCCGCTCCATCACGAACACCTCGCTGCTGCAGAAGTCCCAGAACACTTCGGGCACCAGCAGCAGCTCGGTGTCCTGGAAGTTGCGGCGCAGCTGGCTGGCGTTGGCCGCCTCGATCATCAGATCGAGCTCGTCATGCAGGTACTTGTCGAACTCGGCGACCACCTCGCGCGGCTTGAGCCGCTTGCCGTCGGCCGAGACCCGCTCGATCCAGACCGCGACATCGCGCATCAGCGCCAGGTCGCTGTCGATCACCGGCAGCATGCCGGGCCGCAGCACCTTGACCGCGACCTCGCGGCCGCGATACGGGCCGGCCTTCAGCGTGGCGAAATGCACCTGCGCGATCGACGCGCTGGCGACCGGCTGGTGCTCGAAGGTCTCGAACAGCTGCGTCAGCGGCCGGCCCAGCGAGCGCTCGATGATGGCGACCGCGACGGCCGGATCGAACGGCGGCACCTGGTCCTGCAGCAGCGCCAGTTCGTCGGCGATGTCGGCCGGCAGCAGGTCGCGCCGGGTCGACAGCACCTGGCCGAACTTGACGAAGATCGGCCCCAGCCGCGTCAGCGCCAGCCGCAGCCGCACGCCGCGCGGCACGGTGTCGAGCTTGCGTCCGATCGTGATGACCCTGACCAGCAGGCGGATATGCCGGTTCTGGAAACCGGACAGCACCAGCTCGTCCAGGCCGTAGTAGAAGATGACAAAGGCGATCTTGCAGAGGCGCAGGAAACGGGTCATGCAGGTCTTGTCGGTAAGCCGGCCGGATCGGGACGCGCCGTTGCGCGTCGTTGCCGCCGGCGGGCGGGATTCTTGTCAGCGGTTCCGCGCTCGGCGCGGCTGGCCCGTTCAGCGATGCGCGGACGGCAGCGGGGCGGCGCCGGCACCGGGGCCGGCACCGGGGCCGGCACCCGGACCAGCACCGCGCTCCAGCCGCTCCAGCCGCTTCTCCAGCCTGGCCAGATCGTCGCGCAATGCGGCTACATCGGCACGGAAATCGTCCAGCGCGGCATGGCGGACCAGCGTCGGCTGTTCGTCCAGCAGATATTCGGTCACGTTCTCGACCAGCGCCCGCCCGACCCGCAGCGCGCCGGCGTGGGCCTGCTGCGCGCCGTCGACCAGCCGCTGCGCGACGCTGTCGCCGACGGTGCCGCCCATCACGGCACGCAAGGCCCGCGCCAGATCCTCCGCGGCATCCCAGCGCAGGCTGCGCGCCAGCGTCGACACGGTATTGGCCAGCTCGGCGTCGCCCTCCAGCCGCACATGGCGCATCGCGGCGGCCTGCCCCCCGGCGGCGACATCGGCCACCACCAGCGGCCATTGCTGCAGCGGCACGGCGATCGTCACAGACGGCGGCGGCGCGTCGGCGGCGGCCAGCGCGACCATGCCTTGCGCATCGATCCGCAAGGCCATCGCAAAGGCGGCAGCGTCGAAGCCGATCACGCGGCCGGCATAGGGCGTCAGCAGCTTGCGCGCCCACGGCTCCTGTTCCAGCAGATGATTGAGCGCGGCGACGATGGGGCCGGCCAGCGCGGACGGAAGAGTGTTCATGGCGTGATGGTGCGGACCACGCCGGCCAGGCCGGCGCCAATGAAAAAGGCCCACGCGCGTTGGCGCGTGGGCCTCCATTCTAAGCCAGCGCCGGGCACATCACGCCGCACCCGGGCCTTGGCTCAAGCAGCGACTCGGCCGCGGGCTCAGGATTCCTGCTGAATCCCGGCCAGCACCCAGCCGCCGGCGCCGCTGGCCGGCTTCGCCAGGTTCCACACCTCGGCGAACGGCTGCGCGGCCTCGCCTTCGTTCTCGCGGATCATGCCGCTGAAGCGCACGCTGGCCACATGCTGGTTGTCGGTCGACTCGATGCCCAGCAGCGTCGCGTCCAGCGTCACCACGTCGGTGTGGTTGCTCTGTGCCCCGCGATCGCCCAGGTCCATCTTGATCTCGGCAAACATTTCCGGCGTGGTGAACTCGCGGATGTCGTCGAGATTGCCGGCGTCCCAGGCGGCCTGCAGGCGCACGAAGTACACCTTGGCGTTGCGCAGGAAGGCTTCGGTATCGAAGTCCGCCGGCACGCCCCAGGGCTGCACGCCCTGCGATCCGGCCACCGCGGCCGCCGTGGCCGGTTGCAGTGCCGGCTGCGCCGAGGGCTGCAGCACGGGCTCGCGCATCATCGGCTCCTGGCCGCGGTCGAAGGCGCCGCGGTTCAGGTCGGTCCGGCCGTTCGGCGAACCGGCGGCGCCGGCCGCGCCGGCATACGCCGGCTGCGGACGCTTGGCGCCGCCGCGGAACTTGCGGATCAGCCAGATCGCGATGAAGGCCAGCGCCGCGATCAGGATCAGGTTGGACAGGAAGGTCAGCGCGGCGCCGCCCAGGCCGAACTGCGACAGCAGCCAGCCGATGCCCAGGCCGGCGGCGATACCGCCGAGGATGCCGCCCCAGTTGCGGCGCGGCGCGGCGGCCGTTGCGGCACCGGCGCCGGCGGTCGCCGGCGCGGCCTGCTGGGCCGGCTGCTGCGCCTGCTGCTGCGTCGGCGTCTGCTGCGGCGCCTGCTGGCGCTGCTGGGTCACGTTGGACGATTGCTTGCCGAAGCTGCGGGAGCCGCCCATCCGCTTGGCCTCCGCATCGAACACCATCCCGAAGGCCAGCATGCCGGCCAGCGACCCCGCCAGGAATTTTCCGCGAATGTTGGACATGATTCCTTATCCCCTTTTATTGCGCCGCAATCGGCGCTGATTCAGTACTTACGGCCGACGTGCAAGGCAACCACGCCCGCCGTCAGGTTGAAGTATTCGACGTTTTCCAGCCCCGCTTGTTCCATCAACCGCACAAGCGAATCCTGGTCGGGGTGTATGCGGATCGACTCGGCCAGGTAGCGGTAGCTGTGGGCGTCGCCGGCGACGCGCTGGCCCAGCCAGGGCAGCACCTTGAAAGAATAGACGTCATACGCCTTTTCCAGCGGCTTCCAGACCTTGGAGAACTCCAGCACCATGACCTTGCCGCCCGGCTTCGTCACGCGCCGCATCTCGGCCAGCGCCCGGTCCTTGTGGGTCATGTTGCGCAGGCCGAAGGCCACGGTGACCAGGTCGAAGTGATTGTCCGGGAACGGGATCCGCTCGGCGTCGCACAGGCACGTCGGCGTCACGATGCCGTCGTTCAGCAGCCGGTCGCGGCCCACCCGCAGCATCGATTCGTTGATGTCGGTCAGCCAGACCTCGCCGGTCGGGCCCGCCTGGCGCGCGAATGCCTTGGCCAGGTCGCCGGTGCCGCCGGCGATGTCGAGCACCTTCTGGCCCGGCCGCACGCCGGCCTGGGCGATCGTGAACAGCTTCCACAACCGGTGCATGCCGCCCGACATCAGGTCGTTCATCAGGTCGTACTTCGACGCGACCGAATGGAACACGCCGGCGACCTTGCCGGCCTTCTCGGTCTCGTCGACCTTCTCGAACCCGAAGTGGGTTTCGCTCATCGCTGGCTCCAGAAATCCAGGGAAGTCGGTGGGACCGGCGGCTCAGTGATGGCCGCAGCCATGGCCGTGCGCCGCGGCGGGGGCCATCGGCGTGTCGCGGTCGGCGCCGGCGGCCTCGAGCCGCCGCAGGTAGTCCTGCCACAGCGCGTCCTGCTCTACGCCGAGGCGGTACAGCAGGTCCCACGAATAGATGCCGCTGTCGTGGCCGTCGGAGAAGCGGATCAGGATCGCATAGTTGCCGACCGGCTCGACCGCGGTCACGTTGACGTCGCGCTTGCCGGTCTGCAGCACTTCCTGGCCCGGGCCGTGGCCCTGCACTTCGGCCGACGGCGAATAGACCCGCAGGTATTCGAACGGCAGCCGGAAGCTCTCGCCAGTGTCGAAGCCGATTTCCAGCACGCGCGATTGCGTGTGGACCGTCAGCGCGGTGGGGTGCGGGGTATCTTTTTCCAGTCCTGCCATGATTGTCGGCGCTAGCCGTGTTGGCGCGGACCCGGCCGGGGTTGACGCCCGCGGGCCGAGTTCACGCTTCTTGTACGACCCGATAGCTTACCGCACGCGACCCGCCTTGCCCATCCTCGAGCGCCGGACGGGGCACGCCGGCCCCGGTGTCCGCGGCATCGTCCCGCAGCGTCCCGCGCTCGGGCAGATAGCGCAGCCGGCGATCGTGGAAGGCCGCGACCGTGCTGCGGTGCGCGATGCTGACGATCGCCGCGCCGGGCAGCGCGTCGACCATCAGCTGGTACATCGCGCGCTCGGTCTCCTCGTCCAGCGCGCTGGTCGCCTCGTCCAGGAACAGGAAATCGGGCTTGCACAGCAGCGCGCGCGCGAACGCCAGCCGCTGCTGCTCGCCGGGCGAGAGCCGCAGCGCCCAGTTGTCGAACACGTCGAGCTGGTTGGCCAGTGCGCCGAGCTGGGCGCGGCGCAGCGCGTCGCGCAGCGTCTGCGCCGGATGCACGTCGCCGGCCTGCGGATAGGCCAGCGCGTCGGCCAGCGTGCCGACCGGCAGATAGCTGCGCTGCGGCAGGAACAGCGTGCGCGACGGCGGCGGCATCGCCACCGAGCCGCTGCCGTACGGCCAGATGCCGGCCAGCGCGCGGAACAGCACGCTCTTGCCGCAGCCCGACGGGCCGGTCACCAGCCAGCGCTCGCCGCGCGCGATCGTCAGCGAGAACGCCGACACCAGGGGCCGCTTGACCACCGGCAGGCCGGGGCCGCCCAGCACGGGCAGCGCCAGCGCCAGCGCATCGATCTCGATGCGGTCGCGCTCGCCCGCGCGCCCGTCGGCGACGCTGACCTGGATATCGTGCTCGCCGTCATGCAGCCGTTCCTGCCGCTGGGCCTCGCGGATCGCCTGCTGGAAATCGATCAGGCGGTTCGACGCGGCCTTCCAGCCGACCAGCGTCGCGTAGTTGTCGACGAACCAGGACAGCGCGCCCTGCACCTGGCCGAAGGCGGTCGACATCTGCATCAGCCCGCCCAGCGTCATCTTGCCGGCGAAGTAGCGCGGCGCGGCCACCAGGATCGGGAAGATGATCGCGAACTGGCCGTAGCCCGAGCTGATGAAGGTCAGCCGCCGCGTATAGAACATCAGCTGGTTCCAGTTGACGCGGATCTGCTCGAAGCGCGCGCGCAGCCCGGCCTGCTCGGTCGGCTCGCCGCGATAGAGCGCGACAGGCTCCGCGTTCTCGCGCAGCCGCACCAGCGAGAAGCGGAAATTCGCCTCGTATTGCTCCTGCTGGAAGTTCAGGCCGATCAGCGGGCGGCCGATCCAGTGCGTCAGCAGCGAGCCGAGGACCGCGTAGCCGCCGGCGAACCAGACCATATAGCCGGGGATCGTCATCGTCGTGCCGCCCAGCGCGAAGCTGATCGGCCCCGACACCGCCCACAGGATGCCGACGAAGGACACCAGCGTGACGACCGAATTGAGCAGGCCAAGCGACAGCGACAGCGCGCCGTCGGTAAACAGCCGCAGATCGTCGGCCAGGCGCTGGTCGGGGTTGTCGGTCGCGTGCGTCTGCTCGATGCGGTAGTACGCCTGCCAGGCCAGCCACTTGCCGAGGAACTGGTTGGTCATCCAGGTCCGCCAGCGCATCTGCAGCATCATCGTGTAGTACTGGCGGAAGATCGCGGCGACGATGAAGCAGGCCGCGATCATGCTGAAGCGCAGCAGCAGCTCCTTGAACGAGGCGTAGTCGCGCTGCTCGAGCGCGTTGTAGAACACGCGGTTCCACTCGTTGAGCAGCACGTTGATGTAGACGATGCCCAGGTTCAACGCCACCAGCAGCAGCAACAGGCCGAGCCCGGCCTTGCGGTCCTCGGATTTCCAGTACGGTTTGATCAGCGCCCAGGTCGCGCGAAAGCGCAGGCGGCTCTGGATCTGCAGCTCGCGGGCCGGGACGGCCGGACCGGGCACGGTGGCAGTGGTTGGCGTGGACATGAATGACGGCAGGCGTTAGGAACAACGGCCGCGCCGGCACGGCTGGCCAGCACGGAACGGCGAACAGGCATCAGACGGCAGGGAAACCGCCCGGGTTCCGCGCGGCGCAACGGCGGGCATGCGGCGGGCATTCGGCGCCCGATCTGCGCCCGATCTGCGCGCAGTCACCACACCAGCAGAACGCGTTGCCCGCTCACTCGGCTGACAGCGCGGCGAGCGCCGCGCGCAGCGCCGGCAGCCGCTGCTGCAATGCCTCGATACGCCCGGCGTCCGCCTCGCGCTGCGGCGCGGCCCAGACCGCCTCGGGGAAGTGCGTGTCCCAGCGATAGCGCGGAATGATATGCCAGTGCAGGTGCGGCACCATGTTGCCGAAGGCGGCCAGATTGACCTTGTCGGGCGCCATCACGTCGCGCACGGTGCGTTCGACGCGGGCCACCAGCCGCATCAGCCAGGCCAGGTCGCCCTCGGACAGATCGGTCTGCTCGGCCACGTGGTCCTGCCAGACCACGCGGCAGAAGCCGGGAAAGCGCTCGTGCTCGACCAGGATCACGCGGGCGCGCCGGCCCGGGTCCTGCCAGACCAGCTCGCCGCCATCGCCCTCGCACAGCGGGCAACCCGCCACGCGGGCCGCGCCCTGCTCCGCCGCGCTCATCGCCGGACCCTCACACCAGCACCCGTTCGATGCCGCCGGCGTTGGCCGCGGCGACGTAGTCGGGCATCCAGTTCTCGCCCAGCAGATGGCGCGCCATCTCGACCACGATGTAGTCGGCCTGCACCGAGGCATCCTCGTTGTAGCGCGACAGGCCCTGCAGGCAGGACGGGCAGCTGGTCAGGATCTTGACGTCGCCGTCGAAGCCGTCGGCGCGCAGCTTGCCGGCGCCCTTGCGCATTTCCTCTTCCTTGCGGAAGCGGACCTGCGTCGACACGTCCGGACGCGTGACCGCCAGCGTGCCCGACTCCCCGCAGCAGCGCTCGTTCTTCTCGATGTTGCCGGCCTCGCCGTTGCCGCCCATCAGCTGGTTGACCAGTTTGGTCGGGTCCATCGTCTTGATCGGCGTGTGGCAGGGGTCGTGGTACATGTAGCGCGCCCCGGTCACGCCCTCGAGCTTGACGCCCTTCTCCAGCAGATATTCGTGGATATCGATGATGCGGCAGCCCGGGAAGATCTTCTCGAATTCATAGCCGGCGAGCTGGTCGTAGCAGGTGCCGCAGCTGACCACCACCGTCTTGATGTCGAGGTAGTTCAGCGTGTTGGCGACCCGGTGGAACAGCACCCGGTTGTCGGTGACGATCTTCTCGGCCTTGTCGAACTGGCCGGTGCCGCGCTGCGGATAGCCGCAGCACAGATAGCCCGGCGGCAGCACGGTCTGCACGCCGACGTGCCACAGCATCGCCTGCGTGGCCAGGCCCACCTGCGAGAACAAGCGCTCCGAGCCGCAGCCCGGGAAGTAGAACACCGCCTCGCTCTCGACCGAGGTCGCCTTCGGATTGCGGATGATCGGCACGATCTCGTTGTCTTCGATATCGAGCAGCGCGCGCGCGGTCTTCTTGGGCAGGTTGCCCGGCATCTTCTTGTTGATGAAGTGGATCACCTGCTCGCGCACCGGCGGCTTGCCGACCGTCGCGGGCGGATGCGCGGTCTGCTTGCGCGCCAGCGTCTTCATCAGCTCGTTGCCGGCGCGCTGCGCCTTGTAGCCCAAGTCCATCATGACCTTGCGGGTCATGTTGATGGTCTGCGGATTGGTCGCGTTCAGGAAGAACATCGCCGCCGCGGTGCCGGGGTTGAACTTCTTCTGCCCCATCTTGCGCAGCAGGTTGCGCATGTTCATCGACACGTCGCCGAAGTCGATCTTGACCGGGCACGGCGTCACGCACTTGTGGCAGACGGTGCAGTGGTCGGCCACGTCCGAGAACTCGTCCCAGTGCTTGATCGACACGCCCCGGCGCGTCTGCTCCTCGTACAGGAAGGCCTCGATCAGCAGCGAGGTGGCCAGGATCTTGTTGCGCGGGCTGTACAGCAGGTTGGCGCGCGGCACGTGGGTCGCGCACACCGGCTTGCACTTGCCGCAGCGCAGGCAGTCCTTGACGCTGTCGGCGATCGCGCCGATGTCGCTCTGCTGCATGATCAGCGACTCGTGCCCCATCAGCCCGAACGACGGCGTATAGGCATTGCGCAGGTCGGCGCCGGGCAGCAGCTTGCCCTTGTTGAAGCGGCCCTGCGGATCGACCCGCTGCTTGTACTGGCGGAAGTCGCCGATCTCTTCCTCGGTCAGGAACTCCAGCTTGGTGATGCCGATGCCGTGCTCGCCGGAAATCACGCCATCGAGCGAACGCGCCAGCGCCATGATGCGGGCCACCGCCTTGTGGGCGTCCTGCAGCATGTCGTAGTCGTCGGAGTTGACCGGGATGTTGGTGTGCACGTTGCCGTCGCCGGCGTGCATGTGCAGCGCGACGAAGACGCGGCCGCGCAGCACCTGCTTGTGCATCTTCTGCGCCTCGTCGAGGATCGGCTTGAATTCGCCGCCGTTGAAGATCTTGCGCAGTTCGGCGCGCAGCTCGTTCTTCCACGACACGCGGATCGTGCGGTCCTGCAGCAGATGAAACACGGTGGCATCGGGCTGCTGCATCAGGCGCGCCTCGAAGGCCTGCCCCAGCAGGCCCAGGCCATGGCCGATCAGCGCGGCGCGCGCCTGCGTCAGCGGCGTGTCGAGGTTGTCGCGCAGATAGATCCAGCGCGCGCGCACGTCGCGCAGCAGCGTCAGCGCCTGCTGCACGCGGTCCTCCAGCAGCTCGGCGCTGGGGATCTCGTTGGCGTCGTCGCTGCGGCCCAGCGGCAGGTTGCCGCGCGCGAAGAAGCTCTCGAGCTCGTCGGCGAGCTTGAGCTTGTTCTTGATCGACAGCTCGATATTGATACGCTCGATGCCGTCGGTGTATTCGCCCATCCGGTTCAGCGGAATCACCACGTCTTCGTTGATCTTGAAGGCGTTGGTATGGCGCGCGATGGCGGCGGTGCGCGAACGGTCGAGCCAGAATTTCTTGCGTGCCTCGGGGCTGATCGCGACGAAGCCCTCGCCGCTCTTGCCGTTGGCCATGCGGATCACTTCCGAGGTGGCGCGCGCGACCGCGTTCTCGTCGTCGCCGACGATATCGCCGATCAGCACCATCTTCGGAAAGGCATTGCGCTTGCTCTTGGTGGCGTAGCCGACCGCGCGCAGGTAGCGCTCGTCCAGATGCTCGAGGCCGGCGAGGATCGCGCCGCCCGGCGTCTTCGACTCGATATCGAGGAAGTCCTTGATCTCGACGATGCTCGGAATCGCGTCGCGCGCCTGGCCGAAGAACTCGAGACAGACCGTGCGGATATGGCGCGGCATCCGATGCAGGATCCAGCGCGCGCTGGTGATGATGCCGTCGCAGCCTTCCTTCTGCACGCCCGGCAGCCCGGCCAGGAACTTGTCGGTGACGTCTTTGCCGAGCCCTTCCTTGCGGAACTTGCGGCCCTCGATCGCCAGCGTCTCGCTGCGCAGCAGCTTCTCGCCCGGGGCGCGATTGCCGTCGAACCACTTCAGCTCGAAGGTGGCGACCGGCACGTCGTGGATCTTGCCCAGGTTGTGGTCCAGCCGCGTGACCTCGAGCCAGTTGCCCTCCGGATCCACCATGCGCCACCAGGCCAGGTTGTCCAGCGCGGTGCCCCACAGCACGGCCTTCTTGCCGCCGGCGTTCATCGCGACGTTGCCGCCGATGCACGACGCGTCGATCGAGGTCGGGTCGACCGCGAACACCAGGCCCGCCTTGTCGGCCGCGTCGGCGACGCGGCGCGTCACCACGCCGGCACCGGAGAAGATCGTCGCGACCTTGCCCTGCACGCCAGGCAGCTCGGTCTGCTCGACGGGTCCGAGCTGTTCCAGCTTCTCGGTATTGATCACCGCCGACAGCGGCGTCAGCGGCACGGCGCCGCCGGTATAGCCGGTGCCGCCTCCGCGCGGAATGATGGTCAGGCCCAGTTCGAAGCAGCCCTTGACCAGCCCGGCGATCTCTTCCTCGGTATCGGGGGTCAGCACCACGAACGGGTATTCGACGCGCCAGTCGGTGGCGTCGGTCACGTGCGACACGCGCGAGAGCCCGTCGAACTTGATGTTGTCCTTCTGCGTGACGCGGCCCAGCACGCGCAGCGCGCGCTTGCGCAGCTCGTAGGCGTCGGTGAACTCGCGCTTGAATTCCTCGATGGCCTGCCGGGCGAAGGTGACCAGCTGCTCGACCCGGTGCGAGCGGTCCTCGGCGGCCGGCTCGGCGTGCTCGGCGCGATCGGCGGCGCGGCGCTTCTCGATCTCGGCCAGCCGGTGATGCAGCGCGGAGATCAGCATCTCGCGGCGCTTCGGGTTCTCCAGCAGGTCGTCCTGCAGATACGGATTGCGGCGGACCACCCAGATGTCGCCCAGCACCTCGTACAGCATCCGCGCCGATCGGCCGGTGCGGCGCTCGCCGCGCAGCTCGTCCAGAATCCGCCAGGCCTCCTCGCCCAGCAGGCGGATCACGATTTCGCGGTCGGAAAAGGAGGTGTAGTTATAGGGGATCTCGCGCAGGCGCGGAGGGGCGTCCTGCGCGGCGAGCTTGGCGTCGAGCACGAGTGGGGCATTCATGGGCGGGACCGCGGCATGCGGCGCACGGGGACGGTGCGCCTGTCGTCAACTAAAGCGCGATTGTACTGCAACGGCCAATTTTGCCGCAGCGCAACAATCCCATACCCGCGCAGGGGACAGGGGCGCGGCCGCTAGAACCAGCCCCGCATGATGTCGCCCAGCCCCTGCCAGAAACTGTCCGGAATCCACAGCAGCGCGCTGGTCATCGCCAGATAGCGCAGCAGCTTGCCGACCGCCATATAGCCCAGGCTCGGCCAGAACGGCAAGCGCAGCCACCCGGCCAATGTGCAAAATGGATCACCAAGCATCGGCAGCCACGACAGCAGCAGCGTCTTCGGGCCGAGCCGCCGCATCCAGCGGAAGTAGCGCGCGTCCAGCGGCGGCTTGCGGGGCTTGCGCGGATGCTTGCGGTGCTCGGCATGCTCGCGCTCGTGCTCGCGATGCTGGCGCCGCAGGTGGTAGCGCACCAGGGCGAGCTTGGCCGCGTAGCCGAGCCACCAGTCGATCGCGCCGCCGACAGTATTGCCGGCCGTGGCCACCAGCAACGCTGGCCAGAACATGTCCGGATTGAGCTTGATATAACCGAACACGGCGGGCTCGGAACCGACCGGCAGCAGCGTCGCCGACAGCAGGCTGACGAGGAAGATCGCGCTCAGCCCGACCTTGGGCAGCGCGGCGGTGTCGAACAGCCAGTCGATCAGGCCTTCCATCAATGAATGCGGTGGTTCGGTCGAGGGATCGGAGCGCGAAGCGGCGGCCGTCGGCCCGGCCGTCATGCCGGACGAGCCGGCTCGCGCGGCCGGCCATTCTAGCAAGCGGCCAAGCGGGGCAACCCGCATGGCACACCCCCGGGATTTGTGATTTACTGTTAGAGCCTTTTCGGCCCGAACGTTCACGGCCGATGGGCCGCGACGGATCGCCCGTCGCCCGGATTGACCGCTGCATCGTTAGCTGCATCGTTGCTGTAACACTCGCTGCACCACCATCACGAAATAGCCGCGTTCCAACAAGCGGCAGCACCGCGCCGTAGCCTGTTCCGGGCAGTCATCGCGCATTTTCGGGATACACGCGGGATGTCCGGAGCCGGCCATGTGCGTCCACCCACATGGAGACCAGCATGGCGATTCCGATCCGCCTGACCGTCAACGGCAAGACCGTCGACGCCCAGGTCGAACCCCACACCCTTCTCGTCCAATTCCTGCGTGAACAGCTGCGCCTGACCGGCACCCATGTCGGCTGCGACACCGCGCAATGCGGCGCCTGCACCGTGCATCTGGATGGCCGGGCGGTGAAGTCGTGCAATCTGCTGGCGGTGCAGGCGGACGGTGCCCAGGTGACCACCATCGAAGGGCTGGCTCCCGACGGCGAACTGCATCCGATGCAGGCCGCATTCCGCGACTGCCACGGCCTGCAATGCGGCTTCTGCACGCCCGGCATGGTGATGAGCGCGACCGCGCTGGTGCAGGAGCGCCCGAACGCCGACGCCGCGACGATCCGCGCGCATCTGGACGGCAACCTGTGCCGCTGCACCGGCTATCACAACATCGTGCGCGCGGTGCAGCAGGGGCAGGCCGCGATGGCCGGCGCCTCCGTGCCCGCCGCGGCCGAGTAAGGAGGAGCCTGCCATGAACGCACCCGAGACCCCACGGCTGGTCGGCGCCTCCGTCAAGCGCAAGGAAGACTATCGCTACCTGACCGGCATCGGCCAGTACACCGACGACATCGTGCAGCCGCAGCAGAGCTACGGCTATTTCGTCCGCTCGCCCTACGCGCATGCGCGCATCCGTTCGATCGACACGCGCGAGGCGATGGCCTCGCCGGGCGTGATCGGCGTCTTCACCGGCGACGACATGGCGGCCGACAAGGTCGGCGGCCTGCCCTGCGGCTGGCTGATCCACAGCATCGACGGCTCGCCGATGAAGGAGCCCCCGCATCCGGTGCTGGCCCAGGGCAAGGTCCGCCATGTCGGCGACCAGGTCGCGCTGGTGGTGGCCGAGACGCTGCAGCAGGCGCGCGACGCCGCCGAAAAGATCGAGGTCGATTACGAGGAGCTGCCGGCGGTAGTGCGCACCGCCGACGCGACGTCGGCCGCCACGCTGGTGCACGACGACGTGCCGGCCAACACCTGCTACGTCTGGGGCCACGGCGACCGCGCGGCCACCGATGCCGCGTTCGCCAAGGCCGCGCACGTGACCACGCTGGAGATCGTCAACAACCGGCTGGTGCCCAATGCGATCGAGCCGCGCGCGGTCAACGCCAGCTACAACCGGCAGGACGACAGCTATACGTTGTACGTCGCCAGCCAGAACCCGCACGTCGAGCGGCTGCTGATGGGCGCCTTCGTGCTGGGGCTGCCGGAATCGCGGCTGCGCGTGATCGCGCCCGATGTCGGCGGCGGCTTCGGCTCGAAGATCTTCCTGTATCCGGAGGACGTCGCGCTGACCTGGGCGTCGAAGAAGGTCAAGCGGCCGATCAAGTGGACCGCCGAGCGTTCCGAGTCCTTCCTGACCGACGCCCACGGCCGCGACCATGTCACGCGCGCCGAGCTCGCGCTCGATGCCGACGGCAAGTTCCTGGCGATGCGCGTCCACACGACCGCCAACATGGGCGCCTACCTGTCGACCTTCGCCTCCAGCGTACCGACCATCCTGTACGCGACGCTGCTGGCCGGCCAGTACGCGACCCCGGCGATCTACGCCGAGGTCACCGCGGTGTTCACCAATACCGCGCCGGTCGATGCCTATCGCGGCGCGGGCCGTCCCGAGGCGACCTATGTGGTCGAGCGCCTGGTCGAGACCGCGGCGCGCGAACTCGGCATCGATCCGGCCGAACTGCGCCGGCGCAACTTCATCCGCAGCTTCCCCTATGCCACGCCGGTCGGGCTGACCTACGACACCGGCGACTACGAGCCCTGCCTGCAGCGCGCGCAGGAACTGGCCGACGTGGCCGGCTTCCCGGCGCGGCGCGACGAGGCGCAGCGCCGCGGCAAGCTGCGCGGCCTCGGCTACTCGTGCTACATCGAGGCATGCGGCCTGGCGCCATCGAACATCGCCGGCGCGCTCGGCGCGCGCGCCGGCCTGTTCGAGGTCGGCGAGATCCGCGTCCACCCGACCGGCACCGTGACGGTCTTCACCGGCTCGCACAGCCACGGCCAGGGACACGAAACGACCTTCGCGCAGGTGGTGGCGGACCGGCTCGGCATTCCGCTCGACGCGGTCGAGGTGGTGCACGGCGACACCGGCCGCGTGCCGTTCGGCATGGGCACCTACGGCTCGCGCTCGCTGGCGGTCGGCGGCTCGGCCATCGTCAAGGCGCTCGACAAGATCGAGGCCAAGGCCAGGCAGATCGCCGCGCATCTGCTCGAGGCATCGGCCGACGACATCGAGTTCAGCAACGGCGTGTTCCGCGTGGCCGGCACCGACCGCAGCAAGACCTTCGGCGAGGTCGCGCTGTCGGCCTACGTGCCGCACAACTACCCGCTGGACCGGCTCGAGCCCGGCCTGAACGAGAACGCGTTCTACGACCCGACCAACTTCACCTATCCGTCGGGCGCCTATGTCTGCGAGGTGGAGGTCGACCCGGACACCGGCGAGACGCGGGTCGTCAAGTTCACCGCTGTCGACGACTTCGGCAACATCATCAATCCGATGATCGTCGAGGGGCAGGTGCACGGCGGCATCGGCCAGGGGCTCGGGCAGGCGATGCTCGAGCAGTGCGTCTACGACGGCGACAGCGGCCAGCTGCTGACCGGCTCGTACATGGACTACGCGATGCCGCGCGCGGCCGATCTGCCGGACTTCACCGTCGAGACCGCGCAGGGCACGCCGTGCACGCACAATCCGCTGGGGGTCAAGGGTTGCGGCGAGGCCGGCGCGATCGGCTCGCCGCCGGCCTTCATCAATGCGCTGATCGACGCGCTGTCGCCGCTGGGCGTGAGCGACCTGCAGATGCCGGCCACCCCGCACCGGGTCTGGCAGGCGATCCACGCGGCCCGGCAGGGCGACGGCGCGTTGGGGGCCTCCCCGGCTGCCGGCCAGACCGCCGACCAGACCGCCACGGCGGCCCGGACCATCTGACGCGCGAGGAGACATCCATGTACGCATTCCAGTTCCAACGCGCGACCGATGTCCAGGCGGCGGCCGCGCTGCTGCGCAGCGACCCCGATGCGAAGATCGTGGCGGGCGGGCAGAGCCTGATCGCCGCGATGAAGCTGCGTCTGGCCGCGCCGTCGACGCTGGTCGATATCAACCGCATTCCCGGCATTCGCGACATCCGCATCGAAGGCGACACGCTGGTGATCGGCGCCGGCGCGCGGCACGCCGATGTCGAGGCGCACCCCGAGGTCAAGCGCCGGCTGCCGGCGCTGGCGGCGCTGGCCGGCGGCATCGGCGACCGCCAGGTGCGCGCGCTCGGCACGCTGGGCGGCTCGATCGCCAACAACGATCCGGCCGCCTGCTATCCGGCCGCGGTGCTCGGCCTGAACGCCACCGTGGTGACCGACCGGCGCAGCATCGCCGCCGACGATTTCTTCGTCGGCATGTACGAGACCGCGCTCGAGCCGGACGAGCTGATCACCGCGGTGCGCTTCCCTTGTCCGCGGCAGGCCGCCTACGTCAAGTTCCGCAACCCGGCCTCGCGCTTTGCGCTGGTCGGCGTGATGGTGGCGCGTGGCTTCGGCACCGGCGGCGATGGGAGCGGCGACGTGCGTGTTGCCGTCACCGGCGCCGCCGACGCGGTGTTCCGCTGCCAGCCGCTGGAGCGGGCGCTGTCGGCCGACTTCAGCGCGGCGGCCGCGCGTGCGGTGACGATCCCGACCGAGGGCCTGAACGACGATCTGCACGGGTCCGCCGAGTACCGGGCGCATCTAATCCCGGTGCTGGCCGGGCGCGCGGTCGAGCAGGCGCTGGGGCAATCGTCCCCGCACACTTCCTCGCCATCGCCCTGAAGCGAAACGGCGGGCCGGCTCGCCGGTCCGCCGTTTCGCCGCGGCCTCCCGCCGCTGACCGGATCACGTTCATCAGCACGCCGCCCGCCATCGCCAGCCATCGCCAGCCATCGCCAGCCATAGCCCGACCCGACCCGGCCCGACCTCGCCAGACCTCGCCTTCATGCTGCCCGCTTCGATCGACCAGACCCTGACGCTGCTCCAGCGCGAGCAATACTTCGCCGACCGCGAGACCGCGACCGTGCTGTTCCTCGCGCTGAAGATGCAGCGCCCGCTGTTTCTCGAAGGGGAACCGGGCGTCGGCAAGACCGCGCTGGCGCAGGCGGTCGCCACGGGCCTGGGCACGAAGCTGTTGCGGCTGCAGTGCTACGAAGGGCTCGACGCCGCCAGCGCGCTGTACGAATGGGACTATCCGCGCCAGATCATGGCGCTGCGCCTGGCCGAGGCGCGCGGCGAACGGCCCGAGGCGCAATCGCTGTACCGCGACGAATTCCTGCTCAAGCGCCCGCTGCTGGAGGCGCTGCTGCCGGACCCGGCCGCCCCCGCGGTGCCGCGCGTGCTGCTGATCGACGAGATCGACCGCGCCGACGAACCGTTCGAGGCCTTCCTGCTCGAGGTGCTGTCCGAATACCAGGTGTCGATCCCCGAGATCGGCCGCATCGCCGCGCAGCGCCCGCCGCTGATCGTGATCACGTCGAACCGCACGCGCGAGGTGCACGACGCGCTCAAGCGCCGCTGCCTCTATCGCTGGATCGGCTATCCCGAGCGCCAGCGCGAACTGGACATCGTCGCGGCCCGCGCCCCCGAGGCCGCGGCGGCGCTGCAGACCCAGGCGATCGACTTCGTGCAACGGTTGCGCGGCATCGACCTGTTCAAGGCGCCCGGCATCGCCGAGGCGATCGACTGGTGCCGCGCACTGGCTGCGTTGGGCGTGACCGAACTCGATCCCGACTCGGTGCGGGATACGCTCGGCGTGCTGCTCAAATACCAGGACGATCTCGCGCGCGTCGACGGGCCAACGGTGGCCGAGCTGCTGGCCGGCACGCCGACGGAGCCGGCCGGGGAGCGCTGAGTGGCGCCGCGCCCGCCAGCCGCCGCGACGGCGCCGGACGGCCCGGCCGCGGAGCGTACCGTGCCCGTGCTGCCGGTGCTGGCGCGCAATATCACCCATTTCGTGCGGCTGCTGCGCGGCGCCGGCCTGCCGCTGTCGCCGGCGCAGGCCATCGACGCGCTGCAGGCGCTGCGGCACGTCGACCTGGGCCGGCGCGACGAGGTGCATGCCACGCTGGCCGCGCTGATGCTGTCCGGGCCCGATCAGCGGCCGCTGTTCGACGCCGCCTTCGATCTGTTCTGGCGCGACCCCGACTGGGAAGGCAAGCTGCGCGCGCTGCTGCTGCCGCGCGTCGAGGCCGGCGCGCCGCCGCCCCGCCGCAGCAACCGGCTCGCCGAGGCGCTGGCGGCGCGCGAGCCGCCGG